>CALOBW010000001.1:0-19836 GCA_942491525.1 uncultured Thermodesulfobacteriota bacterium
GGCAAAGATGAAAACTTGCGCGCTATCGTTGAAGATAAACGTATCTATGATAATGTAAAAATAATTGTTTCGAAATATCCTTACGGAACACATGGGAAACCTAATCCATGTATAGTTTATAGTATTTCGAGTGTCAAAGGGTTGGACGGTATTAAATCGGGAAATGATATTCTGCAACAGACTGAATTGTTATTGGAAAAGTCAGAATTTGATTTGAAATTTGGTGAAAGATATCAGCAGGAGATTAATGGTCGTGTTTTTGATGTTATGCCATATGATCTTAAATTTAATGATGTAGTTATAAATCAGAAAATTATGGTTTGTCTATTCGATAGAAATGTACTTACGATAACAATAGGTGGCTATAATCCTGAGGATATTGAAAACTTATTAGCAGTTCTGTCTCGTGTACAAATTACTGAGATTTTTTGATTAATGAGGCTTTTATGGGAAAAAATGTAACGGATAAAAACCTGGTAGCCTACTGCGGCCTCTACTGCGGCGCCTGCAAGATGTACCTCAAGGAGAAGTGCCCCGGCTGCCGGCTCAATGAGAAGGCCTCCTGGTGCAAGGCGCGCAGCTGCTGCATTGAACATGAATATGCCAGCTGTGCCGACTGTAACGATTTTGCCGATCCCATGCTGTGCAAGGATTTCAATAACTTCATGTCCAAGTTCTTCGGCTTCATCTTCCGCTCCGACCGCGAAGCCTGCATTAGCCAGATCAAGGAGCTGGGCCTTGATGGGCATGCCATTAATATGGCCGAGACCGGGAGGCAGACAATCAAGAAGTAGGCTTGTTATGCTTGTTTTGTAATTTATTGTTTCTTTGGAGGTTGTGATGAATCCAGAACTTAAGTCAATCAAAGTTGACGGCGCCAGCATGGATTATCTGGACTATGCCGGCGACAATCCGACCGTGGTTTTTCTGCATGCCACCGGCTTCATGCCCTGGCTCTGGCACCCTATCGCCCGTGAAATTGCCGGCGCTCACCACATTCTTGCGCCGGCTTTCTGCTCTCACCGCATGTCAGATCCGCACGCCGGCGGTCTGGCCTGGTATCAGCTGGCCGGCGATCTGGTCTTGATGCTTGGAAAGTTGGGTATTGAGCGCCCGGTGCTGGTCGGTCACTCCATGGGCGGCGCCATCGCCACCATTGCGGTTGGGGAACTGGGGCTGGACGTTGCCGGCATGCTTTTGATTGAACCGATCTATCTGCCCCGTGAGATCTATGGGATCGAAATGACCGTTGATCAGCATCCGCTGGCCGCCAGGGCCATTAGACGGCGCAACGGCTGGGCCGACGATCATGAGGCGCGTGACTATCTCAGAAGCCGCAAATTATTTGCCGATTGGGATGGCGAGATGCTTGAACTCTACATTGAGCACGGCATGCAATTGAATGCTGACGGACGTCTGGTGCTGAAGTGCGAACCCGAGCAGGAGGCCTCCCTCTTCATGGGCTCGCGCCACTATGATCCCTGGCCGCTGTTGCCCAAGATCGGCTGCCCGGTCTGGCTGCTGGAGGGCGAGCTCAGCGAGAATCGGGTTTTCATCGACCTTAAGGCCGCCGCCGAACTCTTGCCGGCCGGGCACTATGAGTCATTGGATGGTCTTGGGCACCTGATGCCTATGGAGGACCCGGGACGTATTGAGACCTATATCTGGCAGTTTCTGAAGGATATATGAGGGGGAACTTTTAAGTTCCCCCTCATCTGTTTCAAGCAGTTGCTGATTTGCGCTTATCCAGAATGGCTTTGCCCATGACGACGGCACAGGCGATGTTGAGCACGATACTGAGCACGGACAGGGATAGCATGGTGAAATCGTTGCGCGGCCAGACCACCATGTGAGCGGCGTAGAAATCTTCAAAGGTGAAGTAGTACATGAACCAGGCCGCCAGAGTGAAGCCGCGGGCCTGCAGCCAGGTGCCCTTCTTGATGAAGAGGGCCGGGATGGTGCATGCGAGCAGAACCATCAGCTGGGTGGTGGCGGAACCCGGGAAGTTGAGGTAGACATAGGTGTAGTTCCAGACATCGTAGGCGATGATCCAGAGTACGGTCATACCGGGCCAGACCATATCCTTCTCCGGACTGTCATCGGCGTGGATCTCTTTCCAACCCCAGAAACAGGTGATGATGGAGAGGACGCCGGCGATGCCGTTCAGGATGTTCCAGATGTAGCCCATGTCAAAATCCTGTCCCACGGCCTCGGCAATGTTGACCGCCAGGAAGAGGGCGCAGATCATCTTGGCAAACTTGTACTGGTCAAGTTTGGTGAAACGCATCAAAAGGAACCAGCACGAGGCAAAGACCACCGAGTAGAGCTTGGCCCACTTGAACCAGTAGGTGATGCCGTAGCTGGTCCAGACCGGAATCAGCAGAATCGGCAGCACGAAGAAGAAGACGATGCCGGACCACTTCTGGCGGCGGAAGAGTTCGTTGAGCAGGATCAGCACTAAGATGGTGCCCCAGATGTGAATGTGGGAAACGATGCGGTTCCAGTAGAGCAGGTCGAACTCTTCGCGCGAGTTTATAACTTTGATGGTCTTCTCATCGACGATGCGCATGCTGGCGCCTTCAAACTCGTTGATCTGGTCGCCCTCGGCGCCCACGATGGTGAGCTGGTCGCCGTCCAGGGTCCAATTTTTGACTTCGGTGAAGTTCTGGCCGTTGAACTGGCGCTGAACCTCAACGGTGCCGTCGGTGGCAAACTCCAGACGGATGAAGTTGCCGCCCTGGCCGACATCGCCCTCCAGGATGACCTGATAGTCGCCCAGGTCGGGCAGCTCGGCTGCGAACAGGCTGCCGGTGCTCATCAGCATGGTCAGCAGCAGTAATAAAACTTGTGCTTGTCTCTTCATTATAACTCCTCTCAGTTGTTTGTTTTATTCAGCCAATCCAGCAGGATGGCATTGAATTTATCGGGTTCATCGGTCATCACCCAGTGGCGGGTATCCAGGCCGTGCACTTCGCAGTCCTCAGTTTGGGCCAGGCGCTTCTCAAAGACTTCGGAGTGGAACATGGTCGGTTTGTTCTTGCCGTAGTAGAAGAGCATGGGGCACTCGGGGAAGAAGTCCACATTGCCCTGGGATTTTCGGCTCAGGATGTGTTTCCACTTGACGTAGTAACCGTAGGTCATGCCGGACCAGATCAGCTCCGGATCGCCGGGGGCGTGCACAAAGTTGGCCATGTAGCGGGTCATTTTGTCACCGATCTTGCCGCCCAGCAGCCAGGCCACGGTCAGGAAAAGCTGATAGTAGACCGTGAAGACTACCATCTTGAAGGGCAGCTTCATATCTTTGGAGCCGGCATCGCCGACATCGACGCCGATGATGCGTTTAACGCGCCGCTTGTTCTGCATGTAGTACTGGTAGCCGAAGAAGCAGCCCCAGTCGTGCAGCAGCAGGGTTACGGGCTGGTCAGGGGAGACGGTGTCGATGATGGCTTCGAAGGCGTCGATCTCATCCTGCAGGTAGTAGACCTTGCGCGCCTTGTTTTTGTCAAAGCCGGGCAGGGTGAAGCGTACGGTGCGGTATTTACTTTTAAGCAGTTCGACCTGGGGGTCCCAGAGGCGGTAGGTATCGGGCCAGCCATGGATCATGACGATTGTTTCTGATCCGCCGCCCTCAATGTGGACATCAATGTTATTTACGTTGATAATCTCGGACATTTTAATCTCCTTTAAAACCGGTCAGGTTACCCAGCCCGGTGTATTTATATGGCCGCGGGGTGTATCTGAGTTGGATTTAAGTTTTGCGGTGCCATGTATGTTAAATGCCCCTTGTTTTGTCACTATGTGACGTTATGTGTCCTAAATACTGCATTTTAAGCGAACGACTGTTCGGTTTATACCTATTTGTGAAAAAATTAACAAGCGCAAATTGTAATTAATTTGCATAAAATTTACATAGGCCGGTCGATCTGTTTTTAATCGCATATATCGGCTTGACGGCATGCATCCCTCCTGACCAGTTGCTGCGCCACGACCAGTGTTGTGAGGGCGGCTGACCAGTTGATGGCAAAGATGGCGATCCAGATACCCTCCACGCCCAGCCGGACTGTGACGAGCGGGAAGAGAACCGCCGGCAGCAGCAGTTGCCTTATCAGGCCGATAATCAGCCCGTAGATTGGTCGTTTGAGTCCCTGCAGGGCCGAGATGTTAACGTAGAGAATCACATAGGCCGGCAGCAGGAAGGCCATCAGCTTGAGGTAGAAACGGCCGATCTCGATTACCGCCGGGTCATCGGTGAATATGGCAACCAGGCTGCCGGCGAGGCTGAAAACAGCAATTGTGCCGAGCAGCATGGCGCTGCAACCGTATAACTGGGCATTGCGGATAGTAGCCCGGATACGTTTAAACAGGCCGGCGCCGCGGTTTTGGGCAACAATCGAGACGGTTGCGGTATTGAGGCCGATGGTCGGCAGCAGGGCAATCTGCTCTATGCGGGTGCAGACGCCGTAGGCCGCCACCGGGGCCTGGCCGAAGCGGCTGGCAAAATAGGTAATGATGAAGATGCCCAGGCCCACGGTCATCATGTTGAGGGCCGAGGGGAATCCCTGGGCGGCAATATCTCTGAAGGGTTTCAGACGCGGGATCAGCTCTTCGCGGCAGCGTTCACAGATCAGCTCGGTCCGGCTGACCCGGTGCGCCAGGTAGGCTGCGCCGCAACCCTCAATGATGACGGTGGCAATGGCCACGCCGCGCACACCCATGGCCGGCAGGCCGAAACCGCCGTAGATGAACCAGGGGTCCAGAATGATGTTCATCAGGAAGCCGGCAACCAGGAAGTTGCGCATGGAGCGCGTGTCGCCCAGGGCGTTCAGGATGGCGTTGAACATGAAGGTCAGCATGAAAAAGATTGAGAAGGTAAAGATTGGCTGCATGTACTCCAGGCAGGTCAGCAGATAGTGCCCCTCGGCGCCCAGGGTCATAAACATGTGGGGCGCGCCCTGGATGCCGAAGATTGTAATCAGGAGGCTGACGAATACACCGAAAGAGAGTCCCTGGATGGCGTAAGTTCTGGCCTGCAGTTTATTGCCGGCCCCCAGGGCGTTACCGATCAGGGCCGTGGTGCCGCTGGCGATACCGCTGCCCAGAGCGATGATGATAAAGAAGACCGGGAAGGATAGCGACAGGGCGGCCAGGGCCTCGGTGCTGATCAGGCCGGCAAAGTAGGTGTCGACCACATTGAACATGGTGTGGAAGAAGAAACCCACGCTGGAGGGGATCGCGATCTTTGCCAGCAGTTTGTCGATGGGTTCCTCGATGAGCGGGTTTGTCATAGTTACTCCTTGGCTTAAGATATAAGCCGGGGAGCAGGCAGATGCTACCCCCGCCGGTAGAGGGCCCACCAGGCTTCAATTAACCAGGCGGCCGGTTTTTTGAAGATGCCGGTCTGCAACCGGTACATGATTCTGTTGCCGATTCTGACGGGTGTCAGATGGTTGATGCCAAAGGCGTGGTCAATTTTGATCTTCTCGGCCTGAATGTCCCAGTAGCGCGGAAAGACGGTCGACTGCCAGCGGCCGGTGAGCTCCTTGACAATCTCCATGGCGCCGATGGATGAGGAGCTCCAGACCATGGGGCAGAGCTGGGCCGGGGCAACTTCGCCCTCCACGTAGCGGCTGAAGTAGTCGATATGCCAGTGGCCGCCGCTGTGGTAGAAGCGCAGCCCCATGCGATTCTGGCGGCTGTTGAGCAGGTCGTGCAGCCCTGTGTAGTTGTCGATTCGGGGCGCACCGCCGATCAGGCCGATGTAGGGGCTTTGGGGTCTGATAATTGAGACCGCGGCCCAGGAACCGGCCGGCAGTACCAGCAGGCCCGGCTTGCCGTGCTTCTGGCAGAGAGTGAAAAGGATGATGCTGAAGGCAAAGTCATCGGCGGCCGGAAAGACGATGTCGGCCTGCCTGACCAGCGGGTCCAGCTCGGCATGCTCCAGACGCCGGTCATGCACGCTGACTCTGGCATTTGGGTTGATGTCTAGGATCTGCTCTTTGATCACGTCTGCCTTGTTGCGGCCCATGGTGCTCTGGAAACAGGCGATTTGACGGTTGCTGTTGGTGGGCGTGTAGTCGTCAAACTCCACCAGGCTGAAGGTTTCAATGCCGGTGCGGGCCAGGGCCAGGGCGACGGTGCCACCGATGCCGCCGCAGCCTACGATCAGGATGTGCGACTCTTTGAGTCTCTTCTGCTCCTCATCGCTGAGGATGCCCATGTTGCGGTCGAAAAGTTCACTGTAGTTCATAATCTGCTCCAGAGAGGGCAGAATAGCGTTCTTGAAAATCTTATTCAAGCGCAATGTTAGTCGTATGACAGAGAATGATCATCTGGAAATGAATCTGGAGTGTGCATTTTCATTATCATGAAAGTATGCATTGAAATGGAAATGTATACAAATGCTTGCTTAACAGTTGTTATATCTAGTGTCTGTGCGCATTGACAGGCAGTTAGGTTGCTGGTTATAAAATATATAAACTTTGTTAATAAACCTGGTATTTGGCAATATGGCTGGGTTAATGGAGGAGCAACTATGAAGAGATTGGGCTGTTTGGCAATTTTGCTGGTTCTTGTTTTGACGGGCTGTTTTCCAAAGGGTCTGCCGCTGGTGGAGCATGAGACTCTTCTGAAAATGACAGCCGCGAAGGATCATGCCCGCCGCAGCGAGGGTGATTTTCATGTGCGTAGTGACGGCACCATTGTCTATTATTACTCTAACTTTGTTAAAACCTCGGCTGATGACGCCTTCTCCTACATTGCTGCGCGCTACTCGACTGATGGCGGGCAGACCTGGTCATCAAATGATGAAGTAGTTTTTCCTGATAGGGTGGCTGCCGGGATCAATGAGAAGCACATTTCGCTGCTCAGTCTGCAGAACGGCGAAGTGGCCATGTTCTACCTGATCGATAACCGTCTGGATGGTGAAGATCAGAACGGCCAGCTGATCTATCCGGTCGTGCGTATCTCGCAGGATGATGGTCTGACCTGGTCCGAGCCCACCATCTGCACGCCGGGCGTCAGGACTGCATTTCCCAATAATGACCGCGTAATCCAGCTGCAGGACGGCCGCATCATCATGCCGGCTGCTTACGGCGGCGGTGGTTCCTGCTGGTACTCTGATGACAATGCCCGTAGCTTCAAGCTGGGACAGGTGGTCAAGCTTTATGATGTCTCTCTGCAGGAGCCCGGTATTGTGGAGCTCTATGACGGCCGGCTGATGATGTTCATGCGCACCAACACCACCTACCAGTACCTCTCCTACTCTGATGACCGGGGCGAGAGCTGGAGTGCGGCGGTGCCGAGCAATATCCGCTCACCCCTGTCGCCGGCCTCCATTGAGCGTATTCCCGGCACGCAGGATCTGGTCATGGTCTGGAACTACAATTGGCAGCCCTGGATCGAATGGACCTTCCTGGTGCGTTCGCCTTACAATGTGGCCATCTCGAAGGATAACGGTTTGACCTGGGAAAATATTCAAACAATTCATGAAGATAAAACCCTCTGGTTCTGCTACTCCGCCCTGGAGTTTGTCAGCTATGAGGGAGAAGATTTTCTGCTGTTGGGACACACCGCCTCCGGCGGAATTGCATCGGACCGTCTGGCTGACGAGTGGATTACCCGCATCAGATTGAATGATCTCTATAACTAGATTCGTTACTTCATTAATCGCCCTTTTTATGTGTTTAAGTTATACTTCGTAGTTCTTGGAGGGCTCATATGAGCAGCAGTCTACAGGAAAGGCTTACATGTCAGGCCCGTGAGGTTTACGAGCGCAACCGGGTTGATCTGGATGGCCTGCAGTTTCATCAGCCGGCCCTGGGCAGTTATGAGTCGATTTATGGCTGGGATTCGGGCTGGTGCATGATTGCGGCCGCGGCCTTTGATCCCGAGGTCGGAATCCGCGAGCTTGAGGCGCTCTTCAGCTTCCAGTTTGAGGATGGCAGGGTGCCCCATGAGGCCAGGCTTGAGGAGCTGGGCGGCAGCGAAAGCCTCTTCAGGCGCTTCTACATCTGGCTGGTGCGCTCCCAGTTCGACGACCGGGGGCGTTCGCGCATGATAGATCCGCCCAGCTATCTGATCGGGGCATGCATGCTCTATAGGCAGACCAAGGATCAACGCATTCTTGATCTGCTGCCCAAGATGCAGCGCTGCCTGGATTACCTCACCATCAGGCGTGACCTCTTCGGTGATGGCCTGGTATCAATCATCCATCCCTGGGAGAGCGGCTGCGACATGGCGCCATACTTTGATGAGGTGGCCGGTGTCAATGTTGCCAAGTTTGGCTGGCAGCTTAAGTATGAGCACTACTATCGCGCCATCATGCAGAAGCTGGGCGAGCATGACTGGAATCCGGATGCGGTTGCCAGGCGCAGAGAGTTTGTCTTTGAGGATGTGGGTTTCAATGGTTTGACCGCGGCTGGCGCTCTGGCTCTGGCTGAGCTGTGGCAGGCTGCCGGTGAGCAGGCCAGGGCCGATAGCTGCAGTGCTGCTGCCCGGCGCATTAACGATGGCTGCGAGGAGCATCTCTGGGATGAGCAGCGCGGCTTCTTCTATCCGCGCTGGCGAGACCACTGTTGGAACTTTACCAGGCGGAGCTACCGCACCTGCCTCAACGGTGTGGCCCCGCTGGTCACCGGATTGGTCAGCCGGGATAAGGCCGAGCGAGTGATTGATGAGTATATTGATTCAGAGGAGCACTTCGCCACACCCTGGGGCATCTCCTTCAACTCATTCGTCGAGGAGGATCTGCACAAGTTCAGGAACCAGATGCTCTGGCGCGGCCCCTGTATCTGGATGAACATGAACTGGATGGCTGCCGAGGCCGCCGCACGATATGGCCGTCAGGACCTGGCCCGCGTGATCACGAACCGATCCGCCCGCCTGATTGAGATGAACGGTTTTCGTGAGTTCTATAACCCTCATACGGGCGAGGGCGGCGGCGCCAAAAACTTTACCTGGCCCGGCCTGATCGTTGATATGATGCAGCGGCACGGTCTGGACGATTAAGGTCGGATCTATCATCTGTTGATTATAGTCAGTGATAGGCCGTCCCAGGACTCATAATTGGGCAGATGATCTACAATTTTTTACATCTTCCCGGGATGTTGGCCGTTACTGGCCTGAATTCTGTTCAAGAATTTATCTCCCGCAAGGTAACCTTTCGGATAATTGATGTAGTTAATAAAAACTGTTATTTCTATTTGCTCATAAGTTACCACTAATTAGCTTTTCAGTGGTTCATCAGACTGCAACAATGATTAGGGAGAATACGGGGATGAAACGTTTACTTGTTTTGATGATGGCGCTCGCCATGCTGACCGGTTGTAATATTTCTGGCGTGGTTACTGACAGCGAGGGCAATGGACTTGAAGGTGTTGCGGTTGAGCTGAGCGGCGATGCCAGCCTTACGGTTACTACCGATGTTGATGGCAACTACACCTTTGAGGATGTTGACCGCGGCAGCTACACCGTTACTCCATCTTTGGACGGCTACGAATTTGATCCCGACAGTCGTGACCTATCCATTAGTATGAAGGATGCCGGCAGTGTTGACTTTACAGCCATGCTTCTGCCGCGCACGGTCAGCGGCTTTATTGCCGGTCCGGACGGGGCCGGCCTTGACGGCGTCACCGTTGAGCTGAGTGGCGACGCAACCTACAGCGCGGTTACAGCAGCTGGCAATTTTGTATTTAATGAGGTCGTTCAGGGTGACTACACTCTCAGATCGGTTATCGATAATCATATAGTTGAACCTCTCTCCCTGGAAGTCAGCGTAGATAAGATTGATATCACCGGGCTTATTTTTTCAATCAGGCCCATGCCCAGTGTCAGCGGCGTGATTGCTGGTGTCAGCGGCGCCGGCATCACAGTTGAGCTGCGCGGCGAGACCATTCGCAATGTAACCACCGAGGCTGATGGCAGCTATCTCTTTAAATATGTGGCGGCAGGCGACTACACGGTTACGCCCTACTGCCCGGGCTACCTCTTTGAGCCTTCCATTGCCGACATCACGGTTGCGCAGGATGATGTGACGGCCGACTTCGTGAGCACCATGGCGCCGCGTACCGTTAGCGGCAGCGTGGTTGATGAGAACGGCCAGCCTCTTGATGGGGCTGTTGTTGAACTCAGTGGACCTGAATCAAAGATCACCACCACCGGTAATGGTCAGTTTACCTTTAATGAGGTCCGTCAGGGGCAGTACACTGTTAGTGTGACTCTGGCTGGGTACACTGTTACGCCGCCGACTCAGACGATTACGGTTGGGATGCAGGATGTTAGTGGATTACAATTTAATGCTCGAGCACTGCCGGCTATTGATGGCGTTGTTTGGGATATAAAGCTGAATAAGCCTAGTTCTGGTATCACCGTAAAATTACGCGGTGATGTTGAGCGGGAAGCTGAGACAGGTGCTGATGGCCGATACAGATTCGATCATCTTGAAAGCGGTACATATACAGTTAGTCTGGTTCAATCTGGGTTTGGGTTTGGGGTTGAGCCTCAACAGTTTCGTGATGGTGTTGTCGCTGTATTCCAGAACGATGTTAAACTTGATTTTGAGGTATGGCAGTTGCCTAATATTAGAGGCTATGTGCGGCAGTCTGATAACCATGATCCTATATCATATTGCAGACTAGAGTTAATAAAAGATGGTCAGACGATTAAGGTTAAAAGAACCAACAATCTAGGTTCATACTTGTTTTCTGATGTTGAACCCGGAATTTATTCTATTGTAGCCACGCATAGTACATATTTCCTCGATAAAGCATTTCCTGCTGAGGATGGGTTAGTAACTGTATACCAAGATAATATTGAACAGCATTTTGATATGCTTCCCAAGCCGGACGTATATGGCACTATACTTAATGCAAGAGATAATCAGCCGCTTAAGGGGGTAGATTTAGAGCTCCGAGGGGATCAAGTATATAGTGCTAGAACATATATGAATGGTAAATATAAGTTTGAAAATGTACAGCGTGGTAAAGAGTATGAATTGGTTATTTTGTTGGATGGATATGAGTTGCCGCAAGAACCAATTCTAATTTCTGTTGGAGATGATGATGTAGAGTCTAGCCACTCTCTTTGGCCAGTAGTATCTGTATATGGCAATGTATATGAAAGTATACCAGATGGGTGGAAACAGCTGCCAGGAGTAACTGTAGAGCTTCGCGGGGAACAGGTTTATCGTACTGTTAGTGATGAGTCTGGGCACTATGTTTTTAACAATGTCCCGCGTGATCAAGTGTATACATTGTTATGTTATGCAGATGGTTATGAAATAAGGACTATTTATAAGATTGGTGTATTTAATGATGATATTAAGAAAAATCTAGCGCTTTGGCCGATTCCCGATGTGTATGGAACTGTAAAAGATACAAATATTTCAACTAACGTTCCTATGGTGGGGGTGGAGTTAGAGCTTCGTGGAGATCAGGTATATCGAACTGTGACGGATGATGCCGGTCGCTACGTGTTCAAAGATGTACGCGGTCAGCAAGAGTATGACCTGCTGGTTACGGCTCCTGGCTATGAAGTTCCTGAGTTACCGTATAAAGTCAAGGTCTCCGATTATGATGAGGAGTTTAATGTTCGGTTGCATCAGTTACCAGATGTTCATGGTTTTGTGACAGATACACTTAATGATGTTCCACTCTCAGGCATTGAGCTGGAACTCCGTGGAGACCAGGTGTACCGAACCGTGACCGACGATGCCGGCCGCTATATGTTTGAAAATGTGCGCCGTCAGCAAGAGTATGACTTGATAGTTGCAGCGTTAGGGTATGATGTTCCTGCACTGCCGTATAAGGTTAGGGTTTTTGGTTCTGATAAACAGTTTGATCTTCCGTTGAGTCCCTTGCCGGATGTGCATGGCTATGTGACCGACGCTCATCGAGGTTCGCCTCTTGCTGGCAAAGAAATGGAATTGCGTCATGAAGATCATGTGTATCGGACAATTACTGAAGCATCAGGCTTATATGTTTTTAAGGATGTTGCACGTAATAGGATGTATGAGCTTGTTATTCATGCCGACGGTTATGATTTGCCAGGTCCATTTGAGGTATATGTAGGCGACTTAGATGAAGAGGAGAGTTTTGCTCTGCTGCCGTTATATGAAGTCAGTGGAATGGTTTGGCTAGGCAATACAACAAATGGCCTTGAAAACGTAACCGTTAATCTAAATGGAAGCACCAACAAAACAGTAAAGACCGATCAGAATGGTGATTTTGTTTTTGATGATGTTCGTAACGCACCTCATAGCGTTAAAGCGCGAGCTATCGGTTATGAGATCACTCCTGACCAGATAGATATCTTTGTCCATGAAAGGAATTCAGAAGGCATCATCTTCAGAGCCGAACCCATCGCTGATGCAGTCGGCGTCGTCTACGGTTCAATAAAAGACCCAAGCGGACAGCCGGTTGCCGGTATTGATATGCTGTTGGACGACGGTCAGGGCGCAACCAAGAGTGCTGTAAGTGGCAGTGATGGATCATATGAGATCAATGGTCTGCCAGAGGGTATGTACAGCATCAAGCCGATTAATGATACTTACTGCTTTGAACCTGTCATGACCAAGGTAAAGGTTGGTGCTTCGCCGGTGCGCTTTGATCTGATCGCCACCATGGAACCCAACATTATTGAAGGTCAGATCCTGACTGCTAGCGAGCAGCCTGTAGGCGGAGTCACCGTAGCCCTGAATGGCCCGCAGCAGATGGTTACCTCAACTGATGCTGATGGATTCTATGAGTTTAAGTTCTCCACTGATGGTGAGTATACCATTGAACCTAAGTTGGCCGGTGTAACTGTAGAACCGGTGAATCGCAAAGTCTATGTGAATAACAGTGTGGTTGGGTCCCTTGATTTTGAGGTCGAATCCTTGCCGCAGATCAGCGGCAATATTCGTAACTTTGTGTATGATCACAACATATATGGTGTGCAGGTCGAGCTTCAGGGGGATGTCACCTACACCACTACCACTGATGAGAATGGTAACTACAGTTTTGAGAATGTTGAGAACGGTAACTACACTGTTAAGCCTGATGATGGCTGGCATAACTTTGAACCAGAGCAGCGCCAGATTGAACTTAATGATCAGAACTTTTGGTCGGCAGACTTCCTGGCAGTCTGGGCTACCTCAACCGGTGTAGCTCAAGGTACTGTTACTGATTCTGATGGTAGTGGCTTGGCTGATGTTGAAATAAAGATTACTAATGAGGCGACGAACGAGACGGTTATTACCTCTAGTGATAGTAATGGCTTCTACATTGTCGATGACTTACCTGTTTGTGAATATGTCATCGCAGTCAAGAAGGATGGATACACATTTGATCCGTCTAAGAAATGTGAATTCGTTTATGATGGTGTCACGATTGATTTTGTTGCCATTGATGAAAGTCCAGATGTTTCGGGTGTCATTGTTGATGATGTGGGTAATGCGATGACTTCACTTAAGGTTGAACTACGAGGTGGAGGAGAGACTCTTATAGCCTATACAGATCAGAGCGGCAGATATGTTTTTGATTCTGTTGCCCCCGGTAACTATCAAGTTATGCCACGGATTGAGAGGTGGAGGTTTGATCATCCATCTATTGATATAGAAGTCATGCTGGATGATATCGAGGATGTTGATTTTGTAGGTACAGAGGCTGATCAGGGTATATTGGTTTTTGGTTCGATAATTCTTCATGATACTCTGCCAACAGCAGTGAAAGGTCGTATTAAGTGCATTGGTGAAACCTCTCAATTTAATGTAGAAGTTGATGATTGGGGATCATTTGTGCTGCGTCATGTTCCTGTCGGTGTGTATAAATTGATTGCTGATGTTGGTGTTCCTTCAATGCTACCGTTTGGAGTAAAGAGAACCGTTTTTGAAGTTGTTCTCTATGAGGACCGTCAGGAGATTCAATTAGATGTTTTGGATCGGGAAAATCCAATAATATGTGAGATTGATGGACAGGGGCAGATTTCTGATAGCAGTGGTTCTATTGTGTCAGACTCTAATGGAAATCTTGAATCTGATGGTTATGTGGGCTTAAAAGATTACAAAATCACAGCCATTCCTGCTCCTGGCTGGTTGTTCTCGCATTGGGAGGGTGCTTATGAAGGTACCGATCCGACATGCATTCTGGATATCTTTGTTTCAGGCACTGTTAAAGCCGTTTTTAAGCCTCAGCCAGATGAATATCAGATCACTATAGATGGTAATAGCATTTCCAGGTTTCCATCAGGATCATTGGGTTTTTGGAACCAGGCGAGTTTTTATGTAGAGCATAATAACGTTGGTAAATTGATAGCATCTCCGCCGAATGCGTCTGTCCAATATGATTTCACTGCGCCTGGGCGTTACGAAGTAACCATGCTACAAATGCAAATGCCGATATTGAATAAGGTAGTTTCTAATACGCACAAGTTCGTTGTTGGTGAAATTGAACCGCAGTATCTTTATGAACTGTCTATTGGTGAAAACTATACTGTCATTAGGTCAGGTGATTTGGGTGTCGAATTGGAGTGGGTTGTAGAGCAAGATGGTGTTGTCGTTGAATCTCGCTCTGCGGATGATGAATTGAGTTACCAATATAAAGGATCGTCTGGTTCTACTTATAGGGTTTGGCTTGAAGGGAGTATAGGTGGAGAGAGTACGAGGGTGTCGAATATATTGACATATTCTGTTGGTACTAAAGATTATCTTTATAGTCTTGTTTTGGACGAAATGCATAATGTCTATCGAACAAGTGCACCTGAATATGAGGTTTATGCTTTTGCCAAAGCTGAAGGTGTTGATGATCTGATTTGGGTAGGCAGTTGCTATGATAAGTTAATTCTAGATCCAGTATATGATAAATACTCTGGTGAAATACGTATCTGGTTAGCTAAGAGCGCTGACTCAGAACCACTGTCTAACGTATTGGTTGTTAACCGGGATTAGTAGGATTAATTTTGTTTGCATGCAGCCATTCAAATTTCAGGAATGGCTGTATGCAAAGTTTTAGAATCTGTCCGATTGCTACACCATAGTCTTCGTCGAAATCGATAACTATCCGAATCTCAAATCAGGCGAACTGGCAGCCGACTCTCGTGTAGTAGGCACCTTTTTCTTTAAAACCGATCCCTTGCGATTTACATTTCAGTGTCGTTGGTATATTCACCATCTATCTGCAACATGTTTTGATTCATCCTGAAGCAAAATCCTGCCTCGTTTATAGGAGTCTATTATTTGGAGGAGAATTATGAAACGCAGTTTACTGATTACATTGATTCTATTGGCCCTCGGCTCACCGGCCTGGGGTTTCTGGCTCTATGAGCAGGGTACGCCGGATCTAAGCAGTGCCGCGGCCGGCCGCGCCGCCCTGGGGCAGGATGCCTCAACCGTCGGTCACAACCCGGCTGCCATGACCAGGCTCGAAGAGCATGAGCTGATGTTGGGTGTGCAGCCCAGCATATCCAAGCGCCGCTTCTATCCCTACAGCAGCACCAATGTGGCCGGCACCTACGGCTCCAATGTTGGCGGCGGCGGGCGCGCCGGTTCGCTGGCCTATGCCTACGCCATCAATGAGAGCTGGAGCATCGGCTTCATGGCGGCGGATGATCTGCGCATGAAGCTGGATTACGGCCCAAGCTGGGTGGGGCGCTACTATGTGACCGACTCGGAGCTGAGTACCATCCGCTTCACTCCCAATGTTGCCTGGCGCATCAATGAGAACTTCTCAGTCGGCGGTGGTCTGGACTATCTGGGGGCCGACGTCCTGCACGTTGCTGCGGTCAACAATCCCGAGCCCACCTTGAAAGATGGCCGGCTGAAGTTTGATGATCGCGACATGGGGCTGGGCGGAAACCTGGGCCTGCTCTGGGAGATTGACCAGGATACCCGTCTCGGGCTGACCTACAAGAGCCAGGTACGCCTCAAGTTTCAGGACAACATCTCCTACAGCGGGCTGGGGCCCATCATGAGCGATCTGCTGGCCTATACCGGCCTCAACGAGCGGGCGGCCTCCTTCGACATGAAGCTGCCCCAGTCGATCATGTTCAGCTCCTATGACAAGGTTACCGATAGTTTTGCGATCCTCTTCAACCTCGGCTGGCAGGATTGGAGCGAGTTCAGCCGCCCAGACATGGTGGTCTGGTCGGATCAGTCCATGCTGCTGACCCTGGACAGAAACTACCGCGACACCTGGCACATTGCTCTGGGCGGTCAGATCCAGGCCCGCGAAGATCTGCTCTTCAGCCTTGGCTTCAGCTATGATTCGGCGCCTCAGCACAGCTCGGACCGGGCCCTGGATATGCCGGTCGACCGCCAGCTGCGCTACGCCACCGGCGTGATGTGGGACATGGATGATCACTTCTCGCTGGGCTTCGCCTATCAGTTCATCGATGCGGGCGCCGCCCAGGTCTGTCAGTACCGCAGCGACTTTGCCGGGCGGGTACGCGGCCACTATGAGCCCAACTATGCCCATTTCTTTGGATTCAATCTGCTGATGCGCCTCTAGGCAGAAATAAAGGAGGAAGTTATGAGAACTTTTAAACTGTTGATATCGGTTGTTGTGATGGCGCTGCTGACTCAGGGCTGCGTCAGCATGACAAAGTATGAAACTGTGGCTGATGAGCGCGATGAGCTGATTGATGCCCTGATCTATTTTGAGGAGCAGAATGAGATCCTGGCCAACAAGCTGACCATGCGCACCATCGGCAACAAGGTTGTGCACTCGCTCTATGAGGAGCTGGTGGGTGCCATGCAGAGCGAGATCGCCCAGAATCAGCTGACCATTGAGGAGATGAAGTCGGGCGTGCGCCTCATGCTGCCCGAAGATGTGCTCTTCTCATCCGGTTCGGTCGCCATCCGGGGCGAGGGCCGCAAGGTGCTTGAGAAGGTCGGGGCCGACTTGACCGAGATTCCCTTCCAGGTGATCGTCTGCGGCTATACCGATAATGTGCCGGTTGGCCGCAATCTGATGGCCCAATATCCCACCAACTGGGATCTGGCGGCGGCCCGCGCGGTTGAGGTTGTGCGTGTGCTTGAGAGTGCCGGGGTGCCCCAGGATCAGCTGCGGGCCGTATCATTTGGTGAGACCATGCCCATTGCCACCAATGACAGCGCTGAGGGCCGGGCCCAGAACCGCCGCATCGAGATCAGACTGCGCCCGGTGGTTGTGGCTGAATAGTCTATTTTATTTTCAGAAAAAGGCCTGCCGGTAAAAGTTTCCGGCGGGCTTTTTTGTTGAGTTGGCGGTCGTTAATAGAGGCGTTCTTGTATTATAATTAACTTTGTTGTAATTTTTTTATGTTTTATGTTTTAAATTTAAGGAGGTGTTTGTGAATCGCGATATTAGCAGAAGATCTTTCCTGAAGGCCGGCGCCTTTGGCGCTGCCACAACCATGGTTGGCTGCGGTCCCAAGAGTGAAAATGAGATCGATCCGGCAATTTATAGTGACCCTGCCCGCGAGGAATTGCCGGTGGGTGAGGTGGTCAAGAAGCTGCCCGGCGGCGGTCCGCGGCCCAATGTAATCATCATCCTGACCGATGACATGGGCTATGGTGATCTGACCTGCTACGGCGGCAAGGCCATCAAGACCCCGCGTATCGACCAGATGGCGGCCGGTGGCGTTAAGTTCAATGACTTCTACTGCAGCTCGCCGCTCTGCTCGCCTTCGCGGGCTGGCCTCCTGACCGGGCGCTACCCGCTGCGTTCAGGTATCACCTTTCCGCTGCAGCCGGGCAAGGATACCATGCAGCGCAAGTTCATCCGCAGCCTGGGCTACTTTTTCGGCTCGCTGGGAATTCTGGATCTGAACGGCGCCAAGAATATGGTCAGCGGACTGCCGCTCTCTGAGATTGCGATTCCTGCAGCCCTCAAGCTGGCCGATTACAACACCTGTGCCGTCGGCAAGTGGCATCTGGGCGACTTCGTCAATGACATGGACTATCATCCGCACAACTACGGCTTTGACTACTTCTGCGGTTTCAATGCCTCCAACGACGACTGGCCGGCAGCCTTCTGGCGCCAGAAGGAGGAAGTTGTCAAGGATATCGCCCTTGATCAGGCGCAGTACACGCGGCTCTTCACCGATGAGGCCATCCAGTTCATGCAGAAGTCCAAGGATAAACCCTTCTTCATCTATCTGGCCCATAAGGATCCGCATCAGCCCTGTATCCCGTCGGATGAGTTCAAGGACAGCTCCGAGGGCGGACGCCACGGCGATACCGTCCAGGAGGTCGACTACAATGTCGGCCGTATCCTGGACTACCTAAAGCAGAGTGGTCAGGAGGAGAATACCCTGGTTATCTTTACCAGTGATAATGGCCCCTGGTTTGACGGCAGCCCCGGCGGCTTGCGCGGGCGCAAGGGCGAGAGCTATGAGGGTGGCTACCGCGTGCCCATGATCGCCAGCTGGCCCGGTGTCATTCCGGCCGGGCTCGAGGTGGATGTGCCGGCCATGAACTTTGATTTCTTCACCACGATTCTTAATCTGGCCGGGCTGGATGTTCCCGTTGACCGTGTCGTTGACGGTAAGAACATCATGGGCCTGATGAACGGCAAGGAGAGCCAGTCGCCCCACGATGCGCTCTACTTCTTCCACTACAGGGAGATCGAGGGTGTGCGCATCGGTGACTGGAAGCTGCTGCGCTCAATCAATACGCGCACCTTCCCGATCCCGCTCGATAAGAAGGGCACCTTCTTCGGCGATGCCGCTGGCGGGCACGACTATCATCCCGAGGGTAGTGATGAGAGTGTGCCGACCATGGGCTCCTGGCCGCTGCTCTACAACATGAGGTTTGATGACGGTGAGAGCTACAATGTGATCAAGAAGTATCCGGCCGTGGCGGATGAACTGATGGCCAGGCTGGAACAGTTTGAGTATGAGTTCTTCAGCAACCCGCGCGGCTGGAAGCGTTAACTGAACCACTCGATGATCGCTCTGCAGAAGTCCGGCAGGTCGGCCGGGGTGCGGCTGGTGATGTGGTTGCGGTCGATAACTACCGAGGCATCTTCGTAGATGGCCCCGGCGTTGACCAGGTCATCCTTGATGGCTGAGACTCCCGTGACCCGCACGCCCTGGTAGATGCGGGCCGAGATCGGAATCCAGCCCGCATGGCAGATGGCGGCAATCAGCTTGCCCTGCTCGTTGAACTCCCTGACAAGCTGCAGTACGGCTGCCTCACGCCGCAGCTTGTCAGGCATATAGCCGCCCGGAATGATCAGCCCGTCAAAGTATGCGGCCGAGATGTCCTTGAAACTGACGGCGGCCTGGCAGGGGTAGCCATGTTTGCTGTTGTAGACATGTTTGGCCTGCTTGCCGGCCACGGTCACGCTTGCACCGGCTTCCTGCAGTCGCAGTTTGGGATACCAGAGCTCAAGGTCCTCATAGAGATCGCCGGTCAGGATCAGGATCTTCTTGTCCATCATACACCCTCCTGCAGACTATATTAGGTCTGTAAGAGCTTTAGTCCAGCAGGGTGTAGCTGTTCCAGCCCTCAAGCCGGCTGCGGCGGATTATCTTGAGCCCGGCCCGTTTGAAACAGGCGCTGAGCTCGTCATGCCACTGGTCGATGATGCCGCTGGCGATCAGGGTTCCGCCGGGCTTGAGCAGCCTGCGGATGGCCGGGATGTTGTCACGGATGATGTTGTGCAGCAGGTTGGCGGTTATGATGTCGTACTGCTTGTTGCTCTGATAGCCGGCAATGTCGGCCTGCGCAACTTTGATGTGACAGCCGTTGAGCTCCAGGTTGTGCTGGGCGCGCATAACCGATTCGGGGCAGAGGTCAAAGGCGTCGATTATCTGGACGCCCATCTGATGAGCCAGGATGGCCAGGATGCCGCTGCCGGTGCCGGCGTCCAGCAGGCTGAT
>CALOBW010000002.1:0-83076 GCA_942491525.1 uncultured Thermodesulfobacteriota bacterium
ATTGGGAGAAGTTTCCGATCGTGATTGATGGTGTACACCAGGACCACATTTCCTTATCCAAACTGCACGTATCCCCCCGACCCCCCAACTACTGGTGCAACCTCCCCGCCCCCGACCCCCAACAAGCCGACCTACCTTGATTTACTCATACCAAACCTTAAGTTCAACCAGTTCGCCGGAAGGTCGTTACGAAGTGGGTTAATTTTATCCCGTACAAAGCCAATAACCCGCACCCCTTCTCGGTCGCGGTTGCAGCCCTGCAATCGTTCAGTCATAACATTTTCATGGAATACTGCAATAACGCCAACGCGGAGGGCCTCCGCGTCATATGGGGGCTAAGTTGGTCTACATCGTCTGCAAAAAAACCCCGCTACTTCTTGGCAACGACGGAGAGGAGATCGGGAACACCGGTTTGATGGAGACCAAATCGGGCATACCAATTCCGACGGGGCCACAAGGCGCGATCCAAGGCCAGATTACAGAAGAATCTGTGGATGATTACTGGGGCCCACGGGCCAATGTATTCATCCCCTGGGCCGCTCAGTACAGCGACCAGCATGGCGATGTCTTGTGGGGATGGCGCGTTATCGAAGAGCCTAAATATGATGCTTATGGAGTGAACACGGACGTGTACCTCTCGAAGAAGATGCGGGATCTTACCAATCTTTACGATAACGGCCGATTCAGGATTACCTATGCCGGAGTCAATTACATGCCGGATAGTGACATTCTATGGACGCTTGTAGAAAAAGGTGAGACAACATTCCCGCTGGAGCCCGAAGACCCGATCGCGCGAGCGGAAGTCAATGGTATGGTGGGTTCCTTCTACGTAGACGCAATGGGGAACCAAAAAAACCCACTCCGCGCCCGAGTTGCGGGCGGGACGCATCTGGTCCAGATGTTCGATCATGTGGCGTCGGGCGCCTACATGAATTGTTTAAAGATTATAATGGTTATAATGCTATGTTACCTCCGAACGAGGGCTCGGTGATTGCGAATACTAACCGGATTTTCGTTTATCACCGTATCCGACTCGGGCTGGAAGCACTCGACAACCTCGCCAGTGTCTACGCCAAGACTGACGTAAAAAAACCGCCGGACCACATCCTGTTTCACGTACCGGGGAATGATCTGCCCCACGCACAAGGGCGAGCTCGACCCAATGCCACCTGAACACGCGAGGCATGACCTGTGGGCCGGTGTGCACGAGGCCACGGGAATCTTTTTATACAGTTTCGGCTACGCCCACAAAGATCCGCTGGCGTGGAGCGAGTACGTTGAAGCGCTGTATTTGATCAAGCAGACGATCCGTCCGTACATCATCGATGGTGTGAAGTCCCACCCGGAGACCGCCCTTCCAACTCCCATATCATCCGACTACTACATATCGAAGATAGCCCCAGTACGCGATGATCTCGCGCTGCCCGATTACACGGCCATTAATCTAACGCTCTTCCAGAAAGGGTAACATCGGTTATCTGATCGCCACGAACTCGGTGAGCGATTCGCTACCCCTCCAGGTCACTTTGGACAATCCCATCATGATGGTCGAAGTCGTGTCGGGAATGGCAGAGACCCTGATGTGGAACAATTCCGACATTGATAGATAACTTCAGTGGTATCGATGGTCGGGTTTACAAGATCACCTTCGCCTTCTTCGGCCCCTGAGCGGACCCACTGCCTGCGCGACCACTCGCAGCTCATGCCACCGCCGAGCCTTTTTCGAGGCGCAGGAGCGGACCCGGACGACGTTGGCGGCGTCCAGCACGTCCACCTTCAGCCGGCTCGGATACCCATGCCCGCTCGCAGGACCGTGCAGGTGAGCACGGGCATGTAGATCGATGCCCATGTCCTCTCCCAGAGTCACGTTGGCCGATGGAAAACCGGGCCCCCCTTCGGAAAACTTGCAAGAAGCGCCCGATGGAGGTCCCGTCTTCTCGTCCTACCAAGACAGAGAAGACGACGAGTGTGGCATGACCTCCTGCGCGACCCAAGCCTGTACGACCTGCTGCTTCGCATCGACGAAGACCTCTACGCCGAGGCCCTCGCCCGCGGCTGCCCATTCTGCGGCGCCCCGCTCACGCGGCCCACTACCCCCGCAAGCCCCGTGGCGGTCCGGCCAAGCTGCCCGACGGCTACGATCGCCGCCTGAGTGTACCATTCCGCGTTATTTGCGAGATTTCGTTCCACGTTCGTCGCGTGAAGTCGCAGAGGCCGCATTTGTCTGCGGAGAGGGACGGCCGGCCGAGTTGCAGCTCCTGCACAGGCATCGAGCATCACTCGTTCGTCGACGAAGCTCTGGTCGCGCTCGTGCGCGAGCATGAGGCTCGCTCGCAGGAGTCGGCTCGCGCGGCCTGGGCAGCCCGTGGCTGACCCGCCAGAGCAGTTCGATCGCCTGGTCGGACAGCAGCTTGGTCTTGGCTCCGGCGATCTTCAGCCCGTGGTCGACCATGGCCATGAAGGCGTCGCGCTCGCGTGGCGGCATGACGTTGGTCGAGACCACGCGGCTGTTGAGCGCGGCGTGCTGGCGCATGCCGAGCCGGGCCGCGAGCGAGGGCAGACCCACGAGCCAGACCGTCAGCAGCTCGCGGCGGTCGAAGTTGCGGTTGAGGAAGCCGGCGAGGTCGAGGAAGAAGCTATCGGGCAGGTGCTGGGCCTCGTCGATCACGAGGATCGGGATCACCGATTCGACATCGACGAGGTGCTCGATCGTCGTCTTGAGCTGCCGCCACAGCGCGTCGCGGTGTCGCGCCGGCTGCAGGCCAAGCGCGGTCGCGAGGTTGCGATAGACCGCCGCTGGTGTCACCGCGGTATCGCAGATGTAGACGATGCGATATTCGGGTTCGGGCAGGGCGTCGCACAGGTTCCGCAGCGCGGCGGTCTTGCCCGAGCCGGCCTCGCCGGTCAGCAGGCCGAGGCCTGGCTCGGAGGCGAGGTAGGTGAAGGTTCGACGCAATCGTTCGTAGTGCTCGTCGGCGTCGAAGAAGGTCTTGCCGACCGCGTCGCGCGGGAGCGGGTCGTGGGCGAGACCGAAGCGCTTGCGGTAGATGCTCATCGCTCGCCTCCGCCCGTCGGACATGCCGGGGCGCGCGAGGCCATAGTGCTCGCGCTCGAGATCCGCGAGCGGATCGATCCCGGTCGGCTCGGAGTCGGGCTCGGGCTTGGGCTGCGTCACGCGTCGCTTGCGGCTGGCGTTGGCGAGCAGGTCGAGCTCGACGGTGTCGCAGACGAAGCGCCGTCGAGCCAGACCTGCGGGCACGGCTCGGGCTCGTTGGGATCCCAGCGCAGCTCGACCTGCTCGCCGACGAGCTCGGACTGGACCTCGAGCATGCGACCGCCAAAGCGCACGGTCCCGTCCTTGCGGACCTTTCGCTTGGCTCGGTGCCAAAACACGCGGTCGAGGTCGAGCCCGGCTGGAAGCTCGCGCAGCTGCCCGGCCTCGACCTCGGTGAGCATGTGCTCGAGTGGCGCGCGTTCGGTCGTCTCATGATCGCGCGGCTGATACTCGCAGAGCGAGCCAGGCCCAGTGCTTCGACTGCAAGTCCGTGCAGCTCGAGCGGCTCGTCGGGGAGCTCGTCGAGCACTTCCTCACCCCAGGTACGCTGCCAGCGCTCGATCACGCCTTTGGCCTCGGCGTCACCCGGCAGCGTGTGGATCAGGTGAATGCCCAAGTCTGCGCAGATCTGTTGTAGCGAGCTGGATTTGTAGGCCGAGCCGCCATCGACGTAATAGGCTCGCGGTCGTCCGTAGGTCCGCAGGGCGTCTTTGATCACGCCCTCGTGGGCGACCGCGCTCTCGCTCAGGCAGATGCGACTGGCCACGATGAAGCGCGTCGCACAGTCGATGATGTTGATCGCATAGCTCTTGCGAGTCCGCCGCTCGTGACATGACTCGCGGCCCGTGTTTGACGTCGCCGACCCACAGATCGCCCGCGTGCTCGAGGATGAAAGACCGACGCTCACGAATCGCCGCCCGCGTTGGCCGAGCCGAGATGCCGGCTTGCACGAGGATCCGATGGACCGTCGAGAGGCTCAGCTCACCAGGCTCGGCTTTCCGGCGCGCGCGCTCGAGGATCTTGATGATTCGTCGGAGCGACCGACGGTCGCTCGCGCTTGACCCGAATGATCAGGTCGACGAGCTTCGGGCTCGAGCCTGCGCGCTCGACCTCGGTCTTGCGAGGCTTGGGCTCCAGCTCGGCGAGTGCACCTGAGTGGTAGCGGTAGTAACCAAGTCTCCAGCGTCCGGGCCGAGAGCCGCACGAGACCGACCGTTGAAGGGGTGCTCGTAGGTCTTGGCCGCGAGCCTTGGGAGTCGCTCGCGCAGGTCACCGTGCTCGAGTCGCATGCTGACGAGCGGGCCGAGGACCGCGTAGCGCCACAGACCCAGTTTTTGTCGGTCGTCCTCGTTCATCGCCTGGGCTTGGCCGCCGAGCCCCACGCCACTGAGTGGTCTCGACCGCGGGCCTCGACGACGACCTCATGTCCCGTGTCCCACATGACGCGGACTCCGGGCACGAGGCGGTCGACGAGCGCCGCGAGCTCGGCCAGTCGAGCGAGGCCGAAGGCGCCGATGACCTCGCAGCGTGTTGCGTCGAGGCCGAGCGACGCGGACGGCCGCGGTCCGAGCCGGACCGAGCTGCGCGAGGACCACGACCAGCGTGTCGTCGCCCGCTCGCGCAGTCGCCAGCGCCGGCGTGTGCGCGCGGGTGTCGCTGCGCTGGCGGGCGTCGTCGAGGGCCCCGACGATCCGCTCCCAGGCGCGCGCCAGATGCCGGGCGAGGAAGGCCGGCAGCACGCGCCACACGACTCGGCACGCTCGGTTAGCGCAGCGGGAAGATCAGGACTGGATCCGCCCGCTGCCGAGCCCGTCGAGCAGCCGCGTGCGTCGGTCGTGCACGTGGATGCTCCGACCAGTCGCAGGCGGGTGACCTGCTGCGCGCGCTCGAGGTCGGGGCTGGCGACGGCCGCGGCGCTGCCGTTCGAGGGTCACGACGTCGGCGGCGATCAGCGTGCCGCCCACGTATTTTTCACGTCGTCGCGCTTGCGTGGGCGCCTGGACGGTCGAGGCATGGGGTCGTTGGAAGCTGGGTCACTGGCAGACTGGGTTTGGCGACTTGGCTTTGCCAGCTGGCTCCGCTTGTCCACCGCGGCTTCCATGTCGCGATCGTGCTCGAGGGGCGGCCTGGCCGAGCGGCCACCGCAGGTAGGCGCCCCGGAGCACCCGGGTTGCGGAGGCGCTGGTCGTGACGGCCACCAGCACGTGGCTCTGGTTCACGCTCGTCGAGGAGTGCGCCTACGTCTCACGCTCAACCGACCAGTGCGGGACAACCGCTGCTCGCTCGCGCATCCACGACACGGTACACCGAGACCGAGCGCGGGTATCTGCCGCGCGCTGACGTCTCCCCGTCGGCGTTTCCGCCGACTCCCTGGGAGTGGTGGGGCACGGGAAACGGAACATCGATTAGCTCGATGACGATGCCATCAAAAAGCTCACCCTCTCAGCAGGCGCCAACTCCGCAACCCGTGCCAGCCTGCGGTGAAGAAGTGCACGTGCTCGCCACAAATCTGGCCAGCTGTCGCCGAAGACGTGTCGACTCCAGGCACCACGGTTTCCCACACGAGGTGATCCCCAAGCAACCTGCCCGAGGACCGGGGTCCTGGTCCACCACCTGACCCGTTCCGCGATGTGGATCAGTACAGGTAGACGGCCCCGGAAGCGCCCGCGGAGTTGTCGTCCTGGTTGCCACCGATGCCCGTCGCTCCGCTACTTTCGTATACCGCCCCGACGGCCAAGGTGTTGCCGTCATTCGCCACTCCCACCTCGTACGCGAACTGGTCTCCCAAATCGGTGTTGGAAGCCTTGACGTAGGCCTGCTGCGACCAGTTCGCGCCCTCGCGGACGAACACATATGCGGCTCCGGACTGTGTGGAGTCGTCGGCTTGGTCGCCGTCGATGCCGGTGGCGTTGCTGGCTTCTCGATTGGCGCCGACGCCAGGGTGTTGCCGCCGCCCGACAGGGACAGCTCGAGCCGAACTGCGTCCTGGCGCATCGGCGTTGGAGCGGCTTGATGTAGGCCGGCCGCGACCAGATCCCGCCGTTGCGGACGAACACATACGCGGCCCCGGCCTCCATGTCGTTGGTGCCCTGGTCGCCATCGACGCCGGTCGTGTTGCTGTCTTCAACCTGTGCCCCCACGGCCAACGCGTCACCGTTGCCCGACAACGCTACGCTCCTCCCGAACCAGTCCCGCATGATCTGGGTGTTCGAGGCCTTGAGGTAGGCCTCCTGGGACCACACCACGCCGTCGCGGACGAACACGCACACGGCTCCAGAATTTGTAACGGCGCTGTTGTTGCCCTGGTTGCCGTCGATGCCGGTCGCGCTGCCATGCGTTCACGGCAGGCGCTCACGCCAAGGTGCCGTTGCCGTCCCCCGAGAACGCCACGCTCACTCCGAAGGGGTCGTCCCCTCCTACGACGAGTCGCCTTCGGTGTTCGAGGCCTCCATGTAGGCTTCCTGCGTCCACACGCCGCCGTCGCTGACGAACACGTACACGGCTCCGGATCAACGGCGCCGTTGTCGGCCTGATTGCCGTCGATGCCGGTCGCGTTGCTGTCTTCACCGATAGCACCCACGGCGAGCGTGTTGCCATCGCCCGACAGTGCCACGTCCCCTCCGAAGAGGTCGTACTCGTCGGGGTTGGAGGCCTCGACATGGGCTTGCTGCGACCAGACGTCGCCGTTGCGGATGAACACATACGCCTCGCCGGCGCCACCCACCGTTTCGCCGGATATTTGGGGTGCGCCGACGGCCAAGGTGTTGCCATCGCTCGACAGCGTCAAGCACTCTCCCAAAGCGATCGTTCATCTCGGCGTTGGGGTGGAGTTTGGACGGGCTTGTTGACCCAAACGGCGCCGATGTGGTGGAACATGTACACGGCACCCTGGCTGGCCGCGACGCCGAACTCCGCGCGGGGCCTTCGATAGCGAGCGTGCTGCCGTCGCCCGACAGCGTCAGGCTGTACCCGGAATCCAGTGGACACCCCGACCGACCGCTAGCAGTCGCACGCTCAGCCAAGGTGCTGGCCACGTCCACGCTCGCCGAATCCACGCAGCCGTCGGCATTGCAGGCGCGCAGCCTGTAGCTCGCGTTCCACCGAAGGTACAGCGGCATCGTGATCGAGATCGACTCCCCCACGATGTCTTCGCCGATCTGCACGAATTGCCCGCCGAGCGGGGCCCTTGAGCAGCTCGATAGAACTCCGCACCAGGTACGGCTGCCCAACTGAAGTCGAATTGCTCGACGTCAGGCTCAGCCCGAGCACGACCTCGGGCGCGACGCAGAGGGTCGTGCACGTGTCGAGCTCGTTGGTGTTACCGTCGTCACACGCCTCGCCCGGCTGTACGACGCCGTCGCCACACACAGCCGGCTCACCGTCGCCATCACCGTCGCCATCACCGTCGCCATCACCGCTGGTGTCCGTGCCCGAGCTGCCATCTGCCAAGCAGTCCTCGCAGATCGGACACCCCGTGAGCATGAGCAGCACGAAGACGAGACACGCCAGCGTGTTCGTCGGCCGGCGATGCGCATCGCGGACGGGCGAGGCGCATCGCGGACGGGTCAGCTGCCAGACAGGACCCGTTCGGCGCGATGTCGCCCCCGAACTTGCCCAGCTCCGTGAGCCCGAGGCACGGCTCGACCATCACGGCCTGTTCAGAGTCGTGTCGATCACGCGGCGAAGTTCAGCTCGAGCTGGCCAACAGGGGCTGGCCGAAGCGGATGGGATTGTCTTCAGCTCTGGCAGGGCCGCGGAGGCGGACGGGCACCGAGGCCGAGCTCGGCGAGCACACGCGCGATGTCGTCCGGCTTGTTGGCGAGCCCTTTTCACCAAGCGCATCGCACCGCGGCAGCGCGGGCAGGTCATGACGTCGACCGCGAACACGCGCTGCAGCAGCCACGCCCATGGGTGTCGCGCAGGTTGTTTGGCGAGCCCCTCGAGCGCCGTCGGCTCGCCCACGAGCGACAACGGGATCTGCGTCGGCTCAGCGCTCTTGGGTTCGGGGCCTGGCACGACTTCGGCCCGCGCGTTGGCATGCGCCGCGAGCACGCCGTGGTAGCGTGACGAGAAAAATCTCTGCCGAAGGGCTACTGGTTGTAGACGCGCCGACGGTGCTTCCTTGTTACTGTCCGAGATCACCGCGAGCGAAATGCCATCCTGGCGGAGATGCGCAGTCGAGACTCGGCGTCCTATCGCACTTATGTGGCCGGCCTCGGTTTCGAAGCTCCCGAAGCAAGGTTGTCGCAGAGACTTCCCATAGGAAGCGCGGAAGTCATTCGGAACGCAGACCGCAAACTTTTCAAAGACTTTTACGATACTTGGTACAGGCCGGACAACATGGTCCTGGTAATGAGCGGTGATTTCGATGCCCGGTTGGCCGAGCGGCTCATAAAAGACCGATTTAGCGATGTATCCGTCCGCAGTCCGCAAAGGGACAAACCCGAATTCGGCACCGTCAACCATGCGGGTATCAAACCCTTCTACCATTTCGAAAAGGAAGCGGGCAACACCACGGTATCTCTGGAAGTTATCGAAAAGTGTCTCACTGTCCGGATTCCGCCGCCTCTTCAGGAGCAACTGCTCCAGGAAGAGGTCGCCGACTGGATGCTCCAGCATCGCTTCGATGCTCTGTCAAGAAACCCGATACAACGTTTACGGATGTGTCCTCCGGCTCGGGAACCTTCCCGCGCCGCTGAAACGGCGATGACTATGCCGAAGGCAACCCTGAAGACTGGGATGGAATGCTGAATTTAATCGAGTGACCCTCAGAAGTGCCCTTGATTTCGGCTTCACCCAGACTGAGCTGGAGCGCGTCAAAAAAAGCGTGCTGGCCGAGTACGACGACGCGGTGAAAACATCCAACACCCGCGACAGCCGTCGACTGGCAATGCAGATCATCTCTTCGTTGAATCGAGACCGGGTTTTTCAATCACCGCAGCAGAGAAAAAGGCGCTCGTGGGCCCGATGTTTGAGGCCCTCACGCTCGACCGGGTAAACACAGCTTTTCGGGGCGTCTGGTCGCCCACTCACCGGCTCGTCATGGTCACCGGGAATGCGGACCTGGCCACCGGCGAAACCCCTCCCGAACGCCAGTTATTGGCTGCTTATGATCGGAGCCGATTGACGGCGGTCGTCCCCAACGGGGAGGCGAAACCCGTCCGCTTTCCTTACCTGCCTGACCCGTCATCCAAAGGTCGTATTGTCAACAGGATGTCCCTTCCGGATCTCGGGATCACCCAGATCGATTTTGCCAATGGGGTGCGCCTGAATCTTAAAAAGACCGATTTCAAGAAAAATGAGGTCCTGGTCAACATTTCCTTCGGCACCGGCCGGTCCGGTGAACCATATAATCTGCCGGGACTCTCCGAACTCGGCCAGGCGGTTGTCGATGAAAGCGGTTTGGGCCCATTGAGTCGCGACGATATCGACCGGGCCAAGCGGTTTATGCGGCGCTGCAACGGTTGACGAATACTGCGTAGAAGACCATTTTGCTTTAGAAGGTAAAACGGTAAAGGAAGAGACCCGTCTGCTGTTTCAGCTGTTGTACGCCTACCTGATGGATCCGGTTTACAGCGAGGAGATTTACGCCTTTCGATGCAGCGATTTGGCTGGGGATGTATACGGCGCTTTCCCGATCGATCGATGGGCAGATGCAACTTTCCGGATACTGCTCCCTCGCCGGCGGCGACCAGCGTTTCGGCCTCCTCGCCTTTCGATTCTTTCGCGGCCTTGACGTTCAAAGACGTGCGTTCAGGGATTGATACCGCCGTGAAAAACGAGCCCCTGGAGGTATCCGTGGTCGGCGATTTTGACGAGGCGGTGGTGGTCGATATTGTCGGCACCCATATCGGCAGTCTGCCTGCCCGGCCGGGTTTCCAGCGGCGAGAAACGATCTTCCTCGATCCGATTCCCGCCCCGCAGTCTTTAGACATACAGGTTGAAACGGAAATCCCCAAAGCCTTGATCGTGGTCGCCTATCCCACCGGAGACACGCGGGATATCAAACGCACGCGTCGCTTGGCCGTGTTGGGTGAAGTTCTTCTCGACCGGCTGCGGGAACGGTTGCGGGAGAGTCTGGGGGCTACTCATTCACCTGATGCCCAGCACAGGCCCCGCGCGGGCCTACCCCGGCTATGCGTTTTTCAAGCTGCGGCGCTAGCAGATCCGGCCCAGACGATCGCTGTTGTGGATGAGGTCAGGCAGATCATATCCGATCTCTCACAAAACGGCATCCGCCCGGATGAGCTGGAAAGGGCCACCGTCCGAGCCTCACTGAGATAAAGGACTGCATCCGTACCAACGCTTACTGGCTCGATAAGCTTTGCCCTGACGGGGTCAAAACAATTCCCTCAGCAAATCGAGTGGAGCCGGACGATCCAGACTGATTACGCCGACATAACCAGTCGTGAACTGTCGCAACTGGCTGCTAAGTACCTGAACAACGAAAAGGCGGCCGCGATCGTCATCAAACCGGTCTGACCTCCTTGTAGAAACTGATCGGTTCCAGGTTCAGGGTTCCGGGTTGAAAAGCCTTTAAAAAGTATTCAGAAATATCAAATTTCAAGCACCAAATGCCAATGAAATCCCAAATTTCAATATCCAACGACCCAAACAGGTTTGAATTTTGGTCATTGTGATTTATTTGTTATTTGTTATTTGTTATTTGGGTTTTTCACCGAAACTTAAAAATTTCTTCTTCTATCAAAGTGGTCGCTTGCGGCCAGAGGCAGTGCTAACCCTAAACCTAACCCGAACCGATCAGTTTAGGAGGGAAGGCTGCCCCGATGAGAATCCTGGTCGTCGAGGATGACAAGAAGATCGCCTCTTTTGTCGCCAGGGGCCTTAAGGAGGCCGGATATGCGGTCGATGTCGCGCAGGACGGCCCGGACGGTCTGGATCTGGGACTGAGCGGGGTCTATGACGCCGCCGTCGTTGACATCATGCTGCCCGGCCTAGACGGGTTGACCCTGATCGAACGGCTGCGGGCCAAGAAAAACAACACCCCCGTGATCATCCTCAGCGCCAAGCGGACCGTTGACGACCGGGTGAAGGGATTGCAGGCCGGGGGGGACGACTATCTGACCAAGCCCTTTTCATTTTCGGAACTGCTGGCCCGGATCCAGGCGCTGATCCGCAGAGACACCCGGGTGGCGGAGCCTTCCACGCTCACCGTCGGCGATCTCACCATCGATTTATTGGCGCGCGAAGCCAAACGCGGGGGCGCCGTCATCAGCCTGCCGGCGCGGGAATTTGCGCTGCTGGAATACCTGATGCGCCATCCCGGCCGCATCGTCTCCAAGACCTCTATTCTGGAGAATATTTACGACTACAGCTTCGATCCGCAGACAAACGTCGTCGATGTCCTGGTTTGCCGCCTGCGCAACAAGATCGACAAAGATTTTGACCGCAAGATGCTCCATACGGTCAGGGGAATGGGGTATGTCCTCAAAAGACCAATAGGGGTATCGGCCTGACGTTCAGCCTGAAGTTGAGCATCTTGTACGCCGTTTTTTTTGTCGTCAGCTCGCTGGCGCTCTTCCTGGTCGCCTACTATATAATTGATAGATGGGTTGAAGAAAAAGAACGGGAAGTCATCCGGGACCGCATCCAGGAGTACACGGCCTGGTATTACGAAGGGGGTGTGGATGCCGTCCGCACACGGTTTGCGGTGCAATCCCGCGGCTCCGGCGACATATTCTTCATCCGCATCGTCGGGCCGCTAAACCAGGTGCTGTTCATCAGCCTTCCGCCGGGTGTCGAAGATTCTGATCTGCACCGGTTCAAAAACCCTGATCCGGGTCGGAAGGCCCCCCTGTTTTTCGTTGAGGACGACGGAAAAGGCTCCTGGACAATTGGCAGCAGTCGCCTTCCCGGCGGACTGATCCTCCAGGTCGGCAAGAATTCAACCCGCAGCCAGGAGTTTTTGTCCTACTTCAGATCGGTTTTCCTCAAATTTGTACTGCCATTGCTCCTGCTTGGCATTGTCGGAGGAGGTTTTCTGACCTTCCGCGCAATGCGCCCCGTCCGGCAGTTGATCCAGACGGTACGCAAAATTCTCGAGACCGGCGATACGAGCAGCCGGGTCCCTGCCCGATCCGGACGCGGTGAACTCGATGAGCTCGTCAGTCTTTTCAACCGGATGCTGGATAAAAATGATTCCCTCATCCGGGCCATGCACGAATCCCTGGACAATGTCGCCCACGATTTGCGAACACCGATGACCCGGTTGCGGGGAACAGCCGAACTCGCCCTGCAGAAGAATCAGGATTCGGGTCCTTTACAGGAGGCTCTGGCCGATTGTATGGAGGAATCCGACCGGGTCCTGACCATGCTGAACACGCTGATGGATGTGGCCGAAGCCGAGACCGGCGCGATGCGGTTGAACAAGACGGATGTCTCGGTACCGGAAATCGTGCACTCCGTGGTCGATCTCTACGAGATCATCGCCGAAGACAGGCAAATGACCATCCACACCCGCCTGCCGGACGAACTGCTGATTCATGCCGACCGAAACCGCATCCAGCAGATCACCGCTAATCTCCTCGACAATGCCATCAAATACAGCCGCCCGGGCGGTTCGATCGACATTTCGGCCCACGAAGACGGCCCGTTCGCCGTCATCGTGGTCACCGACCAGGGGATCGGGATTGCACCGGAGGAAATCAACCAGATCTGGGATCGGCTCTACCGCAGCGACCGCAGCCGATCCAAGCGTGGTCTGGGCCTGGGGCTGAGCCTGGTTCGGGCCATCGTTGAAGCCCACGGCGGAAAGGTGAAGGTGGAAAGTCGCCTCGATGCGGGGTCGACGTTTTTCGTCATGCTACCCAAAACAGGTTTATTCTTGAACTGATCGGTTTAGGGTTTAAGGCTCAGAACTGCCTCTGGCCGCAAGCATCCAGTTTAATCTTCAATCAAATCGGATCTTCTGATATTCGCTATATAATCTCGCAAGAGGATCTTGCTCCAGCTGGGAAGGTCCCTAATCCGTGACCACCTTTTGAACGTGGCGCCAGGAAAGTACCTGCGCATCAGAGCGTTGCCGGGAATCATCGCCGCCATATACAACCCGGCATCGAACACGATGGGTCTTACCCGCACTTTCCATGCGATCAGCGAAGCGCTTGAGGTTTTTGAAAAAGTCAGCGGACGTGGTGGCACCCGATTTGATTTCGACGGCATCAAGTTCTTCTCCCTGCTCGATGAGAAGGTCGATTTCAGGTCCGCGGGCCTCCCGATAGTGAAACAGATTTGGCTGTACACCGCTGTGAACGAGTGCTTTGTAGGTTTCCTGATACGACCGAAGCTTTCGAAAATTGCTCCGCGCATTGGGTGGAGGCGAAGTTGACCGGTTCACGTATGCCCAGCAGGTAGCAAGCCATTCCGCTGTCGAAAAAATGCAGTTCAGGTGCTTTGACGACCTGCTTGTGGATGTTCGTGCGCTATGCCGGCAAGCGATGGACGATGTAGCTGGTTTTCAAAACGGAAAGCCAGAGGTGCGCGGTATTGTGGCGTCACCCCGGCATCTTTGCCAAGCGCCGAAAGATTGATTTCCTGCGCTGTGGGCCCGGCAAGCGAGAGTTTCAGAAACCTGCCGAAGGTTTGCAGGTCGCCGACATTGATAATCTGCCGCACGTCGCGTTGTACGTAGGTGGCAATATAGTCTGCCAGCCATTGGTGGGCCGGGATTTCGCGCTAAATTCTGGGATAAGCAATTTCGCCTGAGCAGAGGAATGTAAGTCGGCTGGAGCGGTCGGAAAGGCTTGCGACTCTTCCAGGCCGGGCGGCAATAGCACCACGATGCCGCAGCGCCCTGGCCAGGGTTTGTAGAGATGGAACGCGATGTTTAAAAATGCCGCGAAACCGGTCAATATGAAGCGACCCGGTTCAGGGCGGACGTCAATGTTGTTCTGCAGGGAGCTGGAGAAGTTCTAGGACTCGCTGGATTTCTTCTATCAATGGCGCCATCGGCATACTCAGCCAGAAATCCTCGCGGATCACTACTGGCAAACTCGCGCATGTCCAATGCCTCGAGCGACACATAGCGTTTGTCCGCGTATGCCATCCGGCAGAGGGTTTTCTGGCTCTGATCGCCGTGGTTCCAGACCAAAAACAGCGGGGTAATAACCTGCCAATTCGTGCAGTTTCTTTTCATGTGCGTGGATCATTCAGCTCAACGTTTCACACTATTCATAAATTGTCAATTGAATTTACATATTATGTAATTAATAGGGTCTGCACGTGCGAAGAGCTTTTATCCAAGCTTGACATGAGTGTTTCCAGACTGCTTGGATGCATATACAAACAGTTGAATGGTGGCTGCCTTGGTATTTATTTAAAATTGTTCATTAATAGTTTTTTTGTTCCTATCATATCTATTAAATTGACTTCAATATCTACATTTTGATTGGTTAACTGACTCATGCGCATGCGTCGACTAAAAAAAATGATTCTTTTGGTATTGCCGACTCGGCTGGCGGCTGGTTCTTTGGCCCAGGATGCCGCAGACGTGCAAGATGCAAAACCGAAGCGGGTTTTCTGCAATTCTTAACTTTGCAGATTCCCGTCGCTAAACATTCTATCTCAAAGCCTGCAGCGACCTTGTTGCAACATTCTCGGCCTCCAATGGTCTTTTGCACACGAAACACCGACCAGGGACGCTTCCCCGATGACATCTACCTCCAAAAGCTGACCGAATTATATCGCCTCAAATATGTCGATGCCCCAATGGACTTGGTCATCGGCGTGGGGGATGAGGTTGTAGATATGCTGGTTGAATACGGAGTGCGGTTATTCGGAGAAATTCCGATGATCTTTATGTCTGCCAATCCAAAAACCCTGCAGCGAGATTTCTTGAAACCTAACATGATTATCCTTTAAAATCTTATTCAGGGCGTGGCCCATATGAATGTGACCGTTCGCATAGGGCGGTCCATCGTGCAGCAAATAGTTGGGCCGGTCAGCCGACTCAGCCAGGATCCGCTTGTAAAGATCCTCTTCCTCCCATTTCTTGAGCACTTCGGGCTCACGCTGGGCCAGTTTGGCCTTCATGGGAAACTCGGTTTTAGGCAGACAAAGAGTGTCCTTATAATCCATCTGATCCTCCAATAATTATTCAGGACTGGACTCTAGCCAGCAAAGTGGCAAATGTCAAGAATTGAGCCGGCTTTAAACATGATCCGGCAAATAAAAAAAGACCGGGCAAAAAGCCCGGCCTGAAAGATGGTAATTATGCCATGAAGACATTTACCTAAATCTCCAAACTTTGTCCTCCTCTTTTAGGGCCCCTTCCGGGAAGTAAAACTTCGCAATCAAATTATCATTAAAGATGGAGCAATAAATTGCAAAATTAAAGCATAACCCCAAGCGGGATAATTCAAACGGCTTTATGATGCCCTATGCTGCCTCTCTCAAGTTGCCTCTCTCAGGGTAAGTTGACTTACCTGACAATGCATAATCTTTTTTACATCTAAACTATTAAGCGAGATCTATATTTGTTGTCAACAAGCATAATGCACATGGCGTAAAAAATTTATATATACGTATCAATAAGAGATATACGCCAATCTTTCACATTCCAGCCTAAAGTTGATTTTGTGGAAGTTGGTAACCCAACCGCTTGATGGAAAACAATTTCCTCAGTTTTTTCGAACTACATTCAAAAAAGTACAGTCAATTGGGGCAGTTTATGACTACACTATAATTAGGGAACTCCTAATGATTGGCTTTTGGCCCAATAAGTGTTATTTGCGAATAATGTTCAATAAAAACCTACCCGGACTGATCATATCCCTCGGCATCCTTACCCTGAGCTGCATCAGCTCCTACTCCATCTACAACTGCCAGCAGGCCAACCAGCGCCAACTGCTTGAAAGCACCACCCGCAACATCGCCGACCAGCTCAGCTACAACCTGCAGGCCGGCCTCAACAGCATCGAAAGCCTTGGCCTCATCTTCAAAAGCAGCACGCCTGACTATCAGGAGTTCAGGGAAGCAGCCGTCCAGGCAACCTGCCAGCAGCCCGCCATCCGCGCAATCACCTGGGCGCCTCTGATCAGCGACCCCCAAACGTTCAACAACATCATCCTGCATGCCGGACTGCCCCCCATCCCAACGCCGCCGACACAGAGCTCCCACTATTTTCCGGTGGTCTACAATGAACCCCTTGACGTAGCCCGGATCGGCCAGGACCTGAGTCTCAACCAGTCCTACCTCGGCATTATCAGAAAAGCGCGCGACAGCAGCGCCGTCAGCGCAGAGATCCAGCAGAGCGACAGTGCCCGCCAAATCATACGCACCGTCCTGCCCATCTTCAGCCAGGAATCAAAATCTGCTCTAAAACCCGAGCTCTACATCAAGGGCTACCTGAGTGCCGACATCGACATCAGCCAGATATACCAGGAGGCCCTCCGGAACCGCTCCGACATCAACATCCGCATCAGAGAGAAGAGTGATTTTTTCACCACCACGGATCTATTGCCCAAGGGTACGTTCTATTACGAGCTGCCCCGGATCGCCGATCTCAACCTGATCCTGACCGCCGCCAGCAGCCAGACCAACCTGCCATTCATCGCCATCTACATCCTGCTGGGCGGCACAATCCTGGCCAGCCTGAGCTTCAGCCTCTCGCGCTACCTGATCAGCAACAGCAGCCAGACCGAGGAGGCCCTGACCATTCGCTCCCGGGCCCTGACCGAAGCCAGCCGCAAACTAGAACAGGTCGCCAGCTATGATGAGCTGAGCAACAGCGCCAACCGCAAACTATTCGACACCATCCTGCACAAGGAGTGGCAGCGCGCCATGCGCAACCAAAATCCCATCTGCATGATCCTGATCGATATCGACTACCTCAAGGACTACAACGAGTGCTACGGCTACGCGGCCGGCGAGCGCTGCATCAGATCCATCAGCCACTGCCTGAGCTCCATGGCCAGCCGCTCCAGCGACCTGGTGGCCCGCTACAGTTCCAAGCAGTTCGCCCTGCTGCTGCCGGGCCTGAGCGATCTGGACTTTGCCGAGCGCTGCCGCAGCGCCGTGGCCGACCTCAATATTGAACACGCCTACTCCCAGAGTGATTCATGCGTAACGGTCAGCGTCGGCTTCCATCAGGTTGTCCCCCAGAGGGACAGTGACCCACAGGAGCTGACAAACGCCGTGGAAGAGGCCCTCTATCAGGCCAAAAGCCAGGGACGCAACTGCGTACGCGCCTACGGCCAAGCAGCAGCAGAAGAGGCAGGATAAAGGGGAGCAGGAAGCTCCCCCTGAATTTTAAAGTCCGTAGACCTGGTCGCCGGTCAGGACAGTTACACCGCCCTGCTGCAGCACACTGATGGCACGATCCAGATCATCAAAGCGGAAGATCATGACCGCATTCTCACTCTGTTTCTCAACAAAGGCATACATGTACTCAACGTTGATGCTGTTGGTTGAAAGCTTATTGAGCAGACCATGCAGGCCGCCCGGCCGATCCGGCACCTCAACCGCCACCACCTCGGTGATGCCCACGGTGATGTGATTGGCATGCAGGACATTGCGCGCCTTCTCAACATCGTTGACGATCAGACGCAGGATGCCGAAGTCAGTGGTGTCGGCCAGCGAGAGCGCGCGGATATTGATATCGGCCTCAGCCAGAACCGCCATGGCCCCTTCGATGGAACCGGGCTTATTCTCCAAAAAGATAGATATCTGTTCTACTTTCATCTAGGCCTCCTTGATATTACGCTTGTCGATTACACGCTGGGCCTTGCCCTCGAAGCGCGCCAAAGTCTTGGGCTCAACCAGCTTGACCTTGGTGGAGACACCCAGCAGATCCTTGATATCCTTGACGATTCTACGCTCAAGCTGCTGCAGGGCCTTGATCTCATCCGAGAAGACCTTCTCGCTGACCTCAACCTGAACCTCGAGGGTATCAAGGTTGCCGTCGCGGTCAACAATCAGCTGATAGTGAGGCTCAATGCCGTCAATATTGAGCAGCACGCTCTCGATCTGAGACGGATAGACATTGACGCCGCGGATGATCAGCATGTCGTCGGAGCGGCCATAGACGCGCTCCATGCGCACGAAGCTGCGGCCGCAGGCACAGGGCTCGGTCATGATGCGCGAGATATCCTTGGTGCGGTAGCGGATGAGCGGGAAGGCCTCCTTGGTGATGGTGGTGAAGACCAGCTCGCCCTCCTGGCCCGGCTCCAGCACCTCGCCGGTATCGGGATCGATGGTCTCGACAATGAAGTGATCCTCAAAGACGTGCAGGCCGTTCTTGCCCTCCAGGCACTCCATGGAGACGCCCGGCCCGATGATCTCGGAGAGGCCGTAGATATTGAGGGCCTGAATGCCCATCTTCTCTTCGATCTCGCTGCGCATCTTCTCACTCCAGGGCTCGGCGCCCAGAATGCCGACCTTGAGCGGCAGCGACTTCATGTCGACACCCATCTCCTCAGCGGCCTCGGCCAAGAACATGGCGTAAGACGGGGTACAGCAGATGCCGGTGGGCGCAAAGTCCTGCAGCAGCATGATCTGCTTCTTGGTGTTGCCGCCCGACATGGGAATGACGGTTGCGCCCAGGCGCTCGGCACCGTAGTGGGCCCCCAGGCCGCCGGTAAAGAGGCCGTAGCCGTAGGCGTTGTGGATAACGTCGTCCTCACTCAGGCCGGCCGCCGCAAAGGAGCGCGCCATCAGCTCTGACCAGGTCTCGATATCCTTCTTGGTGTAGCCCACCACGGTCGGCTTGCCGGTGGTGCCGGAAGAGGCGTGTACGCGCACAACTTCGCTCATGGGCACGGTAAAGAGACCAAAGGGATAGTTGTCACGCAGATCCTGTTTGTAGGTGAAGGGCAGACGTTTGAGATCATCCAGACTCTTGATGTCCTCTGGCTTGATACCCTTTTCATCAAAGGCCTTGCGGTAGAAATCAACATTTTCATAGACCCGCTTGGCCACCTGCTGCAGACGCTTGAGCTGCACAGCTTCCAGCGCCTCACGCGGCAGAGTTTCAAACTCTTCATTGAAAATCATATAAAACCTCCTCTTCATTGAAACCGGGGGCAAGCCCCCGGGTTTAACTTATCCGATCAGCTCGCGGCCCTTCCTGAAGCCCTCTAGGTTGATGGCGCGGATCTTCTCTTTGAGCATGTCACTCAGGGCGTCTTCCCAGACCTTCTCCTCAACATCCAGCATGGCCGAGAGCGCCCCCAGCAGGACGATGTTGACACCCTTGGGGTTACCGAGCTCGGCGGCCAGACTTGAACCCTCGACAAAGGTGACGTTGGGGGTGATGGCCCTGACGGCATCCTCAATCTCTGGATACTCAACCTTGCCCTGCACAACCGAGGGCGGCGAGATGCGCAGACGGTTGATGATGACCTTGGTGTTAGGGTTCAGAAACTCCAGGTAGCGGGCGGTCTCCAGCTCCTCAAATGAGAGCAGGATGTCGCAGCCTTCTAGCGGAATGATGGGCGAAAAGACCTCGTCGCCGTAGCGCACGTGGCTCATGACGCTGCCGCCGCGCTGGGCCATGCCGTGAATCTCAGACTTCTTAACATCAAAACCGGCATCCATCATGACGCGCGAGAGCACGTCCGAGGCCAGGATGATACCCTGACCGCCGACTCCAGCCATTAATACGTTCATTTTGCACCTCCGATTGCGTCAAATCCACACAGCTGGGAGCAGAGGTCGCAGCCGACACAGAGGTCGGTAATGGTGGCCTTGCCGTCTTTGAACTCAATTGCCGGACAGCCGATCTTCATACAGGCCTGGCAGCCGGTACACCTATCCTGATCAACAACCAGCTTCTTATAGGTCAGGGTCTCTGGCTTCAGCAGCACACAGGGAGCCTTGGTGATAACAACCGCCGGACCCTCAAACTCGATCGCCTCTTTGACAATCTGCTTGGTGGCTTTGAAGTCATAGGGATCGACAGTCTTCACGAACTCGATTCCCAGGGCACGCACCAACGGTTCGAGCTCGATCTGCGAGGTGGGCTCGCCCATGAGGGTCTTGCCGGTGCCGGGATTCTCCTGGGCGCCGGTCATGGCCGTGATGCGGTTATCAAGAATCATGATCACGGCGGCGCCCTGGTTATAGGCCAGGTTCATGACGCCGGTCACGCCGGAGTGGAAGAAGGTTGAGTCACCCAGCACGGCGGCCAGCTTCTGCTGGCCCTTGCCGAAGGCCTTGGACATGCCGTGGGCATGGTTGATGCCGGCGCCCATGCAGAGACAGGTGTCGATGGCCGAGAGCGGCGGCAGGAAGCCCAGGGTGTAGCAGCCGATGTCGCCGGCGATGAAGCAGCCGTTGCGTTTCAGAGCGTAGAGCGAACCGCGGTGCGGGCAGCCGGGACACATTGAGGGCGGACGGGGCGGCAGATCCTGCTCAGGCACATCTACCGGCTTGATGCCGAAGACTGCATTCTTGATCAGGTCGGTGGAGTATTCGCCGCAGATGGGCAGAACATCCTTGCCGCGGCACTCAATGCCCATGGCCTTGAGCTGATCCTCAACAAAGGGATCCAGCTCCTCAATGACCCAGAGCTCGTCAACCTTGGAGGCAAACTCCTTAACCAGGTCGTGGGGCAGCGGATAGGAGAAGCCCAGCTTCAGGAAGGAAGCCTCGGGCATGGCCTCGCGGGCATACTGGAAGGCGATGCCGCTGGCGATAAAGCCGATCTTGCTATCCTTGATCTGCATGATGTTGAGCGCTGAGGTATTGGCCTTCGCGCGCAGATCCTCGAGGCGCTGCTCAATGATGGGGTGGCGGCGGCGCGCATTGGCCGGCAGCATGACCCAGTCAGCGGGGTTGCGCTCGAGGCTGGTCTCGTTGGGTTTGAGGGGCTCGTTAAGTTCAACCACACCCATGGAGTGCGAGATACGGGTGGTGGAGCGCACCATGACCGGCACGCCGAACTCTTCGGAGAGGCGTACGCCCTCGACCATGAAATCCTTGGCCTCCTGGGATGAGGAGGGCTCCAGCATGGGCATCTTGGCGAATCTGGCATACTGACGGTTGTCCTGCTCATTCTGAGATGAGAAGAGCTGGGGGTCGTCGGCCGAGATCAGCACCAGGCCGCCTCTGAGCTGGGTGTAGGTCATGCTCATGAGCGGGTCGGCGGCCACGTTGACGCCCACATGCTTCATGACGGCCATGGTTCTGGCGCCGGCATAGGATGCACCAGAGGCCACTTCCAGGGCAACCTTCTCGTTGGGAGCCCACTCGCAGTAGACTTCGGGATGTTCCTTGGCCACAGTCTCCAGGATCTCGGTGCTGGGGGTTCCGGGATAGGCAGAAGCGACTGCGATCCCGGCCTCCAGGGCGCCCCTGGCAAAGGCCTCATTACCACTTAATATCTTCTTCATAAAATCTCCTTCGGACAGACAAAAGGCCATGACTGCAAGTCACGGCCTTCGGTTACTATGAATAGTATCACGAGCAATGCGATTCCCTTTTTGGCGCGCTCAGCAAACCACTAAGTGTGCGAAAAAATGAATTATCGCTCATAAACATAGCCTATTCTTACCTTATTTAAGGCTCTGTCTGTCAAGTTTTTTGTATAAAAAAAGAGCCGCAGCAAAAACTGCGGCTTTTTGCGGCGATAATATATGGACTGTCAGTAGCTGGCCTGCAGCAGCACATACTGCTCCTCTTCGAAGAGACCCAGGCCGTTGAAGAGCACGGCACTGACAAAGTCCGAGACTTCAGACTTGTCATCGGCCGTAAGCATCTGCATGCTGACCTCGTTCAGACCGGCCATCAGCATGCGCGCGGTCAGCTCGGGCATGATGCGCTCGCGGAAGGTGCCGTTGCGGCGCCCCTCATTAATGATGTCGACCAGGATATTGATCAGCTCCTGATAGTTCTCCGCCCGGTACTGGCAGACAAACTTGCTGGCAGCGTTCATCTCCACATGGATCAGCTCGGCCAGATAGGGGTCTGACTTCAGAATCGTCAGATAGCTCAGACAGAACTTGCGCAGCTTGGCGCGCACATCCCTCTCGCCCCGGATATCGACCCTGATCTCAGATGCCATATCCCTGAAGGCCTCTTCAAAGAGCTTGATGATGATGTCATCCTTGTTCTTGAAGTAGAGATAGATGGTGCCGCTGGCCACATTGGCCTCATGGGCGATATCGATAACCTTGGCATTGTAGAATCCCTTGTCCGCAAACACCTTGCGGGCGGCCTCCAGGATGCCCCTGTACTTCATCTCGCATTTCTCGGCCCGGGATGTTGGCCTGGTCTTACCAACAAGTGCAATATTCACATTTCTGGATGCTAGTCCCATTTTGCCCTCGCTTTCATTTTGTGTACCTGCCGTTAACATTTTAACATTGCAAAAGCAAGCCCCAGCCTAGCTTTGCGCCGAACTATCGGATTTATAGAGATTTTTCTCTATTTATTTCATAAATATTCGGCTATTTAGCCCTTTTTCATTAGCAAAAACAGTTAATTTTTTAACTTTTAAGACTGTAATTCAGCAGATCGAAGCCCCCGGAGGCGCCCATTGCGCATAAGTAATTGACTACCCACCCGTCAATCTTATAGAGGTAGGAGCCAAATAATGTGAATAATTGATAAGCATACGGGCCATTAGGTCCTCTATAAAGGAGATTAAATGTCTAGAACACTGACCCAGAAAATTATCGACGCCCACAAGGTCGCGGAGACCGAGAACGAGTACGCCATCCGCATCGACCAGACCCTGACCCAGGACGCCACCGGAACCATGGCCTACCTGGAGTTCGAGGCCATCGGCCTGGATCGCGTGCGCACCGAGCTCTCCGTCAGCTACGTCGACCACAACACCCTGCAGTCCGGCTTTGAAAACGCCGACGACCACCGCTTCCTGCAGGATATCGCCAAGAAGTACGGCCTGAAGTTCTCACGCCCTGGCAACGGCATCTGCCACCAGGTTCATTTGGAGCGTTTCGGCGTGCCCGGCAAGACCCTGCTGGGCTCCGACTCCCACACCCCCACCGGCGGCGGCATCGGCATGATCGCCATCGGCGCCGGCGGCCTGGACGTGGCAGCCGCCATGGCCGGCATGCCCTTCAACATTCCCAAACCCAGAGTTGTGGGCGTCAAACTTTCCGGCCAGCTGCAGCCCTGGGTCAGCGCCAAGGATGTCATCCTGGAAGTGCTGCGCATCTGCACCGTCAAGGGCGGCGTCGGCAAGATCTTTGAATACTGCGGCGAGGGCATCAAATCCTTAAGCGTTCCCGAACGCGCCACCATCACCAACATGGGCGCCGAGCTGGGCGCGACCACCTCGGTCTTCCCCTCCGACGAGATCACCAGAGAGTTCCTGGTGGCCCAGGAGCGCGCAGGCGACTGGACCGAGCTGCTGGCCGACGAGGGCTGCGCTTACGACGAGGTTATCGAGATCGACCTGAGCCAGCTGGAGCCCATGGCCGCCTGCCCCCACATGCCCGACGTGATCAAGAAGATCAGCGAGCTGGAGGGCATGAAGGTTGACCAGTCCCTGATCGGCTCCTGCACCAACTCCTCACTCAAGGACCTGACCCTGGTGGCCGACGTCCTCAAAGACCACAAGGTCAATAGCGAAACCAGCCTGGGCATCGCCCCCGGCTCCAAGCAGGTCATGCAGATGCTGGCCGAAAACGGCAAGCTGACCCACATCATCGCCGCCGGCGCCCGCATCCTGGAGAGCGCCTGCGGACCCTGCATCGGCATGGGCCAGTCGCCCAAGACCGACGCCGTCTCCGTCAGAACCTTCAACCGCAACTTCAAGGGCCGCTCAGGCACCGCCTCCGCCGGCGTCTACCTGGTCAGCCCCGAGGTGGCCGTGGCCGCCGCGGTCAAGGGCTGCTTCACCGATCCGCGCAAACTGGGCGACTACCCCAAATTTGAAGCTCCCGCAAAGTTCTCAATCGATGACTCCATGGTGCTGGAGCCCGCTGCAGACGGCAGCGCTGTCGAGATCACCCGCGGCCCCAACATCAAGCCGCTGCCCATCAGTGAACCCCTGGCTGATGCAGTAGAGGTTAAGACCCTGCTTAAGCTGGCAGACAACATCACCACCGATGACATCATGCCGGCCGGCGCCAAGATCCTACCGCTGAGATCCAACATCGAGGCCATCAGTGAATATGTCTTCGCTGGGATCGATGCCGACTTCGCCAAAAACGCCAAGGCCGCCGACAAGGGCTGCATCGTGGGCCGCGAAAACTACGGCCAGGGTTCATCCCGCGAGCACGCCGCCCTGGCCCCCATGTACCTGGGCGTCAAGGCCGTGCTGGTGCAGTCGTTCGCCCGCATCCACCGCGGCAACCTGATCAACTTCGGCATCGTGCCCGTCATCATCGACGACGCATCCTACGCCGCCGTTGAACAGGGCGAAAACATCAAGCTTGAAAACATCCACGCCGCCGTCAAGGGCGAGGGCAAGCTCAAGGCCGTGACCGCCTCCGGCAAGGAGCTCAACTGCGAAATCAACCTGAGTGAGCGCGAAGCCGAGATCCTGCTGGCCGGCGGCCTATTAAACTTCATCAAGAACCAGGTGGGCGCCTAATGGAGATCAGAACACGTTTTGCCCCGTCACCGACGGGTTACCTGCATATCGGCGGTGCCCGCACCGCCCTCTTCTCCTGGCTCTACGCCAAGCACACCGGCGGCAAGTTTGTCCTGCGCATTGAGGACACCGACGCCCAGCGCTCGACCGACGAGTCGACCCAGCAGATTCTGGACGCCATGACCTGGCTCGGCCTGGACTGGGACGAAGGCCCCTTCTACCAGACCCAGCGTTTCGACCTCTACCGCGAGCAGATGCAGAAGCTGCTCGACGAGAACAAGGCCTACTACTGCGAGTGTTCGCCCGAGCTGCTGGATGAGAAGCGCCAAAAGGCCCAGGCCGAAAAGCGCAAGTTCATCTATGACGGAACCTGCCGCCACAAGAAGCTCGGCCCCGGACCGGGCCGCGTGGTGCGTTTCGCCTCGCCCCAGCAGGGCACGACCTCCTTTGACGACCTGATCCGCGGCCGCATGACCGTCAACAACGAGGAGATGGATGACCTGATCATCTGGCGCTCGGATGACACCCCCACCTACAACTTCACGGTGGTGGTGGACGACGCCAGCATGCAGATCAACCACATCATCCGCGGCGACGACCACGTCAACAACACCTACCGCCAGATCCCGATCTTCGAGGCCCTGGGCTATGAGCTGCCCAAGTTCGCCCACGTGCCCATGATCCTGGGCAGCGACAAGGCTAGGCTTTCAAAACGCCACGGCGCTACATCCGTCATGGTCTACCAGGAGATGGGCTACCTGCCCGAGGCGGTTGTCAACTACCTGGTGCGCCTCTCCTGGTCCCACGGCGACCAGGAGATCTTCAGCATGCAGCAGCTGATCGACCTCTTCGACGTGCATGACGTGGGCAAGTCCGCCGCCGTCTTCAACCCCGAGAAGATGCTCTGGCTCAACCACCACTACATCATGGAGGGTGACCCCCAGCGCCTGGCCGAGTTATTCGTACCCTTCATCGAGCAGCGCGGCTGGGACGTGCCCGACCTGGACTACATCGCCCGGGTGGTCGTCGACTGCCGCGCACGCACCAAGACCTTTATCGAGCTGGCCGACTTCGCCGACTTCTACTTCCATGAGCCCGAGGGCGACGCCGACTTGAAAGCCAAGTTCCTGACCGCCGAGAGCGCGCCGCTCTTCAGCGACCTGATCGATACCCTTAATGGTTGCGGCGTAAGCGACCATGAGAAGTGCGAGGCGGCCCTCAATGAGCTGATCGCCAAGCATGACCTCAAGTTCGGCAAGCTGGCCCAGCCCATGCGCGTGGCCCTGACCGGCAAAAAGGTCTCGCCCGGCATCTTTGAGGTTATGGCCACCCTGGGCCAGGAAAGAGTTATCGCCAGACTTGAAAAAGCGCTGGCTGAGATGAACTAGAGGAGATTCAGATGAAAAACAGAGATTTTGCACTGCTGGCCCTATTCATGGCCCTGGTCTGCGTGGCCACCATGATCATTAAGATTCCGATCCCCCAGACCAACGGCTACATGAACCTGGGCGACAGCATGGTGCTGCTCTCAGCCATGTTCTTCGGCCCCATCGGCGGCTTCCTGGCCGGCGGCATCGGCTCGGCATTGGCTGACGTCTTCGGCGGCTATGCCCAGTGGGCGCCCTGGACCCTGGTCATCAAGGGGCTGGAAGCTGCCGCAGCCGGCGCCCTCTTCCCGCTGATGAAGGCCGCCAAGGGCAAGGTCTCCCCGGGCCTGGTCGCCTGCTACATCGTGGCCACCGCCATCATGGTCAGCGGCTACTTCATCGCCGGCAGCATCATGTATGACCAGAAGGCCGCCCTGGCCGAGATCCCGGCCAACCTGATCCAGGCCGGCGGCAGCATTGTACTGGCCACCCTGCTCTATCCAGTCTTCTACCGGATCGTAAAGGTCAATGGCTGAAATTAAACAGATTGTCAGCAAGGCGGATGTCCTGCTGAGCTACATCATCAGCGAAGGCGGCGATGCCATTCTGGTTGACCCGCCCGCTGATATTGCTGCACACCTCGATGACGGCCTCAATATCAAGGCCGTCATCAACACCCACACCCATCCCGACCACACCCGGGGCAACCGCCATTTCAAAGGCCTGGTTCAGGCCCACCAGGCCGAAGCCACCTGGCTGATGCGCCTGCTGAACGGCGCCATCGACATCGCCAAGGGCAGCTGCCCGACCCGCATCCGCTACAACCTGCATGACGGCGACACGCTCAAACTGGGAGAGACCGAGATAAAGGTCATCCACACCCCCGGCCACTCCCCCGGCGGCATCTGCCTCTACTGGCCCGGCAACCTGATCAGCGGCGACACCCTCTTCGCCGGCAACATCGGCGCCACCCACTTTCCGGGCGGCTCTATGGAAGACATGAAAACCAGCCTGGACAAACTTTTCCAGTTGCCCGATGAGACCACGATCTGGCCGGGACACTACTATAGTGAGCGCTACTCCTGCAGGATGCTGGAGAATAGACGGGCTGTGGGGATGATGCTGCAGAAGATGGAAGATTAAACCCAGCCATAGCTTTTATTCTCCATACCTCATATTATATTGCACTATTGAGGAGGCGGAAATGATCGACTACATTCAGCAGCTTCACCCGGTCAGCCAGGCGTTTTTCGCCACCCTCTTCACCTGGGCTGTCACCGCGGCCGGCGCGGCGCTGGTCTTCTGCACAAAAACCGTGAATCAAAAGCTGATGGACTCCATGCTGGGCTTTGCGGCCGGAGTCATGATCGCGGCCAGCTTCTGGTCTCTGCTGGCACCCGGCATCCAGATGGCCGAAAACCTGGGCCATACCCCCTGGCTAACGGCCGTGATCGGCTTCATGAGCGGCGGCATCTTCATGCGCCTGACCGACCGCTTCCTGCCGCACCTGCACCCGGGCCTGAGCTCAGATAACGCCGAGGGCATCAAGACCTCCTGGCAGCGCAGCACCCTGCTGGTGCTGGCCATCACCCTGCACAACATTCCCGAAGGGCTGGCCGTGGGCGTGGCCTTCGGAGCCGTGGCCGCCGGCCTGCCCTCGGCCACCCTCGGCGGCGCCATCGCCCTGGCCATCGGCATCGGCATCCAGAACTTCCCCGAAGGCACTGCGGTCTCCATGCCGCTCAGACGCGAGGGGCTGAGCAAGAAGAAGAGCTTCCTGATGGGTCAGGCCTCCGGCGCGGTTGAGCCCGTCGCGGGCGTGCTGGGCGCACTCTTTGTACTCAAGATGCAGCACATCCTGCCCTACGCCCTCTGCTTTGCCGCCGGCGCCATGATCTTCGTGGTGGTGGAGGAGCTGATTCCCGAATCCCAGCGCGAACCCCAGAACATCGATCTGGTGACCATGGCCACCATGACCGGCTTCTCGGTCATGATGATCCTGGATGTGGCGCTCGGATAGGCAGCAAGTGCGTCAGCCCGCAGTAACAATATATTATTAATTAGGCATTGCGCCTGAATCCGTGTATAATGCAGGCCTTCACGCAGTAAATCCATCGTATGCTGCAACGCTTAAACCCAAGGAATAATATGTCTTCCCTACGCATTCGCTATCAAACCATCGAGTTTGACGATGTCGATATTCACCTGCGCACGCTGCGCGACAACCAGCAGTTTCAGGATGTGGACGGTGTCGCCGAGAGGCTCGGCATCTCATCAGCCACCTGGCCCCGTTTCGGCATCGTCTGGGCAGCCGGCAGAGTGCTGGCCCATCACATGGCCGACTATCAGATCAGGGGCAAGCGCATTCTGGAGGTGGGCTGCGGCATCGCGCTGGCCAGTCTGATCCTAAACCACCGCGAGGCCGACATCACCGCCACCGACTATCATCCCGAGGCCGGCAACTTTCTGGCTCAGAATGTTGAGCTCAATGATGGCGAGGAGATCCCCTTTGTGCGCACCGGCTGGTGCGACGAGGAGAGCGATCTGGGCAAGTTTGACCTGATCATCGGCAGCGACCTGCTCTATGAGAGAAGCCATGCCGCAGATCTCTCAGCCTTCATCGACCAGCACGCCGAGCCGGCCTGCGAAGTGATTATCGTTGATCCGGGCCGCGGCCAGCAGGGGCGCTTCACCCGTGAGATGGAGAGCCTGGGCTACTCGCACAGCAGGAGCAAGCCCGAGAACACCGACTATCTGGAGCATGAAGGGGTCGATAACTGAGAGGCGCAAAGCCTCCTTATGCTCATGCGAGTGCATCTCGCAGATCAGCGAGCCGGTGCCGTCGCCGTTGTCGCGCAGGGTGATGCGGCGCCACTCCTGGGGATATTCGATCAGGGCGCAGGTGGCGATGTGCCAGTAACCGCCCTCGGAGCCCTTCTCGGCATAGATATAGTTATTGTGGGTGTGGCCGCTGATGTGGGCGGCCACATTTTCATAGCGCCGCAGCAGGGCCTTGAACTGATCGCCCGAGACGTTGTCGCCCATCTGCAGGAAGGAGTGCGGGCCGTGGTGCGAGAAGATCAGACAGATCTTGTCCCGATTGGCATCGATCTCCTGCTGCAGCCACTTGAACTGCACCCGGTCCATGCCGCCACCGGCATAGCCGCCGATGACCTCCTCATTGTGGTTGTCAAACCAGCGCAGAAAGTCCTCATAGATGGCACGCAGCTCGTCCAGATCGCGCGGCACCTTGGCATAGGCCTAGCACACGGCTGACCAGGGTGGCTCAAACTCAAAAAAAGGGGGGGGAGAGGAAGGGAGAAGGGAAGGAGGGGGAGAAGAAGGGGGGGAGGGGGGGGGGGGGGGCGGGGTGGGGGGAGGGGACCCTGGGGGTGTGGGAGCGTGCCGGTGGGGCGGGGGGGCGGGGGGGGGGCGGCCGCTGGGCGGGGCGTCCCGGGGGCGGCGGGGGGGTGTGCGATCCGGGGGGGGCGGGTGGTGTGGGTGACGGGTGGGGGGGTCCGGGGGTGTGGTGCCTGGGGGGGCTCTGGGGGGTGATGGGGATCTGGGGCAGAAAGTCATAGAAGTCCGGCAGAGTCAGCGGGTTGGAGCTGTCGGTGATGTGCACATCAGTCACGTGGGCGAAATCCACAAGATTGACCTGGATGCCGGTGGCGCTTCCGACCTGGCCCAGATCGCGCACCGGGGTGCGACTGATGAAGCTGAAGGGGTTGGCCAGCACGGCATAGCTGCCGCCCGAGGCCTTCAAAAAGTTACGTCTGGATAGTTTCATAATTACTCTCCTTGCGCCCAGCGGCCGTCCTCAAAATCCCACATGATCACACGGCCGTGGTTGGCGATGCCGTCAATGTGGAGTTTGTCGAGGGTGGCGCTCAGGTTGACCTCGGTCCACTGCCGGTTGTCGAAGTAGTCCGCGATGAACTGGCTGGTGGGGCTGTCATCATTCAGATTGCGCAGCTCTTCCGGAATCTCAAAGGCGCCCACAAATTTGCGCGGGCTGTCATTCAGGCCGCGCTCGCGCTCCAGCAGACGGATGGTGCCGCAGTAGTGCAGCTTAAGATCGAACTCCTCATCAGCCACAAAGAAGGTCACCCTGGCCGGCGACTGATAGCAGTTGAAATCATTGACGGTGGCGGCCCACTCCCAGTTGTAGATCCAGCGCCAGCTCCAGTTGTCGATCAACTCTGTGATCAGGTCGGCATTGCGCTCATAGATGCGGTCCTCGCTCCTAGCTGCCAGATCCTCGCCCGAGGTGTCGCCCTCGGGACTCTCGATTCGATTGCCCTGCAGCGGACGGTCGGTGACGATAAACTTCCAGGCGTCCTCGCTCTTATCGGACATCTTCTTCTCATAGAAACCGCTCTGGCCCTTGGCGTTCAGGCCCTCGACGCGCATGATGCGCTCAACGCAGTTCTTGCCCACCTTGTGCAGGCTGATGCGGTCGGTGATGCAGGCCTTGCCCGATGTCTTGATCTTGGGATGCATGGCCCAATCTTCGGCCGGCATCTGGATGACCGGTTTCTCAAGACCGCGCTGATCCTCATAGGAGGTGGGCATGAAGCCCGAGTCGAGGCCCGCGATGTCAAAGTCAAACAGGCGGGTATACATGTCGCCGTAGCGGTTGATGATGAAGTGGGTCGAGCCGCTGGAGGAGACGTTCTGGGCGATGAAGGTGCCGCGCTTGGGCATACCGATCTCATAGCTGTAGTCGCGCGGCAGCCAGGGGTCGTTGAAGGTCAGGGTGTTGCCGCCCTCATTGAGCATGATGATGTGCGAGCACTTGGCAAAGCCGACCTCGTGCAGGTTACCGGCCGGATCGGTCCAGAAGCCGTCCTCCTCGCGCGAAACAACCGAGAAGTCCCACTTCAGGATCTCCTCTTTCAGCTGCATGCCGGGACCGCTCCAGAAGGGGAAGCCCCAACGTTTCTGCCAGTGGAAATCTTCGATCTCCTTGTTGGCCTTCCACATGGTATAGATCTGACGCTCACCGTTCAGGGCGATGATGTGCTCGTCGTCCATGGCCAGTTCGCTGACTTCGCCGGCCAGGCCGGCGGGCAGCTCGAGCTCGGTCCAGCCGCCCACTGCCAGATTGGAATCCTTGGCCTTGACCTCGATGCCGCCGTCATCGGTGATGCGGGCATAGTATACCGAGTTGAATGACGCCTGATTACCCCTGAAGAAGACCACGTCGCTCTTACAGGCCGACAAGGTCAACAGAACAAAAAGACACAATAGAAACCTACAATTACCTTTCATAACAACTCCCCCTCTAGATTTGGTTGCTACAAGTAACCTCAATGCTAAAGAATCCAATGCATAATAAAAATATAAACAAACAATTCAGATTTTCATTTCATAAAGACAAAAACGGCGACCAAAATAATCGGTCGCCGTCTAAATAACTATTCTGCTGAACTAGCCCATTCTCCGTTACCAAATTTCCAGAGAATGGATCTGCCGTTCTTGGCCACACCCGAGATGGTAACCTCATCTGCGGTGGCGTAGATCTTCATGTCGTTCCACTGGGAACCTTTCAAATAGTCCTTGAGAAACTTCTGGATAATCCAGCTCTCACGGCTCTCCGGGTCGGCTGCGATGCGCTCACGCAGCTCAGCGGGAATCTCGATGGCGCCATCGAACTCGCGCGGATTGTCATCCAGGCCGCGCTCACGTTCCTGCAGACGGATGGTGCCGCGGTAGTGCAGTTTCAGGCCGAACTCGACCCCGCCCACATTGATATTCATAATGGCCGGTGAGTGGTAGCAGTTGAAGTCCTCAATCACGCCGGCCCACTCCCAGTTGAAGACCCAGAGACCGTTGCGGAACTCATCCAGACCGGGCAGCTCTTTGTCCAGGTTGCGGTCATAGTAGCGGTCCTCAAGCTTGCCGGTACAGGTGAGCGCCGTGGTGTCCTCAAGCGAATTGCCTTCAAGCAGATTACCCTGCAGCGGACGATCGGTGGGGTAGAAGACCCAAGCGCTGCTCTCCAGCTCAGTGACATCCTTCTCATAAAAACCGCTACGACCATCAAAGGTGCCCTCGACGCGCATGGTGCGGTTGATGCAGTCACGGCCGATCTTGTGGATGCTGATGCGGTCGGTGATGCTGCCATTGTCACCCGTGTCAATCTTGGGCTGCTGGACCCAGTCAAAGGCCGGCAGCTGCATCTTAGGATTCTTCTTGCCGCGCTGGTCCTCATAGGAGGCCGGGAAGAAGAGCGAATCGATGCCCGAGATGTCAAAATCGAAGAAGCGCGTGTACATGTCGCCATACTCATTGATGATGAAGTGATAGGAGCCGCTGGAGCTCAGATTGACCGAGGTGAAGGTGCCCCGTTCGGGAGTACCGATCTCATAGCTGTAGTCGAGCGGCAGCCAGGGGTCGTTGAAGGTGATGGTGTTGCCCGGATCATTGAGCATGATGATGTGGGAGCACTTGCCGGCGCCGATGGCGATCTTGTTGCCGGCCGGATCGATCCAGTTGCCGTCCTCCTCGATGGAGACAACTTCAAAGTCCCACTTCAGGATGTCTTCACGCAGCTGCATGCCGGGGCCGAACCAGAAGGGGAAGCCCCACTCGCTCGTCCAGCGGAAGCGGCTGATCTCCTCGTTGGCGCAGTACATGGTGTAGATCTGGCGCACCGCATTGAGCGCGATGATCTTATCATCATCCATGGAGAACTCGGTCACCTCACCGTCCAGGCCCTCGGGCAGCTCAAGCTTGACCCAGTCGCCGCTAACGCCGGTGCGCTCAAAGTTGGGTTTAACCTCGATGCCGCCGTCTTCGGTGATGCGGGCATAATACTTAGAGTTGAATGACTCCTGGTTGGTGCGGAAGAAGACATAGTCGGTGGCGCTATAATCCTCGACCACACCTACATTGGTCACAGGGGGAGTCGGACCGCCGGTATAGAATGGATGACAGGCAAAGAGCAGTGACGATAAAATGATGGCCAATGAGAGATTAACCGCTGATCTTAATTTCATGATGTTCCTCCTAATTATACTTCTCAAAATTAACAACAATAGAGTAAACTATAGCCATGCATTTATGAATGTCAATCATAAATTGAACATGTGAACTTTATCGTCAAATATTCATATCATTCAGACAGGAGGCCTCTTACGGATTGCCGCAAAAATTTACCGTTTACTTAACATTTACAAAACTTTAGACGTGAATAAGATATATTTTCATCCCTTGACACACCCTCCCATAATTGATAATGAATATTCATTAAAAATATTCACGCGGACATTATGAAAGAAGATAAGAAGAAAAAAATATTTGCAGCTGCCCGCAAGGTTTTTGGCCAGTACGGTTTCAAACGCACCCGCATGGAGGACATCGCCGATGAGCTCGGTATCACCAAAGGCAACCTCTATCTCTATGCCCGCGACAAACGCGACCTCTATGAGAGTGCCGTAGCCGAAGCTCTGCTGGAGTGGCAGGCATCCGCCATCGCCGAAATGAAGAAGTGCGACACTGCCGAAGAGCAGTTCGTGGTCTATGCCGTCAAAGGCTATGAGCACATCGCCCAGAATGATGACCTGCGTAAAATCATCATGCTTGACCCCGGCATCTTCCCGCCCTATCCGACCGAAGATCCCTTCTATGAAATCAACCGGGCCTCAATGCAGATCCTCAAGGACATCCTCAAGCACGGCGTCGACTGCGGCGAATTCCGCACAGTCGATATCGAGCCGGCCGGCGAAATGCTCTACTCGATCTACATGATGTTTATCAACAAGGCCTTTGTAAAATCGGAAGAGCACTCAACTCTGGAGATGTATCAGGAAGGAATCTTCATGATCATGAACGGCTTAAAACAGCCTAACGCACAGTAATAAATAATAGAAATATTCCCTGCCCGCTAAACTATTTCTGTCAAATTCCGATCTCACTGTATATCTAAGGGTTTATTAGTTTTTACGATCATTAAAGGAGGAAGCACCCTCATCACTATTTTTTGGTATGCTATACTTTGCATCCCGCTGAGGGAACCAACAGCATGAAGAGAATACTAAATGTGAGCGTTGACCACCCCTATCCCGTTATCGCTGTTACGCTGCTGATCACCCTATTTTTCGCCGTCCAGATTTCCCAGGTCAGGATTGACCCGCGCGTCGAGATCTTCCTCAAAGATGACAACCCCATCAAAGCCGACTTCCACGCCAACATGGAGGAGTTCAACACCCGTGACGCCACCATCGTGGGCGTCATCGGTGACGACATCTACAATATCGAGACTCTAAGGAAGATTGAGGCCATCACTGCCGAGATCGAACAACTGCCCAAGGTTGAGCGCGTCACCAACATCCTTAACCTGCCCCACATCACCGGCACTGCCGACGGCATGGCCATTGAGCCCCTCTCCGGCACCGGCAAGGTTCCTGAAAGTGCCGAGGAGATGGCCCTGCTCAAGCAGCGCGTCAACTCCTGGGAGTTCTACAACGGTTTTCTGATCACCGAAGACCGCAAGGGCTCACTGATCTCCTTCGTCATGGATGAAAGCGTCGGCACCAGCGACCTGGGCCCCACCTATCATGCGGTCAAAAATATCGTTGAGCGCTACGCCGGGCCCGAGCAGTTTTTCATCTCCGGCGCCCAGGTGGCCGAATCACTGGTGGGCGAATACATCACCAATGACCTGGCCCTCATGATTCCGATCGTGGCCCTGGTGATCATCCTCGTCCTCTACGCCTTTTTCCGCAACATCCGCGGCGTGCTGCTGCCGCTGCTGACCGTCGGCTTCTCGGTCATCTGGACCGTCGGTCTGATGGGCATTCTCAAACTGCCCATGACCAACGCCACCAACCCGATGCCCATCATTTTGATGGCGCTGGGCACGGCCTACGGCATCCATGTGCTGGAGAACGTCTTCTCCAACGCCGTCGAGGGCAAGACCGGCCGGGCCGGCCTGCTGGACGCCATATACCGCGTCAGCCAGCCCATCATCATCGCCGGGCTGACCACCATGGCGGGCTTCATCGCCCTGACCTCCACCGAGATCATCCCCTTCAAGCACTTCGGTTTCCTGACCGCCTTCGGCACCTTCGCCGCCCTGGTGATCTCGCTGACCTTCATCCCGGCCGTGCTCTCCATCCTCAACAGCATGGGCAAGGAGCACATTCCACACCACGGCAGCGGCAAAGACTTCATGGCGCCAGTCATCAGATTGATGTGCTGGGCCAACCGCAAGGCCAGCCCGTTGATCCTGGCCCTCGATCTGATCGTCATCCTGATCTGCATCGGCGGCGCCTTTTACGTCAAGGGCGGCATGGATCCGATCAAGGTTTTCAGACCCAGCTCCGACATCCGCCGGGCCGACACCATCCTCAACCAGCAGTTCGGCGGCACCACCCTCTTCAAGGTGGTACTCAGGACCGATGAACTTGACGGCATCAAGGACCCCGTTTTCCTCAATACCCTCGAGGACCTGCAAAACCAGCTTAATCAGCTGCCCGGCGTCGGCAAGACCATCAGCTGCGTCGACTTCATCAAGCGCATGAACCAGGCCATGCACGGCGAGGACCCGGCCTACTACAAGCTGCCCCCGACCCGTGAGCTGATCGCCCAGTACATGCTGCTATACTCCTTTTCGGGCGGCTCCGACATGGACGCCTTTGCCTCCTACGACTATGACGCAGCCCAGATCATGCTTCAAATCAAGAGCCAGAACACGGAGCTAATCACCAACGTGCTTGACGCGGTTGATGAGTATGGACGCACCGAACTGGCCGACAGCCCGTACAAACTTTCCGCCACCGGCATCTCCATGTTTCCGCAGGAGTTCAACCGCGTCGTAATCAAGAGCCAGATCACCAGCACCCTGATCTCGCTGCTGCTGGTAACCCTGATCACCAGCCTGATCTTCAGATCACTGAAACTGGGCCTGCTGAGCGTCATGCCCCTGCTGGTCCCCATCATCCTTAACTTCGGCATCATGGGCTTCCTGAAGATTCCGCTGAATGCTCCCACCAGCCTGATCGCCAGCGTGGGCATCGGTGTCGGCATCGACTACTCGATCCACTTCATCAGCCGCTACCGCCATGAACGCCTCAAGGGCCTCTGCATCAATGATGCCCTGCAGGTCTCACTCAACACCTCGGGCCGGGCCATCTGCTACAACGCCATGACCGTGGCCGCCGGCATGCTGATGCTGATCCCGTCAAACTTCCTGGTGATCTCCCAGATGGGACTGCTGATAGCCATCACCATGTTTGCCTCTTCAATCGCGGCCATCACCATGCTGCCGGCCATCATCAAACTCCTGGGTTCAGAGCGGATCGATTCGGAAGATCTGAGCTGTTATGAAACTGAAGAGGGCGGCGCCTATTAGCCGCCCCGCTAGACACATTCCAACGTTTAGGATAGCTTCTCCGTTACGAAGGAATCTAAACAAGGGTGTTTCCTCATTTGCGGAAACATATGGGTAGAAAATGAAGAAATTTTTTCGTCTGAGCGTCTATCACCCCTACATCGCAGTGGGAACAGTCTTACTGATCTCTATCTTTTTCGGTTTGCAGATTCCTAAAATCCAGGTTGATCCCCGGGTTGAGATCTTCCTCAAAGAGAACAACCCCGCCCTGCTCGAGTTCTACGAGAACAAGGATATGTTTGCCAACCGCGAAGCCACGGTCATCGGCATTCTGGGCGACAACATCTACAACAGCCAAACTTTGGCCAAACTCGGCGCCATGAGCGATGAGATCAGCCAGATCCCCAAGGTTGCCGAAGTGGGCAACATCTTCAATCTATCCCACATCACCGGTACCGACAACGGCATGGAGATCGAAGCCCTGGCCGCAGACGTGCCCCAGAGCGCCGCCGAAATTGAAACTCTCAGACACAAGATCGACTCCTGGGAATTCTATCACGGCTTTCTGGTCACCGAGGACGCAAGCGGCACCATGCTCTCATTCACCATGGACGTGGACGTGGACACCGAAGATGTGGCCGCCATCTACCATGCCGCCCACGACATCACCCAAAAATACCAGGGGCCCGAAAAGATCTTTATCTCCGGCGCGGCCGTGGTCGAATCTCTGATCGGCGAATACATGCTCTCGGACATGAAGCTGCTGATACCCTTCGTCAACGTGGTTATTGTCATCTTCCTCTTCATCTTCTTCCGCAACATCCGCGGCGTGCTCCTGCCCCTGCTGACCGTCGGCCTCTCCACCGGCTGGACCATCGGCCTGATGCCGCTGCTGGGCATGCCCATCACCAACGTCACCAGCTCCATGCCGGTCATCCTGATGGCCCTGGGCACAGCTTACGGCATCCATGTGCTCGAAAATGTCTTCTCGGACGCCGCTGCCGGCAAGACCGGCAAGGAGGGCCTGATCGGCGCCATCGAACGCGTCAGCCTGCCCATCTGCATGGCCGGTCTGACCACCATGGCCGGGTTCCTCGCCCTGATCTCATCCGAAGTGGTGCCGATCAAGCATTTCGGCTTCCTGACCGCCTTCGGCACCCTGGCGGCACTGATAATCTCCCTGACCTTCATCCCGGCCATGCTCTCAATCCTGGAGAGCTTCGGCAGGGAGCACATCCCCCAAGGCCACAAACACGACCTCATGGGCCCGGCAATCCGAGTTCTCTCCCGGATGGTTGTCAAGGGCAGCCCGGCCATCCTGGTAACCAGCCTGGTAATCATGGCTGTCTCTGTTGCGGCAACCTTCCAGATCAAGAGCGAACTCAACCCAATCGACAACTTCCGCAAAAGCTCGCCCATCCGCAGCGCCGACATCATCCTGAACGAGAACTTCGGCGGCACCTCCATGTTCAATGTGGTGCTGCGCACCGATGAGCCCGATGGAGTCAAGCACCCCGAGGTGCTGCACCATCTGGAGGCCCTGCAGGCCAAGCTGAACACCGTGCCGGATGTCGGCAAGACCGTCTCGCTGGTCGACTTCGTCAAGCGCATGAATCAGGTCATGCACGGCGACGACCCGGCCTTCTACACCATCCCGGACTCCCAGCAGCTGATCGCCCAGTACCTGCTGCTCTACTCCTTTGGCGGCGGCGACGCCCTCGACACCTTCGTGACCTACGAATACGACGCCACCCAGATCATGCTGCAGATCAAAGATCTGGGTGGGGAACTGGCGGCCGACGTGATTGCCATGATTGAAGAGTATGAGCGCGAAAACCTGGCGGGAACACCCTACACCCTGACCGCCACCGGCATCTCCAGGCTGCCCATGGAGTTCAACCGCATCGTTATCAAGGGTCAGTTCAGTTCGCTCTTCATCTCGCTGCTGCTGGTGACCCTCATCACCACCTTCATCTTCCGCTCAGTCAAACTGGGCGTCTTCAGCGTCATGCCCCTGCTGGTGCCCATCCTGCTCAACTTCGGCATCATGGGCATCTTCGGCATCACCCTGAATGCCTGCACCGCCATGATCGCCAGCATCGCCATCGGCGTCGGCATCGACTACTCGATCCACTTCCTGAGCCGCTACCGCCACGAGGTGCTTGAGGGCTACAGCGGCGATGACGCCATCGACACCGCCATCAACACCTCCGGCCGGGCCATTCTCTACAATGCCCTGACCGTGACCTTCGGCATGCTGGTTCTGCTGCCCTCAAAATTTGTGCTGATTTCGCAGATGGGACTGCTGAACGCTATCGTCATGATGTCCAGCTCAATCGCATCCATCACCCTGCTGCCGGCCCTGCTCAAGGTTTTCAAACCCAGTCTGGTGCAGGCGGACGACAAGATACCTATGGATGCAATGCTGGAGGGTGAAGAGGCCTAGAGCCTGGATTAAACGGCCAGCCTTGCGACCAGTTGGGCGCTGACCTCAGCCAGGGAGCCACCCTTGATAGAGTGCTCACGCAGGAACGATTTGAGCATCAGGCCGTCGCCGGCTTCGATGCCGGGGATAGGATTTGCATGGTGAGCATCCAGCAGGGCATAGACGTCTTCATGGATTTCGCGGATACGACCGTCAGCAAGATAGCCGATCATGGTGGCCCGCTCAAGATCTTCAAGGCGGTGGGTGATGTGGATGATGGTCTTGCCGTAACGCTGGTGCAGCTCATGAACGCTCTCCATCAGCATACGACGGTTTTCCGGGTCAAGCATGGCGGTGCCTTCATCCAGCACAAAGATATCAACATCGATAGCCAACTGACCGGCAAAGACCACCTTGGCCAGCTGACCGCCCGAGAGGGCGCTGGTGAGGCTATAGCGCTGCTCAGACGCTCCGACTGTGGCCAGTGAGGCAGTGATGCGTTTTTCGATCTCCCGGGTCTCCAGGGCCAGATTTTCGGGCCCAAAGGCCACATCCTCATCCACCACCAGCGAGACAATCTGATTCTCGGGGTTGGCCAGGACCAGACCGATACGATTAGCATATTTCTCGATGATGCCCTCACTGGGACGCAGAATACCGGCAATCAGATGGGCGAGAGTTGTTTTTCCGGAACCATTGGGGCCTACCAGCCCCATGTAGGAGCCTTCGGCCACTTCCAATGATAAATGTTGAAGAATATCTCTCCCGGGATAGGAGAAATGTAGGTTGGAAAGAGATAGGGCGGATCGCCCTATCAAGATTCCTTCTCTGCGGCCGGGGCAGCGCCCTCAACCCACTCCATAATCACCATGGGAGCGTTGTCGCCCTTGCGATTATGAGCTTTGATGATTCTGGTGTAACCACCGTTACGGCCCTCAAACTTGGGAGCCAGCTCGTTGAACAGCTTGCCGAGAGCATCTTTGGTCTTGACGGTCTTACCGGCTCTGCGAACAGCAGCCAGATCGCCCTTCTTGCCCAAGGTGATCATCTTGTCAGCTATCTTTCTGAGCTCTTTGGCTCTAGCCTCAGTGGTCGTAATTCTATCGTGTGTGATCAGGGAGGTTACCATGTTCTTGAGCATGGCCTCTCTGTGATCAGTAGGACGTCCTAATTTTCTACCTGATTTGCGATGTTGCATCATTCCACCTCAATTACTTACTTTCTTCTTCTTCCATCCGCTTACGGATCTTCTCGATCTCGTCCTCGGAGGGAAGCTCAGGAAGACTCATGCCGATGGTAAGATCCATCTTACCAAGCTTCTCTTTGATCTCTTCCAGTGATTTTCTACCAAAGTTCTTTGTCTTCAGAAGTTCAGCTTCGCTCTTCTGAACCAGCTCATAGATATAGGTCATGTTGGCATTCTTGAGACAGTTGGCGGATCTCACGCTCAGCTCAAGCTCTTCAACCGTACGGAAGAGATGGGGGTTAACCTTATTCTCATCCTCGGCGGCCTCATCCTCAGCACTCTCGTACTGCTCCTCATCAAAGTTGATGAAGACATCCATATACTCTTTAAGAATCTTTGCACCATATGCCAGGGCATCGTCAGGAGTCACGACACCGTTGGTCCAGATCTCCATTGCCAGACGGTCATAGTCTGTACGACGACCGACGATTGTCGGGGTCACGTTCAGAGCAACTCTTCTGACCGGTGAGAAGACAGAGTCGATAGCGATCCAGCCTTCAGCGTCAATCTTCTCCTTGTTAAGCTCGGCCGGCACATAACCACAGCCCCAGTCTACGCGCATCTGCATCTTAAGGGTGATGTCCTTCTCGATGGTGGCGATAACCTGGTCGGGATTAATAATGTCGATGTGGCCGCCGGTATCAATATCGGCAGCAGTCACAACACCAGGACCGGTCTTCTCAAGGGTGACAACCTGAGGCTTGTCGGTATGCATTTTGAGCACAACTTTTTTCAGGTTCAGGATGATGTCAGTAACATCCTCATAAACACCTGAAATGTTGGAGAACTCATGCAGAACACCCAGGGAGTCATCAAAAGTAACACCAATAATGGCTGAGCCGTAGATGGAAGAGAGCAGAATCCTTCTCAGTGAGTTACCGATCGTAACACCATAGCCTCTCTCCAACGGTGATGCGTTAAAGCGGGCGTAGGTTTCGGTATGAGTAGACTCAACAATCTCCAGCTTATTGGGACGAACAATCTCTTTCCAATTTTTATCTATCATTCTGCCTTAGCCTCGGTTTTATATTTTTATACGAAAATTAATTAAACTCTGCGCTTTTTGGGTGGGCGGCAACCATTGTGAGGAACAGGGGTAACATCCTTGATGCCGGTTACACGCAAACCGCTGGCGTTAATGGCTCTGAGAGCTGACTCACGTCCGCCGCCCGGGCCCTTAACATAGGCAAATACGCTCTTCAGACCATATTCCTGAGCCTTCTTACAGGCTTCCTGGGTGGCCATCTGGGCAGCAAACGGAGTACTCTTTCTTGAGCCCTTGAAGCCCTGAGCACCAGCTGTTGACCAGGCCAATGTGTTACCCTGGGTATCAGAAATGGTCACAATAGTATTATTAAAGGTAGCCTGAATGTGGACAACACCTTCAGAAATATCCTTTTTGATCTTTTTCTTTCCAGTTTTCTGTCTGGGTTTAGCCATTCATAAACTCCTTATTTCTTCTTACCGACAGCTACACGCTTGGGACCCTTGCGAGTGCGGGCATTGTTATGAGTGTTCTGACCACGTACGGGCAGTCCCTTACGGTGACGTAGACCCCGGTAAGATGCGATATCCATCAGACGACGAATATTCATGTTGATCTCACGTCTCAGGTCACCTTCAACCACCAGATTCTTATCGATGTAGTCTCTGATAGCAGCGACGTCCTGCTCGGTAAGGTCATCACTCTTAGTAGCGGGGTCGATGTTAAGTGCAGTGACGATCTCCACGGACTTGGTTCTACCCACGCCGTAGATGCTGGTCAATGCAATATCTACTCTCTTATTCCTTGGTAAATCTACACCTGCAATTCTTGCCATATTAGCCTTCCTTACCCTTGTTTCTGCTTGTGACGGGGGTTCGTACAAATCACACGAATCACACCGTTTCTCTTGATGACTTTGCAGTCTCTACAACGTTTTTTAACCGAAGCACTTACCTTCATTGTTACTCACCTCATTTAGATCTGTATACAATCCGGCCCTTGGTAAGGTCATACGGTGAGATCTCAACCTGAACCTTATCCCCGGGCAGGATTCTTATGTAATGCATTCTCATCTTTCCAGAAATATGCGCTAGGATCTGGTGACCATTTTCCAGTTCAACCCGAAACATTGCGTTGGGCAACGGTTCAATGACCACACCTTCTGCTTCTATAACATCCTTTGCCATATTCTGATTAAGCTCCTATTGCTTCTTTGACAGCCGCCTGGACATCTTGCATGCCCTGGGTACCATCAATTGTTCTTACAATATCTTTGGCCGAATAATACTCGATCAGAGGTGATGTCTGTGCATGGTAGGTTTCCAAACGCTGGCGAATGGTTACCTCCTGGTCATCGTCCCTCTGATACAGCTCAGCGCCACACTTGTCGCAGACACCCTCAACTGCGGGTGCGTCAAACCTGATGTGGTGCATATAACCACATCCTTTGCAAGTGCGGCGGCCGGTCAGCCGTTCTACCAAATTGTCGTCGGGCACCTCTATTACCACTACATGGTCAAGCTGTGAACCCATTTTTTCGATTAATCCATCCAGAGCCTTTGCCTGCTCCAGAGTCCGGGGGAAACCATCAAGGACAAAACCCTTCTGGCAATCCGGTTTGGCGAAGCGCTCTTCGACAACGCCGATCACGACATCGTCAGGCACCAACTCACCGCGATCCATGTACCCTTTGGCCTTAACACCCATGGGGGTACCATCTTTGACAGCCGCTCTGAACATATCGCCGGTTGAAATCTGCGGCACGCCGAGCCTGTCAATCATTCTCTTCGCCTGAGTTCCCTTACCAGCACCGGGCGGTCCAATCAAGATAATCTTCATAATTTCCCTCCTAAGTTCAAAGCAATCAACGTCTGGATTTGATTTTGCCGGATTTCAGCAGTCCGTCATACTGTCTGGAGATGAGATGCGACTCAATCTGAGACATGGTATCCAGCGATACACCTATAATAATCAGCAGTGAGGTTCCGCCAAAGTAGAAGGGTACATTAAAGCGTCCCATCAGGATTGCCGGTAATACACAGATCACGCTGAGGTAGATTGCTCCAACAAAGGTAAGCCTTGAAAGAACTCTGTCCAGGTACTCTGAGGTAGCCTTGCCCGGTCTGATACCCGGCACATAACCACCGTTCTTCTTGAGATTGTCAGCCACATCCACCGGATTGAAGACAACCGCGGTGTAGAAATAGGTAAAGAAGACAATCGCTGTAACATAAAGCAGGTTATAGAGCAGGCCGCCCGGGCTCATGATCTCGGCCACCTTGCCCATGAACTCCACATTGGGGAAGAACTGAGCGATTGTAGCCGGGAAAATGATGATCGAAGATGCAAAGATCGGCGGAATAACACCGGATACGTTGATCTTCAGAGGCAGATGCGAGCTCTGTCCGCCGTAAACCTTACGACCGCGGACCTGCTTGGGGTACTGGATCGGAATACGACGCTGAGAAGTTTCCATAAATACAACCGCCGCAATGACGGCCAGCATGAAGACCAGCAGGAACAGCACCATGAAGATGTTGATCTGTCCGGCATTCATCAAGCGCACCATATTGTAGATGGCGGTCGGCAGGTTGGCCACGATACCGGCAAAGATGATCAGCGAGATACCGTTTCCGATGCCGCGCTCGGTGATCTGCTCACCCAGCCACATCAAGAAACAGGTACCGGTCGTCATGGTAATCATGGCGATCATTCTGAAACCCCAGCCGGGCAGCAGCACTACCGGCTCACCGGTGGGACCGACCATCTGCTCTACACCCATTGACATGAAGTAGCTCTGAACGAGACAGAGGACGACGGTACCGTAACGGGTGTACTGGGTCAGCTTGTGACGCCCAGCAGCACCCTCTTTCTGCAGCTGCTCAAAGTGGGGATGAACCATCCCCAGCAGCTGAACAATAATTGAGGCTGAAATGTATGGCATGATGCCCAGGGCAAAGATGGAGAGGTTCCGGAAACCGCCGCCGGCAAACATATCAAACATGCCCAACAGGGTTCCCTTCTGCTGCTCAAACCACTCGGCCATAATGGCAGAATCAATACCGGGTGTCGGGATATGAATACCGACACGGTATACAAACAGCATTACAAGGGTAAACAGAATTCTCTTCTGCAGCTCCGGGACCTTACCCACATTATCAAGCCCTGTACTCACTTATTCTTCCTCACTCACAACAGAAAAAGAGCCACCGGCCTTTTCAATTTTTTCAATAGCAGACTTGCTGGCCTTGTCAGCTTTGACAGTCAATGCCAGCGTAATTTCACCGTCACCAAGAATCTTAACCAGAGATTTAGCTGAACGGATCAGCCCCTTCTCCTCAAGAGCGGCAGCGTCAACAACGGCGCCGGCCTCGAACTTGGCCAGATCGGCAACATTTACAATCTCAAACTCGGTTCTGAAACGGTTTTTGAAACCGCGCTTCGGCAGACGTCTGTAGATAGGCATCTGACCGCCCTCGAACCAAGCCGGAATTGAACCGCCGGATCTTGACTTCTGACCCTTGGCACCACGACCGGCAGTCTTGCCTGCGCCGGAGCCCTCACCGCGACCGATTCTGCGGGCCTTCTTCTTGGAGCCGGGAGCAGCCTGTAGATTAGAAAGATCGTACATAATTATGCCTCCTCCCACTCGAGCAAATGTTCCATTTTCTTGATTGCACCGCGCATAGCAGCATTGTCGGGCAGAAGACGGGTACGACCGGTCTTCTTGAAACCGAGAGCAGCGATAATCTTTCTCTGCTCCTTAGTGCTGTTAATCACAGAACCTTTTAACGTTACTTTAATCTGTCCAGCCACAACTGACCTCTCTTATGCGTCCAGGCGATCAAGTTTGATACCACGCTTGGCCTCTACCTGCTCTTTTGTTTCGAGACGGGTCAGACCGTTCATGGTAGCACGAATCACGTTGTGGTGATTTCTTGATCCCAGATTTTTACAAACCACATTGTGAACACCGGCGGCTTCCATAACTGCGCGCACAGCGTTACCGGCGATAATTCCGGTACCCGGAGGAGCCGGTTTCATCAGCACGCGGCCCGCACCGAACTCACCAACAATGGGATGAGGAATGGTGCCGTTGACCACCGGTACCTTGACCATGGACTTCTTGGCGGTATCAACACCCTTACGGATGCTGATGGCGACCTCTTTGGCCTTGCCGATGCCATGACCGACGCTGCCGTTGCCGTCACCAACCACAATCAGGGAGCTGAAGCGGAAGCGCTTACCGCCCTTCACAACCTTGGCTACTCGATTAATAAAGACAACTTTATCGATCAAGCCATCGTTTTCTTCGAATTTTTCGTTCCTAGCCAACTTAAACTCCTTTAAGCCTAAAACTTCAGGCCGGCGGCTCTTGCTGCATCAGCCAGGGCCTTAACTTTGCCGTGATATTTATAACCGCCGCGATCGAAAATCACCGTCTCGATACCCTTCTCTTTGGCCTTTTCGGCCAGCAGAGTACCCACCTGGGTGGCCGCAGCCACGTTGGCACCGCTGACCTTGTCCTTAAGCTCGGGGCTCTTGGTTGATGCGCTAACCAGCGTCACGCCGGTTACATCATCAATGATCTGGCTATAAATATTTTTATTCCCGCGGTAAACGCTCAGCCTGGGCTTCTCTGCGCTACCGTTAACCGTTTTACGAATACGGGCCCTTCTCAGGAACCTTGCTTCGGATGTACTATGCTTTGCCACAACAAGTCTCCTTATTTACCGGCGCTCTTACCAGGCTTAAGCTTGACAACCTCGTCGATGTAGCGAATGCCCTTGCCCTTGTAAGCATCGGGCTTGCGGACCTTGCGGATCCTGGCAGCAACATCGCCGACAACCTGGTTGTCAATACCTTCAACATCAATGATACCGTCTTTTGAGACGGCGGCCTTAATACCGTCGGGCAGAGCGAACTCGACCGGGTTGGAGTAGCCGACATTCAGGATCAGCTTGTCACCCTTGGCCTCGCCTCTGTAACCGATACCAACGATCTTGAGCTGCTTCTTGAAGCCGTCGGTCACACCAATAACCATATTATTGATCAGAGCCCTCATCAGTCCCTGGAAAGCACCGGTCTGGCGCTCTTCATCGAGAGGCACAACATTCAGCACACTATCCTCGATCTTGATGTCAAGATTGCCGGCAATGTTCTTGGAAAGTTCACCCTTGGGGCCCTTAACCTTAATCTCACCGCCCTTGACGGTGACAGTAACACCGTCAGGCAGATTTACAGGTAGTTTACCAATTCTAGACATAATCAGCTCCTTACCAAACCTTTACCAGGACTTCACCGCCAACATTCAGCTCACGGGCTGAGTGGTCGGCCATAACACCCTTGGAAGTGCTGACGATGGTGATACCCAGTCCGTCTCTGACAGCAGGAATATCGCTGGCGCCGGAGTAGATACGTCTACCGGGCTTGGATACGCGCTGAATGCCTGTGATTACGTGCTGAGCGTTGAAATATTTCAGAGTTACACGCAGGATACCCTGCTTGTCGTCCTCAATTACCTTATAATCAGCAATGAAACCCTCTCTCTTCAGGATGTCTGCAATCGAGATTTTCATCTTGGAGGCGGGGATGTCCACGCTGCTCTTACGAGCTTGAGCTCCATTCCTGATTCTAGTTATCATATCTGCGATAGGATCGTTAACCATCCTTCTTCCCCTTTACCAGCTTGATTTCTTCACACCGGGAATTTCACCCTGCATGGCAAGTTTTCTTAAGCATAAACGGCAAATTCCAAACTTGCGGTAGTAACCATGGGGTCTGCCGCAGATGGAGCAACGGTTGTACTCCCTAACCTGGAATCTCTGTTTTCTCTTCTGTTTTGCGATCATGGATTTTTTAGCCATAACTCTCCACCTAATCCCTAAAGGGCATTCCGAAAGCCTTCAGCAAGCTGCGGCCCTCTTCATCTGTGGTCGCCGTAGTGACAACCGAGATGTTCATTCCACGGATCTTATCGATCTTGTCATAATCAATCTCAGGAAAAACGGACTGATCGTTCATTCCGAGAGTGTAATTTCCACGACCATCAAAAGCCTTGGGCGAGATACCACGGAAGTCTCTCACACGGGGCAGAGTGGCATTGATCAAACGATCAAGAAACTCATACATCTGATCGCCCCTGAGAGTTACCATGCAGCCGATGGGCATGCCCTCTCTGAGCTTAAACGATGCGATTGACTTGCGGGCCTTGGTAACAACAGGAGCCTGACCAGTAAGTGCGGTCAGATCGGCCTTGGCCTTCTCGACAACTTTGCTATCCTGCACAGCCTCACCGAGACCGATATTGACAACGATCTTGTCAATCTTCGGTACCATGTGGATGTTCTTATATTCGAACTCTTTCTGCAGAGCAGGAACAACCTCTTTTCTGTATACTTCCTTAAGCCTTGCCATCTTCATATACCTCAGGAATCCAGCTCTTCGCCGCACTTCTTGCAAACGCGAACTTTCTGGCCGTCTTCATGAACTTTGTATCCGACGCGAACACCGGCTTCACACTTGGGGCAGTAAATTGCCACGTTAGAAACGTGAATGCTGGCCTCTTTCTCAATAATGCCGCCCTGGGAAACCTGTGAAGGCTTCATGTGTCGCTTGATCATGTTGACTCTTTCGACCAGGACTCTATCCTTTTTGCCAAGAACCTGAAGAACCTTACCCTGCTTACCCTGGCTTTTGCCGGCCAGGACAACAACGGTGTCGCCCTTCTTGATTCTGGATGTCTCAAATTTTGCCATCATATCACCTCTATATTACTTCCGGTGCAAGGGATACGATCTTCATGAAGTTCTTAGCCCTCAGTTCCCTTGCCACAGGCCCGAAAATACGGGTTCCGACCGGCTCCTTGTTCTCCTTGATGATAACAGCTGAGTTCTCATCAAAGCGGATGGTTGATCCGTCGGGACGCTGGCAGTTACGCTTGGTTCTGACAACCACTGCTCTGCACACATCACCCTTCTTAACCTTGGAGTTCGGCGCGGCTGCCTTGACGCTCACCATAATGATATCGCCAACCGAGGCATATCTGCGTTTGGATCCGCCGAGGACCTTAATACACATAACCTCTTTCGCACCGGAGTTATCTGCAACTTTAAGTCTAGTCTGCTGCTGAATCATAACAATCCTCCGCCTAAGCCTGTCTTGCTAGAATGCTAACAACTTTCCAGCACTTATCTTTGCTAAGCGGTCTGCACTCACAAATCTGCACGGTGTCGCCAACGCGGCACTCATTAGCTTCATCATGAGCCTTGAAAGTCTGCCTTCTGCGGATATATTTTTTAAAGACAGGATGCTTCTCCTGCCTGTTTACGGTAACAACGACAGTCTTATCCATCTTGTCGCTGCTAACCACCCCGATTAGTTCCATTTTCCTGGCTTTATCAGACATATTCCTATTTCTCCCCGATAACAGTGTTAATGCGGGCAATGTCTTTGCGCTTCTTGGCAAAGACGCTCTTGTCGCTGAGCTGTCCAATAGAATCTTTAAAGCCGGCATCCATAATTTCACGGGCCAGCTTTGTCTTCATCTCAGTGAGCTCTTCCACTGTTTTATCTCTTAAATCTTTAGCCTTCATCGAGACCCTCCCGTTTCACAAAACGAGTCTTAATCGGCAGTTTGTGGGAAGCCAGCCTGAAAGCCTCTCTGGCCTGCTCCTCCGTAACTCCGTCCAGTTCGTACAGGATACGACCGGGTTTTACCACGGCAACCCAAGCTTCGGGTGCACCCTTACCCTTACCCATTCTGACCTCAGCGGGCTTCTTGGTAATGGGCTTAGCCGGAAAGATTCTGATCCATACCTTACCGCCACGTTTGGTGTAGCGGGTGATGGCGATACGGGCAGCCTCAATCTGACGTGATGTAATCCAGTGGGGCTCCAGTGCCTGGAGACCGAACGAACCGAAGGAGACCTTAGTTCCCTTCTCAGGGCGGCCTGTCATACGACCACGGCCCTGCTTTCTGTGTTTAACCTTATTTGGCATCAACATAGCCTGAATCTCCCTTTATGCGCTTGCTTCTTCCCGCTTCTTGACGATTTCGCCGCGGAATACCCAGACCTTGATGCCAATGACACCGTAGACGGTATGGGCCTCAGCAAAGCCATAATCAATGTCTGATCTGAGGGTATGAAGGGGAACGCGTCCCTCTCTGTACCACTCGCTTCTAGCAATTTCGGCACCGTTCAAACGGCCAGCACAGTTAATTTTAATGCCCTGGGCACCCATGCGCATAGCCTGTCCAACGGCTCTCTTCATGGCTCTTCTGTAGGCAATTCGTCTGACGAGCTGGTTGGCAATACCTTCAGCAATAATCTGAGCATCAGTCTCTGGTCGTCTGACCTCTTTGATCTCGAGCATCACCTCGTTCTTAACAAAACGAGCAAGATCATTTTTGAGCTGCTCAGTGCCCTGACCCTTTCTACCGATAACCAGTCCGGGTCTTCCGGTATAAATAATAACCTTAACCTTGTTGGCGGCCCTCTCGATAATTACATCGGAGATGCCGGCATGCTTGAGGTTCTTAAAAATAAACTTTCTGATCTTATGATCTTCAAGCAGATTCTCGCCGAACCCTTTCTCTGCATACCATTTGGCCTTCCAGTCTTTGGTTACACCAAGCCGAAACCCGTAAGGATGTATCTTCTGTCCCACAAAAAGCCCCTTTCCTATAACTCTTCAAGAACCACAGCGATGTGGCTTGTTCTCTTTAAAATTCTGGTTGCACGGCCCTGGGCACGCGGTCTCCAGCGTTTCATCATTGGTCCTTCATCCACCTGGATAGTCTTAACGTAGAGATTATCCAGATCCATTGTCCCCATATTGTCAGCATTGGCCACAGCTGATTCGATAACCTTGGCTATGATCTTTGCGCGCTTGGTTCCCATCAGCTTCAATGTAGTCAGGGCTTCGCCAATAGCTTTGCCACGAACCATGTCGGCAACCAGTCTTGTCTTCTGGGGGGAAACCTTGGAATGTCTCAGAATAGCTTTAGCTTGCATTCATATTCCCCTTATCTCTTTTTCTTCTTGTCAGCAGCATGGCCGTAGTAGGTACGGGTCTGAGAGAACTCACCAAGCTTGTGACCAATCATATCTTCAGTGACATAAACAGGAACAAACTTTTTCCCGTTATGCACAGCGAAAGTCAGACCAATGAACTCAGGCAGGATTACAGATCTTCTGGACCAGGTCTTGATAACCTTCTTGCTGCCAGACTCCTGTGCGACCAGCACCTTCTTGATCAGGTGCTCATCAACAAAGGGCCCCTTCTTTAACGAACGTGCCATTACTTCCTCCTCCTGACGATCAACTTATCAGAACTCTTGCGAACCTTTCTGGTCTTGTGTCCCTTGGTGCTAACGCCCCAGGGAGTTACCGGGTGGTTACCCTTAACACGGCCTTCACCACCACCATGGGGATGATCAACCGGGTTCATGGCAACACCGCGAACGGTGGGTCTGATGCCCATCCAACGCTTACGACCGGCCTTACCGATCTTGATGTTGGAGTGGCTCAGGTTACCAACCTGACCAATAGTGGCACAACATTCGTTAAAGATTTTTCTAACTTCGCCCGATGGCATCTTCAGGTCAACATAGCGACCCTCTTTAGCAAGTACCTGAGCGAAGGCGCCGGCGGAACGGATCAACTGAGCGCCCTTACCGGGTTTCATCTCAACGTTATGAACGAGAGTACCAAGAGGGATGGCTTTGAGCTTCAAAGCATTGCCCGGCTTGATGTCAGCCTCGTCAGACGCGATGATGGTAGTTCCCACCTGCAGACCCTCCGGCCAGATGATGTATCTCTTCTCACCATCAGCATACTGGATCAGAGCGATGCGGGCTGAGCGGTTGGGATCATACTCAATAGTCTTTACAACACCGGGTACGCCGATCTTATCGCGCTTGAAGTCAACGATTCTGTAAAGACGTTTGTTACCGCCGCCCTGATGGCGAACAGTAATTCTACCAGTGTTATTCCGGCCACCGTTCTTTTTCAGACGGGTGGTCAGCGACTTTTCAGGCTTAGATGTGGTGATCTCCTCAAAAGTGGAGACCGTCATCTGCCTTCTGCCTGGTGATGTCGGATTAAAACCCCTAGTACTCATCTACCTATACCCCTTCATACAACTCTATGCTGTCACCCTCTTTGAGTTTGACAACAGCTTTTTTCCAGTCAGAGCGTCTATAGTCAAAACGGCCATAGCGTTTCACTTTGCCTTTGACAACCATAGTCTTAACATCTTCAACGGTTACACCGAAGAGCTCTTCAACAGCAGCCTTGATCTGAATCTTGTTGGCGCTCCGGTCTACGGCAAAGACAACCTTGTTGTCTTCGTCACGCAGAATGGTGCCCTTCTCTGTAACCAGCGGTTTTTTAATAATCTTTGTTATATCTTTCATGCCCCAAGCCTCTCTTCGATGTACTTAACTGCATCGAGATCCAGGATCAGACCTTCATACTTCAGGATATCGTATACATTGATACCCTTAACATCCAACACCTTGCTCTTGGGGTGATTTCTGGATACGCGGGACAGATCCTCATCCATGTTCCCTACAACAATCAGGGAGTTATTCATCTCTAAGGCATCCAAGGCCTTGACGAAGAGCTTTGTCTTTATATCTTCAAACTCCATCTTGTCAACCACCTTAAATACATTCTCAGAAACTTTCATGCTGAGAGCGGATTTCAAAGCTTCAACCCTGACCTTCTTCGGCATCTTTTTGGTGTAGTTCCGACCGTCCGGCCCGAAGATAACACCGCCGCCCTTCCAGAGAGGAGAACGGGAAGTACCGGCACGGGCACGACCGGTGCCCTTCTGGCGCCAGGGTTTTTTGCCGCCACCGGAAACAGCAGAGCGGTTTTTGGTGGTGGCGTTGGCTGTTCTGCGTTTGGCCTGCTGCCAAACTACGGCATCATGTAAGAGATAGGGCTTGACCTCGCTGGCGAAAACGCCTTCGCTCAGGTCAACCGTGTCTACTTTTTCACCTGCAATATTAAAAACATCTACTGAAGGCATCGTTATACCCCTTGCTTCTTAAGGATAACAACCTGGCCCTTGGCACCGGGAATGGCACCCTTGACGGCGATAATGTTATCATCCGGTCTGATATCAACAATTTCAAGGCCCTTAACAGTAACCTTATCATTACCGTAGTGACCAGGCATCTTCTTGCCCTTGATTACCTTAGAGGGGCTGGCGGAACAACCGATCGAACCGGTAGCGCGATGGATCTTGGAGCCATGGCTAGCGGGCAGACCACCGAAGTTGTGGCGCTTGGTTGTACCTGTAAAGCCTCTACCCTTTGAGATACCGGTAACCTTGATCTTCTCACCGGCCTCAAAGATTTCACCTGCCTTGACCTCATCACCAACATTGACGGCTTCCATGTCGTCACAGGGAACTTCCCTGAGATCATAGAAACAGCCCTTATCAGCCTTGAGCTGATGTCCGCTGAGCGGCTTGTTGACGCGGGCAGCCTTCTTTTCGCCGATTCCGAGCTGGACGGCATTGTAGCCATCATTCTCTTCAACCTTCTTCTGAATGACATAGCAGGGTCCGGCCTCAATCAAAGTAACCGGGATCACCTCGCCAGACTCTGTAAAGATCTGACTCATTCCGACTTTCTTTCCTAGGATTCCGTTGATCATAACTTCTCTCTCCACTTCAATTAGAGCTTGATCTCTACATCAACCCCGGCAGACAGATCGAGCTTCATCAATGAATCAACGGTCTGCTGAGTGGGATCCAGAATGTCTAGCAATCTTTTGTAGGTTCTCATCTCAAACTGATCTCTGGACTTCTTGTCCACGTGCGGAGAGCGCAGAACACAGAACTTTTCAATTTTGGTGGGCAGCGGAATGGGTCCGGCTACTCTAGCACCTGTCCTGCGGGCAGCACCCACAATCTCCTGGACGGACTGATCGATCAACTTGTGATCGAAAGCCTTCAATTTAATACGAATTCTTTGCGTCTCCATCTCAATTATCTCCTAATTATTACTCGATTACTGTAGCGATAACACCGGAGGCAACAGTGCGGCCACCCTCACGGATAGCGAAGCGCAAACCTTCGTCCATAGCGATGGGCTGGATCAGGTTAACCTCCATGGTGACATTGTCGCCAGGCATAACCATCTCTACTCCATCGGGGAGTTTGATATCGCCGGTGACGTCAGTGGTTCTGAAATAGAACTGGGGGCGGTAGCCCGAGAAGAACGGAGTGTGACGGCCGCCCTCTTCCTTTTTCAGAACATACACTTCAGCGGTAAATTTGGTGTGAGGAGTAATTGTTCCAGGGTGGGCCAGAACCTGTCCACGCTGAATCTCCTCACGCTTAGTTCCACGCAGCAGAACGCCAACGTTGTCGCCTGCGCGACCCTCATCCAGGGTCTTGCGGAACATCTCAACACCTGTACAGGTGGTTTTTTCTGTCGGTTTGATACCAACGATCTCAAGTTCGTCGCCGGTATGGACGATACCACGCTCAACACGACCGGTAACAACGGTACCGCGACCGGAAATGGTGAAGATATCTTCAACCGGCATCAGGAAGGGCTTGTCGATATCGCGCTCGGGCTCGGGGATGTAGCTGTCAACAGCGTCCATCAGCTCGAGGATACACTTGCAGGCGTCGCTTTTGGGGTCATCAGACTCCAGAGCGGCCAGGGCCGAACCCTTGATCACGGGAATCTCATCTCCGGGGAAGTCATAGGCCTCAAGCAGCTCGCGCAGCTCCATCTCAACCAGCTCCAGCAGCTCTTCGTCGTCAACCTGGTCAACCTTGTTCATGAAGACAACCAGATTGGGAACGTTAACCTGCTTGGCAAGCAGAATGTGCTCACGGGTCTGGGGCATGGGACCGTCAGAGGCAGCCACAACCAGAATGCCGCCGTCCATCTGGGCAGCGCCGGTGATCATGTTCTTGATGTAGTCGGCGTGACCCGGGCAGTCGATGTGAGCATAGTGACGCTTCTCGGTCTCATACTCAACGTGCGCGGTATTAATGGTAATTCCGCGCTCCTTCTCTTCGGGCGCCTTGTCGATCTCGTCAAACTTGACCAGCTTGGCAAAACCCATATTAGCCAGGGTCTTGCAGATAGCAGCGGTCAGAGTGGTCTTGCCGTGGTCAATATGCCCAATGGTACCGACGTTAACGTGCGGTTTTTTTCTATCAAATGTCTCTTTAGCCATTATTCGTCTCCTTGTCTCTTAGCTCTGATACCTTCGGCAACACTGGTAGGCACGGCCTCATAGTGGGCCAGCTGCATAGTGTAGGTTGCACGTCCCTGGGAGAGCGAGCGGATGCTGGTTGCATAGCCGAACATCTCTCCGAGCGGAACCTGAGCAGCCACAACACGCACATCGTTGCGGTTATCCATACCCAGTACCTTGCCACGACGGGATGAGAGGTCACTGATGATATCACCGATATAATCTTCGGGGCTGACAGCCTCAACGTCCATGAGCGGCTCCATCAGCATCGGATCGGCCTTTCTCAAAGCCTGTTTCATGGCCATGGATGCACAGATCTTAAAGGCCATTTCCGAGGAGTCAACCTCGTGGAATGAACCGAAGGTCAAGGTAACCTTGACATCCTGCATGGGGAAGCCGGCATAGGGACCAACTTCCATGGCCTCTCTACAGCCCTTTTCAACTGCCGGAATGTATTCACGGGGAATAACGCCGCCGGTGATCTGATTGACAAACTCGAAGCCTGTTCCGGGCTCACCGGGCTCAACGGTAATGACAACATGACCGTACTGACCGTGACCACCGGACTGCTTGGCATACTTGTGGTTCTCTTCAACGGACTTGCGGATACACTCGGTGTAGGCAACCTGAGGCTGGCCGACATTAGCTTCAACGCCGAACTCACGCTTCATACGGTCAACCAGAACTTCCAGGTGCAGCTCACCCATACCGCCGATGATGGTGTCACCGGTGGTGTGATCGGTATAGACCTTGAATGAAGGATCTTCCATGGCCAGACGCTGCATGGCCACACCCAGCTTCTCCTGATCACCCTTGGACTTGGGCTCAATGGCGATCTCAATAACGGGCTCAGGGAAGTCCATCGACTCCAGAACTACCGGCTTATCCTCGTCGCAGAGGGTCTGACCGGTAACAGTCTTCTTCAGACCGATAACGGCGGCGATATCGCCGGCACGCAGCTCTTTGATCTCTTCGCGCTTATCGGCAAACATTCTTACCATACGACCGATACGCTCTTTCTTGCCACTGCCGCTGTTGTAGACAGCAGTACCGGCCTCAAGCACACCGGAGTAGACACGTACAAAGGTCAGCTGACCGACATAGGGGTCAGTCATGATCTTGAAGGCCAGGGCCGAGAAAGGCTCATCATCGCTGGGCTTGCGCTTGATAACCTCAGCACCGCTCTCATCGGTACCGTCAATGGCGGCAACATCCAGCGGCGAAGGCAGAAAATCAACCACAGCATCCAGCATCGGCTGCACGCCCTTGTTCTTAAAGGCGGAGCCGCACATGACCGGGTTCATGGTCATACCCAGGGTACCCTTGCGGATGGCTGCCCGGATGCGATCTTCGGCAATCTCATTACCCTCAAGGAAATCTTCCATGATGGTTTCATCAACATCGGCACAGGCCTCAAGCAGCAGCTCGCGGTACTCTTCAGCCTGATCAACCAGATCAGCCGGAATATCCTCTACCGAGAACTCCATACCGTGAGACTCCTCATCAAAGATGATAGCCTGCATCTTGATCAGATCGACTACACCGCGCAGCGAGTCTTCACTGCCGACCGGAATCTGCAGCGCAACGGCGTTGGCGCCCAGCTTCTCCTTCATATCAGTCAGAACATTGAAGAAGTTGGCACCCACACGGTCCATCTTGTTGACGAAAGCCATGGTCGGAACCTTGTAACGGCGAGCCTGACGCCAAACAGTTTCAGACTGGGGCTGAACACCGCCGACAGCACAGAAAACAGCAACGGCGCCGTCCAAGACACGCAGACTGCGCTCAACTTCAATGGTGAAGTCAACGTGACCCGGGGGTGTCAATGATATTGATATTGTGATCACGCCAGCTACAAGTGGTAGCAGCGGAGGTAATGGTAATACCGCGCTCCTGCTCCTGCTCCATCCAGTCCATGGTGGCTTCGCCGTTATGAACCTCACCGATCTTATAGCTCTTACCGGTATAGAAGAGGATACGCTCAGTCACGGTAGTCTTGCCCGCATCAATGTGGGCCATGATACCGATGTTTCTGTATTTATCTAGTGCAATTGTACGTGCCATTATTTTCTATAGCTCCTACCAACGGAAATGAGCGAAAGCCTTGTTGGCTTCAGCCATCTTGTGGGTATCTTCTTTTTTCTTAACTGCGGAACCACGGTTATTATAGGCATCCAGCAGCTCAAGGGCGAGTCTGTCGCTCATGGAGTTCTCGCCACGCTTGCGGGCGGCAGCCACAACCCAGCGACGGGCCAGCATATCGCGACGGTCCGCACGAACTTCCTGCGGAACCTGATAGGTTGCACCACCAACACGGCGGGAGCGAACCTCAACCACGGGCTTGACGTTGTCCATAGCCTTAATGAAGACATCCAGAGCGCTCTCGTTGGTCTTCTCAGCCAAGGTATCAAGGGTGGCATACATGATCTTTTCAGCAGCAGACTTTTTGCCGTCAAGCATGATAGCGTTGATGAACTTGCTTACCTGCACATCCCCAAACTTGGGATCACGGGAAATTTCTCTTTTTAGGCTTCCTCTTTTTTTCCTAGGCATATCTCAATCCTCTACTTAGGTCTCTTAGTACCGTATTTTGATCTACCCTGGCGACGGCTGGCGACGCCCTCAGTGTCCATAACGCCACGAATGATGTGGTAGCGTACACCGGGAAGGTCCTTTACACGACCGCCCCTGATCATGACGACTGAGTGCTCCTGCAGGTTGTGCCCCTCACCGGGGATATATGAAGTCACTTCGTATCCGTTGGTCAGTCTGACCCTGGCTACTTTACGCAGAGCTGAGTTCGGCTTCTTCGGAGTTGTGGTATATACTCTCACACAAACGCCGCGCTTCTGCGGACAAGCTTCCAGAGCTCTGTTTTTCTTCTGCTTTTTAACTGTAGTTCTTCCTTTTCTAACCAACTGATTAAGCGTAGGCATATCCTATTTCCCTTCTCATGTTCATCAATTAAAGTCTGCGACCGCTATAGAGCGGACGCAGACTTCTAACAATGGTTTAATCTCAATGTCAAGGCTTTTCTAAAGCTCGACATCTCCAAGTAGATCATCCATCTCTATAGCCACATCAATGTCACGATAAACCGGGAATCCCGTACCCGCAGGAATCAGGCGTCCCATGATGACATTTTCCTTCAAGCCGCTCAGGTGATCCACCTTGCCTTCGACCGAAGCCTCGGTCAGAACTCGGGTGGTCTCCTGGAATGATGCTGCCGATATGAAGCTTTCGGTATTCAAGGAGGCCTTGGTAATACCCAGCATGATCGCTTCTGCTACGGCCGGGCTTCCGCCCTCGGCAACAACATTTTCATTAAGCTCATTAAAGAGCTGCTTATCCATCATTTCGCCTTCGATGGCATCGGAGTCACCTGCAGCCTTGATGACAACCTTGCGGATCATCTGACGAACGATGATTTCAATATGTTTATCATTAATCTTTACACCCTGGAGGCGGTAGACCTCCTGGACCTCGTTAACAATGTGCTTGGCCAGCTCCTTCTCACCACGGATGGCGAGGATATCGTGCGGATCGATGGAACCATCCATCAACTCCTCACCGGCCTTGACATAGTCACCCTCATGGACCGAGATGTGCTTGGTCTTGGGGATCAGGTACTCTCTGGGCTGACCAACCTCGGGGGTAACCACAACCTTGCGTTTGCCCTTGGTGTCCTTGCCGAAGCTGACCTCACCGTCGATCTCAGACACGGTGGCGATCTCCTTGGGACGACGGGCCTCAAAGAGTTCAACTACACGCGGCAGACCACCGGTGATATCCTTGGTCTTGGTGGTTTCACGGGCGATCTTGACCAGCACGTCACCGGCCATAACCTCGTCACCGGGATGCACATAGATGTTGGCGCCCACCGGCAGGGTATAACGGGCCTGCTTTTTACTGCCCGGAATCTTAATGGTCTTGCCGGACTCGTCGGCAATCGCAATTCTGGGCTTCAGATCGGAGTCCTTGGACTCGATAACGATCGCACGCGAGAGACCGGTCACCTCATCGATGTGCTCCTTGATGGTCACATCATTGATAAGATCGCCAAACTTAACCTTACCGGTCACATCTGAGATGATCGGCAGGGTATAGGGATCCCACTCGACCAGAACGGTATCGGGCTCGATCATGTCGCCATCATTGGCCTTGATATGGGCACCGTAAACGATCTCATAAGACTCACGCTCGCGGCCGGTCTCGTCAACAACTGCAATTGAACCGTTGCGGTTCATGGCGACCATCTGACCGTCACGACCACGGACAACCTGCAGCTCCTTGAAGACAACCTTACCGCCGTGGGTAAACTTGATGTTGGACTGGGCCTGGACCGAGGTAGCCGTACCACCGACGTGGAAGGTTCTCATGGTCAGCTGGGTACCAGGCTCACCGATGGACTGGGCGGCGATGATGCCGACAGCCTCACCGATATTGACCATGCGGCCACGCGAGAGATCCAGACCGTAACACTTGGCACAGACACCCTGCTTGCAGCGGCAGGTCAGCGCGGAGCGGATCACAACCCTCTCCAGGCCGGTCTCGTTGATCCGGCCGATGTGCTCGGCTGTGATCATGGTGTTGGCCGGAACGATCACCTCATCGGTGTAGGGATCACGAACATCGTCCAGCACAACGCGGCCCTCAATTCTTTCACCCAGCGACTGGATGATCTCGCCGCCTTCACGCAGCGCGTCCAGCTCGATGCCGTCCATGGTGCCGCAATCCTGCTCATTGATGACAACATCATGGGCAACGTCAACCAGACGACGGGTCAGGTAACCGGAGTTAGCAGTCTTAAGGGCCGTATCGGCCAGACCCTTACGGGCACCGTGGGTGGAGATGAAGTACTCGAGAACGTCGAGGCCTTCACGGAAGTTGGACTCGATGGGAGTCTCGATAATTTCACCGGACGGCTTGGCCATCAGTCCGCGGATACCGGCCAGCTGACGAATCTGCTGGGCCGAACCACGGGCACCGGAGTCAGCCATCATAAAGACGGGGTTGAAGGAGGGAATCTCCTCGATCGTGCCGTCGGGGCGCTCCACATGGTCGGTGTTGATCTTATCCATCATATCGCCGGCGATATGGTCGGTTACCTTGGTCCAGATATCAACGATCTTGTTGTAGCGCTCACCGTCGGTGATCAGACCCTCGTTGTACTGACCCAAGATCTGAGCAACCTCATCCTTGGCGTCGGCAATAATGGCCGGCTTGGTATCCGGAATAATCATATCCTTAACACCGATGGAGAGACCGCCCAGAGTAGCATAGCGGTAACCGGTGTCCTTGATGCGGTCGGCCAGCAGAACGGTAGCCTTGTCGCCGGCGACGGTGAAGCACTTGTCAACCAGGTCGGCCAGCACCTTCTTGGTCATGGGACGGTTGATCTCCTCGAACGGGATCTCCTTGGGAACGATCTCGCCGAAGATCACGCGGCCGACGGTGGTTTCAACCAGCTCGCCGTCGATGCGGACCTTGATCTTGGCCTGGTAGTGAACCTCGTTGGCATCCAGCGCGGCGCGGACCTCTTCAGGGCCGTAGAAGATCATACCTTCACCCTTGGACAGCGGTCTCTCGCGGGTCAGGTAGTAGGCACCCAGAACCATATCCTGGGTCGGGGTGATGATCGGCTTACCATTGGCCGGGCTCAGAATGTTGTTGGTGGACATCATCAGAACACGGGCCTCAACCTGAGCGTCAACACTCAGGGGCACATGAACAGCCATCTGGTCACCGTCAAAGTCGGCGTTGAAGGCGGTACAGACGAGCGGGTGCAGGCGAATGGCCTTACCCTCGATCAGTACCGGCTCAAAACCCTGGATACCAAGACGGTGCAGGGTGGGAGCTCGGTTCAAGAGAACCGGATATTCAGATACAACCTCGGCCAGGCTCTCCCAGACTTCGGGCAGCTCCTCTTCAACCATGCGCTTGGCACTCTTGATGGTGCTGACATAGCCCTTATCCTCCAGCTTCTGGTAGATGAAGGGTTTGAAGAGCTCGATGGCCATCTTCTTGGGCAGACCGCACTGGTGCAGCCTGAGCTCGGGGCCGGCAGTAATAACTGAACGGCCGGAGTAGTCGACACGCTTACCGAGCAGGTTCTGACGGAAGCGGCCCTGCTTGCCCTTGAGCATGTCGGAAAGGGACTTGAGCGGACGGCGGTTGGCGCCGGTGATGACGCGGCCGCGGCGGCCGTTGTCGAAGAGGACGTCCACAGCCTCCTGCAGCATACGTTTCTCGTTGCGCAGGATGATGTCGGGAGCGTTGAGCTCCATCAGTCTCTTCAGACGGTTATTACGGTTGATAACCCGGCGGTAGAGATCGTTGAGGTCGGAGGTGGCAAAACGGCCGCCATCCAGGGGCACCAACGGTCTGAGGTCCGGCGGCAGCACCGGCACAACCTTGAGGATCATCCAGGTGGGATCCTGCCAGGGCTTCAAGTAGTCGATATCTTCATGGGAGAGCTTGCGCGACTCAACCAGGCGCTCCAGCACCTCGTTGATCTTAGGCAGAATCTCCTTCTTCTCGCCGTAGGTGTAGGCCTCTTCCCAGGCCTTGACCAGCTTGCGGCACTCGGTCAGCAGCTCGCCCAGAGCTCTTCTGAACTGCTCATCCTTCTCGAGCTGGAAGCGGTCTTCGATGAAGGTCATCAGCTCGTCGGGAGTGATACCCTTGAAGACGTTGACCATGCGCAGGCGGCGGGAGAGCTTCTTCTTCTTGGCCTCACTCTTGGTGTTGAGCAGCTCCTCCTTGAGGGAGATGGAGAGGCTCAGAATATCCAGGCCCTGAATCAGCTCCTCAATGGCGTCGGCACCCATGCGGGCGGTGAAACTGCCGATGCCGAACTTCTCAACCGACTGGCGGAACTTCTCCTCGGTCAGCAGCTCGCCGACCTTCAGATCAGTGTCCTTGGCGTCGGTTACGATGTAGCTCTCAAAGTAGAGCACCCGCTCGAGCTCCTTGATGGAGAGGTCGAGCAGAGCGCCGATCTTTGAGGGCAGAGATTTCAGAAACCAGATGTGAGCCACCGGAGTGGCCAGGTCGATGTGGCCGAGGCGCTCACGACGCACTCTGGAATCAATAACTTCAACGCCGCACTTCTCGCAGACAACACCGCGGTGCTTCATGCGCTTATACTTACCGCAGATACACTCATAGCTCTTGATCGGGCCGAAGATTCTGGCACAGAAGAGGCCGTCACGCTCGGGCTTGAACGTTCTGTAGTTAATGGTCTCCGGTTTCTTGACCTCACCGTAAGACCACTCGTGGATCTTGTCCGGTGAAGCCAGACCAATCCTTACCGCCATATAGTTGGAAGGATCTTTAGGTTTTTCGAAATAGCTATACAGGTCTTCCAATGTTCACCCCTTCTTAAGCTTTACCTTCGATCAGATTCATGTCCAGACCAAGGCTCTTCAACTCTCTCATCAGCACGTTAAACGATTCCGGAATGCCAGGCTCAAGTTCATGCTGACCCTTGACAATCGATTCATACATCCTGGTTCTACCGGCCACGTCATCCGACTTAACGGTGAGGAACTCCTGCAGCGTGTAGGCTGCGCCATAGGCCTCAATAGCCCAGACTTCCATTTCACCCATTCTCTGACCACCGAACTGAGCCTTACCACCCAGCGGCTGCTGCGTGACCAAGGAGTAGGGTCCAATTGAACGGGCGTGAATCTTATCATCAACCAGATGGTGCAGTTTCAGGAAGTACATCAGACCGACGGTGACCTTATTATCAAAAGGCTCACCGCTGCGGCCGTCATACAGGGTAACGGTACCGTCACGATCCTGACCGACAACCTCCATGATATCCTGAATCTCCTCCTCTGAGGCGGAGTCAAATACCGGAACAGCAGTGTTCAGGCCATCCTGGCCGAGGGTCCGGGCCAGATCCATCAGATCTTCACGGCTGGCCTCGTCCAGCATCTTGTCGATGCGCTCGGATGAGTAGATCTTCTTAAGCATATCCTTGATCTCGGCATCGGGCAGCTGCTGCTCGATCATGTCGGCGATCTTATGCTTGAAGCCGTGCATGGCCCATCCCAGGTGAACTTCAAGCACCTGGCCGATGTTCATACGGGAGGGAACACCCAGCGGATTCAGTACGATATCAACGGGGCGGCCATCCTCGAAGAAGGGCATATCCTCCTCGGGCAGGATGCGCGAAATAACACCCTTGTTACCGTGGCGACCGGCCATCTTATCACCGACCGAAAGCTTACGTTTAATGGCCACATAAACCTTGACCATCTTGTTGACGCCGGGCAGCAGGTCGTCGCCGGCGCAGAACTTCTCGATCTTGTTGTCATAGACATCGTTGATCAGGGCCTTCTGGGCATCCAGGCGGCTGATGACCTCTTCGATCTCGCTCTCAACCTCGGCCTCGCCCTCAATGCGGATATCCTTGAAGTCATCCACGGTCAGGTCGGCCAGCATGGCCTTGGTCAGCTTGACGCCGGCCTTGGCGATCACCTTGTCGCCCAGATGGCTGAGCAGCGGAGCTGCCAGCTTCTGGCCGTCCAGCAGGCCTTCGAGGCGCTGACGGGCGGCGATGGTGATGATGCGGATCTCGTCGTCACGGTCCTTCTTAAGGTCGTCAACAACTCTCTTTTCAATCTGCAGGGTACGCTCGTCACGGTCCTGACCGCGACGGTTAAAGACGCGGGCGTCGATAACGGTACCGGTAACTCCCGGCGGAACTCTCAGGGAGGTGTCCTTAACTTCAGATGCCTTCTCACCGAAAATGGCTCTCAGGAGCTTCTCTTCCGGCGAAAGCTGGGTCTCACCCTTGGGGGTAACCTTACCCACCAGGATGTCGCCGGCCTGCACCTCGGCGCCGATGCGCACGATACCGGAGTCATCCAAGTCCTTGAGGGCCTCTTCACCGGCGTTCGGAATATCACGGGTAATCTCTTCAGTGCCCAGCTTAACGTCGCGGGCCATAACCTCAAACTCTTCAATATGAACTGAGGTGTAGTAGTCCTCTTTGACGATCCGCTCAGAAATCAGGATGGCATCCTCATAGTTGTAGCCGCCCCAGGGCATGAAGGCTACGACCAGATTCTGGCCCAGGGCCAGCTCACCGGCCTTGGTGGCCGGGCCGTCGGCGATAACCTGCCCCTTCATGACCCGCTGCCCCTTCTTGACGATGGGCTTCTGGTTGAAGGATGTGTTCTGGTTGGCGCGTTTGAACTTGGTCAGCTTGTAGATGTCGATGCCGGGATCATCCGGCTTCTCGCCCATCTCGTCGGCCATGATCACGATGCGCTCGGAGTCGACGTCATAGACTTCACCGTCACGCTTGGCAACCACACAGACACCCGAGTCTCTGGCGATCAGATTCTCGATGCCGGTACCGACCACCGGTGATTTGGGGAAGAGCAGCGGCACAGCCTGGCGCTGCATGTTTGATCCCATCAGGGCACGGTTAGCATCGTCGTGCTCCAAGAAGGGAATCAGGTTGGCCGAAACACTGAAGAGCTGGTTGGTGGCAACGTCGCGCATGGTAACCTCTTCGCGCGGCACGGTGCCGTACTCTCCGTGGCGCACACGCACGCGCACCATATCGGCAATAATACGACCCTTCTCATCAACCGGTTCCGGAGCCTGAACAACGATCTCCTGATCCTCCTCCATGGCGCTCAGGAAGCGGATCTCGTCGGTGATGACACCGTCCTTGACCACATAGTAGGGAGTCTCGATGAAGCCGAACTCGTTGACTCTGGCATAGGTCGAAAGCGATACGATCAGACCGATGTTCGGTCCTTCGGGTGTCTCGATCGGACAGATACGGCCATAGTGAGAGGGATGTACGTCACGCACCTCAAATACGGCGCGCTCACGGGTCAGACCGCCGGGTCCGAGGGCCGACAGTCTTCTCTTATGGGTGATGGCGGAAAGCGGGTTGGTCTGATCCATGAACTGGGAGAGCTGGCCTGATCCGAAGAACTCGCGAATCACGGCGCTGACCGGTTTGGGATTGATCAGGTTGTTGGGCATCATGGTCTCAACATCCTGCAGACTCATGCGTTCCTTGATGGCGCGCTCCATGCGGACCAGACCGATGCGGTACTGGTTCTCGAGCAGTTCGCCAACCGCACGGATACGGCGGTTCGACATGTGGTCGATATCATCGACGTCGCGGTCGCCTACGCCGTCCTTCAGCTGGAGCAGATACTTGACGGTCATCAGAATATCTTCCTTGCGCAGAACGGTGTTGTCCAGGGAGGACTCTTCATCGCTGAAGCCCAGCTTACGGTTGATCTTCATGCGTCCAACGCGGGAGAGATCGTAGTAAGATGGGTTGAAGAAGAGGTTATCGAAAAAGTTGGTGGCAATGTCGATGGTGGGCGGATTGGAGGGCCGCAGTCTGCGGTAGATCTCCAGAATACCCTCATCAGCGGTCTCAACCTTGTCCAGGGCCAGAGTTCTGGACAGAGAGGAGCTGTAGTTGGTTTCATCCATCAGAATTACCTGGAAGCTCTTGATTCCGGCGTCCTTGATCGAATCGATCAGCTCCTCGGTGACGGTGTCATTGGCGTCAGCCAGCACAACACCGGTCTGCATGTCGACAACATCAGCGGCCAGCACCCGGCCGATCACATCTTCAAGTTCCTGAGCCACAGGCTCGATCTCCTGATCGGCAAACTTCTTGATGGCGGTGGCTGTGATCTTACGACCAGCCTTGACGATGACCTCGTCAGAGCCTTTGGCCTTCAGATCGTGCTCAACCCTGAAGCCCTTCATCAGGCTGGGGTCGAAACTCTTGGCAAGTTTATCACCGTCCAGCATGAAGGTCTCATTGATATAGTAGATGGAGAGAATCTCCTGCGAACTGAAGCCCATGGCCTTCAGCAGCGTGGTGGCCGGCATTTTGCGCCGACGGTCAATCCTAAGATAGAGGATTCCCTTAGCATCGAAGTCAAGATCGACCCATGAACCGCGGGCCGGGATGATTCTGCCGGAAAATACTGACTTGCCTGCGCTGGCCTGAGTGCGGCCGGAGGCCTTGTCAAAGAAGATTCCCGGGGAACGATGCAGCTGGGAAACGATCACCCTCTCGGTGCCGTTGATAATGAAGGTGGAACTGTCGGTCATCAGGGGCAGCTCGCCGAAGTAGACCTCCTGCTCCTTGATGTCGCGAATACTCTGGGTGCCGCTCTCTTCATCACGATCCCAGACAACCAGACGAACCTTGAGGTTGACGGGGGCGGAGTAGGTCAGACCCTTCTGGATACACTCATCAATATCATACTTGGGCGCACTGAGACGGTAGTCGACAAATTCAAGGGATGCATCCTCATTAAAGTCTTTAATGGGAAAGACAGATTTGAATACGGCCTGCAAGCCCTGGTTGAGGCGGGACTCAGGAGCGGTATCCTTTTGCAAAAAGGCAGCATAAGATTTTTTGGGCAGCTCGACGAGGTCTGGCATCTCGATTTCGGCCTGTTTCTTGGCAAAACTTTTGCGCCTTATCTGCGGATCTGAAAGGATGTCATTTATCATACTTGATCTTCCTCTTTTTAGGTTTTCTTAATAACGCACAAAAGGGGTTGGCATATACCAACCCCATCACAATATGCCTTAAGTTACTGTTTTATTTGATTTCTACAGTAGCGCCGGCCTCTTCGAGGGCAGCTTTGGCGGCATCAGCGTCTTCTTTGGAAACGCCTTCTTTGACGGTCTTAGGAGCTCCGTCAACCAGCTCTTTGGCCTCTTTCAGGCCGAGGTCGGTCAGACCGCGAACAGCCTTGATAACCTGGATCTTCTGAGCGCCGGCATCCTTCAGGACAACGTCGAACTCGGTCTGCTCAGCAGCAGCTTCGGCAGCGGCAGGTGCAGCAGCCACAGCCACGGCGGGAGCAGCAGCGCTGACACCGAACTTCTCTTCGAGCTCTTTAACGAACTCAGCCAGCTCCAAAACGGTCATATTCTCGATAAAGCTTACTACGTCTTCGCGTGTAATTGCCATTGTTATATCTCCTTTAAATTATGCTTGATTCTTCTGTTCTTCAACAGCTTTAAGTACGTAAACCAACTGTCTGATAACCGCAGCCAGAGTACCAACAAAGTTGGTAGTCGGAGCGCTGATGGAGCCGAGCATCTGTGCCAGAAGCACCTCTTTGCTGGGCATGTCAGCCAACTGCTTGATGTCGTCTACACTCAAGATAGACTCGCCCAAGACACCGGCCTGCAGCTCAAGGACGTTATTAGCCTTGGCAAACTCAACCAGAGCCTTAGCAACACCGAGAGGATCTCCCTGTGCAACGGCAATGGCGGTCGGTCCAACCATGTGGTCAGCGATGCCTTCAACGGCTGTATCTTTAGCAGCCAGCTTCAGCAGCGTATTCTTGACAACACGGTAAGAACCTTCATTCGCATGGACATTCTTCCTAAGCTTTGTCAGATCAGCAACATTCAGACCGCAATGGTCTGTCAGGAAAACTGCGGAACTGGAGTTCAGCTCTTCGTGCAGTTTTTCAACCAATTCATGTTTATCTGTCTTATTCAAATTAGCCACCTTCCCCCTTTCGTTTTATTTTTATCCTGTCAACGACGTGGGGTAGTTACCCCGATCTCGGCGGGAAATTAAGCTTAAAGCACCCGCTGTCTTTAACCAGGATTAATTACTTGCCTAAACCAGCGCCCTCTACGGTATCCACTCTGACAGAGGGTCCCATGGTGCTGGATATTGCGAAACTCCTGAGGTAGGTGCCCTTGGCTGAAGACGGTTTCAGTTTCATGATGATAGCCATCAGAGACTTGATGTTGTCTGCCAACTTCTCCTTACCGAAGGAAACTTTACCAACTGAGCAGTGCACGATACCGGTCTTGTCGACACGGAAGTCAACGCGGCCAGCCTTCATATCTTCAACGGCCTTGGTGACATCCATGGTTACGGTGCCGAGCTTGGGGTTGGGCATCATGCCGCGCGGTCCGAGTACACGACCGAGCTTACCAACCACACCCATCATATCGGGGGTAGCGATAACCTTGTCAAACTCGAGCCAACCGCCCTGGATCTTGGAAGCCAGCTCGTCGCCACCGGCGAAATCCGCACCGGCATCCAGAGCCTCTTTCTCTTTGTCGCCCTTGGCGAAAACCAGAATCCGAACGGTCTTACCGGTTCCGTGGGGCAGGATAACTGAACCACGTACCATCTGATCAGCGTGACGCGGATCAACTCCAAGCCTCAGAGCAACATCGACGCTCTCATCAAACTTGGCGTAAGCGCTGTCTACAACCAGATCCAGACTCTCATCGAAGGAATATTTCTTCTGAGAGTCAATCTTGGATCTGCTCTCAGCATATTTCTTACCTTTAGTAGCCATTCCTCAACTCTCCTTAGTCAACTATTTCTATACCCATGCTACGGGCAGTACCGGCGATGATCTTGAAAGCGGCATCATCATCATAGGCGTTCAGATCATTCTTCTTCATGTCGATGATCTCCTGAACCTGAGCCTTGGTGACTGAACCAGCCTTGTCAGTCAGGGGGTTGGATGCACCCTTCTGAATACCGGCAGCCTTCAGCAGCAGGGTAGCTGCGGGCGGACTCTTGAGGATAAAGGTAAAGGATCTGTCACTGAAGACGGTGATCTCTACCGGAATTACAAATCCGCGCTGCTTATCTGTCTGGGCGTTGAATGCCTTACAGAAGTCCATGATATTGACGCCATGCTGACCCAGTGCAGGTCCTACGGGAGGGGACGGCTTGGCCTCTCCAGCCGGTATCTGAATCTTAATTTTTGCCATCTCTTGCTTAGCCATCTGTTACCTCGTACTTTCTATTTCTTGGTTACCTGATCAAAGTTCAACTCAACTGGAGTGGAACGTCCGAAAACACCGACCAGAACCCTGACAGTGCCCTTATCAGGCTTAATATCGTCTACAACTCCGCTGAAGTTCTGGAACGGCCCATCAGTAACGGTAACTTGGTCACCGATGGCAAACTCACACGTAAAGGCGCGGCGATCGCCACCCTCTTCCATCTGAGCCATCAACTTTTCAACCTCTTCATCAGGTATGGTTGATGGTGAAGTGCGTCCGCCAACAAAGCCAGTCACCTTGGGTGTATCCATAACCACGTGCCAGGATTTGTCGTTCAAAACCATCCTGACCAGTATGTACCCAGGGAAGAACTTCTTGTTCACGGTCTTCTTGGCGCCACCCTTGGTCGGTTTGGTAACCTGCTCCATGGGAACCAGAACGCCATCGAAGTACTCTTCGCATTCGTATTGTTTAATACGTTCCTCCAGAGAGAGCTTGGCCTTATTCTCAAAATTGGAGTACGTATGCACTACATACCATTTATGTTCCATAGCTCACTCCAGGATCTCAGCCAACTGCCAAACGCAGCAGAGCCGAGATGCCCATATCTGACATCATCAGAAATATAGAAATGACACCACAGAGGATCAATACCGCTATAGTGCCACTGGTAACCTCTTTTTTGCCTGACCAAGTTACCTTCTTAATTTCGGCCTTAATTTCTCTGAGGAATTTTTTTATTTTATCCATAATATCAAAGCTGGCAGGCCAGGAGGGACTCGAACCCCCAGCATCCGGATTTGGAGTCCGGCGCTCTACCAATTAGAGCTACTGGCCTGCACTTTTAGCTATTTACTTGGTCTCCTTGTGCACCTTATGCGACCGACAGGAAGGACAGTACTTTTTAATTTCATACTTCTCCGTCTGGAGCTTCTTGTTCCGAGTTGTCGTGTAATTACGACGTTTGCACTCGGTGCACGCCAAAGTTACTAGATCTCTCATTACTTATCCTTACTACTCGATTACGGTAGCGATAACGCCGGAAGCAACAGTTCTGCCACCCTCGCGAATAGCGAAGCGCAGGCCCTCATCCATAGCGATGGGCTGGATCAGCTTCACTTCCATGGTGACATTGTCGCCAGGCATAACCATCTCTACTCCGTCGGGGAGCTTGATGTCGCCGGTAACGTCGGTTGTTCTGAAGTAGAACTGCGGACGGTAGCCGGAGAAGAACGGAGTGTGACGACCACCCTCTTCTTTCTTCAGAACGTACACCTCAGCGACAAACTTGGTGTGGGGAGTGATTGTTCCGGGGTGAGCCAGAACCTGACCACGCTGAATCTCTTCACGCTTGGTACCGCGAAGCAGAACACCAACGTTGTCACCTGCACGACCCTCATCCAGAGTCTTGCGGAACATCTCAACACCGGTACAGGTGGTCTTCTCGGTGGCCTTGATGCCAACGATCTCGAGCTCGTCGCCTGTATGGACGATACCACGCTCAACACGACCGGTAACAACAGTACCGCGACCAGAAATGGTGAAGATATCTTCAACCGGCATCAGGAAGGGTTTGTCGATGTCGCGCTCGGGCTCGGGGATGTAGCTGTCAACAGCTTCCATCAGCTCGAAGATACACTTGGCAGCGGGATCGTCCCAGTTCTCAGCCTCAAGGGCAGCCAGGGCGGAACCTCTGATTATTGGAATCTCGTCTCCAGGGAAGTCATAAGCGCTCAGCAGCTCGCGCAGCTCCAGCTCAACCAGCTCCAGCAGCTCTTCGTCGTCAACCTGGTCAACCTTGTTCATGAAGACAACCAGATTGGGAACGTTAACCTGCTTGGCGAGCAGAATGTGCTCACGAGTCTGGGGCATGGGGCCGTCAGACGCAGCCACAACCAGAATACCGCCGTCCATCTGGGCAGCGCCGGTGATCATGTTCTTGATGTAGTCAGCGTGACCCGGGCAGTCGATATGAGCATAGTGACGCTTATCAGTCTCATACTCAACGTGAGCGGTGTTGATGGTGATTCCGCGCTCCTTCTCTTCGGGAGCCTTATCGATCTCATCAAATTTCACAGCTTTAGCCCAGCCACGGGAAGCCAGGTTCTTGGAAATAGCTGCGGTCAGAGTGGTCTTACCATGGTCGATATGACCGATTGTACCTACATTAACATGCGGCTTCTTTCTTTCAAATGTTTCTTTAGCCATTGCTCTCTCCTTTCTGCAATATTGTAACAATATTTGTACTATTGGAGCCCACGACCGGGATCGAACCGGTGAACCTCTTCCTTACCAAGGAAGTGCTCTACCTACTGAGCTACGTGGGCATTACGCCATAATCAAGAGAGGTCATGGAGCGGGAGACGGGGCTCGAACCCGCGACCCTCAGCTTGGAAGGCTGACGCTCTAGCCAACTGAGCTACTCCCGCACACTTTATCAAGAAATGGCGCAGTACTTACGACTTCCATCTCCTGCGACCCTCTTTTAAATCTGGTGGAGGGGGGAGGATTCGAACCTCCGAAGGCTGAGCCGGCAGATTTACAGTCTGATCCCTTTGGCCACTCGGGAACCCCTCCACAATTGCTACTTGGAGCTGGCGATGGGACTTGAACCCGCAACCTGCTGATTACAAATCAGCTGCTCTGCCAATTGAGCTACGCCAGCCCACCAACGCACAGCTCCGTCGTGCGTAGGTGCAGTCTTTAGACAATGAGCTTTCAAAAGTCAAGCCTTAAAATTGAGAAAATTTCACACAGGTTGTTTTTTCAAGCCAGCTTATAACATACCGTATCCGACTATCATTTGCATACCTATATTATGAAGCCGTCGCTACGCCCGGCTTGACCAGCCAGAATGGCCTATGCTAACAGATTCCGGGCCTATGCAGAACACAATCAGACATTTAGCAATTATCATGGACGGCAACGGCCGCTGGGCCAAGCTCAAGGGCAAGCCGCGCGTCAAGGGCCACGAGGCCGGGGCCGAATCGGTACGCAGAGTTCTGAAGGAGGCCAGACGCCAGGAGATCGACCACCTGACCCTCTACGCCTTCTCTTCCGAAAACTGGCAGCGCCCCGAAACAGAGGTCAAGGCCCTCATGAAGCTGCTGGAGCGCTTTCTGAAGTCAGAAGCCGACGAACTTGACCGCAACGATGTGCGCCTGCATATCATCGGCGATCTCAGCCGGCTGAGCGCCAAGCTGCAAAAGAGCATCCAGCAGACCTGCGCCCGGCTCGACCATAACCGCGGCATCCAGCTCAACCTGGCGCTCAACTACGGCGGCCGCGACGAGATCGTGCGCGCGGCCCGCAAGCTGAGCCAATACAAACCCGAGGAGATCACCGAGGAGCTCCTGAGCGCCCAGCTCGACACGGCCGGCATTCCCGACCCTGATCTCTTGATCCGCACCGGCGGCGAGATCCGCATCTCAAACTTCCTGCCCTGGCAGCTGGTCTACAGCGAATTCTACTTTACAGACACCCTCTGGCCCGACTTTGACGAGGCCGAACTGCATAAAGCCATCGAGTGGTTCATGGGCCGTCAGCGCCGCTTCGGCCTGACCGGCGACCAGATTGGAGAGAAACAGTGAAACGAATCTTAGGCGGACTTATTCTGCTCTTTACCATGGCTCTGCCGGCCTTTCTGGGACCGGCCGAAGTTTTTGTGGCCCTGCTGGCACTCAGCGCCGTGCTCTGCCTCTTTGAACTCTACCGCGCCACCCTCCAGCCATCGGCCCGCATCCTGGGCTGGACCGGCATCATCGGCGCGCTGCCCTTCCTGACGGCAATCTACTTTGACCAGCTGGCCACGGGCAGCCTGATCCTGATGGCCACCGGCCTTGTAATCATGGCCCTCGGACTCTGGCTCTTCGAAAAGGAGCGGGCCTCCGGCACCGAGATGGCCCTGGCGCTCTCCGGCCTGGTCTACCCCCTGCTGCTGATCAGCTGCTGGATCATGATCCGCATGGGCGTGGACGGCCGCTTCTGGATGATCTTCGGCCTGACCTGCACCTTCGGCTCGGACACCGGCGCCTACTACGCCGGCAAGAACCTGGGCAAGCACAAGCTGGCGCCGCACCTAAGCCCCAACAAGACCGTTGAGGGGCTGATCGGCGGCATGGCCACCAGCGTCATCGGTTCATTGATCCTGATCACCATCTACAATCACTACTGGCCCCTGGAGGGCAGCTACCAGCTCTGGGCTGTCGGCTTAATCGCCGCTGCAATAACCCTGCTGGGCCTGATGGGCGACCTGACCGCCTCCATGTTCAAACGCGAGTTCGGCATCAAGGACATGGGCAACCTGATTCCCGGTCACGGCGGCATGCTCGACCGCATGGACGGCACCATCCCGGTGGGCGCCGCCCTCTACCTGATCCTGAAGGTCATTGCATGAAAAGAATCGCAATCCTGGGGTCGACCGGCTCCATCGGCGTCTCGGCCCTGGATGTCATCCGCCAGCACCCCGACAAGTACACGGTTGTTGGCCTGGCCGCCGGATGCCGCATCAAAGAGCTGCAGGCGCAGGCAACTGAATTTGGCGTAGAGATCACCGGCGCCTCGACAGAGGCCCCCGGCATCACCTTCTGCGGCGAAGACGCCGCCATACGCGTCATTGAAGAGAGCCGCCCCGACATGGTGATCAACGGCATCGCCGGCGCAGCCGGTTTCCTGCCGTCGCTGAAAGCCGCCCAGCTGGGCATCGACCTGGCCCTGGCCAACAAGGAATCACTGGTGATCGGCGGCAGCTTCCTGACCAAGACCGACATTGAGATCCTGCCGGTGGACTCGGAGCACTCGGCCATCTTCCAATGTCTGCAGGGCGAAGACCTCAAAGCCGTCAGACGCCTGATCCTGACCGCCTCGGGCGGACCTTTCAGGAACACCCCCATCGAGGAGTTTGCGCAGATCACGCCCGCGCAGGCCCTCAAGCATCCGACCTGGGAGATGGGCAGGCGCATCACCATCGACTCGGCCACCATGATGAACAAGGGCCTCGAAATAATTGAGGCGGCCTGGCTCTTCGGCCTGCCGATGGACAGAATCGAGACCATCATCCACCCCTCCAGCATCGTGCACTCGATGGTGGAGTTTGACGATATGAGCATCAAGGCCCAGCTGGGCTACCCGGACATGCGCGTGCCCATCGCCTATGCTCTCTCCTGGCCGACCAGGTTTAAGCTGGATCACAAGCCGCTCAATATCAGCGAAGCCTTCAGCCTGGACTTCTTCCCGCCCGAGCACGCCAAGTTTCCGGCCCTCGAACTGGCCAAAGAGGCCTACAAGAAACCCGCGACGCTCCCCTGCGTAATGAATGCAGCTGATGAGGTGGCTATTGACGCCTTCCTGAATGAGCGTATTACTTTTGATCGGATAATCCCGCTGGTTGCCGATACTATGGATAGACTACATGCACGCAGCGTCTCGACTCCTGACGATCTGATTGATCTGGATCTTGAAGCGCGACGCGTAACAGAGGAACTGATAAAATGATTACAACCCTGATTGCCTTTACGATTGTCCTGGGCATCCTGATCTTCTTCCACGAACTGGGCCACTTTCTGCTGGCCAAGCTGAGCGGCGTCAGCGTCCAGGCCTTCTCGCTGGGCTTCGGCCCGGCCATCTTCAGTAAGACCATCGGCGAGACCGAGTACCGTCTGGCGGCCATCCCCCTGGGCGGCTACGTCAAGATGCTCGGCGAACACCCCGAAGAGGATGACGAGGCTGCAGATTACGACCCCGAACGCTCCTTCGCCAACAAACCGCTCTACGCCCGCGCATCAATCGTGGCCGCCGGACCGATCTTCAACCTGGTGCTGGCGATCCTGATCTTCACCGTGATCGCCTGGAGCGGCATCGAAACCATCTCAAACGAGCCGATTGCCGACTCGGTCCAGGCCGACACCCCGGCCTACACCGCCGGCATCATGAGCGGCGACAAGTTTCTGAGCATCAACGGCGCACCCATAGCCGAGTGGAGCGATATCTCCAAACAGATCCAGGCCGCCCCCAAAGGCGAGCCCCTGGCCATCGAGATCGAACGCAACGGCACCATCTTCAACGTCAATCCGACGCCCGCCGAAGTTACCGGCATGAACATGTTCGGCGAGGAGATCCAGCGCCTGATGATCGGCATCGCACCGGCCTCCTACACCAAGCGCTACGGCTTTATCGAGGGCATCGGTTACGGCTTCGAACAGACCTGGTGGGTGGTTGAGATCACCGGCCAGGGCGTCAAGATGATGATCGACGGCCGGGTCAGCGTCCAGGATTCGCTGGGCGGCCCCATCATGATCGCCGACATGTCAGGCCAGGCCTTCAAGGCCGGCGCCACCCCCTTCTTCGGCATGATCGCCATCATCAGCGTCAGCCTGGCCCTGATCAACCTGCTGCCGATCCCGGTACTGGACGGCGGGCACCTCTTCTTCTTCCTGATCGAGGCCATCATCCGCCGACCTCTGGCCGACAAGCCCCGTGAGATCGCCCAGCAGATCGGCCTCTTCCTGCTGATCTTCCTGATGCTGTTTGCCATCTTCAACGACATCATGCGCCTGATCGGAGGAGCCCAGTAATGCTGACCCTGGCAATCGACACCGCCACCAACATCAGCTCCCTGGCCATAGTTAAAGACGAGCAGGTCCTGGCCGTCAGTTCCAACCAGGTCAAGGCCGGCCACGCCGGCAGCCTGCTGGAATCAATCGACGAATTGATTAAAGCCGCCGGCATCGCAAAGAGAGACCTCGAACTGATCGCCTGCGGCCTCGGACCAGGCTCCTTCACCGGCATCCGCATCGGCATCGCCACGGCCAAGGGGCTGGCCAAGGCCCTCAAAATAGAGTTCCGCGGCGTCTGCACCCTGGATGCCCTGGCCGCGGCGGCCCTGCCCAGCGAGCTGCCCATCATGCCCCTGATCGATGCGCGCAAAGGCGAGGTCTTCTGCGCCAACTACGATAATAAGGGCAACCGTACAGGCGAGCTGATCAACATCAAACCCGAACAGCTCAGACTTGACCAGCCCACCGCTCTGATCGGCAACGGCCTTGCAGCCTATGATATAATGGGCCTGCTCGGCGACAACTGCCGGCCGGTTGCAGCCGAACTCTGGAACCCGTCCGCAGTCCAGATCGCGCGCCTGGCCCTCAGCCGGCAGCAGACCGGCACCTCGCCCATCTACGTGCGGGCCTCCGATGCCCAGCTGCTGCTGCAGGGCTGAAATCATCAAAATCCAAAGTGTGTGAAATCAAGGGCTAATTCCAAATCCCGCAAATTTATCATTGCATCATGATCTTCCGCCATTAACTTTGTCAGAGTGGCGGACGGATCGCGGTGCTTCATATTGAGCATCACCCCAATTTAATTAACTTTTCAGATCGAACCGCCAGAGGTTATGATGATTGAGGCGAGGTTATATCAAACAGTGCAAATAGCCATCTGACAGGTCAGGTATATGCCCCCGAAAATTCCCGACATCCATATCGCCATTCTGGAGTATGCCGACGCCGCGGCCATCGAAGAGATGCTCTGCAGCAGCTGGCAGCACATCTCACGCCTGCAGCCCAACGACACCCTGCTGGACCTGCCGGTCGACATCTGCATCATCAGCTGCGGCAGCCAGGCCCCCGATGACCTCGGCACCGCATGGCAGCTGAACAGGATGGGCTCCCCGCCGGCGCTGATCATTGCCGACCGGGAGACCGAGCAGCTCAGCCGCATCGAAAATGTGCACGACATCCTGCTGCGTGACGAGCTGACACCGGCACTGCTGATCCGGGCCGTCAGCTATGCCATCACCGACCGCCACCATCTGCAGCTCAGCCAGACCAGCGAAACCCGCTACCGCAAAATCTTCGAGAGCATTCAGGACGTCTACTTCGAGATCAACCGCCGCGGTTCGATCCTGGAGATCAGTCCCTCCGTCGAGAAGATCGCCGGCTATACCCGCAACGACCTGCTCGGCAGGCCATCCCACCATTTCTACCGCAAAATCACCGGTGACATCTTCGAGATGCTCTACGCCCAGCAGAGCATCTTCGACCATGAGCTTGAGATCAGACATAAAGACGGCCACACCATCGCATGCGCCGTAACGGCTCAGATAATCAACGATGAGGGCGAGAACAAGATCTCGGGCATCCTGCGCGACATCACGGAGCGCAAGAAATCAGAACAGGAGAAGGCCAATTATGAGGCCCGCCTGCGCCAGATCCAGCGCATGGAGGCCATGGGCACCCTGGCCGGCGGCATCGCCCACGACTTCAACAACATCCTGACCGCCCTGCTGGGCTACACCGAACTGGCCCTGGATGAGATCGAAAGTCCCATGACCGCCACCAGCCATCTGAATGCCGTGCTGACCGCCGGCGAACGCGCCCGCGGGCTGGTGCAGCAGATCCTGACATTCAGCCGGCAGGTCAAGAGCGAACCCCAGCCGATCCGGGCACACCTGATTATCAAGGAGGCCCTCAAGCTGCTGCGCTCATCGATCCCGGCCAACATTGAGATCGAACAGGCCATCAACCCCGAATCGGGCACCATCCTGGCCGACCCAACCATGCTGCACCAGATTGTCATGAATCTCTGCACCAACGCCTACCAGGCCATGGAGCAGACCGGCGGATTGATGCGGGTATCGCTTAAAAAACGCTTCATTGATGAGAGCGAATCCAAGCTGATTCCCGAAATCGAGAGCGGCTCCTACCTGGAGCTGAAGGTCAGCGACTCGGGCAGCGGCATCGACCAGAAGATCATCGGCCATATCTTTGAACCCTTCTTCACCACCAAGCGCAAAGCCGGCGGTACCGGCCTGGGTCTCTCCACCGTGCACGGCATTGTCAGCTCGCTGGGCGGCGCCCTCCAAGTTGCATCCGAAGCGGGAAAGGGATCGGACTTCACGGTCCTGCTGCCCCTGATCGAGGAGAGCCTCGATATTCAGCCGCCCCTGCCGGAACCCATTCCGCGCGGTCAGGGTCAGCACATCCTGCTGGTGGATGACGAGCTGGCGATCCTCTCTATCGGCAAACAGATGCTCAGCAAACTGGGTTACAGCGTACAGACATCGGCCCAGCCAAGCGAAGCGCTTCACCATTTTGCCTCGGCGCCCCACAGCTTTGACCTGGTGATTACCGACCAGGCCATGCCCAAGATGACCGGACACCAGCTGGCCGACGCCATCTCCAAGATAAGGCCCGACATTCCCATCATCATGGCATCGGGCTTCTCATGCAACATTTCCAATGAGTGGAGTGAAAACGGCATCGACATCTTCATCGAGAAGCCGTTCCGCAAGGAGACCATCGGCCTGGCCGTCAACAAGCTGCTCAACGGCACAGGCCCCAAGGTTTAGACTGCCGAGCCTACTCTTCTGGCTTGATGAAAATCCGCACCCGGCTGATGCGGTTGCCGCGCATGCGTTCGATGCGTAACTCAAGGCCCTCCCAGCTGACCATCTCCCCCTCATCGGGAATACGGTCCAGCAAGGAGTAGATCAGACCTGAGAGCACATCATATTCCGCCGGAAAATCAATGTCGAGATACTTGCCCAGATCCCGCAGAGGGATGTTGCCGCGGGCCAGATAGTCACTGGGCCCGACCGGAAAGACCGGGGCCATGATGGCATCATGCTCATCGATGATGTCGCCGGTGATCTCCTCGATGATATCCTCTAAGGTCACAGCCCCCTTGATGGTGCCGTACTCATCAACCACGAAGGCGATATGCACATGCATCTGCTGAAAGTCGATCAGCTGCTTCAGAATCGACTTGGTCTCGGGAATAAACTCAACATCGCGCAGACAGCTCTTGATGTCGAAATCCTCCTTGCGGTCGATATAGCCCCAGACGTCGCGCACATGCAGAAAGCCCAGAATGTTGTCATGGCTATCCTCATAGACCGGATAGCGGCTGTACTTATGGGCGGTGGCCTTGTCAACCACCTCGGCAAAGCTGCTGTCAGCGGCGATGAAGATAACCTCATTCAGCGGAATCATGATCTTGCGGACCGGAATGGAGTCGATGTTCATGACCGCGCTGAGCATCTTGGCCTTGGGTTCCATGATGAACCCCTCCTTGTGGCCCAGCGAGATGGCCGCATCCACATCGGCCTCGGTCAGCTGCTCCTTCTGCTCAATCTTGAAGCCGAGCAGACGCAAAAGGCCCTGGGAAATTACGGTAAGCGTGTGCGCAATGGGGTTCAAGACCCAGATAATGCCCTTCATCAGGCGCGAGACCAGCATGGAGATCTCGTCGGCCTTGTAGGCGGCCACGGTCTTGGGTGTAATCTCGGCAAAGATCAGCAGGATAAAGGTCATCACCAGCGAAGCGTAAATGATGCCGCCCTCGCCGAAGAGGGTCAGGAAGAGCGCGGTGGCCAGGGCCGAAGCCAGCACATTGACAAAGTTGTTGCCCAGCAGAATGGTGCTGATCAGCTTGTCGGGGTCGCGCATGATCTGATCCACACGTTTGGCGTCACTCTTGCCCTCGGCCGCCAGGTGGCGGATACGGATACGGTGGATGCGCATGAAGGCGGTTTCTGTACCGGAGAAAAAAGCGGAAAAAATAATTAATATAACAAGAATTCCAGCGTAAACAAACTCTCTAAAGCCAGGTTCCATATGGTTGTAGGTTACCCTCCACTCTCTTAAAATAGTAACATCTGTTTTGATCGGCCTTTTAGCATCTCTTCTTGAGATTAGATACAGGCGTTACCGTTTCTACCACAAAAAAGTACTCTGCTTGGAACCAACCAACTTGGGGTTGTGCTTTCTGGACCTCTCGAGCAGATCCCGGTCCTCGTCGCCGAAGACCCTGATCACGCCGAACTGACCGTCAAAGCCGGCTTTGCAGATCACCTGGCCGGCGCGCATGCGCGCGAGCGCCAGGGCCAGCACCTCGCCGCCCACCGACCGGACTTCGGCCAGGTCGGTCTCAAGCAGCATGGGCAGCTCGCCGCCCAGCTTGCCGACCAGCCTTTCATAGGCTTCGATAACACGCTTGGAGCCGGCGCCGACCCCCATGATCTCGCCCAGAATCTCGGGCAGCGGGATCAACGAACTATAGGCCTTGGCCTGGGGCGGCACAATGTCGGCCGGCCGGTCAGCCAGGGCCACCACCCGGTTGAGCACGCCCACGGTCACCGGTTTGCCGCAGGCCGGGCAGATGCCGCCGCGGGCGGCGGTCTCCTCAGGCGTCAGGACCACCCCGCACTCGCGGTGACCGTCAAGATAGTACTTGCCCTCCTCCGGAAAGAACTCCAGGGTGCCCTCCAGGCCGTTACCGCTCCGTAGGGCCTCAAAGATTGAGTAGTAGTCAAGCTCACAGTTGAAGATGGTCGCCTCGCGCCCCAGCTTGGCGGCCGAATGGGCGTCGGAGTTGGAGATCAGGTTGTAGCGGTCCAGCGAACTGACGCGCCAGTTCATCTGCGGGTCCGATGACAGCCCGGTCTCCAGGGCGAAGATGTAGGGCTCGAGGTCCTGATAACACTCGGCAATGGAGTCAAAACCCGACCTGGAGCCCAGCGCCGAAAACCAGGGCGTCCAGATGTGGGCCGGCACGATGAAGGCCTTCTCATCCGCCTCCAGCACAATCTCCAGCAGATCGCGCGAGCTGATGCCCAAAATTGGGCGACCATCCGAGACGATGTTGCCGATGGCGTCCAGACGGCTGTTGATCCTGCGCACCGCCTCAAAGGATGGCGCCACCAGCACATGGTGCACCTTGCGCACCCTACCGCCCTGCTTATAGATGGTGCTGATCTCGCCGGTCAGCAGGAAGCGGGTCGAACTGTCTCCAAGCCGGAAGAGGCCCGGCTCGGCCTCGGTCAAGTTTTGCGTGAGCTCCTCAAACCAGGTCGGATGAGTGAAGTCACCGGTGCCCAGCAGCTGGATGCCCTTCAGAAGGGCACCCGCATCCAGGGCGTGCAGATCGAGGAAACGGCTGGTGGATCCTGCAGGATCCTGGAGGTAAAATAACATTGAGCAGGTTACAGCACCTGATTCAATGCGCTTTTTTGGCCACGATCTGCGATCAATTTGGTTTAGGATCTGCCTTGTGCGCTTCACGTCAGGATGAGAGTTCAAAATCTGACCCTGGGAGTAGGCAAGGCAATGACTTGTCGATTATATAGCGTGAAAGTTCAAAACAACCGGCTCCTGCGCCCTGTCATACGCGCGACATTTTCGCTTCATCTTCGACTCAACATTAAGGCAGCGACAGAGATCTTTGCGCTTGAGAGGGGATGGATCGACTGAATGGCGAGTTTTTTTTCTTGATGATTGGGGATTTTGGTCTATTTGATTTTATTTGTTTGAGTAGGGATAAGTATTGTTATTGGTGAATCTGTGTGAACGCTACTGAGGTCGGCGTTATTGGAATGTTTTAATGGGGTGTTTGATGTTTTTTTTTTGTGTTTTGGGGTGAATCAGACAAAATTTTCCGCCTCGTCTATAACATCTGTTATTATTTGTATAATACTTTGTACGTACGGAGTTATCTCGCTGGTGTGTGGCCTGTGCGGGTTTATGCTTTGCGAATCGATCTGGCGCAGGTAGGCGGCGTTTTGATTGGGTTAAGTTGGGTTTGTGATGAGATTTGGTGGATGATTTGAGTTCGGGTGTTGGCTGATGTGCGCCGCCTGTGGCCGACATATGTTAAACAGAACGACAGAAGGGAGGGAGGGAGACACTGCGCGAGAACGCGACAAGCTGCAGGCCTGATGGATGGGCTGGCAAGCATGATATCGGCGTCAGCATCATCACCACCGACCACCGGGTGCTCTACAGACAAGACCATCAGCAGTGGTTTGGAAAGCCGAGCGCTGCTACGACTTCTGGATCAGACAGCCCCTGCTCGACTGCCCCCTGCAGACTGCGGTCAAGTACAATCGGGTTGAAATCCTGGACTATGGGACCCGACGGACGCTCTGAACCTCTGGCTCCGCCAAAGACCCGGATAAGATAATCGAGGTGGCGGATTACGAGCGGCGCCGCGGAGATTGATAGAGAGAGAGAGGGGAGGGGGGGGGAGAAAGGGAGGGGGAGGGGGGGGGGGGGGAGAAGCGTGAATGGATGTGGAAGTCGGCGACAAATTTCATGGATATTGTTTACCAGAAACGCCCTAAAGCTCCATGCGCTTGTTCTGCTCAAGCGCATCTGCTATCTTGGGCGGCATGAAGATAAAACCGTTATTTTTTCTGATGTTGTTGTTTTTAGGGGCTTGTTCAGAACCGACCGCACCGGCTGAAGCGCTCAGCAGCCAGAACCTGGATCCGGCCTACGGCGACATGCTGGTGCTGGCCTCCCTGGGCGATGCCTCCAACCTGATCTCCATGCTGGCCACGGACAGCGCCTCGCACGAGGTGGCGGCCTTCATCTATAACGGCCTGGTCGAGTATGACAAGGAGTACAACATCGTGCCGGACCTGGCAGAGAGCTGGGAGATCCTGAATGACGGCAAGCTGATCCGCTTCCACCTGCGCCAGGATGTCAAATGGCACGACGGCGCCCCCTTCACGGCTGACGATGTCATGTTCACCTACAAGCTGATCATCGATCCCAAGACCCCCACGGCCTACGGCGGCAAGTACAAGCTAGTCAAGGAGGCCCGTCAGATCGACAGATATACTGTCGAGTTTGAATACAGCGAGCCCTTTGCGCCGGCATTGATCAGCTGGGGCGCCCTGGAGATCATGCCCAAGCATCTGCTGGAGGGTCAGGATATCACCAAGTCCGAGCTGGCGCGCAAGCCCATCGGCACCGGCCCCTTCAAGTTCAAGAGCTGGGATGCGGCCTCAAGAATCGTGCTGGAGACCAACTTAGACTACTTCAACGACCGGGCCATGATCAACGGCATCAGCTACCGCATCATCCCGGACCAGACCACCCAGTTCATGGAGCTCAAGGCCGGCAACATCGACTACATGGGCCTCAGCCCGCTGCAGTACCTGCGCCAGACCGACAACGGGGCCTTCAAGAAGGCCTACAGCAAATACAAGTATCTCGCCAACGGCTACGCCTACCTGGGCTTCAACCAGAAGCGCAAACCCTTTGATGACGTCCGCTTCCGCCAGGCCATGGCCTATGCCATCAACAAGCAGGAGATCATTGACGGAGTGCTGCTGGGCGAGGGGCTGGCGGCGACCGGGCCCTACAAGCCGGGCACCAAGTGGTACAACCCGGACGTCAGACAGTATGAATATTCAGTTCAGAAGGCCAAGGAGCTGCTGGCCGATGTGGGCCTGAGTGACGGCGACGGCGACGGCATGCTGGAGTATGGCGGCCAGCCCTTCGAGTTCACCATCATCACCAACCAGGGCAACGACCTAAGATCCAAGTCGGCCACCATCATGCAGGAGCAGCTCAAGCAGGTCGGTATCAAGGTCAATATCCGCATCATCGAGTGGACCGTCTTCCTCAAGGAGTTCGTGCACAAGAACAACTTTGACGCCATCATCCTGAGCTGGAACATTCTGCAGGACCCGGATCTCTGGACCGTCTGGCACTCGGACAATGCCGTGCCCGGCGGCCTCAACCACACCTACTACATCAACAAAGAGGTCGACGAGCTGCTGGAAAAAGGACGCCACACCTTCGACGAAGAGCTGCGCAAGAAGTGCTACTTCCGCGTCCAGGAGATCCTGGCCGAGGAGCAGCCCTACGTCTTCCTCTACGTACCTTACGCCCTGCCGGTGGTCAGCTCGCGCTTCCGTGGCATCGAGGAGGCCCCGGCCGGCATCACCTACAACCTGGAAGAGTGGTCCGTGCCAATGGCCGAACAGAAATACAAGGTCCTGCCCTAGATGCTGAACTACCTGCTCAGACGCCTGCTGGTGCTGATCCCGACCTTTTTCGGGATCACGGTTGTCTGCTTCCTGGTGATCAACCTGGCGCCGGGCGAACCCACGGCCCTGCAGAGCGACCTCAACCCGGACATCACCAAGGAAGCCATCGACAACATGAAGCAGCACTACGGCCTGGATAAGCCGCTGACGGTGCGCTACGTCCTCTGGCTCAAGAACCTGGCCAAGCTTGACTTCGGTAACTCAATCTCAGCCGACGAACGCCCGGTCTGGGAGAAGATCAAGGAGCGCCTGCCCATCACCATCTACATCAACCTGGCCT
>CALOBW010000003.1:0-2221 GCA_942491525.1 uncultured Thermodesulfobacteriota bacterium
GGCGACGGTCTTGGAGTCAACATTGATATGAGCCTTATTGTCCAGCACGACCATGCGCGGATAGAGCTGCTCGCTCTTGACCAGAATCTCAGAGCCGGCCTCCTCGTCCAGAATTCTGAAGGCGTCGGTGACCGGGTAGCCGTCGGCAAACTGGAAGGGCACAACCACCAGGTTCCTGAGGTTCTGCTTGATCTTGTTCATACCGGCCACCTGCTTCAGATCATCGGTTACGCCGCTGACCAGCACATTGGCGGCCTTGGCCACGTTGAGGGCCCAGCCCGAACCGATCACCAGAAAGTTGTCGCAGCCGCTCTGTTCAAAGAGGTCGGCCACCTTGCGCGCATTGCGCAGGCTGGCGCTGTTGGACTTGATGTCGCTGAAGACGTAGCCGATCTCAAGGTCCGAGTCCAGCATGGCCTGCTGCACCTTTCTGAAGACCAGGGAATTTCTGAGCGAACAGTCCATGACCACCATGGAGCGTCTGTTGCCCATGCGGTCCATCTCAAAGGGCATATTGGAGATCGCCAGCTGGCCGCTGACAATCTTGGTGGGACAGTAGTGTTCATAAATGTCAGGCAGAATCATTGTTTACCTCCCCTCTTGAAGATATGGCGCACAACCGCCGGCACAACTGCCAGGTAGACACCCACCCGGTGCAGCCACTCTTTGGCAGTGAACTTTTTGGCGCGCCTGAAGTTACGCTTGGCAATGAAACTGGGGAAGAGATAGAACTCCACCAGATCCAGGATACGCACCGCCTCCATGATCATGCCGTTGTCGCCGCGGGTGATGACCCGGTTCTCGGCCGCGGCCTGTACGGTACCTATATATAGGGTGAAAGCCATCATGCCGGCATCCAGGTTCTTAAACAGAATCGAGACATCCGGACTCTGCATGCCGGTTCCCAGATAGTAGAGACGACCGTCGCGCTTCTCGATGGTGATCGCCGGCCCGTTGGGCAGAACGCCCAGGGCAAAGCGGCGCCCCTCTTCCCAGTAGGACAACTCTTCGCGACACTCCGGCACCAGCCTGGAGACCGGCTCAAAGCAAGGCCCCAACGCCTGCAGAACCAGACTGATGTAGTTCTTTTTGAGCTTTCTCTCCCATTCGGGATAACCGGGAATGGAACGAACCAAGATACTCGTTGATTCAACAATACTGTTCATCAAAATCCTCCTAAACAGACTAACCCTTGAATGCCAATCAAAACCTGTACTCTGTTCATTCTTATAATCACTACTATTTATGTTAGTCAATACATTTCTCACCAGGTTCAAGCTATGAATTATTATCATCTAGTTTCATTGAGTTACGGCAACTACAAGAACACGTAAACTTTCATTAAACAGCAAAACCAGCCCAGCGGATCTACGCTTCACGATCATCCCGGATCCAACCGCCCCACAAAAACATTGACCGCAATGATCAGAATTATATAAACCTAAGGACCGTGTAGTGAAATCCAACCCAAGGAGATTTTTTAATGAGCACCATTAATATTGATTACAAAGAACTGATGCGCTTCATGGAGGAGGGCTTTGCCGCCATGGGCGTTCCCGCCGAAGACGCTGCTATCTGCGCCAAGGTTTTGATCGAGTCCGACCTGCGCGGCATCGAGTCCCACGGCATCGGCCGCTTCAAGATGTACGTCGAGCGCATGCAGGACGGCATCCAGCACGCAATTACCAATGATACCGTCATCAAGGAGACCGCCAACACCGCCGTGATCGACGGCAAGGACGGCATGGGCCACGTCATCGCCTACAGGGCCATGCAGCGCGCCATCGACATGGCCAAAGAGAACAACATCGGCATGGTGGCCGTCAAGGACTCGACCCACTTCGGCATCACCGGCTACTTCCCCAGCATGGCCGTTGAGCAGGGCATGATCGGCCTGGCCTTCTCCAACGCACGCCCCTCGGTGGCCCCGACCTTCGGCGTTGAGCCGGTCATCGGCACCAACCCCATCAGCTTCGGCGCCCCCAGCGACGACAAGTATCCCTTCCTGCTCGACATCGCCACCTCCACCGCCCAGCGCGGCAAGATGGAGGTTCTGGCCCGCGAAGGCAAACCGACCCCCAAGGGCCTGACCATCGCCATCGACGGCTCCCAGCCCACCGACAGCCAGCAGCTGCTCAAAGATTTTGTGGCCGGCACCGCCGCCCTGCTGCCCCTGGGCGGCGCCGGCGAAACTCTGGCCGGCTACAAGGGCTACGGCCTG
>CALOBW010000004.1:0-9931 GCA_942491525.1 uncultured Thermodesulfobacteriota bacterium
GTTGATGGTGATCGCGTTCTGACCGGCGTCCTTGCCGGAAGAGTATTCGGCATCCAGAGCTATGCTATTCTCTCCGGAGGTGAGGGCGTTGGTTAGGTTGAATGAAAATTCACCATCGCTGCCAAAATCAACTTTCTGGACAGGAGAACCATTGATGTACAGGGTTACCTCGCCCGGAAGAGCTGCGGCGGCCATGGGAACTACATTGATGTCATCAATTTGGCCCGTGATAAGAAGATCGGGGCTGGTTGTATAGCCGCCATTGGTGATGCCGCCGGCAATGGTTATTGATTTTGCCGGCAGAGGAAAGCTTGAATTATCTCCATTGATCAGCATCAATATCGGGTCGTCATCTTCTCCTGAACATCCCGAAATAACCAGTAAAAGAATGAAGATCGGCAATAAAAGTTTCTTATGCATAGTTGCTCCTGCTAGTTTGAATGCAATATTTATAGCATAGACCGGTGGGCTGGTCTATTCCTTGTCCTCAAAATCAGATGTATCGTTGCCTTGAGTCAGTCTTGGCGGAGTGAAAACTTTGCGCACCAGGGCTTTGACGCCGGTCTCGGTCTGCTCGACCTCAACTTCGGCCTCCTGCATGACCATCTCCCAGGTGGCGGCAAAGCCGGGGGCCTTGGCCAGCATGTTGTGGATGGCCTTGTCGTAGACATTCAGCAGGCGCAGCTCGGCGCGGCCGGGTTTGTGCTGCAGGGTTTTGATGGAGATGCGCAGGTTTTCATTCTCTCTCTTCAGCTTGTTCAACTCATCGTTGCGGGTGCGGTGGCCTTCGGCATCGATCTCCATCTTGGTGTGCAGGTGCTCTCTGAGCTTGGCCAGCTCGCTTCTGTTTTCGCGAACCTTCATGATACCCTTGAGCCAGGCAAAGAGCGCCACAGTCAGGCCAATCGTCAGGCCGAACACAAACTGGTTTTTGAGCATTTCAAAAATAAAATTTAGAAAGTCATTCATATCTCATCCTATGCCCCTCTTATCGGTAGGGATTTAAAAAGGATTTAATCGGAATGTCAATTAGATAAGCTGGTTTCGTAGTTTTCCAGAGAGAAACGGCTGGCAAGTCCCAGTCTGGGGTTGCGCCAGGCCTTGTGGCCGATGTCGATCTGCAGGAAGAGGGCTGTAACTGTCATTACCATGGATGTGGACATGCTGCCCATGAAGAGCAGGGCGTCGCCGCGTTTAGCGCAGTCAAAATCGGGCGGGAATATCTTATGTTGCGGGGCTGTCTGGTGCGTTTTGAGCGAGCCAGGAAAGAGTCCCTTTATGAAAAATGGAAATTGCTGATTTAAAACCTGCCAGCGGTTGCGGCGCAGGTGATGGTCGCGGATCTCAATCAGTTTGGGGGATGGCTTGAAAGAGTGGTCGCGGCTCATGAAACGATACTTGTGGATGCCCATGATCAGACCGGGCGACGGGGTGGTGCAGATGCCCACGATTCTCTTGATATTCGGGTCTCGCTGTAGTCCCAGGCAGGCAACCCGGCCCAGTAGGGCCGTCATTGTGCGGCCCAGGTAGCGTCGTCGGTGGCTGGGAGAGACCATCATTTCGTCGGGCGAGATCACCCCATAGTCCTGCATGCGCCAGGCTGATCCGACGCAGAAGGCCGCCAGCTCCCCTTTGTGGGTTGCATAGATCAGCAGGTCGCGGCCGCTCAGATAGGCCTTGAAATCCTGCTGGGCGCCCCAGCATTCAGCCTCCAGGCCGGCACAGGCGTCAATAATCAGATCGATGTTGGGTGTGGTCTTGAGGTCAATCAGGTAGAAGCTGTAGCGGTTATTGCTGATCAGGAGGAACTGCGGATTGTCGAGAAAAACAGGAGAGGTGGCCGGTTCGTGGTTGCATGAATTATTCATAGCCACCTCTCGTCTGTGTGGGGTTTGAGAGGTGCACGCGGCACCTCTCGGTCTAATTAGTTTTCAAAAGTAGCCTGATTGTCGCTGATTCTGGTCTTGTGTGGGGTTGCCGCGATTCCTGATACCTCACCTTCGCTGTCAAAATTGATTTCAACTTCCAGAGCGTATCCGTCCTGGGTTACAGAGGTGCAGTTATTGGGGGCCAGGAAGTTGCCCAGCGAGTAGGCAATCACGCCATTGTGGTAGCTGACTGCCGGCAGACGCTTGTTGATGTGTGAGTTGATCACCATGTCGGCGCCCAGATCCATGATTCTGTGCATGACGCTGATCATGTCGGCTTCGGGAAGTTGGTCAGCAAGTTCGCCCATGTGCATGTCGACGATGATGAACTTGGCTTCCTGAGCCTTGGCAGAGGCGATTGCGGTCTTTACCTTCTCAGCGCCTTTGGCGTTAAGCTCGTAGCGCCCGGTGAATGTATTCTCGGTTAAATCAGCATAGGCGATGCCCGAGGTTGATGCCTTGGTCAGACACTTCTCCTGGGGGTTGCTGCTGATGGCCTTGGTGCTGGCCTTCTTGGCCATTGCCTTGCTGCCGCCCTTGAATGCGCCGAAGGCGATGTAGGCGATCTTGTGACCGCGTACGTTGCCTATGATCGGGGCATAGGCATCATCATAATGGTAGCCACCGCCGACATAGCGCACGCCGGCGATGTCCAGGTTGTAGATGGTGTTGTCAAATTCGGTAGCTTTGAAGGGGCGGGGCATAAGGTCGCCGTCGTCAGTGTGGTCGTTGGCCAGGGAGACGATGTCAAAACCTGCATACTTCAGACCATCGCCGGCTGCTTTGGGGGCGATGAACTTATCGCCGGTAAGCTGATTGGGAGCGTTGTGAGAGATGACACACTCCAGGTTTGCATAGGCGATATCTGCATTTTCAAGTGCCTCTTTAACTCCATCACGTTTGAACGGGTAGGTGAAGTCGCCGTTGCCTCTGTTGGGGTCCATGACAGTATTGGTGATGTTACCGCCCATGTTGAGTTCTCCCACAAACAGCAGGTTGACCTTGTTGGGATCACCATTGGGATCGCCAAAGTTAAAGCTAGTCTGGCGCTTTTCATAGACATTGTCGTCACTGTTGGCGGCCTGATCGCCGTTGCCCACTGTCAGGGCAATCGGACTGTCGCTGCTTGATTTGTTACAACCGCTTAGGAAGCTGGTTGCAAAAATCAAAACCAGTAATATGCTGAAGATTGAATTAAATCTTTTCATCTCAATATTCTCCTTCTCAATTAATCGATTACAAACTCATCCGCGAGATAAGCGTCGTAGAGGTCCTGAACCATGTCCCATGACAGATCCGCAAGGTTGCCGCCGATGCCTGCATTAACCCGGGCAATGAAGTCATCCTGAACCGGGTGGGTCTTGGCCTGAATGGCTTCGAGCACGATCTTGTTGATGGTGTAGTCGTCAGGGCCCCAGATGGTGGATCCGCCGTTGGACTCATAGAGCTGTCCGTCGAGGATTTCGCGGCGGTTGGCTTCGCGGTTGATCATGCAGGTGTCGCTCCAGTCGTAGTAGATGGGGTTGCCGTCAGCGTCGAGAGAAATGTCAATGCCATCTTTATAGACCAATGGGTTAACCGCAGTACCGGCCCAGAAGGGCATGAATACGGTGGCTGAAGGCTCGCCCAGGGCGGCCCACATGGTGGTCTGGGCAGCGAGGGTCGGGTTGGGAACACCATTGATGACCACACCGCTTCTGGTGGCTGAACGGCTGATGCAGAAGGTGCTGCTGTAGTGGGCAGCATCTGCATCCATACTTTCCTGCTCTCCCACAACGTTCATGGCCACATCGAAGATCAGGTTTTCATAAGTCAGAGCAGCAAGGTAGTTGCCATCGGCATCTTTTTCGGTCAGCTCGGCAAAGATCTCGCCCAGGCGCACGTTGCGCTCAACGCCGCCGTTGCGGTTGATGTAGCTGTTGTTGTTGGTGCGGTGTACGTAGCCGGGGAATGCCTTGGGGGGATCATTTGGATCGGCCAGCTTCAGTTTAAGGAAGAGGTCGCCGGTGCCGGCGTCCTGGTATGAGTAGGTGACCAGTTCGCCAAGATCAGTGGTTTCAATCTGGCTCCACTCATAGGTGACAACTTTATCTTCGCCTTCGACGATGTGGTAATTCCAGCCAAATGCATCACTTTTTTCATACTTGACAACTCTTTCGCTGATCTGGCCGGTGTTGACGTCGATCTTTCTGAACTTGATCGGGTGGCCGTCGCCTTTGAGCTTGCTCCAGTTGGAGAGACCCGGCTCTCTGCCGCCCAGGCCGGTGTAGAGCTCGTAGAGGGCCACATTGCCTTCGGCGTCCAGGGCCACAAAGTTGCCGCTGATTGTAAAGTTGTTCTGTATGCCAAAGTACTCGGCAGTGTTCTTGTGGAACTCTTTGATAAGCAACTCAAAGTCTGCCAGGGTGGCACAGTACTGCAGGGCGGCTTTCAGGAGCAGGGTGTTGCAGTTCTCGATCTCGTTCTTGGGGTTGGTGTAGTCCTCGTAGACCGAACTGACGGCGATGGCGAAACCTTTTTCGTTAACGCCGGCCGAGGGGTTGGTGGTGTCACCGGTGGTGGTGGTGCTGGCCACATGGTTGTTATCATTGTAGACCAGGGTGTAGGCGCCGCCAACAGGCTGCCACGGGATTGTCGAGTTGGCTTCGGCGGCCGGGAAGTTCTTGATCTCCTGGTGCCAGTTGGCAGACTCGTCGCGGTTCTTGAAGATGGCGGGTGCGCCGTCGTTGAACCAGTTTACAGTTTCTCCGTCGGCATTAGTTGTTTTACCTGCAATAGCTGCAACGTCACAGGCATCAGCTGATGAGACCGGGATAAGGCAAGCCGAGAAAGCCATGGCCCCCATTACCAAAATGCTCGATAAGCGATTAACCATAGTTGAACAAAACATTAACTCCTCCTTCGTATTGTTGACTTTTGTTATTTGGGTTAAGGAAAAAGGATAACTTTTGTGTTGCAGGCTCTCCCGTCCCAATAAAAACTAAAATTTGCAGTATAGTTAGCAAAAGGAGTGCCAGTGTGGTTTTTATGGTTAAGTTACTGTAATAACTATATCTATCAAAGTAATTTGCTATTGTAAATATATCCTGAATGGCATTGAGGAAAATAAGTTCACTTTATTTCTTGAGAAAAAGTTTTCCCTACTGATGTTGATTGATTTTGCGTGGTTAGTGGCAGAAAACCATATGTAATCAAATGTAAATATTGGTATAAAAGTGTTGGTCTGAGTCGGTTTTGGAACTGCTGTAATATCGGTATGTGGCTGCAGTGAAATTACATCGAAGCGTCAGGCTGGCCCAGCAGAATATCCCCCTTCTTGAGGTAGTAGATGCCGATGGGGATGCGCAGCAGGATCAGGCTGGTGGAGTAGGTGATGCTGAAGGCCATGATGGCAGACGGGGTGCCGTAGTCCTGGAAGAAGTAGAGCATGGCGGCCTGGATGGTGCCCAGGCCGGCCGGGGTGATGGGCAGGTTGCCGATGAAGAAGATGATCGGCACAAAGGCCATCAGGGAGAGCAGGGGGATGTGGATGTTGAAGGTCTGCAGGCCGAAGTAGAAGAAGAGGCTGAAAGAGGCGAAGTAGAGTCCGCGGTAAAAGGCGATTGTCAGGTATGCGGCCGGTTTGATCTCGCGGAAGGACTGTAGGACATTCAGGTTCTTGAAATTTTTGATAAACCTGCATTCAGGCAGGTTCTGGAAGATGATTACGTTGAGGGTGCCGAAGGTGCAGATGAAAGCGCTCAGGTACATCAGCAGAGTGATCATTTGCGATCTGTTAACAGTCAGGAGAGCACCGCAAGTTGCCATGAAGGTCAGGGCGATGATCTCGATAAAGAGGTAGAAGAGCATCAGGCTGGCGGTGCGCGTCAGCGGGATGCTGTGGCGCTGGTTGAGGGTGACGGCCATGCCGCCCACGCCCAGGTTGTAGTTGATGACCATCAGCAGGTAGGTCAGCCCGCGCACGTTCATGATCTCATGATAGGGTATGCGGTGGCCGTAGTGTCTGAAGAGGGCGTGCAGGTTCTGGGAATCGATCAGAAACCAGATGAAGATGAAGATGAAGATCAGCGGGAAGTAGAGTGCCAGGTTGGCCTTGGATAGCGCTTCGGCAAACTGGTTGAGGTCGATATTCCAGAAGATGTAGCCCAGAATCAGCACCGCCCCCAGCCAGCGGCCGATCTGGCGCATGGGGTGTCTCGGTTCAGCCTTGACTGATTGGGCATAGTTATAAATTCTGTTCAGCATAAGTGACTCAGTTGATTCTAAGTATTGATTATATTAAAGCAAGGTTGATGCCATGCGTTATGTTGCAGTGTTGCTTAAAATGTTTCCTGTAAACTGGATGTTAGTTGAGTTTGTAAAGTTATGTTGGCACCCAGAAATAGCGGGGTGGAAAAAAAGTGCCACCCCGCCCAGATTTAATGCAGAGAGTTGATAAAACATGTCCCTTCATCTTCATCCTCCAGAAACTCCTTGGTGATGAAGGGCGCCTGGCTGTAGCTTATCTGGCTTTCAGTGTTAATGGCGGGGGGTTCAAGATACTCTTCGGTGACGATCTCATCGATGGAGACTGGCGTATGCCCGGCCTGGTTGAAGTCAAAGGGGTGGACATACGCTGAACCGGCGCTGTAGTTGAGATAGGCGTAGCCGGAGCAGAAGCTTGAGAAGTCAAAGAGGGTGCCGGCATTGATGGTGCCCTCGCTCAGGAAACGCTCGGTGTTGCGCACGATGACATACTCCAGGGGCAGGCTCCACTGCTGCAGATCCCTGAGGGCGTCCAGGTTGATGGTGCGCTCGCTGTAGAGCTGCTCTCTATTGGCGTAGATGGCGCTGTTGAGCAGGCTGCTCTTGTCGCTGGAGTTGATACTGGGCTCCTCAATGGTCTTGGTGTAGTTTGAAACATCCTTGGCAGCTGCAAAGTGGGGTGTGAAGATGCCGGCCGCCGGTTCGCCCAGGTTGCACCAGAAGGTGGTCATAATCGGGTCTTCGCCCGGGGCGACGCCGTCGACCACCAGGCTCAGGTTGGTCTGGTAGCGGCTGATTGAGTAGAGCGTGTCAACCTGGCTGCTGCCTGCCAGCTTCTGGCGCTCGCCTTCCGGCAGAGGCTGGCCGTTTGCCTTGATGCTCAGGCCATTCTTGTAGTCCCAGGGGTTGATGTCGCGGGCCAGCCGGCTCATGGCATATCTGTAGTTGAGGGCATCCTGGTCCGCCAGTTCATTCAGGATTTCGCGGGCGCGCACTTCGCGGCAGGTGTCGTTCTCAAGTTTTATCCAGCTGTGGGAGTTGGTGCGGTTCAGAAATCCGCGCCACTGGCCGGCGTAGCCGCCCAGTTCGCCATTCTTGCCGATCAGCTCGCCGTTGATGTCGGTGACATCGCCGCTGTTGGCGTCGAAACGGTTGATCTTGAGGCTGGGCACGGCAGAGTAGCACTCGTACAGCGCCGCGCCGCCCAGGGCATCAATCACCACAAAGTTTCCGCTCAGGTGGCCCGCCCAGCCCTTGGCAAGGCTGTCAAAATCATCAACGGTTGAACATCTATTGAGGGCATCTTCGAGCAGGACGTGGTTGTTGTTGATCAGATCCAGAAAGAAATTTTCATAAACTGTGGTATTGGCGATGGCAAAACCGTCACCGTTTACGCCACCGGAAGGGATGCTGGAAAGACCGGTGCGGTCGACCACCATGATATAGCCTCCGGTTGCAGAATCTTTGTGCCGCAGCTCCTGGCGCCAGTCACTCGGATGGTCGCGGTTCTTCCAGATGAATGGCCGCCCGGATGCCTCGACGCTGACAACGGCGATGTCGCAGGCCTGAGTGGTCGAGGCGAGCAGGATGGCTGCAAAGATGGTGCTGGCGCATAACGTTCTGATCTTCAATGGAAACCTCCCTCATACAATTAAATAGAATAACTGTAATATAGAGAGAGGCTCTTAACTTGTAAAGTGCTGCTACTCCGGCCGTGTCACCTGCGATTCGATGGCCTTGCGTTTGATGCGGCCCTGGGTTTCGATCCTATCCACCAGCTTAACTTTGATTTCGACCGGTTCGCCGAAGAGCTCCAGCAGACGGTCGGTCAGCTTCTTGAAACCATCGTCACTGTAGTGGCTGCCGGGCTCCAGTTCGATCTCCACCAGGCCGGGCTCGCGCTGAATTACCCTGAATTCATTCATCAGGTGCAGGTCCTTTTTGATGAAGGTTGTGAATATATTGAGTATTTTTAGCGAAGACACGAAGCGGCCGCTGGGCAGGATGAATGAGTCGTCACAGCGGCCCTCGAATGATTCCAGGATCGGCAGGCCGCGGCCGCATTTGCAGGTTTCTTGGGACGGCTTGCCCATGTCGCCGATGCGGTAGCGGATAAAGGGCATGGCCGGACTGCGTAGCGTCGTCAGTACAATTTCGCCGGTCTCGCCCGGGGCGACATCCTGGCCGTTCTGGTCCAGAAACTCTACCCAGACGTTGTCGCTGAAAATATGATAGCGCTGATGCTTGCACTGGGCGGCTATCATCCAGGTCTCCTCGGTTGAATATTCGTCGTAGACCGGGCAGCCGAATTTCTGGGAGATGAAGTTGCGCTGGGCCTGGGTCGACATCTCGGAGTTGACCGAGATGATCTTGGGTCGGATTTTTGCCAGATCCGCGGCGGAGGCCTTGCGCGCGATCTCCAGGATGATGGAGGCGTAGCCCACCAGGAAGTCGGGCTTCTCCTTTCTGAGCTGCTCGATCTGCTCCTCGACCGTGATGGTGGAGGGGATATGGGCCGCCCGGAAGAAGGGTCCGAATTTGGGCATGCTTACGGCTGTATACTTGATGTAGACCGCCTTGTGCCAGGGCCAGTAGCCGATCATGCTGCTGACCCGCACGCTGGTGTTGAGATAGTAGGCGTAGGTCTTGGGGGTGAAGCAGAAGGCCAGGGACTTGCCGGTTGAGCCGGTGGTGGCTGAACACTGCAGCTTGCTGATGCTGTAGCGGCTTGAGATTATGTTGTCCGGATAGTTTGCGCGGATATCATCTTTGCTGATGGTTGGTAGCCGCTTGAGGTCGTCGATTGTCTGAATGCTGTCGATATCGATGCCGGCCCTGTCGTAGAGCTCGCGGTAGAAAGCTACTTCGTGGTAGGCGCGGTGGACGGTTTTGATGATCAGCTTCTGCGATAGTCTGCGCTGCAACTTGGGCGGCAGCCACTGGCAGAGGTGCTGTTTCTGGAATGCGAAATAGCTGTGCCAAACAATATCAAGCATCATGTCTCCTTCAAAGTATCAGATTGCACACTATAAATAACGGCAGCTGATGCATATATATTAAATAAAAGAGTTATTTGTTGATATTAAAGGATCGGGCGGCCGATTGCCGCCCGTTTTTCTAGTTTGACGGATCGCCGAAGGAGCGCTGGAAAAGCTCGGCGATGGCCTGGCGGCCGTCGTCATTCAGGAAGCGGGTTCCGAGGCCGGCAAAGCTCTTGCTCTGCACCGTCGGTGTTGAGGCGACCCATTCGCCGTTGATCCAGCTGAACCAGGCCTTCTGCTCCTGGTCATAGACATGGGTCGGCCGGTTGAAAAATTTGCCCAGTTCGATGCCCCAGCCGGTGCCGCCTTTGACGGTGTTGTCGGGCAGAATCAGGCCCACGGCAAAGATATCATGGCCGTTGTTGACGATGTGGAAGATTGACTGCAGGACGCGTCTGATCTTTTCGGCATTGCCGAAGAAACGACCCATGCGCTTGGAGACGATCTCCATGCTGACATCGCCCATCTGCAGATCGTGGTCGCTGAGCATCTTGATGTTTTTGTTGCGTTCCATGACATGGCCCTCGAATGAGAAGTTCACCTCATTGATGCCCCAGCGTTCGGCGCAGCGTCCAAATTCGGCCTCGGCGCCACTGTGTGCGCCACTGTAAAGCGTGAAGTCACTCATTTCCATTCTCCTTTTGCTGAAGTAGATGAAAAACTTTCAACCAGCTTAAATGATTATGAACAATGTGGCTAGTCATGTTTTCAGATCTC
>CALOBW010000005.1:0-2540 GCA_942491525.1 uncultured Thermodesulfobacteriota bacterium
TATAGAAATAATTGATGTGTCAGATATGGGATTTGCTTGAAGTCAATGCAGCTGAAATACCTGAAACAGATATTAACATTGATGCACTCTTCGTGAGTTTTAAGGGAGTGGTGAAAGGACATTACATTTGATACTTGTTATCAATGATTAATGAATCTTCTCTGCTTTTTAATTATGCAATAGATAATTCTTCCGAATTAATGCAGATACAGGTGAGGGGATTGAATACATCAATGCTGATGTAACAATTACTATGGCATACCCCGCAGCCGTGGTCATTTCCTAAGGGAAGGTATACTGGCATCGGGAGAACTGTATGTAGCTGACATTGGAATACCTCCACAACTTGAAGATAGATTTATGTATAACTGTTCTCTTCATACTGATTTCTGAGGATGAACCTAGTGACGATTTGGTCATAAAGGAGATTTCGGAAGAGTAGCAATTATCGCAGGATCCAGGGATTAACTTATGGCAGCTGTGATGGCTTCCAATGCTGCTCTCAGATCAGGAAGTGGTCTTATAACATTGTTCCATCCCGCAGGACTGGAAGATATATCTGAGATCAAGCTGACAGAAGTGATGACCAAGCTATCCCGGAGAAGAACGGTCTTCCTGATGGGGATGCACTCTGTGACCTGTTGGCAGGTTATGATTGTGTGCTTATTGGTCCGTGGATCCAGGCTGGTCGGCACCGGGAGGTGGCAAAATTCTCCGGTCTCGATTTCACCGGCAGCTATCTCGATGCGCTCGATTTCGATATCTGCACCACCGATGATCTGCTGCGCGCCTATCGTGCCAGTCTGCGCGGCGCGCCGTCCCGGCCTGGACCGCTTTCGCCAGGCTGGAGGACGATCAGGTCATGGATGTCGAATACCTCATCTGTCCGCTGCGCCCCCTTGCTGCCGACGGCCGGATCACGCAATGCATCGCCATCGAGGATTACATGCCGTCGGCGCATTACGATACCGCCCGCAACAAGCTGGTCAGCAGGCGCGGTTGAGAGAGTCGGGCCGTGCTGCACCCCCCCATGGCTGGTTGCCCCTGGCTGGTTGCTCCTGGCAGAGCGATATGGTCACCTGCGGAATGTGGTATCCTGACCACGCCATCAGAAAGGGCGAGTAGCTTGTTGAACGGACGGAAAGGAAAGGCGTCCGACATATTGAAATCAGGAAACAGGATTGAATGGTGCGCGCAGCACATGACCCGATCACTGACACGCCGAACAGCATCCCCAGTCTCGCCCCTGGTCAGGGTTCGCCAGTCTGGCAATCATGGTAATGGCGACGATGCTGCTCAATCAGGAGCGCAAGGATGTCATCGCCCTCGGTTCATCCCGCGCCGAATCCCTGTCCCAGGTCGCCGCCACCTGTATCGACCAGACCTTCCTGGAGATCGACCTCGGCATGGCAGATCCTCGATGCCGACCCCGCCTCGCCCGGCAGTCCCTTGACCTCACCCTCGAAACGCTGATGGCCCTGCTGGCCCGTCTTGGCCACAGCATTGGCGTGCTCGATTCCATCGCCGTGCTGGATGTCGATGGCGACCTCATCGCCAACAAGAATGGCGCCGCCGGAGAACCCCAGAACTTTGCCGATCGCCTCTATTTCCAGTACCACGCCGCGCAGGCAACCGAGAATCTGCGCGTCGGCGCGCCGCTGCTGTCGCGGCCGCAAGGCACTCGGCATTCCCGTGACGCGCGGGCTTGAGACCGAAGCCGGCGACTTTGCCGGCGTCGTCGTCGGCCTGATCAACCTGGCTGCCCTCACCGGCTTTTTCGAACTCGACGTCAACACGGCCCTCCCGGGCCGGGCCGATGGCCGCTTGCTGGCGCGCTATCCGGAGACGGACCTTCTTGCCGCACCTCAATTCACCTTTGTCGCCAGTCAAGCCGGCGTGACCGATCTGGTCATTCCCGAGCACGTCTCGCCCATCGACGGCATCGAAGCGACTCCGTCCTCCGTCACGCGGGCAGTATGCTGCTCTATATCGCCGTGGGCTTCGACCGCGCAACGCTGCTCTCCGCCTGGTACGGCAAGCGGAATATCGGCATCGCTTTGGTGTTGATGACGATCCTCGCCCTCACCGGCGGTGCCTATCTGATGCGCAAGCGCATGACCGATGCGATCGCCGTGGAATACCTCAAGGCCAAGGCCCAGCGCGAGATCGCCGCCCGCCGCCATGCCGACGATGTCAGTCGCGCCAAATCCGACTTCCTCTCGCATATGAGCCACGAATTGCGCACGCCGCTCAATGCCATTCTCGGCTTCTCGGAAATCCTCAAGGACCAGGTCTTCGGCCCCATCGGCCAGCCGCAATACCGCGACTATGCTGACGACATCCATTTCAGCGCCGTGCACCTTCTCTCGGTCATCAACAACATCCTCGATCTGTCCAAGGTCGAGGCCGGCCATTGGCAACTCAATGACGTGGACATTCCGCTCTGTGCCCTGCTGCGCGATCTGGTGCGTCTCTGCGCCAGCCGTGCCCTGCGCGAGCGGGTGACGATCCGGGTGGCGCCGCTCCCCGGCGATGTGCTC
>CALOBW010000006.1:0-6182 GCA_942491525.1 uncultured Thermodesulfobacteriota bacterium
ACATCTGGATCCATCCGGTCAAGAGCGAGTTCATTCTGGATGCGCGCCCCTCCACATCTTCAGCCGAAATCCGCGAAGAGGTCGAGAACGCCCGCCGGCGCCAACTCAAGCGCGGCTGCCTGAACGCCCATATCAGCGACAAGCAGCTGGAGCAGCTCTGTCCGCTGGCAGATGCGAGCCGCCAGCTGCTTTTAAACGCCATGCAGCGCTACAACCTGAGCATGCGCAGCTACAAGCGGGTCATCAAGGTTGCGCGCACCATTGCCGACCTTGACGGCCAGGATACGATTCAGAGCCAGCACATGGCCGAAGCCCTGCAATATCGGCCCGATGCCCTCTGTTAAATTTAACATTTGCACCTGAAGCGCCGAGGTATTAAATTAATGAAGCCTGAGGGCGATTTTATTCCAAGGAGGATTCGATGATTAAAGAACTACTGTTACTGCCGTTTAAAATTGTCATGCTGCCGTTCAACCTGGTGGGCATGTTGCTGGGCCTGGTTTTCAAAATTGCCATGGCGCCGGTCCTGCTGGTCAAATGCCTGCTCAAGGCGGTCTGCAAACTGGTGACCCTGCCCTTCAAGATCGTTGGCAAGAGCCTCTGCATCGCCACCAGCATCGTGCTCTTCCCCATCAAGCTGGCACTCAAGATCGTAACTTTCCCGCTCAGAATTTTTGCTTAAACAAAAAGAGCTGACCCCTTGGGGTCAGCTCTCTCTTATCAATTAATTAATCTCTCTATTTCTTGCTCTTCATGGCCTGCTGCAGCTTATCGGCCAGGGAACCGAACGAACCGCTGTTGCCGGCGTTGAACTGGCGCCAGTCACCGCCATCCTCGACATCGGAGGGCATCAGGGTCATCTTGCGGCCGGCGGCATTGATCTCCTTGATGCTGACAGATACCGTCTCACCGCTCTTGAGGTTATCAAAGGCGGCCGGCTTCTCGGAACGGGCGATCTCAGACTTGGGCAGCAAGCCGGTGATGCCGGGCTCCAGGTTGATGAAGATGCCGAACTTTTCACACTTCTCAACGGTGCCCTCGATCTGCTGACCGCAGCTGTACTTCTCATTCACCTCGGCCCAGGGGTCGCCCTCGGCCTCCTTCATGCTCAAAGAGATGCGCTTGGTGTCGCGCTCGATGCCCTTGACCATGACATAGACCTCATCGCCGGGGCTGACCATCTCTTCGGGACGATTGACGCGGCGGGTATAGCTCATCTCTGAGATATGCACCAATCCTTCAATGCCGGGGGCAATCTCGACAAAGGCGCCGAAATCCATGCACTTGATGACACGGCCCTTGACGCGATCACCCTCGCTGAAGCCAAGTTCACCCTGCTCCCAGGGGTTGCCGCCAACCTGTTTGATGGAGAGCGAGATGCGCGGACCCTTGTCGCCGGGCTCAATGGCCAGCACCTTGACCCTGACAACCTCATCAACGCTGACAGCATCTTCAGGCTTCTCGACCCGGGACCAGCCCAGCTCGGAGATGTGCACCATGCCCTCAACGCCGGGCAGCAGCTCGACAAAGGCGCCGAAGGGCATCAGCTTGGTGATGCGGCCCTCAACGATGTCACAGACATTGACGCCGCTCATGAACTCTTCACGGGCCACCTCGGCCTCCTGCTCCAGCAGGCTGCGGCGCGAAACAACAATATTACGCCCCCCCTCACCGAACTCGGTGATCTTGAAGGTGTAGGACTTGCCGACGTACTCAGCGGCATCTTCAACATATCTGGAATCGATCTGCGAGATGGGACAGAAGGCGCGCTTACCCATGACGGTCACATTGAATCCGCCCTTGCACTCAGCCTTGACCTTGCCTTCGACCGGAATACCGCCGCGGAAGGCCTCTTCGATCTGCTCGGCGCCGCCGCGGCCGCTCAGATACTTGGTCAGGCGGATCTCATGCTCCTTGATTGAACCGATGTAGAGCTCAATCTCATCACCGACGCTTAGCGTCAATTCACCATCGGCGTTCAGCAGATCCTCGGCATCCACCACGCCGTCAACGCCGGCGCCCAGGTCGACGAAGACCGTGTCGGCGCCGATGGAGATAATCTCACCCTTGACCCGGCTGCCCACCTTTAACTGCTGATCCTGGGCTGCATCGCTGGCATCCAGCAGATCAGCCATACTCATCTCTTTGTTCTCTGACATATTCTACTCCCTAAGGGTTTTCTTATCGGATTATTCAATAGACGGATTATTCTGGAATTCGGGAGCACTCGTGACGAGCGCCCCCGGCTTTTCTTACAGGAAAAGTGAACTTACCGATCCGTTGTCATAGATCCGGTTGATGGCCTCAGCCAACAGCGGAGCTACGCTGAGAACCGTAATCTTCTTACAGTCCACCGCCTCGCCTTTCAATGGAATTGTATCGGTAATAATCATCTCTTCAATAGGAGAATTATTGATGCGCTCAATGGCCGGACCGGAGAGTACGCCATGGGTGCAGCAGGCCGAAACGCTGTTGGCGCCGCGGTCGATCAGGGCCTGGGCGCCATGGGTCAGGGTTCCGGCGGTATCAACCATGTCATCCACGATCAGACAGTCCTTGCCCCTTACATCGCCAATGATGTGCATAACTTCAGATTCATTGGCGCGTTCGCGGCGCTTATCAATAATGGCCATCTCGGCATGCAGCGGTTTGGCCAGCCCGCGGGCACGCTCAACACCACCGGCATCCGGCGAGACGATGACCAGATCCTTCTTATAGTTGTCCTGGATGTAGTCGAGGAAGACGGGCTTGGCATAGAGGTTGTCCAGCGGAATATCGAAGAAGCCCTGTATCTGGCCGGCATGCAGCTCCATGGTCAGAACCCGGTCGGCTCCGGCCTCGGTCAGCAGATTGGCGACCAGCTTGGCGGTGATCGGCGCGCGCGGGGATGCCTTGCGATCCTGACGGGCATAGCCGAAATAGGGAATCACGGCCGTGATCCTCTTGGCTGAAGCGCGCCTGAAGGCATCAATCATCACCAGGAGCTCCATAATATGCTCATTGGCAGGCGAACAGGTGGACTGCACAATGAAGATATCTTTACCTCTGATGCTCTCATGAACATCGACACAGATCTCACCGTCGGAAAAACGGCGGACGTTGGCGTCGCCCATGGTCAATCCAAGGATACTGCAGATGCTCTGGCCCAATGCCTTGCTGGCATTACACGTAAACACGCGTACGCACGATTCCATATAAGCATGTCTCCCTTTTGCGAGAAAGCCGGAAATGGCGCAACCACTCAAAGATGACACCCCGGCTTCCTAGCTTTTTTACGCTTTTTTTGCGCAGGGTGCCTATATAGTCGAATTAAACTTCGTTGGCAATCCTTTGTTCGTACTCCCGCAGGATCGATTGTTCAATCTTGGTTCGAGTCTCCACATTGAGGGGGTGTGCCGTGTCACGGAAGGTACCATCCTTCCGTTTGCGTGACGGCATTGCAACAAAAAGTCCTGATGTGCCGCTGATAACCCGCAGATCCCGGATCACAAAACAGTCATCAAACACCACGGAAGCATATGCTTTGAGCTTATCATTATCATCAACCGGAAATACCTTAACCTCTGTAATGTCCATACCTCTCTCCCATAAACCTAGTAACGGGCGTATATTGGTAGCCCTCACGCCGCCGCAGCCGGCCTAGTGCACTAGATAGGTGATCTTCACCAAAAAAAATACCGAATACAGTTGAACCGCTGCCCGACATCATTGCACCTAAAGCACCTGCGTCGATTAAATCCTGTTTAACCTCACTCAACTCAGGGCAAATAACAAAAGCAGCTTCCTCAAGATCATTTAACAGGCACCCTTCGGGTGCGATAAAATCATCGTTAGATATTGATATATTAAAGCTATCTGAACCCTTAGTCAATGGCTTCTTCAATTCTTTATACACTTTCGGCGTAGAAAGACCGAAAGGCGGCAGCACCAATAAATATGAACGATCTTCAACATCTACGGCACGCAACAACTTTTCACCGCGGCCGCCCATTTCAAGAGCTGAGCTCTTCACAAAGAAAGCACAGTCAGAACCAAGCCTGGCCGCCATCTGCATGAGATGATCATCATTCAAGCCGGTCTCAAATATCCGATTGAGGGCGATCAGGACGCTGGCCGCATCACTGCTGCCACCCCCCAACCCGGCCCCGGAGGGAACATTTTTTTTGAGCGAAATTTTTATGCCGCCGGCGATATTCTGATCCTCAAAGAAGAGACGCGCGGCCCGATAGGCCAGATTATCCTCAACGGCACAATCACAACCGGGAGCCAACAGTTCAATACCCGACTCAATGCGCTCCAGCTCAAGCTCGTCACAGAGGCTGAGCGGCAGCATGATGGTGCGCAACTCATGGAACCCGTCCGGACGCTTGCCGAGAATCTCCAAGGTCAGGTTTACCTTAGCGGGAGCCAGAATCTTCATTTAAGATCAACCGCCACATAGAGCGGACTGCCGGAGCGGTTAATCAACAGCAGCGCCGTCTCATCACTCTGCATGGAGTTGAGCAGGGCCTGGTACTCATCAATATCGCGCACCACCTGACGGTTGAGCTCGCGGATCACATCTCCGCGCCGCAAGCCGGCCTCGGCCGCCAGACCGTCAGCATCGATATCCAGCAGAATAACGCCCTTGGTATCCTCAATATTAAACTGGCGCGCCAGCTCCTCTGTTATATTGCCGACCGTCAGCCCCAAACGATCCTTCACCTCACCGGTCTTGCCCGGATCCAAAGTATCCAGCTCGGCCACATGTTCATCCAGGCGCTCATCCAGCCTAACTTCAAGGCTGAGCTCCTTGCCGTCCCGCCAGACAGTCACATCAATCCGGGCACCCGGCTTGAAGCTGCCCACCATGCGGGTCAGATCATGCGGGTTATTAATCTCGCCGGCCTGCACCTTTATAATAATGTCGCCGGCCTTTATGCCGGCCTTGTCGGCCGGATCACCGGCATAGACCCTCGAGATCATGGCGCCGCGCTTGCCGTCCAGGCCGGTGGCCCGGGCAATCTCCGGAGTCACCGGCTGCACCGCCACCCCCAGCCAGCCGCGGGAGACCTGACCGGTCTGCTTGAGCTCCGAGAGAATATCGGTGACCATATTAATGGGTATGGCAAAGCCGATACCCTGGCCGGTCGAGATGATGGCCGTATTGATACCGACCACATGGCCGCGCATGTCCACCATCGGACCGCCCGAATTGCCGGGATTGATGGCCGCATCGGTCTGAATGAAGTAGTCATAAAGCCCGGCGCCGATGTCGCGCGCCTTGGCGCTCACGATGCCCTGGGTCAGGGTGTGGCCGAAGCCGAAGGGGTTGCCCATGGCAATCACCCAGTCGCCGATCTCCAGCTTGTCGGAATCACCCAGCTTTGAGTAGGGCAAATTCTTGGCTGCAATCTTAATCAGAGCGATGTCGCTCTTGTCATCGCGGCCGATGATCTCAGCCTCATAGTCGCTGCCATCGGAGAGGGTCACACGGATCTCCTCGGACTCGGCAATCACATGGTTGTTGGTCAGAATATAACCATCGGCCGAGATAATGAACCCGGAACCCAAACCTCGCTGCTTAAACTCCTCGCCCTTGTCACCCTCATTGAAGCGCTCAAAAAACTCATCAAAGGGACCACCCGGCGGCATGAAGCGCTTATACATGTCGCGGCTGCTGACCACCTTGGTGGTGCTGATACTGACCACGGTCGGACGCACGCTGTCGGCCAGACTTTTGAGGCTCGGCATGACAACCTTGACCTCGGCATCGGCCTCGCCCACATGCCAGAACTCCTTGGCCTCGCCGATCGCCGGCAGCTTAAGCGATGATGCGATCAGCATGCCCGCCAGGAGCGAACAGGCCGCAACCATTATCAGCAGATTAAATGAGATAATCTTTTTTTTCATCTTCGTCCTTCCATGACCCGCCGATAGTTCTGGCGCAGCTCACAAAGCACCTGCTCCACCAGCCGAGCCTCTTTCTCACTCAGGTTGCCGCGGGTCTTATCCTGCAGCATTTCGATAATACTGATATTCTGACGCGCCACGACCACATCGACACATGACTGGCCACGCTGGGGATCGGGCGCAAGCCCAAGATTGATCATGGCGGCACTGGCAAAACCCATGATCAGGGTTGAAAAATCAACCGAGTCTCCTTGTTTGTCCGGCATTCCTAAACCTCAATACTAAATTGA
>CALOBW010000007.1:0-110304 GCA_942491525.1 uncultured Thermodesulfobacteriota bacterium
AGCGGCACGTCGCGCGCCACACCGCTGACCACATAGACATTGACGCCCACCGGCGGCGTGATCACACCGATCTGGGTCACCAGCACGATCACCACCCCGAACCAGATCGGGTCATAGCCGAACTGCTGCACCACCGGGAAGAAGATCGGAATGGTCAGCATGATCAGGGCCAGCGAATCGATGAAGCAGCCACCCACAAAGTATACCAGAACGATCAGACACATGATGGCCCAGCTCGGCAGGCTGAAGGATGCGATCCAGCCGGCGATATCGTAGGGAATCCTTGAGACGGCCATGAAGTGGCCGAAGACCGTGGCGCCGGCCACGATCACCAGGATCATGCAGCTGATGCGGGTGGTCTCGACCAGGGCCTGCAGGAAGCCCTGCATGTCGATATTGCGGCGCACCAGGGCGACCGCCAGGGTAGTGAAGGCGCCCACGGCGCCGGCCTCAGTGGGGGTGAAGATGCCGCCGAAGAGACCGCCCATGACCAGCACGAAAATTATCAGGGTCTCGCCGATGCCGGTCAGCGACTCCATCTTCTCCTTGAAGCTGGCCCGCGGTCCCGGGGGTCCCAGCTCAGGGTTGAGCGAAGTCCAGATCAGAATGGCGGCCACAAAGAGCACCGTCAGCAGCACGCCCGGCAGGATGCCGGCCAGAAAGAGCTCGCCGATGGACTGCTCGGTCAGGATGCCGTAGACGATGAAGATGACGCTGGGCGGAATCAGGATGCCCAAGGAACCGCCGGCCGCCACGACGCCGGTGGCCAGCTCGGGTTTGTAGTTGTAGCGCTTCATCTCGGGCAGCGTCGCCGCGGCCATGGTGGCGGCGGTGGCGTTGGTGGAACCGCAGATGGCCGCGAAACCGGCGCAGGCGCCGATGGTGGCGATGGCCAGGCCGCCGGGCAGATGACCGATGAACTTATAGGCCGCATCAAAGAGGCGGCTGGAGATGCCCGAGTGGAAGGCGATCTGGCCCATCAGCACGAAGAGCGGGATCACGGTCAGATTGTAGGATGAAAAGATTGAAAAGAAATCTTTGGCCAGCAGATTGAGGGCGGCATCGTAGTTGACGATGGTGCCGAAACCCACAAAACCGATCACGGCCATCAGAAAACCGACCGGCATGCGCGAGAAGATCAGCACAAAGAGCGCGATGATTCCGATAATTCCAACTGTTGTAGCGCTCATCCGATCTCGGCTCCTCTAAACTGGCTGATCAGGTCCATCAGCAGCACCACGCACAAAAGGGCGCAGCCGATGGCAACTCCATAGATAAACGGGTAGATCGACATCTGCAATGTGGCCGAGACCTCGCCCGAGGCCCGCACCTGGCCGGCATAAATCCCGCTCTGCCAGGCCAGGGCACCGAAGAGCAGCAGCGCTATCACGTCATTGATGATGTTGACGATGATGCGCACCCCTCTGGGCATGCGCATCATCAGAAACTCCACCGCAATATGGCCCTTCTGGACCGTGGTAAACGGCAGGGCAAAGGCGATCACGATGGAGCCGCTCAGGGCCACCAGTTCATAGGTTCCGGGAATCGGATGCCGAAAGAAGCGGCAGATCACATCCAGGGTGGTCAAGAGCATGATAAAGGTCACGGCCGCCGCCGCAACCCAGTTGACGTAGTCAGCCATCTTTTTCACGCTGCGCTCTGCCCGGATGAATGAGATCATGCCCTGTCCTTATGCAAATTATGCCTGTTTGGCAATCAATTCTCTGATCAGCTGGATGGATGTTTTGGCATCCACGCCCTTCTTGGCCGATTCAACGATAAACTCGTCCAGCACCGGCTGAATCGCCTGCTGCCAGCGGTTGGCCTCGGCGGCATCCAGCTCGATGACCGCATTGCCCTGCTCCTTGGTAAAGCTGATGCCGTCCGCATCGGCCTTGTCCCAGGTCTCACCGTGCACGGTGATCCACTCCTGGCTGACAGTACTGAATATCTGCTGAATGTCAGCCGGCAGGCTGTTCCACTTATCCTTGTTCATCACCACAAACATGGTGGTGGTGTAACCGATGTTGCTGCAGTCAGTGGTCGACTTGACCACCTCGGCCTGCTTCCAGCCCTTCAATGTTTCAATGGGCGTGAAGGTGCCCTCAACCACACCCTTCTGCAGGGCCTCATACGTGCCGCCCTGGGGCATGGCGACCGGCACGCCGCCCAAGGCCTCAACAACCTTGGCGCTCAGGCCGGTAGAACGGATCTTCATGCCCTTAAGATCATCCAGGCTTCCGACCTCTTTCTGGGTATGCAGCAGGCCCGGGCCGTGGCCGTGCAGGTAGAGCACCTTGACATCCTCCAGCTCGGCCGGCTTAACCTGGTTGTAGAAATCGTTGGCAACCCGGGTGGCAACCATGCCGGAGGGGTAGCCCATGGGCAGGTCAACGGCCTCCATCGCCGGGAAACGGCCGCGGGTGTAGGCAAAGCAGGACATCCCGATGTCGGAGATGCCGTTAACCACGCCGTCATAACACTCGGGCGCCTTGGTCAGGGTGCCGCCGGGAAAGATGTTGATCTTAACTTTGCCGTTCGAACGGGTCTCTATCTCCTTGGCCCAGTCCATACCGGCCTTGCACTGGGCATGGGTCGGCGGGAAGAAGATGCTGTAGGAGAGCTCGATGGGCTTCTCCGCTTTTTCAGCCTTCTCGGAACAGCCGGCCAGCAGGGCCAGCGCCACAGTTAAAACAATCAGGACTCTTTTCATGGTTATCTCCTCTCATTAGTCAAAATGCGGCTCGGAGAGCCGCAAAACACGCCTATTGTAATATGCCTGAATCAAAAGATCTATTTAAAAGCTTTGGCGCAGTAGACTTTGATCTGCTGCATGAAACTTTGCTGATCACGGTACCAAATGGCGTGCAGACCCTTGCCGCGGGCGCGCTCCACGTTGCCCTTGTCATCATCGATGAACAGCATCTGGGGCGCAAAGAACATCATGCCGCGGCCGGCATCGCTGAAGATGCTGGCATCACGCTTGCTCTTGCCCAGGTAGAAGCTGTTCATGACCACGTCAAACTTCTCGAAGACACCGTCGCGCCGGTCAAGCTCATCGAGCCAGGTCACCTGATCGCTGAGAATGCCCACCCGGTAGCCGGCAGCCTTAAGCTGCGCTACAATCTCAAACATCCAGGGCCGCAGCGTGAACCGGCTCAGGATTTCGCCTCTGAGCTCCTCATCACTGCCGGCAACACCTGTCCTATCGCGCACGGTCCGCCAAAACTCCGCCTCTGAAACCTGGCCGATTATGAAACCGCTGGCATAGATGATCTCGCGCACAGCATTCAGAAACTGCTCGGCATCCTTACCGTTCTTCTGCGCAATGGCAAAGAGGCCGTTCTTGAAACCCTCATCCGCCAACACGCCGCCAAAATCAAAAAGAATTAGCCTGATGTCGTCATAGTTTTCCATAGAGCCTACATACCACGCAGATTTCAGCTGTAAAGATTATTTGTTTACTAAGCCGATCAGAGTTCCTATAAGGAAGCCACATGCTGGAATCACTTACCACCATCCTCAACAGTTTCAGAATCCAGGACCTGCTGGATATCCTGATTATCGCAACCATGACCTACATACTGCTGGTCTGGATCCGCAACACAGCCTCGCGCTTTGTCTTTCTCGGCATCCTGCTGCTGAGCATCCTCTACCTCAGCGCGCGCATCTTCCACCTCTACCTGACCACCTATGTGCTACAGGCCTTCTTCGCCATTCTGATCTTCGCCCTGCTGATCATCTTCCAGGAGGAGATCCGCCGCATTCTGGAACGCCTGGCCACCATCGGCAAGTTCGGCCGCAACCTCGACCAGCAGCAGCCCACCGACGTGCTGGTGGAGAGCATCAAGCAGCTCAGCGAGCTTAAATGCGGCGCCCTGATCGTACTGCCGGGCCGGGATCCGCTCAACCGCCACCTGCAGGGCGGCTACTCCCTGGAGGGCAACCTCAGCCAGCCGCTGCTGGCCAGCATCTTCGACCACCATTCCGACGGCCATGACGGGGCCGTTATCATTAACGAGGGCAAGCTGAGCCGCTTCGGCTGCCACCTGCCGCTCTGCACCGACGGCGATAAGTGCGGCCATCTGGGCCTGCGTCACACCGCCGCCATCGGTCTGACCGAGCGCTGCGACGCCTTCTGCATCGTGGTCTCCGAAGAGCGGGGCTCCATCTCCTACTGCCGCCGCGGCGAGCTGGTTCCAATCACACATACCGGCGACCTGGTGATCGCCATCAACAACTTCTACGACAGCCTCAAGGACAGCAGCATCCACCAGCCGGTGACGCGCTGGTTCCGCCAGAATCTGTCCGTAAAACTGCTGGCCCTCGGCCTCGCCGTGGGCGCCTGGTTCTTCTTCGGCTCCCAGCGCGAAGAGATTCAGCGCGTCTACACCATCCCGATCGAGTTCCGTAAAGTTTCGCCCGAATGGGTCATTGAAGAGGGCCGCACCAACACCATCGATGTGACCCTGGCCGGCCCGCCCCAGGCCTTCAACGTCTTTGACCCCTCCAGGCTCAAGATCTCACTGGACCTCTCCCATATCGAGGAGGGCCGCCAGAACATCACCCTGACGGCCGACATGATCAAAATCCCGTCCAATCTGACGCTGCTCAAATTTGACCCGCGGCGCATCTCGATCAATGCCTACCGCCTCTACCCCTACGAGGTTAAGATTGACGTGCCCGTCCAGGGCCAGCTGCCGGCGGGCCTGATTATAAAATCAATCAACGGTCAGCCCAGATCCGTCAAGGTCTTGGCTTCCAAGGCGGCGCTGCAAAACCTGAGCGCCATCAAGAGTCAGCCGCTGCAGATCGATAAACTGACCGAATCAACCACCCTTGAGCTGGATCTGGTGCTGCCGCCGGGCGTCCGCCTGAGTGACGGCGCCGCCGCTAAAATCAAAGTAAGTGTTGAAATTGAAACCGCCAGCGGCACATCTCAGGCCACTCCATTGAGGCTCCTCCCTGAAATTGATGAGTTATGGCCATTTTCGCACCGCTTTTCCTGAGCGTTTCTACTTGACACCCCTACCCCTCTCGCGTATCCATTTTCTGTAGATAGTCTGAAATACGAATAATTCATGCGTCCTGAACTTCCTTGGAAAATAAGGCCCAGCAGATTAAACGTTTTCAGAAAATAACCACAGGTTCCGCTCTGCCAGGCAGAATCCTGAAAGCGAGGTATTCATGGCAACTGGTACAGTTAAATGGTTCAACGAGAAAAAGGGGTTTGGATTCATCACCGGAGATGACGGCAGCGATGTTTTCGTTCACTTCTCAGCCATCGGCGGCAGCGGCTTCAAAACCCTTGAAGAGGGTGACCGCGTCGAATTTGATGTAACCGATGGCCCCAAGGGACCCCAGGCCTCAAACGTTGTAAAACAATAATTTTGTGCGGGCCGGCCTTTGCCGGCCCATACTTCTCTGCTGACTCCTTGCTTTTTTTGCCCGCAGGGCGCAAATTGCACAGGGGAGGATCATATAATGCAGAGAAAATTTTTAGTTTTATTCGTCTGTGGGCTGCTGGCCTCAGCCAATCTTGAAGCCAGCGTCACCGCGGTAAAGCTCTACCCTAATGGGGCCACCATTACGGCCCAGCAATCGGTTGCCGCCGGCACAACAGTTTTGCGCCTACCGGCCCAGGCCCAGCCCGACACCCTCTCTCTGACTCCGCAGAACAGCAATTTCTCAATCACTGATATCAGCTGGCAGAAGGAGCAGCGGGCCTTTGAAGCCGAGATCAAAAAGCTGCAGGACGAACTCAGCCTGCGCCAGCAGGAGCGCGGCGCGGCCGCTGACCGGCTCAGCACCACCGAATCCCGGATCAAGTTCTGGCAGCAGCAGCTGGACCGCCAGTGGGAATCGGCCGCCGACGCCCTCAAGATTGCCGAGGCTGCCCCCCAGCCCATGCTCGCCAGCTTCCAGCAGCGCCAGAAAATCTCAGCGGAAATCAAAGAGCTGGATCAACAGCTTGCCCTCCTCAACCAGAAGCTGCAGGAACTTACCGGCCAGCACAGGCAGGAGTGGCTGGTAAATGTAACCCTGAGCGGGCCAACCGACACCAAGACCAACTTAATCTGGTCCTATTTCAGCCGCGGCTGCGGTTTCGTGCCCAGCTACCGGCTGAATGCCCTGCCGACAGAGATGCAGATCCGCTTTGAATGGGAGGCCCTGGTCTGGCAGCAGACCGGCCAGGACTGGCAGAGTGTCGATCTGACGCTGGCCAGCATCACCCCCAGCCACAACCTGACCCCACCCCCACTGCAGCCCTGGATCATCCGCCCCGTCGAGCACTACGCCAACAAGCGAGCGGCCATGGAAGACACGGTCATGATGGAGATCGCTCCGTCAGCCGGCATGCCTGAGCGCCAAGTCATTGAGACGAGCAGAAGCAGCTACACCGAGTGGCAGCTGGGCCGTCAAAACATCAAGGCCGGCCCGGGACGCAAACTGCCGGTACAGAGCCAAAGCTGGCCGGCCGGCTTCGAGCACATTCTGCGCCCGGAATCCATGGACAAGGCCTTCATCCAGGCCAGCATCGCCCTTGACTCTCCGCGCCAGGTGCCGGGCGGCCAGGCCATCTTCATGCTGGACGGCACCATGATCGGACAGGGGCGCTTTGAACTGCAGGGGCGCGAAGCCGAGATCGCCTTCGGCGCCGACCCGCTGGTCAGGGCCAAGCGTGAACTGATTGAAATGCAGCAGGGCTCAAAAGGATTGGTGATGGGCAAACAGACCAGCCACTGGCGCTGGCTGACCACCGTCACCAACGGCCACACCAGCCCGGTCAGCCTGGTGGTGGAAGAGGCGCGGCCTCAGTCGCGCGACGAACGCATCAAGCTCAGCAGTCAGCTGGAACCGAACGCCACCCTCACCAGGGCCGACAGCTTTGTACGAAAACTGAAGCTGGCCCCGGGTGCTGACGTCCAACTGAAGCTGGACGTCAGGCTGGAAGCCCCGGGCAATCTGGATATTTTCAGCGACCGCTGATCGCGGCCAGAAGGTGCGTGTGGCCGGCCGGATTGGCGGCCACACTGCCTGCCACCTCGCCCAGCAGGCCGCCGCCAATGTCGGTGCCCTCTATCTCATCCAGCCGCAACTGATTGGCAATGGCCACCGCGACGCCGCTGGGGTAGGCCCCGTCATAAATCTCTTTGACACGGACCAGGATTTCCGGCTCATCTTTGGGACTCAGATAGAAGCCACCATCCGGGGCGTGAAAGAGCTCGATCATCTGCTGCTGCAGCAGACTTGCCCTGTCATACTCTCCCAGCTCCAGCAGGGCCCAGATAAAGAATGCATAATCATCAAGCTTGGCTGAGATGCCGGTTGTCGTATGCTTCAGGCGGCCGGCCTGATCGAAGAGTGCCGGATTGGCAGCCGCCTGACGCGCCATTTCAAGATACTCGGGCCTTTCAAGCTGGCGCCCGGCCCGCGCAAGGGCCGCAATCATCAGCGCATTCCAGTCCACCAGGATCTTGCTGTCCCTAAAGGGCCGGTTGCGGTTTTCGCGCTCTTCAAGCAGCCTGGCTGCGACCTTCTCAACCTGAACGATGCTCTCCAGGGTGGCCGGCTGGCGGGTGTGCAGAATGTTGTAACGCCCGCTGCCCTCAAAGTTGCCATCCTGCCGCACATTGAAGGTGCTCAGGAAGATGCGCATCTCCTCCTCATCCAGCACAAACATGGCCTCCTGAATATCCCAGAGGTAGAACTTGCCCTCGACCCCGTCGGAATCAGCATCCTCGGCCGCCATGAAAAGGCCGTCCGGACGACGCAGGTCCCGGACCGTATACGCGACAATCTCTTCGGCGACCCGCTTGAAGAAAGGATCCCGGGTGCGCGCAAAGCATTCGCTGTAGGCCATCACCAGCATGGCCTGATCATAGAGCATCTTCTCGAAATGGGGCACCAGCCAGTTCGGATCAGTTGAATAGCGGTGAACGCCGAAACCCAGCTGGTCATAGATGCCGCCGCTGCGGATTGCGGTCAGTGTCCGGCTGACCATCTCAAGGGCCTCATCATCCTCCAGCCCCAGCAGAAAGAGCAGCAGATGGGGGCAGGGAAATTTAAAGCCACGACCGAAACCGCCGCTGTCGGAATCAAAATCCTGTTTCAGCCGCGCAAAGGCCGTCTCGACCAGGCCATCTGTCTGGCCGGGAACAACCTGATTGATCTCGTGCAGACGCTCAATCACCGCCGCTGAAGCCGCCTTGAGGTCATCGCGATTGTTATCCCACGACTCCTTCAGCTTGGGTACCAGCTCCAGCATCCCCAAACCCCTGAAACTGCTGAGCTTGGGGATATAGGATGCGGCATAGATCGGTTCAAGGTCGGGGCTCAAGACCACATTCAACGGCCAGCCGCCGCCACCGGTCATGACCCGGCAGGCCTTCATGAAGATATTGTCCAGCTCCGGATACTCCTCGCGGTCCATCTTGATGGCAACGAAGGCCGCATTCATCTGCGCGGCCACATCCGGATCATCAAAAGACTCATGGGCCATCATGTGACACCAGTGGCAGGTGGAGTAGCCGATGGACAGAAATATGGGTTTGTCTTCACGTTTGGCGGCCTCGAGAGCCTCAGCTCCCCAGGGGTACCAGGCGACGGGATTTTCGGCATGCTGCCGCAGATAGGGGCTGGTTGCATCAGCTAGACGGTTCTTCATCACAATCTCCTCAGATCCTGAACCTAACTCAAAGCCGGCGCCCTTGCAACGCCTCAAATCATGAATTATCCTTGCTGATCCGGTTGCGCCCGGCGGCCTTGGCTGCATATAGCGCCCGATCGGCCATGGCAATGATGGTGCTGTACTTCTCGCCCTGGCGCGGCACCATGGAGGTGATGCCAAGGCTGATGGTAATTCTGTCATGCACCTTGGAGTTGGGATTTTCGATGCCCAGCTCCTGCACGTGCAGACGCATGGCCTCGGCCACAATGGCGGCCCCCACAATGTCAGTGCCCGGCAGGATCACCATGAACTCCTCTCCGCCGTAACGCGCGATAAAATCAATATCGCGGTGCAGGGCAGACGCCATGACCCGGCTGACCTCCCGCAGGCAGAAGTCTCCCTGGTCATGGCCATAGGTATCATTCAGCTGCTTGAAGTAATCGATATCTGCCATGATCAGGGTCAGCGGCGTCTGCTCGCGCATGGCGCGGCCCCACTCCTGCTTGATGCGCTCCGAGAAGTAGCGGCGGTTGGCGATTCCGGTCAGTTCGTCCAGAAAGGCCATGCGCTCCAGCTCCTCATTCTTGCGCTTCAGATCATGCATCAGGGCCAGATTCTCCTGCCTGATGCGGTAGTTCTCCAGGCACTTGTCCACCGCGAAGAGCAAGGTATCCTGCAGATTTTCATCCTTGGTCAGATACTCGTCGGCGCCGGCCTTCATGGCCTCCACCGCGGTGGCGATCTCGCGGTTGCCGGTTAGAACAATGATGGGCTCGAAACGCTCGCGCGCGCGCAGTTCGCTGATAAGCCCCAGGCCGTCCAGATTGGGCATATTGATATCCGAGATGATCAGATCCACCTCGCCCGCCGGTTTCAGCTTCGCCAGCGCATCAATGCCGTCTTCAGCCTCATAGACAGTGAAGCCGTTACTCTCCAGAATGTTCCGCAAGAGCGCCCGCGTGAACCCGTCATCATCCACCAGGAAAATTTTCGTCTGATCCATAGTAATATGAATAAGCCGAAACCCGTAAAATTCCAGCCGCCTGATTATGTCCGCGGCTTGGCCCGCCTGGTGGGCTGAGCCTCCAGAGGATCCTCAGGCCAGTAGTGTTTGGGATAGCGCCCCTTCAGATCCTTTTTGACGGCATGGTAGCTGCTCTGCCAGAAACCGGCAAGATCCTGTGTTATCTGCACGGGCCGGCTGGCCGGCGAGAGCAGGTGCAGCACAATCGGCTGGCCGGCCAGCCTGGGGGTCTGCTGCAGGCCGAACATCTCCTGCAGCCGCACCGCCAGCACCGGCACCTCAGCGGCGTAGTCGATCCTGATCATTGAACCGCTGGGCACACGCAACCGCTCCGGCGCCTCTCGCTCAACCAGCTGCAGCTGCTCCCAGCTGCAGAGACTCTTGAGCGCCGCCTCCAGATCAATCTGCCCCAGCGGGCACTCGGCGAACGGTTCCAGCCATCGCGCCACACTTTCCAGCAGGGCCCCGTCACTCAGGTCAGGCAAGTCATAACCGCGCTGCCGCAAAAACTCCACCCGCCGGCACCAGAGCCGCAGGCTGTCGCTCCAGGGCAGGATGGCAAGACCCGCCTGCCGTACAACCTCAACCAGATCAGACGCGGCCAGCTTCGGCTTCTTCAGCAACTGTTCAGACAGCACCAGACTGCCCAGCCGGCGCTGCCGGCGGACGACAACTTTCTGCCCCTCAAGCTCAACACCCTCGGACTCAACAACAGCAGCGCCATAGAGCTCCTCTATCTCGCTCAAGGATATGGCTGCGCCCAGAAAACAACGGGCCTCGCGGGCCTGACCGTCCAGCTCCGCCACCACCAGATAGTCTTCGGCGCCCAGCGGATCATCCTCCGGCAACCAGACCCCCCGGCCGCCCGAAAGCATAAAACGGCTCTGAGAACCTGGACGGTGCCCGCCGATCCGGTCGGGATAGGCCAGAGCCAGCACCGAACCGGGCGACTGCTCGCCTGATCCGCTCTGCTGGTAGCGGCGTCTGAGATCATTGCTGGCCTTAAGCGCGCGCTGCAAGGCACTGTACCTGACCTGCGCACGATCAACCGGCTCACGCCGGCGCAGGGCCGTCAACAGATCCAGTCGCAGTCGCAGGTCGCAGTCTCTGGCAATCAGCAGATCGCGCTCCTCCAGAACGGCGGCGATATCACAGGCCAGCGCCTTATCCCGGGCCATTATGATCATATGCGCCAGCCTGGGATGCAGCGGCAGACGCGCAACCGCCTGTCCATGCCGGGTCAGCTTCAGCTCATCATCCAGAATGCTCAGCCGCTGCAGCAAGCCGCGGGCCTGCTGCATGGCCGCCGGCGACGGCAGATCAAGCCATTTGAGATCAGCCGGATCTTTAACGCCCCAGGCCGCCAGCTGCATGGCCAGCGGCGCCAGATCGGCACTCATGATTTCCGGCTCACTATGCTCCTGCAGCCGCGCCTGTTGCGCCTCACTCCAGAGCCGATAGCAGATACCAGGCTCGATCCTTCCGGCCCGGCCGCGACGCTGATCTGCCGCCGCCCGCGAAACAGGCCGCGTTTCCAGCCGCGTCATGCCGCTGGCCGGACTGAACCGCGCTACACGCATCAAACCGGAATCAATCACGATGCGCACCCCCTCAATGGTCAGCGAGGTCTCGGCAATCGCGCTGGCCAGCACAACTTTGCGCCTGCCCGGCTCAGCCGGCCTGATGGCCTGCTCCTGCTGCTCCCTGGTCAGGGCACCATAGAGCGGCGCCGTTTCAATACCGCGCTGCCTAAGCTCCGTCTCGGTACGCCTGATCTCGGCCACGCCGGGCAGAAAGGCCAGAATACTGCCCTCCTCCTCATTAAGGGCCCGCACAACCACGTCCGTGATGTTTACATCGCCCACATAACGCGTATCAACGGGATAGCTGCGTCCCTGGCTGGTGATCAGCGGGCAGCCGTCCAGCAGTGCCGCGACCGCCTGGCCATCCAGGGTGGCCGACATCACCAGCAGCCTCAAGTCATCGCGCAGCACACTCATGCTCTCAAGCGTCAGGGCCAGGCCCAGGTCGGCATGCAGTGAACGCTCATGAAACTCGTCAAAAATAACCAGCCCAACATTTTCAAGGGCCGGATCCGACTGCAGCATGCGGGTCAGAATCCCCTCGGTCACCAGCTCAATGCGGGTGGCGGCTGAAACTTTGGTATCCAGCCGCACCCGGTAGCCGATCGCCTGACCGACCTCTTCACCCAGCTGCTGCGCCATATAGGCAGCCGCTGCCCTGGCTGCCAGACGCCGCGGCTCAAGCATGACTATCTTGCGGCCCTTGAGCCAGGGCTCATTCAGCAGCGCCAGCGGCACACGGGTGGTCTTACCGGCCCCCGGCGGCGCCTCCAGCACCGCCGCACAGCCATGATGGAGGGCTTCTGTAATTTGAGGAATAACGGTTTCTATGGGTAACATCAAAAATTTGGTTACTTCTTTCGGCGCGCCTTTTCCAGCTGTTTCTCCTCCAGACGGCGAGCCCGACGCTCCTGGGCCTCCAGGTGGCGGCGCTCCTCTATCGCCGTCTCGGGAATGATCGGCGCCAGAGGCATGGGCCTGTTTTCATCATCCAGGGCCACAAAGGTCAGATAGGCCGAGGCAGTGTGCATAACCTCGCCACTCATCATATCCTCGGTCTCGATCCGCACTCCGACCTCCATTGAGGTGCGGCCCACATAGTTGATGCTGGCGCTCAGCTTCAGAATATTGCCTACATAGACCGGCGAATAGAAGTCCAGCCGATCGATGGATGCGGTAACCACATTGGTGCGGGCATGACGCAGGGCAACTACCGAAGCCGCATCGTCAATATGCTTCATAATCACGCCGCCATGTACGTTGCCCGCAAAATTGGCGCTCTGGGGCGACATCAGATGGGCCAGGACCACGGAACTCTCATTTACGGTTCTTCCCTGCATAGACACCTCTAATAATTATACTAACTAAATTTATTTCTTATCCTTATAGATCTGCGGATAGAGCTCATGGGCGCAATCCGGGCAAATGCTATGTGAAAACTGGGCTTCGGAATGGTCACGAATGTAGGATTCCACCTGCTGCCAGTAGCCGCTGTCATCTCTGATCTTCTTGCAATTGGCACAGATCGGCAGAAATCCGCTCAGGGTCTTGACATCCTCAAGGGCGGCCTGCAGTTTCCTAAGCAGGGCCTCGCGCTCGCGCTCATGATTCTTACGCTCGGTTATGTCACGGGCAATGCCGGTCATCAGACGCACAACCCCTTCCTGATTATACTCAATGGTTCTAAGTTCATTGATCCAGATCACCTCGCCATTGCGGCAGACGATACGATATTCAAACGGCTTCTGCTTGGTCTCCTGGGGCGATTCAATGCATTCGGTATATTCACGGAAGATCCGTTCAAAGTCTTTGGGATAGACCGCCCGGTTGATGAAATTAAGCGGATCATTGATAATCTCCTGGGGAGAGTAGCCGGTTATCTTTTCCACCGACGGCGAAATATAGAAAAAGCGGTAGAGGACCGGATCAAAGCTGAAAATCATGTCCGGCACATTTTCAGCAAACATCCTGAACCGGGACTCACTCTCACAGACCTCAGCCAGCTCCTCTTTCAGGCGGGCCAACTCCAATTCATAATCGTCCATACTATATTCCTTCATTATAAGGCCTTCCTATCAGCATAACCTCTTATAAGGATCGGCATATTCTGCAAATTATTCAACTAGGAGAACTTAAATCAGCATCCCCTCTCACATATTCACTATTTATGAGCATTGCATTTTCATTTATTTAAATACCACAAGCCGTAATTTTTAAATGAAAATATGATTCGGCTCCAAGCAACACTGTCAATTTCCAGGAAACTTAATCCCGGCCTTATGTTAATTAGTTAACGCCCTTCTATACTCTTAACTCTCTTGCATTATCCATGATCTTGACTTTCTGCAAATCAATTAACGGTCACCTCACTATGAAAAAATTTATCATCTTAGCTTCCACCGACATACATTTCCCCTGCATTAGACAACCACTTATGATGCACAGTTTTTGCTCATTCTGTGTATTTTGATCTTGCTGAGTAAAATATTTTATGTTACCCACTGGCTATCAGGTCTAAAGGACTTAGACCTCCTTTTTGCCAGGCCACCTAAAAGGCCTGGCTTTTTTTTAAAAAGTGAGGTAAGAGGTCCGACGAAAGATGTGGGGGCGTAGTTAAGTCGGTTATAACGCCGGCCTGTCACGCCGGAGGCCGCGGGTTCGAGTCCCGTCGCTCCCGCCAAATTTAAGAGGAGACATTTGTCTCCTCTTTTTTTATATTGAGGCCATTATGAGTGGTGGCAGTAAAATTTTTGAAATTCCCAAAGAGGAGCGCATCCAGTTCATTGAGGGCTACAGCGACGCAGAACGCCGGAGCATTGAATCCCGCCTGCGGGCTGAGCTGTCTGAACGGTATGGGGCAGAGGGTCTGAAGCAGATCAGGTTTGTGGCGATCCGTTGGGAGAGCCTTGGCGACCGCTTCTAAACCAGGCCGAACTCCTTGATCTGGCTCACCAGCACCGGCTCCTTGATGGGCTTGGTGATATAGGCCGTGGCGCCGCCCTGATAGGACTCGATCACATTCTTAGGATCATCCAGGGCCGTTATCATGATAATCTTAACCTCGTCCGAAGGTCGGATGCCGAACTCCGACTCAAACTCGCGCATCTGACGTACAGCCTCTTTGCCGTCCATATTGGGCATCATGATATCCATCAAGATTAAGTCATAGACCTGATCCTTGGCGTAGGCCAGGCTGAACTCATGAATGGCTTTCTGACCATCGGTGGCGATCACACACTCACCATAAGGCTTTATAATATTTTCAAGCAACAGCTGGCTGGTAGGGTCATCTTCAACAATCAAAACCTTCATGGGCTCCTCCTTATGGACATTATTATAATAGCTTACGCAATTAGCACAATAGGGGCAATGTCACCAATTGACTTAAAAATTAGCAGCCTTAATATTTGGTCCATGAAAATCCTGATAGCCGAGGATGACCGGGTCAGCCGCAAATATATGCATGATATCCTCTCAAAGATTGGAGAGTGCACCTGCGTGGAAAATGGCCGTGATGCGGTCATGCAGTTCAAGCAGGCCCTGCGGACCGACCACCCTTTCGATCTGGTAACGATGGACATTATGATGCCGGAGATGGACGGGCATGAGGCGGTCAGGCTGATCCGGGCAACAGAGATTGAAAACGGCATCGGGCCCCAGGAGGAGGTTCCTATTATTATGACCACAGCCCTTGATGATGCCAAAAATGTAGTTAGTGCCTTTGATGAGAGCGGGGCGACAAGCTATCTGGTCAAGCCGATTATGAAGGCACGACTGCTGGAGGAGTTGGGGAAGCTTGGGTTAGAGCAATAAAAAAGCCCGGCGCTTGCCGGGCTTTTTTATTACTAGATAAATACTCTGTTATTTAGGCACATATGCCTCAGGGAACTGAGACCCCACTTTAGACCAAGATCCTTTTGATCCGGGTGTTACAGTTAAAATCAACTGATTCGTACCATCATCCCATGTATCATCAATTACATCATTAAAGGTTACTGTAATTGCCATATCATCAGCAGCTGTTGCCGGCTCAGTGATTGTAACAGCAGTTGTTACATAAGTTGTTGGGAATGTTACACCAAGTGAATTAGCAATTGCCGTTGTAGTAGTAATCGCTGACGGCCATGTTCCAACAGACTGCTTATACTCCTGAGCAGCAGTAGCAACAGCACCCATAGCATTAGTAACCTCAGTCAGCTTAGCCTTCTTGGTGTAACCAGAATAAGCCGGAATGGCCACGGCGGCCAGAATACCGATGATCGCAACAACGATCATTAACTCAATCAGTGTAAAACCCTTTTTATCTGTTCTAATCATCTTCCAATTCCTCCTTGTCCTCTTGTTTAAATTATTTTTCCACCACTTTAAAACGCAGCAGCATAATAGTCGCTACGTACCTCTTATCCAATACATTACGGCAGAAAAGCTCAAGCACTTTACTTTTTTTTCAAAGTAAATTTTTAATCCTGATCCACATAGAGGATACGCTGACAGATGGGGCAAAGAATAAGCTGGTCTCCCCTGACCAGATCATTGAAGAGCTGCGCCGGCACGCGCATGTGACAGCCGTTGCAAACGCCGTCGACACACTCCACCACCACTTGCCCCTTCTTGTTCTGCTTGATGCGCTCATACTTGGAGAGCAGACTCGGATCAACACTGCCGCGCAGCGTTTCGGTCTTGCTCTGACAATCCTCAATCTGCTGGTGCAGCTGGGCCTCCTGGGACGTCAGAATCTCCTTCTTGGCCTCCAGCGCCTCACGGTCGCTCTCAAAGTTTTTGGCGATCTCATCACGCTCGGCCTTAAGGCGCTCAAGCTTCTCCATGGCATAGAGGATCTTCTCCTCCAGCTCGCTCTTGCGCTTCTTTGAGACATCTATCTCGCGCTGCAGAGCCAGAAACTCCTTATTGGTCTTGATCTTCTTGATGCGGGCGTCAGCGGCCTTGATCAGGATCTGATTCTCCTCCAGCTCACTATCCATGGCGGACTTTCTCTCCTCCAGGCTGGCGATATCCTCATCGATACCGTCCAGAGAGCTTTTGCGGGCCGCAATGATACTATCGAGCTCCTCAATCTGCTGCGGAATCTCGGCAATTCCCTTTTGCGCTTTAAATATTTCAACCTCTACTGCCTGCAGTGCCAACAAATCACTTAATAATTCCTTCACGTAATACTCCTTATCTCTCGAAAATATCGTGTGCCTCATACGGGCGGACATCCAGGTTATGCGCACTGAGCCGTTCAACCAGCGCCTTGACAACTAACTCCTCCGAGTCGAAGTGCCCCAGGTCAACCACATTCATACCGGCCTCACTGGCTTCCAGGGCCTGGTGATACCTAACATCACCGGTCACGAAGGTGTCACATCCATATGCATGTGCCTGGCGCCAGAACTCCATACCGCTGCCGGGACAAAGCCCCACCATTGAGACAGCCCTGCCCCCATCTACAACTCTGGGGACAGAATTAAATTCGGTCCCCAGCTTTTTTACCCACTCTTTAAGCGCATCCGGCTGCTTGAGCCGCCCGGTTCTTAAAAAACCATCATGCTCAAGCCCTTGCAGCCTCAACTTAAGGGCCAGCTGATCGGCCACCCCGCCGGCGGCCTTGTCAAGATTGGTGTGCATCGCCACCAAAGCGGTTCTGTTCTGCATGAGCGTGGCCACCTTGCGGCCCAGCGGCTCGCTTAAGTCGAGCGCCTGAATTGATCCGAAAAAGAGCGGATGGTGCGTGATGATAAGATCGACATCAGCTTCAACCACAGCCTGTAACGGATCAAGGGCCACCATAATTGCTGAGATCTCCTGCTCGGGGTCACCGACCATCAGGCCGCAGTTATCCCACTCCTCAGCCAAATCAAAAGGCGCCACGTTATCCAGAATTTTTATGATCTCTTTTAGCCGCATAGTTACAAAAAAAGGGGTGCTCAAAGCACCCCTTCCATTTATTTTAAAGCCTGAATATCTCTCCCAATTGTGATCAAGCCATTCGCTCCTTATCATTATTATGGGCCCACCTGGGATCGAACCAGGGACCTACCGGTTATGAGCCGGTGGCTCTACCAATTGAGCTATAGGCCCGTTTTCCTGGTTCATAGTCCAATTAAATCAGCTGGTCAAGCGGTAATGGCGCCGCCGCAGGCAATCTATCCCATATTTACTTTTCCTGCTTCTCAAGTATTCCAACTATGTTGATGCTACTTTGAATAGTCTCTACCGTATCCGAAATTTTATCAATCTGCTCCTGCATTATCGCTTTCAGCTCCTCCGAATTCTCCTTGGTCTGCTGCTTCCTGAGGGCTGTACGCAATCCCTTAAAGTACTCAACTTCGCGCTCCGGCAGTGAGAGAATCTTGGGCACCTCGGTCATGGAGCCGGAGGAGGTTTCGCGCAGGAATTCGATCACATCGGGCGACTCGGCCCGGGTCAGGCCGTGCTGCATGTCAGTATCCAGGAACTCAATCTCATCATAGTAGAAGTTAAAGACCTTATGGATCAGTTCGGCCCGGTGGGCTGCTATAAGATCGGCCAGATAGCGGTCAAAGGCCTGAAACTTCTTCTCTATCACCTCTTCCAGGCGCGCCGACTCTGCGCCGTCAAGGGCCAAAAAGTACTCCTTGATGGCGCCATAAAAGAAATCATAATAGCAGTGCAGGGCCATGAAGATGATGAAATCGCCCACCAAATTGCCATTGGTCGTGCAGGAGCTGGTGGAGAGGGCGCCGCCGCGTGAAATGATCTCCTGCGGGGCTTTGATCATCCACTGTGTGCCAAAAATACCGGCGATATTGGTAATAGCCTCATAGTTGACGCCCTGCTGCCTGGTCTTCTTGACCAGACTCTTGGACTTATAGACCATGCCGAGCGCCTTCAGGTTAGGAATCATGGCGGCACAGACAAAGCCGTACTCATTATCCTCGTAGAAGCTGAACTTCAGGTAGCGGTCCGAAAGGATCGTCAGAAAATCTTTCGGAAAGTTGACCAGCACCCTTTCGCCCTCAATCTTCTGAATGGTCTTGGGGTTCTCATCCATAATCCTTGCAAAACAACTGAAGGCCGGATTGTCCACTATCTGCTGCACTATGCGCTGCATGATCACACTGAAACGGCCGGCGGCACGTCCGAGCTCATACCTCTTGAATTCAAAGAGCGGCGCCTTCAAGGTCAGACCGGTTCTGAAGAGGGTCCCGGTCGGACTGTAGTTGCGGGTGGTCTGAACATTGATCACAGACTGACGCGAGAGCATGCGTGATTCCCAACCCTTGGCCGGGGCAGACTCCAAAAAGCCCATGGCGTAGCCCTTATCATGGATCTTATCAAGCCAGCGCCGCATACTTTCAACTTTTTTAGCCGTGTCACCCACGCAGCTCAGCAGCACATTGGCACCCAGATCATAGGCCGCATCCAGTACCCGGTCCATGATGGCCTCGCCGGAAAGTTCGCCCAGACGCACATTAATATGACGGATCGTGGCCAGGGTCTCCTGCCGGTCATCCGAGAGAATCTTGATGGCCGGGAAGCCCTCCGGAGTATCAACGATCTCCTGACGGTCAAACGGGATCAGGTGTCCGCGCTGGGGTTCCTCATCCAGGCTCTGCTCGACATATTGAGTCCTGAGTTCCATGCCGCCGGCTGCCTTCTGGCGATAGATGGGCTTGCCGAACTTATCATAGCCCTCCAGAACCTTGTTCTTCTCGGAACGCATGACCCCAGCCAGAATCTGCTGCACAGTCGGAATATCGGCCGTAAAGGCGCCAAAAACCACATCTATCCAGACATCGTCCCGATTAAGCTGATTGGTTTTGGCGCGCTGCAGGATATCTTCATTGTTTTCCATGGAGGCGTAGATGGCCTGCATGCCCATCCTGCCGTTGGCTCCACGAATTGCAACCTTGATCACCGGAACCTTGTCCCAAATATCCATACCCACCTCCATGCATTCAATTGCAAAATGATCTTAAATTTATAACAAGCAATAATAAGCCCGGCAAGATAAACTTCAATAAATATATTTAATTATATATCATAAATAGATGGCCGATTTTCTGCTTTTTTACTTTGTTTACCCCCCACTATCATTTTGCAAACAATCAAATACAGCCCGGCCCTGTGCACATAAGCGCAAAAGATCCCCTGGCGCGCAAAACATTCTAAATTCAATTTTTCATATTGTGTGCAGCTAAAACTGCTACCTGAAGATCTCCGTTCCCTGTGGTATGGATATGTCATGACGGATATCGATATTACAATTATCGGCGGTGGAGTGGTCGGCCTGGCCCTGGCCTATGAACTTTCAGCATTTTCACCTGTGCTGCTGGAAGCCGAGAACTCTTTGGGTCGGGGCATCAGTTCACGCAACAGCGAAGTGATCCACGCCGGCATCTACTATCCGTCGGACTTCCTGAAGACCAGCCTCTGCATTGAGGGCAACCGCCTGCTCTACGGCTTCTGCCAAAAGCATGACCTACCCCATCGGCGCATCGGCAAGCTGATCGCGGCCGGCAGCGAAACTGAGATTCCATCCCTCGAAAAACTCTTCAAGCAGGGTCAGATCAACGGAGTTGAAGGCCTGCAACTGCTGGACCGGCATGAAATCAAAAAGATTGAACCCAACCTCAGGGCCGCGGCCGCCCTATTCTCGCCCAACACCGGCATTGTGGACAGCCATCAGCTGATGCGACGCCTCGAACTCTGCGCCGACGGCGATATCCTGTGCAATTCAACAGTCACGGCCATTGAGCCCAAACCGGGCCGCTTCATCTGTACCGTCAACGATGAGTACCAGTTCTGCAGCCGCATCATCATCACTGCTGCCGGCCTCAGGGCCGCCGAAGTTGCGGCACTGGCCGGCATTGATAGCTACCGGATCTATCCGGTCAAAGGCGAATACTTCCGCCTCAAAGCATCAAAATCAAATATCTGCAGCCACCTGATCTACCCCAGTCCGGAGCAGAATCTGGCCGGTCTGGGCATCCATCTGACCAAGGATCTGAGCGGAGCTGTCAGGCTGGGTCCGAACACCGTCTATCAGAACAACTATGATGTTGATCCAGCCCATGCCAAAGAGTTTGCCGCCGGCATCCAGAAACTGCTGCCAATTGATGAGCGCGATCTGCAGCCTGATATGGCCGGCCTGCGCCCCAAACTGAATGCGCCGGGCGAACCGGCACGGGATTTCATCATCAGACATGAACTTGAGGGCATGCTTAACCTGATCGGAATTGAATCGCCAGGCCTTACATCCTGCCTGGCGATTGCCAAATATGTGAAGAAATTAATGCTGCAGGACGGACTCCTGTCCGCCGGCTAATCTTTATAGACAACCTTGCCGGCGCAGATGGTCTGTTTGACCTTGCCCTTGAACTGCTCTCCGATGAAGGGTGAATTTTGGGACTTGGACAGAATCATATCAGCCGTGAAAACCCACTCCTCGTCGGGGTCGATAATGGCCAGGTCGGCCGGTGCACCGGGCTGAATGCGGCCGGCCTCGATGTTGATCAGATCAGCCGGTCCGCTGGTCATGAGGCCGATCAGGCTCATGAGGTCCAGATCATTTTCCCGCTGAAGTTTCAGAATTGCCGGCAGCAGGGTCTGCAGACCGATGATGCCGCAGGGAGCGTGCTCAAATGCACTGTCCTTCTCATCCTTGGCATGCGGGGCATGGTCGGTGGCAATACAGTCGACAATGCCTTCCCGAAGGGCCTCGATCAGAGCCTGACGATCATCTTCGCTTCTAAGCGGCGGATACATCTTGGCGTCTGTATTATACTTGCCGACAGCCGCCTCGGTCAGCAGCAGATGGTGCGGTGCAACTTCGCAGGTCACCTTGACGCCATGATGCTTGGCGCGTCTGATAATCTCCATGCCGCCCCTGGTGGCCACATGCGTGATGTGGATCGGAAGGCCGGTGTACTCGGCCAGGGCCACATCGCGGGCAATCTGCACATCCTCGGCGGCGTTGGGTATGCCGGGCAGCCCCAGTTCGGAAGAGAGGGCGCTCTCATTCATGACGCCGCCGCCGTCCAGATCGCGGTCCTGACAGTGGGTGAAAACCTTCAACCCAAAGGTTGCGGCATACTCCATGGCGCTTCTGAGCAGACCGGAATCCTGCACGGGCTGACCGTCATCGGAGACCGCCACGATACCGGCGGCTTTCATGAGACCCATCTCTGAAAGCTCCTGGCCCTTGAGTCCCTTGGTCACGGCCCCCACCGGCAGCACATTGATGCAGCTGACAGCCTTAGCCTTGTCGATAATATATTTGGTGACAGAGGCATTGTCATTGACCGGGTCGGTGTTGGCCATGCAGGCCACCGTGGTAACGCCGCCGGCTGCGGCAGCCTTTGAGCCGGTCTCAATATCCTCTTTATACTCCAGACCGGGATCGCGGAAGTGTACATGCAGATCCACCAGTCCGGGGATGACCCATTTGCCGCTGGCATCGATAACCTCTTCGTCACTTTTCAGATTGCTGCCGATTGCCGCAATTCTGCTGTCTTCTATCTTGATATCACCGACCATGTCGGTACTGCTGGCCGGATCGATGATTCTTGCGTTCTTAATCAACATTTAGGCTTCCTCCGAGCGAGAGATACATCAGGGCCATGCGAATGGCCACGCCGTTTTCAACCTGATCCAGTATGATGGCCCGCGCATGGTCGGCGGCATCATGGTTGATCTCGACGCCGCGGTTCATGGGACCGGGATGCATGATGACGGCTCCGTCCTTCATCATATCCACCCGCCGCTTGTTAAGGCCGTAGAAGACCGAATATTCACGGTCACTGGCAAATAGCTGCCGGCTGATGCGCTCCTTCTGGACGCGCAGCATCATCATTACGTCACAACTGGGGATGACGGGATCAAGCTGGTTGGAGACCTCAACCCCCCAGCTATCAACTTCCGGCGGCAGCAGGGTCTTGGGTGCCACCAGGACAACTTCGGCGCCCAGCCTCTTCAAGGCATAGACATTGGAGCGCGCCACCCTGGAGTGCATGATGTCGCCCACAATCGCCACTCTGAGCCCCTCGATCTGCCCGAACTTCTCCCGCATAGAGTAGAGATCCAGCAAGCCCTGGGTCGGGTGCTCATGGTATCCATCGCCGGCGTTCAAAATCGAACAGGGCAGACGGTCGGCCAGCGCCTGGGGAATGCCGGCGTGCGGACAGCGGATCACAATACAGTCCGGCGCCATGGCCATAACGTTGTCGGCAGCGTCGATAATGGTCTCTCCCTTGGAAAAGGATGATCCGGAACCCGAAAGCGTCACCGTGTCGGCACTCAGACGCTTGGCTGCCAATTCAAAGGAGAGCCTGGTGCGCGTGCTGGGCTCATGGAAAAAAAGCACTACGGTCTTGCCGCGCAGGGTCGGGACCTTCTTGATATCACGCTTGGAAATATCCTTGAAGGTGGTGGCTGTGTCGAGCACATAGGTTATCTCTTCGGCGCTTAAACCCTTGAGGCCGATCAGATCCTTATGGCCCCAGCTCATTTATGCACCTCACTTATGATAACGCCAATCTTGTCGTCGCCGTCCGGCAGGTTCAGCTTAATGATTTTATCAGCAGCCAGATCGATTGTGGCCCCCACATATTCCGCCTGGAAAGGCAACTCGCGCCCGCCGCGGTCAAAAAGCACCAACAGGCGAATGCGCTTGGGACGCCCCAGATCCATCAGATGATCAATGGCGGCCCGCACTGAACGGCCGGTGTTGAGCACATCATCCACCAGGATGATATCCTTGTTATCGATTGAAAAGTTGATCTCGGTGGCCTTAACCTCGGGGTAGACCAGACGTTTGGAAATATCATCCCGGTAGAGGGTGATGTCGAGCGCTCCCAGGGGCAGATCGCAGCCGCACCGCTCATTGATCAGGTTAACCACATGCCGCGCCACATGATCTCCTCCCGACCGAATGCCGATAAAAGCCACATCCTCCCATTTATCAATGCTCTCCGTGACACTGTCGGCCAACTTTCTAAACAGGACCTCTATCTCTTCTGATTGTGTCGGTATCTGATCCGTCATACAGCCTCCTAAACCTTCTGTTTATTTTACCAAATGTCCGAAACGGTTAAAGCGGATAAAGGGAAACTGTTTCTTGTATGAGAAGTAGATCACCAAAGCTTTACCCTTGATATTTTCTATGGGCACAAAGCCCCAGAAGCGGCTGTCCCGGCTGTTGTCGCGATTGTCGCCCAAAGCGAAGACCTGACCCTCGCCCACCACGATTGGCGCCAGATTGTCACGCACCTTGTTGGGTCCGAAGGCGATAATACCGGGATCGGTATGCTTTTCATGGCCGTTAATGTACTCTTCGCCGTTTACATAGACGCGCTTATTCTTAATCTCGATCACGTCGCCGGGCAGACCGATGGCGCGCTTGACAAAATCGATCCTGGTATTCTCCGGATAAGAAAAAATGATGATGTCGCCGCGTTCAGGCACCCGCTCGGCACCCCAGAACTTCTTGGTAGTCAGGGGTACGGTCAGGCCGTAGTTGAACTTGGTGGCCAGAATGTGATCGCCCACCAGCAGAGTGTCTTCCATGGAGGATGACGGAATACGGTAGGCCTGTATAATAAACGCCCTGGCAAACAGGGCGATGATTAATGCAAAAATCAGCGCTTCGCCCCACTCCTGGGCCGAGCTTTTTTCCTTGTCACTCTTCTGACTCAATTGCTACTCCTTAACTTTGAGAATTGCCAGGAAGGCCTCCTGGGGAATATCAACACTGCCCACCCGCTTCATACGCTTCTTACCAGCTTTCTGTTTTTCCAAAAGTTTGCGCTTACGGGTAATGTCGCCGCCATAGCACTTGGCCGTTACATTTTTTCTGAGCGCCTTAACAGTTTCACGGGCGATGATCCGCCCGCCGATGGCCGACTGAATGCTGATATCGAAGAGCTGGCGCGGAATGATCTTGCGGATGCGGCTGACCAGCTCCTTGCCGCGAGTATAGGCCATATCCCTGTGCACAATCAGCGAAAGGGCATCCACCGGCTCGTTGTTGACCAGGATGTTAAGCTTAACCAGTTTGGAAACCTTGTAGCCGGCGGGCTCATAGTCCAGGGATGCGTAGCCGCGAGTAACGGTCTTGAGGCGGCCAAAGAAGTCCAGCACCACCTCGTTCAAGGGCATATCATAGGTGATGATGACGCGGTCGCCGGCAAAATAGTCCATGCCCTGCTGGATGCCGCGCTTCTCAAGACAGAGGGCCAGGATCGGGCCCACATAGTCTGACGGAGTATGGATCTGGGCCCGGATATAGGGCTCCTCAATGGTGGTGATATGCTGGGGCTCCGGCAGTTCGGACGGATTATGGATCTCGATAACCTCGCCGTCAGTCTTGGTAATGCGATAGACAACTGTGGGGGCCGTGATAATCAGGCTGAGCCCGAACTCGCGCTCCAGCCGCTCCTGGATAATCTCCATGTGCAGCAGTCCCAAAAATCCGCAGCGGAAACCATATCCCAGCGCCGAGCTTGTCTCCGGCTCAAACTGCAGGGATGAGTCATTCAGCACCAGCTTCTCCAGCGATTCGCGCAGCTCCGGATACTGTACCGAGTCGGCCGGATAGAGACCCGCAAAGACCATCGGTTTGACGCGCTGGAATCCCGGCACCGGTTTGGCGGTGGGATTGTGCAACTCGGTGATGGTATCACCCACCAGCACATCATGAATATCCTTGATCGCACCGGCCATGAAGCCGACCTGACCGGCCGAAAGCTCATCCACACTGATCGCATCGGGCGAGAAGACGCCGAGCTTGACAACCTCGTACTCAGCCTTGGTCTCCATGAACTTGACCTTGGTTCCAGCCTGAATGCGGCCATCCTCCACCTTGAAGAGCACCACGACGCCCTGATAGGGATCATACCAGGAGTCAAAGATCATGGCCTTGAAAGGAGCATCCGGATCGCCCTTGGGAGCCGGAATGCGCTCCACAATGGCCTCAAGCACATCCACGGTGCCTAAACCGGACTTGGCCGAAGTGTCAATCGCCTCACTCTTGGCGGCCACCCCGATCATCTCCTCGATCTCCTCCTTGATCACATCCGGACGGGCTGAAGGCAGATCAACCTTGTTGACTACCGGGATGATCTCAAGATTCTGATCAACGGCCAGATAGGCATTGGCCACGGTCTGGGCCTCAACCCCCTGGGCGGCATCCACCAGCAGCAACGCGCCTTCACAGGCCGCCATGGAGCGCGACACCTCATAGGAGAAGTCAACGTGGCCCGGGGTATCGATCATATTAAGCATGTAGGTCTGGCCGTTTTTGGCTTTATAGGGCAGGCGCACACTCTGAGCCTTGATGGTGATGCCCTTTTCACGCTCCAGGTCCATGCGGTCCAGATACTGACCAGCACCACCGGCCTTGAGCAGCCCCACCTCTTCCATCAGCCTGTCGGCCAGAGTCGACTTGCCGTGGTCGATATGGGCAATAATTGCAAAGTTTCTGATATTTTCCATAAATTAACTAATCTCACGCAGATAGCGTCTTAGGCCATCCTGCCACCGGGGCAGTTCTGCGCCGGCTACCTTTTCATATTTATTTTTGTAAAGCCGGCTGTTGGCCGGCCGCCGGGCCGGCCGCGGAAACTTCTCCGAACCTACCGGCTGAATTGGCGTACTGATGCCGGCCTGGATCAAGGCCTCTTTGGCCAGATCAAACCAGCTGGCATATCCATCTGAGGAGACGTGGAAAAGTCCGCGCGCATCTGCCTCGATCAGTTTAAGAATCGCCTGAGCCAGATCGGGCGTAAAGGTGGGCGAACCCCACTGATCATTGACCACCTGCAGTTCATCGCGTTCACAGGCCGCCTTGAGGATTGTTTTGACAAAATTGGGCCCATGCTCACCGAAGAGCCACTGGGCACGCACAATGATGTAGTCATCCATGTTGGAGGCAATCGACAGCTCGCCCTTCAGCTTGCCGCGACCATAGGCATTCACCGGACAGACCGGATCATCCTCGTGATAGGGCTCATCCTTGGTGCCGTCAAAAACATAGTCGGTGCTGATATGCACCAGCTTGGCACCCACCTCGCGGCAGGCCGAAGCTATGTAACCGGGAGCATCGCCATTGATCAAGGTAGCTTCAGCCTCATTCTCCTCACAGGCATCCACGGCCGTAAATGCCGCACAGTTGATCACCCAGTGCGGACGCAAAGCGCTAAGCTGAATCCGTATTGAATCGGCATCCGTAATGTCCAGCTCGGCATGCTTCTTGGTAATGACGCTATGATCTGCAAAGGCCTCACAAACATCGCGGCCCAGCATTCCACCGGCTCCGGTTACCAGTATCTTCATCTATTGGCGTACATCCTTTCATAGTAGTCCAGGTAGTCACCCGAACGAATGCTCTCCCACCAGGAGCGGTTATTGAGATACCACTCAACGGTGGAGGCCATGCCCTCTTCAAAGGTCATCTCAGGCTCCCAGCCCAGCTCATTCTTGATCTTTTCAAAGTCCATCGCGTATCTGAAGTCGTGGCCGGGACGATCCTTGACGTAGCGGATCAGGGATTCATCCTTGCCGACCTTGTCGATGATCAGCTTAACGATCTCGATATTCTCTTTCTCGGCAGCGCCGCCCATATTATAAGCCTCGCCGGTACGGCCCTTTTCGGCCACCATGATGATACCGCGGGCATGGTCACGCACATAGATCCAGTCACGCACGTTCTTTCCGTCGCCATAGACCGGCAGCTCCTTGCCTTCGTTGGCATTCAGCACCATCAGCGGAATCAGCTTCTCCGGAAACTGGTAGGGACCATAGTTGTTGGAGCAGCGCGTGATGACCGCATCCAGACCGAAGGTCTTGATGTAGGAGCGCACCAGCAGATCGGCCGAGGCCTTGGATGCCGAGTAGGGGCTGTTGGGTTTCATGGGCAGCTTCTCATGGAAGGCACCCTCGGCACCCAGTGATCCATAGACTTCATCGGTCGAGATGTGTACAAAACGCTCGGTTTTGTACTTGACGGCGGCATCCAGCAACACCTGGGTACCCATGATGTTGGTGCGGATAAAGACGCCCGGATCCTCGATACTGCGGTCAACATGCGACTCGGCCGCCAGATTGAGCACCAGATCAAAGTTGTGCTCGGCAAAAAGGGCGTCCACAAACTTAACATCGGCGATATCACCCTTGGCAAAGACATAGCGTCCGGGGTAAGCCTCGGCCACGCCCTCCATATTGGCCAGATTGCCGGCATAGGTCAGAAGATCCAGGTTGACAACCTTCCAGTCCTCACGGGTTTCCATGATCAGCTTAACCAGATTGGTACCAATAAAACCACAACCGCCTGTTACAAGTACATTTTTCATAAAATCTCCTAATACTCTACACCAACCATGTAGAGCCCCTGAGCCGGCGCCGTGGGGCCGGCCTCGGAGCGGTCACAACTGGCCAGTATATTGTTTATGTATTCAGCTTCAATCTCTCCCCTGCCTACCTGCAGCAGAGTTCCAACAAGATTTCTTACCATATGCCTCAAAAAGCCGCTACCCATGATAATGTAGCTCAGCCGATGTTTATCATCAATAAACTCCGAGCGAAATATTTCTCGACGGGTGGTCTTAACCGATGAACCGGAAGCCATGAAGGCCCGAAAATCGTGCTCACCGATGAAATATCCGGCGGCTTTCTGCATGGCAGGGATATCAAGTGCTCCCGGGTGATGCAAGCTGTATCTGCTCAGCAACGGACTACGCAAATCACTGCGGTCGATTATGTAACTGTAGCATTTGGCTCTGGCGTTGTAGCGCGCATGAAACTCCTCACCTACATCTAGGGCCCCGATAATGGTGATATCATCCGGCAACACCGAATTCATGGCCCGCACCAGACCGTCACAGGGTATCGGGCAATCAGTATAGAAGTTGAATACCTGACCCATGGCATGCACCCCGGTATCGGTACGGCCGGAGGCCGTGATGCGCGCCGGCTGTCCAAGGATGCTCTGCAAACCATCTTCAATACAACCCTGCACGGTCCTGAGGCCCGGCTGCACCTGCCAGCCAAAGAAGGCCGACCCGTCATAAGCAAGTTTGATCTTAATGTTTCTAGGCATCCTTTTTGCTCTACTACATAATCATTTTATATCAAGCAATAATAAAGGAGTTATTTATGTTTATAGAGAGACGCAAACAGGCGAGAACACCACTAAACCTTCAAATGAACCTAAGTTGCCGGATTTTCAACGCCAGTGCCACGTCCAGCAACGTTTCCCGAGACGGTCTCTGCGCCATCGTGCCGGCCCACAAGGTGCGGGGATCTTTAACCCAGATGCTTCACGAAAATGTAACCATGACAATCGATAATGTAACATTCAAGGGCCAAATTCGTTACTATTTCCTGATGGATTCCAACTATGTAATCGGGATTCATGTGGGCCGCGCGCACCAGAAAATATGGCAGAAGGTCCAGTCAAATGCAGTCCAGCAGGCATTCGAGCGCCTGCCGGACCAACAAAAACTGGCATCTTAAAATTTTAAACTGATGTCAGAGACTCTTCCCAGAGTGACCAGTGTCATCAGCTCCGGCCTGAAGATCTCTTCAGCCAGGGCGATGACCTGGTCAGAGTCAACAGCTTGAATCTTCTCCATCACCTCATCAAGAGTTACTTCACGATTAAAATAGATCTCATTGCGGGCATTTGATGTCATACGACTCTCGGTGCTCTCACGTGACAGCAACAGGTTGCCTTTGATCTGCCCCTTAACATCATCCAGGCTCATAGAGCCGAAATCACCCCGTTTGATCTGCTGCATCTGTGTCACCACGGTATCAATGGTCCGCTCAACATTATCAGGCGTCGTACCGGCATAAACCACAAAGGCACCACAGTCGCGGTAGAGGTTCTGATATGAGTAGACCGAATATACCAGCCCCAGCTTCTCCCTGATCTCCTGAAAGAGCATGGAGCTCATTGAACCGCCCAGAATATTGTTAAGCACAATATAACTCCAGCGGGTCGCATCGGTAACCGCCGGCCCGTGGGTTCCAAGGGTAATTTGAACCTGCTCAAGATCCTTATGATGACAGTTGACCTGGCCACCCTGAGGTTTGACCAGCTCACGGGATTTATCAGCCTTGCGCTGCAGCCCCTCAAGCTTCGGAGCAGCCAGGGCCACCAGCTGATCATGATCAATGCTGCCGGTTCCGACCACCACAATCGACTCCGGATCATAGCAGTTGGCGATAAAATCGAGCAGATCATCACGGGTGATGGAGGAGACTGACTTGTAATCTCCCAGAATCGGACGCCCAAGCACCGTAGCACCGTAGAAGGCCTCCGAGAAGAGGTCGGTAATATGATCATCAGGAGTGTCCTCGGACATGTGGATCTCCTGCAATACCACCTTTTTCTCCTTCTCGAGCTCAATCTCATCAAAGGTTGAATTCAGGAAAAGGTCAAAAAGCACATCCGCGGCCTTGTCCAGATGTTCATCCAGGACCTTGGTGTAGTAGACGGTGTACTCTTTAGAGGTTGAGGCATTCAGCATGCCGCCGAGCGCATCGATGTCTTTGGATATCTGCAGGGCCGAGCGGTTCTCGGTTCCCTTAAACATCATGTGCTCCAAAAAATGAGCGATCCCGCCACGTGTATCGTGACGGGATCCCGCATTTATCCATATTCCCAGGGAGACGGATCTAACACCGGGCATCGCCTCGGTGATGATCCTCACCCCATTTTTTAGCTTAGTGGCCTTACGCATCAGACGAAGGCAGGGCCTCTTTACGGCTCAGGCGAACCTTACCGGTTCTCTCATCGATGCCGATGACCTTAACCAGAATATCATCACCCTCTTCGACCACATCGCGTACGCTCTGCACACGCTCGTTGGCCAGCTGAGAGATGTGAACCAGACCCGAAGCACCTGAGGGGAAGTCCACAAAGGCACCAAAGTCCATGATCTTGGCAACTTTACCAGCGTAGACCTTGCCGATCTCCAGATCCTCGGTCAGCTCATTGATCATATCAATGGCCATCTGAGCATGCTGCATATCGGAGGCAAAGATCTCAACCTTACCGGAGTCATCGATCTCAATCTTGGTGTCGGTCTTGGCGGTGATCTCTTTGATCATTTTGCCACCCGGTCCAATGATGTCGCGGATCTTGTCCGGCTTAACCATCAGGCTGTAAACTCTGGGCGCATAGGCCGAAATCTCTTCGGCGGGGGCGTTGATCGCCTTGTCCATCTCACCCAGAATGTGGTTACGTCCTGCCTTGGCGCGCTCAAGAGCTTCCGTCAGAACCTCATGCGGCAAACCGGCAATCTTAATGTCCATCTGCAAGGCAGTGATACCATCGGTGGTACCGGCAACCTTGAAGTCCATGTCACCCAGGTGATCCTCATCACCCAGGATATCGCTCAGAATCATGTAGTCATCTTCTTCCTTGATCAGACCCATGGCGATACCGGCAACCTGCTTCTTGACCGGAACACCGGCAGACATCAGGGCCATTGAACCGCCACAGACAGAAGCCATGGAGGAAGATCCGTTTGATTCGAGCACCTCAGAAACGAGTCTGATGGTGTAGGGGAACTCATCGGTGGAGGGCAGCATCTTGCTCAGAGCACGCTCGGCCAAGTTACCGTGACCGATCTCACGACGGCTGGGACCACGCAGCATGCGGGCCTCGCCAACACAGAAAGGCGGGAACTGATAGTGCAACATGAAGGCCTTGGTGGTCTCACCCTGCAGAGTTTCGACTCTCTGCTCATCTCTGGGAGTACCCAGGGTTGTGATGGCCAGGGCCTGGGTCTCGCCTCTGGTGAAGACGGCAGATCCGTGAGCTCTGGGCAGCAGGTCGGTCTGGCAGGAGATCGGACGAATCTGATCAAAGTTACGGCCGTCGATACGGGTCTTGGTACCCTTCATGTACTTACGAACGGTAGCCTTTTCAACCTTACCGATATACTCCAGCGCCAACTCCTTGCGCTCATCATCAGCATATTCAGCAGCCAGGTTGGCTCTGATCTCGCCCAGCTTGGCTGCACGATCATGCTTGGCCATGGCGGCCTTGAGAACCTCTTCAATGGGAGCGCTGGCCTTGGCCTTAATCTCCTCATAGAGAGCTTCGTCGGAGGCGACCACGGGAGCAGGCCACTTCTCTTTACCGGCCTTCTCCTTCAGCTCGTCCTGAGCAGCAATAACTTCATCAATCCGCTTGCGGGCGAACTCGATACCGCCGAGCACAACCTCTTCGGAAAGCTCTTCGGCCTCACCCTCAACCATAACGATGGCGTCGCGGGTACCGACAACAATCAATTCCATATCGCTGTTCTCAAGCTCGGCATTTGAAGGATCGGTTACATACTCACCGTTAATCAGACCGACTCTGGTAGCACCGATGGGTCCGTCAAACGGAATCGATGAGACCTGCAGTGCGGCAGATGCGCCATTGATGGCCATGATATCGGGATTGCAGTCCGGATCAGCTGAGATAACCATGGCGATAACCTGGATCTCATTGTACAGGCCCTTGGGAAAGAGCGGACGGATCGGACGGTCGATGCAGCGGGCTGTCAGAATTTCGCCAACCCCGGCGCGACCGTCACGCTTGATGAAGCCGCCCTTGATGCGACCGGCAGCATACGACATCTCCTGATACTCAACAACCAGCGGCAGGAAGTCGATACCTTCGCGCACATCTTTTGAGGCGGTGGCGGTTACCAGAACCACGCTGTCGCCCTGACGGACAACAACGGAGCCACTGGCCTGCTTGGCAAGAGTGCCTGTTTCGATAGTGAGGGGCTTGCCTGTCCCCTTCGCTTCTACAGAGAAACTCATCTTTACTTCCTGAGGTTCAGAGAAGCGATCAACTCTCTATATTTCTGGATATCATTCTTCTTGATGTAATTGAGCAGTCTTCTTCTCTGACCAACCAGCATCAGCAGACCTCTGCGGGAGTGATGATCCTTCTTGTGAACCTTGAAGTGCTCGGTCAGTTCATTGATCCGTTTGGTCAGCAGGGCAACCTGAACCTCGGGAGATCCGGTGTCACCTTCATGCTTCTGATATTCAGAGATAATATCCTTTTTAACTTCAGTGCTTAAACTCACGTTTATTCCTCCTAAACTACTTTCTTCTTCTTTTCTCGATTTTTTGTCTGCGGAACCTTAGCATACCTGCAAATACACTGTAAATAGCTAGTTTAAGCCATTTTCACATGTTTTCAAATATTTATTCCGCTTTAACTTATTGCCAATTTTCAGGGATTAAATCCCCGTTCAACCCTTCCAATGATTGCTCCATCCCTCTTGACTCTGGCAACACAGATCAAAGCGCCGGCCTGATTCAGAACAGCAAAGAAGCTGTCATCATCCAGCGCGGGATCTTCAGGCAACCAGGCCTTCAATATGGGGCGACCGTTCATGATTTCACGCTCGGCCTCCGGACCAACCTTATATTTTACAATATCCAAGGCCTCTGCCATGGGCAACAACTCAATCTCATCATTCAGATCATTCAGCGCAATGGCCTGCTCAATTGAGAAGCCCTCACTTCTGAGACGCCGTAATTCCCGCAGATAACCGCCGGTGCCCAGGAAGCGACCCAGGTCACGGGCAATCGACCGGATATATGTTCCGCGGGAGCATACAACTCTCAGTCGCAGCCAGTCATCACCGCTATCCAGAACTTCGGTCTCAACAATATGCACATCCTTGGCTCGCGGTTTTACTTCCTGCTGCTGGCGCTTCAGCTTATAGAGCGGTTTTCCATTCTGCTTCTGAGCACAAAAATCCGGCGGTACCTGCGATATCCAGCCCTGATTATTGTCCAGCCACCCCTGCACCTCGGACAGATCAATTTTTACATTTTCAAACTCTTCAAGAGCCTGACCCTTATGATCATCCGTATCGGTAAACTTTTCAAAGCCCACCAGTGCAATATATTCCTTCTCACGGGCCGGCATAAAGGGCAAGAGCTTGGTGGCCTGCCCGACACCCACACAGAGCACTCCGGTGGCAAAGGGATCAAGCGTGCCAAAATGGCCCACCTTCCTGATATTAAGCGTGCGCATGACCCTGTTGACCACAAATCTGGAACTGACATCGACCGGTTTGTCGATCAGAATTAGGCCGTCTCTACCCACTTCAGTCCTTCTTCAAACACATCTTCGACAAGATCCCGCGCCCGGCCCGGCAGGGTGAAGCCGGCTGCCATATTGTGACCGCCGCCGCCGAAATTCTGGGCCGTCCTAAGGGCTGAGGGACGCCGCTTGCTGCGCATGGAACAGTGCACGCTATCCGGATTGAGTTCCTTCAGCAAAATCACCAGCTCGGCATCAGCCAGAGAGGCTATCTCCTCAACAATGCCCGAAGCATCATCGGTGCGGGCCTTAATTTTGTTCATATCATCCAGGCCAATGTAACTTGCATAAACGCCATCTTCAATCAGCAGGCGATCCATAACCATACAGAGCAGCTGATAATAGGCCATTGAGCGACACCGCTTCAATTTGTAACCGATCAAATTAGGATCGGCGCCACAGCTGGCCAACTCGTGAGCCACCTCAAAAACACGCGCGGAGGTGTTGGAGTGCATGAACCCCCCCGTATCGCCGAAGATGCCCATATAGAGGTTGGATGCCATGGCCGGAGTCAGATCAATCTGCATAGCCTTCAGCAGATCGAAAATCATCTCTGATGTGCTGGATTTGTGTCCATCCACCCATGAAAGGTCACCAAAGCCATTATTGGTGCAGTGGTGATCAATAACCACAACTTTACCCTGGGGCCTGACATCACCAATCAAAGCCATATTTGATGAATCAAGAATTATGCTGACTTCAGCTCGTGTCAGGCGTTCCTCTTTAGGGGTTGAGGTAAAGAGCAGACTATCCTGGATCGGCGTCGGATAGACCAGACGGATCTGCTTTCCGAGCGCCTTAAGCGCAAATCCAAGGGCCCGGCTGGAGCCGACCGCGTCAGCATCGGGTCCCTCATGAGTTATAATTTCAAAGCTTTTATGCTTCTTTAAACACTCAATTATCGGGTGTATCATCTTTTTCCAATTCGTTGAGGATCGAATCCATTTGGGAGCCATAGTCCAGCGACTTATCATACTTGAAGTAGAGCACCGGAATGGAGCGGATTCTGAGGGCCTTTTTCAATTCACGGCGCAGATAACCTTCGGCACTCTCTAGTCCCCTCTTGGCATCATCCTTACGGCTGGTATCAAAGATACAGAAGTAGACATTGGCGCTCTTGAGGTCGACGCTGATCTCTACCTCGGTGATGGTAACACCTTCAACCCGGGGATCTTTGACCCTTCTCAATAGCAGTTCTGAGATGGTCTCTTTAATCAGGTCGCCAACGCGAGCCTGACGCATGGTAAATTTCTTCATAAGTGTATTATCTCTATTTCACTATCAACAACTTCATAATCAAAAGCTGAGTTGAGACAGTCCATTACCTTATCCATAACACCATTGACGTAAGCGCTGTCACCACTGACAGCCGAGATTCCCAGGACAGAGCTTTGCCACTTATCCTGATCATCAACCTCGGCCACCGAAATATTCATCTTTTTCAGGCGGTCTTTTGTTGATCTAAGAACCTTGCGTTTCTCCTTTAAGGAGCCGGCGCCTTCAATCAGCAGCCGGACCCTTAAAACAGCAACTACCACGCCGGTTTAATCTCCTGCTCCTCAAAGTCATAGGCCTCAATGATGTCGCCCATCTTAATGTCGTTGAAGCTGCCCAGGCCGATACCGCACTCATAGCCGGTTGCAACCTCTTTGGCGTCATCCTTGAACCGCCTGAGGGACTCGACGGAGCCGTCATGGATAACCACGTTATCTCTCAGGAGTCTGGCCCTGGCGCCTCTGGTGATCTTACCCTCGGTTACCATACAGCCAGCAATAATGCCAAGCTTGGGCACCTTAAAGGTATCTCTGACCTCCGCACGGCCCATGGTGACCTCTTCGTACTCAGGCTCCAGCAGACCCAACAGAGCCTGCTTAATATCATCAATCAAATCATAAATGACACTGTAGAGCTTCAGATCAATCCCCTTCTGCTTGGCCAAATCCCTGGCCTTAGGCTCGGGGCGAACATTAAAGCCGCAGACAATGGCGCCGGATGTGGCAGCCAGCAGAACATCATTTTCTGTAATGCCGCCAACCGCCGAATGAATGACCTTGATATTGATCTCTCCACCGGTGTCGATACCGGTCACACTGGCGGCAATCGCCTCGACCGTACCGTGGACATCACCCTTAATGATAAGGTTGAGCTCCTTCATTTCGCCCTGCTGGACCTGGTTAAAGAGGTCCTCAAGGCTGACTCCGGCTTTCTGCTGCTGACTCTGTGTGAAGTCTTCAGCATCCTGCATATAGGAGATTATCTCCTGCGCCTTCTTCTCATTGGGCACTCTGAAGAAGAGATCGCCCGAAGACGGCATATCCTTCAATCCGATCAACTCGATGGGAGTTGCCGGACCGGCCTTTTTGATCTGCTTGTTCTTGAAGTCGTACATGGCGCGAACCTTGCCCCATTTGTTGCCGACCACAAAAACATCGCCGCGCTTGAATTCACCCTGCTGAACCAGCATGGTGGCCATGGCGCCGCGATTCTTATCAAGATGCGACTCCAGCACAATCCCGCGGGCATCTCCCTTGGGGCAGGCCTTGATCTCAAGCATCTCGGACTGCAGCTGGATCATCTCAAGCAGAGTATCCAGTCCCTGACGCTTGAGGGCTGAAACTTCAACAAAAATGGTCTCTCCGCCCCACTCCTCCGGCACCAGTCCCATCTCTGAGAGCTGCTCCTTGACCCGCTGGGGGTTGGCATTGGGCCGGTCAATCTTGTTGACTGCCACAATGATCGGAATACCGGCAGCCTTGGCGTGATTGATTGACTCCCTGGTCTGATCCATGACTCCGTCATCTGCAGCGACAACCAGAACGACAAAGTCTGTGGCCTGGGCGCCGCGGGCACGCATGGAGGTGAACGCCTCATGTCCCGGCGTATCAATAAAGGTGATCAGATTGCCATTACAGGTGGCCTGATAGGCTCCGATGTGCTGGGTGATGCCGCCAGCCTCACCATCGGTGACGTTTTCCGACCTAATAGCATCCAGCAGTGAGGTCTTACCGTGGTCAACATGACCCATAACCGTTACTACCGGCGGCCTGGGCGCAAGATCCTTCTCATCATAGACCGGGGTCAGCAGGAAGTCTTCCTTGATGTTATCGCGGGCCTCTTCAACCTCAATCCCCAGTTCATTAGCCACCAGGATAGCCTCCTCGGCAGAAATGTACTGATTCTGATTGGCCATAACTCCCAGATCCATCAGGATCTTAATCACCTCGGTAACCTTGACACTCATCTCATGCGCCAGGTTGCCGACGGTTATATTGCTCAAAATTGTAATTTTCTTCTTTTTGACCGGAGCTTTGGACAACTTTCTGTCTTTGCCCTTCTTCATTCGACGGCCACGCCCGCCATCAGCATAGAGATCCTTTTGCGTATAGACCTCTTTCTCTTTGACGCGGGCCTTCTTTTTGGCTGCCAGGTGATGTGATTCATCTTCCTTTACAGCTTCAACAACTTTTTTGCCCTTCTTCTTATCCTTCTTGCTCTCCTTCTTGGAATCATCTTTCTGATCCTCTGGAGCCGCAACAACTTCAGGTTCTTTAATCTCAGGAACTTCTGCCGGCTCTGGAGCCGCAACCTCTTCAACTATCTCAGGCTTAGGCTCCTCAACGGCTGGCTGTTCCTCAACCGGCTTAGGGGCTTTTTTAATCTCTTTAACAGCTTCGGGCTTCTGCTCCTCAGCCGCTGTTTCAACCTCATCAGCCTTTGGCTTTGAGCGCCTTCTGATTACTCGTGAGCTGACGCGCTTATTTTCGATCTTCTCTTCAGCAGATGATTCTTTCTTCTCTTCTTCAGCGTCTTTCTGAACCCTTTTCTGGATTCTTTCAGCATCATGCCCATCAATCATGGACATGTTATTTTCAACAGATATGGCCAGATCCTTTGCAATTTTCAAAAGATCCTTTGTCTCTATCGACAACTCTTTAGCTAACTCAAAAACTCTCATCTTCTTCATTCTTATAGCCCCTCTGCTGATAATTTTCCGAAAGCCTGAAGATCTCTTTTCATCTTATCTCTTCTGGGAAAATCACCGTTAACTGCAACAAATTCATTTTTTACCGGCAGATGAAATTCAATATTGTCATTTTCCATACCGGCAAAAATTTCATCTTTTACTATTTCTAATGTCGTATCCACTGAAGATGGCCGATAAGTTCCAGCATTCATCCTCAAGCAGAATTTAAAATCCCTACTCAACGCATCTGACAGGCCGCTCAGAATTTCCGCTCTTAGGTCCCGCTTCAGATATTTGGATGCCCGCTTGACACAGGCCGCTTCAGCACAGAGATAGAATCCCCGTCCTTCGGCCCGCTGGGCGTAATCAAATATGCAATCAGAATCTTTTCTGACCAATCTTAGCAGCTCCCTCTTATCCTTGCTTTTTCTGCAGCCTATGCACTTGCGCTGAGGTCTATTCAACTTCTCTTTTAGCCTTTTCTATAATCTCTTTAGCCATCTCGCCGTCAATCCCCTCCAACTCAATCAGGTGATCAACTTCAGCGGCAGCCAGTTTAGCTACACTGTCAAACCCGGCTTCCTGCAGACTGTCGCTTAACACAGTATCGATAACATCAATACCATCAAAGATACCAGCATCGCCGGAGGAGTCCAGTTCCTCCATATCTTCAGAGCGAACATCAATTTTCCAGCCGGTCATCTTAGCCACCAGACGTACATTCTGTCCCTTACGTCCAATTGCCAAGCTCAGCTGGTCATCGGCAACGACCACATCGATACTGCGCTCGGCCTTATCTACAATAACCTTAGAAACTCTGGCGGGTGAAAGAGCGTTGCAGACAAACTTAACCGGATCCTCAGACCAGACAATAATATCCTGTCTCTCACCCTTAAGCTCCTGGATGATATTCTGAACACGGGCGCCACGCACACCGACACAGGTTCCTACCGGATCAACTTTTGCATCATGACTGCGAACCGCTATTTTAGCGCGGATACCAGCTTCGCGGGCCACACCCACGATCTCAACGATGCCCTCGGAAACTTCAGGAACCTCCATCTCATAGAGCTTGATCAAAAATCTGGGATGCGAACGGGAAAGTTCAACCTGGGGCTGACGCACAGATTTGGTCACATCATATATATAGGCCTGGATACGATCACCACGCCTGATATGCTCACCGGGAATCTGCTCTTTCTCTTTCAGTATGGCCTCGGTCTTACCGAGGTTGACAATCACATCCCTTCTTTCAAAGCGGTGTACAAAACCAGAGATAATCTCTCCCTTACGGTCGATAAACTCATCATAAATGGCGTTGCTTTCAACCTCTTTCACCTTTTGGACAATAACCTGCTTGGCGCTCTGGGCAGCGATTCGTCCCAGCTTGGAAGCATCCAGCTTCTCACCGAGTTCATCACCGACCTCACAGGCCGGGTCAAGCTTCTGGCCTTCTTCCAGTGAAATCTCATGCGTTGGGTCTTCAACATTTTCACTGACAACTTTAAACTGAAAAACCTCAACCTCGTCAGCATCAGGGTTATAGAGAGCTTCAATATTATCGAAATCTCCATAGACCTTGCGGGCCGCACTCAGGACAGCTGACTCTACAACTTCAACCAGGTCATCCTTATTGAGGCCCTTCTCCTTAACGATAAGTTCGATTACCTTTGACAGATTTAAAACCATATCGACTCCCTAGAAATCAAATTCCAGATTGGCTTTCTTGATCTCGTGCATTTTAAAACCTACCAAACCATCCTGGGTTTCAATAACTGCACTATCACCATCCAATCCCTTAATTGTTCCTATATACTCTCTCTCTTTAGTTATTATCTTAACCTTACGTCCGGCAAAGTACTCAAACTCGTGCAGCTTCTTTAACCTGCGGTTGATGCCGGGCGAGGTCACCTCTAACCGATAGGATCCGTTGATCGGATCCTCGGCATCCAGCAACATTCCCAAAGCCTTGGTCACCTTAACGCAATCATTCATGCTGACCCCGCTGGGTTTATCAATGGTAACCTTAAGCAGGCCACCCTTAAACGTGACCTCAAAAATATCCAGCCCAAGCGCTGCCACTTCGGGTCTGGCAAGATCGGTTATCACTTTTACTACTTCTGATTCTCGCATATTAAAAAAAGCGGGCTACAAGCCCACTTTATCTCCTTCATCAACTTATTCCTGGAGCGGGCAACGGGGCTCGAACCCGCGACATTCAGCTTGGGAAGCTGACACTCTACCAGCTGAGTTATGCCCGCTCAGACTCCTCTATTAAATTATAGGATACTATTTTGTCAATAGATCTTTACTTTTGCAGAACCATCCACTCTATTCTATCTATTATTAAGCGCACAAAAAAAGGCAGGGCTCTAGCCCTGCCTTTTTCATTTAGCTGTATATGTGCCTATTCCGACATCATTTTAACAAGCACCGACCGCTGCCTGGGCCCATCAAACTCTGCCAGGTAGATTCCCTGCCAGGTTCCCAGCACCAGTGTGGAACTCTCCACCAGCAGATTAACACTGGACCCCAGAAGGCTGGTCTTAATATGAGCATGAGAATTACCCTCAGCATGCTTAAAATCCTGATCCTCGGGAACCAGACGATCAAGTGCACCGATGATATCAACCTTAACATCCGGGTCGGCATTTTCATTAATGGTGACTGCGCTGGTTGTATGAGGACTAAACACAACCACCACCCCGGAGGACATTTTTTCTGCCTTTATCATGGCTTTTATATGCGATGTTATATCTATGAGCTGGCTCTTCTCTGTGGTTTTAACTTCCAATCTTTTAATCATGCAAATCCCCTTATTTCAAATTAAACAGTTTCTGAAAATTATCACTCGTAATATTGGCCATTTCTGCCAATTCACATCCTTTTATATCGGCCATACGCTCTAAAGTATTTAACAAATATGCCGGTTCATTGCGTTTTCCCCTGTTAGGCACCGGTGTCAGGTAGGGTGCATCAGTTTCTACCAGCAACCGTTCTGCCGGTATTTCACGCACAACATCCCTCAACATTCCACCATTTTTAAAGGTAACTACACCGGTAATGGATATATAAAAACCACACTCAACACAGTAACGGGCCATATCTACATCACCTGAAAAACAGTGCATCACTCCACCACAGCTCCATCCATCCAGCTCATCCAGTAACATTACAGTTTCTTTATGTGCATCACGGTCATGAATGATCAGCGGCAGTTTCATATCCCTTGCCAATTCAATATGCGCCGCAAAAAGGCTTCGCTGCTGATCTACACTTTCTGCCGTATAATAGAGATCAAAACCGGTCTCTCCAATAGCTATGGTTTTTTTATCTGCAATATCCTTCAGATTAAAAACATCCTCCGGACCAAACTCAGCTGCCTGCTGCGGATGAATACCTACGGCCGAGTAGATGCCCTCATTCATTCCGGCAAACTCCACCGCCCGCCTGCTATCAACAGGGTCAGTCCCCACCAAAAGCATACTCTCCACTCCAACTGCCCGGGCCCTCTCCAGCACCTCTTCACGATCGGCACTGTAATGTTTTAAGTGAATATGATTATGCGAATCAGATATCCTACATGCATCTCTGCAATTCATCATGAATCCTTCCATTAGTTGCCAAAATCTCACCACTATTGATGTCAAAATCAGTACCATCAAAGGAGCTGATCTTTCCGCCCGCCTCGGTAAGCACAACCACAGCACCCGCCATATCCCATGGCCTCAGAGAGGTTTCCCAATATCCATCCAAATATCCAGCCGCCACATAACAGATATCAATGGCCGCCGAGCCAAGCCTCCTCACACCACCGGCTTTTTTAACGACCCTCTTGAAACGATCAATAACCGGATCAATCTCCGTCACATCATAAGGAAAACCCGTCACAACCAGCGAGTCGACCAGCGTTTGCTCATCACTTACAAATATTGATTTACCATTCAAATAGGCTCCCCTACCTCGCTCAGCATAAAATAGTTCATCGCGGGCCGGATTAAAACAGACTCCTATTTGCGGGATACCTTTATTATATAGGGCAATCGAAACACAGAACAGCGGCAACCCATGTACAAAATTTGTTGTTCCATCAATTGGATCTATTACCCACTGATAATCACTCTCAACACCATTGGCACCGCCCTCCTCTGCTAAAACTGAATGTTCAGGAAAGCGCTCTTTAATGGCTGCAACAATAATTTCCTCTGACCCCTTATCCACATCCGTCACCAGATCTATACGCCCCTTTCGCTCGACATTAAATTTTTCATGCCCGCAAATATAGGCCCCTGCTTTTCTGGCAGTTTCAATGGCAAAATCTAACATACCTCTCCTTGTAAATAGCAATTTTTTATGCAACATATTTTACATGCAGAACGTTTACAAGATAAAAAAATCGATCAAAATACCCATGATTCTCTCTGTCTTCCTCTCTCTTCCTGTATTCTGGCAGGCCACCAGCCGCCATCTAGAAACCAACATGCTGCTCATAGCCGGACTTTTGATTTTTTTATTCTACATGATTACCATCAACAATATCATTAAAAAGGTATCCATCGACAATGGCTCCATCTCAGTCACCAGCCTATGGGGAACAAAGACTGCCAAGCATGATGAGATCAAAAACATCACTGCCATCACAATGGGATCTCGTCAGTTCATCAATATAACCACAAATAACTCCAACCTAGTAATAGCCAACAACTATGCTAATTTTTTAAATATGATCGTCAATATAAAAGACGCCTTTCCGGAAACCTGCGCCGCTACAAATATTGACACCCTTATAGATAATCCTGTTAACCGCAAAAACGACACCTTGGGAGCTTGGCTTACTGTGGCAATTCTAGTGGCTATTAACCTCTCCAATTTTCAACTCTAGTGTCATATACAATGTTTTTCTTATCTATTTAATTTTGCCTTAGCGAAAGATGTTTCACGTGAAACATTGATATTTAAAAACCAAGATATTTATGTTAGGTGGTGTGATGTGAATACAAAGATTATTAGTGTCTCTAATCAAAAAGGTGGCGTCGGTAAAACTACCACGGCCGTTAATCTAGGGGCATCCATTGCCCTTCTCGGTAAGAAAGTTTTGCTTCTTGATCTTGATGCTCAGGCCAACGCATCTTCCGGGCTAGGTATTGATATCGATAAGATAGAAAAAAATATCTATCATGTCATGATCGGCTCTGCTTCCCTGGACGATATTATTATCGAAACTCAGGTTAAGGGTTTCTTTGTGGCACCAAGTCATACCGATCTAATTGCAGTCGAGGTTGAACTTGTTGACATCGAAAAACGTGAAAGAATAATCAGCCGGGCCATCGATAGTCTGAATAACCAATTTGATTATATTATCATAGACTGTCCTCCATCGCTTGGACTGCTCACCTTAAATGCACTGACCGCATCTAATTCTCTTATTATCCCGGTTCAATGTGAATATTATGCCTTGGAAGGTCTTAAAAGTCTGCTGAATACATTCCAGTTGGTCCGCAAGCGGCTTAATCCACAACTCGAAATCAATGGCTTCCTGTTGACTATGTTTGATTCAAGAACCAGACTGAGTCACGATATTGCCGATAATGTTAAAGATCATTTCAAAACCCAAGTTTTCAAAACAGTCATTCCGCGTAACATTAGACTTTGTGAAGCACCCAGCTTTGGCCTTCCGATCTGTCTCTATGACATTTCATCCAAAGGTGCCCAGCGCTACCTGATGTTAGCTAAAGAAATTATTAACTAGAGGGGGTAGATAATGGCAAAATCTCGTCTTGGTAGAGGGATTGATGCAATTATACCTGATATTATTAATGACGATAATGTACAGGTTATTGAGGTTGGTGTAGATGAACTCTTCCCGAGTCCTATCCAGCCGCGCAAACAGTTTAACGAAGAGAAGATTAAAGAGCTCTCTGAGTCAATTAAAGTTAACGGTATCATCTCACCGATCGTTGTCCGAAAAATAGACACTAAATATGAGATTATTGCCGGCGAACGCAGATTCCGGGCCTCCAAGATGGCTGGGCTTGCAAATGTTCCAGTCATAGTCAAAGAGATGTCTGACGATGACGCCTTCAAGATCTCACTGATCGAAAACCTGCAACGTGAAGATCTTAATCCGATGGAGGAGGCTGAAGCCTACTATACCCTCAGTCAGCAGTTCCATCTGACACACCAGGAGATTGCACAGTCAATATCCAAAGACCGCTCAACTGTCAGCAATGTTCTCAGAATTGTCGGTCTGCCAGAAGAGATCAAGGAATCAATCAGAAATGGTAAGCTTTCTATGGGCCATGCGCGCGCACTGCTGATGCTTGAAAACATCAATGACCAAGTTGCCCTGATGAATAAAATTATTATCGCGGGTCTCAGCGTCCGAGAAACGGAAAGACTTGCTTCTGCCGGTAAGAAGGGTGGCAAGAAATCGATTATCCATAAAAACGATCCCTATGCCGAAAAGGCATCACTCCATCTTTCCGAAAGACTATCCACCAAAGTGGCATGCAGCCTTGGCAAGAAAAAAGGGAAAATCATTATTGAGGTAAGCTCAAGGGATGAGATGGAGAGAATTATTAACGAGCTCGCTGGTTTTGAACAACCCCTCTAAAAAGGTGCAGAGTTTTCTACATTTCGACACTCACCGCACTTTTGAGGTTTTGAACAAATTTTGTTAACAACTTTTTGGAGGACATGTTCAGAATAAAAACAAACACTTGTTTGCGTTATGAACATTTCAACAAGGTATATATTAGTAATATATATATTTAAGGGGAGATAAAGAATAAATGAAATGCACAATAGCTAAGAATGTACTGCAAGGTATGTTGGCTAAGGTCCAGGGATTCACAGAGCGAAAATCAACTCTGCCTATTCTTAGTCATGTACTCTTAGAGCTTAAAGATGGAGAGATGCAGATTAAGGCTACCGATCTGCATACATCTATTCAGGTAACCAGAGAGTGCAGTGTGAATTCGAAGGGTGCCTGTGCGGTCAATGCCAAGAGTTTCCTTGAAATCATTAAAGAGCTTCCCTCGGAAGACGTAGCGCTTTGGAGTGAGGACGGGACGAAACTGCATATTGAGGTGGGCAACTATAAATCAACTCTGAATATCATGGATCCTGAGGAGTATCCTTCAATAGACTTCAAGGATCTCAACAGCGGTACCTCGATTGATCCTGATATTATGAAGTATATGATAGACAGAACCATCTTCTCAATTCCTGTGCCGGATGAGGATGATACCCAGTATACGCTTGGAGGCGCCTTATTGACCACTGGTGAGGAAGATGGGGTTAAATATATAGAGATGGTCACTACTGACAGTAGAAGGCTCTCACTGGCACGTCATAGGCTTGATTCGGAACTCGATATGGGTGATGGAATTGTAGTGCCGCGCAAAGGTGTTCATGAACTAAAGCGTCTGATGGAGGGGAATGATGAGTCAGCCGGTATTCAGTTGACCTCAGATTCCATCTATTACGTTTCGGCTGATACTGTGGCCACTGTGCGTCTGATCGATGGCCGTTTCCCGGATTATCGCGGCGTGGTTGATCTTGACAGTTATGCCGTAACAACAACAATATCATCCTTTGAACTCTTAAATGCACTGAAGGTGTGTTCGGCCATGATGTCGGATGTTTCCAACTGTGTTAAGTTTTTCTTTAAGGATGGCAAAGCCCTGCTCTATGCTCACAATCCTGATCAAGGAGATGCTGAGACGGTGGTGGAGTCGAGCCATATGGGCGATGAAATAGAGGCTAATTTTAATCCCCGTTACTTTATGGACTGTTTGGCCCATATTGACGGAGATGTTGATATAAGGTTGAAGGCAACCCAGGGACCATGTTTGGTAACCCCGGCCGGATCGGTGGATAGTAAATGGGTCATCATGCCCATGAGGTTCTAGTAAGGAAGGTTTTATGACAGAGTATTCAGCAAAAGATATTAAGGTTCTTGATGGTTTTGAAGCTGTGCGTCTACGCCCGGCCATGTACATCGGATCAACTTCGTCTCAGGGACTGCATCACTTGGTTTATGAGATTGTTGATAACAGTATTGATGAAGCCATTGGCGGATTTTGTGACAATATTGATGTAACTATCCATATGGATGAGAGCATCACTGTTGTGGATAACGGCCGTGGAATTCCAGTCGATATACATGAGGAGCTTGGAAAGTCGGCGGCGGAAGTTGTTTTGACAACCCTGCATGCGGGCGGCAAGTTTGACAACTCAACCTACAAGGTTTCTGGCGGTCTGCATGGTGTCGGCAGTTCTTGTGTAAATGCCCTATCTGAGCAGATGGATCTTGAGATTCACCGGTCTGGTTATCGCTGGGTTCAGGAGTATCAGCGCGGTAATCCAATGTTTCCTCTGACTCAGAAGGAGGAGAGCAACCGTACCGGCACCACAATCAGGTTCAAGCCGGATCCGGAAATTTTTGAGGTAACAACTTACGACTATGACATTCTGGCCAATCGCTTCAGAGAGATGGCCTTCCTTAATCCCGGCATAACCATCAATATTGAGGACGAGCGCTCGGATCAGAAGGACAGTTTTAGCTTTGAAGATGGGCTGAAAGATTTTGTGGTTTTTCTGAACTCCAAGAAAAAACCGCTGCATCCGCCTATCTATTTTAAAAAGGAGAAGGGAGATGTGGTTCTAGAGGGTGTCATTCAGTACACCACCAGTTATTCGGAGAATATCTACTCCTTTGCCAATAACATCAATACCCATGACGGCGGCACGCACATAGTTGGTTTCCGAAAGGCTTTGACCAGAACAATCAATGCATACGCCAAAGATAAAAATCTGCTCAAGAATGCCAAGGTGGCCATCACCGGTGATGATGTTAAAGAGGGGCTGACGGCGGTTATCAAGGTGATGTTGCCTAATCCGCAGTTTGAGGGACAGACCAAAACTAAGCTCGGTAACTCTGAGATCCAGGGCATTGCAGAGACAATTACCAACGAGGCGCTTGGTGACTATCTGGTGGAAAACCCCAATGAGTCGGCCATGATTATTCGTAAGATTGTTGAGAGTGCTCAGGCCAGAGATGCGGCCCGCAAGGCCCGTGATCTAACCCGCCGTAAGTCGGCGCTTGAGAGTACCATGCTGCCCGGAAAACTGGCTGACTGTCAGGAGAAGGATCCCGCCCTGAGCGAAGTTTACATCGTAGAGGGAGACTCTGCTGGAGGAAGTGCCAAACAGGGGCGTGACCGTAAGAATCAGGCCATTCTGCCGTTGAGGGGTAAAATTCTGAATGTTGAGAAGGCCCGGATCGACAAGATGTTGTCATCCCAGGAGATCAAGAACCTGGTAACAGCTCTTGGGGCCGGTATTGGGTCTGGTAATTTTGATATAGCCAAGCTCCGCTATCATAAAATCGTCATCATGACAGATGCTGACGTGGATGGTGCACATATTAGAACTTTGCTGCTGACCTTCTTCTATCGTCAGATGCCGGAGCTAATTGAGCGCGGCTATCTCTATATTGCTCAGCCGCCGCTCTACAAGATCAGCAAGGGTAAGAAGGCTGATTATCTGCTCAACGATGAGGTTCTGGACGAGTTTCTGCTAAAGAATATTGTGGATGATGTGATCATTCGTGGCGATATTGATATCAGCGGTCAGGAACTGAGGCGTTATATGAAGCTGATTGGCAGACGCAACAAAATTCTGGCTAACTATCAGATGAAGCAGATGGATGACCGGGTTGTACAGTCTGCATCCTACCTGCCGGCAGAAATTTTGGAAGGCGACTTTGATGCCGCAAAGGTTGCCGCAGAGATAGAGTCGATCATTGAGACCTGGTTCCCCTACCTCGGTAAGGTGAGGAATGAAGTCTATGAAGACAGCGTGGTTTTCACCTCCGTCAAAAAGGGAATCCGCAAGAACACCCGCATCGACCAACGCATGCTGGAATCCAAGGGTTTCCAGGAAATTATCAAGATTCACAATGAATTGAAGAAGATCGGAAAGCCGCCATTTAAAATTGTCAAGGGCGACACCGAATATGAAGTAACCAACCTGCGGGAGGCCGCAACCAAGATCTATGAGGAGGCCAAGAAGGGTTACAGCATGCAGCGTTACAAAGGTTTGGGAGAGATGAATCCAAGTCAGCTCTGGGAGACCACCATGGATCCCGAGAATCGTTCAATGCTGCAGGTTACCATTGATGATGCTGTAGAGACTGATCAGATATTTACCACCCTCATGGGTGATGAAGTGCAGCCCAGGCGTGAGTTTATTGAGACAAATGCCCTCAGGGTTACCAACTTAGATATTTAGGGGAAGAGTTTATGAGTAATATTGTTTCAATCGATCATGAAATGAAAACGGCTTATCTTGATTATGCCATGAGCGTAATCATCGGCCGTGCCTTGCCGGATGCCCGGGATGGTCTTAAGCCGGTTCACAGGCGCATTCTCTTTGCCATGAATGAGCTCAGCAACTATCACAATCGGCCCTATAAGAAATCAGCCCGCATTGTTGGTGATGTAATCGGTAAATACCACCCGCATGGTGATTCGGCGGTTTATGACGCTTTGGTCAGAATGGCCCAGCCCTTCTCCTTGCGCTATATGCTGGTGGACGGCCAGGGTAACTTTGGTTCAGTGGATGGGGATAACGCAGCTGCTATGCGTTACACCGAGGCCCGCATGCAGCGCATGGCTGAAGATATGCTGGCCGACATGGACAAAGAGACGGTGGATTTTGCACCCAACTATGATGAATCTCTTAATGAACCAACCGTTCTGCCTACCAAGGTTCCGGGTCTGTTGCTGAATGGTTCAGCAGGTATTGCGGTCGGTATGGCCACCAGTATCGCGCCACACAATGCAACCGAGATTTTTAATGCTTTGATCGCTTTGATCGGAAATCCCGATCTCGGCATTGAAGAGGTCATGAGAATTGTACCGGGCCCGGACTTCCCCACCGGCGGCATCATTTTTGCCGGCAATGAGGTTGAAAAGGCCTATCGTACCGGCCGCGGCATCATCACAGTGCGCGGTAAAGTGCATATCGAGGAGAACGGTAACCGCGAGCGCATCGTGATTACCGAGATCCCCTACACTCTCAACAAGGCTTCACTGGTTGAGAAGATGGCCATGCTGGTGCAGGAGAAGCGCCTTGAAGGTATCGCCGACATTCGCGATGAGTCGGATAAGGATGGCATGCGGGTGGTGCTCGATCTTAAGAAGGGCGCCAACACCATGGTTATTGAGAATCAGCTCTACAAGCTGACTCCGCTGCAGTCATCCTTCTCCATGAATATGCTGGCCATTCATAACGGTTCGCCCAAAGTAATGGGTCTGATTGACATGCTGCAGGCCTTCCTCGATTTCCGTGAGGAGGTCGTAACCCGCCGTTCACTCTTTGATCTCAGAAAGGCCAAAGCCAGGGTTCATATTCTGGAAGGACTGCTGAAGGCCCTTGATAACATCGATGAGATCGTGGCTTTGATCCGTGCTTCTGCCACCCCCATTGATGCCCGTGAAGGTTTGATGGCCCGCTTTGATTTCAGTGAAATTCAGGCTCAGGCCATTCTCGACATGCGCTTGCAGCGCCTCACCGGCCTTGAGCGTGACAAGATTGAGAATGAGTATAAGGAGCTCATGGAGCTGATTGCCTGGCTTGAGAAGATCCTCTCTGATCGTGATGAGTTGCTGGGAGTTATTCGTGATGAGCTGATCGAGACCAGAGATAAGTATGCTGATGATCGTCGTACCCAGATTATCCAGAGTGCGGTTAATGATTTCAACATGGAGGATCTGATTCCTGACCAGCAGATGGTTATCACCATCACCCATCATGGGTATATTAAGCGCACTGAGCTCAATAAGTATCGCACTCAGAAACGCGGCGGCAAGGGAGTTAAGGGTGGATCGGCCAAGGAAGAGGATTTCATCGAGCATATCTTCACAGCCAACAACCATGCTCATATTCTCTATTTTACGAATACGGGCCGTGTTTACTCCACCAGAGTTTATGAGATTCCTGAGCGCGAGCGGCATCTCAAGGGTATTCCGATTGTCAACATCCGGCCAATCAAAAAGGATGAACGCATCTGCGCCGTGCTGGTAACCAAGGATATCAATGTGGATGCAAATGTTGTCATGATAACATCCAAGGCAAATATTAAGCGTGTTGAACTGAAGGCTTTCAGTAAGGTTCTCAAGACGGGCATCATCGCATGTGGTCTGGAGGATGATGATGAAGTGGTAACAGCCCGCCTCTCCTATGGAGACTCCCATATCATTGTTGGTTCGCGCTACGGCAAGGCTATCGTCTTCAAGGAGGATGATGTCAGAGTCATGGGTCGTCAGGCCGGCGGAGTTCGTGGAATTAAACTTGACGGTGATGACAGGGTTGTTGGCATGGGTATTATTCGCGATGAAGATGCCTACATCATAAACCTGACAGAGTTTGGCTACTCAAAGAAAACGCTGTTAGAGCATTACAATGTTCAAAATCGCGGCGGCAAAGGTGTCTATACGGTCAAGATAACACCCAAGACCGGTAACCTGGTCGGACTGCGGGTGGTCAATAAAAATGATGAGCTGATAATTATCTCGGACAGCGGACAGATTATCCGTATTTCGGTAAGTCAGATCCGTACCACCGGAAGATCGGCACAGGGAGTCAAAGCTATCCGACTCAATGAGGGTGAGAAGATTATGGACTTCACCAAGTATGTAGAAGAGGATGCTGATTAAGCAATCCAGGAAATGTAGAAAAGGGGACCGCAGGGTCCCCTTTTTTTGTATCTGGCAGACTCATTAATTAACCGGCTTAATTGGCGATTTAAGGCAGGGTTGGTGGCAAATGATATCTCGGTATTGTTTTGCGGTAAAATGAGGGAGATATCTTAAATTTAAGCCTCAATTTTCGGGGTGATATATAATTATTTGTCTATGGAAAAGCATTTTTTGATAATAAATTAGCAGGAGGATCTTTTGAAAAAAATATTATTGTTAATGATTTCAATTTTACTACCTACCTTATCTTTCGGTTCATCATTTTTTATGCTGACCGGTGGTTCAGGAGGAGAGAGTCGATCGACCAGTTATGGAATTGAGAGCGGTGGTGAAATTCAAACCGGCTTTGATGATGAGGTTATTATGTTTGGTGCCGGCATCTCGATTGCCTATAGCGATGATATGCCGAGCATGAGCGGTATCTTTGTGCCGGGGACCGGCATCAAGGCCCTTAAAGAGTATAATGACGGTAATGAGTATGAGGTATACATAACTTTTGGTGATGAATTTATGCCGGGACTCTACGCTGTGGGCGGTGTCGGATACGCCATGCAGCAAAAGGGATATGTCGCATTGACCGATCATGGATATGTGCAGCTCAAATCAGAGACAGAGGATCGTGGCACCCTACTCTTCGGCATCCGCTATCTTAAGAGTCACTTCACAGGCAGTCTGGGCTATGATCTCCGGCGTGGAATGACTTTGGGCGTGGGAGTTTCCTTTTAATCCTGAGTGGACTGGCACTCGGGACAGAGACCGTAGAAGCCGACACTCATGCCAATTGTCTTGTAGCCGCAAGACTCTTTTATGCCGCTGGCATAACGGCTGTGCATTTCATGCCCCATGTCGATGAAGGCGTCATCAATTCGTCCACAGCCGATGCAGCGAATGTGATTATGCACATGGGGATTGCCGTCATAGTGACGCTGATCGGTACCCATATCAAGGCGTTGAATAATACCGCTTTCCGTCATGCGCTCAAGGTTGCGATAAACTGTGCCCAGGCTGATGTTGGGAAGCCTCTTTTTTACCATTTCATGGACTGTATAGGCGGTGGGATGAGAGGTTACACTGCGCAACTCTTCCAGGATGATTTGTTTTTGTTTTGTCATTCGCGCTTTTGGTGCACTCATAGTAAACTCCCTTAATGGTAATAATTATCGGCTGAAACTTAAAATTGTCAAGGCCAAATTAAGCCGGCAGTCCGGTTGCAAAAACTTATGAAGTGTTAAATGTGATAATAAAACGAAATATTGATATTTTACGATTGACAGACCGCGATAGCTATGGTTAATGATAATCATTATCAAATAGGAGGCTGTAAATGAAAAAGTTTGTGTGTTCAGTATGTGGTTATATTCATGAAGGTGATGCTGCCCCTGAAAACTGTCCGGTCTGCGGCGCAGCTGCTGATAAATTTAATGAGGCTGTAGATAGTGAGAATATCAGCTGGGCCGATGAGCATAAGATTGGTGTGGCAGAGGGTCTCGATGCAGAGGTGGTGGAAGGTTTGCGCATGAACTTTACCGGCGAATGCACCGAGGTCGGCATGTATCTGGCGATGAGTCGTCAGGCTGACCGCGAGGGTTATCCGGAAGTTGCTGAAGCTTATAAGCGTATCGCCTGGGAAGAGGCCGAGCATGCTGCAAAGTTTGCTGAACTTCTCGGAGAGGTTGTAGTTGCCGATACCAGGAAGAACCTTGAAATGCGCGTTGATGCAGAGCATGGCGCCTGTCAGGGTAAACTTGATCTGGCCAAGAGGGCCAAGGAGCTCAACTATGACGCCATCCACGACACCGTGCATGAGATGTGCAAGGATGAGGCCCGTCACGGCAGTGCCTTTGCCGGCCTGCTGAAGAGATATTTCGATTAAAAATGATTGTCTCGATATAATAAAGGCTTATAATCAAACCCAAAGATAACTCTTTGGGTTTGATTTTTATTTACGGAGGTATTTATGGATGTACTCATGCTGTCCCGTCTGCAGTTTGCCTTTGCCTGCATCTTTCATTTTCTGTTTGTGCCCCTGACTCTCGGACTATCGCTGATTCTGGCCATCCTTGAGACCAGATATGTGCGCACCGGAGATAAGGATTACTTGCGGCTGACCAAGTTTCTGGGCAAGATTTTTCTGATCAACTTTCTGGTCGGGGTTGTCACCGGTATTCCGCTGGAATTTCAATTTGGCACAAACTGGTCGCGATACTCCGAATATGTAGGCGACATCTTCGGCTCACTGCTGGCCATTGAGGCGTCAGCGGCCTTTTTCCTGGAGTCAACCATGATTGCGGTCTGGGCCTTCGGCTGGAAGAAGCTCTCGGCCAAGGCGCACGCGGGTGTGATGTGGTTGATCGCCATCGGATCAAACATTTCGGCGCTCTGGATCATTATCGCCAATGCCTGGATGCAGAATCCGGTGGGCTACGTCATCCGCAACGGTCGTGCCGAGCTGGAAAATTTCTGGGCTGTGATAGGTCAGGGTTATGCGCACTTTGAATTTGTGCATACCGTGCTGGCCTCTTTCGTGCTGGGCGCCTTTGTGGTGGCCGGCATCTGTGCCTGGCAGATTCTTAATAATCAAAAAGATGCAGCCGTCTTCAAGAAGTGTTTTAAGTTTGCCATCAGTATGGCGCTTGTTTTCAGTGTTCTGGTGGCAGTAGAGGGGCACCAGTACGGTGTCTATATGGGGAAGAAGCAGCCGGCCAAACTGGCATCGCTGGAGTCCCACTGGGAAACTTCAACCCGCGCCCCCATGTATCTGCTGGTCCTGCCCAAGGCAGATAACAGCGGCAATCTGATTGAAGCCCTGCCCGTGCCGGGGCTGCTCAGCTTTCTGGCCGGCAACAGTATCAATAGTGAGGTCACCGGTCTGAATGATATCCCTGCCGATGAGCGGCCGCCGGTGCTGATCGTACACCTGGCCTTCAGGGTCATGGTTGTCTTCGGCAGCCTGTTGATTCTCATGGCAGCCTACGGCTTGTGGAGACATAAAGATATTGAGCGGCATCCGCGTTACCTGAAACTGATGGTCTGGATTATCCCCCTACCCTACATCGTTATTCAGGCGGGCTGGATTGTGGCCGAGGTTGGGCGCCAGCCCTGGATTGTCTACGGCATGATGAAGACAAGCGATGCAGTATCACCGGTTTCCGGAGGCCAGGTTGCTGGTTCCTTGGCAGGTTTTCTGGTTCTCTATATATTGCTTGGGATTCTGGCTTTTTGGACCATGGCCAAAGAGGCTCGTCATGAGCTGGCTGATTAGGAGAGAGCTATGTTAGAAATCATATGGTTTGTACTCTGGGGCCTGCTCTGGGCAGTCTACTTCATGCTGGATGGCTTTGATCTCGGCCTGGGAACCCTGCTGCCTTTTATCGGCAAAAGCGATGAGGAGCGCCGCATCATCTATAACTCCATGGGGCCCTTCTGGGACGGCAACGAGGTTTGGCTGATCACCGCCGGCGGCGTCACCTTTGCGGCGTTTCCAAAGATGTATGCCGTGCTGTTCAGCTCATTCTATACACCTTTGATGTTCATTCTGCTGGCTCTGATCCTGCGGGCCATCTCTTTTGAATTTAGAGGCCAGGTTGATTCGGCCAGGTGGTGCAAATTCTGGGACATCTGCCTGATGATCGGCAGTCTGCTGCCGGGACTGCTGCTGGGCGTGGCCTTTGCCAATATATTTATGGGCATCCCCATTGACGGTGACGGGGTTTTCCATGGCAACCTGTTCACTCTGCTCAGTCTTTACGGCCTGGCCGGCGGGGTGCTCTTCGTCAGCCTTTTCCTGCTGCACGGCTGCCTCTGGCTGAGCATCAAGTCCCAGGGGGAACTGCAGCAGCGCGCCGCCAGTCTGGCTCCTAAGCTTTGGACGATTGAGGTTGGTATGATCGTGGCCTTCCTGGCTCTGAGTGCCGTTTACACACCGCTCTTTAACAACTATCTGGCCAGTCCGCTGCTCTTTACAGTTCCACTGTTGGCGGTTGCCGCTCTGGTTATGACCAGGCTATATATTGCCAAATCATACTGGTGGTCGGCCTGGTTTGCCTCTGCCGGGGTGATAGCGATGGTAACCTTCTTTGGTGTCTTCGGCCTGTTCCCCAACCTGCTGCCCTCGATTATTGATCCGGCCTACTCCTTGAATGTCACCAACTCCTCTTCGAGCCCGTTGACCCTCAAGATCATGCTGGGCGTGGTTTTGGTCTTCATTCCGCTGGTCATCGCCTACCAGGGCTGGACCTACTGGTTCTTCCGTGAAAGTATCGGCGAGGAGCATCTGGATTCAGAGGAGGCCTACTAAACTTCAGGCTGATCGGAAACAAAAAGGGTTATCCCAGAACGGGATAACCCTTAATTTATGTCTGTTATGCGCTAATCTTGACGCTGGCCTCTTTGTCAAATGGATTGGTGCGCATGGAGAGGCTGAAGAGGTAGGGGAAGTTGCCTTTTAGGTGTTCCATGTAGTTGATCCATTCCCGCACAAGATGGGCGTAGGCGCGGTCGATATCGCCGGCCATGTGCCCGATGTCATCAGGGGTGCAGTCATCAAATTTATCGCGGAATTTAAGCTCCTCACAGACGTGCAGCAGTGTTCTGAGCAGTTCCGTAAAGCTTTCATGCTCCATCAGATTGGGGTTGGCCATGACTGAGAGCAGGAAGGATCGATTTTCAGCAAAGTAGCTCTTCAGAAGGACCAGGTCATCGACGGTCGGATTGGTGCGGAACTGGTAGCGGACCAGCCGCTTCTGAATATTGGTGAAATCCTTACTCGTCCAGTCAATCTGGGGCACCAGATCATTTTTGATGTCATCAATACTGGGGTCGATATCAGAGAAGGCTGAGAGCAGCTGGGTTCCCATTTCGCTGAAGAAGATGCCCACAATCATGTTGAGCTTTTCTATGCGTTCAGCCAGCTCACGGTGTTCCAGAGCCTGATGGATGATGAGTGTCACCAGCAGAACCTCAATGAAGACAAAGGCGATGTCACTGACCAGGAATATGAAAATGTGGTGCGGGTCCCTGAAGATGATGAAGTGGATCAGGTAACCAAGAACAGACAGAGTAAGCAGCAGCAGGCTGGCTTTAATTTGGGTCGGCGTATACTTCATTGTTTCCTCCTAGACAGTATCAGTTCTCATTAAACGTGAGTTGTGTCAATGGAGGAAACCGGGGCGTGAAGCCCCGGCTGATTACCAGTTTTCGCCGAGCAGCTCAAAATGGGCCTTGGGATGGGCACAGGCCGCGCAGGATTCGGGGGCTTCGGTGCCCTCATGCAGATAACCGCAGTTGCGGCAGCGCCAGACAACCATGGATTCACGCTGGAAGACCAACCCTTTTTCGATGTTGTTTGCCAGATCGCTGTAACGTTTTTCATGCTGTTTTTCGGCCACGGCGATGGCGGTAAAGACGGCGGCGATGGCCGTGAAGCCCTCTTCCTTGGCAATGGCGGCGAATTCAGGATACATGACATCGTGCTCATGGTGTTCACCCGCCGCAGCGGCGCGCAGGTTATCCAGGGTAGATCCGATCATACCGGCCGGAAACGCGGCCTGGACCTCAACCTCGCCGCCTTCAAGGAATTTGAAGAAACGTTTGGCGTGCTCCTTCTCCTGATTGGCGGTCTCTTCGAAGATATCTGCAATCTGCACAAAGCCTTCCTTCTTGGCCTGGCTGGCAAAGTAGGTGTAGCGGTTACGGGCCTGTGATTCGCCGGCAAAAGCCGTTAAAAGATTCTTTTCTGTTCTGCTTCCCTTTAAGTTTCCCATAGTTAACCTCCTTATTGGTTAGGTTTCCGGTACACGCCGGACAGATTCCCAAAAGTTCGATGTTGGCTGCCTCGATGTGATCGCCGTTAATGTTCAGATTCTTACCGGTTATAATATTTAATTCAAGGGGAGAGTCGATTATCCGGCCACATTGGGCGCATCAAATCTACCTCTTGTTGAAATCTGAATAGTCGAGCGCCTTCTTGAGAACGCCGCGGGCAAAAATTTCGGCATCCTGGAGGTCAGCTGCATCAGGATGAGAATCCGCGGATCTGGCTTCATTGATCCAAACCCTGTGCTCGGGCTGATTTTCAAGATATTCAACGGTTTCGTCGGGAACCGCCCCGCGGCAGTGGAATGAGCCCAGCAGTTTGACATTTTTTGCCAGGCCCGAGGCGTGGGTCAGGGCCTCCTGGGCCAGCCGGTTTTCATTCAGACAGCCGTGCGTTGAGAATAATCCCAGCTTCTTGCCCTCGGGGATGCGGCGGATAAAATCCTGGGCCGGGACTGGCACGCTGTGGGCCTGGATGGGAAAACCGAAGACGATCAAATCATAGTCGGCGAGCTGTTCGCGGGCCTCCTTTAGGGGCAGAATGGTAGAGTTCTCCTGTTGCAGGGCGTTATTGATCGAGCGGGCTACTTTTTCAGTGTTGCCGGTCTGTGAATAGTAAGAAACAAGAATCTTCATTTAAACCTCCTATTAGTAATAATTACTATATGAATATGGCTCACTGCTGTCAATCGGTATTATAATAAATCAAAACTTAGATCTTGAAAATAAAATGATTGTGCTTAACTATTTAGATCTTGACACCCTGAGCCTAAGGATCTAAATAGTAATCATTATTAAATAAGGGAGGTAATTATGACTAATAAGCTGGAAGTATATAAATGTATGCATTGTGGAAATATTGTTGAAGTTCTGCATGGCGGTGGTGCTCCTCTGGTCTGCTGTGGTGAGAATATGCGCCTCTTTAAGGAGAATACCGAGGATGCTGCGCAGGAGAAGCACGTGCCGGTCATCGAGAAAATTGACGGCGGCTTTAAGGTAAAGGTTGGCAGCGTTGCGCATCCCATGGAAGAGGATCACTACATCGAATGGGTTGAGATAATAGCTGACGGCAAGGCCTACCGCGAATTTTTGAATCCCGGTGATGCACCCGAGGTAACTTTCATGATAGATGCACAGAGTGTGAGCGCCCGTGAGTGGTGCAACAAGCATGGCTTGTGGAAGGCTTAAAAGATGATCAGCAAGAAGCTTGAAGAGATGATCAATGCTCAGGGCAACGCAGAGGTGCTCTCTGCTTGGCTCTACTTCTCAATGAGCGCCTATTTCAGCTCAATGGATCTTGCGGGTTTTGCCTCCTGGATGCATGTCCAGGGAACCGAAGAGCTGCTGCATGCTGATAAGATGTTTAAGTTCCTGGCGGAACGCGGCGGCCGTGTCCAGCTGTCCGCAATTGAGGCGCCTCAGCAGGAGTGGGAGTCGGCCAAAGCGGTGCTCGAACATCAGCTCAAGCACGAGCTTTGGGTGACGGACAGAATCAACGATCTCATGAATCAGGCCATTGAGGAGCGCGACCACGCCACAGGATCATTCCTCTCATGGTATGTGGATGAGCAGGTTGAAGAGGTAGCCACGGCTGAATCGCTCATCAAAAAGATCAAAATGCTGGGGGACTCTCCCCAGGGTCTCTACCTGCTGGATCAAGAGTTGTCCCAAAGGGTTCTGACCCCGCCGGCATAAATTCAGGGGCCTGCGGGCCCCAAAGTTTTAAGGAGAGTAGGATTGTTTAAGGCTATAAAGGTATCAGAAAACGTCTATTGGGTAGGTGCCATCGACTGGAACCTGCGTAATTTCCATGGCTATTCAACTAAGCGCGGCTCAACGTACAACGCCTTTTTAGTATTGGCAGACAAGGTGACCCTGGTCGACACGGTCAAGGCGCCCTTCAAGGATGAGATGCTTTCACGGATCGCCTCAGTCATTGATCCCAAGAAGATCGACTATATCGTCTCCAATCATGCCGAAATGGATCACTCCGGCTGCATTCCGGCCATGCTGCATACCATTAAGCCGGAAAAGGTTTTTGCATCAACCATGGGCGCCAAGGCGCTGAAGGACCACTTCCAGATCGACAGCATCATTCCGGTCAAGAGTGGCGATATTCTTGATCTGGGCAATATGCAGCTCAACTTTATAGAGACCCGCATGCTGCACTGGCCCGACTCCATGTTCACCTATCTTGAACAGGACGGGGTAATCTTTACGCAGGACGCCTTCGGCATGCATCTGGCCAGTTCCGAGCGCTTCAGTGACGAGTTGGATAAGGCTGTGCTGGAAGAGGAGATGCTGACCTACTATGCCAACATTTTGCTGCCCTACTCTGCTCAGGTTGAGAAGATTCTTGGTCAGCTGGAGGCCAGCGGCATTCAGCCCAAGGTGATCTGTCCGGACCATGGACCGCTCTTCCGTGGCGGTCTGGCTGATCTGATCGCCAAGTATCGCAGCTGGGCCGGTCAGCAGCCCGTAAAGCGCGCCGTGATTCTCTATGATACCATGTGGAACAGCACCGAGAAGATGGCCCGGGCCATTGAGGACGGTCTGATAGAGGGCGGTGCCGCCGTGAAATTGCTGCGCATGAGTGAGACGGAACGCAGCGTTCTGGCCTATGAGATCATGAACGCCGGTGCGCTGATTGTGGGTTCGCCAACCTTGAACAACAATATCTTTCCGGCCATGGCCGACGGTCTGACCTATCTCAGGGGGCTGCGGCCACAGAATAAAATTGGGGCTTGCTTCGGTTCATTCGGCTGGGGCGGCGAGGCTGTTAAACAGCTGTCGGATTATTTGGACAGCATGAAGATCCGGCAGGTGGCTGATCCGGTGCGCATCAAGTATGTGCCCGAAGATCTAAGTTCCTGTCGAGAGCTGGGACTGCTGGTTGCCAAGGAGCTGGCAGCTCCCTGATAGGGGGAGAGATGAATCTGGATGCGTTGTGGGATCTAACCTACGGATTATATATCCTGACCTCTTTTAAGGGGGATAAATTAAACGGCCAGATCGTCAACTCGGTGGTTCAAGTGACGGCAGAGCCGGTGCGCTTTGCCGTCAGCATCAATAAGGCCAACCTGACGCACAGCTATATCAGAGAGAGCGGCTTCATGGCGCTCTGTGTGCTGGAGCAGGATGCGCCCATGCCGCTGATCGGCACGTTCGGTTTCAAGAGCGGCTTTCATCTGGATAAGTTTGCCGATGTCGCCTACCATACCGGTCAAACCGGCTGCCCCCTTTTGAGTGATCACAGTCTCTCTTCACTGGAGATGCGTGTGATTGATGAGCTGGATGCCGGCACGCACACGGTTTTTCTGACCGAACTTGAACACTGCGAGATTATCAAGCAGGCCGTGCCCATGACCTATGCCTACTACCGGGATGTCAAGCACGGCAAGGCGTCTAAAAATGCACCCACTTATAAGGGTGACGATGTTTCTAAAACCGTTAAAAAGGAGGAAGGTATGAAGTATGTCTGCACAATTTGTGGTTATGTCTATGATCCGGCTGAGGGCGATGCGGATGCCGGAATTGCAGCCGGAACAACCTTTGAAGATCTGCCGGAAGACTGGGTGTGTCCCATCTGTGGAGCGGGTAAAGATGACTTCGAACCTCAAGATTAGTCTGCTGTTGGTTATGCTGCTGCCGCTTAACTTGGCGGCCGGGGAAGAGCTGCTGAACAGCTGCCAGACCTGCCATAAGCTCGACAAGGTATGCAAGAAGCTCGGCAAGGACCAGCTGGAGTGGCACAAGACAGTCAAGCGCATGAACAACTACATGTCAGTCAAAGGCGGTGCGCTGACCGAAGCAGAGGTTGCGGAACTGGCTGAATTCCTGGCAGAGCGCAAACCTGGCGACAAGGAGATTTGCAGATAATCATGGATAACATGGCGCCAGATTTTGAGCTTATAAATGTGGATGGGCAGAGCGTACATCTGGCTGATTATGGCGGCCGGTGGCTGGTGCTCTACTTCTATCCCAAGGATAACACCAGCGGCTGCACCCGCGAGGCGGTCGAGTTTACGGCGGCCATTGATCAGTTTGCAGAGTGGAACTGCGCGGTGGTGGGCGTCAGCCCCGATACGGTCAAGAAGCACCAAAACTTCCGTGAGAAGCACGGGCTCAAGGTTGGTTTGCTGGCCGATCCTGAACAGCAAGCCCTGGAGGCCTACGGTGTGTGGCAACAGAAAAAGATGTACGGCCGTGAATATATGGGAGTGGTGCGTTCCACCTTTCTGATCGATCCGGGCGGAATCATCCGCCATAGCTGGAGCAAGGTCAAGGTGGCCGGCCATGTCGATGAAGTTTTGGCAAAATTGAAAGAGTTGAAAGGAGAGTCAGATGGCTAAAATAACCCTGCACGGGAATGCGATAAACACCGGCGGTGATTTGCCGGCAGTCGGCACCAAGGCGCCGGACTTTGAGTTGACCAAGGGGGATCTGTCGGATGTTAAACTGGCCGAGTTCAGCGGCAGAAAAAAAGTTTTAAATATTGTGCCCAGTCTGGATACCGGTGTCTGTGCCGCCTCGGCCCGTAAGTTCAACAGCGAGGCCTCGGGTATGGATAATACGGTTGTGCTGATTATTTCGGCCGACCTGCCCTTTGCCCAGAGCCGTTTCTGTGAAGCCGAGGGGCTCAAGGATGTGATCCCGCTCTCCACTCTGCGCAGCAGCTTTGCGGCTGACTATGGAATTGAGCTGGTTGACGGCCCCCTTAAAGGTTTGACCGGCCGGGCGGTGGTGGTTCTGGATGAAAATGACCAGGTTGTCTACACTGAGCTGGTGCCCGAGATCGCCCAGGAGCCAGACTATGCCAAGGCTCTGAGTGTCCTCTGAAGAGATTGAGCGGCTGATATGAGGCTGGCGGATGTGCCTGAGTAGTGGTACATCCGCCAGAATTATCTTTAATTGAGATGTAAGTGGTTGACATCCCTTCTGATTAATGTTCGTCTGCATAAGTGGGTTGCAGTTAAAAGGAGGGATAAGTTTTGCCGAAGAAAAGAATGCATTCCGCTCAGCGCAGGGAGCAGATCATTGGTGCCACCGGTAAATTGATTGCCCAAAATGGCCTTGGCTGGGCCACGGTTGCCCGGATTGCCGAGGCCGTTGATATCACCCAGCCCGCCCTCTACCGTCATTTCAAAAACCGTCAGGATATTCTGATGGCCACCCTTGAGTATTTCAGTGAAGATTTTCTGAAGCTGATCGTCATTAAGGATGATGTTGATGTGGTGGAAGCCCTGCATGATATTGCGCTGGTTTTCACCGAGTCAAGCCGGCAGAACCCTGAGCGCGGGCGCATCATGTTTGAATTTATCTGTGCCCCGCCTGAAGATGAGCTGCGAGATGCGGTCAAGGAGCGCTTCAACATGCTGGTGGAGCAGCTCAAGCTGCTGCTGAAGAGGGGCGTTGATCAGGGAGTCTTCAAGGCCGACCTGGATCTCTCGCTGGCAGCCTGGGAGATATTTTCCCTGGGATTTACGCTCAACTTTGTAATCATGATGGGCATGGATTATAATCTGAGTGAAGAGAAGGCCCTCAAAGCTGTTGAAGACATCATGCTCTCCATAAAGCTTTAGGTTACACGCCGGTTTCAATCTTTTAATTTCTTTTACAGAATCAACATTGACCCCTTGTCTACCATTTGGTAGATACTATAATCTACCAAATGGTAGGGAGAGGTCAATGAAATCAAAACAATCAGACGTAAAAGATCGTATCTACAGTGAAGCCATTCGGCTCTTCGGTGAAAAGGGCTTTGAGGGCACCCCCATTCAGGCCGTGGCCGACGCTGTCGGTATCCGAAAGCCTTCGCTGCTCTACCATTTCAACAGCAAGGAGGAGCTGGGCGATGAAGTTTTGAAGCTGATGATCACCAGCTGGAAGGAGAAGCTGCCCGAGCTGCTCAAAGATCCATCCAACGCCTACAAGGTGTTTGAAAAGGTTATTGAGGAGCTGGTGGCTTTTTTCAGTGAGGATCCCAACCGCGCCCGTCTGGTGATGCGCGAAGCCATGGATCGGCCCGAAAGGGTCAGTTCGCTGGCCCGTGAACATCTCAAGCCATGGATGGATGAGCTGCAGGAGTACATTCGGGCCGGCCAGCAGTTTGGCGTGATCAGGCAGAACGTGGATCCGATAGCATATATAACCGAGGTTGTCATGATGGTGCTGGCCACGGTGGCCATCGGGGATGTGGCCCGGGTTATTTTCGGTACCCCGGCTGATGATTCCGCCACGCGCGAAATTGTGCGCATGGCGCGCACCAGCCTGTTTATTGATTAAAAATTGACTTTAAGGAGGTTTAGGTATGATCAGTTCCAAGAATTTCTATGACGACAATTCTGATCTTAAGTTTTACATGGAGCAGTACATTGATTGGGCTCCGCTGGTGGAGATGACGGAGTTTAACTATCAGAGCCCGGCGGGCTTCAGCAACCTGGAGGATGCCCTCGACTTCTACCGCAGCATTCTCGATATGGTGGGCGACTTCTCGGCCAATGAGATCGCGCCCCACTATCTGGAGATTGACAAGCAGCACCCCGAGCTCAAAGACGGCATCGTCTCCATGCCGCCGGTGCTCAATGAAATTTTCGAGAAGATCAAGGCGCTGGAGCTGCACGGCATGTGCCTGCCGCGTCAGCTGGGCGGCATGAACTGCCCCTTCACCCTCTTCATGTTAAGCAATGAGCTCATGGCGCGCGCGGATGTCTCGGTCTGCGCCCATCACGGCTTTCATGGCGGCATGGCCGTGGCCGCCCTCTTCTACTCGGTCATGGAGGGCACCACCGAGTTTGATCATGACAAGCTCGATATCAAGAGCACCCGTTTCAACGATATGATCCAGGAGATCATTAGCGGAGAGGCCTGGGGCAGCATGGACATTACCGAGCCCGGCGCCGGCTCCGACATGGCCAATATGCGCACCACCGGCCGCCAGGATGAGAAGGGCAACTGGTTCGTGACCGGCTCCAAAATTTTTATCACCTCCGGCCACGCCAAGTACCACTTTGTGATCGCGCGCACCGAAGAGGACAAGAACCCCGATGACCCCTTTGGCGGTTTGAACGGTCTCTCCATGTTTCTGGTGCCCTGCTTTGAAGACAGGGACGGCAAGCGTATTCATTATGCTGATTTTATTGCCGTAGAGGAGAAGCTGGGTCATCACGGCTCGGCCACCGTGGCCATCAGCTATGAAGATTCGCCGGCCTATCTGATCGGCAAGCGCGGCGAGGGCTTCAAATATATGCTGCTGTTGATGAACAACGCCCGCTGCGGTGTGGGCTTCGAATCTCTCGGCATCTGCGAACAGGCCATCCGCATCGCCAAGGACTACGCCTCAGAACGTCCCAGTATGGGCAAGATGATTGACCAGCATGAGATGATTGCCGACTATCTCGAGGAGATGGATACCGATATCCGCGCCATCCGCGCCATGGCCGTGGCCGGAGCCTATCATGAGGAGATGAGCCAGAAGATGCTGCTGATGGAGAAGTTCCTGCCGCCGGAGGATCCGAAAGCCATGAGGCGCCTCAAGAAGGAGATGTCCTTCCACAAGGCCTCATCGCGCCGCATCACACCTCTGCTCAAGTACTATGCGGCCGAAAAGTCGGTCGAGATCAGCCGGCGCGCCATCCAGATCCTGGGCGGTTATGGCTACACCACGGAGTACGGCGTCGAGAAGCTGCTCAGAGACGCCATGGTTCTGCCCATCTATGAGGGCACCAGCCAGATTCAGGCCCTGATGGCCATGAAGGACACCCTGTTTGGGGTTATCAAAAATCCCAAAAGGTTCTACGGCCGCTACTCCTGGTACCTCCGGCAGAGCATGACGGCCAAGAATTCGCTTGAAAAGCGTGTCGCCCGCCTGCAGGTGCTGCAGGGCAAGACCGTTCAATATCTGATGGCCAAGGTGGCCGGTCAGAAGTTCAGTGAGGTGCGCACCCAGCCGCTCAATAACTGGGGCAAGGCCTTTGCTGATATGGATCCCAAGAAAGATTTCTCCTTTGCAATGCTGCATGCCGAGCGGCTGATCAGGATTCTGACGGATGTCTGCATCGCCGAACTGCTGCTGGATCAGGCCCTTAAACATCCCGAGCGCGCCGAAATTCTGGAGCGCTTCCTGGAGAAGGCCGAGCCCAGATGCAAGTTCTGCTACACAGAGATCACCACCACCGGCAGACGCCTGCTCAACAAGCTGTCTCCGGCCGAGAGCGACGAAGAGGCCGTCGCCTAGGAGGTGGAACATGACAGACTATAGCAAACATGTGAAGAGTCAGGGACCGGTCATCAAGACCTTGATCAGGACCGCCGCATCCGGCCTGAAGAGCGGCAGCGGCTCTAAGCCGAACAAGCTGCCCGGGCCCGAGCTAAGTGCGGTGGTGGCGCCGCGACCCGCAGATCTGGTTCAGGACTATATCCGGCATGTGGGCGGCGATCAGAATAAGTACGGCGGCTCTCTGCCGCCCCACTTCTATCCTCAATGGGGCTTCCCCATAATTTCGCGGACCATGGAGAACCTGCCCTACAACATGACCCGCGTGCTGAATGCCGGCTTCAGCTTTGAGGTCAAGGCGCCCCTGCCCGCCGATCAGCCCCTGATGCTCAAGGCCTGCCTGGAGAAGTTGGATGATAACGGCAAGCGCGCCATTATCACCCAGAAGCTCGTCAGCGGCACCAGCGACAATCCTGAAGCGCTGGTGGCACGCACCACGGTTTTTGTGCCCATATCAAGCCGTGGCTCCAAGCCGTCCCCAAAGGGGCCCCGTACTATAGGCGTGGGCAGGAAGCCCGTTAAAGCGCCCAGACAGGCCAAGGAAGAGCCCTGTGTGCCGCGCGCGGCCAGAGAGATCGACCGCTGGCAGCTCTCGGGGCGTGCCGGCCTGGAGTATGCGATGCTCTCGGGCGACTTCAATCCGGTCCACTGGGTGGCGCCCTATGCGCGCATGAGCGGTTTTGCGGATAAGATTCTGCACGGTTTTGCCACGGCCGCCCGTGCCGCCGAGGGACTCAATCGCGAGCTCTGGAACGGCGATCCGGCAGGCCTCAAGAAGTTTGAGGTGCGCTTTGTGAAGCCGCTGGTGCTGCCGGCCAGCGTCGGTCTCTACATCGATGAGAGTAACAATTTCTATGTGGGTGTGGCCCAGGGCGGTCATGCCAATCTTGTGGGTTCTTACAATAAGTGAAGGAGGTATGAGTTATGGGAGACTATTTAGTTGAACTTGGAACCAATCCGCGGGCGCGCAAAGCCATCAAGAAGCTCGGCCTGCCCCTGCCGATGCCCCAGAAGCTGCGCCGCTCGAGCGACGCCTGGGTGGCCGAGCCGCTCAAGGATCTGCCGGTCATTGTCTGCCACACGGAGCAATCGGAGCTGGTTGATGTCCTGGCCCAGGCCCTGCCCGCGGCCGGCGCCAATCTCAATGTGCTTGGCAGCGACAAGCAGATCAAAGCCTATCAGAAGGCCGGCGACAGTTATTCGCGCCTGCCCGGCGGTCTGCCCGCAGGCACCGACCCCTACGCATTGATCCTGGACGGCACCGGCATCAGGAGCCCCGAGGATCTGGCAATTATGTACGAATTCTTCCACAACAATCTGCGCAATCTTCAGAAGTGCGGCCGCACCATCATTTTCAACCGGCCGCCCGAGCAGTGCGACAATCCTCTGGCTGCCGCTGCGGCCCGCGCCATGGACGGCTTCAACCGCGCCATGTCCCGCGAGATCGGCAAGAAGGGCGCCACCTCCCAGATCGTGACCGTTGAAAAGGGCGCCGAAGACTCGATTGCGCCGGCTCTGCACTTCCTGCTCTCCGAGCGCTCGGCCTACATCAATGCCCAGCCCATCCGGCTGACCAGAAGCGCCAAGGCGCCCAAGGATCAGCCTCTGGTCCAGCCTCTGAGCGGTAAGGTGGCTCTGGTGACCGGCGCGGCCCGCGGCATCGGCGCGGCCATCGCCAAAGCCCTGGCGCGCGAGGGCGCCCATGTGATCTGCATGGATATCCCGCCGGCCAATGATCCGCTCTGCAAACTGGCCCAGAAGATCGGCGGCACGGTGCTGCTGGGCGACGTCACAGAGACGGATACCCCGGCCAATCTGACCAGTCTGCTGGATGAGAAGTTTGGCGGCGGCATCGATATCGTCATCCACAATGCCGGCATCACCCGCGACAAGATGCTGGTCAACATGAAGCCTGAGGTCTGGGACCTGACCCTGAATGTCAACCTGATCTCCCTGATCCGGCTGAATGAGGCCCTGATGCCCAAACTCAATGCTGGCGGCCGCATCGTCTGTCTCTCCTCCATGGTGGGCATCGCCGGCAACATCGGCCAGAGCAACTATTGCGCCTCCAAGGCCGGCCTGATCGGCTATGTGCAGTCGATAGCCCCGGCCCTGGCCAAGAAGGGGGTAACAATTAACGCCGTCTGCCCCGGCTTTATCGAGACCCAGATGACGTCCGCCATTCCCTTCATGAACCGGGAGGCCGGCCGCCGGCTCTCCAACCTGGCCCAGGGCGGTCTGCCCGAGGATATTGCCGAGACCGCCACCTTCCTCTCCAGTCCGGGCGCCGCCGGCGTCAACGGCCAGGCCATCCGCATCTGCGGCGGCAACTATGTGGGGGCCTGATATGGCAGACAGGAGACGTGCGGTAATTGTCGGCGGTGTGCGGACGCCGTTCTTGAAGGCATTTGGAGCCTTTACGCCCATGGAGAGCATTGACCTGGGGCGGGCTGTTGTTGAGGCTCTGATCGAGAAGTACAGTCTGGATAAGAATGAGATCGATGCAATCGCCTGGGGCGGCGTAATCCTGCCGACCCAGTGCGCCAATGTCGGTCGTGAGATCGCCCTGGATCTGGGGCTGGCAGATGTGGAGTGCAGCACTGTAACCAGGGCCTGCACCTCCAGTCTTAAGTCGATCGCCCAGGCGGTCAGCGAGATTGAGCGCGGCGATTTTGATCTGGTGATCGCCGGCGGATCCGACTCCACCAGCAACGCGCAGGTGACCATGCCCAACAGTTTTGTGCATAAGGCGGCCCCGGTTATTCTGAGCGGCAAGTCCGGTCCCAGAGAGTATCTCCAGCTGCTCAGGGAGCTAAATTTCAGGCAGGATATGATGCCGCAGCAGCCGGCCATCAGGGAGCGCTCTACCGGTGAACTGATGGGGCAGTCAGCGGAGAAGATGGGCGTCAGAAATGCCATCTCCCGTGAAGCCATGGACAGTTTTGCGGTCCAGTCGCACCAGCGGGCCGCCGCCGCCTGGGAGTCGGGCCGGTTTGATGATGAGGTGATTGCCGTTAAAACCCCCGCTGGAAAGGTTATTACAAAAGATAATATTATCCGCGGCAATGTGACGGCCGAGAAAATGGCTAAGCTCAAGGGGGTTTTTGCCAAAGGCGGCAATCTGACCGCCGGCAACTCCAGCCCCCTGACCGACGGCGCCGCCGCTTGTCTGATCATGAGTGAAGAGAAGGCCAGAGCCCTGGGCTACAAGCCCTTGGCCGCATTCAGGAGCTGGTCTTTTGATTCGGTTGACCCATTTGACCAGATGCTGATGGGACCGGCCCAGTCCATGCCCATCAGTCTGGCCAAGGCCGGCATGCAGCTCAAGGATGTGGATATCATCGATATCCATGAGGCTTTTGCTGCCCAGGTCCTGAGCGTGCTGCGCCTCATGAGCAGCGATGCCTTCGCGCGGCAGCGCCTCGCCAGGTGGGGCTACAAGAAGGCCGTCGGCGAGGTGGACCCCACGACCATCAACCTGCACGGCGGCTCAATCTCCATCGGCCACCCCTTTGGCGCCACCGGGGCGCGGATGGTTACCACCATGGCCAATGAGCTGCAGCAGTCTGGCAAGTCAACCGCCCTGCTCGGCATTTGCGGTGCCGGCGGCGTTTCGGCCGGTGCCGTGATGGAGGCGGTGTAGTTAGCAAATCCTGGGGGAGAGCTTAATATGTAGTTATATTTTTTGGGGCCCTGCCCCGTTACTTTCAAGGAGGTCGATATGCAGTATCGCAACGATACACTGTGCGGCATGTTTCATAACCAGGCGCTCAGGTTCAGGGACAGCTTTCCGTTCCTGACCGGCAAGTATAACCCGGATGGCTCTCCCGCGGATGTTTTCAGATCCATGAGTTGGCAGGAGACGCGCAGTGCGGTGCTGGCGCTGGCCCGCGGGCTCATGGCCATGGGTGTGGAGCAGGAGGACAAGGTCATGATCTTTGCCGAGAGCCGGCCGCGCTGGGTGATTGCCGACCAGGCCATCCAGGCCTGCGGTGCGATCGGGGTGCCGATCTATCCGACGGTCAGCTGTGATGAGCTCTGCTATATGGCTGAAAACAGCGATGCCAGCATCATTATCACCTCAACCGCCGCGAAGGCCCAGGAAGCCGTTAACGCTTTCAAGGGCAATCAGCGGCTCAGCAAGCTGCCCATCATCACCATGGCGCCCTGCCTGCTCAAGGGGGTGCAGACCTTTGAGCAGGTCATGAACCTCGGGCGGGAGCATGTGCCGCTGGCCAAGCTTGAAGAGCGGCTGCAGGCGGTCACCCCTGAACATGTTGCCTCAATCATCTATACCTCCGGCACCACCGGCCACCCCAAAGGCGTTGTGCTGACTCAGGCCAACTGGGTTTCCAATATCTATCAGGTCGGCAATGCGGACATCTTCAAGCGCCAGAACGAGCTGGAGCTCCACCTGCGGTGCATCGTGCATCTGCCGCTCTGTCATGTCTACGGCCGCACCGGTGATTACCATGTGGTGGGTCTGCTTTTCGGCGGCGAGCTGGCCTTTGCCCAGAGCTTCAACACCATCGCCGACGATCTGCGCGAGCTTAGGCCCAACGTCATAACCTCGATTCCGCGCTTCTATGAGAAGGTCTATGACATTGTGCACTCCACCGCGGCGCGCTCCAGGCCCTATCAGCGCGCCCTCTTCAACTGGGCCCGGCGCAGCGGCAACAACCTGGTGCAGAGCATGGCCACCGGCAGACCCATGAATCCCTGGCAGCTGCTCAATTTTGCCCTGGCCAATATGATTGTCTATGATCCGCTCAAGAGGTCCCTGGGCATGGACCGGGTGGTATTTTCAATCTCGGGCGGCGGCAAGCTCTCCAAGGAGGTCTGCGAATTTTTCCGCGCCACCACCCTGCAGCTCAACGAGGGCTACGGACTGACCGAAACTTCGCCGGTCATTAACCTCAATGAGCCCAATATCCTCTTTGCCGGCGAACTTGGCAGAGTCGGCAGCTTCCTCTATGACAAGCTGTTGGACATGACCACCGACCTGATGGTGACCCGCATCCGCTACGGCAAGTCGCCCTTCAGGAACCCCATTGCCATGCTCAAGCTGGGCCTCTGCTACTACACCCTGGTCTACCGCATGCGTGTCAAACCCGGCACCGTCGGTCGGCCTGTCAAGTGGACCGAACAGAAGATTGCCGAGGATGGCGAAATTCTGGTCAGAGGGCCGCAGATCTTCAGAACCTACTGGCGCCGTCCCGACGCCGATGCGGAGGTCTTTACCGACGACGGCTGGTTCAGGACCGGTGACATTGGCCGCTTCGACCATGAAAACTTTCTCGAGATCACCGACCGCAAGAAGGAGATCTTTGTGACCTCGGGCGGTAAGAACATCGCCCCCCACCCCATTGAGGTGGCCCTGATCTCAAGACCCTTCATTGATCAGGCCTGCATGGTGGGCGACGGCCGTAAATATCTCTGCGCCCTGATCGTTCCCGATATCGAGACCATCAGGCGCCATGCCAAGAAGCATCGCATCAGTTTTGAATCAAATGATGACCTGCTGGACAACCCCACCATCCAGAAGCTGGTCCAGGACCAGGTGGAGAGGGTCAATGATAAACTGGCGCGCTATGAACAGGTCAAATACTACACCATTCTCAAGGAGCCCTTCTCAGAGGAGACCGGCGAGCTGACCCCGACCCTCAAGGTGAAGCGGCGGGTGGTCAATGAGAAGTACAAGGATCTGATAGAGGGGATGTACTGAAGAGGGCGTCAGCGCAGCAGTTGATACTCATGGACCGCGATTGAGCTCTGGTCTTTTTGATGGCTGATCTCGCCTGTGAGGCGGACTGAGCGGCGCAGGATTGCCATCAGTTCGCTGCTGGTTTCAGAGGGTTCAATCAGCAGCTCCCTTTCGTTGGACATGGAGAGGGCGATGGCGGTTATCTGGCCATCCTGATCCCATTCAACCGGCACCAGCAGGCCTTTGACGGTTTTGATGTCTCGGCTTTCCATGCAGGACTATATGAAACTATCGTGCCACTTTTCAAGCATCTAAAAACATTGATATAATGGCTGAGGCCTGAAGTTATAGGAATTGCTGATTCCGATGTTGCCTGGCGCAGATCTTCCTGTTAGAGATGGTTTATGAATAGAGTTCTGGTTGCCACCCCCAACAAGGCCGCAGGCGAGACCATCAAGGCCAGCATCAATGAAGATGTGCAGCTGGCCGGCAGTGGGCGCGAGTGCCGGCAGATGTTTGGCCGCCAGCGCTATGAGTACCTCTTCATTGATCTGGATTTTCTGGAAAGTAAAAATATCAAAGACGGCCTGCATACCTTCTGGAAGGTCAACCCGACGGTGGAGATTGTCGTCCTGAGCGCTCAGGACAGAATCCGGGAGGCGGTCATGGCCGTAAAGGCCGGCGCCAGCAATTACCTGACCTATCCGCTCGACACGGCCGAGACCCGCTTCATCACCGAGACCATCTATGAATCCATGATCGTCCACTCTGAGCTGGACTATCTGCGCGACAAGTTCTGGCAGACCGAATCCATGGACTTTGTGCGCACCCGCAGCAAGGAGATGCAGCAGGTGCTCAATCTGGTCAAGTCGGTGGCGCCGACCAGGTCGACCGTGCTGCTGAACGGCGACACCGGCGTCGGCAAGAGCGTGCTGGCCAAGCTGATCCACTCCCACAGCAACCGCAAGGAGGCTCCATTCATCAGTGTGCACTGCGGCGCCATACCGGACACCCTGATTGAGAGTGAGCTCTTCGGGCATGAGAAAGGCGCCTTTACCGGGGCCCTGCGCCGCAAGCTGGGCCGTTTTGAGATCGCCCAGGAGGGCACCATCTTCCTGGACGAGATCGGAACCATCACCCCGGCGGCTCAGGTGAAGCTGCTGCAGGTGCTGCAGGACGGCAGCTTCTGTCGGGTCGGCGGCGAGGAGACCATCGAGTCCGGGGCGCGGATAATTGCGGCCAGCAACATTGACCTTAAGACCCTGGCCGAGCAGGGCGATTTCCGCAAGGATCTCTACTACCGGCTGAACGTCTTCCCCATCGATATTCCGTCCCTGAATGCACGCATGGCGGATCTGCCGCTGCTGGTGGACGGGTTCATCAAGAAGCTCAACCGCTTCTATGCCAAGGATATCCGGGGTCTTCATCCGGACGTGCTTGAGGCGTTCAAGGAGTACTCCTGGCCCGGCAATATCCGGGAGCTCGAGAATCTGATCGAGCGAGCCTTCATCCTTGAGAACTCCCCGCTGCTCTCGCCGGACAGCTTTCCCCAGGAGCTCTTCCATGGGAGAGTGCTGGACAGTGAAGCGGCCGGCAACATGACCCTGGCCGAAGCCCGCAATGTGGCCATCAATGAGATGGAGTACCGCTACCTGCATGAACAGCTCGCCCAACAGCAGGGCTCTGTCAAAAATACGGCCGCGGCCGCCGGCATTACCACCCGCCAACTTCATAAACTGATGCAGAAGCACGGCCTTAAAAAAGAGAACTACAAGCATTAAGCGGAACTCCAGATTCCGCATAATTGTCAAACCGGAACATCAGGTTCCTCTATCGAGGTCCATCCAGGCCTGATCATCATATAATCGGCTTTTAAATCGAAGAGATACAAAAGCCGGGCGCCCTCTGAAGCGCTGGCATATCAGTTGCTCTTAGAAGGCAAAAAACATGAGGTGTAAGATGAAATTTAAATCCTTTCTGTTTGGCCTGGCAATGTTTGTCTGTGCTGGGAATCTCTGGGCAGGCTCCTTTACCGGCGTCGTAAACGCCAACTTCCAACTTGAGACAGCCAGCGGCGAAACCTATGAGATCGTCGATACAGATGCCGGCAATGAGCTGGTGATGCTGATCGATACTCAGGTCAAAGTTAACGGCAACGTAGAAGAGGAAGCCGGCATCAAGTATCTTTCAGTTACTTCTTTCCAGGTTATCGAGGACACTGAGGAGCTGCAGTAAAACTATGGAAGTGATTGATTTCTATGAAGATCTGGAGTTTGTCTTTGAGACAGACTCAAGGCACTACCTCATCATTAACCAGGATGGAGATGAAATTCTCTGCACCAATGACAGATCCAAAGCTGAAGATGCCTGGAACTGCATCTGCGACAGCGATGGCGCGCTTGATGATATCGAAGATCTTTAGCCACGCCCCCGTCCGGGGGCTTTCTATCAAAGATTAAGCTTGGGGGATTTCTCCCCCAAGTTTCAGCTCATAAAAAGATTCTGGGTGGCGAAGCTGGCGTCGCAGGTGAGGTTGACGCCCAGGCGCCTGAGGCCGGTCTCATCGCCGGGGGTCGGGATGTGGGTCAGGTGCACCTCGCAGCCCCTGAGCTCATGAATCTTCTCCAGGGCCAGGGCCGCGGCCGAGTTGACCGTGGCGCTGATGCTGAGGGCCACCAAAGTCTCCTGCAGATCGAGACTGATAAATTTCTCCTGCAAAGAGTCGGTCTTGAGGCTCTTGATTGAGTCGATGATATTGGGCGGCAGCAGCTTGATCTGATCCGGGATGCCGGCCAGGTGCTTGAGGGCGTGCAGGATCAGGCTGGAGGCGGCGTGCATGTGGGAGGAGTTGCTGCCGGTGACGATGGAGCCGTCGTTAAGCTGGATGGCCGCGCCGCAATAGACGCCGTCATTACCCTTTTCGGGGTTGTCCATGGCCTCTCTGGCGGCCCTGTGGGCCGGCTGCACCACGCTTCTGTCCTCGGGCTTCATCTTGAAGTCGCGTACGGCCAGCTCCACGCGCTGGACGGTCTCCTTGTCGGTGAAGCCCTTCATGTATTCGCAGCCGTAGCGGTAGTAGCGGCGGATGACCTCCTGCTTGGCGGCCTCCCTGACGACCTCGTCATCCACGATGGCGAAGCCGCAGCGGTTGACGCCCATGTCGGTTGGAGACTGGTAGAGCGATTCGTTGCCGGTGATCTTCTCCAGGATGCGCTTGAGCACCGGGAAGACCTCAACATCGCGGTTGTAGTTGATGGTGGTCTCGCCGTAGGCCTCCAGGTGGAAGGGGTCGATCATGTTGAAGTCGCGGATATCGGCGGTGGCGGCCTCATAGGCGATGTTGACCGGATGCTTGAGCGGGATGCTCCAGATGGGGAAGGTTTCAAACTTGGCATAGCCCGAGTGCACGCCCTGCTGGTGGTCATGGTAGAGCTGCGAGAGGCAGGTGGCCAGCTTGCCGCTGCCGGGTCCGGGGCCGGTGACGATCACCAGGGGCTTGTCGGTCTCGATATGCGCATTGGCGCCGTAGCCCTCTTCGCTGACGATGGTCTCCACGTCGGTGGGATAGCCCTTGGTGAAGCGGTGGGTGTAGACCCTGATGCCGCGGCGCTCCAGCTTGTTCTTGAACTGCACCGCGCCGGGCTGCTCGTCGAAACGGGTGATGACCACGCCCTTGACGTTGATGCCCCACTCCTTGAGCTCGTCGATCAGCTTGAGGGCGTCGGAATCATAGGTGATGCCGAAATCGGCCCGGATCTTCTTGCGCTCGATGTCGCCGGCGTAGATGCAGAGAATCAGGTCGGCCTGGTCCTTGAGCTTCTGCAGCAGACGCATCTTGACGTTGGGATCATAGCCGGGCAGGACGCGCGCGGCGTGGTAGTCGAACATGAGCTTGCCGCCGAACTCCAGGTAGAGCTTGTTGTCAAACTTCTTGACCCGCTCCAGGATCTCCGCCGACTGTTCGCTGATATACTTCTCGTTATCAAAACCCTGTTTCATGTAAGTTAAATTACCCCCTCTTTGAATATCGGGACACTTTAACACTATTGGGGATTGGTTCCAAGTTGGGATAAGTAACGTATGGTGGAGACTCCCCCCTACCTGTCCTCCCCCGCTAGGGGGGAGGGACTTGGCTTTTGGATCAAGCGCTTCCCTCCCCTGGTGGGAGGGATTGAGGGAGGGGGAGTTGGGTGGCACTGGCTAAGCGGGACGCTTGCCAGTGCGTGGGCTAATAACCCTCGGGGTGTGTTGATAGCCAGTCAGGATGTTTTGCTTTTATGTTATCGCGTTGTTTAGTTGATGGTAAAATAACATCTGCTCCACCATCGTAAGGATGGTAAAGAATTCTTTCTGAAGGACAAATGACCAGTACATCTTCAACTATATCATCTGCGACCAAGCGAAGAAGGTTATTTAGTTCATGGCCATTATATTGAAGCTTTGCTGCATGAAGATGCCAATAAAAAATATCATTGTCTTCTTCATTTTGGTTAATGGAATACCAGTGTTGTGTGTGGGGGAATAATTGGGCTACCTCAGGTTCGGGCTTCTTGGGAGTTTTGTTTTCTGAATATTCAGGCAAACTAACAAATATATCGCATCTATAACCGCATGTTTCCTGTAGAATGGAATTATGCCTATGTAATATCTGTTGATACTCTTCTTGGGTATCAGAATAGCGTTTAGAATCGGGTAAAGAATGAAAGCGTACCCACCTGTCGCTAAAATCGTATTTTAAGGCATGTGCCTGAGGATGGAAATTGGGGAATTCATTTTTCCAGAAGCTAATAAGTTCTTCTTTCATGTTCTATTTATACCTGCAGTAGTATTGAAAGGACAAGTATTCATCCATGAGATAAAAACAAAAAGGGCAACCAACCGGCTGCCCTTCTAAATCTTGATCTAAGTACTTCTTACAAATTCTGCTTCAAATAATTAACCGCATTATCAAACAGCGCCATACCCTCGCCCTTCTCGGGCAGAGTCTCCATCCGGGTCCACTGCGGGTGGTTGGTGGGATGGGTGAAGGCTTCGGGGTGCGGCATGAGGCCGAAGATGCGGCCGGTTGCGTCGCACATGCCGGCGATGGCGCCTGTGCTGCCGTTGGGGTTCATCGGGTAATCCATGGTCGGATTACCGTCTTTATCGGCATAGTAGAGGCAGTCCAGGTTCTGGTCTGTGATCTCTTTGAGGGTCGCATCGCTATCAACGATGATCTTGCCCTCGCCGTGTCGCACCGGCACGTAGATCTGGTCGATGCCCTTGGTGAATACGCAGGGGCTTTTGGGGTTTACCTTCAGGTTGACCCAGCGGTCCTCGAACTTGCCCGAGTCGTTGAAGCTCAGTGAGACACGGCGCTGGCCCATGGGGTTGCCGGGGATCAGGCCGGTCTTGACCTGGACCTGGAAGCCGTTGCAGATGCCCATGATCACGCCGCCGCGCTCCACCAGGGTCATCATATCCTCGAAGAGGGTGCGCTCGGTGCCGGCCACCTTGGCGTGCTTGTAGCGGATGGCCGCGACCTGGCCTGAACCGAGGTCGTCGCCGTCTAAGAAGCCGCCGGCCAGGTTGAGGAAGTGGTAGTCGGGGATCGAGACCTTGCCGGCCACGATATCGCTGATGTGCACGATGTCGGTAGTGGCGCCGGCCAGGGTGCAGGCGTGGGCCATCTCGATCTCGGAGTTTGTTCCGTATCCTGATATTACAAGTGCTTTAATCATTTTAAAAATCCATTGTCTTCTGCCAGGCGGCCTTCATGGTGGCCAGGTCCTGGTCGATGATTACGTCGCCGCCGGTGCCGGTGATCTTCAGTCTGGGCTCGGCTGTAACAACACCGATAGCCTGGGCGTCGATGCCGAAGAGCTCGCTGATGTAGTCGGCGTTTTCGGGCTTGACCGAGATGACGATACGGCTCTGGGTTTCACTGTAGAGAATCTCGGTGTCGTTCATGTCGGATGCGGCGTTCAGGCCGCTCAGGTCTATATCCAGTCCCAGGCCGCCGGCAAAGGCGGTTTCAGCCAGGGCAACTGCCAGGCCGCCGTCGGAGAGGTCGTGGGCCGAGGCGATTTTCTTATCCTGCATGGCCCTGTAGATCAGCTTGTAGCGCTCATAGGCGGTCTCGGCGTCAACCTTGGGAACCGATGCGCCCAGTTCGCCGTAGCTGGCCAGGAATTCGGAACCGCCCATCTCCTTCAAGGTCTCGCCCAGGACGAAGACGATGTCGCCCTCGCGCTTGAGATCCATGGTGCAGGCCTTGGTCACATCGTCGATGCGGCCGATGACCGAGATCAGGATGGTCGGCGGGATCGAGATCTTGCCGTCGGGTCCGATATAGTCGTTCTTCATGCTGTCCTTGCCGGAGACCAGCGGACAGTTGTAGATCTTGGTGTAGTCGTAGAGCGCCTTGTTGGCGCGCACCAGCTGGGCCAGCTTGTATTCGCCGTCCGGGTTGCGCTCGCTCACGACGGGGTCGCACCAGCAGAAGTTGTCCAGGCAGGCCCAGTGTTCGGGGTCGCCGCCGGCGCAGACGTAGTTTCTGAGGGCTTCGTCCAGGGAGCAGGCCGTCATGTGGTAGGTGTCGATGTCGGAGTAGCGCGGGATGATGCCGTTGGAGGTAACGATACCGTCCAGGCGGTCCAGCAGTGGTCTCATCACGCCGGCGTCCGAGGGGCCGTCGTTCTCAACACCGGTCAGCGGTTTGACAACTGAGCCGCCCTGCACCTCATGGTCATACTGTCTGACCACATACTCCTTGGAGCAGATGTTGAGGCGGCCGAGCATCTCGTTCAGCTTGGCGTTCTGGTTCTCCGGGACCGGAGTCTCGGGATCGGCCAGCTTGGGGGCCTCCCACTTGGCGTTGAGCTGCATGGCCGGCAGGCCGTTGTGCATGAACTCCATCTCCAGGTGGGCCACAACCTTGTCTTCATAGGTGGCGTGCAGATAGCCGGAGTCGGTGAAGGTACCGATCACGGTGGATTCGACGCCCATCTGCTCGGAGAGCTCGATCAGGGCTGCAACATTCTCGGGCTGCACGGCCAGTGACATGCGCTCCTGGGCCTCGGAGATCAGGATCTCCCAGGGATCGAGTCCCTGATATTTGAGGGGCGGTTTGTCCAGTTCAAGGTGGCAGCCGCCGCTCATCTCGGCCATCTCGCCGATGGAGGATGAGAGGCCGCCGGCGCCGTTGTCGGTCAGGGTTCTGTAGAGACCGCGGTCACGGGCCACCAGCAGGAAGTCATTCATCTTGCGCTGGGTGATGGGGTCGCCGATCTGGACGGCCGAGGTGGGGGACTCCTCGTGCAGCTCCTCGGATGAGAAGGTTGCGCCGTGGATGCCGTCCTTGCCGATGCGGCCGCCGGTCATGACGATCTTGTCGCCGGGTTCAATCTCTTTGATGTGGGTGGGTCTGCCGGCGGACATGGTCGGCATCAGGGATGCGGTACCGCAGTAGACCAGCGGCTTGCCCAGGAAACGGTCGTCAAATACCAATGAGCCGTTGATGGTCGGGATGCCGCTCTTGTTGCCGCCGTGCTCGACGCCCTCGCGCACACCTTCAAAGATGCGGCGCGGATGCAGGATCTTGGGCGGCAGCTCCTCCTTGTAGAAGGGGTCTGCGAAGCAGAAGACGTCGGTATTGAAGATCAGCTTGGAGCCGTTGCCGGTTCCCGATGGGTCGCGGTTGACGCCGACGATGCCGGTCAGGGCGCCGCCGTAGGGGTCCAGGGCTGAAGGGGAGTTGTGGGTCTCAACCTTGTAGACCATGTGGAAATCATCGGTGAAGCGCAGCACACCGGCGTTGTCGGTGAAGACGCTGACACAGAGGTCGTCGTCGCCGGCGGCCTCCCGGATCTCCTTGGTGGATTTCTGGATGTAGGATTTGAAGAGCGATTTGATCTCTTCAACCCTGCCGTCCTCCTCATAGGTGATGTCGGCGGCGAAGATCTTGTGTTTGCAGTGCTCCGACCAGGTCTGGGCCAGCACTTCCAGCTCGACGTCGGTCAGCTCTTTACCCAGGCCCACCTTTGCGCGTTCGGCCTGAACTTCAGGATTTTCGATATGGGCCTTGATGACCTTCATCTCATCCAGGGTCAGCGCCAGGGTGCGGTCGCGGGAGAGCTTGGCCAGCTCGTCATCATTCAGGTCGAGGGGGATCGTCTTGGATTCCGGCTCGTGGGTATCGACAACCTTGGGGACATAGGCCTCAATATTTGCGATCTCATCTTTTGCGAAGACCCGGCAATATTGAATCAGGGTGTTGGCCAGGCACTCATCGGCGACCTTCTCGGCCGTGGCTTTGTCGATGTCACCCTTAATCAGAAAGGCCTTGGCCGAGTAGACGTCGATTTTCTCGCCGGTGATCATCGCCAGAGTGTCGCGGGCGGAGTGGCCGACGTTGTCGGTTACGCCCGGTTTGAAGCCGACCTCGATGTAGAAGTCGCAGTCGTCGCTCAGGGGTTTGTTGAAACCGAGCTCCTGGATGACAGGATCACAGAAGGTCTCCCTTGCAACAGCCTCTTCCAAGTTGTCAGTGTCTATGTTGAAAACATCAAAGCAAGTTACATCGTCGATATTAATTTCCGGGAAGGCGTGAAATATCTGAGATTTAACCCGCTGGCCGCGTGCGTCAAATAAGTGGTTCTTCAGCCGAACCTCGACCCTCTGGGGCATAATAAATTAAACCTTTCCTGTTGCGAAGGATTTTTGTCCCTCAATAGATTCTCTTTCTGATTTACATTTTACACATAGAGCTGCAAACGGCATGGCCTTGAGACGGCCCAGAGGAATCTCCTCTTCGCAATCTTCACAGATGCCGTATTCACCCTCTTTGATGCGCGCTAACGCGGCGTCGATTTGATCCAGTTTGGCCTGCTCTCGTTTAGATAGAAGGAGATTGAATTCGCGGGACTGCTCCAGGTCGGCGTCATCAAAGATGTCACCGATTTCTCTTTGGGTGGAGATGTCGCTGGACTTAATTCTCTCTTCAAGATCTTCCAAGAGTTCGACTCTCATTCTGTCCAGAAGTTCTTTAATCTCGTGGAGTTCCTCTGTTCTAACCATGCTGCCCTCCGCATAATCTTTAAGAGATGCGTAGTTATACCCAGAAATTCAAGAATGTCAATATTTTTGTGCCAGTCGTATCGGCTTATCCGTCAGATCAATGAGTTAAAATCTTCATATTTCAGCAAAAAGCTCGCAATTAACGACTTCGCCGGGCTCCAGCAGGGTGGCCTCAGCCGGGCAGATGATGAAGCAGTTGCCTCTGGCCATGGAGGAGAGAATGCCCGAACCCTGGTCGCCGGTGGTGGTGACGCTCATGGAGGCGGCATCAAACTGGCCGCGCACATAGTGCACGCGGTCGCCCCTCTTCTTGATGGGAGCATTTAGGGTTGCGGTGATCGAGGGCAGCAGCAGATTCTCGGCTCCCAGCATCTTGCGGATGGCCGGGCGTACAAACTGGTAGAAGGAGGTCATGGTTGAGACCGGGTTGCCGGGCAGGCCGATGGCCGGGATGCCGGCTATGTGACCGAAGGCCAGCGGTTTGCCGGGTTTCATGCAGACCTGCCAGAACTCCATCTTGTTGCCGTCGTCCTGCATGACCTCCTTGACCAGGTCGTAGTCGCCCATGGAGACGCCGCCCGAGCTGATGAGCAGGTCGGCGCGCCGGGCCTGCTGCATCTTGCTGATCAGATCTTCGCGGCTGTCCCTGGCGATGCCCAGATAGAGCGGGATGGCGCCGCACTCCTTAACCATGCTGATGAGGGTGTAGGAGTTGGATGAGGATACCATGCCGGCGCTGAAGGGGTCGTCCAGGTCGGCCACCTCGTCGCCGGTGGCCAGGATGGCGACCACGGGCTGCTGATGGACATGCACCAGAAACTTGCGGACCGATGCCAGCAGGCCGATCTGCGCCGGGCCCAGGCGGGTGCCGGCCTTCAGGATAACCTGGCCGGCTGCGATATCCTCGGCGGCGCGGCGAATGTGATCACCGCGCTTCGGGATGGTATTGATGACAACTGTATGCTCGGCCTCATGGGTCTGTTCGCGCATGACTACGGTGTCGGCACCCTCGGGGATGGGGGCGCCAGTCATGATGCGCACGGCCTGGCCGGCTTTGACCGCCTGTTTGGGCAGGCTGCCGGCCGGCAGGTCGTAAATCACCTCGAGTTTGGTGCCGGACTCCGTGATGTCCCCGGCCCGCAGGGCATAGCCGTCCATGGCGGAGTTGTCGCTGGAGGGCACATCGATGGCTGAGGCGATATTTTCGGCCAGATAGCGGCCCAGGGCCTGATCCAGTGAAATCTTCTCGACCGGCAGCTTTCTGATCTGGTTCAGGATAGTAATTCTGGCATCTTCTACACTTATCACAGGATAGTCCTTTGTGTTTTTGGGAGCATTCTAGGAAAGGAGTGCGGTGAAGTCAATCGGTCGAAAATAAAGATTAAGATTGGCCGGGTCGATAATGGGCTTATGAGTAATATTGAGAAGTTGGTGCCCCTTGAAATTGAGCTTAAGAAGGCCGATGCCCTGGGAGGAAAGATAGCGCTGGTGGTCATGCCCGAGAGCTATGCCCAGAAGGTGTTGGCGGCCAAGCGTGAGATGGATATGGCCGTCAGCTTTAAGGATTATCAGATTGTCGTCATGTACGGGGTCAGCAGTGATGATGCCTCATCAATTTTCCTGTCGATTCCCAAGGGCATAGCCATCTATCCCAAGGATGGCAGCAGTGTGCGCGAGCTCTTCGGTGTCGCGCTGGGGCGTCTGCGCTCTGTGGCCAGTTCGCCCTGGATCCGGCGGCTCTGGGACAATCTGACCGAGACCGGCCAGGTCCGGAAGAGCGAGAGTCCCGAGGGCCGCTTCATCAAGACCTCCTTCTATCAGTTCTATGCCGCCATCCTGACCCGTCCGCAAGAGGTCGGGCAGGTTCTGAGCAGCATGGAGCCGGCCGAGCAGCTCTGGATCAAGGATCTCTTTGCCCATGGTGAGGTTCCGCTGGTGCCCGGCAGTGTTGATTTCGTCTCGGATGAGATCGGCCGCCTGATGAACGAGTGGGATTACGACCGCAAGATGGATGAGAAGTTTGCCCGGGGCGTCGCCACCCTGCGCCGCTTCAGAAATGTGGAAAACCTGGTGACCCTGCCGCCCATTGCGCGCAAGATCATGGAGCTGGCCGGGGATCCGACGGTCAGCGCCAAGGAGGTTTCGGCCATCATTCAGCACGATCCGGTGCTGACTTCCAGGCTGCTCAAGATCGTCAATTCGGCCTTTTACGGCTTTCATCGCCAGATCAACTCGGTGGAGCATGCGGTGGTCATCCTGGGCAATGACGAGGTCATGAACCTGGCCTTTACCATCGCTATCTCCAAGGCCATCGACCGCATGAAGAGTCGCGAGACGCGCGATTTGTGGGAGCACTCCCTGGTGGTGGCCAATCTCAGCCAGTGGCTGGCGCCCTACCTGGGCAGCAAGGGCGACGAGATGCTCTATACGGTCGGGCTGCTGCACGATCTGGGCAAGATCGTACTGTTGCAGATGGAGAGCGGCTATCAGTATGTGCCGGGCTACTCAACGATGGAAAGTCTGGCTGACGAGGAGCTGATGATCGGCCTGTCGCATGCCGAGGTCGGCGCCTTCATCGGTGAGCGCTGGAATCTGCCGACCGGCATTGTGGACGGGCTCAAGAATCATCATCTGCCGGTCAAGGCCAGCGAGGGTCCGCTGGCGGCCATTGTCAACCTGGCCGACTTCATCGCCCATCACGGCTACTATAAGAAGGATAAGATCAACAACGTGGTGGTGCGTCTGCTGGAGAGCAGGGGTGTCGAGATGCCCGAGTTTGAGGTGGTCAAGGCCTATGAGAACACGGTCACCCGCGTCAAGTTGATGATGGATATCCTATGAGCAAGCAGGATCTGACCGAAATTTTCAAGGAGCGACTGGTATCCCTCGAGCGGGGCTTCGAGCAGAAGATTGCGGAGCTCTCCCTGATCAAGGAGCTGGGGGATGCGCTCAAGCGCACGGCGCTCTCCTCCTGGAGCGAGCTCTTCCTGCAGCAGCTTGACATCATCAAGCAGCATACCGGCATCTACTCCATCTCGGTGATGCTGGTGGATGAGGAGACCGACAACCTCTATGTGGTCAGCGCCTCCGGCATGCGCGGCGCGCCCAGCTGCACGCCTATCCGCCTCAAGCGCGGCGAGGGAATTGCCGGCAAGGTGGTTGAGACGGCCAAGACCCTCTACATTCCGGATGTCACCAAGGATGAGAATTTTTCGGACCGCGGCACCCGCCAGAACGGGTCCCTGGCCTGTGTTCCGATCATCTCCGAGGCCAACTGCGTCGGCGTCATGAACTTTCGCGACAATGTGGCTGAGGCCTTCTCGACCGAGGACCTGCGCCTCTTTGCGCTGATCGCCGACCAGCTCTCGATCACCACCTCGCTGGTCAGGACCTATCAGGAGCTGCTGGGGCTGGAGAAGAAGAGGATGAATCTGAGCCGCTATTTCTCGCGCGGACTGGCCGAACATCTGATGGCTGACGAGCGCATGACGCGCCTGGGCGGCGACATGCAGGTTGTTTCGGTGGTCTTTGCCGACGTTACCGGCTTCACCACCATGGTTGACAAGCATCCGGTCGAGGATGTTGTCAGCGTGCTCAATCATTTTTTCGAGACCGCCGTACCTATTATCTTTAAGCACGGCGGCATGCTGGATAAGTTTCTCGGCGACGGTATCATGGCCGTCTTTGGCATTCCGGACCGTGATCAGCTGGACCCGGTCAAGGCCGCCAGCTGCGCCGTGGATATGCAGCGCGCCATGCGCGAGCTGCAGCACAAGTTGCGAGTGGACGGTCTGCCGCCGGCCACGGTCGGCATCGGCATTGCCACCGGCGTGGCCCTGGCCGGCAATATCGGCACCGAAGAGCAGATGAACTTCACCGTGATCGGGGAGCCGGTTAACCTGGCCCAGCGCCTGGAGGCCACCTCGAAACCTGGTGAAATAGTGGTCTGTGAGCAGACTGCCGAGCGGATTCTGGACTATGACGGAGTCGGCCTGAAGCTGGAGTCCATGGGCGATATCCGCGTCAAGGGCATCAACCGCGACATCCATCCGATGCGCATCATATATAATCCTTGATTACATGCACTATTTTTGACAGAATGACAGTGATTGTGAAAAAATGAGTCGCGGTTCATTCTGAGCTTGACACCCATCTTGCCGCCAAAGTATATTGGTTTTTTATTTGGCAGCCATAAAAGATTGTCTATGAGTGGCTGCTGCTTAGTGAGTTCAAAACTTTAAGGAGGGTATTATGGATTTAAAGGATGCCTATTTTGTAGACGGTGTTCGTACCTGGTTCGGAAAGGCCAGGCCGGATGGTTTCTACCATGCCACCCGTGCGGATGATATGGTCAGCAAGTGTATCCGGGAATTGCGGAGAAGAAATCCCGAAGTCGACTTTGACGAGACCGATGATAACATCTGGGGCGCGACCACCCAGAGCGGCGACCAGGGAACCACCATGGGCCGGACGGCTGTTCTGACGGCCGGCATGTCCGAGAAGGTTGCCGGCTTCTCGCTGGACCGCATGTGCGCCGGCGGTCTGACTGCCCAGACCATGGGCGGCAACATGATCATGGCCAACTGCGCCGATCAGATTGTGGCCGGTGGTGTTGAGCACATGGGTCACCATCCCATGGGTCAGGGCGCCGATCCCAACCCCAGAATTTTTACCGAAAAGATGGTTGATATGCAGTACTTCAACATGGGCTGCACCGCCGAGCGTCTGCACGACTGGCTGGTGGAGAACGGCTACCCCGAGGTTACCAAAGAGGAGTCCGACGAGTACGCCTACCACTGCACCAAGAAGTACTTCAAGGCCCTGGAAGAGGGTTACTATGAAGGTCAGGCCATCAACATGTCCGTCTTTACTCCCAACGGCTGGAAGGTGGCTGACAAGGATGAGCAGCCCCGCGCCGACATTACGTTAGAGAAGATGGCCAACCTCAAGACACCCTTCAAGGTTGGCGGCAAGGTTACTCCGGGTAACGCCTCCGGCCTCAACGACGGTGCCGCCGCATCCCTGCTGATGTCCGGCGAGAAGTGCAAGGCCCTGGGCATCAAGCCCAAGATGCGCATGATCGGTTCCGCCTTTGTGGGCGTTGATCCTTCAATCATGGGCTGGGGCCCGGTTCCCGCCACCGAGAAGGTTTTGCAGCGGGCCGGTTTGAAATTCTCTGATATCGATCTGATCGAGTTGAATGAGGCTTTTGCGGTTCAGGCCGTGGCTTATGCCAAGTACTTCGGTCTGCAGACTCCGGTTGATCCCAAGATGAATCCCTATGGCGGCGCCATTGCCATCGGTCATCCGCTGGCCTCTTCCGGTGTGCGTTTGAGCATTCAGCTGGCTAGGGACTTTGAATTGAATCCGGATGCCAAGTTTGGTCTGACCACCATGTGTGTCGGTATGGGTATGGGTGCTGCCATACTCTGGGAAAACATGGTCGGGAAAGAGCTGTAGGAGGTTATCATGGCTAAATATGTTACCGAATGTAAACTGAATTACTATCAGTCGAGTAAGGCCGGCAAGATTGCCATTGTCACCATGGATAATGGTGAGGATCATCGCAAGCCCAATACCTGGGGCGAGGAGGCGCTTGCCTCTCTGAATGATGTCATTGACCAGGTCAGCGCCGACCCCGATGTCAAGGGCTGGCTGATGACCGGCAAGCTCTACATCTTCAATGTGGGCGCCGACATCATGAGCATCGATCAGAACATCTCCCGCGAAAAGGCCGTTGAGATCGGCCGCGGCGGCCATACCGTCTTCAAGAGAATCATGGAGCTGCCCTTCCCCACCGTGGCTGCCATCAACGGCGCTGCCATGGGCGGCGGTGTAGAGGTCGGTCTCTATCATGACTACCGTACCATCTCCAAGAGTCCGGGCGGCTGCGATCACTACGCTCTGCCCGAGTGTTTCATCGGCCTGGTGCCTGGTTGGGGCGGAACCCAGCTGGTGCCGCGTATCGCCGGCCCCAAGGTGGCCGTTGATCTGATCATTAAAAATCCGCTCAACCAGAACCGCATGAGCAAGTCCACCCAGGTCTATGAGATGGGGCTGGCCGACAAACTCTTTGAGCCGGCCGAGTTCGTGGATGAGTCGCTGCAGTTCCTGGAGAAGCTCATCACCGGCGAGGATAAGACCGAGAAGAGAAGCGCTGATCCCAAGATGAGCGATGAGCTCTATGCCGAGGCCCAGATGTTCGTGGCCGGCAAGGTTCATTCCGGTGCTCTGGCCCCCCACCGCGCCCTGGAGCTGATCAAGAACGCCTCCGAGTGGTCGCTGGATGAAGGTTTTGAGCAGGAGAATCAGGCCCTGGCCGACATGATCGTCTCGCGTCAGTGCATGGCCTCCATCTACTCCTTTGATCTGGTGCAGCGCCGCGCCAAGAAACTGCCCGGCCGCCCCGAAGGTGTCATGAGCATTCCGATCAAGAAGATCGGTGTTATCGGCGCCGGCCTGATGGCCTCGCAGATCGCCCAGATCTTTGTTGAGCGTTACAAGGTGCCGGTCCTGATGAAGGATATCAAGCAGGAGTTCGTGGACAAGGGTACAGGGTACATCCGCGAGCAGCTTGGTAAGAAGGTTGCCAAGGGGCGTTTGAGTGAGGCGGATGCCAAGTGGATGGGCGAGACCCTGATTCAGGGCACCACCACCTACGACGGCTTTGAAGATTGTGACTTTGTCATTGAGGCCGTCTTCGAGGAGATGGGCATCAAACAGAAGGTTTTCGGCGAGCTCGAAGGTGTCTGTAAGCCCGAGTGTCTCTTCCTGACCAACACCTCTTCGCTGAATGTGACAGAGATGGGCGCCAACCTTAAAGATCCCTCAAGGGTTGTCGGTTTCCACTTCTTCAACCCCATCAGCATCATGCCGCTGATTGAGATCATCAAGGGCGAGCAGACCTCTGACGTGGCCCTGGCCACTGCCTTTGATATGGCCAAGAAGCTGAAGAAGACCCCGGTCGGCGTCAAGAACGCACCGGGCTTCATCGTCAACCGCGTCCTGCTGGCCATGACCGACGGTGTGCAGCAGTGTATTGATGAGGGCGCCGGCTTCGTGCAGGCCGACAATGCCGTTGCCGAGCTGGGCTTCCCCATGTCACCCTTCACCCTGGCCGCTCTGGTTGGCCCGGCCATCATGCTGCATGTTCAGGAGACCCTGAATGCGGCCTGGCCCGAGCGTTTCCCGGTGCATCAGGGCCTCAAGTGGGCGGTTGATAATAAGAAGGCCAATATTCTGACCTTCACTCCCCAGGGCACCATCGATGTGGATCCTGAGATTTCAGATCACTGGCCGCGCGGCCAGAAGGCCTTCACCGATGATGAGATCCGGGAGAAGGTCATGAGCCGTGTGGCTCAGGAGATCAAACTGATGCTGGATGAGGGCGTTATCGAGTCACCCAAGGATCTGGATACTGCCATGATCATGGGTGCCGGCTGGCCCTTCTTCATGGGCGGAGCCACTGTCTACCTTGATCAGGTTGGTATCTCGGAGAAGGTTAACGGGCGCAAGTTCCACGCCGGAAATCCTCTCGAAACAGCTTAAATCTTTTCGGAGCCCCTCGACTCTGAGGGGCTCCGCCATTACTATCCCGCTGCCGCAAAACGGAAAAGACTTTCTTCTTATATTAAAAAGCAAACTGATTTTTAGTAAAAGTATGGTAATGCAAGTGTTGTGATCGTAGGGGTTGACAGCGCCTGTGAGCTTTTTATTCTTGACAATATGCTGTGATTCGAATAGTCACACATAAACCATAAGGTGCGGACTGATCTCTCGTTCGCATGTCATAATATTTTGCATGCCATCGTTATCGAAAGGACTTTGATATGAATCTAACCGATTTGAAGACGCGGGATCCTAAAGATCTTCTAGAAACCGCCAATAAGTTAAATATTGAGGGTGCCGGCACCATGACCAGGCAAGAGGTAATCTTTGCCATTCTGACTGCCGAGGCTGCTCAGGAGGGCAATATCTACGGTCAGGGTGTCTTGGAGATATTGCCGGACGGCTTTGGTTTCCTGCGCTCGGCTGACTACAGCTACCTGCCCGGACCCGATGATATATATGTTTCACCTTCCCAGATCAGACGCTTCAACATCAAGGTTGGCGACGAGATCAAAGGTCAGATCCGGCCGCCCAAAGATAATGAACGCTACTTCGCGCTGCTGAAGCTTGAGAGCATCAATAATGAAAAGCCGGAAATGACCAAGCACCGCGTGCCCTTCGGTGATCTGACCGCGCTCTACCCGCAGGAGAAGTTCACCCTTGAGACCGGCACCGACAATCTGACCGGCCGGACGCTGGATCTGCTGGCGCCGATCGGCAAGGGTCAGCGCGGTATCATCGTGTCACCGCCCAAGGCCGGTAAGACCATGATGTTGCAGAATATCGCCAACAGCATCACCACCAACCATCCAGAGATCGAGCTGATGGTGCTGCTGATCGATGAGCGTCCTGAAGAAGTTACCGATATGAAACGCACGGTGCGCGGCGAGGTTGTGGCCTCGACCTTTGATGAGCCCGCTTCGCGTCACGTCCAGGTTGCCCGCATGGTCATGGAGCGCGCCAAGCGTCTCTGTGAGTACGGCAAGGATGTTGTGATCCTGCTCGACTCTCTGACCCGTCTGGCCCGCGCCCATAACACCGTCTGTCCGCCCTCCGGCAAGCTGCTCTCCGGTGGTGTGGATGCCAACGCCCTGCAGAAGCCCAAGCGCTTCTTCGGTGCCGCCCGTAACATTGAAGAGGGTGGTTCCATCACCATCATCGCCACCGCCCTGGTTGATACCGGCTCGCGCATGGATGAAGTTATCTATGAGGAGTTCAAGGGTACCGGTAACATGGAGATTCATCTGGATCGTGCAATCATGGAGCGCCGCGTATTCCCGGCCATCGACATCTCCAAGTCGAGCACCAGAAGAGAGGAGATGCTGATCCCCAAAGATCAGTTGGACCGCATCTGGATTCTGAGAAAATTGCTCAGTCCGTTAAATCCTATTGACAGCGTCGAGTTTTTGTTAGACAAACTGGCGAAAACTGATGATAATAAGGGATTCTTGGAATCCATGAACAAATAAGGAGTTTTAGAAATGAAAGACGGTATCCATCCCGAATACAAATCATCGCAGGTAACTTGCGCTTGCGGCAACAGCTTTGAGACTCGCTCAACCAAAGACGACATCAGAGTTGAAATCTGCAGTGCCTGCCACCCCTTCTATACCGGTCAGCAGCGCATGACATCTGTGGCTGGTAAGGCTGAACTCTTCAAACAGAAGTATGGTGATTACCTTAGCAAGGCCAAGAAGTAATAACCTATGCTGGAAAAGTTAAGGGAGATCGAGGAAAGGTACGACGAACTTTCCTCGCTCCTGGCAGACCCTGAGATTCACACAGACCCCGCCAAATATTCCGCAGTAGCCAAGGAACACGCCAATCTGGAAGATTTCATGGAGCCTTACAACAGGCTCGTGAGTGTTCTGCGTGATATTGAAGAGCATGAACTGATGCTCGAAGATTCCGACCCCGACCTGCGGGCGATGGTCAAAGAGGAGCTTCCCCGGCTTAAGGCGGAACGCACCGCGCTCGAGGAGCGTCTCAAGATTCTCTTCATCCCCAAAGATCCCAATGATGAAAAAGATATCTTTCTTGAAATCAGAGCCGGGACCGGTGGTGAAGAGGCCGCTCTTTTTGCAGCCGATCTCTTCAGGATGTACTCAAGGTATGCCGAAACAAAGCGTTATTCCATCGATATTGTCAGTCTCAACGACACCGGCATCGGCGGCATGAAAGAGGTTATCGCCAATATCAAGGGCCAGGGCGCCTATTCGCGCTTCAAGTATGAGAGCGGAACTCACCGCGTCCAGCGCGTGCCCAGCACCGAGTCCGGCGGCCGCATTCACACCTCGGCCGTGACCGTGGCCGTGCTGCCCGAAGCTGAAGATGTGGATGTGGATATCGATATGAACGATCTCAGGATCGATACCTACCGCGCCTCCGGTGCCGGCGGACAGCACATCAATAAGACCGAAAGCGCCATCCGCATCACCCATATACCGACCGGCCTGGTGGTCACCTGCCAGGATGAAAAGTCGCAGCACAAGAACAAGGCCAAGGCCCTCAAGGTGTTGCAGTCGCGCCTCCTGCAGCAGATGCAGGATGCCCGCAACAGTGAGATCGCCTCGGACCGCAAGGCGCAGGTCGGCTCGGGTGACCGCTCCGAGCGCATCCGCACCTACAACTTCCCCCAGGGGCGCATCACCGATCATCGCATTAACCTGACCCTGCATAAGCTTCCCCAGGTCCTGGAAGGTGATCTGGATGATGTTATCGATGCCCTTACAACCCACTATCAGGCCGAGGCGCTGAAGAACTCGGGAGAGTAAAGGTGGAGTGGACCATCCGCTCTGTCCTGGCCTGGGCTACCGATTATCTGAACGAGAAGGGCGCCGGATCTGCGCGCCTGGATGCTGAACTGCTGCTCTGCGTCTCCCTGGAGCTGCGCCGGATCGATCTCTATATGGACATGGAGCGTCCGCTGCTGTCCGCCGAACTGGCCGCGTATCGCGAGTTGCTCAAACGCCGCGCCGAACTGGAGCCCATCGCCTATATTCTGGGAGAGAAGGAGTTCTACGGCCACACCTTCGGCGTGCGCCCGGGCGTTCTGATTCCGCGGCCCGAGACCGAACTGCTGGTGGAGCAGGCCCTCAAGCTGGCTCCCAAGGCTGGCCGCGTGCTTGAGCTGGGCAGCGGCTCGGGCGCCGTGATCTGCTCAATCCTGCTGGAGCGCCCCGATCTGAGCGCGGCGGCCGGCGATATCTCCTGGGATGCGATCCGGATTACAGGTGAGAACCGCCAGCGGCATGGCCTGGAATCGCGTCTGGGCCTCTTTAACGGCGATCTGCTCAAGGCCGTGCGGGCTGAATTTGATCTCATAATCATGAACCCGCCCTATATTCGCGAGCATGATTCTGCTATGCTGTCACGCGACGTGGCCGACTACGAGCCGCTGCAGGCACTCTATGGTGGCGAGAGCGGTTTTGATGTAATTGAGAGATTGCTGAAAGATGTCAGTCGCTGCCTGAAACCGGGCGGCCGGCTCCTGATGGAGATGGGCTTTGACCAGCAGGCGCAAGTTGAAAGGTTGATTGAGGCGCAGCCGGAATTGAGGGCGCGCCAATGGCTGAAAGATCTGGCCGGGCATGACCGGGCCGTAGTTGTGGAGAAAAACTTTGGATAAATTTGTTATCGAGGGGGGCGTGCCCCTCAAGGGAACCGTCAAGATTTCAGGGTCCAAGAATTCGGCCCTGCCGATTCTTTGTACATCGCTGCTGACCGACGAGGTCTGCACCTATCACAACATTCCCAAGCTCAGGGATATCGACACGATTCTGAAGGTGCTCGAAACCATGGGCGTCAAATACCATTGGAGCGCTGAGGAGAGCGTCACCATCGACCCCTCCGGCATAAACTCCTGTGAGGCGCCCTATGATCTGGTCAAGAGCATGCGCGCCTCGATCCTGGTGCTGGGCCCGCTGCTGGCGCGTTTTCATTCGGCCAAGGTCTCGCTGCCCGGCGGCTGCGCCATCGGCGTGCGTCCGGTTGATCTGCACCTCAAGGCGTTGACCAAGATGGGGGCTGAGATTGAACTCTCCCACGGCTATGTTAAGGCCAAAACCGATGGCCTGCAGGGCGCCCGCATCGTCTTCGACACCCCGACCGTGGGCGGCACCGAGAACATCATGATGGCCGCCAGCCTGGCCGAAGGCACAACCGTCATCGAAGGCGCCGCCAGGGAGCCCGAGATCATAGATCTGGCCGACATCTTGACCAAGATGGGTGCCCAGATTGAGGGCGCCGGCACCTCCAAGATTATCATTCAAGGCGTCGCGCGACTCAGCGGCGTCGAGCATGACGTGATTCCCGACCGCATCGAGGCCGGAACCTTTATTGCGGCCGCCGCCATCACCCGCGGCCATCTGATTCTGGAGGGCGTCTGCCAGGAGCATCTGCTTTCAACCATCGACAAGTTCAGCGAGATGGGGGTCAGAATCAAGGAGAACGGCGGCAAAAAACTTGAAGTTGACGGTCAGGTGGAGCTGCGGCCGGTCAAGATCGACACCGAGCCCTACCCCGGCTTTCCCACCGATATGCAGGCTCAGATCATGGCCCTGGCCTGTGTGGCCGAAGGAGCCTCGACCATCAATGAGCACATCTTTGAGAATCGCTTCATGCACGTGCCGGAACTGATGCGTATGGGCGCCAACCTTGAGGAGAACGGTCATACCGTGGTCGTGCGCGGCGTGGAGCGCTTCGAGGGCGCCAGTGTCATGGCCACCGACCTGCGCGCCTCGGCCTCGCTGGTGCTGGCGGCTCTGAATGCCAACGGCTATACCGAGATCAGGCGCATCTATCATCTCGATCGCGGCTACGACAGCCTGGACAAGAAGCTGCAGTCACTGGGGGCGCGCGTCGAGCGTAAGCGGGGTGATTTGTGATCAACTGTTTCAATACTGCCAGTAGCGGCTGGTCTGAGCGGCTGGATGCGCTGCTTGACCGGGTTCAGGGAACGCCCATCGAAGTGCAGAGGGCCGTGCTGGATATCATCGAGAGTGTCAAGGAGCGGGGCGACGAGGCGCTCTTTGAATATACGCGGCGTTTTGACCGCTTCGATGTGGCTCAAGAGGGTCTGTGCTTCACAGCCGATCAGATGGAGGCGGCTGTAAAGCGCATCCCGTCCGATCTGCTGGAGGCCCTGACTGTGGCCGCCGAACGTATTGAGTACTTCCACCGCGAACAGCTTGAAGAGAGCTGGAGCTTCGAGGAGGACGGCATTCTGCTGGGTCAGAAGATCGGCCCGGTCTCACGCGTCGGCATCTATATTCCGGGCGGCAAGAACGCCTTTCCCTCCACCGTGCTGATGAATGTCATCCCGGCCAGAATCGCCGGGGTCCAGGAGATCGTGGTGGTGACCCCGACGCCGGATGGACGCATCAATGACGCGCTGCTGGCCGCGGCCCATATTGCAGGAGTTAACAGGATCTACCGCATCGGCGGCGCCCAGGCCGTGGCCGCCCTGGCCTACGGCACGGAGTCCGTGCCCAAGGTTGACAAGGTTGTGGGTCCCGGCAACGCCTATGTGGCCTTTGCCAAGCGCACCCTGCAGGGCATCATCGGCATCGACGCCATTGCCGGCCCCTCCGAGATCATGGTGGTGGCCGACGAGGGCGCTGACCCCGAGACGGTGGCCATGGACCTCTTGAGTCAGGCCGAGCATGACGAGCTGGCCTCATCCATGTTGATTACGCCGTCCGAAAGGCTGGCCGATGAGGTCAGGGCCGCACTGGAGGCCGTGATCCCCGAGATGCCGCGGGCTGAGGTGATGCGTCACTCCCTGAGCAACCACGGCGCCATCATTGTCACCCAAGATCTTGACGAGGCCTTCCGGCTGGTCAACCGCATTGCGCCCGAGCATCTGGAGCTGATGCTGGCTGATGCCGACGACTGGCTGGACAGGGTTCAGAATGCCGGCGCCATCTTCCTGGGCTACCATACCCCTGAAGGCATCGGCGACTATGTGGCCGGCCCCAATCACACCCTGCCGACCGGATCCACGGCGCGTTTCTATTCACCCCTGGGCGTCTATGATTTTCTGAAGCGCTCATCTGTTATTCGATTTAGTGCTGATGCTGTTGCGGAGCTGGGCCCCAAGGCGGCCCTGATCGCCCGCGTGGAGGACCTGGAAGCCCATGCAAGATCTGTGGAATATCGTTACCGGCCATGAGGCCATAGATAAAATAATTCCGCTTTTTGACGCCCCCGCCTACATGGTGGGCGGCTGCCTGCGTGACATCTTTTTGCGCAGCGAACCGGACGATTATGACATTGTCACCTTCGGCGATGTCTGGTCTCTGGCGCAGGCCATCGCCGAAGCGCTTGATGCCACCCCCTTCTGGCTCGACTCAGAGCGCGGCATTGTCCGGATTGCCTCCAGGGCGCTGCCCTTTCATCTGGATATTTCGGCCCCCAAGGGTTCCACCATCGAAGAGGATCTCAGCTTGCGCGATCTGACCATCAATGCAATGGCCCTGGATTTAAGAAGCGGTGAGCTGATCGACCCCTGCAGGGGGCGGGATGACTGTCTGGGCGGCAATGTGCGCGTGATCAGTGAAGAGAACCTGGTGGATGATCCGCTGCGGGTGTTGCGCTGTCTCAGGTTTGCCCTGCTGCCCGGCTTTGACTTTGATATGGCTACCGCCGGCCTGGTGCGCAAGCATGCGTCGAAGATCGCCGGTGTGGCTGCCGAGCGCATCAAGCAGGAGATCATGGCGTCGCTGAACTATACCGGCGGCACCGAGCTCTTTGTGCTGATGAACGCCTTCGGGCTGCTGGAGCACCTCTTTCCGCAGTATCGTGACATGGACCAGGGTCAGCACCACAAGTGGTCGCTGGTGACCCATGCCCTGCTGGCCGCGGACGAGATCGACCGGCTGATTCCGGCGGCCGAACGTTATCTGCCCGGAGTGGGTGACTACTTCAACCGTGAGATCGAGGGGGCCGTGACCCGCGCCGGTCTGCTCAAGTTTGTCTGTTTTCTGCACGATATCGGCAAGCCCGAAGCAAGGGTCGAGGATGACTGCGGCGAGCCGCACTTCTGGGGCCACGCCAGCAACGGGGCTCAGCTGACTCGGCAGATCTGCCGCGAGTTTAAGTTTTCCAACGCGGCCGTCAGGGTGGCCGGCGGGATAGTTGAGCACCATATGCGGCCGCTGGAGATGGTGCTGCACGGCGGGTCGAACCCGCGCGCCATCTATCGACTGTTGAATGATATCGATGAAATTGTACCGGAGGTGCTGCTGCATGCCATTGCCGATGCCGAGGCCACCGGTAAAGAGCGCGAGAGCGTCGGCTCGCGCAAATACATGGAGCTGACCGCGGCCAAGGTCTGGGATTTCTATAATCAGCTCTATCTGCCCATGCAGGCTGCCCCCCTGCTCAACGGTTCTGACATCATGCAGGAGCTGGGGCTTGGGCCGGGCGCCGAGATTGGCCGGCTTTTAAGCGAGGTGGCTGAAGAGCGCGCGGCCGGCAATATCAGAACGCGCGCCGAAGCGCTGGCCTTTTTGAGGCTCAGTAGACCTTGATATACTCGCAGCGGTCCAGATAGAGGCTGCTGCCATCGCGCATGGTCAGGCCAACTATGCAGACAACATCGCCGGCGGCCAGCTCTTCCAGTGGCTTCAGGTAGTCGTTGAAGAAGCAGGCAATGGCTTTACCGCCCTCGGTCAGGATAACTTCGGTGTCGCGGTCCAGGGCCCAGGTTAGGTCGCCCAGCAGGCCGTTGATGATGGGGTTTTCTTCGCGGTCCTGGTCATAGACCGCACCCCAGATAATGGCATATTTGCCGCTGTAGGCCTGGTCGGCCAGCGAGAGGTCGGAGAGGTATTCATCATAGAGGGTGGAGACGCTGAGGCTGGGGGCGCCGGTCAGCACCAGGTAGTTAAAGAGGTCCTCATTGTTGCTGTCCAGATAGTCATCGTATATGAGTCCTTCAACAATATCACTGCAGCCGGCCAGGCTTAAGGCCAGACAGGCTATGACTGTAAATTTCCAGAGCTGCTTTAACATCGATCTCTCCATATCTGTGACTCCTTAAAGAGATAGCTCATTAAGTGGAAGTGGCGCAAGGAGAAGCTCATGTATCTGCTGATTCATATTTGTAACCTCAATAACGAAGGCAGCGGGCCCCTGGAGCTGGCTGTTCGTAATTGCAATTGATTCCGATGGTATAGAGGTTGGTATGGGCTTTGCTGGATAGCTGGCGAGGAGAAATGAAGAGTGGATAGCCGGGCCGATCCGTTACTGATGGAGACCATGAGTATGTTCAGGAACATTGAAATTTTTTAATCACGGTTCGTGGCCCATGGAGAGGCTTTGCCTCTCCATTTCTTTTTTAGTTCTGTCTAAGCGATTGTCAGCATCTTGAAAATAATCAGGCCGGAGAGCAGCAGCATGGAGCCGCGGATTATGACGGGCGGCAGCTTGTGTGAGAGGTGCGAAGCCAGCCTGGCGCTGAGTACGCCGGCCGGTGCGGCCAGTAGCAGGATCTGCCAGATAACGGCGCCGTGCAGGGTGTAGCCGATGGTGGCCACGCCGCAGTTAATGGCAATGAAGAGGGCCGATGTGGTGATGGAGCGGCGGATGTCATAGTGGAAGCCGTGGGTCAGCAGCGGAACCAGCAGGGCGCCGCCGCCGATGCCGAGGCTGCTGGAGGCGGTGCCGATAATCAGGCCGCTTGAAAACATGGTGAGAGGGTGCCTCCTGATGGGCAGTTTGATGACTCTCAGGATGTAGGGCACGGTTACAAAGACGGCAAAGAGGCGCGCCAGGTTTGCGGCCGCCATATTCTGGGTCAGCCAGGGGCCGATCAGGGCGCCCAGGATGCTGCCGCTCAGGATTGCGCCGACGGGCAGCGCTTTGGCCTTTGATGAGTGGGTGATGTAGGAGCTGAGTCCTGAAAAGATGCAAAAGCCGCATGAGGTTGCCACGGCATAGTGGATGCCGTACTGGGGAAAGAAGAGCAGCATCATGGGCACGAAGAGCATGCCGCCGCCGATTCCGAGCAGGCCGGCCAGGCTGCCCGAGAGCAGGCCGGTTAGAAGTGCATATAGTATGGGCATAGCTGTTTATACCGAGGTACTTGCCAGGGAACAAGCTCTCAGTATAGATTAGACTAAGATGGAAAAGAGAGAATATCCAAGAAGCGATGTTGTTGAGAGTGGCCAGCTGACCATTGAACTGAGCGAGCAGGAGAGTCTGCAGATCAGGGCTCAGACCAAGGATGTCAGTTGGGGCGGTTTCTGTCTCAAAATGGATGAGCTTGAGGAGAGTCTGAATGTTGTGCCGGGACTGATCGACCGGCCGGTCAAGATTCACATGCACGGACCTCATCTGATTGTCTGGGGACATATTGCCCGCTTTGATGCGCGCTCGCGCGAACTGGCCGTAATCATCAGCCGCATATCAGATCTGGAGGGGTGGCAGGCATTCTGTGACGCCCAGGGCTAGCGCTTAAAGTTTTCACCTTTATATTTTGAGTTAAGAGGTGAATATGAAAGTCGAAACCTGGATGTCAAAAGATGTTATCACCATAGGCAAAGAGGCTGGAATCCGTGATGCCCTGGAAACCATGCGTCTGCACTCCATCAGGCATCTGCCGGTCAGTGACAATGGTCACATAGAGGGTCTGATAACTTCGGGCGAACTCAAGAAGGCGGTTCTGATCAGCCAGCCAGAGAAGATCAGGCTCAAAGATATCATGATCCGCAACCCCAGGACCGTTTCGCCGCAAACCACCCTGGAAGAGGCCGCTTCCCTGTTCTATAATGAGTCTTTCGGTTGTCTGCCGGTCATCGAGCACGACCATATCGTTGGCATCATCACCACCAGTGACATATTGAAGGCCTTCATTGAAATCATGGGCGTGCTGCAGGGCGGCTACCGCATCGATGTTATTCTTAAGCAGGTGCACGGCTCATTCGATGAGGTGATTGCCCAGATTGAGCGCCTGGGGGGCTATGTGATCAGCGTAGGGCTGTCGCCAAATGCCGATCAGAGGGTCCACCACTTTCGCGTATCCGGCGGCGACAAGAAGGCGATTGCCAATGAGCTGATTGAGCTGGGCTATCAGGGGGTCAAGGTTACCGACTGAGGATCTGCTGCGCCTGATCCAACGCTATGCCGCGCAGGCGCAGCCGCTTGCTGCGGCTCTTCTCACCCTGAATGATCTCAATCTTGGATTTTGAGATCCCCAACTCTTTTGACATGAATTTAATCAGCGCCCTGTTGGCCTTGCCGTCCACCGGTGGGGTGGCCAGGCGCACCAGCAGCCGATCGTCGCGCAGACCCTCAATGGCAGTCTTGGAGGCATTGGGGATTACCTTGCACTCCAGCAGCAGGCCCTCATCGGACTCGGCCAGCCACATCTAAAACCAGATGCCGGCGGCGCGTAGAGTCTGGGCGGCGATGTTGATCAGCATGGTCAGGCCGGCCTTGGCGCCGACCACCAGGGCGATCACCAGCATGGGCGTGAAATCGATGCCGCCGAAGTTAAGCGGGAAGGGGAAACTTTTGCGTATCCAGCGGTTGATCGGGTCAGTGGCGCTGTAGATGAAGCGCACGATCGGATTGTAGGGGTCAGGGCTGATCCAGGAGAGCACGGCGGCAATGATCACCAGGTAGAGCACCAGGGTCAGCGGTATCTGCAGGGCCATGTTGAGGCCGCTCAGGGTGTTGGGAATGATGCCGCCCATGTCGATCATGCTCTGGGCCACGGCGTAGATCAGGAAGTAGATCCCGGAGATGACCACGATGGGTGAGAAGTCGACCCAGCCGAAACGCAGGGGGAAGTGGCGCCGGGTCCAGGCCATCACCGGATAGGTGGCCCGGTCAATGAACTGCACGATCGGGTTGCTGCGGCTGGGATTGACCCAGGAGATCAGCACGCCGAAAATAAAAACAAAGAGATAGGCATAGAGCAGCACGAAGAGCAGTTTGCCGAGGCTGGAAATTAACATAATTTTGAATCCTCCAATACTCTCTTTATTGCGGATCAATGGCCTTGAATTCAAGAGCTATTTTCTGGGGAGGCCATGAAGCTTGCCGTAGCTCATAACCTCTGCTAATGCTTATCAGGTGAAGCTGAGCAGGGTTGATATCAAGGGATTTAAGTCCATCGCCAAGAAGACGCGTCTGACCTTTCCGGGCAGCGTGACCTGTATTGCGGGGCCCAACGGCTGCGGCAAGTCAAATGTCATCGATGCCATCAAGTGGGCCCTGGGCGAGCAGTCGGTGCGTTCCCTGCGTGCCGGTTCCATGAGCGATGTGATCTTCTCGGGCACCGAGGATGCGCCGGCCGGCTCCATGGCGCGGGTGACGCTCAAATTTGTGCGCGACGGCGGCTACTTTCCCAAATCTCTGGACGGCTTCGATGAGGTTGACATCTCGCGCCGGCTCTACCGCACCGGCGAGAGTCTCTATACGATCAATGACGTCAGGTGCCGCCTGCGCGATGTCCACGATCTCTTCATGGATACGGGGCTGGACCGTCACGGCTACGCCATCATTGAGCAGGGCAAGATCAAGGATATTATTCAGGCCAAGCCCGACGACATCCGCTATCTGATTGAGGAGGCGGCCGAGGTGGGGCGTTTCAGGGTCAAGCGCACCGAGGCCCTCAAACGGCTGGAGGCGACCCGCGGCAATCTGGACCGGGTCCAGGACCTGCTCAGCGAGGTCGGCCGGCAGCGGAATTCGCTGAGGGCCCAGGCGGCCAAGGCGCGGCGCTACCAGGTGCTGCGAGATCAGATCAACACTTCCACCCGGACGCTCTGGGCCTATGAGATTATCGATATCAAGCGCAACCGCAGCGAGCTGGAGCAGAAGCTCAGGGGCCTTGACGGTTACCTGGAGCTGCTGCACGCCAAGCGCGATGAGCACAAGAGCGAGCTGGCCAGCCTGCGCCAGTGCCGCGACACAGTCAGGGAGGATCTGGAGAGGGTCAAGACTCAGATCACTGAAGCTGAGAACCGGCTCAACCTGGCGCGCAGTGACAGGCTGGCCAACCAGGGCCGGCTGGATGATCTCAAGGCCAGTCTGCAGATGCTTGAAAACAGGATCGTCCAAAGCGGCAGCTCTGCCCAGGATGCTTTGCTGCGCATCGAAGAGGGGCGCCGGGAGGCGGCCAGGCTGGAGCGGGAGATCAATGAGCAGGAGGCCGCCTTTGCCAGCCGTTCCGGCTCTTTCGATGAGCTCAGGACAGAGGCGCGGGCGCTTGAGGCCCGGTATGACCAGCAGCGGGCCGAGATGTTTGATGCCATGGGCCATGTGCGGGCCATGGAGCAGCGCCTCAACTCGATGCAGAAGCGGGCCCAGGAGGTGGCGGTCAACATCAAACGCCGCGAGTCTGAACTGAGGAGCCTCAAGGAGAGTGAGGAGAGCCTCAAGGCCGAGCAGGTGCAGATTGTCGGAGAGTTGGCCGCGCGCGAGCAGGTTCTGAGCGAGATGCGTGAGACCCAGCAGGCTCTTGAGAGGCGCGCCATAATGCTGCAGGAGCAGCTGGATGAGCATTCGCAGCAGCTGATCACCAGGGAGAAGGAGCTGGCCGGCATCAGGGCCAAGCTGCCGGTGCTGGAGCGCATCATCAAGGCCGGCACGCCCAAGGAGTCCAGCGGCGTGCTGGTGTCGGAGATCATCAAGGCGCGTCCGGGCTATGAGGCCGCGGTGGCGCGCTCCTTGGGCGAGGTGCTGGACTATCAGGTGATTGACGATCTTAATCAGGCCATTGATCAGGATGGGCCGGGTTTTGTGCTGCGCGAGCCGCAAGTTGCTGCGGCCGAGGAGCCTGCCGGGGTCATCGGACCGTTGGCTGACTATCTGGAGATTGAGCCGGATTATGAATCCCTGGCCGGGATTGCCCAGAGCTATCTGGTCAAGGATCTGGAAAGCGCCATCGGGCTCTGGGAAGGCGGAAAGCGTCAATGCAGCTATGTGACGCTGGCCGGAGAGGTGCTTGAACCGGGCGGCATCGTGCGAACTTCCAACGCCAAATATGCTGAAGTGCTGAGGGCGCGCAGCGAACTGGACGAGCTTAATCTGCGCAGTGTTGAGCTGACGGATGAGGTTGAGGGGCTGTGCGGGCTGCAGCAGGATTCACGTGCGCAGCTCAAAAATTTGCGGGAGCGCCAGGAGAGCGTGCGTAGGCGTGAGCGTGAAGAGGAGCGCGAACTGGAGCGTCAGCGCAGCCGGGCCGGAGAGATCGCAGCGCGCCTGGAGCGCATGGATGACCGTGAAAAGTCCTATGCCAATGATATTGCCATGTGGCGCGAGCTGGACGCCAAGCTGGTTGAGGATACGGCGCAGATCGGCCGCGATAAGGAGCAGCAGCAGGAGGCCATTGCCGAGCAGCAGGCCGCAGTCAGGGCGCTCGAGGAGCAGAAGCTTGCCGCCAGCCGGCGGCTGGAAGAGGCGCAGGCCGGGCTGGACCGGGAGCGGGCCAGGGTGGGCGAGCTTAAGGTTGCTAGAGCCTCGCATATAGAACGGATCAAGGGTTTTGAAGAGGATGTCAGGCGGCGCGAGACAGAGTCGCAGCGCGACCGCGAGCGCATTGCCGAGTTCGGCGCCACCGAGCAGCAGATTATGGCCCAGATCAGCGCGGCCGAGCAGGCTGCGGCCGCGGCTGATGATCGGCTCAAGGCGCTGCTGGAGGAGCGTGCACTCAAGACGCCGCTATTTGAGAAGGCCAGCGAGGAGCTCTTGGAGCTTGAGCGCGTGCATGAAGCCAAGGGCAGGGATGCCAATGAGCGCGAGCGTGAACGCAACGAGATCCAGCTGAAATTTAAGGAGCAGGAGATTGCGCTTAATATGCGTATGGAGCGCATGGAGGCGCGTTTTGGGCGTGAGTTGCCCGAGGTTCCTGAGGAGTTTGATCTGCAGCAGGTCAGGCAAGAGGTCAGCGAGTTGCAGACCAAGATTGAGAACATGGGCCAGATCAACTTCACCTCCATCGAGGCCCATGAGGAAGCCCAGAGCCGCTTTGATGATCTGCACCGCCAGTACGAGGATCTGGTGCAGGCGGTTGAGCGCCTCAGGGAGGTGATCGCCAATATTGAGAAGGAGAGCAACAAGGCCTTCATGAAGACCTATGTGCAGGTGCGCGCCAACTTCCAGGAGCTCTTCACCACCATGTTTGACGGCGGTACCGCCGATCTGGTGCTGCAGGAGTCCGAGGACTCCATGGAGGCCGGCGTCGAGATTTTCGCCTGTCCGCCCAAGAAGAAGCCCAAGGCCATGAGTCTGCTTTCGGAGGGCGAGAAGACCCTGTGTGCCATCAGTTTTGTTTTTGCGCTCTTCAAGGTTCGTCCCTCGCCCTTCTGCATTCTGGATGAGGTGGATGCGCCCCTTGATGACGCCAATGTTGAGCGCATGGCGCGCCTGGTGCGCTCCTTTGCCGCAGACACTCAGTTCATCGTGGTGACCCACAATCGGCGCACCATGGAGATGGCCGATGTTATCTACGGGGTCACCTTTGATGTGCCAGGCATCACCAAGGTGGTCTCCATCGATCTGCAGGATGCTCCCGAGAGCGCGGCTGATGATGAGGAGAGCGCCGCTTAGGCTGGTATTTGGCAGTTTTGCAAAAAATGTCCCTTGCTGCTCAAATTTGGGATTGCAAAAAAGATATTTTTGTATAGATTAGGGGTACCTGTCTAAATGTTCTTCTATGTAGCTTAGTGAAATAAATAGGAAATTAAATGCCAAGAGTTATTGCAGTCACATCAGGAAAAGGGGGCGTCGGCAAGAGCAACTTTGTGCTCAACGTGGGAATCGCGTTGGCCATGATGGACTGTACCGTTCAGATTCTGGATGCTGATCTTGGCCTGGCCAATCTGGATATTCTGCTGGGTGTGCGCCCCATGCGCAACCTGGATGATGTGGTCAGCGGCAGCACGGCCCTGGAAGATATTATCGTTAAAACCGACTACGGCGTCGATCTGATTCCCGGCAGTTCCGGTGAACAGAGCATGGCCGACCTGGATGAAGCCAATCTTGACAGCCTGATCAAGGCGGTCGGTGACATCTCCAGAGATAAGGATTTTCTGCTGGTGGACACCGGTGCCGGCATCTCCAAGAGCGTCGTCTCCTTTCTGATGGCCGTGCCGGAGGTTCTGGTGGCGGTCAGCTCCGAGCCCACCTCGTTGACCGATGCCTATGCTCTGATTAAGGTTCTGATCAAGAACGGTTTTGAGGGGCGCATCTCCATCTTTGCCAGTGAGGTTAAGGACGGCTCTGAGGGGCGTGCCATCTTCAAGAAGGTTTCATCGGCTGCCCAGCGCTTTCTGCATGTGCAGCTTGACTATGCCGGCTGTGTCTGTCGTGATGAGAAGCTCAAGCTGGCAGTCGGCGAGCAGGTGCCGGTCATTGACCGTTTTCCCTCGGCCGAGATCTCGCGCTGCTACCGCGTGATTGCCACCACCATGCTGGGCCAGGAGGCTGAGGAGATCAGCAATGACAAGCTCTGGTCGCGCATGGTGCGCATGATGTTCAATGCCTCCAAGCCGCGGAAGCTGGTGCCGGTAAACGGTGGCCAGAGCAACCCGGCTCCTGCTGTCCAGGGAGATGACAAGATGCTGCAGGCCATCCTGGATGAGCAGCGTCGCACCCGTCTTCTGCTTGAACGCATTCTTTATAATATTGAGCACGACAACAAACCTACTCTGGTTAAGGGGTCGCGCCACTAAAATAGGGAGGTCGTTATGCGTAGAGGTATGATCGTTCTGGTTGTGCTTTTGGTGCTGTGCGGTTGCAATGAGTCTGATTCCGGCCAAATCTTATCTAAAGATATCGGTGTTAATCCTCAGCAGGGCATCTCTTTCAAGACCATTGAGCAGGGGCAGGATAGCGGATACATGATGGGTGAGGAGTACCCAACTGAAGCGCAGCTCTTTGTAATTAAGACCCAGCAAGAGTTGGATGCATTCTGGCAGGTTCATTCCAAGACAAGTATTCCGGCGCCGGAGGCTCCCAGTCTGGAAGACGACATGATGCTGATGCTGGTCGACAGGGTAGAACCTAATATCTGCTATGATATTGAGATTATTAATTTGATTGAAAATGAAGATGCAATCGTCGTCAATGTCACGCGTGATGTGCCGGCCCGCAGTGTATTGTGCGGTGAAGCACTGAGCATGCCCTACCACTTCATTCGTATCGCTAAAACCGAGAAGCCCTTCAGGTTGAATATTTCAGATAAGCTTTTTAATTGATTCTGACCACAGGTTGCGTCACATCGGTGTGCAATCTGCTTAAAAGTTAACCATCTGGCTTATGTAATTGCAGGATGTGCCGATCCCCTTATTGAGGATATAAGTGAGGAGGCACATTATGCGTCTAAGGTTTTTAATCACATTTATCGGTCTGGCCCTGCTTACGGGCTGCGTCAAAGACAGCAGCGATTTTTCCGGTGCCGTCGGCTTGGGCGATCAGTTGAATGCCAAGGTCAGCGCCGCCGCCACGGTTGAGCTCAATACGATTGCTGAAGGCTCCGACAGTGGCTTCATTGTTTCCGAGTTTGCGGTGGAGGAGCCCACATTGATGGTGCTTGACACCGAGGCTGAGCTTGATGATTTTTGGCAGAAGCATTCCTACATCTTCGATCCCAAGCCGGCCAAGCCCGTGGTGGACTTCTCCAGCGAGATGCTGCTGGTTGTGGTTGACAAGGTTGAGCCCAATACCGGTTACTACTTTGAGATGGACGGTCTCTATGAGGTTGACGGTAAGCTGAGGCTTGAGGTTACCAAGTATGTTCCCGGAGCGGGCACAGTTGCCGGCGCTGAGCTGACCGTTCCTTATCAGATAGCCAAGACGGCCCTCTCCGATGTTGAGGTGATTCTGCAGCTTAGCGAACGCGAACACTGAATATGTTTGACAGGGCATAACTGTCCCACTACTCTGCATCTATGCAGAGTAGTTTAATTGATAATTATGGTCGCCAGATCCGTTACCTGAGAGTCTCGGTAACGGATCGTTGTAATCTGCGGTGTCAGTACTGCATGCCGGCCGAAGGTCTGGAGTCCATCCCTCACGATAGTATCATGCGTTATGAGGAGCTGGAGGCTGTGATCAGGGCCTTTGTTGCGCAAGGGGTTGATAAGGTCCGTCTGACCGGCGGCGAGCCGCTGGTCAGACGGGGGATTGTCGATTTTGTGGCCCGCTTGCGCGAGATTGAGACAATCAAGGACCTCTCAATGACCACCAACGGCCTGCTGTTAAAGGAGATGGCCGTGCCGCTGCGGCAGGCCGGATTGATGCGGCTCAATATCAGTCTTGATACGCTCAATGCTGAGCGTTTTCGGTATATTACCCGTTCCGATAAATTCAGCCGGGTTATGGGCGGCCTGGAGGCGGCTCTGAATGCCGGCTTTGATCAGATCAAGATCAATGTGGTGGCCATGCGCGGTGTCAATGATGATGAGATTGCTGAATTTGCTGCGCTTTCGATTGACAAACCGCTGCAGGTCCGCTTCATCGAGTTGATGCCGATGGGCTGTGCCACCCGCTTCAATGATGCCAGCCTGATTGAGGCCGCCGAGATCAGAAGACGCATCGAGGCGGTTTACGGTCCGCTGGAGGCCATCAACTATTTTGACGGCCCGGCCAGCGTCATGCGCATCAGAGGTGCCGCCGGAACCATCGGCTTGATCAAGCCCTACAGTGAAGAGAGTTTTTGCAGTCGGTGTAATCGGGTGCGTTTGACGGCCAACGGATTTATCAGGCCCTGCCTCTTTTCGGACAATCAGATCGATGTTTTGACGCCATTGAGGGCCGGGGATGGAGATCTGGACAGTCTTGTGCTCAGGGCGATAGCCGAGAAGCCGCAGGCCCATCTGCGCAGCGACGGCCACCTGGTTGCCAGCTGCAATGGGCGGATGAATAAAATTGGTGGTTAGGCTACTGCCCGGGCCGAATCAATCAGCTGGCTGAAAGTTGTCAGTTCCTGCTTAAAGAGAATCTTGTTGGTGTGCAGAAACGATAGTCCTGATTTTTTCTTTTTGCCGCAGTCGGAAGCCCAGACGGACTTGGCGTATAAAGAGATCTCAGGATCGATTTCTGGGTGTTCAATGTTCAGCAGGATGACGTCGCCAACTGGAATGTCGACTCCGGAGATGCAAACCCCGTCTTCGCAGGCATCCAGGATGTAGACACCCTTCTGGCTGCCTTCAATCTCGACCTTGCCATTCAAGTTGGGGATGGTGATTCTTTCCAGTAGTCTTTTCTCTTTAATTTTTGCCATAACACGACACTAATAATGAAAAATAGAGTTTCTGTCAAGGCATAAACCTAGATGATTGCAGGAGATATTGCCCTTATTATAGCAAAGGGGCGCTGATTACGCTTGTTTTTAGCCCACCATGTAGGTTGCGGTGCCAATGGCAATCAGGCTCTGTTGGTCGTTGTGCAGCTCCATCCGGGTCACCGCAATTTTTTGACCGGTACGTAAAATTTCTCCGCGGGCCGTGAAATAATCGCCCTGCCCGGGGCGCAGGTAGTCAACCCGCAGGTCAATGGTGCCCATGCGCACGAAGCGCTGGGTGATCTCCTCGATGGGCAGGCCCATGGTGGCCTGCAGCAGGCCGGCGCCGGCGGCCACGCCGCCGATGGTGTCCAGCGCCGCCGAGATGACGCCCCCGTGCAGGATGCTTTTGTGAGTGTTGCCTACCAGGCTCTCCTGCATCTTGATGCGGGCCGTGGCCTGATTCAGGCTGACCTCCTCAACCGTAAAGCCGATGGTCCGGTTGAAGGGCATGTTCTGATTGTAGACCTGCTTCAGGAGCTCTAGATATTCATTAATATTTTTGTCCAAGGTGCCCTCCACTCCTTATCTCTTAGGGAGAATCGTTCAGGGCGTCAAGGGCTCTTGTCAATGTGGAGCGCCGGCCTATATTACTGACTATGCGAATCTTAATAGCTGATGATGATCCGGGGATCCGTAAGTTTATGCTTAAGGCCTCGGCTCCGATCGGAGAGTGTGAGATTGCTGAGGATGGTGTTCAGGCGGTTGAGATGTTCAGGGGTGCATTGGCCGACCAGCCCTATGACCTGGTCCTGATGGATGTCATGATGCCTAAAATGACCGGCCTGGATGCCATTGAGCAGATTCGTGAGATAGAGCGCCAGAATTACATCCCCCAGGAGAGCCAGGTGCACATTGTGGTGGTCACGGCCCTGGATGATTCCGTCACCTATGAACAGGCCACTTTCAGCGGCGCCGATGCCTATCTGGTCAAGCCGCTCAAAGTTGAGCAGTTCCAAGCTGTAATCCGCTCTCTGGGAATTGCCTGATAAAAATCTCAGAAATGAGGCTTGACAAAAAAAAATCTCTTGCATATATGTAGCCCCACACTGCGGGAATAACTCAGTGGTAGAGTGCAACCTTGCCAAGGTTGACGTCGCGGGTTCGAATCCCGTTTCCCGCTCCAATGCGAGCAAGGCCGTGCTTTTTCAGCACGGCCTTTTTTATTGTCTCTGAAGAGCCGGCTTGACATCTGGGCAAACTTTCTTTAGTTATACTACATAGACTTTATAAATACTAAAGGAAGAGGCGTGGATTTTCAGATCGGTCATAAACTCAGAGCAGTGCGCAAACGGCGCAAACTGACCCTCAGGGAGGTTGCGACTCGTGCCGGCGTCAGCGAAAGCCTGGTCTCGCAGATTGAGCGCGACAAGGTCTCGCCGGCCATCGATACGCTGCTCAGGATCGCTGATATTCTTGATATCGATATGGACTACCTCTTCAGTGACCTTAAAAAAAGTAAGCAGGTCATGGTTGTGCGCGCCCATGAGCGTCATCAGATCATAAAAGATGGGGTTTCATACGAGCAGCTCTCGCGGACGCCCGAGGAGCAGGAGGAGTACGGCATCGAAGCCTACTACATGCAGATCTCGCCGGGCCATGAGAGCGGCAGCGACCTTTACGGCCATAAAGGTAAGGAGTTGGGAACAATCATCAGCGGGCAGGGTGAATTTACAATCGGCAACCAGACTCTCAGGCTCGCGGCGGGCGATAGCATCTCGTTTGCATCCGATGTGCCCCATGTGTTGAAAAATACCGGCCACGAGCCACTGAGAGCCTACTGGACCATCACCCCGCCCAAGATGTTTAACAAATAAAGGAGGATTTTATGGGAAAAACAATTGCTCAGAAAATTTTTGAGAGTCACCTCGTCGACAAACCCTTCGGGGATGAGATCAACGTCCTCAAGCTGGACGCGGTCTTCTGTCACGAGATCACCACCCCGATCGCCATCAACGATCTGGTCGCCCGCGGCAAGGATCGCGTCTTTGATCCGACCAAGATCAAGGCCGTCATCGACCACGTAACCCCGGCCAAAGACTCCAAGACCGCCGAGCAGGGCAAGATCCTGCGTGACTGGTCGCGCCGCCACGATATCAAGGATTTCTTCGATATCGGCCAGAACGGCGTCTGCCACGCCATCTTCCCGGAGAAGGGCTTTGCGCGTCCCGGCTACACCATCATCATGGGCGACTCGCACACCTGCACCCACGGTGCCTTCGGCGCCTTTGCCGCCGGAGTCGGTTCGACCGACCTGGAAGTCGGCATCCTCAAGGGCGTCTGCGCCTTCAAGGAGCCCAAGGCCATCAAGTGCGAGGTCAAGGGTCAGCTCAAAGAGGGTGTCTACGCCAAGGACGTCATCCTGCACATCATCAAGGATCTGACCGTCAACGGCGCCACCAACCGCGTCATGGAGTTCACCGGTTCAGTGATCGCCGACATGTCCATGGAGGCCCGCATGACCCTGTGCAACATGGCCATCGAGGCCGGCGGCACCTGTGGCATTTGCTACCCGGACGAGACAACCGTCGAGTATCTCTGGCCCTTCATCAAGGATCAGTATGCCGACAAGGCGGCCGCCCTGGCTGATTACCGCAAGTGGGTCTCGGATGATGACGCCGAGTATGACGCAGTCTACACCTATGACGTCAGCGAGCTTGAGCCTCAGATGACCGTCGGTTACAAGCCCGATCAGGTCGTGCCGGTCAGCGAAAAGGTCGGTGCGCCCATTGATCAGATCTATATCGGCTCCTGCACCAACGGCCGCATCGAGGATCTGCGTGTGGCCGCCGCTGTGCTCAAGGGCAAGAAGATCAGCGCTAACGTGCGTGCCATCGTTTCGCCGGCTACGCCCGCCATCTACACCCAGGCCCTCAAGGAGGGCATCATTGAGATCTTCCAGGATGCCGGCTTCTGCGTCACCAACCCCACCTGCGGCGCCTGCCTCGGCATGAGCAACGGCGTGCTGGCCAGCGGCGAGGTCTGCGCCTCGACCACCAACCGCAACTTCAACGGTCGCATGGGTAAGGGCGGCATGGTCCATCTCATGAGCCCGGCAACAGCGGCTGCCAGCGCCATCGAAGGCAAGATCGCCAACTCAGAACTGTTCAAAGGATAAGGAGGCCAAGTATGAAAAAATTTAGCGGAAAAGTACTCTTTCTGGACAGATCCGACATCAACACCGACGAGATCATCCCGGCCAAATATCTGACCGAGATCACCAAGGAGGCCCTCAAGCCCTTCCTGCTTGAAGACCTTGAGCTGGAAGGCTTCAACGTGGCGAGCGATATTGAGCCCACCGAGGCCATCATCACCCGCGAGAACTTCGGCTGCGGCTCCTCGCGTGAGCACGCTCCCTGGGCCCTCGAGGTCAACGACATCAACGTCGTGATCGCCGAGAACTTTGCGCGCATCTTCCGCCAGAACATGTTCAACTGCGGCATGCTGGCCATCGAGATGCCTCAGGATAAAATCGCCTTTTTGTTTGATAACTATGCAGGTAAGGCCGCCGAGCTGAGCGTTGATATCGAAAAGAAGGAGCTGACCATCTCTGCCGACGGTCAGAGCGACACCCTGCCTATTCAGATCGCCGAGTTTGACGAAGCGCTGGTGCGCGCCGGCGGCTGGGTTGAGTACGCGGATAAGAATTATTAAGTTTAAAAAGCGGAAACCCTTTTTGTAAAAGGGTTTCCGCGTCTTCCCTAAAACTTTTGCTAGCTGGCAGAATCTTTGCCTGTAAATAGTCCTCCAGCAAATCCTATCACTGCAAATAATATATTAGCCATAATCTGACTTTCAAGCTTACCACTAGAATATATAAGTGCTGCGATAATTAACGTGACAAGTATGAGAAATGTGCTGGTTGCAAAACGGCCAAAACCCTTTGTTTTTGTGATGAAAAAGCCAATTAGTGATACTAAGCCTACTGAAAAAATTGCCAAGAAAAGCCACGATTCAATAGTCATAATGTCTCCCCTAAATTATTTAAGAGCATGATCGTGGTTATGATCTAAATGATAAGATGTCAACTAATAATAGTTGTTCCTCGGGTGCCACGGGCCAAGACAAACATCTCGTTTTTCTAACTTGACGTCTTGCCCGTGCCATACCCAGCACTGGCAAGCTACGCTTAGCCAGTGGCACACATAACTATTTCCTACCCGCAACCCCACTCAAAAAATCATCCACCGGCCCAAAGATCGTCTGAGCCCAGTTCCCCCTCACAATCCCGTGAATATCAGCCTCAATCTCCACAATATGCTTATGCAGGGCGCTGATCTTGTCATAGATCTTCTGGGCGCTCTGCTTGTGCACGGTCGGGTCCCCTTTGGCCTGGATGATCAGCGACGGGACCTCCAGCTTGTGCAGGTCCCTTCTGACCTGGCGCATCAGTGATTTCAGCTGGGCGGTGCCGGGCAGCGGCGTGCGCAGGTAGTTGGTCTGTGGAAACTCGGTCTTGTTGGGCACAAAGTGCCACTGCTTCATACCCATCTTGCGCATCATATAGTTCATAACCATGATGGGCTCCACCAGTTTGGTGCCGTGTTTGCGCAGTTTGAGCGGGGCGCTGATGGAGATGACGCCGTCATAGTCGTGGGGGTGCTGGATGGCTTCGCGCAGGGCCAGGCCGGCGCCGGTCGAGAAGCCGGCCACCACCACCCGGTCGTGGCACTCCTTAAGGATGTCGTGGCCGCGTTTGATGGCTTGGCTCCACTCCTGCCAGCTGCGGAGCTTGAGGTCGTTGGGCGAGGTGCCGTGGCCCGGCAGGCGCGGGGCATAGACCGTGTAGCCCTTCGCGTGCAGCATCTCGGCCAGTTCGCGCATTTCGGCGGGCACGGCCATGAAGCCGTGGATCAGCAGCACGCCGACCTTGGCCAGCGGGTTGTGCAGCATGTAGGGCCGGCCGATGTCCGGATGCTTGGATTCGCCGGCTATGAAGTGGCGCTCATACTCTTCAGAGTAGAGATTCTCTTCGAGATCCAGCAGGTAGCGGCAGTAGTCACTTAGCATAGTTTCCTCAATAAAGCTTTACGACACATATATAGGGCAGGATTAGGGGCAAACCAAAGATTTAATGGGGGCTTAACATATCTTTGACATTAGGGGGTGAAGTCGGGCGCCAGGTAGCGGTTGCGCCGGCTGCCGTGGCCGATCTTCTCGAGCTGCTGGATGGCGCCTTTGGGGCAGCAGTGCAGGCAGCGCAGGCACTGCTCGCAGCTCCTGCTCCAGTGGGGCCTGCCCTGCACCATTTCGATGCTGTTTGTCGGGCAGACGTGGGCGCAGGTGCCGCAGCTGTTGCACTCATCCGTGACCTTGAACATGCGCCAGAGCATATGAATGCCCAGATCGTGGAAGGCGAAGCGGCTTAAATAGCCGAAGGGCGGATAGACAAAGGGTTTATGGTAGGTCTCGCCGGCAATGATGGCAGTGG
>CALOBW010000008.1:0-2235 GCA_942491525.1 uncultured Thermodesulfobacteriota bacterium
GACCCCATCGCCGCCAGTCTTGGCAAAGGTTCCGCCAACCTTCTGCAGGATCGCTGTCATCCGCTCAAGCGGGATCGCACCCTCTTTACCGGCCTGAGTGATCGCGCTCAGGCCCTGCTCAAGCTCCTTGGGATCTGTGAGGTTGAGGCCATCTCTGAGGGTGAGCACAAGCCCAGCAAGATCCTCCATGCTCGCACCTGTTGCCAGGTTGGCTTTGGCGAGCAGATCGATGTTGTCCTTGGTAAGCCCCGATGTGCCGAGCAGATCAACCAGCGCCTTTCCTGTGTTGGCGATCTCGTTTCGGCTGATCCCTGTATCGTTTGACAGGTCAATCATATGGCCACGCAACTTGGCCAGCTCATCGCCTGACATGCCTGACTGAATCTGCAGGCGGTTGAGGGTGTCCTCAAAGCTGTGCACCATCTTGCCGATGCCAGCCAGTCCGGAGATGCCAGTGCCGACACCAAGAGCGGCCAAGCCTCCGCTGAGGCTGCCCTTGATGCCGGCACCAACTTTCGCAAAGCTGCGCCCAAACATGCGCCTGGACTTCTCCAGATCGCTGCGCAGCTTTCGGTTATCAGCTCTGACTACTGCTTTAGCTTCTGGCGATCCTGGCATCAACGATCCTTTTCTGCTCTTAGCTTATCGCGCTCAGCCCTGGTGATCACTCTGTAGCTCTTGGTCATGGAGCGCCGGCCCCTGGCTCTCGGGGCCGCCTGCCTGTTGCGCTCTCTTGAGATCTGCGCCTGCTTGTTACCTGCGGCAACGTGCTCAACGTGCCAGAGCCAAACCTGCCAATCGGTCAGGTCTCTGACTGGCTTTCCGTACCAAGCAAATAGATCGCCAGCGTTGAGGATCCGAATGCGGTCAACATTGCCAGATCCTTTTTTTTTACGGTTGCCCTGATGGCCTCAATGGTCTCAGGAGAAACGTCGCTGATGTTTGGGTTGGCGTGCTCCTGGTTCTCAATGTAGATGCTGGTCAGCATGCTGCGCTCATCGGCAGTGATCAGGCTGCGCAGATCCGATGTCTTCAAAAAAGCCCGCTTGGATCGATCGTTTGCATACCTGATCGCGCGAGCCATGCACTGAGTGCTCAGCTCAGAATAGAAGTCGTCCGAGGTGTATATACTCAGCTCAATGCCGAGCTGCTTGAACCTCTTTGTGGCCGCTGATTGAGCCTCCTGCAGCTCACTGCAACTGAGGCATGACCATCGCAAACTTGCGATCGGTTCTGGCCATAGGAAATCGGTAAAGTGCTCGGTGCCTCTCCTGAGCCCTTCGATCATCTCAACCGCGCTGGGTTCTGCTTCTGCTTCCATGCTCAGAGCCTAACCCGAAAAGGCAACGGCCCGGCAGAAGGGCTTTAATCCTCCCTGCGCCGGGCCTAACACTGAGAGCGCTAGGGGCGCCCGTGACTGATCTTAGCTTACTGCGGCTCATTGCGAGATAGCAAGGCCTCGATCTGGATCTCCTCGCGCGCCTCTCCTGCCTCATTTGAGGTGTTGTTGATGTCGGCCACCATGCAATCAACCAGCTGCTCGCGGATGCCGTCCAGGCCCTTTTCAATCGTGAGCTGGAAAACTTCGTCATCTTTCCATGCTCGGTGCCAATCCACCTCAGGATCGGTCAGCTCCGGGATCACAGTCAGCGAGACGTTGACCTCCTCAGTCCCGGACTGGTAGCCGATCGGAACCCTGGCCCGATTCATGGTCTTGACCTTGCTGCGCGGCCTGCTGCGGTTGATCGTTGCGTCCTCAACAGAGGCAAGCTCAACGGAGCCCTGCGATCCGTTGTACTCAACGATCAGAATATCTTGGTTTTTTCTAGCCATCTTCTAAGGGTTCCTATTCCGAGTAGAGCACATGCTTGAAAGCAAGCTGATGCAGGTTAGGGATGATGCTCTCTGGCAGAGACAGCACCGCGCGAGTTGCGACCACTGCATCTGGCTCAACGATCAGCTGAGGGAATAGCGCGTCAACGTTCTGCGTCACACCAGTGCCGAAAGTCTCAAGCGACTTAAGAACGTTATAGGCCACCGATCTCATGCGCTTGATCACCTGAGCAGACTTGTTCACCGCCTTGAACTGAACAAGGAAGGCAGCGTCAACCTGGCGAGTTGTGAAAACCAGGCCGCGCATCGTGGCCAGGTCAGCAACCCGATCAAACGGGGCGCTGTTTTCGGTGGTCTTAGTGGTGACCAGTCTGACGATCTCGGTCTCGGTGCGCTGATCGT
>CALOBW010000009.1:0-4001 GCA_942491525.1 uncultured Thermodesulfobacteriota bacterium
TTCTGATCATGCATGATCAGACGGTAGGCGAACTCCATATCCTCATTCATGATGGTGTCGGATCTGAAACCACCCAGCTCGACATGCACGCTGCGGCGGTAGGCGGCGCAGGCATTGCTGCAGAAGAAGGTTTTGACACCCAGGGTCGGCAGATCCGACTTGCTCTTGATGCGCGACTGCGCCGGATAGTTGAAGGTGCGCACATACTTCTCGCTGGGACGGGCCGTGCTGAAGGCGATCTGACGACCATAGGCCGCCGCCACATCTTCATCCGCAAAGGGCTCGATCAGATTGGCGATCAGATCGCTGTCCGCCGGAATCACATCCTGGGTCAGGAAGATCAGGATGTCACCGCCGGCCGCTTGCGCGGCCCGGTTGCGGGTGCCGCCATGGTTGAAAGTGACGCGTTCCTGGTTGATGACGACTGCGCCGTGCTGCCGGGCGATATCGGCCGTAGCGTCATCGGACTCGGAGTCGATGATGATAATCTCGTCGGCCGGCCGGCTCTGATCTTTGAGCCTGGCCAGAAGCGCAGCCAGATAGCCGGCCGCATTCAGGGTGGGAATGATCAGCGAGACTTTCACGTAACATCCTTGCAGTAGTTCTCGGGATCTGCCGGCGCCACATAGCCCGGCAGATGCCTGATGATTCGTGCCGGCATCCCAGCCACCACACAATTGGCTGGCACGCTGCGGTTAACGACGGCATTGGCACCGATCATAACATTATCCCCGATGGAGATACCGCCAAATATTTTAGAACCAATACTGATAGTTACATTATCACCAAAGGTTGGCCTCTTGCTAACATCAAACTCCGGATCATGGCCGGCGCCGGCAATCACAACCCCCATATTGACGGTCAGATTTTCACCGGCCTTGTAGAAGGCCATGCCCACACCGATGGTGTGTTCGATCAGGAGACCCTTGCCGATCTCCATCTTGGGTGACAACTCGCAACTCCACAAAATGATATTCAGGGTCTCGATCACCTTAGCTACCGGACTCAGTCCGTTGCGATAGCACCACTGCGACAGTCTGTAGGTCGCCGTGGCCTGAGTCCTGGGATGTATCCAGTAGAATATGCGCTCTTTCAACGAAGGCTCGTGGCCATAGTAGCGGGCCATATCGCCCAGGATCAAGTCTCTCATTTTCTCACCACGCGTACCTTTTCCGGCAGGAAGACTGCTCTTTTAGCCAGCCTCCAGGCACCGCGAATCCGTTCGCCCACCTGGGCCTTCTCGCTCCCCATGCAGATGGGCAGGCAGCAGGCCATCACAACCTGAACCGGTGCACTCAAAACATAGATCAGCCGCAAAACCAGCAGCCGCCACGGAGCATAATGTCTCTTGAAGAAGAGCATGGTGTTCTCATTGACCCGCAATACCGTGTTAATCGAATAAAGACGGCGTTCGATGCTGGCGCCGATCAGATGCACCATGCTGGCCCCGGGCCAGTAGACCACCCGCCAACCGGCCTGCCAGAGGCGCGCGCAGTAATCGCTATCTTCAATATCGGCCCAGTAGGCCTCCTCCAGCATGCCGACCTGTTTGACGGCTGCGCCGCGCATGAAGAGATAGAAACCGCCCACCATGTCAACATCCTGCTCAACTTCACGGTCCGCATAGGTCGTGGCCAGCTTGCCGGCCACCGGCGCCAGATATTTGCGGATAAGTTTATTGGGCAGGATCTCGCGCAGCATCAACAGGCGCGCCAGTGTCTTGATCTCGGACGGGAATGAATTGCCGTTGGGAAAAACATTGCCAGAGCGGGTCAGGGACTTGATGCCCAGACAGCCAATGTCCTGATGCTGCTCCATGTAATCAACACACTTGGTCAAGGTGTCCTCATAGAGAATGGTGTCAGGATTGAGCAGCAAGACATAGCGCCCGCCTGCGATCTCGATGCCCTGATTGTTGGCGGCGGCAAAACCACGGTTGTCCTGATTGGCGATCAGGGTCACCTCAGGAAACTCAGATCTGACCATGGCTACCGAATCATCTTTTGATAGATTATCCACCACGATGGTCTGGACCTTAAGGGCGGCAGCCGCCGTACGGATGGAGGCCAATGCGTTACGCAGATCATCCCGTGTGTTGTAATTAACAATTATTATTGAGATATCCATTCATGCTGCTCCAATATCCTTAATCAGATATCTGTATCTTCTGTAAGTTGCAATCAAATTAAAGGGCCGCAGGCTGCGCATCCGCGCTGCCAGCTTAAACTGACGAACCATAAAACGCAGCAGGCTCATAGGCATAAAAACCGGCGAGACCTTGGTCATATTAATCAAAGACATCAACTCACGCGCCAGCATGGTTTCACTGACAGCACCACTGCTCAGGGAGAGTTCATGATTAACAGTAACATCCAGCAGCTTAAAACTTAGCCCGGCCTTGTGCATCCGATGAAAGAGCCAAACATCGAAGGCGTCCAGAAAGAAGCTGACAGGAAAGTCATCAGCCAGCTTCTGCAGATAGTCCCCCCGGAAGGTGGTCAAGGAGTTGATGCAGACCGGAAAACCGCCATCCCTATCAAATGGGATCACTCGCCCCAGACTCAATTTGAAGGGCGAGATCTGGACATCGGATGAAACTATACGCGGCGCCAAGGCCACATCATTCGACCGCATATTGGTCAAACCGGCATTAAGTGCATCGAGCCAGGCTGCATCGAAATGGCTATCCTGGTCCAGCAGGGCAACCCACTCACAGTCCCCCCCATAGATACGAACGGCTTCGCGATAGGCATGCACAATCCACGATTGCAACCGTCATATGCGCAGGTAACCTAGCCATACTCAGCATCGAACAGATCATGCAGCTCAGAGCTGAAATCTCTGGCACCATTTATCTGAAAATGGAGATGGATCTGACGTGTCTGGGCAAGTCTGCCCAGCGATGCGATCGTCATACAGGAACCAAGATCATCAGTATAGAGTACAACGACAAAAAGCATGAATCAGCTCTCTCCCACGACCTCTTTGACAAAATCCAGCAGACGACTGGCCTTGCCCTCATAGTCCATATTCTCTGAAGCATAGCGGTGCATAATTTGCGGAATCGCCGCACCAACATCTGAATAGACAGATCGGGCAAACTTCACAAGACGCTCTATATTGAGGGGCGACTCATCCGCCGGCGCAATGTGGCACAGCGGGAAGTCCGGAGCAATATCCTCATCAATATGCGAAATCACAATGGGTACGCCGCGCGCCATATACTCTCTGACCTTCAGGGTAGAACCATATTTAAGGTTCTGGCGGTGCAAACCCAGGGATCCGACAGCGAGATGGGCCTGATCAAAAATTGCATCCAGATCTGTGCCATACTGAACCCCGTGGTAGACGACCATATCATTGAGTCCGAGCGAATCCACCAGATCCACAGTCTCATCAGTTGCAACACCGACCATGTGCAGCTCGACCCTGACATCACCCTTGTATCTCACCAACCCATTGAGCAGGCGGTCCACGCCGTGCCACGGCGCAGTGGCCGAGCCCACAAAAATTATGCGCAACACTTTACCATCAAACTCCGAGTAATCAGCAACCTTGCAGCTCGCCACATTGATGCCGTTGGAATGGACATAGCTTGGCAGGTCAGGCCTGAAGCGTTCAACCTCATAGGCGGCAATCTCAGACGTCACACCCACTATGGCATCAACCGACTTGGCAAAATCAGCCTCATAACGACGCAGCAACGGCATCTTAATGCGGCCGATCAGATTAAGTGCCAGCTCCTCAAGCTCCTTTGTCTGATGCTCGCTGATCAGCACCAGATCCTTCTTATATCTCTTGGGATAGAAGACTCCCGGCAGATTAATAATGTCATAACGCCAGATCAAAACATCCGGGTCATACTCATCAATCAACCTATAAGCTGCATCGACCAATGGCCTGACTCTGAAAAACGCCCTGATAAAACGTACATGCATCAGCTTACGATGCAGACAGTTGGTCACCTCGCGGTGCACAAAAATAATCGGAATCCTGCCGCG
>CALOBW010000010.1:0-62904 GCA_942491525.1 uncultured Thermodesulfobacteriota bacterium
ATCAAATCCACATCCAGACCCGAAGTGATGGGTGGCATTGGCGGCTTTGCCGGTCTCTTTAAGCTGGATACTGCCAACTACAAGGAGCCGATCCTGGTTTCATCAACCGATGGTGTCGGCACCAAGCTTAAAGTGGCGATTGAGGCCAATAAGCATGATGGCGTAGGCATCGACCTGGTCGCCATGGTGGTCAATGACATCATTGTGGACGGTGCTCAGCCTCTCTTCTTCCTCGACTACCTGGCCCGCGGCGTGCTCGACGTTGAACAGTCCAAGACCATCGTTCAGGGTATTGCCGACGGCTGTAAACAGGCCGGCTGCGCTCTGATCGGCGGTGAGACTGCCGAGATGCCCGGCTTCTACCGCAATGATGAGTATGATCTGGCCGGCTTCGCCGTTGGCGTCGTGGATGCCGACAAGCTGATTGACGGCACCAAGACTCATAAGGGTGATGTGATCATCGGAATCCAGTCCAGCGGACTGCACTCTAACGGCTTCTCGCTGGCCCGCAAGGTCTTCTTCGACAAGGCCGGTATGGATCTCAATACCCATGTTGACGAGTTCGGCAAGACCCTGGCTGAAGAGCTGCTGACCCCCACCAAGATCTATGTCAAATCTGTGCTCAACGTGATGCGCGATTTTGAAATCAAGGCCATGGTGCACATCACCGGCGGCGGTTTCATCGACAACATTCCGCGCGTCCTGCCTGAACGCACCTGTGCCGTGATCAACCGCGGTAGCTGGGAGGTTCTGCCGGTCTTCAAGCAGATCCAGACGCTGGGCGAAGTGGCTGAGGATGAGATGTTCCGCACCTTCAATATGGGTGTCGGCATGGCCCTGGTGGTCAATGAGAAGGATGCCGACGACATTCTGCTGCGTCTCAAGGGCCTCAAGGAGAAAGCGTCCGTAATCGGTTATATCGACTCCCGCAAGAAGGGCGATGACCCTGTCAGGTTTGTCGACTGAAGATGCGTATAGGCATACTGGTCTCGGGCTCGGGCAGTAATCTGCAGTCCATCATCGATGCCTGCCAGGCTGGCAGGATCGATGGCGAGATTGCGGTTGTTATCAGCAATATCCCCGATGTATTTGCGCTCCAAAGAGCCGCCGATGCCGGGATCGAGACTGCAGTTATCCCGCATACCGGATTTGCCAGCCGTGAGGATTTTGACCGGGCGCTGGTCGATGCCCTGCAGGCCAGAGGTGTCGAGCTGGTGGTTCTGGCGGGCTTCATGCGGCTGATGACGCCGGTCTTCATCAACAGTTTCCCCGGTCGGATTATGAATATTCATCCGGCCCTGCTGCCGTCCTTTCCCGGACTGGGAGTGCAGAAGGCCGCCATTGAGCACGGGGTGCGTTTCTCGGGCTGTACCGTCCATTTTGTGGATGATGGTGTCGATTCCGGCCCCATTATCACCCAGGCTGTCTGCCCCGTCTATCCCGATGACACGGAAGATGACCTCAAGAAGCGTATTCTTAAACTTGAGCATCAGATCTATCCCAAATCCATCCAGCTCTTCTGCCGGGGGCGCCTCAGTATGGATGGCCGCCGGGTATTGATCCGCGATCTTGATAAGAGTGAGGATGATTTTTTGATCAACCCCTGATAGCTTAATTGGGCCTGGTCCCCTGAAGAGGAAGCTATGAAAAAGTCATATGATGTAGTTGGTGCCGGTGATGGCGTTGCCGGGCTGATAGCCAGCGTTCTGTTGGCCAGCAAGGGTTTTTCCTGTCTCTGGCTCGACTCGGCTCCTGAGGACGGCGAGCTCAGCCAGACCGAGATGCCGGCTCTGGTAAGCAAGATTTTCTGGGATAAGTGCTTCGTGCCCGTTGTCCGGCCGGTGGATGTTGATCTGCCCAATGCGATCAATCCAACGCGGGTCAGGGCCATGCAGTGCCTTCTGCCCGGTATGCGACTCGATCTGACCCCCCAGAGCCTCTATGGTGAAGGGGTGACTATTGATGAGGCCCAGGATCGATATCTCAGCATTCTGAGCCGCTCCATGAACAAGCCCCATCTCTTTCTGAAGGAGGCGGGCGCATCCCAGCGCGGCATCAAACAGTGGGAGCAGGTTGCCGCCAACGGTATGTCAAGCTCCTGTGTGGCCGGCCGTCTGGCGCATCTGCGCATGCTGAGTGCCATGAGTGGCGCCTATGTTTTCAGCTACGGCGCCCTGAAAGAGGCGCTGGCCGACTATCTGCTCGGTTCCAAAGGTGACTATCAGCGGGTCGGGCAGGTTGATTTCCGCTCCAGCAACAACACCTTGCAGGGCGTTAAGGTTGGCGAGTCCAGCTATAAGGGCCGTTATTACCTCTCTGAAGATTATGCGCCCAAGGGCAGCGGCGTGCAGCTCCATCTGCGCTGCGAGATCAAGGGCGACGTGCTGCCGGTCGGCATGGGGGATGTGGTGTTTATCAATCCCCAGGGGGCGCTGCAGCACCCCATAACCCTGATGGCGGGCATGGATGGAGACACGGCCGTGCTTTCAATTGTGGCCCGTTTCGATCAGGCAGGCGCGGATCTGGCTGAAATGCGCGAGCTGGTCTTGGCCCGTGTCGCAGAGATTATCCCCTTCATCGAGCGTTATGAGATGCAGACAACGCTGGCTGATCCCGCTGGCAGTGCCTGGTTCGGCTTCAGTGACAAACTTCAGTCTCCTTCGCTTTTGAATCGTCATAAGTTCATCAATCCGCTCGATAAGGTTTACGCCTGTGACCGCCAGAAGGATGGCGGCCTGGATATTGAGGGCGAGATTCATTGGGGTATCATCCTGGCCAATGCCATATTGAAGGATCTCAACCGCTCCGATAACTTCGGCGGCCGTCTGAAAAAATGAAGGGCGTGACCCTGCTTGAACTCCTGATGGTGGTGGCTATTATAGCTGTAGTCGCCGCCGTTGCCGTTCCCTCCATGAGCCGTTACCGTGCCAAACAGGAAACAGTGCGCAGCGTGGATCAGATCGTGGGAGTCATCAACCAGGTTAAATTCAAGGCCATGCAGGATAGATGCAGCTGGCGCATCCATTTTGATGCGGCCGGTGCAAGTTACCTGGCTTATGCTGATTCCAACGGCAACGGCGCAATGGATGCCGGTGAGGAGCGGCTTGCAACTTATGATCTCGGCAGGCAGGTGAGTTTCTCCTCCAGCTGCAGCCGGGGCCCCAACAACTCAAGCGTCCCGGCTGACGGGATTTCGCTGGCGTCCAATACGCTTACGATCAATAAGTTGGGGAGCAGCAATGCCGGAACGATCTATCTGGACGGCCCCGGTGACCCGGTGGCCATCAGAATCCTGCCCGCCGCGGCCCGGCCGCAGATCTGGCGCTATGCCGGGAGCTGGACTCAGCAGTAGCGGCTTCAGCCTGATTGAGGTCCTGATAGCGCTCTGTCTGGTGGCCTTCTTTACCGTCGCGATTGCCAAGATGAATCTGATCAGTGTGCGGCTGGGGGCCTCGGGGGCCTGCAGTACGGTAGCCACGGTGCTGGCCAATGAGCAGCTGCTTGCGATCTACAAGTCCGATGCGGCCGGCCTGGCGCCGGGCTGGTATGCCGACCCACACAATCCGCTTATCAACCAGGGCATGAGCTACTACCGTTTCTGGCAGATCTCAAGGAGCGCTCAGGAGTGGCGGGCTGAAGTTTTCGTGGCCTGGCCCGAGCCCAATCGCGGCCGGCCAAGCGAGCAGATGGCGCGCGCTGAGCTCGACGCCAGTGCCCATGTCAGCCTGCGCGCGATCGGTACGAGCCAATAGCTATTGACTCGGGCGGTTAATATATCATAAGAAATCTGGTTGATTATTCAGAGACTAAACCTTTTGGCCGCCACTTAAGGTGCGCCAAATATGGAGGAACATAAATGAGTTCGAAAATTGTTGCAAAATTTGGAGGATCTTCGGTCGCCAATGCTGAGCAGATCGAGAAGGTCCGCAAGATCGTGGCTGCCGATCCGGCCCGCCGCTTCATCGTTGTTTCAGCCCCCGGTAAAGATAATAACGATACAGAGAAGGTCACTGACCATCTCTTCAATATCGCCACAGATGGCGGGCATTTCAAGGCTCAGGGCAAGTCCATCGACCCTAAGATCAGCTATTCACGGGTGGTCGGCAAGTTCAAATCCCTGATTGATGAGCTGGAGATCGAGGGCGAGGATATTCTGGCCGATCTGGAGGCTGACCTCAACCGGGAGATCCCCGAGAAGAAGCGGATCGACTTTTTCGCTTCGCGCGGTGAGCATTACAACGCCAAGGTGATCGCCCGCTACTTTAAGAAACGCGGTATGCCGGCTCACTGCATGCTGCCCGAAGAGATCGGTTTCATGGTCTCACCCGACTTCACCAATGCCAAGGTGCTGCCCGCATCCTACAGCAGTCTTGAGCAGAGTCTTGATGTCGAAGGGATTGCCGTGATTCCGGGTTACTATGGCATCACCCAGAAGGGTGATGTGGCCGTGCTCTCGCGCGGCGGTTCCGACCTGACCGGCGGCGAGATATCTTACGCCATCACTGCCAGCCTCTACGAGAACTGGACCGATACCGACGGCATCTATCAGGTTGATCCGCGCATCATCGGCGACGCCCATGTGATCCCCGAGCTGACCTACAAGGAGATCCGTCTGCTCTCATCCAAGGGTTTCAACGTCTTCCACTTTGACGCCATGATCAACTGCAAGAAGAAGAATATTCCGATCAACGTGCGCAACACCAACAATCCGGCCGCCGATGGCACCATGATCGTTGACAGCCGCATTCCTAAGGAGACCGCCGTGGGTATCGCGCGTATGGATGATATCGCCTACATCTATATCGAGAAGGATATGATCGGCGAGACAATCGGTTTCACCAAGGAACTGCTGGACATCATCCAGTCCTATGGCATCAATACCCATCACTACCCTTCGGACAAGGATGATATTGCCATCCTGGTTGATCAGGCTGACCTGCAGGGCAAGGCTGAAGGCCTGGTGGTCGATATCCGCAAGGCCCTGGATCCGGATGTGATCGAGCTTAACTACGATCTTTCGATCCTTTCACCGGTGGGCATCGGCATGAAGGACACTCCCGGAGTGCTGGCCTCGGCGGCCAACGCCCTCTACGGCAAGAACATCAACATTGAGATTGCCGATCAGGGTCCGGCTCAGATCAGCTTCCATTTCGGCCTCAAGAGCATCCAGGCCGATGCGGCCCTCCAGGCCCTCTACGACGGCATGGTTCGCGGTGAGTAAGCGGGGGCTTCGGCCCCCATTTTTATTTGAGGAGTCTGCTATGAAATTTAGATCTCTGCTGGTTCTTTGGGTACTGACTGCTGCTCCGCTGCAGGCTTATGATATTGAAGGCGGCGTCTTTGTAGATGAGTTGCGCACGCCCGTGTCAGGCATTAAGGTTGTGGTTGACTACATTGATCCCCTGCACGATATCGATACGCTGACTGATGTGAATGGCGGCTACTGGGTGGGGGGTATTCCAGAAAATGAGCCTTTTATGTTGCGAGTTGAGCCGCAGGGTTCATATTGGGGCAGCATCTCCCCCGTACGTATTCTTGAATATCCCCTGCGTCAGCATGAACTCTATGTTTATCAGGACAGCAAGGTTTATGCGCAGCTGGCCAATATTACGAGTTATAATCGGACCGGATATCTTGCGGATGATAAATTTGGCCTGCTGTGTATCGATGTGGTCAATTTTGATGGTGAGCTGGATGATGTTCAGGTTAAGGTCATTGGCTCAGGTGTTGAGCGCCCATGCTATAAGTTTATTAAAGGAAATCGGATCTGGGTCATGTTGGCAGAAGAGGATAAGCCTTTCTTGCCGGAGACGGTGATGATCAATATCGGTAATGAGGAGTTTGATTTCAGCGACAGTGAAGTTAGGGTTGAAAAGTTCAGCCGGAAACTCATTAGCAGTGTGGATGTCGAGATGGCCCGGATTGTGGCTGAGAGTGCTGACTCCGAGGCTGTCCACTTCTCCAACGGCGGTGACGGCCGCTGCTTTATCATGTCTGTGCGCTGAATATTAGTCTACACGGTGCCGCAGAGGGGCAGTCCAATGGGCTGGCCCTCTTTTAATTTCTGCTTATTCTTCTAGCAGGAGGTGCGTGATGAAGAGACTGATACTTCTGACTGTGCTGCTGGCCGGCTGCGCCGGTGCCTCAAACCCTCATGATTACAACCACAACTATGATCGCTATCTCAATCTGACCAAGCCCGGTGAGCCCTTGAGTGCGGCGGTTGAACAGCGGGCCATTGAGCGGTTCATGAATTTCTATACCGTCTTCTCGGCCGAGATAATTGAGGCAGGCTTGCGTGATCTCTACGCTCAGGATGCCTACTTCAGGGACGGGTTCAGAGAAGTTGTCGGTCTCGAGGAGATGTTTGATTACTTTGTGGCCAGCACGGCCGGAGTAGATGAGTGCCGCTTTGTGATCGAGATGCCGACGGTGGCGGATGGCGAGTATTTTTTCCGGTGGGTCATGAAGCTGAAGTTGAAGCGCAAGCCTGATGAGGAGATTGTGGCTGTTGGTGTTTCGCATGTGCGTTTCAATCTTGAGGGCAAGGTTGTGTTCCAGCAGGATTACTGGGATGCCGGCCGTCTTTATGAGCGACTGCCGCTGATTGGCAGTCTGGTGCGCTGGATCAACAGGCGGATCTAGGCGTCTCGACCTGGCTGGCGATTAGCTTTTGGATGCTGCGCGTGAAGCTGTGGTGGTCCTGGGTGTCGGCCCGCTGGGGCGTCATGATGGTCATTCTGATTTCGCCGGGTTTGGGAATGTGCCGGCCCCTGGGCAGCGCCTGGTAGGCGCCCTGGATGGCGACCGGCACAATCGGGACATTCAACTCGCTGGAGAGCAGCGAGAAGAGCCGCTTGAATGGCGCCATCTGGCCGTCGCGTGTGCGTACACCCTCGGGAAAGATAACCATGTTGTGGCCGCTTCTGATCAGTGAGGCCGCCTGTTCCAGTGAGTGTCTGAGTCCGTTGTCGAGGTCAAAAACAACAACATTTGAGTGGCGCATCAGATAGTTTCCCAGGCGGCTTCTGTACAGTGACTTGTCCTTGGCAAAGAAGTAGGTGCGCTTGAGAATGCGCGAAGGGATTATGGCTGCCAGCAGCAGCGCATCCAGATAGCTCTGGTGGTTGGAAACCAGGATGAATGGCTGCTCGGGCAGGTTTTGCAGACCGTTGATCTTGAGCCTGAAGTAGTGTCTGACAACTGGGCGCATGATTTGAAGAATCAGGTTGTTTTCTTGCTGTCTGAGGCATGTCCGGCCAAAGAGCTGCCGCTCTTGGTTAGGCCTGCCTGCAGGTATCCGGTCTATGGCGCCGAGCAGGGCGGCCGGTGTATTGTGGATGGCGAGGTCCAGTTCGCTGATGCCTAATCTGTTTTCCAGTTCAAGCTGCAGCTGGATCCGGTCCAGTGAGTCCAGGCCGAGGTCGATCTCCAGATGCGAGTCATACGCAATGGGACGGATGCTGAATTGTCTGAGGATCCCTAGCAGCAGCTCCTCCTGCTGATTGCGGGGTTTGAAACTGTTGTCATTCTCGGCCTGAATACCTTCAAGCTGGAAACGGCGCAGCTTGCCAAGTTTGGTGCGCGGCAGCTCATGGCGGATAATTCTGAGATCCTGGATGCGCTTATGGGGCTGGGCTGAAGTGTTGTAGCGGTCAATATCCTGCCAGCGGATGGCTTCGGTGATATTGCTGATGCCGGCTCCTGCGAGCGCATTAAAGTTGGGGAAGATTATGGCCGCCAGCCGTCCCTCTATGATGGTCACAGCTATGTCACTGATAAATCGGGATTGCTGCAGGAGGGTTCGCTCTATCTCCTCGGGGTTGATGTTCTTGCCGGATTTAAGGGTCAGCATCTCATCCTTGCGACCGGAGACGAAGAGATAGCCGTTGGCATCGAAATGGCCCATGTCGCCGGTATGCAGCCAGTTGTCCTGTATGATGCTGCGGGTCGCGGGTTCATTGCGCCAGTATCCCTGCATCACATTGGGGCCCCTGACCAGTATCTCGCCGTCGAGAATCTTGACCTCTGTCATGGGCCGCCCCACCGATCCGAGGCAGACGTTGTCGAATCCGTTGAATGCGATCAGCGGCGATGTTTCGGTCATGCCGTAGCCTTCCACCAGCTTGAAACCCAGGCACCATAGATCGCGGGCAATGCCTTCGTCCAGCTTGGCGCCGCCGCTCAGCCAGGCCCGCACCTGACCGCCGAAAGCCTGGTGGATGAAGCTGAATAACCAGCGTCCCGCTTTCTGTGAATTAAGTCTGCGGGCCAGGGTCAGCAGCAGATTGCCGCTGACCGAGCTTGTCAGCTTGTCGAGGATGCCCTTGTGGAAGAGCTCATATAGTCGGGGGACGCCCAGAAATAAGGTGACCCTGTTTTTTTGCATGGTCTGCATGATGGCCGGGCCATTGAGCTGATTTGTGTAGACTACGCTGGCGCCGATGATGAATGGAGCGATCACGGTGCCGGTTAGCGGCAGGATGTGGTGGAAGGGCAGCAGGCCGCTGATCACGTCCTGGGGCGTGAACATCTCCAGTGCGGTTAAGCTGTCGATGTTGGCCCTGATGTTGCCGAAGCTCAATGTCACGCCTTTGGCGCCGCCGGTTGTGCCGGAGGTGTAGACAATTAGGGCCAGTGCTTCATCAGGCGGGTTCCAATCTGCGGTTAGGTCATTGAAATCGGCGGGCCGGCAGTTGTCGAGGTTGATCAGCTCTGAGGCAACACAGTCGAGAGTTTCCAGGCACTGATTAGAGCAGAAGATGTGGCTTGGTTGGCAGTTGTCCAGGATGGTCTGCAGCTCAGAACCGGAGAGGTTGCTGTCGATGGGCACGGCGATGCCGCCCTGTTTCCAGATGCAGAAGAGGGCGTAGATCCATTCCGGGCGGTTCTCGGCCATGATTGCGATGCGCTGTCCCGGACTGATTTCGATCATGGCGGCGAAGTTGTTGATCTGCCTGATTAGTTCATAGTAGCTGATTTCAAGATTTTCAAAAGTGAAGGCGCGTTTGGCAAGCGGCTTAATCAACTGCGTCACCCCTGATTGATGTGACCTTGAGGATGCTGCTGGCGATTATGAAGTTGTCGATGGTGACCTTGAATATGGCGCAGTCCGGTTGGGTTGCAAAATTTTGCAGGTTGGGGTGCTTGGCCAGATAGATGTCGATCTCATCCTGATTGCTGTCCAGTTCCCGGGCTTCGCCCATGACCGTTATCGCTGTGGCTTCGTTAAAATCAGATGCAAGGTTGCGGCGGTTGTCCATCAGCAGCGCCACTCTGGGATTGTTTCGCAGATTGCTGTACTTGCGGGTGTTGCGTTTGGTGGCGAAGATCAGATGGTTGAGGTTTTCAGTGACCGCAAAGGCCACCAGGTTGGAGTAGGGCTGCCCGTCGCACTGGGTTGATAGAACGGCCAGACCCTGCTGGTCAAAGAGATCGCCACAGACTTTTCTGATTTCAGAATGATCCACTTACCCTCCATTAGTCACCTGATATTTAAGATAATAATGGCGGTAAGCTGCAGGACAAGCAGGCGGTGTATGTTTAGAGGGGGCCGTAGCCCCCTTTACCAGCAGTTGAAGACGTCTTCGGCAAAGCCCAGGAACTCTTTGACCTCAAGCGTTTGTCCGTCATCCAGGATCACCTTGCCGTTGAATCGGCCGAAGGTCTGATGCTGGATCGATTTGATCAGCAGAACATTGAAGGCCGAAGCCCGGTCTATAATCGGTGTGAAGTCAAGTTCGAAGCGCCCGTCATTGCTGCTGAAGCGCCAGGGTTTCATGTAGTCGGAGGTGTCGATGTGGAAGGTGACCTGGTCCAGCTTGTGGGCCTTGCCGTCAAAGAAGAGCATGTTCTCGCTGGCCGGGCTGCGGTCGGAGAAGCCGTAGCCGATGTTCCAGCCGAAGGGTTTGCCGTCCAGATAGCCGGATGCCGAGCCCCAGTACCAGCGGTTTTTGTAGGTCCAGTTGCCGCGCCCCCAGTCCAGGGCGCCAAAGTCGCTGGCCGCGTCAAAATGATAGCTGTTGCTGCCGATGGTAAACTTGCCCTCGGCCGGCATGCAGTTGATCTTCTCATTGTAGTAGAAGGCTTCACGTTTTTCAGACCAGGAGGTGGCAATCACCATGCTCTCCTGCTGCGCGGGCTGGGTCAGGATGATTTCGCCCTCGAGCCCGCGCCCGCCGCGGCCGTCTTCAAGCGCCGGCGCGCTGAAGCGCAGGATGCGTTTGCCCGCTTTGGATTCAAACTCCAGGCTCAGCTTACGGTCGCCGAACCTGACCAATCCAGCGCGGCTGTCAGGCGGGAAGCCGGTCTTGCCCATGGGCAGCAGGCTGATGGTATCCACCTGATGGAAGAATCCGGTTTCAAAGTCAAGCCAGCAGATGGCAAAGAGGCCGGCATAACCCAGATCGCTGGTGGTGAAGGTCAGGCCGTAGCGCTTGTCGTGGGAAAGTACCGAATAGTAGTCCCACTCCTTGATGCGGTGCCAGCCGGCCGCAATCTTGTTGCGGTCATAGTTCCAGTAGGGGCGGCGGGCCCAGCCCTCTTCGATGATGCGGCCCCGGCTGTCCAGCAGCTCCTGCTGGGCTGTGATCTCATTTTGCATAATATCCTCCTCACAGTAATTACATTATGTTTAATATTGACGAATTGACTCTATTAGTCAAACCTTTCTCTCTTCATTTAGGTCTGGCGTATCTTCTACCGACAAGTTAATATTGTTAGATATTTGTTCAGCGAAAGGGGAGATCAATGAAGAGAAGAGTTAGTCTGATAGCCGTAGTTGTGATGCTGGTGGCCGCACCGTTGTTTGCCGGCGGCGTGGGTGTCGGAGTCAACCTGAGCACCTTGGGACCCGGCATTGAGGTTACCGGCAAACTGCTGCCCGTGCTTAATATTCGTGGCGGGGTGCAGGGTTTTAACTACAGTACTTCAACCAGTATTGAAAATGTACGTTATGATGCTGATTTCAGCACGGTCAGCGGTAAGCTGCTGCTGGATGTGCATCCCTTCGTGATGGGCTTCAGGATTACGGGCGGTGTGATCTATAATCAGATGAATATTGATCTGGATGCCCAGCCCAGCGGCAGCTACAATATTGGCGGTCTTCCCATTCCGGCCAGTCAGATCGGCACTCTGCACGGCGAGATCGATATCGATCCCTTTGCGCCCTATGTGGCCATCGGTTTCGGTAACGGCGCCAAGGATAAGCTGCTGCTCGACCTGGGCTTCAATGTGGAGCTGGGCGTGGCCTTCCATAAGGCGCCCGAGGCCAAGCTCATGGCTACCGGCCCCATTGCCACCGACCCGACCTTCCAGCTGCTGCTGGAGCGTGAGCGCATCTCCTTTGAGGATGATATCAGGAACTTCAAGTACTACCCGGTGCTGCAGCTGGGAATCAGCTACACATTCTAAAGATTGGGCCGGCTCTGCCGGCCTTTTTATTGAGCTATGAATTCAATGCGTCTGAGGATCAAGATTTTTGTGGGCATTCTGCTGGGGGTTCTGGTTGTCGGCACCCTCGGTTTTATGCATTTTGAAGGGCTGAGCTTCTTCCATGCCCTCTATTTCAGTCTGGTTACTATCTCCACTGTCGGTTACGGTGATATTTCACCTGTCAGCAATGCTGGCAAGGGTATCGCGCTGCTGCTGATAATCTGCGGGGTGGGCGCCTTTGTGGGCGTAGTGGCCAATGCCATCGAGTTGATGCTTTCGGCGCGTGAAAATCAGTCCCGTCAGCAGAAACTCAACATGGTTATCGGCGTCTTCTTCAGTCAGCTGGGGCGCCAGCTGCTGGCCGAGCTCGGTAAGCTGGACCAATCCCTGGATGGAGTGCGCAGCTCATTTGAGATCAGTGCGGCCTGGAGTGATGTCGATTTCAATAAGCTGCTGAATGCCATCCAACACTATCCCGGGCAGATCAGGGCTGAGCGGGACGATCTGATTCAGCTGTCCGACTTGCTCTGCTCAGAGCGTGACTTCATGCTGCGTCTGCTGGAGAATCCGACCCTCATGGAGAATGAGGAGTTTACCAATCTGCTGCACGCCATCTTCCATCTGATTGAGGAGCTGGCCAGCCGTGACGACATCAGCCGCAGTTCAGATAATGACTTGCTGCACATGCTGGTCGATGTCCAGCGGGTTTACTCCCAGCTGATCAGTCAGTGGGTGGTCTACATGCACTATCTTAAAGGATCCTATCCCTATCTCTTCTCGCTGGCCATGCGCCAGAATCCATTTGATCTGCAGGCCAAGGCCGAGATTGATTGATGGAGTGGGGACAGAATTCAATTCTGTCCCCGATTGATTTAAGCTTCTTCGATCTCTTTGATGATTCGAGCCACGGCGTCAACCGGGTCGTCTGCCTGGCTGATGGGGCGGCCGATGACCATCATGCTCGAGCCGGCGGCGATGGCCGAGGCCGGGGTGGCGATTCTGGCCTGATCACCCTTGGCTGACCAGGCGGGCCGGATGCCGGGGGTGATGATGGTGAAATCTGATGGAACGTTCTTGCGCACCAGTTCCAGATCGGCCGGCGAGCAGACCATGCCGTCGAGGCCGCACTCGGCCGCCAGGGCCGCCAGGTGGGCGGCCTGCTCGCTGGGAGCCTTGCTGATGTTGAGATCGCGCATGTCGTTCTCGTCCAGCGAGGTCAGCACGCTGACGCCGATCAGGTTGGGGCGTCTGACGCCCAGGCGTTCCGCCTCTTCGGTGGCGGCCTGGACGGCGGCCTTCATCATGGCGCGGCCGCCGGAGATGTGGATGGTCATCATCTCGGCGCCCAGGGCGGTTGCCGAGCGTACGGCGCCGGCGGCGGTGTTGGGTATGTCGTGGAACTTAAGATCCAGGAAGCATCTGATATCCTGCGACGTGATATCTTTGACCAGCGCGGGGCCGGTGGCGCAGAAGAGCTCCAGGCCGACCTTGATCCAGCCGACCTGACCGCTAAGGGTCTTGATCCACTCCTGGGCAGATGTGTTGTCTGCCACATCCAGGGCAAATATTATTTTATCTTTTGCAGCCAATCTAATCCTCCTATGGCTTCGCGGCACTGCTGTGCCGTTATAATAGCGTTAACCTGGCGGGTGGCCAGCTCCAGCTGATCATTGACCACCAGGTACTCGTAGTTCTGCCAGTGGCTCAGCTCACCCTTGGCATTGTTGAGACGGCGCGTCAAACTCTCCTCGCTCTCGGTGCCGCGGTCTCTCAGGCGCTCTTCGAGCACCTCCAGACTGGGCGGCACCACCATGAGGTAGGCGCCGGGTGAGTTGAGCTTCTGGGCCTGAGACACTCCCTGGACATCGATGTCAAAGAGGATGTCGGACCCGGCCTTTTCCTGCTGCTCGACCCAGCTAAGGGAGGTGCCGTAGTAGTTGCCGTGCACCTCGGCCCACTCCAGGAAATCCTGCTTCTCGATCTGGGATTTAAACTCCTCCTGGTTGATGAAGAAGTAGTGGACGCCGTGCTGCTCGCCCGGGCGCGGCTCTCGGGTGGTGAATGAGATGGAGAGCTTCAGCCTGGGATTGGCAGCCAGAACCTCTTTGATGATGGTTGATTTGCCGACACCGGAGGGTCCGGACATGAAAATACGCATAGCTACTCCGCTTTAAGGTCAAATTCAGTTCTGAGGTCCTCCAGCCGGTGTGAGATGGTCTCGGTCTGGATGGCGCTCAAAATCACATGCGAACTGTCGGTGATGATGATGGACCTGGTCTTGCGCCCCTGGGTGGCATCGATCAGGCGGCCCTGTTCGCGGGCCTCCTCACGCAGACGCTTCATGGGCGAAGAGTTGGGGTTAACGATGGCAACGATACGCGAAGCAATTGTACCGTTGCCAAAGCCGATATTCAGCAGTTTATGATCATTGCGCATATATGATCCTCTACTCGATATTCTGGACCTGCTCGCGGATCTTCTCGACCTCGGTCTTGGAGTCGATCACGCTGTGGGATAGGGCGGTTTTCTGGGACTTGCTGCCGATGGTGTTGAGTTCGCGGTTGATCTCCTGCAGCATGAAGTCCAGGCGCCGGCCGATGGGTTCATTTTTGTTGTTCAGCACCTTGAGGAAGGAGTCCAGATGGGTCTTGAGGCGGACCAGCTCTTCGGTGATGTCGGATTTGTCAGCGATGATGGCCACTTCCTGGGCCAGGCGGGTCTCATCAATGGTGGCGGCCTGTTCACCCAGCAGGGTATCCAGTCTGGTCAGCAGGCGCTCGCGGTGCTCATCAACCACGGTAGCGGCCTGCTCGGTCATGGTTTCGTAGTAGTCCTGCAGGGTCCTGATGCGATTCGCCAGGTCTTCACGCAGGGCCTCGCCTTCGATGGTCTTGGCCTCGATAAATGATTCGATTGCCTTCTGGATGCCGGGCTTGACCGTGGCCCAGAGCTCCTCCGGGTCGGTGGCGTCTTCGCAGATTACACCCGGCAGCAGCAGCAGGTCACGGAAATCGGCGGCGCCGCCGAATCTTTCGCTCATCTCAAGAATGGTCTTGTGACTGGCGCATGCGGCATCCCAGTTGATCTCGATGCCCTGATTGGCCTGACCGGCCAGGTTCTTAGAGATGCCCAGGTCAATCTTGCCGCGGCTGATGCTGTCATTGACCATCTTGCGAATGGCGATCTCGTAGGCTGAGAGTTCACGCGGCTGTTTGATGCGGATTTCGCGGTAGCGGTGGTTGACACCTTTGATCTCAATGTGGAAATTGCCGGCGTCGGCCTGGCCGAAACCTGTCATGCTTCTGGGCATCTTCGTCTCCTTCTGTATATCTTTCTGATATCGTTTAGTATTTCTATTATCTGCGGGGTCCTGTAGTCGGGGTATGTCCAGTCCAGCGTGTAGTAGGATTGGCCCTGATACATGAGGGTTACCTCACCCCAGATACCTTTGTCCAGATAGAATCGGTGGGAGTAGGGCTTGGCCGTGGCCAGGTTGACGCTCTCCATGCAAAGAATGCCGGGGTCAAGGTTGACCCGCCGTTTGCCATCGATACTCAGCAGCTGTTCAAGCCCGTTGGTGAACGTTTTGACGTCCGGCAGGCAGTTTCTGGGCATCAGCTTGTCAAAGGCGATGATGACCCGTTTCAGCGGGTGGCCCAGCTCCCGGTCATAGTAGTGGGTCTGGGTGAAGTCGAGCGGGCGGCTCAGATACATGAGCCGCCCGTATTGGTGGTAGAGTTTGTTGAGGGTCCGCGTCAGGACCTCTTGATCGTGGTAGATGATGCTGCAGAAGATGACGATATCTTCGGGCAGACGGGCCTTAGCCACAGAGCTCCTCCGTGCAGACCTTTTTCAGGCGTTCCCACTCGATGCTGGCGGCGCCGACTTCACCGACAGTGATGCCGGCGGCGGCATTCGAGAGCAGGGCCGCTTCGGGCGGGGTCGCGCCGGCCGCCAGGGCCAGGGTGAAGCAGGAGATGACCGTGTCGCCGGCACCGGTTACATCAAAAACCTTCTTGGCGGCGGTCGGGATGTGGGTGGTGCGGCCGTCGGACTCGAAGAGGCTCATGCCCTCTTCGCCGCGGGTTGCCAGCACCATCTCGCAGCCCAGCTCGGTTTTAACTTTATTGGCGGCATTGATGACATCCTCCTGGCTCTCCAGGGGCATGCCGGCGCCGTGGGTCAGCTCCTTCTTATTGGGGGTGATCAGGGTGACACCCCTGTAGAAGGGGAAGTTGCGCTCTTTGGGGTCGACGCAGACCGGGATGCCGCGGGTCTTGGCAATTTTGACCACCTCGCTGACCAGATGCTCGCTGACCATGCCCTTGGCGTAGTCCGAGATGATGATGGCGTCGATGTCATTGACGGCCTCTCTGACCGACTCGATCATGCCGCTGCGCAGCTCCTCAGGGATGAAGGAGCGGTCTTCGCGGTCGATGCGGACTATCTGCTGATGCTGGGCGATGATGCGGGTCTTGACGATTGTTTGGCGATCCTCGGCCAGCTGGATGTGACGGGTGTCGATGCCCTCATCCTGCAGCAGGCTCTTGACCAGCTTGCCCTGCAGGTCGTTGCCCACCACGCTGGCCATCATCACGCGTGCGCCCAGGGCCATCAGGTTGTTGGCCACATTGCCGGCGCCGCCCAGCTTGGCGTCCTCTTTTCTGACGTCCAGCACCGGCACCGGGGCTTCGGGCGAGATGCGCTCAACATTGCCCCAGATGTAGCGGTCCAGCATCAGGTCGCCGATTACAATGATGGTCTTGGCCCGCATGGCCTCCATGATCTCATTCAGACGCTCTACGCTGATGGTCGGCATCAGTTGGCTCCGCTGAAGAGGGCATCCACAAAGTCGTCGGCCCTGAAAACTTGAAGATCTTCCATGGCCTCGCCGATGCCGATGAAGCGGATCGGTATCTCAAACTCGTTGGCGATGCCCACGATCACGCCGCCCTTGGCTGAACCGTCCAGCTTGGTCAGGGCGATGCCGGTCACGTCCAGAGCCGCATTGAACTGGCGGGTCTGCTCGATGGCATTTTGCCCCTGGGTTGAATCAAGCACCAGCAGCACCTCATGGGGGGCGCCCTCAAGCTTCTTGTCCATGACGCGCTTGGTCTTCTTGAGCTCCTCCATGAGGTTCTCCTTGGTGTGCAGGCGGCCGGCGGTATCCACGATCAGGATGTCGTGGCCGCGGCTGATGGCGGCCTGCAGGCCGTCAAAGGCCACCGAAGAGGGGTCTGCGCCCTCCTGGGATTTGATGAAGTCGGCGCCGACCTTGTCGGCCCAGTGCTCCAGCTGTTCGATGGCGGCGGCGCGGTAGGTGTCGCCCGAGGCGATAATCACCTTCTTGCCTTGGCTGATGTAGCGGTGGGCCAGCTTGGCGATGGTGGTTGTCTTGCCGGCGCCGTTGACGCCGCTGACCATGATCACAAAGGGCTTCTTCTCTTCAGGAAGCACCAGCTCCTGCTGGCGGGCTTCAAGGATTGCCTGGATGCGGCTCTTGATGATGCCGACAGCCTGGTCGGGGTCATTGATGGCCTCCTTCTCCTTGTTGATCTCTTCAAAGAGCATGTAGGCGGTTTTGATGCCGATGTCGCTGCCCACCAGGGTCTCTTCAAGCTCGGTCATGATCGCCTCATTCAGCGAGTCGGATTTCTTGAAGATGCCGGCGATGCGGCCGACGAAGCCGCTCTTGGTTTTGCCCAGGCCTCGTGTAAGTTTCTCTTTTTCGCTGGGGCCGGCCGGTTTCTCGACAGGTTTGGGGGCGGCCTCTTGGGCTGCCTCAATGGCCGGAGTCTTCTCGGGGGCCTCCAGCTGCGCCCTCTTGGGATGGATGCCGGGGAGCGGCACGACCCAGAGGTTCAGGATGGCAGCCGCGATCAGCAGGGCCCAGTCGGGCAGCTGGGCCGGCAGCGCGATGTCGGCGGCAAAGAGCCCAACCAATATATAACTCAGGAGCAGGGCGATATAATCAATGGGTGAAAAACGGTAGTTCAACTTTATACCTCCAGATAATTAACTGGATGTTTCCTAGCATAGGCCGGGCCTCAGGACAAGTTTGATCGATTAAATAGAGTTTTGTTAATTTATGCGTTCGACTCAAGAAAAATTTATGCTAAGAATAGCCAAAACTAATCTTTCTTAGGAGGAGAAATGAAGCGTAGTTTATTTTTGGTGATGATTCTTATGTTGACGATGCCCTTAATGGCAAGTGCCGACGAATATGCCGACCTGGTAGCCAAGGGTGATGCCCTGATTCTCAAGGGTCTTGATGACATCGCCAACCCGGATGTCGCCGTTTACTTTAAGGAGGCCACCGAAGTTTTCCTGAAGGCCGCAGCGCTCAAAGATGAGTATGCGATCAACTGGAGAGTTGCCCAGGGTGCCCGCATCTACTGCGCCCAGGTTAAGTTCTTCATGATCGACGGCTGGAAAGAGGATTGCGCCAAGTATGGCAAGCTCGGTATGCAGTACGGTCATAAGGCCATCGAGCAGGAGCCTAATAAGATTGAGGGTCACTTCTGGTACGGCGCCTGCGTCGGCACCTATGCTGACGGCGTCAGCATCATTACCGCCTTCAAAGAGGGCCTCAAGAATAAGACTCAGAAAGCGTTTGAAGATGCCTACCGCATCGATAAGACCTACTGGGACTACTGTCCGCCGCTCTGCATCGGCGAGTTCTGGTACGTGCTGCCCTGGCCCCTGAAAGATGTTAAGAAGGCCCGTCCCTATCTTGAAGAGTACGACAAGATGGCGCCGGCTGGTTCCGATAACGTTGAAGAGGGTAAAGTCATGTTGGGTATGCTCCTGATGGAGTCCAAGGATCCGGCTGATCAGGCCCGCGGCCGCAAGCTGGTTGAGTATGCCGCCAACGGTCGTTTCCCGTTCTTTGCCAAGATGGCTCAGGATGCTCTGGCTAAATAATCTTCAGATTAGATAGAGAGAGAAGAGCGAAATGGACATAAGTCCATTTCGCTCTTTTTGTTTAGATGTTTTCTAAGCGCTCAGCTTCAATCCCACATCATTGCTGATCTCCTCAGCCTCCTCAACTATTCTATCCATCAGCTCAGCCACGCTGGGGATGTCATGGATCAGCCCGGTGACCTGGCCGACAGTCAGCCAGCCCTTTTCGTGGTCGCCCTCCTGGGTGGCGCGGCTTAAAGAGTCGAAGGCGTTGGCCATGTAGGATAGCTGGCGCGCGTTTGACCAGCCCGAGAGCATCACGCCGATGGCCAGCTTGATGTAGGGCATGTGCAGCTGCTCGGCGATGAATCTGGAGTTGGGGATGGCCTTGAGCAGCTGGATGGGGTTGAGCCCGGCTCTGACCTGTCTGCGGGCGCCTTTTGTATCCAGGGCGCGGCACCAGATGCCGTCCAGACGCTGGGAGAAGATGGTGTCATGGACCGTCTTCTCGACCGAGAGATCCTTGAAGTTCTGGTGCAGGGGGCTCTCGAGGGTTGACATGAAGCGGGTGCCCATGGCGATGCCGTCTGCTCCCAGGGCCAGGGCGGCTGCCAGGCCGCGGCCGTCGCCGAAGCCGCCGGCGCCGATGACCGGGATGTCGACCGCGTCGGCCAGGGTCGGAATTAGCAGCAGGGATGAGACCTCTTCGCCGTGGGCGGCCGCCTCGTAGCCGGTGGCGATGACGCCGTCGCAGCCGAAGTCCTGGGCGCGTTTGGCGTGGCGGGCGTTGACCACGGTGGCCAGTACCTTACCGCCGTACTTATGGGCGCCATCCACGATCCAGTCGCCCTTGCCCAGTGAGAAGTTGATCACCGGGACCTCCTCTTCCAGCAGCACCTTGGCATTCTCGGATGCGCCGGGGAAGAGCAGGGTGGCGTTGGCGCCGAAGGGTTTGTCGGTCAGTTCGCGGATGCGTCTGATTGAGGCGCGGGTCATCTCGGCGTTCAGCGGGCCGGTGGCCAGGATGCCTAAGCCGCCGGCGTTGGAAACGGCGGCAACCATCTCGGGAGTGCTGATCCAGCTCATGCCTGAGAGCAGGATGGGGTACTTGATATTGAGGGCTTCGGTGATACGCGTCTTCATTGTGACCTCCTGAATTTGGATTAAAATCTAAAGTTTAGCTTTATGCTTTAGAAAGGTAAGGCATGCGATTTGGCGGCGTCAAGGTTTATTTCTGCGTGCCGGGCATTATTATGTAGCTGTCTGGATTTGTTTGCACTTTGGGTGCATGGGGGGAGGTTTAATTAATGGGTTGAATCTGCGCCGGGACCCATGTTAAGAAAATAACAATAATTTCATGGGAATTGGCTATTCTGGGTGCGTTGAAGTATTGAAAATGCATTTTTGAGCAACCTGTAAAACGGCCTCCTGTCTGCTTGAGTGGGATTCGAAAAATGCATTTGACAATGTTATGTAATTCATTACAATCGCCAATTGTCTGGTTGACTTAAATATACAGTATGTTAAGAAGCGTCAAACGTTTAACAGTGGGGGTTTTAAGGTGGATAGAAGATCCTTTTTGAAATTAATGGTTGCAGGCCCCTCCGGCCTGGTTGTGAGCGCGAACGCCGCCCATGCATCTGACGAGACTGTGAATGCCGCGGATGATACGTATGGGGTGCTGGTTGATGTGACTCAGTGTATTAACTGTAAACTCTGTGAGACGGCCTGTGCTGAGATCAACTCGCTTGAGAAGCCTGATCACTCCAAGGAGGCCATCAGCGTCTATCGTCCGACTACCGACAAGGCCTACACCGTGGTCAACAAGTACAAGACCAAGAAGGGCAAGAAGCTGAGCGTCAAGATTCAGTGCATGCACTGCCTTGAGGCCGGCTGCCAGTCAGCCTGTCCGGTCGGCGCCTTCCACAAGGAGAAAGAGGGTGCGGTAACCTGGCACGAGAACTGTTTCGGCTGTCGCTACTGCATGGTTGCCTGTCCCTTTGATATTCCCAAGTTTGAATATGACACCCCGGCCCCTGAGATCAAGAAGTGCACCTTCTGCTTTGATACCAAGCTCTCCAAGGGTGAGACCCCGGCCTGTGTCAGCGCCTGTCCGACCGACACTTTGAAGTTCGGCAAACGTTCCGAATTGATCGAACATGCCCGCAAGCTGATCGCTGACAATCCCGACAAGTATGTCGACCACATCTTTGGCGAGAAAGAGGTCGGCGGCACCAGCTGGATGTACATCTCCTCGGTGCCCTTTGAAGAGATCGGCTTTAAGGCCAACATGGGTGAGCGTTCAATCCCGAACTACTCCAAGCCCTTCATGGACACCGTCCATGTGATCGACTTTGTGGCCCCGCCGCTGCTGCTGGGCATGGGTTATCTGGCCAAGAAGAAGCATGATGCTAAGAAAATTGAGGAATAGGCTGATATGAACAATTCAACCGATTATAACGGCGCTTATACCAAGTTCAGCAAGGCGGATCTGAAGCCCAAGGGTTCCATGCTGACCACTTTCAATATTGTCTCGGCCCTGGTGATGCTGCTGGGCCTGATCGTGATCATCGCCCGTTTCGCCCTCGGCCTCGGCGGCGAGCTCAACATTCTGGGCCTCAACCTCGGCCCGATCACCAACCTGAATCAGGACTTCCCCTGGGGGCTCTGGATCAGCTTTGACGTGCTGGTGGGCATCGCCTTTGCCGGCGGCGCCTACACCCTGACCGTGATCGTCTACATGCTGGGGCAGCACAAGTACCATCCCATCATGCGCTCGGTCGTGCTGGGCGGCTTCCTGGCCTACACCTTCTACGCCGCGGCCCTGATTCTGGATCTGGGCCGTCCCTGGAACGCACTCAACTTTGTGATTCATATCTGGGAGTTCCTGCCCTTTGAGAGCCTGGTAACCGGCAACGGTCTCTGGAGCCCGGGTTCAGCTTCCATGGGTCTGGTTATCCTCTGGTTTGTGGTCTTTGCCGTGATGGTTATCATTACCGAGGTGCCGCAGTACTCCAAGGCTAAGATTGTCCAGTCCGCAACCTGGAAGATTGTAACCGCAGTCTGGTTCGCCGTCATGGTGGCTGCCGCTGTCGTCATCTGGAAGATCAGCCACAATTATGAGATCGCCTCGGTGCTCTTCATGGTTGCCTGGCACTTCCTGATGTATGACATCTGTCTGCTGCTGGAGTTCTCGCCGGCCTTTGCCGAGTGGTTCAACTCCAAGAAGCTCTGGGGTGCGCTCAAGTCGCTCTACATGGCCGCAGCCATCATCGGCGTCACCCTCTGCATGGGTCACCAGGCCGGTGTCGGCGGCATCTTCCTGCTGGCGCCCTTCAAGATTCACCCGCTCTGGTACTCCGGCATGATTCCGATGCTCTTCGTGGTATCCAGCTTCTTTACCGGCCTCTGCTTCGTGATGCTGGAAGGCTCGCTGGCCCACAAGGTCTTTGACTACCGCGTCTCCGATCACCACAACGCCACCCATGACGACATCACCTACGGCCTGGCCAAGATCAGTGTCTTCATCCTGACCGTCTACTTTGTGCTCAAGATGATCGAACTCGGCATCGGCGGATCAGATGAGGTTGCCCTGCTCAACTCCACCTACGGCTACTGGTACCTGACCGAGATCATCGGCTTCGTGCTGATTCCGGCCCTGGTTTTTATGCGCGGCATCCAGACCAGGTCGATGTCGGTGGTCAAGTATGCTGCCGGCCTGACCCTGATCGGTGTTGCTCTCAATCGCTTCAACATCAGCATGCTGGCCTACAACTTTGAGGTTGTTGAGCGCTACGTGCCCACCATCATGGAGCTTTGCGTAACCTTCACGGTTGTCTTCCTGGAGGTCTGGGTCTACCGCCTGATCGTTAACCGCCTGCCGGTTCTGGGCGAGACCACCGAATGGGCTGAAGAGCACTGAGAGTAAAACTTAGCTAGACATAAAGAGCCCGGCCATCTGGTCGGGCTCTTTTTATTTGAGGCTCTTTTCGATATTCGCTTCGACCCGGCGCTGGAAGAGGCGCTTCATGATATAGGCCCGCAGCAGGTTGGCCTTGCGCGAGACCTGCACGGTGATGGCGATGTTCTCGTCCTTGGAACGGCCCCTGACCAGCTTCTTGCGCAGGTTCTGCTCATGGTCCTGGATCTGGCGGCCCAGGCTGACGTAGAACTCCATGTCGGATGGCTCCAGGCCCATGTCGAGCAGGGGTTTGAGAATGTCGCGGCCGAACTCCACATCCTCCTGGTTGTAGAGGTTGCGTTTGCTGTGGTGGCTGTAGGGCATCAGGATGCCGAGTCTGAGCAGCTCCTTGAGCTGGCGCTCATTGAGGCCGGAGGCCTTGATGAATTCATGCTTATCGATCAGGTCGGGTTTGTCACCAGAGCTGAAGACGGCATCTTCAATCTCCTGGGCCTGGCTGAGGCTCAGGCCCTCCTGCATGCGGCGCAGAATGTTCTTGATCACTCCCAGCGGATAGTAGCGGGTCTCCTGCAGCTGTTTGATGGCCTTGAGCAGTTCGATGCAGCTCTCATCGTAGTAGGCCATGGAGCTGTTGATGCGCTCGGGTGCGGGCAGCAGGCCCTGTTGAACGTAGTAGCGGATGGTAGAGGCGGCTACGCCGCTGCGTCTGGAAATTTCGCCGATCTTGATTTTCAAAGCACTCCCTCAATGGAGATATGGAAGAAATATCCGGGGCGTTATCCCCGGATATTAGAACTCTTCGAAGTCGTCACTCAAATCATTGGCCGTGTCTTTGAATGCATTCAGGGCGGCTTCGCTGACAAGTGCGGCTTTCGGCGGGACAACGCCGCGCCGCTCCGGTATGGCGGCGCTGATGTCCTGTGATACCTTGAAGCGTTCAATCAGGTCTGTGAGCGATCCGGCCTCAACTTTGAGGTTGTCGGAGGTGCTGGCCAGCTCCTCAGTGGTGGAGGCATTCTGCTGGGTGGAGTTGTCGATCTGGGAGATGGCCCGGGTGACTTCGTCGATGCCGGAGGCCTGTTCGCGGGCGGCAGCGTCAATTTCATCCATGGACTGGCTGAGGGCGCTGATCAGATCAATGATGCCGCTGAATGATTCACCGGCCTGTTTGGCCATGTCGTCACCGGATGCAATTTTGCCGACAGTGTCGTCGATCAGGGATTTGATCTCCCTGGATGATTCGGCCGAGCGCTGGGCCAGGGCGCGCACCTCTTCGGCAACTACGGCAAAGCCTTTGCCGTGTTCGCCGGCGCGGGCGGCTTCGACCGCGGCATTCAGGGCCAGCAGGTTGGTCTGGAAGGCGACGTCGTTGACGGTGGACGTGATCTCGCCGATCTTGGTTGAGGCCGTTCGGATTTCGCCCATGGCATCGGCCAGATCTCTGGCGATGGCTGCGTTCTGCTGGATGGCCTGCTCGGTCTGTTTGGTGCGTTCCGAGCTCAGGGTGGCGTTTTCGGCCGTGGCCTTGATTGTAGACGACATCTCCTCAATGGTGGCGGCAACCTCTTCAATGGCGGCGGCCTGTTCCTGAGATGACTGGGAAAGACCCTGGGTGCCGCTGGCGATCTCAATGGTGGCCTGATCCACCTGGATGGCGCCGACCTTGATGCGGGCAAAGATTTCGTCCAGATTTTCAACAAACTGATTGACCAGGTTTGACATCTGGCCGAACTCATCCTTGGATGTCACGTCGATGCGCAGGGTCAGGTCACCGGCTCCTTCGGCGATATCCGTGAGCCGCTCAACAACTTTGGCGACAGGCTTGGTGACCATGCTGGTCACGGCGAAGCCCAGGCCGCCGGCAATCAGGGCGATGATGAATGTGAAGCTGAGGGTAAATATCTCGGTGGATGAGAGATATTTGTCCGCGGTGCTGCCGACGGTGCTGCTCTCCTTGCTGAAAGTTTCAATCACACTCTGAAGGTTGGAGGTTACGGCCTGCTGTAGAGCCGGATTGTAGCTGCCGCCGGCCACCATCTTCTCATAGTTGTTTCTGGCGGCGTGCATCTCGGTGGCCAGTTTTTTGCTGTCGATGCCGCCCTCTATGGTATAGAAGAGCAGCTTGTGGCGCACGTCATCATGGTTGTCGGCCATCTTTTCCAGTTTTGTCGAGATGCGGCGGTACTCGGCGGCTGTTCCGGCGGTGTCCTGATTTAGGCTTAGTTTGAGAGATGTCTCCTGGGTCAGGCTGATCAGCTGATGGGACTGGTCGATGAATGGCACGGTCTGCTCATAGAAGCTCTCCATGAAGCGGTGCATGTTGAACAGGTCGCGGTATGTTCCGAGACTCGTCAGGAAGAGTGTCAGAACCAGAAAACCAAAGCCGGCGGTCATCTTTTTGCGCACCGGCAGATCTAGGAAAAATTTAAGCATAAGGATTCCTCTCATTTGCAGTCATTGTGTCAATATTTATTCGGCAGATCGAGTGGTTAATATTAAATTTAAAATCAGTATTTAGTCGGTGAAATAATCTTTTAACGTGGAATGTGAGTAAACTTCATTCTGGAATTCATAGAGTTGCTGTTCAATCTGGCTGATGAGGTGGGTGATCTGATCAGTGTCGGCCAGGCTGGATGTTTTTTCAATTTTGAAGGCCGTTTCGCGGATGCGGCTGGCGCCGCTGTTGGCCGCCGAACCCTTCAGGGCATGGCCGTAGGCCGAGAGCTGCTCAAGATTGCGGGCGACCAGGGCCTTTTTGATGTTGCTGATCAGTTTGGGGGCTTCGTGGATAAAAATTTCGATCACATCGTGCAGCAGTTCAAGGTCATTGCCGAAGCGTTCCATGGCATCTTCATGATTGAAGGCCGGTTCGAAAGTTTGCGTCTGTCTGCCGGAGAGATCCGAGTAGTAGTCATTCAGAATTTTCTCCAGCTCGGCGCGGTTGATCGGCTTGCTGATGTAGTTGTCCATGCCGCTGGCCAGGAAGCGTTCACGGTCACCCTTGATGGCGTGGGCGGTCATTGCGATGATTGGCACCGGCTGCCGGTCATGTTCGGCTTCAAGTTCACGGATCTGCTGTGTGGCTTCAATTCCATCCATGATAGGCATCTGGACATCCATCAGGATCAGGCTGTAGCCGTTATTCTCATAGGCCTCCAGGGCCTCCTGCCCGTTGCAGGCTTCATCAATGGTGTAACCAAGTTTGCGGATTAGGCGGGTGGCGACCAGGCGGTTGGTCTGGATGTCGTCGACCAGCAGAATCTTGAACTGGCTGTTCTTCTGTGCCTGAGCCTGGGAAGTCTCGGGGATCGGGGGCTGGGCGCCGCTGATGGCCTGCTGCAGGGCGGCGTGCAGCTGACTCATCTTGACCGGGCTGGTCAGGCGCAGGCTGTCGGCGGTCCCCAGGTTGAATTCGCGCGGTCGGCCGATCGGGTTTATCAGGATGAATTTCTTGCTGCGGCACTCTTTGAGGATGGCCGCCACCTCAGCCAGCTGCTGGTCGGGCAGGGCCAGGTCGATGCAGATCACTTCGGGATCATGTTTAAGGGCCTCTCGCAGCTGATCCGAAGTGTCGGCTCGCCTGCTGTTGCAGGACCAGTGTTCAAAGAATTGGCTCAGGGTCTGGTTCTTGTCCTGGCCGATAAGCAGGATTTTAAGGTCAACCTGCAGAGGCGGATAATCTTCATAAGCCGGGTCCTGCTTCTGCAGCACAACCCTGAACCAGAATGTTGAGCCCTGGTCGGGAATGCTGCGGACGCCGATCTCGCCGTCCATCATTTTGACGAACTGCTTCGAGATGGCCAGGCCCAGCCCGGTGCCGCCGTAGCGCCGGGTTCTGGATGTGTCGACCTGCGAGAATGATTCAAAGATGGTTTCCAGTTTGTCGGCCGGAATACCGATGCCGCTGTCGCTGACCTCAAAGTAGAGCACCGCCTGCTGATCAGTTTCAGCCTGCAAACTGGCGCTGATATTGATGGAGCCCTCCTCGGTGAACTTGATGGCGTTGCCGGCCAGGTTGATCAGAATCTGGCGCAGCCGGTCGGCATCGCCTTTGAGCAGGGTGGGGATCTCCGGCGGCAGGTGGATTGAGAACTCCAGGTTCTGGTCGTGGGCCCGCATGGCCATCAGGTCGGCCATCTTGTCCAGCTCGCTTCTGAGGTTGAAGTCATTGATGATCAGCTCCATATGCCCGGCTTCGATCTTGGAGAAATCCAGAATGCTGTTGATCAGCGAGAGCATGGCCTGGCCGCTCTGCTGAATGGTTTCGGCGCAGTCGAGCTGTTCACTGTCCAGCTGGGTGTCCAGCAGCAGATCGGTCATGCCGATGATGCCGTTCATGGGGGTGCGGATCTCATGGGACATGTTGGCCAGGAAGTCGCTCTTGGCCTGGTTGGAGGCCTCAGCGGCTTCGCGGGCGGCAATCAGGGGGCTGACGTCCACAAAGGACTCCACGCAGCCGATGGGGTTGCCCTCCTCGTCATAGATTGCATCCGCATTCCTGATGATGTTCAGCCTGGTGCCGGCCTTGGTGCGCAGGGTGCAGCTCTGCTGGTAGATGGGCTGCTTGAGGTCAAGTACCGAAGAGCCCTGGCCCTCATCATACTGCAGAATGTTCAGATCTTGACCGATGATCTCCTCATTGCTCCAGCCGGTGGCGGTGCAGAAGGCCCGGTTGACATTGTTGAAACGGTTGCTGTTGTCGAGGGTGAAGATGGCCGTGGCGGCATTGTCGAGGATCAGCTGGCGCTGGCGCCCGCTGTTTTTGAGCTCCTCGTTGCGTTTGCGCAGCTGCGCTGTCTGGTGGTCGATCTCATTTTGCAGGGTCTCTGAGTAGTGCTGCTGCTGCTCCTGAATTTTGAGGTGACTCTGGTGATTGTCCTCCAGAATTTCGTGATAGCGCATCTCCATGACTTTGATCTTGCGTTTCAGCTGCTGAACTTCGGTCTCGAGGCGCGCAGCCTCGGTATCGTACTTCTTCTTGTACAGATACTGTCCGACGCAGATCTTGATGATCTGAGTGCAGGTCTCGGGTGAGGTCTGATCGTCCAGGATGCGGAAGGCGATCGCCGCGTCCAGATATTGCGGATAGAGGGCGTGGAGATCTCCGTTGCCGGTGATGAGGGTGCCGGCCTGTCTGGATTCGCGCAGCAGGTTGTTGATGTCGGTCTGGTCGATGCCCAGATCTTCACCGATGGCCGGCTGGTCGATGCCGGGCAGGATCTGGGCCGACACCAGGGGCAGGTTGATCTCGATCAGTTTCAGCAGCGGCTTGAGTTCTGCGGCGCGGTCGGTGAATTCGGCAAAAATATCCGGTTCCATACTACTCCTCTTCAATCTCGTAGAGTTCGCGGGCGTTGCTGATTTCCCCCGGCAGGTCCTGGGTCAGAACCTTATACTCCTGGATGTTGTCGCGCACATGCATTGCAAGGTCGGGGGATAGTTCATCTTTGAGGCCGGGCAGTTCGGGGTACTTCATCTGGCAGACAATGTAGCTTGCAATCTGGATGATGCCGCTCAGGCTGGCCGGCTCGGTGCTCTTCATGCTGCGGTGATGGTTCTTAATGGCCTCCTGCAGCTCCTCGTCAAGGCGCCACTCCTTGGCCAGCAGGTAGCCCAGCGCAGTGTGGCTGGTGCCGATCACGGCCATTTCATGTTCGGTGATGCCGGTCTTGGCCGGGTTGAATGTTCTCCAGGCGTTGATGAATTCGGTGTGCACTACCTGATCCTCAACGATCAGGCCGATATCGTGCAGGATGCCGCAGAGATAGGCGTCTTCGCCTTTCTGGCTGAAGATGCGTTCGGCGATCATCTGGGCGCAGATGCTGACGGCGGCCGAGTGCAGCCACAGTCTGGAACGCGAGAAGTACTGATCATCCGGGCTGTTCTTGAAGATATCCTTAAGCGCCTCAGTGACCACCATGTTGCGTAAGGAGTCCATGCCGATGTAGACCACGGCCCGGGAGATGCTTTCGACGCGCTGCTGCAGGCCGTAGTACGGACTGTTGACCACGCGCAGCAACCTGACCACCAGGGATGGATCAAGTTTTATGATCTCCTCAAACTTGCTCATGGAGCTGTTCTGGTCCGACATCAGCTTGGAGAGCTGGATCGCCACATGCGGCAGGGTTTTTACATCATTAAATTTTTTCAGTATGTCTGAGGCGGTTGCCATCAGGATCCTCCTGAAATAATTATATGGGGCGAGTGTCGATATGCAATCCGCTTCCGGGCGGCGCCTGGCGGGGCGGGCCGATTTTATTGGGTCGTGATCCAGTTAATCTTTTAATAATCAATTAATTTTTGCTATGCTCCTGCGCATGTCACTGCAGTTATATACATCCAACCGCATGGAGGAGCTGGCCGCCTGGCTGACTGAAGTTGTGCGCGTGCCCCAGGCCGACGCCTTTGCGCCGGAGATTATCGTTGTCCAGAGCCGCGGCATGGATCGCTGGCTCGCCCAGCGGCTGGCGGATGCCCACGGCGTCTGCGCGAATTGCAGCTTTCCGTTCCCCAATGCGCTGATTGGCGATCTCTTTGAGAGTGTCCTGCCTGGTCAGCAGAGCTCGCAGCTTTTTGACCGCAGCGTCATGCTCTGGCGGATCCTGGGGCTGCTGGATGATTTCGGTATGCGCTACGCCGAGATCGGCAACTATATTGCGGGCGGTGGCCTGCGCTCCTATCAGCTGGCCCGCAGTCTGGCCGACCTTTTTGACCAATACATGATTTTCCGTCCCGACATGCTGCAGGAGTGGAGCCGGGGCAAGCTGCTGCATGGCGGGCCTGAGGTGTGGCAGGCCGAGCTCTGGCGCGCGCTGCTGGCGTGCGGTGCAGATCATCGGGCCGCCATGACCCTCAGGCTGCTGGAGTCATTTGACACAGCCGATAATCTGCCCGAGCGCATCTCGCTCTTTGGGATTTCATACCTGCCGCCGCTCTTCCTTGAGGTCTTTGCGCGTCTGAGCGCGGTGGTCGAGGTCAATGTTTTCGCCCTCAATCCCTGCCGGGAGTACTGGGGCGATATTGTCAGCGAGAAGGAGAAGAGCAAGATCGATCCGGACCTCTACCTGGAGGTCGGCAATCCAATCCTGGCCTCTCTCGGGCGTCAGGGGCGCTACTTTTTTGATGCCCTTAGTGAGCATGACGCCGGCCAGGGCGGCAGCACCTATCATCAATCTCCCGAGACCCTGCTGGGGACGCTGCAGAATGACATCCTTGATCTGCGCGAGCCGGCTTCCCGGGAGCCTGACGGCACCCTGATTGTGCAGAACTGCCACTCCGCCATGCGCGAGCTGGAGGTGCTGCATGACCAGCTGCTGGAGATGCTGCAGCTGGATGCGACCCTGCGGCCTGAGGATATCATTGTGATGGCGCCGGACATCGAGCTTTACGCTCCGCTGGTGGGGGCTGTCATGAACAGCGAACCGGCGCTGCCTTACAATATTGCCGACCGCTCTTTTGCCAGCAACTCCCAGCTGGCCGAGACCTACCTGGCCCTGCTGGGCCTCAAGGGCTCGCGCCTGCCTGTCAGCGAGGTGCTGGGGCTGCTGGAGCGCGAGGCCATCAAGACCAGGCTTGACTGGGGCAGCGAAGAGCTCGAACAGGTTGAGCGCTGGCTGCATGCCACCAACATCTGCTGGGGGCGTGATGCCGAGCACAAGGCCGGGCTGGGGCTGCCGGCCATTGAACAGAACACCTGGCGCAGCGGCCTGCAGCGCATGCTGATGGGTTATGCGGCCGAAGGTGATTTCTGCGCCGGCATTCTGCCCTATGCGGTCAGTGACGTTGAGCTCTTGGGTGAACTGCTGGATTTCTGTGAGGCCCTCTTCAGCTTTGTGTTGGAGCTGGATGGGTGCCGGACGTTGCGTGAATGGCAGGATCTGCTGCTGGGCTGTATCGACAGTTTCATGGATGCCGGGCCTGATGGGGCCGATGAGTTGCAGCGCCTGCGCGACGCCATGATCGAGCTGGGCGGCATGCAGCAGCTGGCCGGCTTTGAGCAGCCCCTGGAGCTGGAAGTTGTGTGCGCCGCATTGAATGACCGCTTCAGCAGTGAGGTACAGCCGGGCGGATTTATCTCGGGCGGCATCACCTTCTGCTCCATGCTGCCCATGCGCAGTATCCCCTTCAAGGTGATCTGTCTGCTGGGGCTTAACCATGACAGCTATCCCAGACGGGCCAGACCGCGCGGTTTTGATATGCTGGCGCGGCATCCCAGGCGCGGCGACCGCTCCAAGCGTGATGACGATCTCTATCTTTTTCTGGAAACAATTCTGGCGGCGCGCCAGAAACTCTATCTGAGTTTTGTGGGCCAGGGCATCCGCGACAATGCCAAACTGCCGCCCAGTGTGCTGGTCAGCGATCTGCTGGATTATATGAAGAACTATTCAGACGAAGAGCTGGAAACCCGGCAGTGCCTGCAGGCCTTCAGTCCCGCATATTTCGGGCCCGGTTCCCGGCTCTTCAGTTATTCCAGGAGCGCCTATCTGGGGGCGGCTGCCATCCTGCGCGGCGAGCTTGATGCCGGAGAGGAGTGGCCGCTCGGCGAGCCGCCGGCTGAATTCAGACGGCTTTCGCTGGATGACCTGGTGCGCTTCTTTCGCGCGCCCTGCGCCTATCTGTTGGAGCGGCGCCTGGGGGCGCGCAGCGTCAGGGCCGAGGAACTGCCCCTTGACCGGGAGCCGTTCAGCCTGAGCGGTCTGGAGGGTTATCAGGTGCGTCGGCAGCTGCTTGAGGTGCCCGGCGATATCAATTTGCTGAAGGCCCGCGGCATGCTGCCCCACGGGACCCCAGGTCAGAGCCTGGCTGAGCGCCAGGTGCGCGAGCTGGCCCCCTTGAATGCTCTGCGTGACGAGTTGCAGCGTGGCGGCGGGCGGGTCGAGCTTGAGCTTAAGCTGGCTGGATTTGAGATCAGCGGCGCCGTGCAGCTCAATCAGGCCGGTCAGTATGTGCGCCTGAGGCCGGCCGGCATCAAGGCCAAGGATCGCCTGGAGGTCTGGCTGCGTCTGCTGGTGCTGGCTGCCGCAGGGCATCCGGTCAGCGGTATCTGTGTCGGCTACGACAGGGGCGTCCAGCAGGAGCATCTAGATGCCCCGCCGGCCAGTCTGCTGCCACCGCTGCTGGAGTTATACTGGCAGGGGCTTTCGCGTCCGCTCAAATTTTTCCCGGAGAGTTCGGCTGAATTTGCGCGCACAATGCTCAAATCCGCTGACGAGGCCAAGGCCTTTGCGGCGGCCCGCAAAAAGTTCAGCCCCAACTACAGTGATGCGCCGCGGGAGTGCGACGACTGGGCGGTCAGGCGCTGTTTTCCGTCTGATCCGCTGGACCGTGAGTTTGCCGAGCTTGCCATGCAGATTTTCGGGGCGGTGCTCAAATGAAGAGCCTGGATCTGCTGAAAACCCCTCTGGCGGGCCGCAATCTGATCGAGGCCTCGGCCGGGACCGGCAAGACCTACACCATAACCTATCTCTATCTGCGCCTGCTGCTCGAGCGCCAGATCACCGTTGAGCGCATCCTGGTGGTGACCTATACCGAGGCCGCCACGGCTGAGCTCAAGGAGCGCATCCGCAGCGGTATCCGCGACTGTTTGATGGTGTTCAGGGGCGGGGCCACAACGGATGAGACCATGCAGCAGCTCGTTGAGAGCTTCGCTGAACGCGAGCTGGCCATCAAGCTGCTGGACCGGGCCATGAAGCGCTTTGATGAGGCTGCCATCTTCACCATCCACGGTTTCTGTCAGCGCATGCTGATGGAGCTGGCCTTTGAGAGCGGCACCCTTTTTGATGCCGAGCTGAGTGCCGAACAGGATGTCTTGCTGCAGGAGATTGCCGATGACTATGTGCGCCTGCAGCTCTATGAGGGGCTGCCGGGTTTTGTGGTTGAAAATTTGTCCGGCTGCACGGTCGCAGACTTCAGGCTGCTCAGCCGCATCGGTCTGGCTGCGGACGTGGTGCCTCAGCTTGAGCGCCCGCAGCTCACTACTGATAATTTGCGGCCCATGAAGAGCCGCCTGGTAGCTCTCTGGCAGGGGCAACGCAACGAGCTCGTCACCCAGCTGCAAGAGTTTGCCGGCTTCAATCGTCAGAGCTACAACAAGTCGCGGGTCAGTCAGCTGGTCAGCGACATGGATCTGTTTGCCGTCACTGATAATCTGCTGCCCTTTGATAAGTTCAGCCTGTTGACCAGCAGCGGGGCCAAACTGAAGAAGAATTCAAACCTGCCGGACAGCCTGTTCTGGGAGTGCGCCGACGAGTATATGCAGGCTGCCGAACTGCTCGTGGAGCAGATCGGGGAGCTCTCGATCTGGCTGAGGGCCGGCTTTGTCAACTATCTGAGGGACGAGCTGCCGCGGCGCAAGGATCTTGCCGGTATCCTGCACTTTGACGATCTGCTGCTCAGGATGCGCGATGCGTTGACTGCTCCGGCCTTCGTGACAGCCCTGCGGGCCCGTTTCGAAGCGGCCCTGATCGATGAGTTTCAGGATACCGATCCGGTCCAGTACGAGGTCTTCAACCGCGTCTTTGTGGACTGCCTCTTCATGATCGGCGATCCCAAACAGGCCATCTACGCCTTCCGCGGGGCCGATATCTTTACCTATCTGGACGCCAAGGAGTCGGTGGCCATTGAGAGGCGCTACACCTTGGGAATCAACTACCGCTCGGCCGCGCTGCTGGTGGCGGCCGTCAACCGGCTCTTTGAGCGCAATCATGACGCCTTTGTCTTCGAGGGGATCGATTTTGAACCTGTCGCCAGCGGTTCGGGTGCGCAGCCGCTGGCGGGTAGGGCGCCCATGAACATCTGGCTGCTGGATGATGAGCTCTCCAGGGAGGCGGCCACCGAGCGCATTGTGCAGGGTTTGGCCGCCGAAATCGTCGAGCTGCTGACCGGCGAGGTTGAGCCGGGCCAGATTGCGGTGCTGGTGCGCAGTAATCTGGAGGCGCGCGCGGTGCGCGACGCCCTGGCCCATAAGCGGGTGCCCTGTGTGCTGGACAGCGATGAAAATGTTTTCAACAGTGCCGAGGCCCTTGATATGCTGCAGCTGCTCAGCGCCCTGACGGCGCCGCGCAGTGCGTCGATGGTGCGCGGCGCACTGTTGAGCCCGCTGCTGGGATATTCTGCGCGTGACCTGGATGGGCTGGATGACCGGGGGTTTGATAAACTGCTGGAGCTCTTCTTTGAACTGTCTGATCTCTGGCAGCGCCAGGGATTCGTGCGCCTCAGTGCCGCGCTGCTCAGCCGTTTCGAGGTGCGGCAGCGCATCCTGGCCCAGCCTCTGGGGGAGCGGCGGCTGACCAATATTCTGCAGCTCATTGAACTGCTGGGCAGTGTCTCCCAGCAGTACCGGCTGGATGCGCTGGAGCTGACCAAGTGGCTTGCTGACCGGATCAATGCGGCGGCCAGTGAGAGTGAAGAGCATCTCATGCGGCTGGAGAGCGATGCGCAGGCCGTGCGTATTCAGACCATGCACAAGAGCAAGGGGCTCGAGTATGACATCGTTTTCTGCCCCTTCAGTTGGGGGGCATCGGAGTTAAGGCGGGGCTCGCTGGTCAGCTGCCATGCCGCTGGGCGCCAGCTGGTCGATCTGGGATCGGAAAACCTCGACGAACACCGGGCCCTGGCCAACCGCGAGGCGCTGGCCGAGAATATGCGGCTGCTCTATGTGGCCCTGACCAGAGCCAAACGTTGCTGCTATCTGGTCTGGGGACCCATCAAGGGCTCAGCCACCTCGGCTGTGGCCTGGCTGCTGCATGGCCACCGGGTCAGTGACATTGCCGAGCTGCCCGATTTTGCCGAACTCAAGGCAGATCTGGCTGAGCTGGCGGATGAGCGGATTGCTCTTTTGGCGTTGCCTGAGGCCAGCGACCGGGTCTACAGCCCGGGACAGACGGTGAGCCATGAACCGCAGCTGCGCAGCTTCGGGCGTTCAGTTGACCGCTCGGTGGGCGTCACCAGCTTCTCGGCGCTCAGCTATGGCGCCAGCCATGTCAGCGACCATGATCAGCTTACGCTTGCCGGCGTGCGCCCTGAGCCGCGCGGCGATATCTTCGGTTTCCCGCGCGGCGCGAGGCCCGGCAGCATGCTGCATAATATCTTTGAGAATCTTGATTTTTGCGCCGGCCCGGACACGCGCCGGCAGGTGGTTGGCGAGAGTATGCGCCGCTTCGGTTTTGACGAGCTGTGGCTGGATGTGGTTGATCAGATGGTCGGGCGCGTGCTGGCCGCCCCCTTGGGGCCCGAAGGGATCAGGCTCGGGCGCGTGGCGCTTGTTGATCGTCTGACAGAGCTTGAATTCTACTGTCCGCTGGGGCTGCTCGAGCCGGGCGTGCTGAATGGTTACTTCAGCGAACTGCCGGAAACTATCCGGCCCGGAATGCTCAACTTTGAGCCGGTGCAGGGCTATCTGCGCGGTTTTATTGATCTGGTTTTCAGATATGAGGGGCGCTACTACATTGTCGACTGGAAGTCCAACCATCTGGGGGATCGGCTCAGCGATTATTGCGGTGATAACCTTGAACGCGCCATGGCCTCCCATGACTATACAGTCCAGTACTACATCTATGCCGCCGCGCTCTGGCGTTACCTGAGCCTCAGGGGGCAGCAGGACAGTTTCGGTGGTGTCTTCTATATTTTCTTGCGGGGCGTCGATCCGGCGGCCCCCGGCAGCGGCATCTATCATGACCAGCCCGATCTGAAGCAGATTGAGCTGCTGGCGGCGCTGCTCGGAGGAGATCATGAGTGAACTGAGGGCAATCGACAGGCAGTTTGCCAAATTTATCGGCCAGTTGGGCGGATCAGAGGAGGTTCAGCGGGCGGCGGCCATGCTGAGCCGTGGCCTGGCTGACGGCCATATCTGCCTTGAGCATGCCCCGCAGGAGCTGCTCCTTAGTGAACTGGTGGGTGAGCCCGGAGAGAACTGTCCGCTTATCATGGATGCCAAGAACCGGCTCTACCTGAAACGCTACCATGTGGCGGAGCAGGATCTGGCCAGGCGCCTGGTGGATCTCAATGCGCATCGCTTTGAGATCGGCACGGTCGATTCGCAGATTCTGCCCCGCAGCCCCGAGGTTGACTGGCAGGCGGTGGCCGCCGTGGCCAGTCTGCAGAGCGGGCTGAGTGTGATCTCAGGCGGTCCCGGAACAGGCAAGACCACCACGGTGGCCCGCATTCTGGCCCTGCTTCTGAGTTCGGATCCCGCTCTGAGGATTGCCCTGGCCGCGCCCACCGGCAAGGCCGCCGACCGTCTGCAGGAGTCGATTGCCGCCGCCATGCAGCGTTTTGACCTGAAACTGGACGGCGCCACAACCTTGCACCGGCTGCTGGGGTGGCGTGACGGACAGTTCAGGTTCAATGCCGATAATCTGCTGCCCTACGATGTGGTGGTGGTTGATGAGGCCTCCATGGTTTCACTGCCCCTGATGTGTGCGCTGGTGCAGGCCGTAGCGCCGCAGGCGCGTCTGATCATGTTGGGTGACCGCGATCAGCTGGCCAGCGTCGAAGCCGGCTATGTTCTGGGCGATATCTGTGAGGCGGCAGGCGGTTTCTCAGCTGAGTTCAGCGCGCTGGCAGCCGATCTCTGCGGATTCGGTCTGCCGGTCGGCAGCGGCGGTACGCTGGTGAACTCGGTTGTGGAGCTCAGGAAAACCTGGCGTTTCGATGCGCAAAGCGGCATCGGCAATCTGAGCCGGGCCGTCAATGCCGGCGATGTCGCTGCTGCCGCCGCCATCGTCGGTTCCGAGCAGCCGGACCTCAGTTACAGCGCCGGACTGCCGGATGATTTTGAACAGCGGCTGATCGACTGGTATCGCGATGTGCTCTCTGCCGCAGACAAGGCTGAGATGTTTGAACGCATGGGGCGTTTCAGGCTGCTCTGCGCCCTCAACCGGGGCGTGCGTGGTGCCGAGGGGCTCAATGATCTGGCGGAGACCATCTTGTCGCGGGCCGGTTTGATCCGTCCCGGTTACAACTATCACGGTCGTCCCATCATGGTGACTGAGAATGATTACAATCTGGGGCTTTACAACGGAGATATCGGCATCGTGCTGGAGGACCGGGATGGCCTGGGGGCCTGGTTCAGCGCCCGCGACGGACTGCGGCGTATCAGCGCGGCGCGCCTGCCGCACCATCAGACCGTTTATGCCATGACCATCCATAAGTCCCAGGGCTCAGAGTTTGACGAGGTTCTGCTGGTTCTGCCCTCCATGGACAGTGAAGTTCTGACCCGTGAACTCATCTATACCGGGATCACCCGGGCCCGCCGGACTCTCGGAATCTGCGGGCCGCTGGAGTTGTTTGAACGGGCCGTCAGCCGTCGCACCAGGCGCAGTTCGGGGCTGATGGATGCCCTATCTTTTTATTCTTGATCAGTCTATACTGTCTGCACTGAGGTTATTATGCGAACATCTGAAATCCTGATTACTATTGCGGCTTTCTTTATAATTGTGGCCGGCATGCGTGCGGCGGCCGTAATCGTGGTGCCGTTCCTGCTGGCGGCCTTCATCGCCATTATCAGCTCGGGTCCGCTCTTCTGGCTGCAGCGCAAGAAGATTCCGACTGTCCTGGCGCTGTTGATCGTTGTCGGCGGTATTTTGTGCGTGTTCAGCATCATCGGTATGATGGTTGGCACCTCGGTCAAAGATTTCACCAAGGATCTGCCCATCTACCAGGACAAGCTGCGTCTGCAGACGGCCACCATATTTGCCTGGCTGGAGGTGCACGGCATTGACAGTTCGGTTGTCGCCCTGGATGACTACTTCAATCCCATGGCGGCCATGAACCTGGTGGCAACCCTGCTGAACAGTTTCGGCAATGTTCTGACCAACGGTTTTCTGATCCTGATGACGGTTGTCTTTATGCTGCTGGAAGCTTCAAGTTTCCCGGCCAAGCTGAGCTATATCCTGGGTTCGCCGGATAGGCCGCTGGCCCGTTTTGACCGGTTCTTTGAAGAGGTTAACCACTACATGGCCATCAAGACGCTGATCTGCATCGCGACCGGTATTGTCATGACCATCTGGCTGACCATTCTGGGGGTCGACTATGCGCTGCTCTGGGGATTGCTGGCGTTTGCGCTCAACTATATCCCCAACATCGGGTCGATCATTGCAGCTGTGCCGCCCTTCCTGCTGGCCATCGTTCAGCTCGGTTTCGGGCGGGCCATTGCCGTGGCAGTCGGTTATCTGGTGGTTAATCTGATGATCGGGAACCTGATCGAGCCCAGGGTTATGGGCCGCGGCCTGGGGCTCTCAACCCTGGTGGTCTTCCTCTCCCTTCTGTTCTGGGGCTGGATTCTGGGGCCGGTCGGCATGTTCCTTTCGGTGCCGTTGACCATCACGGCCAAGATTGCCCTGGATGGACGCAGTGACACCAAGTGGGCTGCCATTCTGCTGGGCTCGGATGTGCCGGGCAGTGCTGCCAAAGAGTAATCAGAATCCCTGGAACTGATCCAGCTGTTTGAGCTCCATAACTCTGTCGCTGAATGAGAGAATCTCCTGGGCGCTTATCTGCCGTTCCAGTTGCAGCATACTCTGATGGTAGAACTGGTTGAGCAGGTCGGCCAGCACTTGGTCGGTATCATCCACAATCTTGGTGTTGGTAACTATGATGAAGCCGATGATTTTACTGAAAAGTCCGTTATAGTGGGCCTCGCCGCGCCAGTCATAATTGTATCTGCTGCTGAGTTTCATGGCTGAAATATCAATCTTCTTGGTGATGATGGTGCTGTTGCTGAGCGGTTCGATCAGGTCGATGGTGAGACTTCCGACCAGGGTTGCAGTGCCGCTCTCTTTGTGGATACCGCTGAATTTGTCAAAGGAGCGCTTGGTGATATCCTGTTCGACCTGAAGATCAAGGCTGGGATAGAATGTCAGGTAGAGTGATTTTTTCTGGGAGTAGGTGATGTCGTCCTGCAGTTCATGAGGCCCGCTGGCACTGAATCCGCTGCGTTCGATAAGTTTGATGCACTCCCTGCCCATGGCGTCTGTCAGTTTCTCTGCATAATATTTGTCGAATGCGCTATTGAAGTCGCTGCTGTGGGTTTCGATGCTGCGGATGGCCGTGCTGAGCAGGATGGGCTCAACGACGGCGATTGTGTGTTGACGGGCGTCTGTCAGACTGACAGGGAAGTCATATTCAAGGTTAAGCTCTCCCTGGCGCACGGTCGGATTGCCGGCGCAGCCGCAGAGGATCAGCAACAGAATTATGAGATGTTTATTGTACATTCATTTTCTCCTGGAGAGACAATATTTCACGGCTGCACATGGGATGCAATAGTTGATCTGGCCGTTGGCGCGTTGAACTGCTAGTATATCGGAATGCTGAAAGAAAATTGTGACTGCCGCGCCGCCATCGATGTCGGCACCAACAGTGTCAAGCTGATGATCGGCTCTCCGGGAGGAGGGCGGTCCTGTTTTGATATCCGGACCACCCGTTTGGGCGAGGATCTGGCCGCGACCGGCGCCATTGGCGATTCTGCGCTTGAACGTACGGTGGCGGTCCTGAACGGTTATGTGGCGCAGATGCAGCTCTACGGAGTGAGCAGCTGCAGGGCGGTGGCAACCGAGGCGCTGCGCCGGGCCGAGAATGCGGCGGATGTCTGTCTGACGATAAAACGCCTGACCGGCATCCGCCTTGATGTCATCAGCGGCGCTGAGGAGGCGCGTTTGAGCCGGCAGGCGGTGCTGCTGGATTTTGAAAACTCTGAAGATCTGCTGGTGGTTAACTGCGGCGGCGGCAGCACCGAGCTGGTTGGCGGCAATTTCAGCTGCAGCCTGGATCTGGGGGCCCTCATATTGAGTCGGCAACCCAATTGGCAGGCACTTAGCGACAAGCTTGAGGCCGTTACGGCCGCGCTGGATGAGCTGGGCAGGGTCGATCGGATCGTCGGTATCGGCGGTGCCGCAGTTTCACTGGCCGCGCTCAAGATCGGCAGCACGGATTTCAGGTGCCTGAACGGTGTGGCGCTGACGCTGGCCGAGGTGGAGCAGTTGACAGAGCTGTTGTCCAGTCTTGATCATGCCGGCCGGCTGCAGTTGCCCGGCATCTTCGCTGAACGGGCCGCCATTATCCCGGCCGGGGCCGCCATCTACTGCTCGATAATGCAGCGGCTGGGTGCCGGGTCGTTAGTGGTGTCAACGCGCTCAATCTGTGATGCGTTAATTGAGAAAGTTTAGAAAATCTAGCCGATAATCTTCAAATTTCGTCCGCGGTCATATTGACTTGCCGAGCGGTTTCAATATTTTTTCAGGATGAGGAACGACTCCGTCCAGAGTACAATCGCGCAGGCCATCGGCTGGGTTCTGGTGCTCCTGATCATGATCAATGCTGTGGATGCAATTCTGCGGTTGGGGGGCTCGGCCGACCTCTTCGGGCCGCGGGTGCGCCTGATCATGATGTTTTCAGGTCTGATTCTGGTGGTGGCGGCTCTCCAGTGGCAGGCCATGATGCAGCGGCCGCTCAAGGTGCATAACCAGTTGGCGCTGAATGCGGCTGATGTTGTGCACAATTGCATGGATGCCATTATCGCGATGAACAGCAATGGGGCCATCATCGGACTGAATCCAGCGGCCGAGTCCATGTTCGGCCAGCACGCCATGGATGTAATCGGCCGCAGCGTGGTTGATGTGCTGGTCCCGGAATCCCTGCGTCATGAGCATCTGTCAGCCCTGAAGCGCTTCATGAATGCTGGCAGTGATCTCTTCATGGACCGGCGGCTTGATATTACGGCGCTGCACCGTGACGGCAGCGAATTTCCGGTTGAGCTGAGCCTGACCAGTTTCGAGGGCCAGCAGGGCGTGGTCTTTGTGGCCCATCTGCGGGATCAGACGAAGTCCCAGGAGGATCGGCGCAATGTTATCCATGACGCCTTTCACGATCATTTGACGCAGCTGCCCAATCGTCAGCTCTTTGAAGACCGGCTGGAGATGGCCCTGGCTCACGCCCAGCGCGACGGTCACAGTGTGGCTGTGATCTGCCTCGATCTTGATCATTTCAAGGACGTCAATGAGTCGCTGGGGCATAAGGCCGGCGACACGGTGCTTCAGAAGGTTGCCGGCCGCCTGGTGAAGCTTTGTCGTGATGAAGATACGGTGGCCCGCTCCGGCGCCGACGAGTTCATGATGATCATGCCCGGCCTGCGCAACATTCCGCAAGATGCGATGACCGTGGCCCGCAAGATCATCGACGGCCTCTCAATCCCGATTGTTATCGGCGAGCATGAGATCTTTGTGCCGCCGTCGCTGGGGATCACCACCTTTCCCTCCGACGGCTATGATGCCGGAACGTTGATCAAGAATTCCAATATGGCCATGTACCGGGCCAAGGAGATCAGTGATAACCGGTTTGCCCTCTATACCCCGGCCATGAACGAAAAGGCCCTTAAACGCCTTGAACTTGAGAGCAGCCTGCGCAAAGCCATGCTTAAAAATGAGTTCGAACTCTTCTATCAGCCGCTGGTCTCAGCGGACGATGGCCGGGTGTTGGGCAGTGAGGCCCTTATCAGATGGTTCAAGGGGGGGCAGACCATGATATCGCCGGTGGAGTTCATTCCCCTGGCCGAGGATACCGGGTTGATCCTGCCCCTGGGGCTCTGGGTGTTGCAGACGGCCATTCGGCAGTGCGCCGAGTGGCACGGGCATGGGTTTGCGGATATATCTGTGTCGGTCAACCTGTCGGCGGCCCAGTTTCAGGACAGGGCCTTGGTTAAGAATGTGGATGCGCTTCTGCGCAAGTCCAGGCTCGATCCGTCAAGTCTGAATATTGAGATAACTGAGAATACACTTATGCAGGATGTGGATGCCGCCATTGAAGTTATGAACCAGCTGCGGGAGATGGGTGTCAGGATTTCACTGGATGATTTCGGCACCGGATACTCTTCGCTCAACTATCTCAAGCGCTTCCCCATCAATGTGATTAAGATCGATAAATCATTCGTAGATGATGTGCCCCATGATGGTCAGGTGGTGGCGATCGTCAAAGGGATTCTGTCCATGGCCCACGATCTGGGGCTGACCGTGGTGGCTGAGGGGGTTGAGACTGAAGAACAGCTGAAATTCCTGCATGAGCAGGGCTGCGATGAGATTCAGGGCTATTATTTCAGCCGGCCGCTGCCCTGGGGCGAGTTTATGGAGTTTCTGCGATCCTAAGGTTCCTGGCGCCTGGTCGTGATGAAAATGGCGATATAGAGTAGGCTGCAGCTGATCAGATAGTGCAGGGCCTCAAACAGATGGTTAACCTCGGCGTAGCCGCCTTTGAGCATTCCCCTTGCCAGACCTTCAATGGTTCCGATGTGCGGCAGGGTGATCTGGACAGTGCTTAGCAGGAAGTTGGAGCTCAGGATTGTATCGTGCATGTGCGCATTGGCTACGGCGGCGGTGATGATGATAGCCAGGGTTCCCAGCAGGGCCGGTATGCGGGTCATGAAGAGCGAGATCAGGGTGCCGATCAAAATTGTGGCCAGTATGGCCAGGCCGGTCAGCATCAGGGCCGGCAGCAATGACGGATTGACCTGGAGGGAGTGACTGGTCACGGCAAACAGTGCCGTCGCCAGCCCCAGGGTGATCAGATAATAGACCATTACGATCAGCCAGGCGCCGAGCAGTCTGGCCAACAGGTAGTGGTGGCGATTGACGGGGAAGGCCAAGATCTGGGCGAAGACGCGCTCATCCTGGTCGCTTCTGATGCAGCTGGTGCCGAAGATGGCGCCCAGCAGGCAGCTCCAGACCGAAGTTATCAAGAAGAGCAGGTCCAGTCCCCCGGCCATGCCGGCGCTGTTGCTGGCGGTATAGTCAACCAGGCCGTTGATGCCGTAGATGATCCCCAGGGTGATCAGAAATACAAAGATCAGCGTCTTGCTGCGGTACTCTTTCTGGACGGTGTTGGCCAGCAGGGTCAGGAAGTGGTTATGCATTGCCGTGCTCCACCAGGCTGCAGAAGAGATCCTCCAGTGACGACTGGCCCTTGAGCTCCTGCAGCTCACCGCGGGCGATGATTTCGCCTTCGTGCAGGATGGCGATGTCGTCGCAAATCTGTTCAACTTCAGCCAGGATGTGTGAGTTTATCAGGATGGTGCAGCCGCGCTGGTGCAGGTCGCGGATCAGCTGCTTGACTTCGCGGATACCCAGGGGATCGAGTCCCGAGAACGGTTCGTCGAGGATGACAATCCTGGCGCCGCTTAGGATTGTGCAGGCCAAGCCCAGGCGTTGGAGCTGGCCTTTGGAGAGGGTTTTGATGCGTTGCCGGCGGATCTTGCCGATTCTCAGTTTCTCAATGGCCTCGGTTACGGCTTGTTGGGGCTGTCCGAGCCTGAACATCTTGGCATAGAACAGCATGCAGCCCTCGACGGTGTAGTAGGGGAAGAATGAGAAGCGCTCCGGCATAAAGGCCAGCGTTTGCCGGCTGGAGGGCTGACCGGCCGGCTGCGAGTTGATCATAATGGTTCCGCTCTGGGGACGGCTCAGATCCAGGATGCATTTAACCAGGGTGGTCTTGCCGGCGCCGTTGGGGCCCAACAGGCCCAGGATGCGGCCCTCATGCAGGTCGAGGCTGATGTTGTTCAGGGCGCAGTTGCGGCCGTAGTATTTGGTGAGATCCCTGATTTCGATTGGATGCATTAGAACTTTACGCCGATGGCCATGGTTGCCAGGCCCTGTCTAGATTCCAGCTCCTGGTCAACGGTATAGCGGGTCAGGCTGCCGCCGCTGATGACGTCCTGGACCTGATCGCCTTTTGTGGCGATGTTGGTCTGGTTGTAGGTCAGGTCAATGAAGAAGTTGTCCGGCAGGAAGAACTGCATGCCGAATTCCACCATGTAGGCGTAGCCGCCGCTGTCGCCGCGGGAGATTTTATTGCGGGTCAGATGGTTGTCTTTGTCGGTGGCTCTGACCCAGGGGGTGAAGCCCAGGTCGGCATGGACCTTCATCTTGTCGGTCCATGAGTTCCAGCCCAGGGCCAGGTAGGGGATGCTGTAGTCGACCTCATAGGTCAATACTTTGCCGGGCTCCAGGCTGATGGTTGGGGGATTGTTGCGATAGTCGGTCTGCTGCAGCCTTGAGACGTCGAAATTGAAATGCTGGCGCATGTAGGCCGGGCCGATATCGAATGACCAGGTGGGCTGTCTGTAGAAGATGTAGCGCAGGCCGGCTTCAACTGTCCAGGCGTCCATGTCGGTCTCGCCGGTGGACATCTGGGTGATTGCGCCGGGGCCGTTGAGCCAGTCGGTGTCCTGGAACTCTTCATCCGTGGAGTAGATATCTTTCATGATGTGGCCGTGAAGGACGACCTTGTCGGCGATCTGGATCCGGCCGTTCAGGATTGCCACGGTGCCGTCAAGGGGGAAGATCAGTTCGCTGAAGGGAAAGTAGCGCAGGTTGGGGTTGGTCAAGGCGTTGCCGATTTCATAGGAGGTGTCGCCGCTCAGAAATCCGAGGGCGACTGAGCCCTCAAAGGTTGCATCGGACGCAGCGGCATGGCCGATATTTAGCAGCAGGGCGGTGATAATAAGGATGACGGATCTTTTCATTAAGCTCTCCTGGATGTTTGGCTAGGGCGAATATATTCAAAAAGGCAGAAGAGTTCAATAATAAGATCCGTATGGATCCTCAGGTCTTTACAATACAGTTCTCGCAGTCTGCATAGTCACAGTGGATATAGTTGTCGGCACTGTCATCATTATACCAGCCATTGCTGGATACATAGCGGAAGCGGTACTCCTGGTTGGCCTCGAGGTTTAAACTGGTGCTGAAGGAGCCGTCCTTGAGTTTTTTCATGGGGATCGAGTTGGGGTTCCAGTCGTTGAAGTCGCCGGCGAGATTGGCTTCCTGGGCCTGTTTGGCTTCATTGCCTGTAAACTTGAAGGTTACCTTGCACATCGATTTGGATTTCAGATTCTGTTTTTTTAGACTCATGCAACTCCTCCAGTACATTTATTGTGGAAATATTTTTTAGATTAAAGCGGAGGCGGTCCGGGTCAAGTCTTGGCTTGAAAAATAGATTTAAGTGATTGATTGGATGAGCTAATTTTATGAGTTGGCGACCAGTGTGCCGCCGATGGTTATCAGGATGGCGCCAGACATCAGTTTTAAGCCGGAGACATCGCGCCATTCGGCGAAAATGACCAGGGCCAGCAGTACGGCCACCAGGGTGTTCATGTTGTAGATTGGGACCAGTCTGGCCAGGGGGGTGGCGTAGGTATGGAGGGTTATGGCAACCAGGCCCATTCCGGCGGCCCAGGATATTCCGATCAGCAGCGCAAAAATTCCGGAATTGATACTGAAGGTGTGATCCGGTTTGATGATGAACAGGGTGGCTCCAACGAGGCAGACGCCGATGCCGATCATGAAAAGGTAGATGCCGGTGCCGATCTGGTTACTTGCCTTTTGGAAAACGCCGGCTAAACCAAACAGTAGGGCTGGTAGAATTCCTCCCAGGATCAGGGCCATGTTTTCACTCTTCATATTCTCAATCTCCTGGGGCTGCTTTACTCTCTGGTTGTGTGCTTGTCAAATAGATATGGCTTTGCAGTTAGCGCTCTGATTTGACGTGAGGTTTGGATGAAAATAGTTGTTGCAAAATGTTTTTATTGTCTGTATTCGATTAGCACTCGCTTCAGGTGAGTGCTAATAATTATAACCAAGGAGGTTTTATGATACGTCCATTGCAGGATAGAATTCTGGTTAAGCGTATTGAGGAAGAGGAAAAGACCAAAGGCGGAATCATCATTCCGGATACTGCCAAAGAGAAGCCCCAGATGGGTGAAGTCATTGCTGTTGGCAACGGCCGTAAGACCGACGACGGCAAGGTTATGCCTGTGGACGTCAAGGCTGGCGATAAGGTGCTTTTCAGCAAGTATGCCGGTACCGATGTCAACGTTGAGGGCGAAGAGCTTTTGATTATGCGTGAGGATGATATCCTCGGAATCGTAGAGTAATAGGAGATATATCATGGCTGGAAAAGAGATTATTTACGGAGCCGAAGCAAGAGGTAAAGTTAAGAGCGGTGTTGACCAGCTGGCCAACGCGGTAAAGGTTACCCTCGGACCCAAGGGCAGAAACGCTGTTCTGGACAAGATGTTCGGTGCACCGACCGTTACCAAGGACGGCGTCAGCGTCGCCAAGGAGATTGAGCTCTCAGACAAGTTTGAAAACATGGGTGCCCAGATGGTCAAAGAGGTTGCCTCCAAGACCTCCGATATTGCCGGCGACGGAACCACTACTGCTACCGTTCTGGCTCAGGCGATTTACGGCGAAGGCCTCAAATATCTGGCTGCCGGCATGAATGCCATGGATCTTAAGCGTGGCATCGATTTGGCCACCAAGGCTGTTGTTGCCGAACTGCAGAAGGTCAGCAAGACAGTTGAGGACAATAAGGAGATTGAGCAGGTCGGTACCATCTCTGCCAATGGCGACAAGGAAGTTGGCGAGATGATCGCCAAGGCCATGGATGTTGTCGGTAAAGAGGGCGTCATCACTGTTGAAGAGGCCAAGGGCATGGATACCAGCCTTGAGACCGTTGAGGGTATGCAGTTTGATCGCGGTTACCTTTCACCTTACTTTGTGACAGATGCCGACCGTATGGAAGCTGTGCTTGAAGATGCCTACATCCTGATCTACGACAAGAAGATCAGCAACATGCGTGATATCGTTCCGGTACTTGAAGGGATCGCCAAAGAGGGCCGTCAGCTGCTGATTATCTCTGAGGACATCGAGGGTGAGGCTCTGGCTACCCTGGTTGTCAACAAGCTGCGCGGTACTTTGAAGATTGCTGCCGTCAAGGCTCCGGGCTTCGGCGACCGCCGCAAGGCCATGCTGGAAGATATCGCCATCCTGACCGGCGGCCAGGTTGTCTCCGAAGATCTGGGTCGCAAGCTGGAGTCGGTCACCGTTGCTGACTTGGGTATCGCCAAGAAGATCGTTATCGACAAGGACAACACCACCATCGTTGAGGGTACCGGTTCGGCTGATGATATCAAGGCCCGCATCAACCAGATCAAGGCTCAGATTGAAGAGACCTCATCTGACTATGATCGCGAGAAGCTGCAGGAGCGTTTGGCCAAGCTGGCTGGCGGCGTTGCCGTTATCAAGGTCGGCGCTGCTACCGAGCCCGAGATGAAAGAGAAGAAGGCTCGTGTTGAAGATGCTCTGCACGCTACCCGCGCCGCAGTTGAAGAGGGCTTCCTCTCAGGTGGCGGTGTTGCGCTGCTGAGAGCTGCCAGTGTTCTGGACAGTGTCGAGGCTGAAGGTGATCAGGCTTACGGTGTGGCCATTGTCAAGAAGGCCATCGAAGAGCCCCTGCGTCAGATCGCCAGCAATGCCGGTCTTGAGGCTGGCATTGTAGTCGAGAAGGTCAAGAACCTCAGCGGCAATGAGGGCTTCAATGCTGCCACCGAGCAGTATGAGGACATGATCAAAGCCGGTATCATCGATCCGACCAAGGTTACCCGTTCTGCCCTGCAGAATGCCGCTTCGGTATCCGGACTGATGCTTACCACCGAAGTCATGATCGCCGAGATTCCCGATGACAAGCCCGGTATGCCCGATATGGGCGGCATGGGCGGCATGGGCGGCGGAATGCCCGGTATGATGTAATAGATTGTTGGCAAATGCCGGCCTGATGGCCGGCTGATTCTGAAAAAAAAGCCGAAGGCATATGCCTTCGGCTTTTTAATTTAAACTTTGAATAACTAGCCTGTGATTTCCTGAATAATCTCGGGCTTGGTGATGATGTTGCCGGTAATGACACGGATGATGTCGCGTACGGCATCCTCCTTGGTGAACTCCTTCTTGTTGGTGTGCAGGATAACCACACTGCGCAGGATCAGCTCATTGAAGACGCCGGCCAGGATGTAGGGGTGGATGTCGGCAATCAGCTCCTCCTCCTGGGCCTCCTTGATCTGGCTGGCCACCAGGTCTTCTATTTCGCGGTAGGCCAGGATGTTCTTGAACATGTAGGGTGAGATCTGCTTGCGCTTCTTCTTGCCGCTGACTTCATATTCGGACATGAAGATGGTGATCAGCTGTGAGTGGTCGTTGTATAAATTGAGAAGTTTAGCGATGATGTCTTTGAGCCGCAGAAGGGGTGAAATCTCCTGGGTGATGACCTCTTCAATGATGGCTTTCATGTCCCCGATCACGCCGGCAACCAGCGCTGAGAAGATTTCATCTTTATTTTTGAAGTGATTATAAATGGTTCTGCGGTCAAAGCCGGAGTACTGAGCGATGTCCTCCATGGTGGTTGAATAGAAACCTTTTTTGTGGAAGAGCTCTTTGGCTGACCTGAGAATGATGGTCCGATTCCTTAGGATCTGTCGTCTGCGTCTAACTTTTTTATCCATAATTTCTCACATTACACATTTTGGTTTATAATTTCAAATAATAATTATTAAAAAGGTTTATATAACATATTTATATGGATACTGAATTTAAATCAAGATTTATGATTTGTGCAGTTTGACAAGCATCGGTAACTGTTATAAGTATGCCAATCAAATCGCAAGTGAGGTTTTATCATGCAGGTAACCTGTCCGGCCTGTTCCAGTGAGTCTGAATATGAGAATAATCCCTACCGTCCCTTCTGTTCGGCGGCCTGCAAGAATCAGGACTTCTTAAGCTGGGCCGATGAAGGTTATCGTATCCCCGGCAGGCAGGTTGTGGTAACTGGTGATGATGATGAAAACTGATCCCGTAATTTTAACCCGTTCTGAACATAAACTTTCGCGCAAGGATATTGATCCGGATGCGCTCAAAGTCCTCTATCGTCTCCACCGTCATGGTTACAAGGCTTATCTGGTGGGTGGTGCTGTGCGTGATCTTCTGCTGGGTGGGAAGCCTAAGGATTTTGATATTGTGACCGATGCCCATCCCGGCGAAATGAAGAAGCTCTTTGCCAACGCCTTTCTGATCGGGCGCCGGTTCCGCCTCGTGCACGTTCGCTTTAAGGGCAATAAGATTATTGAAGTTGCCACCTTTCGGCGTCAGCCGGAGGACGAAGATGTCGATCAGCACAACACCTTCGGTACTCCGCAGGAGGATGCGTTCAGGCGTGACTTGACCATCAACGGCCTCTTTTATGATATCGCTGACTTCTCAATCATCGACTATGTTGGTGGCCTGAAGGATATTGAGAAGGGTATAGTTCGGATTATTGGTGATCCGGCTGCCCGCTATGAAGAGGATCCCGTGCGTATCTGGCGGGTTATCCGCCACGCCTCGCGCAATGATTTCAAGATTGAACGCAAAACTGCCGCCGCCATCCAGACTCATAAGGCGCTGCTTCGTGATTGTGCCGGCTCCCGGCTTTTTGAGGAGCTGAATAAGGATGTCAAATCAGGACGTTTTGTGCCCCTCTATGAGCGGATGGTTGAGCATGGTGTCTGGCCGGAGCTGCTGGGCGGCATCGGCGAGGTGCTTCAGGCTGGCGACTTCGATGTGAAGTCTTATCTCAGCGTGTTGCAGGCGCTGGATGGCGTCAGTGCACCGCAGGATCTGTTCTATGCGGCGTTCCTGTGGCCCTGGGCCTCTCAGGTTCTTGATGCTGTTGAGGACCAGCCCGGTATTGATCGGATCGAATTTTTGCGTACCGCGTTTGCGGAATGTGAAATGCCGATTGTTCTGCCCAAGGCGCTGCGATTGAACGTTATCCATACGATAGTGATCACCAGGCGTATGTTTGTGGCTATGGAGAATGGCCGTATGCGCTGGTCACTTAAGAAGCGGGCCCGTTATCTGGACGCCTCGCGGCTCTATGCGTTGCTGACCACCGGCCAGGTTTCGCGGGCCAAGGATCCCTTTGAGGCGGCCTATCGTGAGAAGTACAGGGAATCGGCCGCTCCTCGTCGCAAGAGGCGCCGCCCGCGGCGCAGGTCTAGTTCTGTAGCTTCCTGATGGCAGTCAGACGCAGCCAGGCTATGCTGAAGATCAATACTATCAGCAGCAGCAGGGATGCCAGGATTGTGCTGATCAGGATCCATCTGTCAATCTGATCGAATCCGACCTCGTTGAGCAGCTCTTTTTCAGGGGTTGCGATGGCGTAGGTCAGACCGTTGCGTTCGTGCCAGCTGATCCAGATCTTATCACTCAGGCTGTCCTGCTGAATCCAGCTTGTGCCCTGCTGCAGTTCGCTCGTCATGCGCATCACAGCTTCGGTATTGAGCATATCCTGGAATGGTTCAATCTCTATGCGGCTGTTTTCTATGACTGTTCCGTTTTGAATGATCAGGTGGCCGGTGGGCTGTCGGTCAGGCTGGCTGCTGCTCTCCAGAATTTCAAGCTTGTGCTGGTGGGCCATGTCGAGACGTTCAATTTTAATCTTATTGCTGATGAACCACTGTCCGAGCCAAAGTGCGATCAGCATGCAGAGGATGGTGATCTCAAAGAGGGTGATCTTGCGGTTTATGTCCCTTAATAGTTGTGAATTCTCCATGATTGTTTACTATATCAGGAGGCAGGTGTGAGTGGTAGTCCAAATCACTATTGCAGAAACAACACACATTGAGGGTTTTATGGATGCTTAGTTCTTGTAAGTCGTCGTATTTATTGGCTATGAATATTTGGCACGCCAGATGCATATTAAGTGTGCCTGTAGGGCTTTGAGAGGTGAGATATGAATAAGAAAAGAAGCTTTGATATGATAGTCAATAATATGGATGCCAGCAGAGCTACTAAAATATTGGCCAAGTCTCTCTATCGCGAATTGCGTGAGAATGGCTACTCCACTACCGATATAGTTAATTTCTCTAAGGAAGTTATAGATTGCATAGCGGCTGACGTTGATTTGCCGCTTCAGGTTGAAGATAAAAAAGAGCGCCAGTTAATGGGCTAGGCGCTCGCGGGCATAATTAAGAACTGATTCGATAACCTCATCAAGTGTGAGGTGTGTCGTATCCAACACAAAGGCATCGTCCGGCACCACAAGCGGCGATGTCTTTCTTGTTTTATCGCGCAGGTCGCGCTCCTCAATATCAGCCAGAATCTTTTCAAAATCAATCTCGGCCCCCAGGCTGGTGAGTTCGAGGTGTCTGCGTTTGGCGCGTTCGCTGGCGCTGGCATCCAGATAGAGCTTGATGTCTGCCATGGGGAATACCACCGAGCCAGTGTCGCGTCCTTCGGCTACCGTATGATGGGTCTCGGGAAACTGCTGCTGGATTCTGAGGAGCTGGGCGCGAACCTCGGGCAGGGCTGCAACGATAGATGCCAGCTGACTGATGTGATTCTCCCTGATGGCCAGGCTTACATCTTCTCCATTCAGACTTACCTGGGTGTTGTTTAGATCGATCTTAGCCTCTTTGAGCGCTTCGGCGCAGGCCGGGCCGTTGCTGGTATCAATGCCCATGTTGCTGATATGCAGGGCGGCGGTGCGGTAGATGGCGCCGGTGTCCAGAAAGGTGAAATCAAGGCTCTGGGCCACTCTGCGGGCTACGGTTGATTTGCCGGTGCCCGACGGGCCGTCAATTGTGATGATATGATTCATTTAAAACTCTCCATCATTTCGAAAAATCCCGGAAATGACACGTTGACGCATTCCGGATTGTCAATATCAACCACAATGTCAGTGGCTTTGGCCAGTATGTGGAAGGCCATGGCAATGCGATGGTCGCCGTGGGTGGTGATGTGGCCGTCATGGGGCCTGAATGGGCCGTTGATCACCATTCCGTCTTCGCGGTCCTGAATGGTGATGCCGAGATTTTTGAGTCCGGCGGTCATGGCCTCAATGCGGTCGGTCTCCTTAATGCGCAGTTCATGGGCATCCTTGATGGTTGTTTGCCCTTCGGCCAGGCAGGCGGCAATTGTCAGGATCGGGATCTCGTCTATCAATTTGGGGATCTCATCCCCTTCAATTGTGGTTCCCTGCAGGGTTGTGCCTCTAACCAAGATGTCGCCGACGGGCTCGCCGGCTTCGTCGCGGGCATTGATTATTTCGATATCGGCGCCCATGCGGCGTAGCGGTTCAATGAAACCAATGCGGGTGGGGTTGAGGCAGATGTTGCGGATCGTAACCTCGGAGCCGGGAGTTGCTGCGGCCCAGACCGCCGGGAAGGCTGCTGAAGATGGATCGCCGGGGACGTTTACGCTGCGGCCCTCCAAGCGTTGGCCGCCCTCGATGCTGATCCTCTCTTGGCTGACGCTGATTCTGGCGCCGAAGTACTGCAGCATGCGCTCGGTGTGGTCGCGGCTCAGGGATGGTTCGCTGACGGAGGTGATGCCCTCGGCGTTCAGGCCGGCCAGCAGGATGGCTGATTTTACCTGGGCGCTGGCCACATCAAGGGTGTAGTCTATGGCTTTGAGCTGTCCGCCGCGGATGCTCATGGGCAGGAAGTTGTCGCTGCGGGCCATGAAACGGGCGCCCATCATCTCAAGGGGTTTGATTATGCGGCCCATGGGGCGCATAATCAGGGATGCATCGCCGGTAATGGTGCAGGTTCCGTTGATGCCGGCTAGCAGACCACTCATGACCCGGGTGGTGGTGCCCGAGTTGCCGGCATCGATCACACCCATGGGTTCCTTAAGGTTGCCGCCGCTGACCAGCCACCGCTCGCCTTGGGCTCTGATGTTGGCGCCCAGCATGCTTAATGCATTGCGGGTGCTGATGACATCTTCGGAGGGCAGGGCATTTGCGATGACGGTGGTTCCATTGGCGATAGCGCCAAACATGAATGCCCGATGGGATATGGATTTGTCACCGGGGGGTGTGATCTCGCCTCTAATTTTCATAAGTTCTCCGGGTTAGATGATCTCGGCCAGGGCTTCAATGAAGGCCTGATTCTCGCGCGGCAGGCCAACGCTGACCCGCAGGTGCTCATCAAGACCATTGCCGGCGCCGAAGCGGGTGATGATGCCTCGCTTGAGAAGTTCTTCATATATCGCCTGGGCCCGCGGGCCGATCTTGACCAGCACGAAGTTGGTCTGTGATTCCACATATTCCAGGTTCAGGCGAGTAAGCTCGCGGTAAAGGTAGTCCAGGCCATCCCAGTTGGTCTGCAATGTCCGTTGGTAGTACTCTTCATCGGTGAGGGCGGCTTCGCCGGCGACCAGCCCCAACTTGTTGATGTTGAAGGGCGGCTTGATGCGGTAGAGCATTTGAATCAAGCCGGTGCAGGCCATGCCGAAGCCAACTCTCAGGCCGGCCATGCCGTGGGATTTGGACAGTGTTTTAACCACGATCAGGTTGGGATATCTGCTGATCAGTGGCAGGGCGCTTGAGAAGTCGTCTTTGCGGCAAAATGCGCCGTAGGCTTCGTCAATAACGATGATGGTTTCGCTGCTAGATCCATCAAGCAGTTTCTGGATCTGGGCGCTGTTGAGGTAGGTGCCGGTTGGATTGTTGGGGTTGGCGATAAAGATAAGCTTCGGCTTTGCCTGATTCAGGATGGCGTCAACGCAGATGGTGTGGTCGGTCATCTCTGTTTCAATGGCGCTTGCGCCGCAGACCTGGGCTGCAATCTTATAGTAGCTGAATGAGCATGATGGGATGATTACCCGGTCGCCAGGGACAAGAAAGGTGCGGCAGATCATGTCCAGGATCTCGTCAGAGCCGTTGCCGGCGATGATGCTGCTGGCCGGGCAGTCGAAGTGGCGCGCGGCTTCTGCTATCAGATCGGCGGCAGTGGCATCCGGGTAGGTGTGCATTTCGCTCAGAGCCCGCTTGACGGCTTCAATTGATTTGGGGCTGGGGCCCAGCGGGTTCTCGTTGGAGGCCAGCTTGATCGGTTTTTCAATGCCGTAGTCGCGGGCGATCTCCTCTTTGGAGCGGCCGGGGCTGTAGCTTGGAATGCTCTCAATCCATGGTGCAGGTGTTATCATTGGGCGTGACTTCCTTCCGGGTATGATCCCAGGGCGATAATGTCGGTTGTGAATTTCTTAAGTTCTTCAAGGGCGTGCTTGACATTCTCGTCCTCCAGGCAGCCCTGGAAATCGATGAAGAACATATACTCCCAGGGGCCCTTGCGTGAGGGTCTGGATTCAATCTTGGTCAGATTGATGCCCTGGGATGCAAAGGCGCCGATGGCGTCGAAAAGGGCGCCGGGCCGGTTTTCCAGGTTGACGATGATTGAGGACTTGGCTTTGCCTTCAACACCGCTCATGCGTCTTGAGATGACCCAGAAGCGGGTGATGTTGTCCGGGCAGTCATTGATGTTCTTGGCCAGAACATTGAGGCCGTAGAGTTGGGCGGCCTGGATTGAAGCGATTGCCGCTGTATCCGGCTGCTCTTTGGCGATGATGGCGGCCTTGGATGTGCTTGAGGTCTCCTGGGTCGCCGCTTGAGGCGTATTCTTGCGCAGCCACTCTCGGCACTGGGCCAGTGGCTGGGAGTGGGAGTAGATGGTTTGGATTGCATCCAGGCTCGGGCTCATGCTGGCCAGACAGTGGCGGATGGGCAGCATGATTTCACGGCAGACGTAGAGGCCCGATGAGGCCATCATGTCAAGGGTCCGGTTGACCATGCCTTCGGTGGAGTTTTCCACCGGAACCACGCCCAGATCGGCGCGGCCATTAATGACTTCGGTTATGATGTCTTCAATTGATTCCTGGGGATGCAGTTCCGAGTCATGGCTGAAGACTGAGCTTGCGGCCTGGAAAGAGTAGGTGCCCTCAGGGCCGAGATAGGCGATCTTCTTGGTCTCCTGCAATGAGCGCGATATGCTGAAGATCAGGTTGAATATGGCCTGAGTCATGTCGGGGGTCAGGGGCGGCTCTGTCAGTTTGCCCACATGATCGAGAACATCCTGCTCGCGGGCCGGATTAAAGGTGTCCAGCCCGGCCGCGCGCTTGGCATTGCCGATCTCGACTGACAGGCATGCTCTGCGGTTAAGCAGGTCCACGATTCGTGCGTCGATGGAGTCGATCTCTTGACGGATATTCTGGGGATCTCGTGAGAGATTTGCCTCTTTTGCGTCCAATGAAGTTCTCCTATTATTTAAGGTAGCTGCACACTAGCAGAAGGTTATGATCTTTTCAAGCAGAGCGCGGCTGTTAAGATTGGCGTTCGAAATATGAATGTTGATCATTCATCATCTAATAATATCTATGTGACCGATTGAATTTAATTATAGAACAATCTTGACACCAAAAAATTTTCACTATATATTTCAGATATCTGGGAATGATATCAAAGCTTCTTCATTCTGTCCCGCTTAGATTTCCGGCATTGATAATCATCATCTCAGAAATTATTACCTTGGTTTGTTGCTTCGCCAGGCATCGGATCTAAATGGAGGTATTTGATGGCAACAGGAACAGTTAAATGGTTTAATGAGAAGAAGGGGTTTGGGTTTATTACTGAGGAAGCCGGTGAAGATGTCTTCGTACACTACTCAGCTATTAAGACAGATGGTTTCAAGACTCTTAATGAAGGAGAGACTGTCACATTTGATGTGGTTGACGGCCCCAAGGGTCCTCAGGCCTCAAATGTGTTGAGGAGTGCTTAAAATATCAGCCGGGGCTGATGCCCCGGTCCAGTTGCGTAACGGCTGGCTTTAGCCATTTGTAATCTGTTTGATTGATTTGATCCAGACCGCGAAGCTCTCTGCGGCAATTTTAAGTCTGGCTTCTTTGCGTTCTTTTTTGCGGACATCCGGCATAGGCATGATTCCAAAGTTGATATTCATTGGCTGGAATTTCTCGATCGCCGGGTCTGTAATGTGATTGATCAGTGATCCCAATGCGCACTCTCGGGGGGGAACCCTGTACTCCAATTTGTTAAGGGCGCAGTACTGGCTGATGCCGGCCAGCAGGCCGCTGGCTGCCGATTCGATATAACCCTCTACGCCGATCAGCTGTCCGGCCATCCTGATCCGGGGATAGTTTCTGAGACTCAGATCAGTGCTAAGCAGCTGGGGCGAGTTGATGAATGTGTTGCGATGGATGCTGCCGTGACGCAGGAATGTTGCATTTTCCAGTCCGGGAATCAGGCGGAAAACCTTGTCTTGGCCCGGGTAGGTCAGGCGTGTCTGAAATCCAACCAGGTTGTAAGCTTCGCCGGCCAGATTTTCGCGGCGCAACTGCACGATTGCATATGGTCTGCGCCCGGTATGCGGGTTGGTGAAGCCGATGGGGCGCATGCCGCCGTAGCGCAGCGATTCCCGTCCGCGGCCGGCGATCACCTCAACCGGCAGGCAGCCCTCAAAGTAGCTGGCATCCTCAAATGAGCGGGGATTGACCCGGTCGGCCTCCAGCAGGGCGTCGATGAAACTCTCGTATTCGTCCTTCTCCATCGGGCAGTTGAGGTAGTCATTATTGTCATCCTCCCAGCGGGAACCGAAGAACGCCTTGTGCATGTCGATGCTCTGGGCCTCAATTATCGGTGCGATGGCATCGTAGAAGGCCAGTCCGCTGCTGTCGGTCAGCCTGAGGATTTCATCGGTCAGCTTGGGTGATGTCAGGGGGCCGCTGGCGATGATGGTGGCCTCGTCGGGATCGATTCTGTCAACCTCGGTGCGGATCAGTTGAATTGCCGGGTGCTGAGAGATCTTTTCGGTCGCCAACTCACTGAATTTGTCGCGGTCGACAGCCAGGGCTTTGCCGGCGGGTACGCGGGTCTCATCTGCGATCTGCAGCAGCAGTGAACCCATGGCGCGTAGCTCCTGCTTGAGCATGCCGTGGGCTGTCGCCGGATCTTCACCCTTGAATGAGTTGCTGCAGACAACCTCGGCCAGGTTTGGCCCGCTGTGGGCCGGCGTCATGGTGTTGGGCCGCATCTCGTAGAGATCGACGCCGATACCGCGTTCAGCCAGGAACCAGGCGGCCTCGCAGCCGGCCAGTCCGCCGCCGACAATCTTAACTCTCTTTGGGTTCGTCATAGTTGCAGTCAGGGTTGGGACAGGCGTGCTTGCCTTCCTGCAGAACCAGGAAATCACTTTTCTGGCACTGGGGGCAGGGCTTGGCTATGGGCTTGGTCCAGCAGACAAATTCGCAGCTCTCCTCGGAGCAGGCATAGAATGTCTTGCCGCGGCGCGAGCGCTGCTGCAGGATCTCGCCTTTGCAGTCCGGCAGCGGACACTTGAGTCCGAGCGGGTAGGGCATGATGTTGGAGCATTCCGGATACTTGCTGCAGCCCAGGAACGGTCCGCGCCGGCCCTTTTTGACCAGCATGGGAGCGCCGCACTTGTCGCATTTTTTATCGGTTGTCTCGGGTTTCTCGAGCGGCTGTGTGTTTTTGCAGTCCGGATAGCCGGAGCAGGCCAGAAAGGCGCCATAGCGGCCATGTTTGATGACCATGGGTTTGCCGCACTTCTCGCAGGCCTGGTCGGTCTCTTCCGGTTCGGGCGGGATTACAATCTCGATCTTGCCCTCTTCATTGCGCGTATATTCGGCGGTGCTGTTGCAGTCGGGGTAGCCGGAGCAGCCCAGGAAGTGGCCGTTCTTGCCAAGTTTGATCAGCATCTCCTTGCCGCATTTGGAGCAGTTGATGCCGGCGGGCCGGTGGGCCGCCTTGAGGTTTTCCATCTCCTCCTGAGCCTTCTCGTGCTCGCTGTTGTAGGTTTCATAGAAGTTCTGCATGGCGGCTGCATAGTCCTGGCTGCCCTCTTCAACCTTGTCGAGGGCCTCCTCCATGTGGACGGTGAAGTCGATATTCAGAATGTTGGGGTAGTTCTTGACCAGCAGGCCGTTGACGTCGCGCCCCAGTTCGGTCGGATAGAAGGCGCGATTCTTGAGCTCAACGTAGCCGCGGTCCTGGATTGTGGAGATGGTCGGCGCATAGGTACTCGGCCGGCCGATGCCGCGTTCTTCGAGCTCTTTGATCAGGCTGGCTTCGGTGTAGCGGGCCGGCGGCTGGGTGAAGTGCTGTTTGGGCAGCAGCTCGTCCAGGCTGAGTTTGTCGCCGGTTTCGAGGCCCTGGGGCAGGATGGTGTCCTTCTCCTCCTGCACCTGATAGAGCTTGAGAAAACCGTCAAAACGCTGGATTGAACCGCTGCAGCGCAGGCCTATATCGCCGGCCTGAATCTCGATGCTGGTCTGGTCAAAGATGGCGTTCTCCATCTGGCTGGCCAGGAATCGCTTCCAGATCAGTTCATAGAGCGCGTGCTGGTCTTTATTGAGATATTTCTTGAGGCGTTCGGGTGTATTCTGGACGGCCGTGGGGCGGATGGCCTCATGGGCCTCCTGGGCCGACTTCTTGGCCTTGAAGTTGCGCGCCTGGGCCGGCAGGTACTCATTGCCATAGTTTTCGGGAATAAAGTCACGCGCCTGGGCGATGGCCTCCTTGGAGATCACCGGAGAGTCGGTACGCATGTAGGTGATGAGACCCGAAATCTCTTCACCGCCGATGGGCAGACCCTCGTAGAGCTGCTGGGCAACCATCATGGTCTTTTTGGCCGAGAAGCGCAGGCGGGATGAAGCGGCCTGCTGCAGGGTCGAGGTAATGAACGGTGGCAGCGGGTTGCGGTTGCGCACCTTCTTCTTGATGTCGTTGATCTCAATGGCAGCTGCATCCTGAATCTGGCGGCAGATGTCATTGGTCTCGTCCTCGTTGGCAATCTCTTTGGGAATTACTACCCGGGTGGGCAGGCTGTCGCCGGCGTCAGTTTTGAGGTTGACGTCAATGCTCCAGTACTCCTGGGGGATGAAGGCGTCGATCTCATCCTGACGTTCGCAGATCAGGCGCACTGCCACGGACTGGACGCGGCCGCCGGAAAGGCCGCGCTTGACCTTTTTCCAGAGCAGTGGGCTCATGGTGTAGCCCACGATGCGGTCCATGGAACGTCTGGCCATCTGAGCGTCGTAGAGTGACTTGTTGAGCTCCTTGGGAGACTCCAGGGCGGTCTTGATGGCGCTCTTGGTGATTTCGTGGAAGATGATGCGGTCCACCGGAGCTTTTGATTTTTTGAGCTCCTCGGCCACATGCCAGGCGATAGCCTCTCCTTCGCGGTCAGGGTCAGCGGCCAGGTAGATGTGATCTGCGCCGGCGGCCAGCTTCTTCAACTTGCTGACCACGTCGCGCTTGTCGGGTTTTACCTTATATTCGGGTTTGAATCCATCTTCGATATCTACGCCAAGCTTGCTCTTGGGCAGGTCCTTGATGTGGCCCATGGAGGCCTCGACATCAAAATCCTTGCCCAGGTAGCGCTTGATTGTACGCGCTTTGGTAGGCGACTCAACGATGACCAGCGATTTAGACATTATCACTCCTTACAATATATCTGCCACCCGGGATGCGCTCGATGGATCCAGTGAGCTCAAGCTGACTGAGCCAGTCGGCAATCTCATTGATCGACCGGCCGCGAATATCGGCGATCTGCTCCATGGTCAGGGCTTCACCGCCAAAGATCGTACCCAACTCGCTATCCGCGCGGGACTGTCTATTTAATACATCTTTAAGGTGCGGTGCAATCTCCATCAGAATATCTTCGGCATTCTCAATCAGGGTCGCACCGTCACGAATCAGTTTGTGAGGCCCCTTGGTGCGAATGTTGGTAACACTGCCGGGTAGGGCCATAATCTGTCTGCCGCTCTCGGCTGCCAGTCGTGCGGTTATCATGGCGCCGGAACGAATAGTGGCCTCAATTACCACTGTGGCCAGGGAAAGGCCAGCAATAATTCGGTTGCGGCGCGGGAAATTTTGGGGATCAGGCCGGATGCCTGGCGGATATTCGCTGATGACAGCGCCCTGCTGGGTGATGCTGGTGGCCAGTTTGCTGTTCTCGGCCGGGTAGATTTTGTCGATGCCCGAGCCCAGTACGGCCACTGTGGGGCTGGGGCCACTCAGGCAGCCGTTGTGCGCGGCGCTGTCGATGCCGCGGGCCAGGCCGGAAATAATGGAGATGCCGTTGAGGCTCAAACGCTGAGCTATGGCGTGGGATTGCTGCTGGCCGCTGTGGGATGGTGAGCGGGTGCCGACAATCGCTACGCTTGGTTCAATGTCAGCCAGAGAGCCCTTGATGTATATCACCGGCGGGGGATCATGGATCTCCTTCAGACTGGCCGGATATTCGCTGTCGTGCAGGCTGATGACGCGGGCGCCGCAGCCTTTCGTCTGCTCAATTGTCTGGGCGCCCATCTCTCTGTTGTGATTGGCGAGGGACTTGAGCTGGCGACTGTTCAGAATGCCAAGTTTTTCAATGTTTTTTATCGGTTCATTGAGGATGGCCCGGGGATCCGGGTAGTGCTCAAGCAGGCCCAGGATGGTGCGCGGGCCGATGTGCTCGATCTGGCTTAAGGTTATCCAAGCTTCCTGCATTGAGCTCTCCGGGCTGAATTTGAAGTCAATATAATTATATCTGGCTGATAATCAAACATAAAAAGGCCCGGCCTGTAAATCAGGTCGGGCCTTGGTGCTGGTGTCAGCAGTTTACTAGCTGAGTCTGGATTTGAGCTCTTCGAGCTGTTTGGTCAGACGCGCGGGCAGTTTGTCGCCGAACTGGGCGAAGTGCTGCTCAACGTCGGGCATCTCTGCCATCCAGGCTGCATTGTCAACCTTCATCAGCTCTGCCATGTCTTCGGCCGGGACGTCAAGACCGCTGAGGTCGAGGTCACCTTCCTGGGGCAGTTTGCCGATTGCGGTCTCGACAACGCCAACCTTACCCTCAACGCGCTCGCACATCCACTTCAGAACACGGCTGTTCTCGCCGAAGCCGGGCCAGAGCCACTTGCCTTCGGGAGATTTGCGGAACCAGTTGACGTAGAACATCTTGGGACCGTTGTCGCCCAGTTTGTCGCCCATTTCAAGCCAGTGCTGGAAGTAGTCGCCCATATTGTAGCCGCAGAAGGGTTTCATGGCGAAGGGATCGCGTCTGAGGTTGCCTACTGAGCCGATGTTGGCGGCGGTGGTTTCGGAAGCTGCGGTTGAGCCCATGTATACGCCGTGGTCCCAGTTGTAGGCTTCTGCTACGAGAGGTACGGTGCTTGCGCGGCGTCCGCCGAAGATAAAGATGTCGATTGCGACACCATTGGGGTCTTCCCAGTCTTCGCAGATGACCGGGCACTGAGCGGCCGGTGCGGTGAAGCGGGCGTTGGGATGGGCGGCCGGTGTCTCGCTGGCGGGGCTCCAATCGTTGCCCTTCCAGTCGATGGCGTGAGCCGGGGCTGCATCATCATGCTCCTCCCACCATACGTCGCCGTCATCGGTCAGGGCGCAGTTGGTGAAGATGGCGTTCTCTTTGATTGAATCCATGGCGCTGGCGTTGGAAGCATAGGATGTTCCGGGAGCTACGCCGAAGAAGCCAGCTTCGGGGTTGATGGCGTAAAGTTTGCCGTCGGCGCCGATCTTCATCCAGGCGATGTCGTCACCGATGCACTCGCATTTCCAGCCGGGGATGGTTGGGGTCAGCATGGCAAGGTTGGTTTTGCCGCAGGCTGAAGGGAAGGCAGCCGCAATGTGGAACTTCTTGCCTTCGGGGTTGGTCAGACGCAGGATTAGCATGTGCTCAGCCATCCAGCCCTCTTTTCTGGCCATGGCGGAAGCGATACGCAGAGCCAGGCACTTCTTGCCAAGCAGGGCGTTGCCGCCGTAGCCTGAACCGAAGCTCCAGATCATGTTCTCTTCGGGGAAGTGGCTGATGTACTTCTTCTCAATCGGGGCACAGGGCCAGCTTGAGTCTTTTTCGCCCTCTGCCAGGGGAGCACCGATGGAGTGCAGGCAGGGGATGTAGTCGCCGTCGGTCCCGAGAACATCCAGAACTTTGCTGCCTACGCGGGTCATGATGTGCATGTTGCAGACTACGTAGGGGCTGTCGGTGAGCTCGATGCCGATTTTGGCGATCGGTGAACCAACCGGACCCATTGAGAAGGGGATCACATACATGGTGCGGCCCTTCATGCAGCCTTTGTAGAGCTCCTTCATTGTTGCTTTAAGCTCGTTGGGCTCGGCCCAGATGTTGGTTGGACCTGCATCAGCCGGATCGGTTGTGCTGATGTAGGTGCGGTCTTCGACGCGGGCAACGTCGCTTGGATCTGAACGGAAGAGGAAGCTGTTGGGGCGCTTGGCCAGCGGTGTAGCCATACCGGCATCAACCATCTGCTTCATCATAGTGTTGTACTCAGCTGTGCTGCCGTCACAGACGTATACTGCGTCCGGCTGACACATCTCAGCAACTTCGTTCACCCATTTCTGTAGTTTCGCATGTTTCAGTGTTTCACTCATAAGACTATCCTCCAAGAAAATTCATATCAATATAATGAAGAGCGAGTCATTTTTCAATGCTTTTAAATTATTACTTAAATTTATCGCCTCTATTTACATTTAGTTATGTTTGGGGGTATCCCGATGAGTGAATAATTTAAAAATATGCTCAAATGAGAATCTTTCCTGTCAATGAGTTTTGGTTGGCGCGGTCAATCTTGACCTTGACGGTTGAACCGATCAGGTCGGCGGAACCCTCGAAATTGACGATTACATTATGAGGGGTCCGACCGTTAATCTGTTCGCGGAAGTGGTTGCTGCTGCCATCCACCAGCACGTCAAAGGCTCTGCCGACGCGGGCCTGATTGTTTTTCTTGGTGACAATCTTCTGGTAGTCTTGCAGTTCGGCCAGGCGCCGGGTCTTGTCCTCTTCTGAGACATCATCAGTCATCTCGGCGGCCTTGGTGCCGGGACGTACCGAGTATTTGAAGCTAAATAGGTTGTCATAACCGACCGTTTCAATCAGGCGCATGGTGTCTTTGAAGTCATCCTCTGTCTCGCCGGGAAAGCCGACAATCACATCGGCGCTGAAGGCCATGTCCGGTACTGCTTTGCGCAGTTCATCAATCAGACTGAGGTAGTGCCGGGCTGTGTATTGACGGCCCATAGCCTTGAGAATCTTGTCAGAGCCGGACTGGAAGGGCAGGTGAATATAGGGGCAGAGCTTGTCCAGATCGCTGAAGTTGGCAATCAGTTCGCTGCTCATGTCCTTGGGGTGCGAGGTGGTGAATCGCAGGCGTTCTAGGCCGTCAATTGAATTGATCTCTGCCAGAAGCTGGCTGAAATTTATTCCGCCGTCATAGGAGTTGACGTTCTGGCCCAGCAGAAAGATCTCTTTGACGCCATTTTCCACATGCGTGCGAACTTCACCAAGGATGGAGTTGTGGTCACGGCTGAGTTCGCGGCCGCGCACATAGGGCACGATGCAGTAGGTGCAGAAGTTGTTGCAGCCCTGCATGATGTTGAGGTAGGCGCGATGCTTGCAGTCTGCGTAAGCCTGGTCAGGCACAATCTCCATGGCGGGCACATCATTATTGAAGTCAGTCATGGCAGCGGTCGGATCGTGCTGCCGGGCAGTTTGAATCAGCTCCGGCAGGCGGTGCAGCTGGTGGGTGCCGACTACGATGTCGATGTGCGGCATGCGGTTGCGCAGCTCCTCGCCCTCCTGCTGGGCGACACAGCCCACCACGGCAATAATCAGCTTCTGGTTGGCGCTCTTGTTCTTCTTGAGGCGCCCCAGGTTGCTGATGGCCTTGTGTGAGGCCTTCTCGCGCACCGTGCAGGTGTTGAGGATGATTAGATCGGCGGCATCGGTGTCGTCGGTTTGCTGCCAGCCGTCTTTGCCGAGCATGGAGTAGATTTTCTGACTGTCCAGATCGTTCATCTGGCAGCCGTAGGTGAATATTTTAACCTTCATGGACATGGCTCATAGCCGGCCTTTATTAAAAGGTCAACCATCAGCACGCAAAAGATGTTAGACTATGGATTGCACAATACTTATTGCTTCGGATGAGATCTGCCGATAATATAATGAAGCGAAATACAGGGAG
>CALOBW010000011.1:0-1156 GCA_942491525.1 uncultured Thermodesulfobacteriota bacterium
CTCAAGCTGCCGGCGGTCTTCCTGCGCGGCAATCATGAGGAGATGCTGCTGCGCTATCTTGATGACGGCAGCTGTCAGGATGTCTGGCTGGCCAACGGCGGGCGCACGACCCTCAACGACTACGGCGGCTCGCTGCGCAAACTGAACATTCCACCCGCACATCTGGAATTCATCCGCAACACCAGGCTCTTCCATCAGGATGAAAACTACATCTATGTGCACGCCGGGTTGCAGCCCGGGCTGCCCCTGGCAGATCAGCCGACGAGCGCCCTGCTCTGGTCGCGCTACGACTTCATCACCGCGCCCACCGGCCGGAAGAAGAAGGTTATCTTCGGCCACACCCCCTTCTCGCTGCCCTACGTGGAGGACGACAAGATCGGCATCGACACCGGCGCCGTCTTCGGCGGCCGCCTGAGCGCCATCCATCTGCCCGACGAAACCATCATATCCCAGGATAACTTATGAACTACTACCAGACATTAGGCGTCAGCCGCGATTCCAGCGCCGCCGAAATCAAGAAGGCCTACCGCCAGCTGGCCCTCAAGCACCATCCGGATGTCAATGGCGGATCGCAAGAGGCCGAGGCGCGCTTCAAGGAGATCACCGAAGCCTACGGCGTCCTGATCGATCCGGACAAGCGCCGCCTCTATGACGCCGGGCCCAGGACCGGTTTCAACCAGAACAGGGTCTTCAACGACATCTTCAGCCACGCCGAATATATGGATGTCTTCAATGACCTGCCCATCAGAAAAGAGTGGCTGGAGAAGTTTCTGACCATCGGCGGCATGATCGCCTACGAGGCCCTGGTCTTCGGCGGCCGCCCGCACCAGATTCTGGGCCGCACCATGCTCAGGATGGCAGCCGGCAAAGCCGGCAGCACCTTCCACAATGTCATGGACATGCACGAACAGATCAGAATCTCAGAAACGGTGGCCAGGGATGGCGGCCAGATCAACCTGACCTACCGGCCGGGCTTCAAGCAGAAGACCATCCGGGTCAAGGTGCCGGCCAACATCGGCAGCCAGACAGTCTTACGGATTCCCGGCATGGGACGCAGCAACTTCACGGGCAAACGGGGCGACCTCTACTTGCAGGTGGCCATCAGATCGGCCTGATAGGGCACGCAGCGGTTCTTGCCGTTATTTTTGCCCCAGTA
>CALOBW010000012.1:0-67466 GCA_942491525.1 uncultured Thermodesulfobacteriota bacterium
TTGGCGGTGTACTGCTGGCTAAAAATGACAATCGGGCCTCCATCGAATATTTCGAGCGCTCGCACCGTTTTTCAGGTAACTATGTGGAACCGGTCTACAATCTGGCTTGTGCCTATGCCAAGCTGGGGGAGACCGACAAGGCTGTTGCAAAGATTCAGGAGGCCTATCAGATGCATCCTGATGTTAAAATATGGGCAAAGAGTGACCCCGACCTGGAGGTCATAAGAGGAGTAATTAATTTCGATGCTGTTGATGAGAAGGAGTAAAGGGGGAATGATGAACAGGGTTAAAAAAACCTCACTGGCTGCACTGCTGATTATGTTTTTGGCAGCTGATATCTGGGGCGCCCGCGTAATTGACGAACAGGCACCCACCACTGCGCTGCCCAAGGCTACCCAGAATGAGGAGCCGGTAACAGCTGTCAAGCCGACTCCGCAAAAGCAGCCGGTTAAGCCCGTGGCTGCAAAAGCTGACGCACAGCCTGCCGGACCAAAGCCGACACCGGAAGAAGAGCGCTTTGTGACCATGGATTTTGACGAGGTTGACATTAAGGTGTTGATCAAATTCATGGCTGACGTGACCGGCAAGAATTACATTATCGGCAATAAGGTTGCGGGTAAGGTGACAGTGCTTTCGCCGCGCAAGATGACCCTGGATGAAGCCAACAATGTTTTTCTGAGTGTCTTGGCTGTCAATGGCTACTCTGCAGTACCCATGGGCAATATCACCAAGATTCTGAAGACCAGCGAAGCCATGACCGGCAGCATTGATACCAATGTTAAAATTCCGGCCACCAAACAGGATCAGATTGTAACCCAGATCATTCAGCTTAAGTATGCGGATGCCAACAACATGCGAACTCTGCTGACGCCTCTGATGTCCAAGGGAACCTCGCAGCTGCTGGCCTATCCCCAGAGCAATGTTCTGATTGCCACCGATACCCTCTCCAATATCAAGAAGATTACCGACATCCTCAGGGTTGTCGATGTGACCGGCTTTGCCCAGGAGGTGCAGATAGTCTCTCTGATGCACGCCACCGCGACCGATTTGAGCGCCAAGCTGGGCATGATTCTGGCCGCCGAACAGGGGGCAGCTCCCGCCGGCCGCACAACCTCGCGCACATCCAGGTCCGCCGCTCAGGTGGCCTCGAAAGCCGAGAGTAAGATCATCCCCTACGAGCGTACCAACTCTTTGATTATCCTGGCTTCGGCACAGGATATGGGTGATATCATGGGCTTGATTTCGCGTCTGGATATCCCGACTCCCAGCGGCAAAGAGGACATCAATGTCTACTACCTGCAGTACGCCAATGCTGAGGATCTGGTTAAGGTGCTGACCGATATGCCGACCCCGACCGCTCAGGCCGACCCCAAGGCTAAGGGGGCGGCATCTTCATCCAAGCAGGGGTTCAAGGTGTCAGCCGATGCAGATACCAATTCTCTGATTATCTATGCCGATCCGACTACCTACAAGAGCCTGGTCAACACCATTAAGCGTCTGGATATTCCGCGTAAGCAGGTCTACGTCAAAGCTGTCATTATGGAAGTTAAGGCCAATAAGGACTTTAAGGTTGGTGTGGAGTGGAGCGCCTTTGATGACTTCGTCTATGACAGCGGTCGCCGCATTGGCGGTGTCTTTGCCCGTACCGGCTCAAACTTTGTGACAAATCTCTCGGGAGTTCCCTCCGGCCCGTTGCTTGGCGTTGTGGGGCAGGGCATCACCATTGGCGACGGCGACTCTGCGGTTACTTTTCCCAATATGACCTCTTTCATCTATGCCATGGATCAGGATTCGGACATCAGTGTCATTTCGACACCCCAGATCATCACCATGGACAACAAGGAGGCTGAAATTAAGGTCGGCGCCAATGTGCCCTATGTTACCCGTGAGGACACCGACTCCACCAATATCGACCGGACGGTCCGTTCATATGACTACCGCGATGTGGGTGTGACATTGAAGATCACCCCCCAGATCAATCAGGAAGGCAATGTGCGGATGGACATCTTCCAGGAGATCACTTCGCTGGTGGCCGGGCAGGGCGATGATCAGTTCGCGCCCACCACGCTGAAACGCTCCGCCACCACCACGGTGACGGTGCGTGACCGCTCCACCATGGTGATTGGCGGGCTGATTGGCGAGACCCTTAACTTCGGTGAGTCGCGCGTTCCGGGCCTGGGTGACATTCCCGGCTTGGGCTGGCTATTTAAGAACCGCACCAAGCGTCAGGAGAAGACCAATCTCTACATCTTCCTTTCGCCGGTGGTCATCGATACCGACCGCCAGGTGGATGATCTCTATCGTGAAAAGTACGGCGAGGCTCTGCAGTCACGCGACAACTTCTTCGATCAGTACAACGTGAAGCGCAAAGATAAAAATGATGAAGAGGCTGAGGTGGCTGAATAATGAAAATTCAGAGTCTGGAAGAGGTTCTGCTCCACCGGCGTCTTCTTGATGAGATCGACCTGCAGAAGGTTAGAACTCTGATGCAGGAGCGTAATCTGCCTCTTAAGGAGGCCCTGCTGGCCTCCGGTATCATTGGCGAGCATGAGTTGATGCAGGCCTACTCCTACCAGTGGGGAATCGAATATGCGCCGACAATTGCCGATTCGGAAGTTGATCCGGCCCTGCTCGACAAGCTTCCGGTAACTTTTTTGCGTAAGTACAACATGGTTCCGGTCATGTGGAACGACAACTCCATGACCGTTGCCGTGAATGACCCGGTCGAGCAGGATCCGCTTTTTGATATCTCCAGAATGCTTGGCATCAGTGATCTCAAGCGTGTCTTGGCGCCCAAGCAGGAGATTCTATCCTTTATCAATCGTCTAAATGAGCTGCGGGATGAAAATGCCAATGACATCATGGATGAGATGGAAGAGGAGGAGGATGAGATCCTCAGGGATCTTGAGAGTATTCAGGACATCACGGTCATGGAGACCGAGGCTCCGATCATTAAACTGGTCAACCGCATCATGGTGCAGGCGTTCCGTGAGCGCGCATCAGATATCCACGTTGAACCCTATCAGACGGAGGTCAAGGTCCGTTATCGTGTGGACGGTATTCTGCACGATGTCCTGACGTTGCCCAAGCGCGTCCAGTCCGCCGTCGTTTCGCGTATCAAGGTCATGGCAACTCTCAATATTGCCGAAAAACGTCTGCCTCAGGATGGTCGCATCGGCATTAAATTGGGCGACCATTCGGTTGATCTGCGTATCTCGACTGTGCCCACCGTGCATGGCGAGCGTGTCGTTATGCGTATCCTGGATAAGTCTTCGGTGCTGCTGGGGCTTGAGGAGCTCGGGTTCTACCCCAATGACCTTCAAATGATAGCCTCCTTGATCAAAAATGAGCATGGCATCATTCTGGTCACCGGCCCCACTGGATCCGGTAAGACCACCAGTCTCTACTCCATGCTGAACCGTATCAACTCACCGGATAAAAATATCCTGACCATTGAGGATCCCATCGAGTATCAGCTCAAAGGCATTGGCCAGATTCCGGTGAATGCCAAGGTCGGCCTGACCTTCGCCTCCGGGCTGCGCTCGGTTGTACGTCAGGACCCTGATGTTGTCATGGTGGGTGAGATCCGTGACCTTGAAACTGCCGAGATCGCCATCCAGGCTGCCCTGACCGGTCACCTGGTGTTCTCGACCCTGCACACCAATGATGCAGCCAGTGCCATCACCCGTCTGATTGACATGGGCATCGAGCCCTTCCTGGTGACATCGTCACTGAATGCCGTTATTGCCCAGCGTCTGGTGCGTAAGATTTGTCCTATTTGTAAGCAGGAGATTCCGGTTGAGGAGGAGACACTCTCTGAAATTGGTCTAACCAGTAACATTATGGGACCCGATGCTCGTCTTTATAAGGGACAGGGCTGCGTAGATTGCATCGGTACGGGCTACAAGGGCCGAGCTGGCATTTATGAGATTCTGATGATGACCGAGTCCATGAAGTCCACCGTCCTGAACACCTCGGATTCCAATGAGATTAAGCGCCAGGCTGTAAAAGAGGGACTGCATACGCTGCGTGAAGATGGTGCGCGCAAGGTTAAAGACGGCATGACCACCGTGGAAGAGGTTCTCAGGGTAACTCAGGTCTGATGGCCAAGGCGCGTCTCAATTATACGTGTGAAGCCTGCCGTTATGTGGCTCCCCAGTGGATGGGCAAATGCCCCCAGTGTGGAGAGTGGAACACCTTTATCGAAGAGGTGCAGGCCGGCGGCAAGGTCAGCCTCATCTCTGAGCGTAAGTCCGTCCCGATAGCCCTGGACCGGATCGAGCCTGGTGATGTCAGCCGTAAGGCGACCGGAATTGCCGAGTTTGACCGTGTTTTGGGAGGGGGCGTAGTTCCCGGTTCATTCATTCTGCTTGGCGGTGATCCCGGCGTCGGAAAGTCCACCATCATGCTGCAGATGTCTCAGGTGCTGGCCGAGAGTGGCTGCAGGATCTTCTACGTCAGCGGCGAGGAGTCCGCTGGTCAGCTTAAGATGCGCGGCATGCGCCTGGGGGTCGACTCTGCTAATATCATTGTATATACAGATGTTGTGCTGGATAATCTTAAGGCTGAGCTCAAGGCTGCCCGGGCCGACATTCTGATCATCGATTCGATCCAGTCGGTCTACAGCTCCCAGGTGGATGCGCCACCCGGCAGTGTTTCGCAGATTCGCCATTGTGCCGGCCTGTTTATGGAGTTTGCCAAAGGGTTGAATATTCCGGTCTTTGTGATTGGTCACGTGACCAAGGACGGCTGGATCGCGGGTCCCAAGATGCTCGAGCATATGGTTGATACCGTAGTCTATTTTGAGAATCATGAGTCTGGCGCCTACCGTGTGCTGCGGACAGTTAAAAACCGTTTTGGTCCGGTCGGCGAGATCGGTGTTTTTGAGATGCAGGAGCGGGGGCTAGTCGAAGTTGGCGATCCTTCAGGCATTTTCATCCATGGGCTGGGCGGCGAGTTTTCCGGCACGGCCGTCATGTCAACCATCGAGGGTAGTCGTTCGTTCCTGATCGAGATCCAGTCCCTGGTGACCAAGACGTCTTTCTCTCAGCCGCGGCGGATCTCCATCGGGATTGATCAGTCCAAGGTTTCTGTCTTGCTGGCGGTTATGGAGAAGCGGGCCGGTATCTTTCTTTCCAGCTCTGATGTTGTGGTAAATGTGGCCGGCGGCATCAAGGTCCAGGAGCCTGCCATCGATCTGGCAATCATTATGTCGCTGGCCTCCAGTGCCATGGATCGTACCCTGCCCACAGGCATGATCTGCATGGGGGAGGTGGGGCTGAATGGTGAGGTGCGGCCGGTATCACATGTTGAATTGCGCCTCAGGGAGGCGGCCCGCATGGGCTTTACAAAGGTTGTTCTGGCCAGTGACAATGCCGCTGCCGTTGCTAAGCTTAAGGGGTTGCAGCTGTTTCCGGTCAAAAAAATTGATGATGCCCTTGCAATACTGCAATCCCTTGAGTCATAACAATTAGCTTGGTCATCATCATATACCACTTTTATTGCAGTTTTCATAAAAAAGCTCTATAAAACTGAAGATTAGTGCCACTTTTTATCATTAGGGTATTGACAGCGCCAAGTTCTGTAATTAATAAATTTATGTAGTTAGACAAAAGGGGGTACATATGAGTACTTTAACTAAAAGTGGCATTATCGATGAAATTATTCTGAAAACCGGTCTTCCCCGCAATGAAGCCAGTGACGCAATAGAAACTTTCATTGAACTTATAAAGGAAGAGTTGGAAAAAGATAACCCGGTCAGCATCTCCGGCTTTGGCAAGTGGAGTGTCCGCAGGAAGAAGGCCCGTCGCGGCAGAAATCCCCAGACCGGTGATGAAATTACCATCACCCCCAGATCAGTTGTGACCTTCTCGCTCTCCAATGTCCTGAGAGCCAGTCTGCCTCAGAGTAAGTAGTCCAAAAGGGCTGCTTACAGGCAGCCCTCTCTTTGATCTTGTCAGATCGACCTGTCTAGTCTATTAACTCTCAAGCTATGTCAGACACAATTGATGCCCTCAATGAAAGGGCCTACTTCTTCGATGATGGCCTGCGTTTCGAATGTCAGAACTGCGGAGCCTGCTGCAACGGTGAGCCGGGCATTATCTATGTGCTTCAGCAGGAGCTGCGGCCAATCGCTGCGGCCATTGATCTGCCGATGGACACCTTCATATCCTGTTGTCTCTATCCCTACGGCATGAGTTACAGCATTAAGGAGGATGATAGCGGGCGCTGCATCTTTTATGAGGGTGGCTGCTCGATATATCCGGTGCGCCCCACGCAATGTCGCACCTTTCCCTTCTGGTTCTGCTACCTGCGCTCCGAGGACGGCTGGGCAGAGGCTGCCAAGCGTTGTCCCGGGGTGAACAAGGGGCGGCTCTATACCAAAGAGGAGATCATGCAGTGTCTCCATCAATCAATGCAGCAGCATATTGAGATCAGCAAGACGGATCTGGACTGATGGCGGCCTGCATCTTCGATCTTGACGGTACGCTGCTTGACAGTCTGCAGGATATCGGAGACTCCATGAATCGGGTCCTGGCCCGCCATGACTATCCAACGCATGCTCTGGACGCTTACCGCCTCTTCATCGGCGACGGTCTCAATAAGCTTGTGGAACGCGCCCTGCCTTCCGAGGCTGCGCCTTATGTTGAAGATTTTGTTGAATACATGAATGCTGAGTATGCGGCCTCGTGGTCCAACAATACCCGGCCCTATGCCGGCATCAAGGGGTTGCTGGATAGCTTGAGCCGGGCCGGTGTCCCCATGTCGATTCTCTCCAATAAACCGGATGGCTTCACGCGCGAAATGTGTGACAAACTGCTGGGGGAGTGGCGTTTTGTTGCGGTCAGCGGGGTTGTCACCCTTGAACGCAGGAAGCCAGATCCGCGCAGGGCGCTGGAGATGGCTGGAGAGATGGGCGTTGCTGCCGCTGAGTGTTATTTTATCGGTGACAGCGGCGTTGATATCATGACCGCCAAGAATGCGGGCATGGTTGCCGTCGGGGTAGACTGGGGCTTCAGGCCTTCAGATGAGCTGCGTGATGCTGATCATATCATCATGCAGCCGGCGGAACTGTTGGCCATTTTAAACCTTGGCTAGCATCTGGGTGGCCATTGCCTGAGCCTCGTTCAGGCTGATCGATTCGATGGTGGCCTGAATCTGCGCCAGGAAGCGCGGATCGCAGCTGAGCTTTCGCAGTCCGATGCCGATCAGGAATGGGATGTATTCGCTCTCATGGGCCATCTCGCCGCAGATGGAGATATCTTTTTCGCCGGCCAGGCTGACGACCCGTTTCAGGGCCCTCAGGACCGCCGGGTTGGCCGGAGTGTAGTAGCCGGCAACCTTCTCGTTGGTGCGGTCAACTCCCAGCAGGTATTGTATGAAATCATTGGTGCCGATGCAGAAGAAGTCTGCCTCCCGGCTTAGTTCATCCATAATTTCAACCACCGATGGCACCTCGATCATCATGCCGATGGCGGGTTGTGTGTTGCATGGGATGTGCTCGCGCTGCAGTTCCCTGATGCAGCTCATGACAATATGGCGGGCGGTAATGAACTCATCCAGAGAGCTGATCATGGGGAACATTATGCGCAATCGGTCATGCTGGGCGCCGGCCCGCAGGATGGCCCGCAGCTGCTGACGGAAGATCTCTTCATAGCGCAATGAGAAGCGGATTGATCGTAAACCCATGGCCGGATTGTCGCCGCCGTCGGCCTCGAAGTAGCTTAAAGCCTTGTCGCCCCCCACATCGAGGGTTCGGATGGTGATCTCCTCTGCGGCCATCTCCTCTGTCAGGCGCCGGTAGATGACGTACTGCTCCTCCTCGGATGGTAGTGTGGTCCTGATCAGAAATGGAAACTCGGTGCGATACAGGCCGACGCCTTCTGATTTGAGCTCTTTGGCCAGACTCAGTTCGCTCAATAGATTGATGTTGGACTGCAGAATTATGCGGGTGCCGTCACTGGTGTGGGTCTGCGGCTTCATGGAGCTGGACTGAATTTCCTGGGCAATCAGCTCGCGCTCCTCGAACTGCTGGCGCACCTCGTCGGAGGGGTTGATGTAGATGTTGCCGATATTGGCATCCATCAGCAGGTCGCTGCCGTCGGGCAGGTTCAGCAGAATTGGGTCGTTGGCTATCACCATCGGGATGCCCAGGCTGCGCGCGAGAATGGCGATGTGCGATGTGATGCCGCCCGATGCCAGAATGACGGCCAGGGCCTCTTCGGATGCCAGCATGACCATGTCCGACGGAAAGAGCTCGGCTGCGACGACAATCCGGCCGTTCAGTCTGATTGGGTGGGATTTGTCGCCGCTGGTCAGGTTGCCCAGCAGGCGGCGCATCAGATCGCCGACGTCCTGCGCCTTCTCTTGGATGTAGGCGTGCTGGCTGTTTCTGAATAGATCGATATAGCGGCTGCAGACGATGTTGATTGAAGCCGGCGGGTTTTCGCCGGCCTCGATGCGTTCGCGGATCTCGCCAATAAAGGCCGGATCCCTGAGCATCATCTGCTGGGCCGTGAAGATCAGGGAAACCATCTCTGGCAGCCGCTGCTCCATCTTGATCTGGATCTCTTTGAGCTGGCCGGAGGTCTCCCTGATGGCGCGATCGAGATCCTGCAGGGTGTATGTGGATTCGCTCTCATTCATCCGCAACGTGCCCTGGCTGCGCAGCCGTATTGAAGATCCGGCCACAATGCCCTTGGATGCCGTCTGGCCCTTGATGAGATTCTGCCCGGCAGTGTCACTCAATACCTGAGTGCGGTTTGAGTGCAGATCCATAAGGGATCTGACGTTTTCAATGGCACCGGCAACCTGGGAAGTGACGCCCTGCAGGGCCAGTAGGTCTGTCTCTTTGAATGGATTGGCCTCGATGCGCTGGGCGGTCAGAACGCCGATCTTCTGCAGTCCCCTGATAATAGGGACAGCGATAAATGAGTCGGTCTCATTCTCGCCGGTTTCGGGTATGTACTGGTAGTCGGGGTTGTCTTTTGCCCGCTGCTCTACAATCGAGCGGCGCTGCTGCAGGGACTTGCCCACCAGACCTTGGCCTTCGTTGATGCGCAGATTGTCGACGCATTCCGGGCAGAGGCCGGATGTGGCGCTCATCACCAGCTGTTGGCTCTCCTCCTCATAGAGGTAGATGGAGCTGACATGCGCATTGAGGTGGCGTGACACCAGGTTGACGATGCGCTCGAGAAAGCTGCCGAAGTCGGAACTGCCGGCCAGCAGGGAACTCAGTTCGCTGACGCTTAAAAGCAGCCCCAGGTGCTGATCTTTCATGGGTTACTCCAGTTCATGGTTAATATAACGGTAAAAGGGTTGGCGAAATTTAATTGGTTATGTGATCAAAACCCAGATGCAGGGAACGTTTGAGCTCTTTGTTGGTCAGCGAGTAATAGACAACCTTGCCGCTCTTATGCGACTTGACCATTTTATGGTCACTTAGGACCCGCAGTTGATGCGAGATGGCGGAGTGCTCCATTTCAAGGGTTGCCGCGATATCGGAGACGCACATTTCATGGGCGCAGAGGGCCATGACAATTCGCAGCCGGGTGGGGTCTCCCAGTACCCTGAAGTAGCCCGAGAGGCGCAGATACATCTCCGGATCATTTGGCAGACGATCCAGAACCTCCTTGACTACGACGTGGTCGATGACTGCAGGAATCTTATCCTTGGATGCCATATATAGATGATTATGCTGTCATATGAAAAAGTCAAGCTTTTCTTGCTTTTGGCGATTGTACCGGAATTATTTTCGGAAAATGAATTGAAATTTAGCTTTCGCCGGCCGCAGAGGGCAAAACTGCTTGATCGGATACCCAAGTTGTGTTACTAGGCTTGCAAAATTAAGCACGTCCCATTCCACAGGCTGTGAGGCGGTGTCCCTAAGGGATTATCACAGCATAGGGGCGGATGCTAACCGTGAAAGGAGACGTTATGTCAATTGTATCAATGAAACAACTTCTAGAGGCAGGTGTACATTTTGGTCATCAGACCCCGCGCTGGGATCCCAAGATGAAACCCTACATTTTCGGTTCCAGAAATGGTATTCACATCATTGACCTGCAGAAGACTGAGAAGCTCTTCGATACTGCCTGTGACTACATCAGAGAGACTGTTGCCAACGGCGGCAAGGTCATGATGGTCGGTACCAAGAAGCAGGCCCAGGATGCCATCGCTGAAGAGGCTCAGAGAGTCGGTGCTTACTACATCAACCACCGCTGGCTGGGCGGCATGCTGACCAACTTCGAGACCATTAAGACCAGTGTTGACAAGCTCAAGTGGCTTGAGTCCATCATTGATGACGGTTCCATCGCTGATTACCCCAAGAAGGAGCAGCTCAGCATGAAACGCCATAAGATGAAGCTTGACCGCGCTCTGCACGGAATCAAGGATATGAACCGTCTGCCCGACGTGATCTTCATCGTGGATCCCTCCAGAGAGCATATCGCTGTCAGCGAGGCCCGCAAACTTAATATTCCGATCGTGGCCATCGTGGATACAAACTGCGACCCGACCCAGATCGACTATGTGATTCCGGGCAATGATGATGCTATCCGCGCCATCAGGCTCTTCACCAATAAAGTTGCCCAGTCAATCGAAGAGGGCTCCGTGGCCTATGCCGACAAACTTCAGGCAATCAAGGCTGAAGAGGATGTGGCTGTTGCCTCTGGCGCCAAGGGCATCAAGGATGACCAGTTGATCGGCAAAGACCTGGATGAGAACGACGAGATCGAGATTATCGTTAAGGAAGCTCCGGCCGTTGAAGAGGCTGCTGAGAAGACAGACGAAGCATAATTTTTCGGAGGAATTAAATGGCTATTTCAGCTGCAGATGTAAAGAAACTGAGAGATAAAACTGATGTTGGCATGATGGACTGCAAGAAGGCCCTGGAAGAGACCGGCGGCAACTTCGATAAGGCTGTCGAGCTGCTGCGCAAGAAGGGTATGCAGGTTGCCAACAAGAGAGCCGGCCGTGAGGCTTCAGAGGGCATGGTTGATGCCTATATCCATATGGGTGGTAAGATGGGCGTGCTGGTCGAGGTTAACTGTGAGAGTGACTTCGTTGCCAAGTCCGACAACTTCAAGGCTTTTGTGAAGGATGTCTCCATGCATATCGCTGCCAGCGATACCCAGTATGTTTCCCGTGACCAGGTTCCGGCCGAGGTTGTTGAGAAAGAGAAGAGCATCCTGAAGGAGCAGGCCCTGGCCTCAGGCAAGCCCGAAAATATTGTCGACAAGATGGTTGAGGGTCGTATTAACAAGTTCTTCGAAGAGCGCTGTCTGCTTGACCAGCCCTTTGTCAAGGATCCCGACAAGAGCATCCAGCAGTTGTTGGACGATCTGATGGGCAAGACTGGCGAAAAGTGTCAGATCAGAAGATTTGCCAAGTTCCAGCTCGGAGAAGAGATCTAAGGTGTCCTTAGCTTATAAGCGCATCTTATTGAAGTTAAGCGGTGAGGTGCTTGCGGGGAAGGGTGGCTTCGGCCACGACCCGCAGGCCCTGGCCGAATTTGCCGGATTGATCAAGCGTGCCCACGACGCCGGTGCCCAGGTTGGGCTGGTTATTGGCGGCGGTAATTTTCACAGGGGTGCCCAGTCCGGTGTCTGTACCAATCGGGTCAAGTCAGACCAGATGGGCATGTTGGCCACCGTCATGAATGGCCTGGCAATGCAGGACAATCTAATCAACCTCGGCTTGGAGTGCCTGGTAATGACGGCCATCTCCATGCAGGGCGTCACGGAAACCTTCTCCGCCACTGAAGCTGTTAAGGCTCTTGATGAGCGCAAGATTGTAATTTTCTCGGGCGGTACCGGTTGTCCATTCTTTACCACCGACAGCGCCGCGGCGCTCAGGGCTCTTGAGATTGATGCAGATGTCATGATTAAGGCTACCAAAGTTGACGGTGTTTATGATAAAGATCCAGTTAAACACTCAGATGCGGTTCTTTTTGCTGAGCTTGGCTATGACGAGGTTCTGGCCAGAAATCTGAAAGTTATGGATGCTGCCGCCATTAGCCTCTGTCGTGATAACGATCTTGAGGTCCGGGTTATCAATGTCAATGTGCCGGGCAACCTTGAGAAGCTTTTGAATGGTGAAGTTATTGGATCTAAGGTATTTGCGAGGAGGGAGTTATAATGTTGCAGGACATTCTGAACGAGACCAAGCAGGATATGACCAAGGCCATCGAGTCATTTAAGAAGGCCATGATGAAGGTTCGCACCGGCCGGGCATCAATCAACATCTTTGACGGCGTGATCGTTGACTACTACGGTAGCCCGACGCCGCTGAATCAGCTGGCAACCCTTTCGGCTCCCGAGCCGCGGCTGCTGACAATTCAGCCCTGGGACAAGGGCGCCCTGGATCCGATTGAGAAGGCCCTTTTTAAGTCTGATCTCGGCCTGACTCCTGCCAATGACGGCACCATCATTCGTGTGCCGGTGCCGCCGCTGACCGAAGAGCGCCGCAGGGAGATTGTCAAGAAGGTCAAGCAGGCCAGTGAAGATTATAAGGTTGAGGTTCGTAACCATCGCCGTTCCGCCAATGCCACCCTCAAGGAGCTGGAGAAGGAAAAGGAGATCAATCAGGACGATCTGAAAAAGGCCCAGGACAAGGTCCAGGAATACACCGATGAGTCCATCAAGCGGATCGATGCCCTGCTGGCATCCAAAGAAAAAGAGATAATGGAAGTCTAGGGTGGTCGATTGCGACCACCTATGGTTGTTGAACATATTTTGCAATTTTTATGGGGTTTATTATGTCAAGTGTTGAAAGTAGTTCTACATCAAGATTTATGATGTATTTTAAGCCGGCCACGCTCAATGAGTTGCGAGTGCTCTCGCGGATGCTCAATGTTGCCATGGTCGATTTTGTAGATGCCTGTCTTACAGCCTACATCTACAGCCGAGAGTTGGAGCTCGGTTCCGCCATCCCGGCCCGTCTGAAGAAGCGTTATGTCGGTCCGCGTATGAATACCTCAGAGGAGCGCATCCGGTATGTCATGCGGCTCAATCATCGTAATGTTGAGAAGGTCAGGGACATTGCCTTTATGGATTCGCGCCGCTTTACGCAGGTGTGTGACGATGCCCTCAGTGGCTTTATCGGTTTCACGAAGGATGTTAAGAATTTCAATAATATCTGGCTCTCAAGGGATGACGTTGAGGCCGTACGCGGTCGCAAGAGCTCCCAGTCCAGCGAGGTGATTGACGCGCTGCTGGAACAGTATTTTACCATGGCCAAGGTTAGTGGCATCAAAAAGGGATTTAAACGCTCGGCATCATTCTAAGGAACCATGCTAGGCTTAAATCATTCGCAATTATTATCATTTGACCTGCGGCAGTGGCTTCTGGCCATTGCCGCAGGTTTTCTTAGTCAAATAGTTCTTTACACCCTCTGGGGCCTTGGCATGGCAAATATTCATGCCTTTCAGATGATGCAGGAGATGGCGCTCTATCAGCAGTTCGGCATGCTGCCGCTGATCCAGCCCGATGATCCCTATCTGGCAAGCTGGCTGCACCGTCTCGCTTCGGGATCATTCTTCGGTCTGACCCTCGGAATGTTGAGCGGCGCCATGGGTGCGCTCTTTTCAATCGGATTCCTGCTACCAGCGGATCGGTTTGTGGTGTCCGGGCGGCTGATCCGGCTGGTGCATGCCGCCTTGATGCTGATCATGAGTTGGCACAGTTCGCTTTTCTGGGTCAGTCTGATCTTCGCCGTTTTGGCCCAACTGACATTTTTTGCTGCCTTCAATGCCGTGATGCGTTTTGCCAGACCGCGCCAGATCTATCTGCGGCGCTGGCTGATCGTGATGCTGCTATTCTGTCTGCCCGCAGTTGCCTTGGGTCCGCGCTCATTTTTCCAGGTGCGCGACGCCATGCTGGATCTGCCGATTATGGCCGCACTCAATGATTTTTACTATGACCACACCTTGCTGGCCGCCGATATCATCAAGCCGCTCGCCAGCCGCACCCAGAACGCCATCCAGATCGAGGCCCAGGCCTCCGACGTCCGTCTGCGGCCCAATGGTGTCCTGATTATGCTGGGCGAGTCGGTGCCGCCCGGTACAACCATCAGGCTCGGCGATCAGGGACCAGGCCAAATCAAGCTGCAGGCAGAGATAAAGGATTATTCGGCTAAACATGATGATACTCTGGCACTGCGGCGCGGCATCGGATTGGGGCTCTTTGTGGCCATTGCCTGCGGTCTGGTGGTCTTTGCCCTGTTGGCGCTTCTGTTGGCCCAGCTGCGCAACCCCTATGCTGTGGCTCTGATCATGGTGGCCTACATGCTGCTCTGGCTGCCCTCGCTGCGCAGTAATCTCTGGCAGGTCGAGCTGCAGAGGGATCCGTCAAAACTGTCTGAGTACATTGCATCTGAGCATAATCAGAAGCGCTACCTTGCGTCACTCGCTTCCGGCTTAAGTTTCGAGCAGGTCTCTCGGCTGGCAAACGACAATCAGTCCCGCACCCGCCTTAACGCCCTTATCTCGGCCGGCAAGAGTCAGGACAGCCGCTATCTGCCGCTTGTGCTGGCTGCCCTTGATGATCCGCAGCTCAATGTCCGCACCAAGGCCTGCTGGGCCCTGGGCAGGATAGGGGGTGAGGATGCCCATCTGGCCCTCAATCGGGTAATCAGGGATGATCCAAACTGGTATGTACGCGACTACGCCTACCGGGCCATCGGCCGCATCAGGCCGATTCACAAGATTGTGAAGGTTTCCAGCTGAGGGCCAGCTTCTGGCCGCGCATGATATCTTCCGGATCCATTGATGCGGAAAGTGCCAGCAACTCATTCTCGGCCTGTTTGCAGCCTCTGGCTGCCGCCAGGCTGATCCACATGTAGGCTCTGACCCGGTCAATTAAGATGCCCTGGCCGCCGGCGGCATAGCAGAGGCCAAGCCTGAGTTGTGCCATGGGGTGGCCCATCCTGGCCGCCCGGTCGTAGTAGACCAGATAGTCTTTCTTGGCCTTTGATTTTTCGAGCAGCCAGCCCAGTTCGAAGATCGCCTGGGCGTTGCCCTGTTCGGCGGCCTGCTCGAGTAGATGTTGTGCCTGCTGCCGGTCTTGGCTGGTGCCCCGCCCGGTCATGTACATGTTGGCCAGCTGCAGTTGGGCCTCCGCCAGTGGAGCGGCCGCCTGGCGCAGCCTGAAGGCCTCCTCGTCATTCTGCTGAACCCCAGCGCCTCGGCTGTAGAGGTCGGCCAGCTTGAGCTGGGCCTCCGCACTGCCATGCTGGGCAGCTTTATGCAGGAAGTAGGATGCCTTGGCCGGGTTGGGTTCTGCATGTTTGCCCTCGATGTAGATCTCGGCCAGTCTGAGCTGGGCCAGACGATGTCCGCTGCCGGCCGCCCGCCGGATCCATTCGACGCCCTCCTGGGGCTGCGCGCCATCCAGGAGCATCTCTCCTAAGGCGAATTGTGCGTCCGGACACTCCTTGTTGGCGGCCATGCGGAAAAGCTCAAGGGCCATCATGCGCCTGCCGTTATTCAGGTAGATTTTTGCCAGCCGGCATTGGGCGAGGGTGTGTCCGAGTCTGGCGGCCTGAGTGTAAAGTTTGCGGGCTCTGTCTGGATCGGCCTCTGATCTGCGGGCCTGGTTGAAAAGCGTATCGGGGCTGGTCTGCATGGGCGCCTCCCATTAAAGAGAGGATCGGCAACTATGCGGAAAAGATAAGGGGCTCTGCGATTGCGGAGCCCCTTGAATTAGAATTAGCCAAGCAGCATGTCAGAAATTCTGACCATGAATGAGCCGACGGCTCCACCATACTCGGGTGAACCTTCCATGGCAATGTCGCCTTCAACCATGGCGGTAAAGGTGTCCTTGTTTTCACAGAAAACTTTATAGGCGCCGTCGAGTCCATTGAACTGCATATGGATGAAGGGCGCCTTGCGGGTATAGATGCCGCGACCTGATTTTGTTTTGCCGCCCTTGACGCGCAGATAGGCGGCAGGATCGCCATCCGGCTGAATTGAGAATTGATAGATGCGGTCAGGCTGTTTGCTGGTCCACTTCATCATATCCTCGTCGCCGCCCTTGTTGAGCTGGCTCAGGGCGTTGGCAACCATGTACATGGTCATACGCACCTTGAGCAGGCGGGTCTTGTCATCCTTGGGCTGTTTCTCCGGCATCAGCAGGGTCAGGCCGATCAGCAGCGGAACCGTCTTGATCAGAATAGGCAGCTTCCAGATGCCCTTCAGACCCGGCAGGCCGATCTCGGCCGGTTTGCCGCCGGTGAACATGGCGTTCATTGAGGCGTGGTCCCTGAAGGTGATGGCAATGTCGGCGTTAGGGTTGATGCCCTGGTTTACCTTGCACTCTCCATCTTTAAACTCGACGTAGGCGCCGTCCTGGCTGTTCTTGACGGCAAACTGGAAGGTGCCATCAACGCCCTTGAGCTTATCAAAGAAGAAGTCATTCTGTTTCTCCTCATAGATAACCCTCATCAGGGGCAGGACGGACCGACATACGATCCGGTTTGTAAGCTGTATTTTATCAGCCATGATTAATCCTCGTCGTCCCAGTCTTCGTCTGCCTCGATCTCCATCTTCATCAAAGAACCGACGGCCTCGACGATTCCGTCAGCATCAAACTTGTATTTGTTGTAGAGATCTTCGGGGTAACCAACGATTGAGAAGCAGTCGGGCATACCGAGCTTCTTGAAGGCGCAGGCCTTGCCGCTCTCAACGATGACGTCGGCGACGGCGGTGCCCAGACCGGCCTCGATGTTGTGCTCCTCAACGGTCACAATTCGTCTGGTCTCGGTGACGGCCTTGATGATGGCCTCTTTGTCGATGGGCTTGATGGTGTGCATGTTAAGAACGCGAACACTCAATCCCTGCTCTTCAAGAATTGCGGCAGCGCGCATAGACTGCAGTACGCCAACACCGCAGGCGATCAGGGTTACGTCCTGGCCATCTTTCATGGTGTGAGCCTTGCCAACTTCGAAGCCGTAGTCGGCAGTCTTGTGAACAGAGGGCTCAAAACCGCGGCCGATACGGATGTAGACGGGTCCGTCAATCTCCATGGCCGCAGCCACCGCGTTGCCGGTCTCGATGCCGTCGGCGGGGATCATAACAGTCATGTTCGGGAAAGAACGCATGATTGAGATGTCCTCGGTACAGTGGTGGGTGGAACCGGCCTGACCGAATGAGATACCGCCGTGGGTGGCAATGATCTTGACGTTCAGGTTCGGGTAACAGATGCCGGTTCTGACGTGCTCTGCACAGCGCAGGGCTGCAAAGGTGGCCATGGTGGAGCAGACGGGCATATAGCCAGCAGATGCCATACCGGCGGCCATGCCGAACATTGTGTTTTCGGCGATACCCACATTGATGAATCTTTCGGGATACTTCTTGCCGAAAGCTCCGATTTTGGTTGATGTTGCCAGGTCAGCAGTAATTGCGACCAGATTAGGGTACTTGTCGCCCAGCTGGCTAAGTACCTGTCCATATATTTCAGCCTGAGTTAGCTTATCTCCGTCGGTAACCGACCAAGTCATTCCTTCAGCCATATCGTCCTCCTTTAAATCTTGTCAGCGTAGTATTTGTCGATGTCGGCAAAAGCCTTATCGCGGATGTCAGAATTGATGCCGCCATAGTGCCACTGGGCAACACCTTCAAACTGCTCAACACCCTTACCCTTAACTGTCTCAAGGATAATCATGATGGGCTTGCCCTTGACGGTATGAGCCTTCTCGATGGCGTCACAGATAGCTTTCATGTCGTGGCCGTCAATGGTCATGCACTCCCAGCCAAATGCGGTGAATTTCTCGCAGAGGGGCTCAAGGGTGGTGATCTCTTCGGTCAGGCCATCAATCATCAGTTTGTTGCGGTCAACAAAGCAGATCAGGTTGTCCAGCTTGTGGAATGCCGAGATAATCATGGCCTCCCAGTTGGTTCCCTCGCAGAGTTCGCCGTCGCCAAGCAGGCAGTAGGTTTTCCACTCTTCGCCTTTGAGCTTGGCGGCTTTGGCCATACCGAGGGCCAGAGCCAGACCGTGACCCAGAGAACCGGTGGAGGCGTCACAACCAGGAACCTTCAATGTATCCAAGTGCATACCGAAGGCAGATCCGGTCTTATTGAAGTCCTTAAGCTGAGCCTTGTCAAAGTAACCCTTTTCGCCAAGAGCGGCTGCCCAACCCAGGCCGGCATGACCCTTGGAGAGGACAAAACGGTCACGATCCTCTTTCTTGGGATTCTTGGGATCAACGTTAAGGTACTTGAAGTAGAGTGCAGCTACCACATCTGTCTGAGAGAGTGAACCACCCACGTGGCCGCCCCCGGCGGTGAAGGCGATATCGATAATCTGTTTTCTGATATCACGGGCCTTCTTGTTTAGTTCTTTGAGCTCATCTTGAGTCACTGGCATAAAAAAATCCTCCTTCCTTATTGTTACCCATTGCTGGGTTGCTTGTTTTCAAACATCTTGCGGCAGAGATGAACCGTCTCGTCCACATAGTGATGCATATCCATGGGCTCCTCCAGGAAGGTTTCCTGGCGCAGCTTAAGGTAAACGGAAACTTGGGAAAATGTAAACATCATCAGATGATTATCCAGGAACAGAACTGTTTCATTAACATCGGTGTTGGGGTCAATATAGCCCTTTTGGATGCCGTCCTTGATGATTTTCTTGAGATAGTTGGAGCCGACATCTTCAATGTCCTGGGCATATTTCTCGGCAAACTCATCCATGTCGGAGGTGAAGAGCAGCAGATAGAGTTTCAGGTAGTCGGAATATTTCTCCGCCAGCGAGATGGTGTTGGTGAAAATCGACCGAATCTGCTCAAATGAGTCGTCGATCTCTTCAATGGCGCTGTAGAGATGGTTGATGACGGAGATTCCGTTGAGCAGGGTGGCGCCGGCCAGGTCTTCCTTGTTCTCAAAATATTTGTACATCGCACCAATGGATATGCCGGCCTTGGCGGCGATGTGGTTGATATTGGCCTTGTGATAGCCGTGCTGAGCAAATTCATTTGCGGCAGTCTCAAGGATTTTCTCCTGTTTTGCTGCTTCTATTCTTAAAAATGTTTCTTTGGGCATATCTTCCTCTGTTAGTGAGCGATGACTCACTCACTAGCGAATCTTGGATGCATTGTCAAGATTTATGTGAATGATTGTCTAATGCCTATAAAAGGCGGATCGGAGCGGGGAGCAGTGCGCTCCCCGGGGTTCAGATCTTCTGCAGCAGCTGATCGGCCCAGCTGGAAAAATATTGATTGTCAGATTTTGCCGCACTTAAGAGCAGGTCGCGGGCCTCATCCTTTTTTTTGGTGTCAATCAGAACCTGAGCCAGGTAGATCTGGCCCTCAACGTCCTGGGGATTGATCTGCTGATATTCACGCAGATATTTGAGGGCCTTGGCATTGTCCTGCAGCGGCCAGGGCAGTACGCTGTAGAAACGCCCCAGGGCCTTGATCGGGCTGCCGTCATTGTACATCTTGTCCTTCTCATAGGCGGTGGTGAAGCCCATCTCGGTCTTATCCTTAAGGCCCTCCTTGATGGCAGTCATGATTCCGGCGCCGTCTTTGTAGACGCCCACATTGAGGCTGTAGTAGTAGGGGGCTTCAACGCCGTCAGGATTGACCAGCATGGCCTGTTCGGCATATTCGTAGCCGCGTTTGCCGTAGATTTTGCAGACGTTCTTGTAGTCATCAACTCCATCCCGTTTAGAATATTCGGCATAGTAGCGGTGAGCGCGGGCGCATTTCCAGAGATATTCATAGTTCTGCGGATCGCTCTCGAGGGCCTGCAGGCATAGATCTAGGGCCTGCTTGTAGTTCTCTCTGCCGCCTTGCTCGTAGAGAGCGTCTGCGCGGCCGATCAGCTCGGCTGCCATGAGGTTGGTGGATAGGAACAGGCCAACGAACATTAGTGATGCGACAAGTTTCTTAAACATAAAACCTCCTTTGGAAAAGAATTGTAAAAACAGTAATGTCAATTGAGAATTATATGCCCGCAAATCTCCATAATATCAAGGTGTAATGCTTGGATGCATAGTGTGTGCAAGGGGGAGTGGAATTGTACCACGCCAAAATGAGTTGACTTGCAGGAATCTCTATTCTATGACTGAACTCGATTCAGTTAACTGGCGTAGTTTACTGTAATTTAGGTGAGTACTGGTTGTAATGGCGACAGATGTCTTTATTATGATCAGCAGTATTAAGCAGTTCAAATGTAAGGTGATCAGATGAAAAAAACATTGGTAGCGTTGATTATAGTTATTTTTGGCGTTCTGGTTGGGTTGCGAATCATGCAGGTTCAGAAGGAGTCGAATCAGGAGTCGATCGGTATTGAGCAGACCTATGCCAGAGACGGTTTCCCGGTCGAGCTGGCTCCTGTTGAAAGTAAGATCTTTGATCAGCATATCCGGGTTAATGCAAATGTCAACGGCATCAAGCAGGATACCGTGGTTACCAATGTCTATGCCAGGGTCAAAAAGATTCATCATCAGGTGGGCGATCAGGTTGAGGCCAATGAGGTCATCATCTCCTTGGATAAAGAGGATCCCCGCAGTTCCGCCATGTACCGTCAGCAGAAGGCGGTCTATGACACAATCCTGAAAACATACAACCGCATGCTTGACCTCTATGAGCGCGGCGCCGTCTCCCAGAGCCAGTTTGACGAGATCAAGCTGAAACTGGATGTGGAAAAGGCCAACCTGGAGGCCATCGTGGAGACGGTCAATCTCTCGAGTGCCACCGGCGGCGTAATTCTCGACATCCAGGCCCGCGAGGGCGAGATGGTTACCCCCAATGCTCCGGTGGCTACGGTGGCCCGTACGGACCGGGTGCGCCTGGTGGCCAGCGTCAGCGAGGATGATATCAAGAAGATCAGGGTCGGACAGCAGGTGGTCGTTGAAAGTTACAATGACAGCAAGTCCAATTACGGCAAGGTCAGCAAGCTCTCATTGAATGCCAATGCCCGCTCGGGGCTCTTTAAAGTTGAGATGGATGTTGACAACCGCAATAAGGCGATGCGCATCGGAACCTTTACCCAGGCCAAGATCGAGATAGTCAACGATCCCCAGGCTGTGGTGACCGATATCAGGGCCCTGCAGCAGGACTCCGATGGCAGTCACTACGTGTTTGTGCTTGACGGAGATCGGGTCAGGCGGGTCAAAGTTGAAACGCAGGGCCAGAACGACACCCTGGTGCGGCTCAAATCCGGAGTTAGCGCCGGAGATCGGGTTGTGGTCGCCGGCACCTCCCGTTTGGCTGACGACACCAAGGTTAGCTTCTAACTGTTGGTGATATCATGAACTTAATCAGAACGTTTGTCAGTCGTCCGGTTACCACCACCATGATGGTGCTGGTCTTTGTGGTCCTGGGGCTAATATCCTATCAGCGCCTGAGTCTGGAGCTCTATCCCGACGTTGATTTCCCCTTTGCCCTGATTACCATGGTCTACCCGGGGGCCGCCCCGGAAGAGATCGAGTCCCAGATGGTCAAGAAGATTGAAGATGCCATCTCCAACATCAGTGACATCAAGCATGTAACTTCAACTGCCAATGAAAATTACGCCACCACCTTTGTGGAGTTCAATTTCGGGGTGGATATTGATATCAAGGCCCTGGACCTCAAAGACAAGGTTGAAGCCATCACCAATGATCTGCCGGCTGATGCCGAGAAGGTGCTGATCGAAAAGTTTGATCCCCTGACTGCGCCAACCCTGGAGATTGTCCTGAGCAGTGACAACATGAGCCTCAATGAGATCTACGAGTATGCCGACGGCGTGCTCAAGGATAAGTTCTCGCAGGTCAGCGGCGTGGCCAAGGTTGATGTGCTGGGCGGTCGCGAACGGCAGATCAATGTCAAGGTTGATATGGCCAAGCTGCTCAGCTACCGCCTCTCGCTCTTTGATCTGCTCTCAGCCATCCAGACGGCCAACCTGGACATTCCGGCCGGCTCCATCGACAAGGGTGAGTTTGAGATGGGCATCCGCCTCAAGGGGCAGTTTGAAAGCATCGAGGATATCGGCAATCTGCCAATCTATCTGACCGACAAGATGAGTCCGCCCGAGATCATGAGCACGCGCGCCGCCATCAAGTTGAAGGATGTGGCCACCATCCGGGACGGGTTTGAAGAGATCACGTCCGAAGCCCGCTACAACGGCAAGGAGACGGTGATCCTCTCAGTCTACAAACAGTCCGGCGGCAACGTTGTCAATGTGGCCGATGAGACCTACAGGAAGCTTGAGGAGATCAAGCCGCTGCTGCCGGCCGGTCTTGAGGCTCAGGTCATTAACGATACGACCCGCTTCATCCGTGAATCCATGGCCGATGCCCAGGGCAGCATTCTGCTCGGCATCCTGCTGACAGCCATCATCCTCTATCTTTTCCTGGGCGATATCCGCATCGCGCTGGTGGCGGTGGTGGTTATACCGACATCGATCATTTCGGCCTTCCTGGTCATGCAGCTGCTGGGCTTCACCCTCAACCTGCTCAGCCTGATGGCCCTGGGTGTCTCGATCGGCGCCCTGGTGGCCAATGCCATCGTTATCATTGAGAATATCCACAAGCATATGGAGAAGCATGATGACCCGCTGGAGGGCACCGTCAGGGGCACCTCGGAGGTCATTGTGGCGGTCATGGCCTCGGCCGGCACCAACATCGTCGTTTTTGTGCCCATCGCCTTCATGGGCGGCATCATGGGCCAGTTCTTCTATCCCTTCGGCATGACCGTTGTGGCGGCAACCATCTTTTCGCTGATCGCCTCATTCTCGCTGACGCCGATGCTTTCATATTTCGCCTTCCGCGGCAAAAAGCCGCCCAAGGGTCTCTTTGATAAGCCCCTGGCGCTCTTTGACCGCTTTATCGAGGCCTGCAAACGCGAGTATATGAAGGCGCTGGAGTTCACCCTGCGCTGGCGCAAAACGACCGTTATGGTCTCGGTGGTAGTCCTCTTCAGTTCGCTCTATGTGATGCAGTATGTGGGCGGTGAAGGTTTCCCGCGTGAAGATACCGGCGATGTGACCATCTCGGCCGAACTGCCCCAGGGCGCCACCATTGAAGCCAGCCGCAGCGTTATGGACAGGATCGAGCAGATCATCGCCACCGTTCCCGAGCTCAAGGAGTACTCGTCAACCGTGGGCGGTGACAATATCGGCCTCAACGAGATGACCTTCAACGTCAAACTGGTCTCAATCGACGAGCGTGATCGCAGTGACAAGCGTATCGCCGAAAGCCTGATCGGGCCCCTCAGCAAGATTCCCGCCATCGAGTTTACGGTTGAGGCGGGCGACAGCGGCGGCCAGGCCGGCGATATGACCATCGAAATCTACGGGCCGGACTATGATGAGCTGATTGCGGTCTCGGAGCAGTTCAAGGCGGTCATGTATGAGACCGGCAACTTCCTGAGCATCACTAGCTCTTACAAGCAGCCCAAGCAGGAGATGCGCTTCGTGCCCGATCCGTTCAAGACCGGCATTCATGCCGGTGACAACTATGTGCTGGGCGCCACGCTGAGAACCGCCATCGAGGGCAATGATGTTTCGGTTCTGCGTCAGGACGGTCAGGAGTATGACATCAACCTTTCGCTGGCCGATCACTATGTGGACTCGCCCAATGAACTGGGAGCCATCCTGGTGCCCCTCGACAAGGATCAGCTGCTGACGCCCATTTCGCAGCTGGGCGAATTCCAGCCGGCCTTTGCCGAGTCGTCCATCTACCGCAAGGACAAGGAGCGCATGATTGAGCTGACCTGTTTCATCGGGCGTCTCTCCATGACCGAGATTATCACCATCCTGGATCAGAAGTTTGCCGCTATGGATCTCAAACCAGGCTACCGCTACAAGTACGGCGGCGACGTTGAAATCCAGAAGGAGGCCATGGCCTCAACCCAGGAGGCTTTTTTGATCGCCACCATTCTGACCCTGATGCTGCTGGCGGCCATCCTGAACTCCTTCGTGCACCCCTTCACCATCTTCCTGACCATTCCGCTGGGAGCAGGGGGCGTCTTCTACACGCTCTTCTTCTCGGGGCTGTCCATGAATATGATGCCCATGATGGCCATGGTCATGCTGGTCGGCATCGTTGTTAACAGCGCCATTCTGATTGTGGATCAGGCCTACCGTGATTGCCAGACCGGCGTCGAGCCGCTGGCGGCGGTGCGCCAGGCCTGCGAGGATAAGTTCAGGGCCATTCTGATGACCAATATCGCCATCGTCTTCGGTCTGCTGCCCCAGGCCATGGGCGGCGCCGATGCCGTGGCCCGTGCATCCATCGCCATGCCGACCATCGGCGGCGTCATCATGGCCACCATCTTCACGCTCTTCCTGATTCCGGTGGTCTTCTACTACATGGAGCGTCTGCGCACCCTGCCTGCCAGGCTCTTGGCCAGGAAATCTTAAGATTCGCAAGGGGGAAAGCTGGCCGCTTTCCCCCTTAACTTGTTGACAGTCCTTGCTTTTATCATTATTGATTTCCCATGGCCATTAAACTACCCACACATAAGAGCAAAATTGTTGCTACAGTCGGTCCCGCCTCCCGTTCGCCCGAGATGATTCGCAGTCTGATTCTGGCGGGCATGAACATTGCGCGGCTTAACTTCAGCCACGGCGATCATGCCCAGCACCTTGAAGATATTAAGACAATTCGCGCAGTTTCGGCTGATCTTGAGATTCCGGTGGCCATTCTGGCTGATCTGCCGGGCCCCAAGATCAGGATCGGCAAGATTGCCGGCGGCAGCATCAATCTTGAGAAGGGGCAGCAGATTACGCTGACCAACCGCGAGATTGAGGGTAATCAGGATGAGATTCCGGTGCAGCTCAAGGGCTTCAGCAAGTCGGTCAAACAGGGCGATACGATCTTTCTGAATGACGGCTTTATTCAGCTCAAGGTGCTTGAGATCAGAGCCAAAGATGCCTTCTGCGAGGTTGCCATCGGCGGCCAGCTGCTCTCCAACAAGGGGCTCAATCTGCCGGACGCCTCCCTGAGCGTGGACGCCATCACTGAGCGTGATCTGGAACATCTTGAATTTGGCCTCAAGGCCGGCATCGACGCCTTCGGCATCTCCTTTGTGCATGATGAGAAGGATATCCGCAAGGTGCGCCGCTTTGCGCGCAAGAAGGGTCATGACGTCTTTGTGGTGGCTAAAATTGAGCGCAAGGAGGCTCTCAATAATCTGGATGCTATCCTGGAGGAGACCGACGCCATCATGATCGCCCGCGGCGACCTGGGCGTGGAGCTGCCCATCGAGCAGGTTCCCGGCATCCAGAAAGACATCATCTTCAAGGCCAACCTGGCGCACCGCCCGGTGATCACGGCCACCCAGATGCTCGAGTCCATGACCGATAATATCCGTCCGACCCGCGCCGAGGTCACCGATGTGGCCAACGCCATTCTGGACGGCACCGATGCCGTGATGCTCTCCGAGGAGACGGCCATCGGTCACTTTCCGGCCGATGCGGTGGGCATGCTGGCCGCCATTGCCCGTGAGACCGACGCCCAGCGCCGCTACTCGGTGAATGCCGCCGGCCTGCGCTACTCGATCCAGAAACGGCTGGCCACCGAGGGGGTCTCATCCGAAGATGTGCTCTCGCTGGATGTGGCCGAAGCCCTCAACACCCTGCCCATGCGCTATGTGCTGGCGCCGACCCACAGCGGCGGCACCCCGCGGCGCATCTCGCGCTACAAGAGCGACACCTGGATCGTGGCCTTCTGCCTCGAGGACAAGGTCCGCAACCGTCTGCTCTTCTCATACGGCGTCTGGCCGCATACGGTTGAGGATATCGATGATGACGCCGTGCTCGGCATAGCCAAGAGGGAGCTGGGGCTGATCAAGGGTGAGCGCATCCTGATCGCGCGGCGCGACCCCGACGACTCCTTCGGCAAGAACAACTCGCTTAAGATAATCACCCTGGCTTAGAAGGAAACTTTTCTACCCATGCAGGTCCGCCGTTACATATTGAATCATGTCGGCCGCTCATTTCTGGCGGCCGTCGCTGTTCTCTACAGCGTCATGTTCATCGTGCAGTGGATCAAGCTCTCATCCGTGCTGAGCTCCAAGGATATCAATATCTTCTTTCTGGTGATGCTGCCCATGGCGGCCATCATCATCCCCATGTCGCTGCTCTTTGCCATCCTGATGGCCCTGGAGAAGCTCTGCGGCGATTCCGAGATCATCGCCTTGCAGGCCTGCGGTATCCGCAACCGGGTCTGGGCCCGCCCCATCATGGGCTTTGCCTTTGTATGCATGCTTGTTCATATGTCCATCTCGACCTTTCTGGGGCCCATGGCGATGCGCAGCATTCAGCAGCAGCTCAGGAGCGACGCCCCCAGCAAGATCTTCTCCTACATCAAGGAGCGCGATTTTGACGACACCTTCAAGGATCTGATCGTCTATGTCAACTCGGTGGACCGTCAGCATGAGACCCTGCACGGGGTCTACATCGAGAGTGAGGCCGGCGAGCACACCGTGATCACGGCCAGCATCGGCAAGATCGGCGTCATCTCCTCCTCCATTATGATGTGGCTGCAGTCCGGCAGCCTCTATCAGGAGAGCGACGACACGGTGCGCCACATTGCCTTTGACGAGTATATCTTCAGTCTGGAGATGGACACCGGCGAGCAGATGGACATCAGCTCCTATGATGTTCTGACCCAGCCCGAGATGAAGGAGATGGTCACCAAGGTGCCGTTCCCATCCTGGGTCAAGGAGTACTACGACCGCTACACCTTTCCGCTGATCAACATCATCGTGGCGCTGATGGCGCTGACCTTCGGCATCCAGCATCCGCGCTCGCCGAAGTTTACCGGCTTCATCGTCGGCATCTCGACCATTATGGGCTACTATCTGACCTACATCATGGCCGACCGGCTGGTGCGCGGCATGGTCATCAAACCGCTGATCGGCGCCTGGCTGCCCAATATGATCTTCGTGGTGCTGCTGCTGGCTACCTGGGGCTGGCGCTCCAGAAGGGGGGGCGCATGAGTGTGGCCTCCCGCTACATCCTTAAACGGGCGCTCGGCATCTGGCTCTTCGCCCTGCTGAGTCTGACGCTGCTATTCCTGATCTCCATGCTCTTCGGCAACCTCTCGATGTTTGCCGAATATGAGGTCTCGCTGGGGCTGGCCCTCAGGTACATGGGGCTCTCGATTCCGCAGATGATCTACTGGATCCTGCCGTTCTCGCTCTGCCTGGGCATCCTGGCGACCCAGGCGGCCTTTTCGCGCCACGTGGAAACCATCGCCATGCAGGCCTGCTCCATCAGCAATTCGCGCATCTATCTGCCCTATATCCTGGTGGGCGCCCTGGCCACCGTCATCATGATCGCCTTCTCATGCTACATCTTCCCGGTCTCCCAGCGGGCCGCCGAGAAGCTGGAAAATATTGAGATCAAGAGCCAGGAGGTGCAGGGCGGTTTCAGCACCAGCGGCGGGCGCTTCCGCGTTGACAAGGATATCTACAGCGTCGAGCATATGGACCTCAAGCGCGGCACCATCACCAAGCTTAAGGTCTACCATATTGAGCAGGGGCGCATCACGCATGTCTACAAGGCCGATGCGGCCAGCTGGGACGGCCAGGCCTGGCAGACCGAAAACCTGACCCGGACCTATCCGGTGGCCGGGCAGGGCGCACTCAGCTTCAGCCTCGACCGCAATCCCGGCGATCTGGTGATGGCCCAGCCGCGGCCGGATGTGCTCAACATTGTCGATCTGCGCCGCTATCTCAAGCGCCTCGAGCTTGACGGGATTCCGGCCGACGATATCGCCACCAGCTACATGAGTCGTATCAGCTTCAGCATCTCGCCACTGATCATGACCCTGCTGGTGCTGCCCTTCGGCATGCGCATGCCGCGTTCCGGCGGCATTGCCCGCGGCATCAGCCTGGGGCTGGTGCTCGGGCTGGCCTACTGGTCGCTGCACTCGGCCCTGACGGCGCTGGGGGTCGGCGGCGCGCTGCCGCCCTGGCTGGCCGCCTGGGGGGCCAATGCCGTGGCCCTGATGATCAGCGGCGTCGTAATATATCGAATGAAGGGCATTTATGGCTGATATTGGCCGGACCAGAGCGCGCTGAGGCCCATTAAATTTGAATTTAAGCCATTTTTTACTTGAATTACGCTCAATGTTTAATATATCCATATCAGACATATGTTAGTACCGTAAGTTGTTGATTTTCTTAAACACAAAACAAATGAGGAGATTACTATGGGAAGTAAACACGTTTACTTGTTTGGTGGCAGAGGCACCAAAGCTGAAGGTCGCGCAGACATGAAGAACCTGCTGGGTGGTAAAGGCGCCAACCTGGCTGAGATGACCAACCTCGGTATTCCGGTTCCCCCGGGATTCACCATTTCTACTGAAGTTTGCACCATGTACAACCAGGGCGGCAAGGTTCTGCCCCAGGAAGTTGCCGAGCAGGTCAAAGAGGCCCTCGTCGGCGTTGAAGAGCGCATGGGCAAGAAATTCGGCGACAAGAGCGATCCGCTGCTCTTCTCGGTCCGTTCCGGCGCCCGCGTCTCCATGCCCGGCATGATGGACACCGTTCTGAACATGGGTCTCAATGATGAGACAGTTGTCGGTCTGGCCAATTCCAGCGGCAACGAGCGTTTCGCCTATGACTCATACCGCCGCTTCGTGCAGATGTACGGCGATGTTGTTATGGGTGCCGATGCTCACGCTCTTGAAGCTGAGCTGGAGCAGATGAAGGAAGACCGCGGCGTTGAGTTCGACAACGATCTCTCCACCGACGATCTCAAGGAGCTGGTCAAGAAGCTCAAGGCCAAGGTGCTCGAGCTGACCGGCAAGGAGCTTCCCATGGATCCCATGGAGCAGCTCTGGGGCGGCATCAACGCCGTATTCAACTCCTGGGATGTGCCCCGCGCCATCACCTACCGCAAGCTGAACAACATTGACGACAGCTGGGGTACCGCTGTTAACTGTCAGGCCATGGTTTTCGGTAACATGGGCGACACATCGGCAACCGGCGTTGCCTTTACCCGTGACCCCTCCACCGGTGAGCACGTATTCTTCGGTGAGTACCTGATCAACGCTCAGGGTGAAGACGTTGTTGCCGGTATCCGTACTCCGATGCCCATCAACATTGCCGGCAAGAAGGACGAGATGCTCTCAATGGAAGAGACCATGCCCGAGCAGTACAAGCAGCTCGAAGAGATCTACCTCAACCTTGAGAAGCACTACCGCGACATGCAGGACATCGAGTTCACCATTCAGGAGGGTAACCTCTGGATGCTGCAGACCCGTACCGGTAAGCGTACCGCTGCCGCCGCTGTGGCCATCGCCGCCGACATGGTTAACGAAGGCCTGATCTCCAAGGATGAGGCTGTTCTGAGAGTTGCTCCCGAGCAGATCGACCAGCTGCTGCACCCCATGATCGACCCCAATGCCGACAAGAACGTCATCGGCAAGGCTCTGCCGGCTTCTCCCGGTGCTGCCGTCGGTTACGCTGTTTTCAGCGCCGACGACGCCGAAGCTGCCGCCAACAATGGCGACAAGGTCATCCTGATCCGTGTTGAGACCTCTCCCGAAGATATTCACGGCATGCACTCCGCTCAGGGTATCCTGACCGCACGTGGCGGTATGACCTCCCACGCTGCTGTTGTTGCCCGCGGTATGGGTAAGTGCTGTGTATCCGGTTGTCAGGAGCTCAAGATCGACTACGCCAAGCAGCAGTGCGAGCTGGGCGGCAATGTGATCAAGAAGGGTGACTGGCTGACCCTGGACGGTTCCAAGGGTGAGATCATCCTCGGCGCATGTCCGACCGTTGAGCCCGAACTGACCGGCGCCTTCGGCACCATCATGGAGTGGGCCGACGACTACCGTACCCTGAATATCCGCACCAACGCCGATACTCCGGCTGACTCCAAGGTTGCCCGCGAGTTCGGTGCTGAAGGTATCGGCCTCTGCCGTACCGAGCATATGTTCTTCGAAGGCGACCGCATCGTTGCCGTTCGCGAGATGATCCTGGCTGAAGATGTTGAGGGCCGCAAGAAGGCTCTGGCCAAGATTCTGCCCATGCAGAAGGGTGACTTCAAGGAGATCTTCGAGTGCATGGCCGGCCTGCCCGTGACCATCCGCCTGCTGGATCCGCCGCTGCACGAGTTCATTCCGCACACCGACAAGGAGCTGCAGGAAGTTGCCGACAGCCTGGGTGTTGACGTTGAGACCCTCAAGGTCAAGCGTGAGAGCCTCCACGAGGCCAACCCGATGCTCGGTCACCGCGGCTGCCGTCTGGGTGTAACCTACCCCGAGATCTATGAGATGCAGGTTCGCGCCATCATCGAGGCTGCCTGTGAGCTCAAGAAGGCCGGACAGGACGTCAAGCCCGAGATCATGATTCCGCTGGTAAGCCTGGTTAAAGAGCTGTCCATGCTCAAAGAGATGACCGTTAAGGTTGCCGAAGAGATCATGGCCGCCGAGGGCGTCAAGGTTGACTACCTGGTCGGCACCATGATCGAGCTGCCCCGTGCTGCTCTGACCGCCGACAAGATCGCCGAAGAGGCCGAGTTCTTCAGCTTCGGCACCAACGACCTGACCCAGACCACCTTTGGTCTCTCCCGTGACGACGCCGGCAAGTTCCTGCCCGACTACGAGGAGAAGAAGATTCTGGCCAGAGATCCGTTTGCCGTTCTCGACCAGGAAGGCGTTGGCCAGCTGGTCAAGATGGGCGTCGAGAAGGGTCGTTCAGCCCGCGCCAACCTGAAGTGCGGCATCTGCGGTGAGCACGGCGGTGAGCCCTCATCTGTCGAGTTCTGCCACAAGGTGGGTCTGAACTACGTCAGCTGTTCACCCTACCGCGTACCGGTTGCCCGTCTGGCTGCCGCCCACGCTGCCCTGAAAAATAAATAGTGCTGATAACCTTTGAGGGCGGTGAGGGGGTTGGAAAATCCACTCAGGCCCGGTTATTTTGCAACTATTTGCAAGAACAAGATCTGCCCTGGCTCCTGATAAGGGAGCCGGGCGGATCTTCTATTTCCGAACACATCCGCAAAATTTTTCTCGCCCACGAGATGGACACCCATACTGAACTGCTGCTGCTGCTGGCCTCCCGTCACGAGAACATCAAGACCATGATCAAACCGGCTCTCGAAGAGGGCAAGATTGTGGTCGTCGACCGCTTCATCGATTCAACGCTGGTCTATCAGGGGTTTGTGGGCAAGCTGGGTATGGCCAAGGTCAGGGAGGTCATGCGGGCCACCGAGACCTGGCTGGAGCCGGATCTGACCTTCCTGCTGGATATCGATTCAGACATAGCCGTCGGCCGGGTGCCCGATGCCGACCGCAACCGCTTTGATGAGCGCGACGCGGGCTATCATCGCCAGATCAGGGAGGCCTTCCTCTCAATCGCGCGCGATGGCCGTTTCAGGCGTATCGATGTCAGTCTGGACAAGCAGACTGTAACCCGGCTCATTATTGAGCATTTTCTGGCCGTTCGCTGTAAATAATCGTCACCAGCCTTGCGTCAAAATCATGAAGATGCTATTGGGCAATCAATTAGATAAAGCATTCTGAATAGAGTGTTTAAATTTTTAACTGGAGGAGATTCATGTCGGAAGGCTTGGATGTAATTATTATTGATGACGAGCCTCAGCTCTGTGAGATTGTGGCTTCCATTATTCGCAAATTCTACACCTGGGGAGATGTGCTGGCTTTCACTGAAGTTGAGGAGGCCATCGACTACTGCCAGAAAGAGGAGGACGGTCTGGCCATCTTCGTGCTGGATGTCTTTGTGGGCAAGGAGAACGGTTTCGCCTTCCTGGATGCCATCGAGGCCAACTATCCCGGCTGTCGTGAAGATACCATCATGATCACCGGCAACGCCAACGACGACATTGTTGACATGTGCGTGGCTTCCGGCGTCAACCACCTGCTGGAGAAACCGGTCAAACCCTACGCGCTGCAGCTGGCCATCCGGGCCATCGTCAACAAGTATCTCAACTTTGCCAAGCGGCTGCTTGAAGATGCCGACTTCGCCGAGAACGTAGCCAACCGCTAAAGATTTTCAGCCGGGCTCAAGCCCGGCTTTTTTGTGTACGCTGTTATCAAGGAGGTAGGAATGAACATTCTGGTTCTGAACGGCAGCCCCAAGGGCGACATGTCGGTCACCATGCAGTTCGTGCGCTACGCCGCGCATCTGGCCACCGAGCACAACTTCAAGATACTCAACATTTCCCAGAAGATTGCCAAGATCGAGAGTTCAACCTTCGATGATGTGATTGCCGCAGTGGAGGCCGCCGACGCCATCTGGTGGGCCACGCCGCTCTACGTCTGCCTGGTGCCGGCCCAGTACAAGCGCTTCATCGAGCTGATCCATGAGCGGGGGGCGCAGGCCGCCTTCAAAGAGAAGCCCTGCGCCACCATCACCACCTCGATCCACTTCTTCGACAACGTTGCCCAGAACTATCTGCACGCCGTCTGCGACGATCTCAATATGCGCCATGTGGCACGTTACAGCCCCGACATGTATGATCTGCTGCAGGAGCAGGGGCAGGCTGAGCTGACCAGGTTCACCCGACTCTTCTTCGAGCGCATCAATATCCGCAATCCGCAGGTTTACGCCCCGCTCACACCGCCGGCGCTGAACTATGAACCCGCCACTGCGCCAGTGCCGGTCAATGCCGGTGCCAGGCGCATCGCAATCATCACCGATCAACAGGAGGGGGATGCCAACCTTAAGGCCATGACTGATCGATTGCAGCAACAGCTGGGCTGCGAGATCCACAATATCCGCGACATCGACATCAAGGGCGGCTGCATCGGCTGCATCAAGTGCGGCTTCGACTATATCTGCTCCTATGAGGGCAAGGACGGCTTCATAGAGTTTTATAACGATGTGATCAAGGGCTCCGACATCCTGATCTTCGCCGGCACGATCCATGACCGCTTCCTGAGTGCGCGCTGGAAGATGTTCTTTGACCGCTCCTTCTTCAACACCCACACCCCGACCTTGATCGGCAAGCAGCTGGCCTTCCTGATCAGCGGCCCTTTGCAGCAGATCCCCAACCTGCGCGACGCCCTCTCGGCCTACGGCGAGTGGCAGCGGGCCAATCCGGCCGGCATCGTCAGCGATGAGTGCGCAAATTCGGCAGCGCTGGACGCCCAGCTTGACGGCCTTGGCCAAAGTCTAATCATGTACGCCGATGAAGGCTATGTGGCGCCGCCGACCTTCCTGGGAGTCGGGGGGCAGAAGATCTTCCGCGACGACATCTATGGCCGCCTGCGCTTCGTCTTCCAGGCCGACCATAAATTTTATGAGGAGCACGGCTACTACGACTTCCCCCAGGATGATCTCAAGGCTCAGAAACTAAACGACATGATGATGGAAATGACCAGGGACCCGGCCGCGCGCGAGCAGGTGCGCAAGATGATCAAGTCGGAGATGGTCAGGCCCTATCAGAAGGTTTTTCTGAAGTTTGAGAAGTAGGTCTCACTCATCATCCTTCTTTCTGTACCACTCCTGATCGCCGTAGAGCGTATCTGCGCACTCAGAGCAGAGCCCGTGGGAGAAGAGGGCCTCGCTGTGGCCCTCAATGTAGGCTTCCAGCTGGTTCCAGTAACCCTTGTCATCGCGGATCTTTTTGCATTTGGAGCAGATCGGCAGCAGGCCCGAGAGCTTTCTGATGTTCTCCAGTGACTCCTGCAGCTGATCATTGGCCAGCGAGAGTTCATGGGTGCGCTCCTGCACCATATCCTCCAGCCGGTCCTTGTGCTGCTTCAGGCTGCGGGACATGCTGTTGAGGGCTTCGGCCAGCTCGGTCAGCTCCTGGGCCGCATTGAGCTCGATCTCCTCGCCCAGGGTTGACGGATCATGGGCGATCAGCATGGCCCGGCACTTGATCTTCTTGAGCGGCTCCACCAGCACCCGGTTGATGGCGCCGTAGTGCAGGATGTAGCTGATGATGAGCACCGCAATCAGGATCAGCGACAGCTTGGCTGAAACAAGGTTGGTCCTTTTGTAGGCGTCCGAGAGGGGGATGCGGATCGATATGGCCGAGACGGTCTCGCCCAGGCGGCGGTTGAAGCTGCGCTCGGAGCCGTACCTGCTGAGCATCTCCAGGGGCGCCTGCTCGGGCGTGCTGTGGCAGCGCAGGCAGCTGGCCTCCATGGTTTCGCCGCGCTGCAGCACAAAGAAGGTTGTCTCATCCTCAACCTTGCGGATGCCGCTGATCTTATTGAGGCCGGGTTCGGCGTTCAGCCGCTCAATAAACTGCCGCTCAAACTCATCGGCCTCGTTCTGCGGGCTGCGGGCATTGATGGCGCACTCCTTGTAGTAGTAGTTGATGTCGCTCAGCTGCTGGAAATAGCGGTCAATCTCCCTGACCGCATAGGTTGATGACATCCAGGTTGGCTCAAAGTAGCTGTCGGGCTTTATCTGGTCGGTAATCTCAAACAGGTTGGGTTTGAGCTGATGGGAGAAGTAGGTGTGGGTGGCCAGGTTGCGGTTCAGGATTATCAGTGAGCGCTCCTCGGCCTCATTCAGGGCCTGCCGGTGCATCATGCTGTTGGCAAAGACAATGATGATGAGGCCCGTTATGCAGAGTATCAGGGCTGAGATAAATATCAGCTGCCGGTTGATGTTCTTCTGACCCAAAGCAGATCTCCTCATCAGAGAGGTTAAGGGTCCGCCGAAGCTTTGCAATAGGAGATGATCGTCGGGACCAGTTAAATGTCAGCCCCGACCGTCATGGAGCCCCTCGAAGAAGCGGCGGGCATTGATCCCGAGAGTCCGGGTTCGGTAGCCGCCCTCCTGCACGACGAGTGTCGGCAGACTGATCCGGCCGATGAGTTTGCCGTTCTCATAAAAATCGCGCGCCACAAGCTGCCAGCTGCCGGTGGGATCAAGTTTGGCGGTGTCGAGGCCGAGGGCAACAACCAGATAGTCCGCCTTGAAGACGCTGATCCGCCTGAGGGCCTGGTTGAGCGCCTTGCGGTAGCGTTCGACCGGACAGACGGCAGGCAGCGGCAGGTTGATGTTGAATCCGGCCCCGGCGCCTCTGCCGGTCTCGTTGGCATAGCCCGTAAAGTAGGGGTAGGTGTCGGAGGGGTCGCCGTGAATTGAGATGGTCAGCACATCCGGGCGCTCGTAAAAGATGTCCTGGGTTCCGTTGCCGTGATGGAAGTCGATGTCCAGCACGGCGACGCGGCCGTAGTCCGAAAGGTACTCGGCCGCGGCCGCGGTGGAGTTGAAATAGCAGAAGCCGCCGAACTTGGTCCATTCGGCATGATGCCCCGGCGGCCGCACGAGCGCATAGCTGAGGTCGTAATCTTCGAGCAGCAGCTCCGCCGCCGTTACCGCGCAGTCGACGGCCCCGGCTGCGGCCAGATAGGCGTTGCGGTTGAGCGGGGTCATGGTATCCGTGCAGAAGCAGCCCAGCTGCACCTCGACATCGCGCGATTTGCGGAAGCGGTTGCGGCCGGGAAAGACGGAGGGATAGATGGATTTATCCACCGGCAGCTGCTTGCAGACATTGCGCAGGAAGGAGAGATACTCCGGATCGTGGATGCGGCGCAGCAGGGCGATTGGGGTCTTGCGGGCTTCGACCCGCTCAAACAGACCGGTCCGGACGATCTCCTTGAGGATCTGCGGCAGCCGGATGGGAGCTTCAAGGTAGCCCTTGTCCGTGACGTGATGGATGCTGTGCTGATCGTTGACCACCAGGCCGATGGAGGTTTTTTCATAGCGCTGCAGGGGAACCGGCTTCGACTTGTAGCGGGGCCCGCGCAGGATGACCGGATCGTCACTGAAGGAGTCCACCACTTTGCTGATCTGTTCCGGGGAGAAGAGAGTCTGGTACTTGCGCTCCAACACCGCGCGGGCCACACTCCTGGCCAGGGCGAGCGGCAGCGGGGCCGCAGTGTCGAGGGCATCGTACATGAGGAAGTAGAGGTCGAGGTCGCCGGCGTGCACCGGCATGTCGTAGAGGTTGTTCCAGATGGGGTAGGCAGAGTAGCGCTCATAGAAACGCAGCCGCAGCTGGTTGGCTTTCAGGGTCTCCGGATCAGTGACCCGCTCATCATCGATGCTGCACTCGAAAAAAAGCCCCTTAACCTTCAGTTTGGCCGACTCTTCGCGAACCCGCTCGTAGAGCAGACCGCCGATTCCCCCGCCTTTTTTCAGGGGGGCCACCGAGAGCAGCTCGAGAAAGGTTACATTGATGTCGGCCATATGCAGCATAACGGCAAATCCCCTGACGTTGCCGTTGGTGTCGTCGGCGACGAAGAGCACGGAGCGGTATTTATGTTTGACCGGGTCATGCAGCTGCAGCGGAACCTTCTCCAGATCCTCACGCCGGATGGTGGGAAACTGCTGCTGGATGATCGACTGGACCTGCTTGATGGCCGATCAGGGCGGTCAGGGGCGCCACAGTCACCAGGCCAAAGCTGCCCACCAGCGTGTGCAGCATCTCGGCTGCGATATAGGTCAGGTTGAACATGTTGGCGGCCGGTACCTGCTGGGCAATGAAGACCATCATAATGCTGCTGTAGCCGCCGGAGTAGGCCAGCAGCAGGGTGGTGGTCATGGTGCCCACAACCGGGCGGCCGACCCGCAGGCCCGACTTTAATATTTCCAGATGGCTGATGCCGGGATGTTTGCGGGCGATCTCGGCCTGGGCTGCAGCAATGTCCATGGCGATATCCATGACTGCGCCGGAAGAGGCCAGGAAGATGCCTGAGATGAAGATGCGACCCAGGCTCAGGTGGGGATAGCCGGCATAGAGCAGGGTTTCCGAGAAAGGTTTGACTGCCCCGTGGATGTGAAAGAGCTTGCCGAAAAGCAGGGCCAGGCTGCAGGTCAGGATGATACCGGCCATGGAGCCCATAAAGGCCACCAGCCCCTTGCGTGAGATGCCGCCCACCAGAAAGATGATAACCGAGGTCAGCAGCGCCACCACAAAAAGTGAAAGTATGATCGGATCATAACCCTTGAGAAAGCCGGGCAGCAGAATCTTCCAGATCATCAGCCCGCTGAAGACAAAGCTCAGGATGGCCTTCAGACCGGTAAATCCGGCATAGATGATCAAGAAAACCAGAAAAATTGTCAGCAGGGCCAGCTCAACATTGAGGCGGTAGTGGTCAACCACGTTTGTGAAGTTGATCTTGTCATCTTCGGTCTCCAGCACCACAAAGGCGGTGTCGCCGGGTACAAAAAACTTGTCCAGCTCCAGCTTGCCGATCAAGGCATTGTTGGCCGTCACTATCTGCCCTTTGAAGGGGGTGTTTAGGATCTTCAGCTCCAGCTCCTGGTCGCCGACTTTGACGATGCCCAGCTGGGTAACATCAGAGTCATCCACGGACACAACTCTGGCCTTGGCGCGGTGTTCGCCGGGAGCGTTGTCAACTTCAAAACCGGTGGGCAGGTGGTAGAGTGCCGTCGTGAGGATGCTCACGAATATGAAGAATATGATGTCTTTGCGCTTTTGCTGAAAAAATTTTGTCATATTAACCTCTAAAAATCGGAGGAAAACACCGTAGGTGCCTCCCTCCATGCTACAAACTCCAAAGAAAGAGTCTGTTTATTGTACGTTCATGATCTGAGCTATGCGGCTGAAGATGTCGGTGTTGTCATAGTAACCGTTGAACATCTTGTGGCCCAGGCCGGTGGCAAAGGTGGCAACCGGAACACCGGTGTGTGAATAAGTGGTCCAGGCGATACCGGCCTTGTTGTTGAGGAGGTGAGTCAGGGTTACGCTGACCGGCTCATAGCCGCCGTAGAGCATGTAGTCATCGTCACTCTCCTGGCCGCTGATGCTGCGCTTGAAGGCAGCTTTTAGCTGGTTCAGCTCCTTGTCAGTCAGAGCCATGGCCAGGGTAGCCTTGGCCGCAGCGATATCCTGCTCAGCAAGTTTCTGAAGGTCGGCGCGCTCATTGGCGTCCAGTACAACCAGTCCGAAGGCCGCTTCGATCTCCTCATAGATGTCACTCAGTTTGGGAGATTTGGCGCTGGCCTTATACTCGGCAAACTTCTCGTCAAAGCCCTGATAGGACATGCTCTGGTAGCGGATTTTGTCATAGAATGAGCCGTACTTGGTGCCGGCAAAGCCCAGGGTCATACCGCCGGTCTCGTGGTCGCCGGTAACGATGATGGCGGTATCTGAGGGATGCTTGGAGTAGAAGTCCAGGGCAACGCCCACAGCCTCGTCAAAGGCTAAGGTGTCCTGGATGGTTGCGCCGGCATCGTTGGCATGGCAGGCCCAGTCAATTTTGCCGCCTTCAACCATCATGAAGAAGCCCTCGTCGCCCTTGAGCAGCTCAATGCCCTTGGCGGTGAACTCAGCCAGGCTAATTGACTTTTCGGGGCGGTCGATCTCATAGGTCAGGGCGTAGTCGACGTCGATGAACTTGTCGTAGGCCACAACCTTCTGCCCGTCCATGGCTTGCAGTTTGAGGAAGTCGGCGCGGTTGTCAGTAATGGTGTAACCGGCGTCTGAGAGTTCTGCTGTGAGGTCGGGGCGGTCTTTTCTCTTCTTGACTGAGTTACCCTTCATACCGCCGCCGGCGAAGTAGTCGAAACCACTGTCAGCCATCTGGGCTGAGATCTCATAGTAGTTTTTGCGAGTCGGCTCATGGGCGAAGAAAGAGGCCGGAGTGGCGTGGTCGATGGAGACACTTGAGACAATGCCGACCTTGAGGCCTTTCTCCTTGGCCATTTCGGCGATGGTTTTGTATGCTATCTTCTTCTCAGGGTCCATGGCGATAACGCCGGAGTTGGTCTTTTTGCCGGTTGCCAGGGCCGTGGCCGCTGCGGCAGAGTCGGTAATAAAGGCGTTGTGTGAGTATGTAGTGGTCAGTCCCTGAGAGGGCAGCTGGGTCAGGTTGAGCTTAACGGGGTTGATGCCGTCAGCCTCCAGGGCGCTGACATATGCTTCAGCAGCGTTAATCTGGGGCAGAGCCATGCCGTCGCCGATGAAGAGGAAGGTGTATTTGGCAGGCTTACCGTTGTAGACGGGCTGGCCGTCCTCAATGGTTATAGCCTCCTTGCTCCAGGGCCAGGCAAAGGCGCTTAGCAACATAAAGGCTATAGCAAGAAAACCGAGTGATTGTTTTTTCATAATATATCTCCTGAGATTTGGATTTTAGCTGATGTATGGATTTGTCTGGTTAGCTGCGGATTAAATTTTTGTTAAGATTTGTTAAGAACTCAGTCGCTGATTGATTGCGGATCGTTGGGATCGACAATGAAACCGTCATCCTCACAGATGCGGTCGGTGATGTCGAGCAGCACCGTGATCTGGCCGTTGATGTCGTCGCGTTTATCATAGAGCGGATCATTCTGCTGGTCATAGCTGAGCAGCTGGCCGTCAACTTTGAGTTCGATCTCGGTGTGTCCCTCGCTGATGGTCGGCAGCTGGGCCGTCAGGTCTGGCCAGCACTCGGCGATCTGGCTGATGGGTTTGCCCACCAGCTCGCAGCTGCAGTTCAGGATCTGCTGGGCCGCCGGGTTGATGGAGAGAATGCGCAAGTTGTCATCCTGGACAATGATGCCTTCGGTCAGGTTTTCAATGATGGTGCTGTAGGCCACCGGCAGCACATTGAAGAGCTGGTAGTGGATCAAGGTGTAGGAGAGCAGGCCGCCGGAGACCAAGAAGAGCAGCGGGGTCTGGTCCTGGTTGGGAATGATGCTGATGCCGAGGTTGTAAAGGATGTTGCCGATGAATGGGATCAGTACGCCGATCAGCACCAGCCCGGTCTGCTTGCGGTAGATTGGTTCGGCATGGATGAAGGTGTGGATGATGACGGAGGTGCCCCCGATCAGGATGGCATAAGTATAGACCGCATTCATCCAGTAGAATGGTCCGTGGCCCTTGACGGCGGTAATAAAATCGGCGGACGTGTCTTGGGCAAAGGATGAGTAGAAAAGCCAGTGCCAGGAGTTTGACCAGCAGGCTGACTGCCGGCATCACACTCAGCATGGCGATGGTGGTTTTCTTGATGGTCTGGCCGCTGTAGAAGATGACAAAGATCAGCCAGGAGAGGGGCACGCTGGTGACTCCCAGATATTTGAGCTGTGACCAGAAATATTTGGCCTCCAGGGTCATTGATGCCAGTTACAGGTTGTAGCTGATGGTCCAGATGATGGTGCCGCCCAGCATCATCAGGAAGCTGGTCTTGCCGGGTATGCTGCGCGGGGTGCGTATGATGTATATGAGCGGCAGCAGCATGCAGAGTGAGGCTACGATGATCGGTATGGTGAATGGCGTATGCTGCATCAGGTTAAATGTTCGCGCTCATTGTTTAGTACCAGCTAATTATAAACTTCGGAGTTTCGGAACTCATACTTGAGGTGCGCAGATTTATTGAAAATTAACAAAGATGTGTTATTTAGTGATTATGAAATACAAGATACCTGAAACACAGATAATTTTTGACAAGGCTCTTAACTTTATAATTAATATCCTGATCTTCTATATCATTGGCGTGCTGGTGATCGGGCTGGGGCGCACGATCCTTTCGGCCAGCTCCCTGCTGCAGGGGGGGGATGCCGCCTTTGCGCGCATCATCACCGATATTCTGACCTTTCTGGTGATCATTGAGATCTTCAAGAGTTTTATTGAGTATTTCAAGTCGAAGCGTTTTCGGCTGCACCACATGCTCGATCCGGCCATTGTCTTTGTGATCCGGGAGATGATAGTCTCCATGTATACCAGCCACGGTCTCAAGTGGCAGAACGGTATCGTCTTTGCGGTTCTGATTCTCTCCATCGGCATCGTGCGCACGATGGCAGTTCGCTACAGCCCCGGTGACGAGGAGGCCGATCCGGTATAGGGAGGTTGCTTTGCAAAAATCTGATCTGCAGGAATTCCGGGGACACGATACTTAAATTAATGAAGCTTCTAGGCTCAGGTCTTGCGTTTTGCTTCAAAAGAAAAATTGGGATCAAACCCACCAGCCACCCGCCTGCGCGGTTATGACCGAAAAATCTCCAGCCCGGTGAAAAGTTCCCAAGCGAATCAGCCCCTCATTATAGATGAACCTCCATCCAAAAAAACCTTCCTAAATCCCTCCCGCATATGATATTACACGCTGAAGTTTAATATTTCACTAAAGTGAATTGATATCTGCTGCACTGGAGGAGACTTATAATGAAACGTTACTTTCCACGGCTCTATCTGCCCTATCTGCTGCTTAACCTGCTGATCTTCGCGGCCTACTGGCTGGGCGGCAGTTCGGCGGTCATGGCCCAGCTCTGCCCCGAGCTTAAACTTTACTCCGACCTGATGACCTCTTTGATCAACCTCTTCAACATCGCCCTGGGCAGCGCCATAATCTGGCTGGCGGCCCGGCCGGTCATGCGGGGCCTGTCAAATCTGAAAACGCTCAGGGACGATCAGCTCGAAGAGATGGGCCGGCGCAACCTGCGGCTGCCCAACGTCGTGATGCTGGTGATGTTCATCAACGGCCTGACCCTGACCCTCGGTGAGCTGTTCCTGCACCTGGCCGGCGGCGAGGCCTGGATCGATGTGCTCTCCAAGGTGCCGCTGCAGGATTCGGCCGTGATGCTGATCTTCCCGCTGCTGGTGCGCCTGCCCGCCGGGACCGCATCCAACAGGGTTTTTGCAGAGATCTATGCCGAGTATCAGCGGCGCGGCATGGCCTGGGAGCACTGTGATCTGCGCCTGGGCAGTCAGATGATCTGCCTGGTGGTCATGATCTGCATGGCCGCCATCCTCTTTGTCAGCGGCAACAACAATCTGGCGGCCATCGCCAGCAGCCGCGACGACGCGGCCCGCAACATGCGCAGCCTGCACGACTACTTTCTGGCGCAGGTCAAGGGTTTCTCCGTTGACGAGCTGCGCGGTGAGGTTGATAAGCTCAACGGGGTGGGGCGCTCGCAGTTTGCCCTGATCGACCCAAGCGGCGAGCTGCTCTACAATCCGGGTGCAATCGAGCTCTTCAACACGCGCTGGCCGTCCCTGAATCAGAACATCCTCCAGCAGATGCAGCAGCCCGGAGAGGCCTATGACATGGTGCAGGGCCACATGCTCTGCTTCACGCCGCTCGCCGGCGATCTGATCCTGCTTTCGGCCTACTCGATCAACGAGCACCATGACGTCATCAGCAAGATCTTCAACAACGCCCTCTCATCCCTGATTATCATCGGCGTGCTGATTATCTTCCTGGCCCGCGGCATCTACCGCAACCTTTCACAGCCGCTGAATTCGCTGACGAAGCGCTTCGACGAACTGGCCAAGGGGCAGGGCGACCTGACCCAGCGCCTGCGGGTTGAGAACTCAAACGAGTTGGGGCGCCTGGCCATCAATGCCAACAGCTTCATCGCGGATCTGGAATGCATCATCACCGATGTGCACTCCCTGGCCGAGCATGTGGCCGCCGCCACCCGGGAGGTCTCCGAGGGTTCGGAGGATCTCTCGCGCTCAACCCAGCAGCAGGCCGCCTCCATCGAGGAGCTGGCCGCCACCATCGAGCAGATGACGGCCGTCGTCAGGCAGAGCGCCGAGCACGGCCGGGACGGAGCCGCCCAGATTCAGCGGATGGTCGACATGGCCCAGGAGAGCATCGCCATCGCTTCAGCCCTGACAAATGCCATGGGTGAGATCAGCGACTCGTCCGCCTCCATCAGCAGCATTACCCGGAGCGTCAACGATGTCTCCTTCCAGACCAATCTGTTGGCCCTGAATGCGGCCGTTGAGGCCGCGCGGGCCGGCGAGCACGGCAAGGGGTTTGCGGTGGTGGCCGCCGAGGTGCGCAATCTGGCTCAGCAGAGCGCGGATGCCGCCGGCCAGATCAGGGGCCTGATCGAGGAGAGCCTGCACAAGGTGGGCACAGGCGACAACATGGTCAAGCAGACCGCCGAGGCCCTGGAGCAGATCGTGCGCTTCATCGACAGCTTCTCGCAGCTGATGGCCGAAATCGCGGCGGCCGGCAACGAGCAGGCCGCCGGCATCAATGAGATCGGCCGGGCCATCGCCTCCATCGACACCACCACCCAGCAGAACGCCTCCACGGTCGAGGAGCTGGCCAGCACCTCCGAGACCCTCAAAAATGAGGCCGCCGAGCTGGGTAGGGTGGTCCGGCGCTTCAGGATCGGCGGTAAGGAGCCGGCTGAACTGTTGAATTTGAGAGTTATGGGCCGCATAAGATTCACAGCCGTTGCACGGATTTCAGATCCGTCAAGCCGGCTCGTTTTCCGAATGGCAATGTTTTCACGCAATGTGAAATTCTGGAAAATTGAGATATCTGCAATATCGTGAAGTTATATTGTGAGTGCCTGCAAGATACTTTTTGTGTGAAAAACGAAAAAAGAGCCTTAAGCATTCGCCGGTCGTGACGATAAAGTTTACATCGAGGGAAAGTTAGTAAATAGTAATTAATTTAATCAGACAGAGCTTATTATAAGATCAAGGGGAACTGGAATATGGCCAATAAAATCATGAATACCTCAAAAAAGGCATGGAGGAAGAACGGTGGAGCGGCGGGCTCTGCCTTTATCTGGCGGTTGCTCACTACTCTTGTAGCCTGGGTTGGGATCCATAACAGAGGCGGGGACAGAACTGATTCTGTCCCCTTTTGTTTATTTAAACGATGGCCTGCATGCCGTGCATGGCGGCTCTGAGCTCTTCGCCGACCTCTTCAATCAGGGTGTAGCGGATGGCTGCGTTAACCTGAACCAGGGTTTCGTTGTCAACGCCGTTGTCCTTGAGCTCCAGACCCTTGCCGATCACGTCGGTGCCGACGGTGCCCATGAAGTCCTTGAGCAGCGGTACGCAGGCGTGGGCAAAGAGGTAGCAGCCGTACTCGGCGGTGTCGGAGATGATGCGGTTCATCTCATAGAGCTTCTTTCTGGCGATGGTGTTGGCGATCAGCGGAGTCTCGTGCAGGGACTCGTAGTAGGCTGACTCGGGCTCGATGCCGGTGGCAACCATGGTTTCGAAGGCCAGTTCAACGCCGGCCTTGACCATGGCAACCATCAGGATGCCGTTGTCGAAGTACTCCTGCTCGCTGATCTCGGCATCGGCCACCGACTTCTCGAAGGCGGTCTCGGCGGTGGCGGCACGCCAGCCCAGCAGATCCTTGTCATCGTTGGCCCAGTCGGCCATCATGGTCTCGGAGAAGTGGCCGGAGATGATGTCATCCATATGCTTCTCGAAGAGGGGGCGCATGATCTCCTTGAGCTCTTCGGAGAGAATGAAGGCTCTGATCTTGGCCGGGTTGGAGAGGCGATCCATCATGTTGGTGATGCCGCCGTACTTGAGGGCCTCGGTGACGGTCTCCCAACCGTACTGGATCAGCTTGGAGGCGTAACCCTCTTCGATGCCCTCGGCGATCATCTTATCATAGCAGAGCAGGGAGCCGGCCTGCAGCATGCCGCAGAGAATGGTCTGCTCACCCATCAGGTCAGACTTGACCTCGGCCACGAAGGAGGACTCGAGCACGCCGGCTCTGTCGCCGCCCTGGGCCGAGCAGAGGGCCTTGGCAATCTCAAGGCCGTCGCCGTTGGGGTCGTTCTCGCGGTGCACGGCGATCAATGTCGGCACACCGAAGCCGCGCTTGTACTCTTCACGCACCTCGGAGCCGGGGCACTTGGGAGCCACCATGATCACGGTCAGATCTTTTCTGATCTGCATGCCCTCTTCAACAATGTTGAAGCCGTGGGCGTATGAGAAGACGGCGCCTTCCTTGATGAAGGGCATGACCGCCTCAACAACGGCAGTGTGCTGCTTGTCGGGGGTCAGGTTCATGACGATGTCTGCGCTCGGCAGCATCTCGGCATAGGTGCCGACCTTGAAGCCGTTCTCGGATGCGTTCAGGAAGGACTGGCGCTTGTTGGCAATGGCGTCGTCGCGCAGGGCGTAAGAGACGTCCAGGCCGCTGTCGCGCATGTTGAGGCCCTGGTTGAGGCCCTGGGCGCCGCAGCCGACGATGACGATCTTCTTGCCCTTGACATAGTTGCAGCCGTCGGCAAACTCAGAGGCGTCCATGAAGTTACAGGTTCCCAGCTCCTGCAGCTTCAGGCGCTGCGGCAGGCTGTTATAGTAATTCTCTCCCATTATATTCTCCTTAATTAGGTTATTTATACCCGCTTTATATAGTCAAATTTAAGTATTGCGTAAATTGATTTATTAACGATATTGTATTGCAAATATCGCAATGGAGTTGAAATGCAGAACCGCGAATTGGAGATCTTTCTGAGTGTGGCCCAGCACCTGCACTTCGGGCGGGCGGCCCAGGAGTGCAATCTGAGCCCTTCGGCCCTGACCCGCACCGTCCAGCGCCTGGAGGAGCAGGTGGGGGCGGAGCTCTTTGTGCGCGACAACCGCAAGGTTGCGCTCTCGGATGCGGGCAGACGTTTCCAGGAGTATGCGCGGGGCGCCCTGCTGGAGTGGCAGAGCTTCCAGGCCGAGCTCAAGAGCGAGCAGGTCCTGGCCGGCAACCTCTCAATCTATGCCTCGATCACGGCGGTCTACTCGATTCTGCCGGATCTGCTGGAGGCCTACCAGAACAGCTATCCCGAGGTGCAGCTGGAGCTGATGACCGGGGCGGCCGAGGATGCGGTGCCCAAGGTTCAGACCGGCGAGATCAATCTGGCGGTGGCCGCCCTGCCGGACCGTTTGCGCAGCTCCTTTGAGTTTCTGCCCATCATCACCACGCCCCTGGTCTTCATCGGCCCGCGGCGCATGGGGCCTCTTGATCTTGAACGGGCCAAGTTTGTTCTGCCCCAGACCGGGCTCTCCAGACGGCGGCTTGACCGCTGGTTCAAGGAGCAGCGCATAACTCCCAGGGTCAGCTCCGAGGTTTCGGGCAACGAAGCGATCATCGCCATGGTGCGCCTGGGCGGCGGCATCGGCGTGGTGCCCAGGCTGGTGCTGGAGCGCAGCCCCTTTGTGGATGACATCACCATCCTCAACAGTGCGCCCGAGTTAGCCCCCTATGTAGTGGGCTTATGTTCAACCAAACGCAACCTTAAGAACCCGTCCGTGCAGGCCTTCTGGAACCTGACCCGCGACCGCTCCTGATCATTAACAAATGTTCGTTCGTAAAAGTGCGTCTGTAGCTATTTAAAATTACTCAACTTGTCCATTAGATTAAAAAGATCCTAAAGTAATCAGCTATTTGTTCGATATTCATAAAAAGCAAGCATAAGCACAAAGGAGCTTAAAAATATGAAATGGGCAATTCAGAAAATATCATATCGTTGCGTACATCACTTCATGAAGGTGGTGGCCGCCTTTACGCCGCTGCCAACCCCCAAGCTTTTCACCGGCCCCGGGGTGGTCGGCAAGATTCCGGCAATCATCAAGCAGTCAGATATCGATAATGTGCTGGTGGTGACCGATGCCGGCCTGATGGAGCTGGGACTGGTCAACGGGCTGCTGGATGAGCTCAAGAGTGCCGGCATCAACTATACGGTCTTTGCCGATGTTGAACCCAATCCGACCATCCAGGTGGTGGAGGCCGGGCTCGAGGTCTATAACGCCAACAACTGCCAGGGCATCATCATCTTCGGCGGCGGCTCCCCCATGGACTGCGCCAAGATCATTGCCGCCAGATCGGCCAGGCCCGGCAAGCAGATCCGCGAGATGCGCGGCATGTTCAGGATCAGGCGCCTGTTGCCGCCGCTCTTTGCCGTGCCCACCACCGCCGGCACCGGTTCCGAGGTCTCCATGGGCGCCGTCATCACCGACAGCGAGTCCCATGAGAAGTTTGCCATCATCGACATGTCGCTGGTGCCCAAATATGCCTTCCTGGACTCCGAGCTCACCAGGGGCCTGCCGCCCATGATCACGGCCACCACCGGCATGGATGCCCTGACCCATGCGGTCGAGGCCTACATCGGCCTCAACGACACCCAGCTGGTCAAGAACTATGCCGAGAAGTCCACCCGCCTGATCTTTGAAAACATCGAGAAGGCCTACCAGGACGGCACCGACCTTGAGGCCCGCGAGGCCATGGCCGTGGCCGCCGCCTATGCCGGCGCCGCCCTGACCAGGGCCAATATGGGCTACGTGCACGCCATCGCCCACAGCATCGGCGGGCTCTACGGCGTGCCCCACGGCCTGGCCAACTCCATTATCCTGCCCTATGTGCTGGATGTTTCAAGATCCAGTTGTGAGGCCAAGCTGGCCCGGCTGGCGATTGAGGTCGGGCTCGGCCATCTGGGTGAAGATGACCGGGAGCTCTCGATCCGCTTCATTGATCGCCTTAAGGAGATGAATCGTAATATGAATATTCCCACCGTGATTGAGGAGCTCAAGGCTGAGGATATTCCGCTGATTGCCGAGCGGGCCTTCAATGAGGGCAACCCGATCTATCCGGTGCCGCTGATTCTGGACCGGAAGGGACTTGAAGCGCTGATCCGCAAGATGCTGCCCTGAATCCGGGCCGTAGCCGTTATTCGGCGGCTAACGGCTTATTTGCCGCCATCGCCAGCAGCCAGACGGCCGCCTCCCAACTGCGGAAAACGGGGGGTGGGATGGGGGTTACGGTTGCAATGAACATGTTTTCAAAGTTGTGACAGATGCTGTTTTAAATTTTTCCACAAAGTCCTTAATCTCCCATGCGTTAATCCGGGGGAAGGTTACATCACTGTGATCGGCGATGATTATGGCAATCTCATCTGCCTTAACATCGTCATTAAACATCCGGTCTAGCGAATCGATAACATCGTCGGCGACCAATACGCCATAATATCTAAGATAGACCGTTTGACTCTTCTCCTGATATGACATTTCATATGACATGCTGCTCTCCTGGTGTATTAATTTGCACCGATGGTGTATCATTTATATGGTTGATAATAAAGATTAATATTTTCAGCTGGTTAACATAGTTAACCAGCTCTCTCATTTATTCTTATTGAGCACATCGAACCAGACCGCCAGGATGATGATGAAACCCTTGATCATCAGCTGATAGAAGGTCTCGACCCCCAGCAGGCTCATGCCGTTGTTGAGTACGCCGATGATGAAGGCCCCGATGATGGTGCCGCCGATGGTGCCGACGCCGCCGGCCAGGCTGGTGCCGCCGATGACCACGGCCGCGATGGCGTCCAGCTCAAACATGTTGCCCAGGTTGGGTGAGGCGCCGTTCAGCCGCGAGGCCAGCAAAATGCCCGAGATTGACGAGAGCACGGCCACGCTGATGTAGACGATCATCTTGGATCGGAAAACATTGATGCCCGAGAGGCGCGCGGCCTCCTCGTTGCCGCCCACGGCGTAGAGCTGGCGGCCGAAGCGGGTGTTGTTGAGCACAAAGGCGCCGCCCAGGGCGATGGCCACAAAGATGGCCACCGGCACCGGGATGCCGCGGTAGCTGCCGAAGATGTAGAAGGCCAGAGTAAGCCCCAGCACGCCGATTATCGCATTGGTGACCAGCTCCACCTTGCCGATCTCGATGCCGTACTTCTGGCGCTGGCGCACGCTCCTGACCGTGGCCAGGGCGTACAATACTGCGCCAATTACCAGGATGGCTATGGAGAGTTGTATTGAAATGTAGTCGCCGCCGATGCGCGGGAAGGTCGGGTCGGTCACCGGGATCGAGCTGCCCTTGGAGAGGGTCAGGGCCAGGCCGCGGGCGATGGTCATCATGCCCAGGGTTATGATGAAGGGTGGTATCTTGTAGTAGGCGATCCAGAAGCCGTTCCAGAGGCCGATAATGATGCCGCTCAGCATAACTGTCAGGCCGATTGCCACCCAGACATTGATGCCCTTCTGCATCAGCAGGGTCACCAGGATGGCCGAGAGTCCCACCAGCGAGCCCACCGAGAGGTCGATGCCGGCGATCAGAATCACCATGGTCATGCCCACCGCGATGACGCCGATGATGACCACCTGGCGGCTCAGGTTGGTCAGATTGCGCGGGGTGAAGAAGGCGTCGTCGGCGAAGCCCATGATCAGGGCCAGCAGCACCAGGGCGATCAGGGTCGCGTTCTGCTTCAGAAAGTTCACAAAAGTGCTCATGCCGTGGCCTCCTTTTTAATATTGCCGGTGGCATACTCCATAATCAGCTCCTTGGTGGCCTGCTCCCGCTCCAGTTCGGCCACGATGCGCCCCTCGCACATGACTAGGATGCGGTCGCTCATGCCCATCACTTCGGGCAGCTCGGATGAGATGATGATGACGGTCACCCCGTCCTCAACCAGCTTGTTGAGCAGCTTGTAGAGCTCCACCTTGGCGCCGATGTCGATGCCGCGGGTCGGCTCGTCCAGAATCAGCACGCGCGGCTTGGTGTTGAGCCACTTGGCCAGGATCACCTTCTGCTGGTTGCCGCCGCTTAAGGAGTCCACCTTGGCGTCGACGCCCGGGGTCTTGATGTCCAGCTGCTGCACATAACCCGCGGCCAGGTTGCGCTCAAGCGCGCTGTTGATCACGCCCCAGCCGTTGCAGACCGTCTCCAGCGAGCTGAGGGTCATGTTGTTGAGCACGCTCTGACCCAGAATCAGCCCCAGCAGCTTGCGGTCCTCACTGACCAGGGCCAGGCCCCGGTCGATGGCGTCGCGCGGCGATCTGACCTTCAGCCGCTTGCCGTCCAGGTAGACCTCACCGCTGGTCTCCTTGGGAAAGGCGCCGAAGATGCCCAGCACCAGCTCGGTGCGGCCCGAACCCATCAGGCCCGCGATGCCCAGGATTTCGCCCTTGTAGGCCTTGAACGAGGCGCTCTTGACCTTCTTTTCGCCCACCAGCAGCGGGTGATCCACCTCCAGATCGCGCACCTCCAGGGTCAGCTCGCCGCGCTCAAATTTCTGCTTGGGGTACATATCCTTGATGTCGCGGCCCACCATGCGGTTGATGATCTGATCCATTGTGATCTCGCTGATGGGGGTCACCGCGCCGATGGTCTGGCCGTCGCGCAAGACCGCGATGCGGTCGGCGATCTGCTCGATCTCATCCATCTTGTGCGAGATGTAGCTCATGCAGACCCCCTGGTGTTTAAGCTGGCGGATGATGCGGAAGAGGTCGGCGATCTCCTTGTCGGTCAGGGCCGAAGTCGGCTCGTCAAAGACCAGGATGTCGGCCCTGTGCGAAAGGGCCTTGGCGATCTCGACCATCTGCTGCTTGCCCACGGTCAGCTCCTTGACCAGGTCGGTGGGCTTGAAGTCGGTGATGGCCAGCGAATCGAGCAGCTTCTGGGCCTCGGCAAAGAGCAGGCTCCAGTTGATCACGCCGGCCGCGTTTGAGAACTGGCGGCCCAGGAAGATGTTTTCGGCCACGCTCAGTTCCGGGATCAGGTTGAGCTCCTGATAGATGATGGCGACGCCGACCTTTTCGGCGTCGCGGGTGTTGGCAAAACGCATCAGCTGGCCCTTGATGTAGATCTCGCCCTCATAGCTTGGGTAGGGCCAGACCCCGCTCAAAACCTTCATCAGGGTCGATTTGCCGGCGCCGTTCTCGCCGATCAGGGCCAGCACCTCGCCCCCGCGGGCCTCAAAGTTGACCCGGTCAAGGGCCCGCACGCCCGGGAAATCCTTGACGATCTCCTTCATCTGCAGCACGACTTCAGCCATGACCGCTACTCGCCGTAGACCTGCGCCTTGCTGTAGAAATTCTCGGCTATGATGGTGCTGTCGAGATTGTCCCGGTTAATCAGCACAACCGGGGTGACGATGGTGGGCACGTCAACGTAGCCGTTGTTGATGGTCTTATCCACCGCCACGACCGCGGCCGGCGCTTTATCGGGGTTCTGGGCCAGTTTGACCGCGATCTCGGCCGAGCGCTGGGCCAGGGGCTTGATCTTCTTCCAGATCTCAACCGACTGCTTGCCCTGGGCCACAAACTGGATGTTGACCAGGTCGGCATCCGAGCCGGCCACAAAGACCTTGTCGGTGTCGGCCAGCCCCTGGGCATCCAGGGCCGCGATCACGCCGCGGGCCATGCCTGAGTTGTTGCAGATAAAGGCGTCAACCCTGTTCTGATACTTGGTGAGCACATTTTCGGCCGTGGCCATGGCCTTGTCGGTCGACCAGCCCTCATGCGACTGTTCGGCCACCAGCGTAAGGCCCGGATTGGCGTTGATGATCTCGAGGGCGCCGCTGCTCATGGCGATGGCGTTGGAGTCGCCGGGCTGGCCCATGATCAGGGCCACATTGCCCTCAACCTGGCCCTTGTGCTGCTTGAGCCAGTGCACCATGGCCTCGCCCTGCAGCTTGCCCACGGCCCAGCTGTCCTGCATGACCATCAGATCCAGGGGCCCGTTGACCAGCATGGAGTCGTAACCGATGACCCTGACCCCCTCCTGGTTGGCCATGCGCACCATGTTGCCGGCCGTGCCGGTGTTGACCGGCTGCAGCACGATCGTCTTGACGCCCTTGGCCAGCATGTTCTCAAATTTGGAGAGCTGGGTGCGCTCATCATTGTTGGCCGAATCGAAGACCACCTCGGCGCCCATGGCCTCAGCCGTCTCGATGAAGGTGGCCTTGTCGCGCTGATAGCGCTCCTCCTGCATGGTCTTCAAGAGAAAGCCGACCTTCAAGGTGTGGGGCTCTTCCTTTTTCTCGGCGCAACCCATGACGGCCAGCACCAGCATCACTGCTATCAGCTTATTCATTGATCCCTCCTCAAATGATTATTTAAGGCTAAATTAACGCCCGGCCGGCCGGGCGCAAGATTAACCAATCATTTTGGAAGGTTGTTAATCATAACCCACATAGATCGGGTTGCTCATGGCCAGCAGGCGGCCGTGCATGATCAGCCAGAGGGCGAAGACATCGGGCTTGCCCATGACCTCGGCCCGGTAGTAGGTGTGCATATCGCTCTCCGCCACATCGCTGAAATGTATGGCCTGCTCGCCGCCCTTGACCATCCAGACACGGTGCAGCATAGAGTTTCTGAAGACGCCCACTAGATAGTAGTCGCGGCTGTAGAACCACTTCAAAAGATCCTTGATGTTGATCTGGCCGCTCTCAAGTTGCATAACGGTTTCTTCGTCGATCTCGCGGGTCCAGCCCTTTTTGAGCTTCTGCTTGGCCCGGCTGTCATCAAGCCTGATGGTGAAGTCCAGGCGCTTACCCTTGGCGTCAGCCAGGTTGTCGCCCATCATGGCCTCTTGACCGTCCTCGGTCTTTGCGCTGAAGTCGAGGCGCAATGAGTTGGGGGCGTAGCTCAGCGAGACGCGCCCGGCCTGCATGGCCTCTATAATCGACTTGGCATTGGGTTGCTCGACATAGACCCAGGTGGTTGGGTTGCCGTGCGAGAAGAGCTCCGACTGGAAGCCGACCACCTCATGGGTGTCGCTGCCACCGATGCCCGGGATGCGACGGCCGTTCAAGAGGAACCAGTCCCAGAAGAAGTGGGTGGCCCAGCCGTTCATGTTGGGTAGGCGGTACATGGCGTTCCAGACCTCGATTGTATCGACCTCGGCGGCCACATCCAGCTCCCAGGGACAGCAGAAGATGGCCGTCGGGTGATTGATGGAGAAGTGGGCATCTTGGGCCTTGGCAGCCTCGGCAGCCCAGGCTCCGTCTTCAGCAACGTGCGCATCCCAGAGTTCGGTGTAATCAAACTTTGTATGTTTGAAAACATTGGCGTGGCCCTTGCCGGTGGTCCACTCGATACCGTAGATATTGATCAGGCCATCACCATACTTGTCCACATCAGCCCAGTGGGACGGATGGCCCAGCTTCTCACCGTCGCCGGCTTTAACCATCTCTTTGTGCATGTTGCCGTCATGGTCGGTCAGGGCGAAGAAATCGAGTTCGCGTTTCTTAGCACTCTCCAGTACAACCTCCACCGAGCTGTCACCGTCGCTGTGCAGTGAGTGGGAATGCAGGTCGCCGCGCAGCCACTCGCCGGCCCCGGCTCCCTGGATGCCGATCAGACAGAACACCATCACCAGAAAAAGTTGTTTGATAGACTTAGACATTGTTACCTCCTCATTTTTAATTAACTATCCCCAAGGCGGGATTGTCAGCAACATAAAGGCCCTTGGTTAAGAGCAAATTTATATTGCATTAATAATGAGGAAAAAATGTCGGGGGACAAGTGTCAAATGTCGTCAAAGATCACTTGATAAGTTTCTCAATATCGATCCCCATCTCCCTGGCCCTTCGTTTCCAGAGCTTGCGGGCCAGCTGCTGCATGTCGGCCTCCTTGTCGCCCTCGTCGACGATCTCAATGCCGATCAGGGTCTCGATCAGGTCCTCGAGGGTCAGCAGACCCTCGGTGCCGCCGTACTCATCGACCACCAGCATGATCTGGGCATGGCGCTGCATGAACTCTTCAAAGGCCCGGGAGAGGCTGGCCTGCTCCTGGATGACGGGCAGTTCGCGGCCATAGGTCTCAAGCGATGAGTTGACGTTGCCGCGGGCCTGGGCCAGCAGCAGATCGCTGCGCAGCACGAATCCGGTGAACTGGTTCTGGTCGCCGTTGTAGATCGGGATGCGCGAGAAGCGCACCGAGTCATATTTATGGAAGAACTCCTCGACCCTGAGGTTCTGGGGCAGGGAGAAGATGACCGTGTTGGGGGTCATGACGTCCATGACCCGGGTTTCGCGCAGCAGCAGCAGGTTTTTGAGAATCTTTGACTCCTGCTCGCCGAGCTGGCCCTCCTGGGCGCTCAGTTCGGCCATGGCGGCAAACTCGTTGCGGTTGAAACTTTTGCGGGCCGGCTCGCTGGTCATACCGGCGGTCAGCTTCACCGAGACATAGACAAAGGGGTAGAGCAGGCGCACCAGCCACTTCAGACCGTGGGCGGTGACCGGCGCCAGAGCACGCCAGTAGTGGGCTCCCAGCGTTTTGGGGATGATTTCGGAGAAGACCAGGATCATGAGGGTCAGGACAGCCGAAAAGATGCCGACATAGGCGCTGCCGAAAACTTTGGCGGCCTGGGCGCCGGCGCCGGCCGCGCCGACGGTGTGGGCGATGGTGTTGAGGGTCAGGATGGCCGCCAGCGGCTTGTTGACGTCCTCCTTAAGTTTACGCAGGATCGCGCCCGAGGGCTTGCCGTCCTGCTCCATGGTGGCCACATGGGCCGGGCTGACACTCAGAATAACGGCCTCGGCCACCGAACACAGAAAAGAGAAGACCAGGGCAACCAGAACATAGGTGATCAGAATCGGCATGCAAACTCCATTAGTGGTTTCATGCTATTGCCTATAACAAAAAGATCCGGCCACTCAAAGTGCAATTCCTGTCCAGCTGTTTGTGATTGCAATTATTAATCCAGTCCATTAATTAATATAAATCTTTCGCCTTGGCGATTATTTGAAATTTCAATCATTTAGGAGGAGTTATGCAGCTTAGGATCAACAGGCGTAAATTCATCAAGGGAACCGTGGGGACAGCCGTGATGCTGCCGGTCTTGAACCGCAAACTGGCTGCCATGGCCGCATCAGATCTGCAGCCGGGGCAGAAATGTCTGCTGCGCTTTGCCCAGATCAGCGACACCCATATCGGGGACGTGGGGCATCCGGCCCGTGATCAGGCCATCGGCGGCATCTTCTCGTTCTTCTATGAGCGGCCGCAGGATGTCTGGGGGCCGCGCATCCTGGATGCCACAATCCGGTCGATCAATGAGCGTGATCTGGAGCAGAAGCTTGATTTCTGCATTGCCACCGGCGATCTGATCGACATGTCCATGCGCACGGAGATCGACTGGTTTGTCAGAATTGCGGACGGTGATCAGGGGCTGGCAATGAGCGCGCCGATGCTGCCGCTGACGCCTGAGGGCTTTAAAGTTCCCTGGTATGCCTGTCTGGGCAACCATGACGTGCTGCTCTTCGGTTCCTTCGGCGGCAGCATCGTTGAAAAGATTATCGAAAATGATGTTGAGGAGTACGGGGTTGAGATGATCCGCACACCCCAGTGGATCGGGCGGGTCAGGGAGTCCGGCAATGAGCTCGGGCTGGACAACCAGAATAGTGCCAATGACGGCTACTACTCATTTGTATCCGGTGGGAGCGTGCTCAATATTGTGCTCAACACCACCACCGACAACTGGCTGGAGGGGATGTTCGGTGAATTCCAGGCCGAGAACCGGCGCCGCATCGGGCGCATCAAGCGCTGGAGCGTCAGCGACGCCATGGCCGAGCGGCGCATCCGCTACGAGTACGGCCGCTGGCTGAAGCGTAAAGGTTTTGCATCGGTGGCCGGTAGCAAGAGTGATCCGCTGGTATCCATCGGCGACAGCGGCACGCTGGATCAGGCCCAGCATGAGTGGCTGGTGCAGCAGATCGAGGGCAACCCCGACAAGCTGATTCTGATCTATTCGCACCATGCATCCTGTAACTTCTCGGAGCTGCACGGCAATCTCAGCGGACCGCAGCTGGATGCCACCCTGTCCCAGTATGACAATGTAATCGCCCACATCTGCGGCCACAGCCACTGCAACAGGATTGAGACGGTCGGGCAATACTACCGCATCCGCACCAGCTCGCTGATCGAGGCGCCTCAGGAGTGGCGTGAGATTGAGATCATTCTAAACGGCGACAGCACCGGAATTCTGCGCTGCCGCATGCATCAGCACGGCCTGAGCGAGGCGCTCGAGGTTGCCAGCAATCACTGGCGGGCCGCCGGTTCGCTGGCCGTCAACTCGGGCAGCGACGATGACCGTGAAGTTGATCTGCCCTTCGTCATTCCGGGGCCGGTGCTGGAAAATCTACTGTGAGAGGGGCGCCTGAGGGGGAAGCTCCTCAGGCGCTCTTTTTAATCTTTTTTTTTGAGCTGCGGATCTTGATGGGGCTGACGTTCTGCTGAAATTTGCCGTGCACGTGCTGGCCCTCATAGAAGTCGGCCAGTTTCTGCATATCGGCATCAATGTCGCCGCTGGGCCAGATCAGGGGGCCGATGCCGGCCCGTTTGTTCTTGTAGTCAAGATAGGACGGCATGATGGGCACGCCCGCGCCGCAGGCGATGTGGTAGAAGCCCGACTTCCAGCCGTCGGCATAGCCGCGGGTGCCTTCGGGGGGGATGACCAGGAACATCTCGTCGCGCTTGTTAAACTCATTGACCATGGCATCGACCACATTGTTGTTCTTGGACCGGTCAATGGCGATGCCGCCCATCCAGCGCATGATGGGGCCGGCCGGGCCTCTGAAGAGGGCATCTTTGCCCATCCAGTAGGACTCAAAACCCAGGATGAAGGCCGTGAAGAGCATGTGGGGCATATCCCAGTTGGTGGTGTGGGGGTAGGCGGTGACGATCAGCTTCTTGTCCTTGGGAACTTCGCCGGTCACCTCCCAGCCGAATATCTTCATGTAGGCAAATGAGATGCCTTTGAGGATCTTATTCAGAACGGGTGTCGAAAAAAAAGTTCGCTGCATAATTCACTCCTGATATTGATTAAGTGACGATAGCATAAGCTGGATTTGCAGTCTGTAAATCTTAAGTAAAAGCACGATAAAATCAAGGGCATGAACGTACGTTAATATGGGAGGTCCCGGGGAAACGGCGTTCCCCCGGGACTGATGCTTAACTCAGCTTGGCGCTCATCAGATCGCCAACCAGTCTTGAGAAGCGGGACGGATTGTCAATCTTGCCGCCCTCGGCAATCACGGCGGTATCAAAGATCAGGTCGGCAAAGTCACTCAATGTGGCCTCATCGGCCTCTCGCATGGCCTGCAAAGCAGGGTGGCCGATGTTGACCTCCAGGTCGCGCTTCATGACGGGTGCGCTCTGGCCGGAAGCCTTGAGGATCTTCTCCATGTAGGCGCTCATGCCGTAGTCGTCACCGGAAAGACAGGCTAAAGAGTCCTTGAGGTGGCTGGAAGCCTTGACCTCCTTGATCTTGTCGCCCAGATGGCCCTTGATCTTCTCGAAGAGCTCCTTGAACTCCTCACTGTTGGCCGGAGCTTCGTCTTCAAACCCCAGGTCGCCCTTTTCGGCGCTCTTGAACTTCTTGCCCTGGTACTCGGTGACGGACTGAATCACGAACTCGTCAACCGGGTCGGTCATGAGCAGAACCTCATAATCCTTATCCTTGAGCTTCTCCAGGTGGGGGCTGTTGGTCAGGGCCACATAGTTTTCGCCGGTAATGTAGTAGATGTCTTCCTGATCGGCCTGCATGCGCTCGAAGTACTCCTTGAGGGAGATGAGCTTGCCCTCGGATTTGGTGGAGCGGAAGCGCACCAGCTCCAGCAGGCGGTCGCGGTTTTCAAAGTCCATGGGGATGCCGGATTTAAGCATCTCGCCGAACTCGCCAAAGAAGGTTTCATACTCTTCGTCCTTCAGGCCCTCGAGCAGGTCGAAGATCTTCTTGACCAGGTTTTTGCGGATGTTGCGCACCAGCCGGTCCTGCTGCAGGATCTCGCGGCTGACGTTCAGGTTGAGGTCGGGGGCGTCAACCACGCCCTGGATGAAGCCGAGGTATTCGGGCATCAGCTCCTTGCAGTCGTCCATGATGAAGACGCGCTTGCAGTAGAGATGGATGCCGTGCTTGCGCTCGCGGTTGAAGAGGTCAAAGGGGGCCTTGGAGGGGATATAGAGCAGGGCGGAGTAGTCGGTGATGCCCTCGAACTTCATGTGCAGGTTCTTGAGCGGCGGGTTCCAGTCGTGGCTGACATGCTGGTAGAATTCGTTGTACTCCTCCTCGCTGACCTCGGACTTGTCCCTGGTCCAGATGGCCTTCATGGAGTTCAGCGTCTCCTCCCTGATCTCCGATCTGGTGGTCTCGCCGATGGGCTTGCCCTCTTCATCCTTGATCAGCTCATCTTCGGGAATCGGCTCGCTCTTCTCCACGTCCATGACCACCGGATAGGAGACAAAGTCGGAGTGCTGCTTGATGATGCCGCGGATGGTCCACTCGTCGGTGAAGTCCTGGTCGCCATCTTTCGTCTCCTTGAGGTGCAGGGTGATGGTTGTGCCGCGCGAAGGCTTGGTGGTCTCCTCAAGGGTGTAGGAGCCGTCGCCCTTGGACTCCCACCTGGTGGCAATCTCCTCATGGGCAGCGCGCGTGACCAGGGTCACGCGGTCGGCCACGATGAAGGCCGAGTAGAAGCCGACGCCGAACTGACCGATCAGCTCGGGGGTCAGGCTGCCGTCCTTGGACTCCTCCAGGGCGCGGCTGAAGGCTGCGGTGCCGCTCTGGGCGATGGTGCCGATGTTTTCGATAACCTCGTCATGGGTCATGCCGATGCCGTTATCGCTGATCTCGATGGTGCGGGCCTCTTTGTTGGGGGTAATTTTAATTTTGAGTTCATGATCTCCGTTCAGGATGTCGGTCTGGGTCTGAGCCTTGAAGCGCAGCTTGTCCAGGGCATCCGAGGCGTTGGAAACCAGCTCTCTCAGGAAGATCTCCTGGTTGGAGTAGAGGGAGTTAATGATCAGGTTCATTAACTGCTGAACCTCGGTTTTAAATTGATGTGTCTCTTTCTGTGCCATCTGATATCTCCTCAATTTAATATTGATGTTGAGCTTTTTAGGGCCATCAATTCTGATTTTCAAGAATAATCTTGAAATTAATTCATCTGACTTGACTTGCACCCTGCAGCTTCGTAGAGTTCAGCAAATTTTAAAAGAGGAGCCCGGATTGGCAAAATCAAACAAAAAATTCTACGCCGTGGCAGCGGGCCGCAAACCCGGCATCTATAGCACCTGGTTTGGCGAGGAGGGCGCCGAAGTTCAGATCAAAGGTTTTGAGGGCGCCCGTTTCAAGGGCTTTGCAACCCGGGCCGAGGCCGAGAAGTGGATGGAAAACCCCGGCGTCTATAAACCGCGCGGCGCCACCAAGCATGCGGTCAAAGCTCCGGTCTCGCTGGACGGATATATCCATGTCTATTCGGACGGCGGCGCCCTGGGCAACCCGGGGCCGGGCGGCTACGGCGTGGTTATTGAAAACGGCAGCAAGAGCGCCGAACTTTCGGGCGGCTACCGCAAGACCACCAATAACCGCATGGAGCTGATGGGCTGCATCATGGCCCTCAGGTATTTTGGCGACAGAACCAAGGTGGCCATCACCACCGACAGCAAGTATGTGGTCAACGGCATTATGCTGGGCTGGGCCAAGAAGTGGCAAAAGAACGGCTGGATGCGCACCAAGAGCGATGCGGCCGAAAACTACGACCTCTGGCAGGAGCTGCTTGAGCTGACAGCTGAACATGATGTGGTCTTCCAGTGGGTCAAGGGCCATGCCGGCCACGCGCAGAATGAGCGCTGCGACGAGCTGGCCAAGGCCGCCGCCGCGGGCCGTGATCAGGATATCGACCAAAACTACGAACAGGGCAAAACCACGATTGTCCAGAAACTATTCTAGAATATGGCACTGATTTCAGTAAATAACGTAAGTATACAGTTTGGCGGGCCGCTGCTGCTGGACTGCGCGGAGCTGCATATAGAGGAGGGCGAGCGCCTCTGTCTGATCGGGCGCAACGGAGCCGGCAAGTCGACCCTGCTGAAGCTGATCGACGGCGCCTATGAGCCGGACAGCGGCACCGTCACCAGAATCGGCGGCTGCCGCACCGCCCTCTTGCAGCAGGAGGTGCCGGCCGGCATCAGCGAGAGCATCTATGACGTGGTGGCCGGCGGCAAGCCTGAACATGCCGGACTCCTGATCCGCTACCATGAGCTGACCGCCAACCTGGATGAGAGCCGTCTGGACGAGCTGCACCGGCTGCAGGAGCAGCTGGACGCCAAGGGCGCCTGGCAGCTGCACACCGAGATAATGTCCCTGCTGACCCGCATGCAGCTCGATGAGAACGCCATCTTCGCCACACTCTCGGCCGGTTACAAGCGCCGGGTGATTCTGGCCCGCGCCCTGATTTCCGATCCGGACGTGATTCTGCTGGATGAGCCCACCAACCATCTTGACATCGACTCGATTGTCTGGCTGGAAGAGTTCCTGCTGGGCCTCAGGAAGACCCTTGTCTTCGTGACCCATGACCGTGAGTTCATGAAGAAGATCGCCAGCCGCATCGTTGAGATTGACCGCGGGCGCATCCTCTCCTTCGAGTGCGGCTACGAGGAGTATCTGAGCCGCAAGGAGGCCTGGCTGGAGTCCGAGGAGAAGACCAACCGCGAGTTCGACAAGAAGCTGGCTCAGGAGGAGGTCTGGGTGCGCCAGGGCATCAAGGCCCGCCGCACGCGCAACGAGGGCCGGGTGCGCGCGCTGGTCGATATGCGCAACCAGCGCAACCTGCGCCGCGAAAAGTTCGGCAGCGTTGATCTGCAGATCCAGGAGGCTGCGCGCACCGGCAAGCTGGTGATCGAGGGCAAAAACTTAAGCTTCGCCTACGGCGATAAACGCATCGTCAATGACTTCTCGACAAGCATCATGCGGGGCGACCGCATCGGCATCATCGGCCCCAACGGCTCGGGCAAATCGACGCTGATCAAGCTGCTGCTGGGCCAGCTGCAGCCCGAGAGCGGCAGCTTACGTCAGGGCACCAACCTCGAGGTGGCCTACTTCGATCAGCTGCGCGACACCCTGGATGACAGCCAGACCATGCTGGACAACATCGGCGACGGCAATGACATGATCTTCATCGACGGCCAGCCCAGGCATGTCATCAGCTATCTCAAGGACTTCCTCTTCACGCCGGAGCAGGTGCGGGCGCCCATCGCCAAACTTTCGGGCGGCGAGCGCAACCGGCTGCTGCTGGCCAGACTCTTCGCCAAGCCCTCCAATGTGCTGGTGCTGGACGAGCCCACCAATGATCTGGACGCCGAAACCCTGGATCTGCTGGAAGAGAAGCTCTTCGGCTACGGCGGCACCCTGCTGATGGTCAGCCACGACCGTGCCTTCCTCAACAATGTGGTCACCTCCATCATGGCCTATGAAGAAGACGGCCTGATCCATGAGTATGTGGGCGGTTATGACGACTGGCTGCGCCAGCGCTCCAAGCCGGCAACCGCGCCTGAGACAGCCGTTAGGAAGGAGAGGGTCAAGAATCAGCCCAAGAAGCGCAAGCTCTCCAACAGGGAACGCGAAGAGTTTAAGAACCTGCCCGGTCTGATTGAAGCCCTGGACCGTGAGAAAGAGGACATCATGGCCACCATGAGTGACCCGGACTTCTACAAGATTGCCGGCGAGCAGGCGGTCAAGCTGCAGGATCGTTTGGATGAGATTGAGCTGGAGGTGCTGGCCGCTTATGAGCGCTGGGAGGAGTTGGAGGAGCTGAGCTGAGATGTCATACCCGCGCAGGCGGGTATGACGGAAAACCTACAGATCGTTCAGGATCTTCTCCTTGGAATCGTCCTTATTCTCCAGCATCCGGCTGGAGTAGGTCAGCTCATACATGATGTCAAGCTCTTCACCCCAGAGATCCATGATGATCTTGGTGCGTTCGGTCTCCCAGCTGACCTGGTAGCTGACATGCCCCATGCCCAGGGCCAGGCCGTGGGTAGCCGGCGAATCCTTGTGCTGCGGATTTTTCCAGTCGGCCTCATCCTCCACAGGCTCGCCATATTTCTGGGTCAGCAGATCCTTAAGCGAGTTGTATGAGTCGATGTAGTCGGAGCGCTTCCACATGTTTTCGGTGATGATGTACTTGCCCTCGATCAGCTCGCCGGCGGCGAAGCGATAGACGATGGAGGCCTCCAGGCCGGCCAGGCTGCCCTTGTAATTGAGGGCATTGTCAGCCTTGGCGACCAGCTTGGCCTTCTCATTCCACTTAACTTTGCGCAGACTCTGTCCCCAGGTGGCCTGGCGGAAATCTTTGGGCTCCTCGCTATCTTTGGCGGCGGCAAAGCTGAGGGCCGGAATCAGGCAAATCATTAAAATCAGCAGGAATCTTTTCATCATAACCTCTTCAATCTGAAATTGATCCTAAGCATACCCGCCCGCCGGGCAAAAGACAACCTGACGATTAATGTTTGCAAACTTTCACTTTAACGAAATAATCCTTGAATAAATTGTGTTAATTTAGTTGGATGGAGGGGCATGCTAAAGCTTATCCAAAAATCAGCCCTGCTTATGCTGTTAATGCTGGCCATCTGGCCGATCTCCGCAGCGGCCTATCAGATTGGGGATGATGTTAAATCTTTGAATGTCGGCTATAATCTCGAGTACTTCCGGGATGATAGCAACGCATTAATCCTGCAGGATGTCATGCAGGATCAGCAGAGCTGGCGCAAATCGGGCCGCGACTTCTTCAATGCCGGGCATCGGCGCACTGCCTACTGGTTCCGGCTGAGCCTCGATTCGGATAGCGCCCGTGAAATGCTCTTTGAAATCGACAATCCGATCCTTGATCAGATCGACTTTTATCGGCCCCACGGCGCACCCCCAACTTTCACCGGCGACACTCGGCCGTTCAAGAGTCGCGACATCAATGATGTGAACTTCATATTCAGGCTCGAGCTGCAGCCGGGGGTGAACACCTTCTACTTCAGGATAGCGGACCACGGGGCCCTGATGTTCCGGCCGATCCTGATGAACATGGAGGGCTATGCCGACCGGCTCAAGATCAAGATGCCCATGCACTGGTTCTATTTCGGCCTGATGTTTGTCATGATCTTCTACAACTTCTTTCTCTACATCTCGACCAGGGAGCAGAGCTATCTCTTCTTCCTGCTCTTTGTGGCCAACTTCCTCTGTTTTGAGATCAACTATGCCGGATTCTCATATCAGACGCTCTGGCCCGACAACCCCTGGTGGGCCAACCAGAGTATCGTTTTTCATGAAACCCTGATGGTGCTGCTGCTGCCGCTCTTTTTCTGCTCCTACCTCAACACCCGCGAAGTCATTCCGCGGCTGCACCGCTGGATCGTCTACACGGCCATCCTGCCCAGCTGCCTGGCTGTCATCTACTCAATCTTCGGTGACTACCGCTACGCCTCGCTGCTGGTGCTGATCTTTGCCGTCTACGAGGCGCTGCTGCTGACCGTTGTGGTATGCTACCTCAATTTTGTCTTGGAGTACCGCCAGGCCCGCTTCATCATCTACGCCTTTGCCATCTTCCTGCTGACCTTCCCCTTCGCCTTCCTGCTTGAATTTGATCTGCTGCCCATGAGCATCATCACCCAGTGGTGCACCGAGACCGGTTCCGGCACGGCGGTGGTGCTGATGAGCTTCGCCCTGGCCGACAAGGTCAACGTCATGAAGGACAACCTGATCGCCAGCAATGAGAATCTCTCCATCTTCAAGGGGTTTGCCGAGGCCTCCGGCCAGGGGCTGGTCATGGCCGACCTGGACAGCAAAATCGTCTATCTCAATTCGGCCATGTGCCGCATGCTGGATGAATCCGACCCGGCGCGGATGATCGGCCGCGACCTGACGGGCTATTACTCGGATGACTTCAGGCTGGCGCTGCACACCGGCATCTACCATACGGTCAAGGTCAGCGGCGAGTGGACCGGTGAAATGCTGATCAAGACTTCGACCGGCAAGTTCATCCCGGCCATTCAGAACATCTTTTTGATCCGCGACCGGGAGAACCGGCCGCTCTACTATGCCGGCGTAGTGACCGACATCTCCAAGATCAAGCTGGCCGAAGAGGCCCTCAGGGAGAGCGAGTCCAAGTACCGCGACCTGATTCACAACTCCAACAGCATCATCCTGCGGCTCGACCCCCACGGCAACATCACCTTCTTCAATGAGTATGCCGTGCGCTTCTACGGCTACAACCAGGAGGAGATCATCGGCCGCAATGTGATCGGCACCATTGTGCGCAAGGGCAGCGAGGATGAGCGTCAGCAGCTCGATATGCTCGGCGACATCCAGCTGATTCCCGAAAAGTACATCTCCCGTGAAACGGTCAATATGCGCAAGAGCGGCGAGGATGTCTGGATCTCATGGACCAACAAGGCCGTCTGCGACGAAGCGGGCAACCTGGTGGAGATCTTCTGCATCGGTACCGATGTGACCGAGCGCCGCCACCTGGAAGAGCAGCTGCGCCAGTCCCAGAAGATGGAGTCCATCGGCACCCTGGCCGGCGGCATCGCCCACGATTTCAACAACATTCTTTCGCCGATCATCGGCTTCACTGAGATGACCATGGACCAGCTGCCCGTTGACAGCCGGGCCCGCTCAAACTTGGAAAAGGTGCTCAAGGCCGCAGACCGGGCCAAGGATATGGTTAAGCATATCCTGACCTTCAGCCGCCAGAACGAGCAGGAGTTCAAGCCCATCGAACTGCAGTACATCGTCAAGGAGGCCCTCAAGCTGATGCGGGCCACACTGCCCTCCACTATCGAGATTATCCAGCAGATCGACAACGACTGCGGGGCGGTCAAGGCTGATCCGACCCAGATCCACCAGGTCATGATGAACCTCTGCACCAACGCCTTTCACGCCATGACCGAGGGCGGCGGCATCCTTTCGGTCAAACTTTATCAGACCGTTGTCAGCCACGATGACCTTGACCGCATGATGGATATCAGTCCGGGCCAGTATGTTGTACTGGAGATCGGCGATACCGGCAGCGGCATGGATGAGTCGGTACTCAGGCGGATCTTCGATCCCTACTTCACCACCAAGAGCCCCGACAAGGGCACCGGCATGGGACTGGCCGTCGTGCACGGCATTGTGCGCAGTCACAACGGCGCCATCGCTGTCGAGTCGGATATCAATATCGGCACCACCTTCAAGGTTCATCTGCCGCTCTACAGCGACAGCAGCTACGACAGCTCCCAGATCAGCGAGACGATCGCCGAACGCTTCCAGCCCGGCGAGGGGCGCATCCTGCTGGTGGATGATGAGATGCACATCGTCGATATGATGCAGCAGATGCTGGAGATGCTGGGCTATACAGTCACCGCCAAGCTCAAGAGCCGGGAGGCCCTCAAGATTTTCAAGGAGGCCCCGGATCTGTTCGATCTGGTGATCACCGACCAGACCATGCCCGGCCTGACCGGCAATGAGCTGGCCGCGGAGCTGCTGAGTATCCGACCGAATCTGCCCATCATTCTCTGTACCGGCTACAGCGAAAACTTCAGTGAGGAAGATGCCCGCGACGCCGGGATTGTCGATTACATCATGAAGCCGGTCGACATGAAGACGGTCTCGCTCTCTATCCATAAAGCCCTGAAGTCCTGACCGATCTGCAGCAAATTACAGCCTTGCATACCTGTCACAACTGTGTTACCTATATTGACATTAATTTACATTTCAAAACATTTATAAACATAAGGTGGAGGAATTATGCAGAGTGATAAGCGCAGGGCGGCACGACTGGAGATCGCCAAAGATGTGTTTCTGGGGTCCGGCAGTCAGGAACTGAAGGCCAAGACCGGTGACATTTCAAATTTCGGCGTCTGGATATGCACCGCGGAGACACTGCCGCTGGGAGCTGAAGTCAGCGTCACCATCAACGATGACCTTAACGGCAAGATCATCACGGCCAGCGGTAACGTGCTGCGGACCAGCGAGGGCGTTGGCATGGCGGTGGCGTTCAGCCGGACCCCGGTCGGGATTGACAATTTTATTGCAGCTGCAGCTTAAGGGAGTGAAGCATCCGCTTCACTCCTGATCCAATTCAACAATCTTCTCTTCATTGTAAATATTGGCGCTCTTATTGATCTCATAGGTGTCGTAAGTGCGCCCGGCCGGTTTCTTGTCGGAGTAGGTCCAGCTGCCGTCCTGATTCTGCCAGCGATAGATGACCGTCAGATCCGCTGGCGAAACATCGCTCTCGACCATAACCGGCATCTTGTCCGCCGGCAGACTCTCCATCTTCTCGGCCGGCTCGGTAATGGTGAAGTTGCCGCCCGGGGGATTTATCAGAAGCACCGCTGTCAGAGTAACCACAATCAAAATCAATATAATCAATACATATTTCTTCATGCCGGCTATAATCGCACAGAATAACAGTCTTATTCAACCGTGATTTTCTCGGGGCAGAACTTTCTGATGGCCGCACTGCAGCTGACATTGCCTTCGGTGTCGATCAGGATCCAGTCGATGCCGAGGCTGGCCATCAGCTCCTGATCGGCACCGGCCACAAATAGGGCCGTGGCCCAGGCGTCGGCGACGGCGCCGCTGTCGCCGATGGCGGTGGCGCTGATATAACGGGTTGCGGGGTAGCCGGTGGCCGGATCGAGGATGTGACAGTAGCGCCGGCCATCTGCCAAAAAGTAGCGCTCATAGTCGCCCGAGGTTGCCACGGCCCGCGCCTGAACGGGCAGGGTGGCGATGGTGCCGTTGCCGCGCGGGTTGCGGATGCCCACCTGCCAGACGCGCTCGCCGAAGGTGGTGATGTCGCCGCCGGCATTGATCAGGCCATTGGGCGTGCCGGCCTGCTGCATGGCCCGCGCCGCCATGTCGGCGGCATGCCCCTTGGCGATGGCCGCCAGATCGATGCGGCAGCCGTTCTTCAGGCTGACGCTGCCGTTTTCAAGCCGGATAGCCTCATCCTGCGGCAGGCTCCGCCAATGGGCAAGTTCGTCGGCCGTCGGCAGGCGATAGTCGTGGCTGCCGCTGAAACCCCAGGCGTCCAGCATGGGGCGCAGGGTCAGCGAGAGGGCGCCGCTGCTCAGCTCATGGATCTCAAGGGCCCGGCTGATCAGGTCGACGATCTCTGGGTCACTGCTTTGGCCGCTGAGATTGAGCTGATTGATGGCGGAGTTATTATAGCCAAACTTGCCATCCACCCGGCGGATGGCCTGGATGCCCTCACGGATGGCTGACTGGGCCGCATCGGACGAGCCCTCGGCCAGAATCTCGACAAAGGTGTCCATGATGAAGATCTGCATGGAGTGCGTCTCGGTCCGGGGACGCAGCAGCAGGGTGGCCAGCAGCAGGGCGGCGATCAGCAGAAGGGGCAGGCTGCGCTTCATAGGCCGACTACAATACTCTCGATGCCGGCGGCATCAAACGGCTCCTGGGCCTTCTGGGCCCGGCTCAGGGTGATGAACTTGCCCAGGCGCACCCGGTAGACGGTGCGGCCGTTGGCGGTGCCCTCTTCAATGGTGGGGTTGTAGCCCATGGATTTAAGCTTATGCTGCACGGCCGTGGCGTTTGCCTTATCGCCGAAGGAGCCGAACTGCAGGGTGAAGTAGCCCTGGGTGTAGTCGCCGGGCATGCTGATCACATCGATGCGGACGTTGGCCAGACCCTCATCAACCATAGCCAGCTTTTTGGCGGCGCCGTAGGACATGTCGATGATGCGCGTGCCCACAAAGGGGCCGCGGTCATTGATGATCACCACCACGCTTCTGCCGTTGTCCAGATTGGTGACCCGGGCCTTGGTGCCCAGCGGCAGGGTCTTGTGGGCCGCGCTGACCTTGTACATGTTGTAGCGCTCGCCCGAAGCGGTGGGCTTGCCGTGAAAATCTCTGCCGTACCAGGATGCGACGCCGTGCTGGGTCCAGATGGAGTCATCCTTGACGGAGAGGCCGGCGCAGCCGGTCAACAAAAGAACCAATAGTGCCAGATATCTACTCTTCAAGGTAGGACTCAATCTCCCGCTGCAGTCTGGTGAACACTTCCTCATCGCGTACAACATTGTCCCGGTCGATCAGGCCCTTGGCCTTGAGACTGTCCAGCGCGCCCTTGTAGGTCGGCAGACAGAGGGCCTCGGCCCGGGTAATGCGGCCCTTCTTGAGCATGCGCCCGGCCCGGCGGTTGATGATGCGCAGCGCTTCGCGGGTGTTCTTGTTGGCCACATCGCCGATATTGGTGGCCACCACCAGGTAGGATTCAAGATAGTTCTCGATCAGGCCGGCCATAATCAGGGCCATCTCCCGCTGT
>CALOBW010000013.1:0-2106 GCA_942491525.1 uncultured Thermodesulfobacteriota bacterium
TGATGTTCTTACCGTCAACGACACGGTCAACGGGAACATCCAGCCCGGCCAGATTAAGAATCGTGGTGAAGAAATCAAAGTTCATGGCCGGCACATCCACCTCGAGCCCGGCCGGAATGACACCGGCCAGCTGGCGATCATGGGCACGCGGTAGCCACCCTCATAGAAATCGCCCTTGCGCCCGCGCAAGCTGCCGGGGCTGCCGTCAAACCAGGGGCCATTATCACTGGTAAAGATAACCAGGGTATTCTCCTCCTGACCACTCTGCTTTGTGGGTAGCCCAGGATACGGCCGACATTGTAGTCGACCTCCTTGGACGGTATCGCCGTGGCGTCCGCCTTCGAGCTGTCCTTGAACTCATCCGACGGGATACAGGGCTGATGCGGATCCTTATGGGCCAGATAGATGAAGAAGGGTTTATCCTTGGACTTCTGCATGAACTGGATGGCCTCATCGGTGAAGAGCCGCGTGTAGTGCGCCTGATCAAGGGCGATATCCTTTTAAATTTAAAACATAAAACATAAAAAAATTACAACAAAGTTAATTATAATACAAGAACGCCTCTATTAACGACCGCCAACTCAGATCAAAAAAGCCCGCCGGAAACTTTTACCGGCAGGCCTTTTTCTGAAAATTAAATAGACTATTCAGCCACAACCACCGGGCGCAGTCTGATCTCGATGCGGCGGTCCTGGGCCCGGCCTCAGCGCTGCCGTCATGCGTGGCAACGTGGGCATGGTCTCACCAAATGATACGGCCCGCAGCCTGATCCTGGGGCAAAATTCCCGGCACTCTCAAGCACACGCACAACCTCAACCGCGCGGGCCGCCGCCAGATCCCAGTTGGTGGGATATTGGGCCATCAGATTGCGGCCAACCGGCACATTATCGGTATAGCCGCAGACGATCACCTGGAAGGGAATCTCGGTCAAGTCGGCCCCGACCTTCTCAAGCACCTCGCAGGCCCTCGCCTCCGATGGCGACCGAACCGGATGAGAAGAGCACATCTTCGGGCAGCATGAGGCGCGTATAATGGCCCGACTTCATCTCCTCAATGGTCAGCTGATTCTGGGCGATCTCGCTCTGCATGGCACCCACCAGCTCCTCATAGAGCGAGTGCACAACCTTGTTGCCGATGGTGCGCATGGTCAGCTTGTTGGCCAGGATCTCATTCTGCTCCTCAAAATAGATCAGGGCATCAATCAGCTCATCGCGCTCATCAGCCACAGTTTCATACTTTGTCATGCTGACGCAGCCCTGAGTCAGCAGCGCCATCACAACAACCGATATCAACAGTTTAAAAGTTCTCATAACTTCCTCCTTTATTTCTGCCTAGAGGCGCATCAGCAGATTGAATCCAAAGAAATGGGCATAGTTGGGCTCATAGTGGCCGCGTACCCGCCCGGCAAAGTCGCTGCGGTACTGACAGACCTGGGCGGCGCCCGCATCGATGAACTGATAGGCGAAGCCCAGCGAGAAGTGATCATCCATGTCCCACATCACGCCGGTGGCGTAGCGCAGCTGGCGGTCGACCGGCATATCCAGGGCCCGGTCCGAGCTGTGCTGAGGCGCCGAATCATAGCTGAAGCCAAGGCTGAAGAGCAGATCTTCGCGGGCCTGGATCTGACCGCCCAGAGCAATGTGCCAGGTGTCGCGGTAGTTTCTGTCCAGGGCTGCGAGCATGGGACTGATCCGATCAGACCACCATGTTCAAGGGCTGAACTCTGCTCCAACTGCCAGCCGAGGTTGAAGAGGATCGCAAAACTATCGGTAACCTTGTCATAGGAGCTGAACATGATCGCCCAAGGCGATGGGCCCCAGCCCGCTGTAGGAGATGTTGTCCTGAAACTTGAGGCGTACCTGGCTCTTGTAGGTCAGCCCGAGACGGGTATCCTGGTCAATCTCCCAGAGCAGGCTCAGGTTTCCGCTTCCACCGTCGCGATCATCAAACTTCAGCCGGCCATCTTCAAGGTCGCGGCTCGGATTGTTGACCGCAGCAACGTGCAGGACGTCGGCCCCCAGATAGTCCAGACCACCGCCGACTGAGAAGTTCTCATTGATGCGCCAGGCAACATTGGGAGTGAAGCGGATGGTACTCAGCTCCGAG
>CALOBW010000014.1:0-1348 GCA_942491525.1 uncultured Thermodesulfobacteriota bacterium
ATCCATTGCCGCCGTTAGGGCGTTTCACCTTTGCGCTGAATCTGATGTGAGGTCAGCTTTGCATAGGTGCTGAACATAATCTGATTGGCCAGCAACAGTTGTTCTGCCGTCTCGCTGAAGCCCTCACTGCTGTAAAGCATAAATCCGGTTTTCCGATCCAGACCCGGCTCGATGTGGTTTTTTTTATCGAGAAACGCCTGAGCCTGATCTTTCGTCAGCGGGCGGTCCCAGTTCTTAACCTCAATCATCAGGTCCGATTCGCGACCACGACCGTAAATATCAATCTCAAAGCTCTTCTCCTGATCCAAATAAATCCGTTCCTTCTTTAATCGCGGATAGCGGTCCAGCTCAAAGCCAGGCTGGCAGTTAAACACCAGTTCGCTCAGGGGAAGGCCCTGATTGTGGGCGCTCAGCAGATAGAACATCACCATGTACTCACCCGCCAGCCCCTTTTGCCAGGCCTGACTTCGTTTCATAGTGCTCAGACGCTTCTCGAAATCATCACGCACCGTCTGCGGCGCAACCTTCTCGATCTCCGGTCCAAAGATCTTGCGGAAGATCACCGCAAAGATGGGATCGCCCAGACCCTTGAAATGGAAATACGAGGAACCACGCGCAATCAGGTCGGCCATGTACATGGCGCGGCATTTCTGATCCAACTCATGATCGGTCATCTCCAGGCCGAGATCTTCCATAATCTGATCTCGTGAGCGTTCCTCATCGCCGTACTTCGCCAGATAGAGCACAATCTTCTTGGCATTAACCTGATTCACCTCGGCAAAAGCATCGAAGATGTATTCCTCCCAGATCCGCGCAATATAACCTTCATCGGGCGTGGTCTCAAACTGAAGCGCATCCCTTACCCCTTCCCTGGTGGTGAGGTCAAGATCGGGTTTGGCGGTGCGAATGATCTGAGAAATATAAAAGGGATCATTGATGGCAAGCTCAGCGATATAGGGTGCCGTGGTCTCGTTGACCGGCGTTTGGGTAAGGGAGGCGTAGTTGTAGACCGTGGCCAGCGCCTCCTCATCGGTCAGACCGGGCAGTTTGCGATGCTCAAAACGTGCGGTCATATGGCCCAGAATACGCATCAGCCAGCCGATATAGCTGCCGGTCACAATTAATGGCGCAATCTTTGACTCGGCGGCACCCATGTAGCTGTGGCACAGGTCAAACCGCGTTGTATAGGTTGTATCGTAGATGTAGAGATTCATGTACTGGAACTCGTCCAGGATCTGAATGATGCGAATGTCTTTCTGAGCGGCGATCCTGTGAGGTGCCAGTTGCGCATGATCCCAGACGAGGCCGGGCGAGGCATCAAGGATTTCCTTCATCGTCTGAAGATTCA
>CALOBW010000015.1:0-6204 GCA_942491525.1 uncultured Thermodesulfobacteriota bacterium
GATTTCCATATTGACAGTCGTGGCTCGGGCGAGCTGCTGGTGCATGGCTTGCTGGAAGTTGACTTCATCGCTGACGATGGCACTGAATCTAGCTGGAGCTGGGAGCGTGATATCCCCGCCCATATGTTGCGCCAGGATTCTGAAAACCTTGCTTTCTGTACCTGGGGTCCGAGAGATTGCTTCGGTCCCATCTATGATTCGGCCGAGGAGGGCGTCTATCAGTTTACGCTGAGCGTTTTTGATGACCTCTGCGATCCGCAGTTTATGACCAGTGTCTCCATGAATGTGGTTGTCAGCAGCGTGCCGGTGCCGGCCGCCGGGCTGCTGCTGGGTTCCGGTCTGCTGGGGTTGATCGGTTGGCGCCGCAGAGAGATGGCATAAGTAGCTGACTTTATAATTGTTAAATGTTGACAATTATTGATCATGATGATAATGCGGTACTATCTTTGATGTATCGCTTAAGTTTCACCCTTTAAGTTCTAAATAAGATTAACTGGAGGTTAATATGAAGAAGATTTTGCTTACTATCGGTTTGGTTTTGATGATGGCTGGCGTGGCTGGGGCGGCTACGTATACAGAGGGCTACTCTTATGATGGCTCTACTGTTGAGGGACCGCTTGATTTCGAGTTTAACTACAGGTTTGCTCAGGGCGATAATGTTGCCCAGGACAGCTTTATTGCTGCCGGGTATGGCATTGATGCAGATGTTGATACCAATAATGCAGATTTGGTGTGGCAGAGCGCTCAGTTGACAATGGTTTTTGATGGTGAGCTTGCTGAAACGACCAGTTCGTTTACGTTGACTGCCAATGGAGTTACAGAGCAGGTATTTTTCAATGATGATGATGTTACTCAGGTTGGTAACATGTATATCTATGGTTTTGGTGATGATATCCTGGCTGCCTTTGATGTGGCTGATTTTGGTGGATTGTCATTTTCAGTTAATGCAGGATTGAGTGCAGTTGCATTGTCGGTAAGTGCAGTACCTGTGCCTGCCACCTTGGTTCTGTTCGGTTCCGGTCTGCTGGGACTTATCGGTCTTCGTAGAAAAGTTGGGGCCTAATTGAGGGGTGGTATCATGAAAAACTATTCCAAGAGCTTATTAGCTATTCTGTTGGTGTTTTGTTTGGGAGCCGGAGTTGCTGTAGCCGATACGACTGGTAAATTTGATGGCGTCACTGGTGACGTTGAGATTACCTGGTGGTATTGGGTAGATGGCAGCTTCGTGAATATCTTCACTGAAGATGTTGCGAGTGCTGGATATCAGATTAAAGACGAAGATTTGACTTCGGATAATGCTGATGTGGTTGTCTGGGTTAATCCTATCTCAGAAACTAATGCAGCTTTGTATGATGATATTGAGCTGCATAAGATTAACGCAGCTGTTGTTGCCGAGAAGGCCGATGGCCGAATCGGTATGGCCACAACTCTCTTATCTGCGGACGGTGTCATCAGTGTATCGTTGCTCAAGGATTCGACTGTTACTCTTCAGGGCGAGGTATATGGATTCAAACAGAAGAAATTGCTGGATGGAGTTATTTTTGCCCCGAAGGAGGTAGATGCAATCCCCGTTGAAGATACCGACGACGTAAAGGTTGAAGGTACTCCGGTTGCCTTTACTGTCGGCCGTGATGGGATGGTTCTTGATGTATCCAGCAGCATGCTTGATTCTGCAGTTGGCGTAACCGTAAACATGGATTTCAGCGCCAGTGCCGGTGATCCCTATCTGGCAAAAGTTGTCCAGCTTGACGGTGGTGAGGTTGTAGATCTGTCAACTGCTGTTGAGATGGTCGCCAAGCCGCAGGGTGGTTACGTGACGATTGTTAAGACCCTTGAGAAGTATCAGGTTGTACTGCTCTCCAGTAAGACCAATGAGGGTCCCGGCGGAGAAGAGATCTCCCCCGAAGATGCCGAAAAAATCGCAGCCTGGTGGTACATGAACAGCGATGACGACGATCCCTGCTTCATCGGTTCAGCCGCTTCTGTCAGCCCCATGCTGCTGGTTGCTCTGAGCTCCATGCTGGCACTGGTTGTGCGCCGCAGAAAATAAGTAAACTTCATGTTAACTAAAAAAGGGGAGGCGCATGCCTCCCCTTTTTTTATGCCCATACAATGTCATCGGGGACAGATTTATTTTTCAAGCTCGTGATATCAGCTGGTTATGAAAAACAAGATCAGTCCCCTTTGGGGTGGGCTCGGTTGGTTTGGGGACAGAATTTAATTCTGTCCATACGTGAGCACCAGATGATCACAATGTCAAATATGATCTAGACAAAGTCCAGCTGTTTGTGCACTAATTGGGACCCATTAAGAGAGGCGTGCTTTTGTCTTTCAATTCAAATGAGGAGAACAACGATGAAAAAAATTTTGATGATTCCTGTAATGTTTCTTTTGGCAACAACCCTTTGTGCTGCAGACTGCACTCTTGAAGGTCAGCTCGTTAATGCTAGCGAGGTGATGCTGGATGTCAAACCGGCTGAAGAGTACCGCACTGTTCTGGGTGCCTATGCCGCAACTCACCCCTATAATCCGGTGGAGCATACCTTGGGGCTGGTTGCCAACATTGCCTTCCTGGATCTGGTTAAGGATATGCAGGTTGGCGATGAACTGATGCAGTTCTGCACTGCCGTCTCTGCCTGTGATGATCCGGCTGATCCGGCCGCCCAGCAGCACATCATAAGTGTTGGCGTTGTGTTTACGGCCCAGAAGGGCTGCACCCGTAACTTCCAGCTGGTAACTGCCAAGGAGACGCCTTCTGAGACCGGCATGGCCCTGGCATTGAGCAATGCCGATGTGATCGTCTATGGTGACGGCTCTATCTATGTTGTCTGGGGTGGTTGCTGTGAAGAGATTACAGGTGAGCACGGTCACCAGGAACCGCCCGTGTTCATGTCTGCCGGAGAGGCTGTCGCAACCTGGGATGAGAACGGCTCTGTTGATTTTATCAATTTCCTTGAGGGTGATGACTACTCATTTATGGATGAGATCAGGCTGACCACATATCTTGAGCTGCAGAGCTACGGCATGCAGACTCTGATCGAGCTGCTGGGCTATAATAAGCTCTGCACCGCCGGCAGCGGTATGGGTTTGCAGAAGGTGGACTAAGAAAAGGGGAGGCAATTGCCTCCCCTTTTTTATGCCCGTATGCGCCGGCGCAGGCCCAGCAGGCCGATGAGGCCCGAGCCGAAGAGCAGGGCGCTGGCCGGGAGCGGGACTGGGGCTGCCAGCGCAAACGAGATATTGTCGGCGGCAAAGCTGCCGGCGGAGTGGACGCGGGCCAGTTCAAATGGTTGGGTTGAAATTATGCCGAGATAGTACCAGTTGTTGTCTGCGCTATGGAAGTCAAATTCAAAACTTTCAATCTGTGTCTCATCAGCCGCGTAGATACTGATTATCAGACTGTCATCAGTGGTTGATGAGGCATCATAGAACCAGCCGGCTATGCCATAGATTGGTTCATCCGTTGCGATCAGCAGCGAGTCTGGTTTGCCGCCGTCGTCGTAGATTGCTAGCCCCGATGTGCCCAGTGTGTAGCTGGTGTGGTCGCTGATATTCAGATAGTCTTGTGTGGTTTTGCCTTCGGCTGTCCAGTTAACGGTCAGCGTCTGGCTGCCATAGTTGTATTGCGAGCTGGTGTCTTTGCTGGTGCCCTCGGTCCATGTGTCAAATGATTCGGTGATGATTGTATCTGCCGGGAAGGCGGAGCTGAAGTCTGTGGTGTCGGTAATCGGTGCCGCATTGATGCTGAGTGGTAGTGACAGTAAAAGGGCCAGTGCAATCAGTTGTCTCATTTAAACCTCCTAAAATGGAATTAATTGACAAGTGAAGCATTGCGGCTGGGCTCGTAGCAGCGGAATGGCAGGCGGACACAGCCTGGATAGGGCAAAGAATAAATCCAAGTCCAAAGATGGCAAGAGTTGCCGGCAATAAAAAACCCGATCACTTGCGTGATCGGGTCATCTGTATGGTGGAGCCGAAGGGGATCGAACCCTCGACCTCTTGAATGCCATTCAAGCACTCTCCCAACTGAGCTACGGCCCCATACGTTGATGGCAGGTAGCTACCATAGGAATTTGGGGTAGTCAAGGGGGCAGATTAAACTTTTTTAAGTTTATTTCTCGGCACTCAGGGAACGATTGCGGAAAGTAAAAGAATGGCAACGGCCGGCTGTATATTTTCAGCTTATCTGAGGCCGACGGATGCCTAATAATGAATTAATTGGCCTGAATTTTCTCAGCCATGGAATTGTTGCGCAGGGCTGCCCGTTAAGCTAATCTGAAGATATGCGAACCGGAACAGTTGTCTCACCCCTGCATGGCGGCAAGGCCCCGGCCTGGCTCTTTAAACGTATGGCGGCCATGGCCCGCGAGATCAGCTCCGTGATTGTGCTGGAGTACGGCACCCGGGAGCTGCTCGAGCGCCTGGCCGATCCCCTCTGGTTTCAGGCCCTGGGCTGCGTGCTCGGTTTCGACTGGCACTCCAGCGGCGTGACCACCACGGTCTGCGGCGCCGTCAAGGAGGGATTGAGCGGCATGGAGCATGAGCTGGGCTTCTACGCCTGCGGCGGCAAGGGCGCGCGCTCGCGCAAGACGCCCCAGGAGATCGAGCTCTTCTGCGAGCGCCGGGGGCGCGACCCCGAGATCCTGGTGCGCTCCAGCAAGGTTTCGGCCAAGGTTGACAACACCGCCCTGCAGGACGGCTACCAGCTCTACCACCACAACTTCTTCTTTGACGCTCAGGGGCGCTGGTCGGTGGTGCAGCAGGGCATGAACACCGCCAACCGCACCGCCCGGCGCTACCACTGGTTCAGCCGCGAGCTGGAAGATATGGTGGATGAGCCCCATGCCGGCATCTGCGCCCAGCGCAAAATGGGCCTGGTCTATGATCTGACCGCAAGTCAGAGCCTTGAGAGCCGCGAGCGCTCCGTCGAGATCCTGCATGAGGGGCCGGACTTTGTTTTGGGCGAGCTTGAGAAGTGCAAGAGCTATGAGCTGCCGCGCCGTCATGCCCTCATGCTCAGTGATATTGAGCCCAAAAATATCCGCCGGGTCATGATCCAGACCTACGAGCAGCAGCCGCAGAGCTTTCTGGATCTGCTGGAGTCGCGCGGGGCCGGGCCCAAGACCGTGCGCGCCCTGGCGCTGCTGGCCGAGGTCATCTACGGCACCGAGGTCAGCCGCAGCGATCCGGCCGTCTTCAGCTTTGCCCACGGCGGCAAGGACGGCACGCCCTATCCGGTCAACAAGGAGGTCTATGACAACTCCATCGATGTGCTCAGATGCGCCGTTGAGAAGGCCCGTATCGGTGACAGACAGAAGCTGGAGGCCATGCGCAAATTGACCCGCAGCTTCTAGCCTGCCGGCGTGCCGGCTTTATTCTGTAATATGGAGGTGGGCTATGAAGGTTCCCTATGAGTGTCATGTGCTGGTCTGTGTCAACGACCGGCAGGGCCGGCGCAAGTCCTGCGCCGACGGCGAGAATGTCGAGCTGCGCGAGCGTCTGAAGCAGATGGTGGCCGAAAGGGGCTGGCGGGGGCGCGTGCGGGTCTCCCAGACCGGCTGCCTGGGGCTCTGCGAGCAGGGGCCCAATGTTATTCTGTACCCGCAGGGTCGGCTCTATGCCGGCGTCTCTCTGGCCGATGCCGATAGGATTGAGCGCTATATTGCCGAACTTATCGGGGAGAAGAGATGAAAGAGATCATAATTGACAACGTGAAGCTGCAGTTTGTGGTCGGCGACATCACGGCCCAGGATACGGAGGCGGTGGTCAATGCGGCCAACTCGCAGCTGGCGCCGGGCGGCGGGGTGGCCGGCGCCATCCATGCGGCGGCCGGGCCGGGGCTCTGGCAGGAGTGCTCGAAACTGGGCGGCTGCCCCACCGGCGCGGCGCGCATCTCGGGCGGCCACAATCTGCCCAACCGCTATGTGATCCACACGGTCGGGCCGGTCTACTCCGGATCTGCGCGCGATCCGGAGCTGCTCGCCAGCTGCTATGTGGAGTCGCTCAAACTGGCCGACCGGAATGGCATCCGCTCGATCGCCTTCCCGGCGCTCAGCACCGGCATCTTCGGTTATCCGGTGCGCGAGGCCGCCATGGTGGCCATCAGGGCTTTTTGTGATTATCTGAGGGGCGACACGGCCATTGAAACGCTGCGCATGGTGTTGTATGACCAGAGATCATATGAGCAGCACTGCGCTGCGCTTG
>CALOBW010000016.1:0-186173 GCA_942491525.1 uncultured Thermodesulfobacteriota bacterium
ACCTCAACAAGCCCGAGGAGACGAAAGCGGGTCATGACCGCCGACGGCGGTTTCCGCACCGGCGACCGCGGCCGTCTGGACGAGGACGGCTTCCTCTACATCACCGGCCGCATCAAGGAGCAGTACAAGCTGGAGAACGGCAAGTACGTCTTCCCGGCCGCCCTGGAGGAGGATATCAAGCTGCTGCACAACGTGGCCAACGCCATGATCTACGGCGACGGCCGGGCCTACAACATCTGCTTCGTGGTGCCCGACTTCATCGTCATGGAGAAGCTCTGCAAGGAGAACGGCTGGGACCCCGATCCCCAGGCCGTGATTGCCAACAAGGCCATCACCGGCATGATCGAGCAGGAGATCAAGGAGAGCCTGGCCGACCACTACGGCGGCTATGAGATTCCCAAGCGCTTCGTCTTCATCGCCGAGGACTTCAGCGTCGAGAGCGGCTGCCTGACCCAGACCATGAAGCTCAAGCGCCGGGTCGTGATCGACAAGTACAAGGATCTGATCGAGGGGGCTTACGCGTAGAGGCCGGGTTGGATAAATAGGTGGGGGGACAGAATTTAATTCTGTCCCCTTTTTTAGTGCTCGTGCGGCAGCTGGCCGCCGGCGTGCAGGTGCACGTGGGAGTGGGGCTTGATCTCGGCCGGGCGGATCGTGCCCTGGTCCAGGCAGAGGATGTGATCGCAGGTCTGGTCCAGGAAGTCCAGGTTGTGCGAGGTGATCAGCATGGGCTGCTGCATGTTCTGGATGATTTCGATCAGGCGCCCGGTGGTCGCGCCGTGGATGCCGGCCGTGGGCTCGTCCAGCAGCAGGGCGTCCGGCTGCATGGCCAGGATGCCGGCCAATGCCACCAGCTTTTTTTCGCCGCCCGAGAGCTTGTGGCAGATGCGCTGCCTGAGGTGGCTGATCTCAAGCAGCTCCAGGGTGAAGTCAACCATTGCGGCGGCCTCGGCCCGGCTGCTGCCCAGGTTGATGGGGCCGAAGGCCACGTCCTCGGCCACGGTCGGGCAGAAGAGCTGGTCGTCGGAGTTCTGCAGCAGGATGCCGATCTGGCGGCGCACGCGCCGGAAGTCGGCCTCGCTGCTGACCGGCTGGCCCATGATCTCGATTGTGCCCTGGCTGGGGCGCTTGAGGCCCATGATCAGGCTGAAGAGGGTTGACTTGCCGCAGCCGTTGGCGCCCACCAGGCCGATGCGGCTGCCCGCCTGCAGTTCCAGGTCAAGTTTGTTGAGTACCGGTCGCTGGCCGCTGTAGGCGAAGGTGATCTCTTTAAGTTTGATTATCTCAGATGGCATGCAGCAATCCTACTACTGTTATGCTGGCTCCGGCAATAGCGATTGCAAGGTAGTCGGTCCATTCGATGGCCGGGTTCTCCAGGCGCGGGAAGCTGCCGCTGAAGCCGCGGCAGAGCATGGCCTGGCAGATGCGCGTGCCGCGCTCATGGCTTTTGACCAGCAGCATTCCCACCAGGTAGGCGGTTGCGCGGTAGGTGTGCAGGTTGGTGGCCGGTTTGAAGGCGCGCAGGCGCATGGCGTCCAGCATGCGCAGATACTCCTTTTTGATTTCGCCGGCATAGCGGCAGGTCAGAAAGATCAGGAAGATCAGCTTGTCCGGCGCGCCCAGGCCCTGCAGCCCGTGGATGACCTCTTCAAGGGTGCAGCTCTTGAGCAGGGCCAGCATCAGCAGCACGATGGCGTTGGCGCGCAGCAGAATTATGAGGGCCAGCTCGAGCCCTTCACGGCTCAGGCTGAGGCGGCCGAGGGTCATGACGCTCTGGCCGGGCAGCGTGAAGGGCAGCGGCAGGCAGAGCAGCATGATGAAGATGTTGATGCCCAGCAGCCGTCTGAGGGTCGGGCCGGGCGCGGGGCGCGCAAAGATCAGCAGGGCGCCGCTCAGCAGCAGGGCGGTCAGGGCCGGCAGGATGGCGGCCGTGAAGGCCACCGTGAAGGCCCAGGCCAGGGCGCAGCCCAGCTTGATGCGCGCATCAAGCTTCACGTTTTCTGCTCTTGATCAGGGCGAAGATGCCGAAGATGCCGAAGATGTAGCCCAGGCCGCAGAGGACCTGGCTCAGCTTGGGCCCGTGCCTCTCGGGCGCGGCCGGGATGTTCTGCTCACTGGCAACCGGTTCTTCGGCCGCTAGTACAAATTCGGCCAGGTGGCCCATGGAGGCGTTCATGCTGATCTTGAGTGGCCGGCTGCCGGGGTCGGCGGCCTGGAAGATGCCCTCTGCGTCGGTCTGGCCGATCAGGAGCAGTTCGCCGGAGTTGTCGTAAATCTCGACCCGCGAGTCCATGGCCGGGCGGCCGTCGAAGAAGTAGCCCTCAATGTTGAGCTGGCCGTCCTCGGCATAGGCGAAGACCGAAACCTTGTGGGCATAAGCCGGGCTGGCCAGCAGCATGATCAGGATCAGAAGTTTAATCTTGTGCATTGTTGATCTCCAGCAGCTCGGGCTGCACTTTTTTGAGGAATGCGACGGTGCCGGCGGTGATGATGCCCTCGATGAGCATCACCGGCAGATGGCCCAGGATGATGACCTTGGCCGGCAGCATGAAGCCTTCGCTGCTGGCTATCAGGCTGAGGCAGAGCAGCATCAGGCTCAGGGCGCAGGCTGTGAAGCCGCTCAGAAAGGCGGCCGCGGCCGTCCTGAGGCCGGAGTCGCCCCGCAGCAGGGGCCGGAAGAGGTAGTAGCAGAGAACCGCCGGCAGGGCCATGTTGAAGGTGTTGATGCCCAGGGTGGTCAGGCCGCCGAACTGGAAGAGGGCCGCCTGCAGCCCCAGGGCCACCAGCATGGCCGGAAAGGCCGACCAGCCCAGCAGCAGGCCCAGCAGCCCTCCCAGGCTGAGGTGGACGTTGGCCGGGCCGATGGGCACATGAATCAGGGAGGCCACGAAAAAACTCGCCGAGAGCAGGGCGACCGCCGGCATGCGCCGGCTGTCCATCTGGCGGATGCCGATGGTGCAGCCGGCGGCCGCCGCCGCGATGCCCCCGATAATTACCGGCGCACTCAGCACGCCCTCGGCGATATGCATCAGTCCATCTCCAGGAAGTTGACCCAGAGCACGGCGCCCAGCTCAACATCCTTGCCCTTGTACTGGGTGTCGGAGGTGTTGAGGGCCGCGAAACCCCACCAGCCCTTCTCGGGCACGCCGTAGGTGAAGATGCCGTTCGGGTCGGTCTTGACCACCTGGGTCACCATGTACTCGTTGGCCGGTTTCTTGGAGCCGTCCTGGTTGTAGTGCTCGATCTCAACCTCGCAGCCGGCAACCGGCTTGCCGTCCAGCAGCACCTGGCCCTGGAAAACGTTGCCGGCATAGAGGCCGTAGGGGCGGCTCAGGGGTACGATCTCGGTCTTGAGGCCCAGCGGCTCGTCCCAGCCGTCTTCCAGGCCGAAGGCCGAGATCACAGTCTTGGTGTAGTGCACGATGTAGCAGTCTTCGGCCGGCTCCCAGTAGGGTTTGGGCTGCATGTAGAAGGCGTAGACGCCGGGGCGCTTGATCTTGTAGCTGGTCTGCCAGGCCTCATGGCCCAGAATCTTGGTCTGCTTGAGCTGGCCGAGCAGGTCGCTCTGCTGGCCGCGGGCGATGACGCCGAACTTTTCGGGCTTCTCCAGCGGCATGCCGACCATCTCAAAGGGGTGGATGAACATCAGATCGAGCTTGACGTTGCTGGATTCGCCCTGGGTGACCATCTCGTCAGACGGAATCACCATTCCGAAGTGGGCATAGGCCTGGCTGCTGAGCAGCATCAGAAACGCAAAAATTGTAGCAGTGATACGTTGCATATTTAACCTCCAAATAAATTTCAGCATGCTGTGAGGCCTAACATAGATGAAATAAATTTGTGTTACAAATAAAAAATTCGTAGCACTTGAAATTTGTTAAAAAGCCCGGCTGCAGGCCGGGCCGCTTGCTAGAAGTAGTAGTTCAGGCCCAGGATGAACTCGGTGCCGCTGCCGTCCGGCTCGCTCTGGCGCTTGTCCAGCAGCCTGACCTTGACCTTGTTGATCTTGGCCGAGTCATACTCGTAGTCTACCCAGTTATAGGCCAGCCCCATGTTGAAGGCCAGGTGGCTGTTGAGGAAGTATTCATACTCGGCCCCGGCATGGTAGCCCAGGGCGTTATCATATTTGATCGAGATTTTGGTGGGGATCAGGGATTGGCGGTTTTCAAGCTCGGCCCTGGCGCCCATGTAGTAGCCCACCCCGGCATTGAACTTGATGAACATGTAGGGTCTGATGCGGATGCGCGGCACCAGGCTGATTTTGGTGTAGGCGGCGCTGAAGTTGCCGTCCACGCGGTTGGAGTTGTCGTCGGACTCGTTGATGCGGTAGCCGGCGCTGAAGTCCAGATCGAGGTTTTCATGCAGGCCGTAGCCCAGCAGCAGGCCGGCGCCGACACCGCCGCCCGGCGAGACCGAGACCCGGTTGAGGCCGTCGAGGTAGCCGAACGGCATCTTCTGGCTGCCGTTGGCAAAGAAGACGTTGCCGCCCATTTTGAAGCGGCCCTGGGTGTTGACACCCTCATCGGCCCGCAGGGCGCTGAAGGGCAAAAGAATGGCCAGCAGCAGAATGATGGTGATGAAAAACTTGCGCATGCGCTCTCCTCGCGAATGTAAAAATATGTAAAGCGCGTACCACTCTTGCCTGTTGAAATCAAGCATAATTCTAAGGTATTAACTTTATGAAGTTTTGCCAAATCAAGGGAGGCGACATGAGCAGAATATCGACCCGCGGGGGCGACAAGGGCCAGACCGGCGACGGCTGCGGCCGCATCTTCAAGGATGACCTCAAGATGGAGGTGGTGGGCAGCCTGGATGAGCTGAGCTGCTTCCTGGGCCTGGCCCGCTGCCGCTCCAAGCTCTTTGCGGCCGAGATCGAGGCCATCCAGCAGCTGCTGCTGCGGGCCGGCGCGGATGTCTGCCAGCCCGGCCGGCGCGAGGTCACGCCGGCCGATCTGGCCGGTCTGGAGAGGCTGCTGGATGAGCATGAGACGGGTCTGGCGGCCGGCTTTGTGCTGCCCGGCGCCGATGAAACCAGCGCCAGCCTGCATGTCTGCCGCGCCGTCGCCCGCCGTCTGGAGCGCCGGCTGGTGGCATTGAAGCGCCGCGAGCTGAGCCTCAATCCGGACCTGCTCTGCTGTATCAACAGATTGTCGGATCTGCTCTTTGTGATGGCGGAAAGGGAGAGATAGACGGCCAACGATGCCATTTAACCTTTTTTTTCAATCTGCCGATGAGCCCAGCATATTATGCTTAAATGGAGAGTTGTGCGATGAGCTATGAATCAATTAATCTGGAAATGCTGCAGGTGGATGAGGAGTGCGGATTTGACATCTACACCAGGGAGGGTGACCGCTATCTGCTGCTGGTGGCCGGCAGCGACACCTATACCAAGGAGCACCGCAACCGTCTGATTGAACGCAAGTGCAATACCCTCTACGCCCGGGATGAAGATGCCGACGCCCTCAATCTCTACAAGGTCAAGCATCTGGAGAAGGCCCTCAACAATCCCGGCGTCGGGGCCCTGGACAAGGCCACCCTGGCCTATGACACCGGCATCAGCACCATGAAGCTGCTCTTCAGCGAGTGCAATGACAACTCCATCAGCAAGGTTGAAGATTCGGCCGGTATGATCGTGCAGTCCATCCTGGACTCCAACGCCATCATGAGCGATCTGATGGCCGTGCAGTCCCATGACCACTTCACCTATCAGCACTCGGTCAACGTCGGCGTCTACGCCACCACCCTGGCCGTCGAGCTCTTCGGTGACCGCCTGAGCCCCATGGACATCATCAAACTGGCCAAGGGCTACTTCCTGCACGACATCGGCATGACCCAGATCGACCGCGAGATCCTCAACAAGAGCACGCCCCTGACCCGCCTTGAGCAGCTCGAGATCCGCCACCACCCGAGCCGCGGCTTCGCCATGCTCGAGGAGAGCGGCCACCTCTCGAGTGAGGCGGCCGACATCGTGCAGTATCACCACGAGCGCATCGACGGCGGCGGCTACCCGGTGGGCAAGAAGGGCGATGAGATTCCGGTCTACGCCAAGATCTGCACCATCGCCGACGTCTTCGAGGCCCTGACCGCCGACCGCCCCTACCGCAAGGGCCGCACCCCGCGCGAGGCCATCGCCATCATGCAGCAGGAGATGCGCCGCGACTTTGAAGAGGACTACTTCAACGCCTTTGTGAACCTCTTTGACGGGGAGTGATTGAACGATTAACGATATACGGTACAAGGTACACGATAAAAGAGAAGCGCTGCCGATTGGCGGCGCTTTTTTGTTTGTCATTCCCGCGCAGGCGGGAATCCAGGGATCTCGAACTACCTCGAAAATAAAGACACTGGATCCCCGCCTGCGCGGGGATGACAGTATTGTTGTGAATGTGACTAAATCATCAGCATTGCAATGTTTGTGATATTACCCTGGGCCTGCAGAGCCAGCTCTCTGTCTGAGATAATCTCGTACCTGATCTCGTCAGTGAGTGTGTCAACTTCAGCCGCCTCGCGCGCCTCAAGCAGGATTTCTGCCGGAGTATCGCCGTTTGAGATGGGCCGTGAGATCAGATCCTCGATACCAACGCTTAGCGCGTTCTCGTCAGCCGGGCGGGCTTGATGTGGCTCTGCCTCGGCCAGGGTAGGCTGTTTCAGCTCCGGGCTGGTCAGTGAAATGGTAAGCTTGTCGCTTACCGGCTGTCCTACATCGCGGCTTGGTCTGACCGCTCTTTTGAGCTGTTCAGCTTCTCGGATTGGGACCGTGGTTCCTGGAATTCTGTTAACTGCCATTTTACGCTCCTGTCTGCAATTATTAGACGGACCGGCCCGCCAAAAGGGTACGCATGAGTTGTGTATTTTAGGGTTGTCATCAGGGTCAGCTCGCTCAGCAGCGACGCGGGACTGCGGCTGGCCCCCCTGGCGGCGCGCTTATCTTAGTTAAGGTTATGATTTTCCAGTTGAAAGTGCAGGGGGTATCCTTTAGGATACCTTGACGCTTGCCGGACTTCATAGTAAGAGGCTGGAGCACTCTTTATGATTGCTGGTTCCATAACTAATGATCATCGCTTTTAAAAAGAATATTCATTGCTCAGTCTCTGGTTTTGACACCCGGGGGTGGCGGAGCTGTGGGTGGATGTTTTTGGTGGGCTGGGATTGGTTGCTTTGGGATTGGGAGAGGGGAGTAGGGGATTCCCTAGTACGTTATTTGCGTAGGTGGTATTTAAAGTTGTTTTGGTTATATCGTTAATATGATTGTGTATTTTGAGGTATGAAATGAGAATTGCGTATTTAATTTTAGCGCATAATAAGCCAGATCAACTGGCGCGAATGTTAAGAGTATTGGAATATGATGGTGCTTCTTTTTATCTGCATGTAGATAAAAAATCTCCTATTGATCAGTTTATTGAATTAGCAGGTCAGCATTCTAATAATAATATCAAATGGCTTGATCGTAGGATTGATGTGCGTTGGGGTGGTTTTAGTATGGTTGAAGCCATATTGGCCCTTATTAAGGAGGCCGTTAAGGATGGTGCAGATCGATACATCCTTTTGAGTGGACAGGATTATTCAATAAAACCGAATGACTATATTTTTGACTTTTTTAAAGACAATGAGTTGAATTATCTGAATTATTTCCCAATTCCGACTGATGATTGGGCAGGTAGTGGGTTGAAATGGTCAAATGGTGGTCTAGATCGAATTAATAAATATTATTACAAGGATAACAAGATAGTCAATAAAGTATTGCGGGGCATTAATAAAATATCTCCAGGAAGAAAATTTCCACGTGATATAATGCCATATGGCGGTTCAATGTGGTGGTGTTTGACTAGTAACTGTGTAATGAATATTTTGGATTATATTGGTTCTAATAAGCATGTTTTGTCTTTCTATAAATATACGCAGTGCCCTGATGAACTATTTTTTCAGACCATAGTACTTAATACTACAGATGAAAAACTAATTGAGAATGATAATTTGAGATTTATTGAATGGTCAGTGCCGGGAGCGTCTAGTCCCAATGTTCTTCAAACATTTCATTATGAGAAGATTAGAACTTCTAATGCATTATTTGCTAGAAAGTTTGATCTTGATGTGAGTGGTGATATTCTCTCCATGATTGAGGAAGATATCTTATTAAAGTAGCATGAAAAAGTTATTAATTATAAATAAAAGTCAATTTGGATATCATATCGACACTTATTATTACTGTAAGTATTTGCGCGATGTGTATGATGTTACTTATATTTGCTGGGATTATGGAAGAGAGAACAAATATCTGGATGATGTTTCAGTAAAATATGTGTCAAGAGAAGGGAATGTCGTGCTGAGAAATTTCAGATTGATCTTTGAATCCATCAAAGAGGTATTGCGAGGCTATGACATATATTTCCTAGTGTATTTCAAAGGATGTTCGTTTCTTAAAATAGGCTTATTCAATAAGAAGGTTATTTTTGACGTTAGAACAATTGGCATTTCGCAGAAGTATAGCTCAAGATTTATTTACAATTTGGTTATGAAAATTGAGTCATCCTTTTTTGAACATATTTCTGTGATATCAGAGGGTGTTGCTCAAACGATGAAGTTCCGTAATTATCACATTCTACCGTTAGGTGCTGATGTATTTAGCTCAACAGATAAAACGTTCAATGAATTAAGATTGCTATATATTGGTTCTTTAACACGTAGGCGTATTCATGAGACTATATTGGGATTTGCAAAGTTTTATGATGAGTTCGAACGGAGTATTGATGTTTCATATACGATAATTGGATTTGGGGAAAACAATGAAGAGCAGGAGTTAAGGGAGCTAGTTGATCAATTAGGTTTAGGGAATGTTGTTACAATTACGGGCCCTGTCTTTCATGATGAAGTCAAGCCGTTCTTCAAAAAGAGTAATGTTGGAGTTTCGTATATTCCATTGACTGAATATTTTGACGTCCAGCCACCAACAAAAACTTTTGAATATCTATTGTCTGGTATGCCTGTTATTGCAACCGATACTCAAGAAAACAGAAAAGTAGTTTCTGACAAGAATGGTATTCTTATTAGCGACAATCCAGATGCGTTTTATAATGGACTTAAAAAGATTTTTGAGAATCGTTCAAAGTATTCTGCGAGCACAATCCGTAGTGAGTCAGAGCCATATTGTTGGGAAACGATTGTTAAGTCTAATTTGCTAGATTATTTAGGGTATGTTGGTACATCAGTCTAATATTGTAAACTATGCGTAGGTAAGAGGTTTGTAATGAGGTTTGTTAGGAAACTTATTAGTAAGTTAGCAAAACGATATGCCCAAAGAAGTTCTGAAAGTTATGTGGCGTGGTTAAGACGAAAAGGTGTTGTAATAGGAGAAGGCGTAGTTTTTCACCAGAGAGCTAATGTTTCGATTGATTTAACTAGGCCCACTTTAATTGAAATTGGCAATAATGTTCATTTTACTTATGGCCTTGTTATTTTGACACATGGTTATGATTGGGTTGTACTTCGTAATATCTATAATGAAGTTATCTCTTCTTCAGGGAAAGTTACAATTAAGGATAATGTATTTATTGGGTATAATGTGACTATACTTAAGGGGGTTACAGTCGGTAATAATTGTATCATTGGGGCAGGTAGTGTTGTCACAAAAGATGTTCCAGATAATTCCGTTGCAGCAGGAAACCCGGCAAATATTATTTGTACAATAGAAGATTATTATAGAAAACGAAAAGATGTGTATGTTGATGAGGCAAAGCAATATGCTCAATCTATCAAGAGACATTATAGGCGTGATCCTGTGCCTAATGATTTTTGGGAAGAATTTCCATTATTCTTGGATGGTTCTGAACAACATGATGGAATTCCAATAAAAATGCAACTGGGTGACTCATACAATGAATATGCAAAGAATCATAAAGCACAATATCCTAACTTTGAATCCTTTTTAGATGATTGTGAGCTTTGAATTAATTTATGAAATTTGTGCAAAAAGTAGTTAGGGGGGGGGCCTGGGCAGGAGCATCAAGACTTTTTATTATCATCCTGCAACTTGTCCAGTTTTCGTTTATATCTAGGTTTCTAGAACCAGGCGAGTTTGGAATTATTTCTTTATTAATGACTGCATATTTCTTGGGAATAAGTATTGTAAATGCAGGATTTTCTAATGGGATCATTGCAGTAAAAGATATTACAGTCGAACAAAATAGTTCTTTGTTTTGGGTGAATATTATTGTTGGAGGTATGATTTTTCTTATTATTTATGGACTATCTCCAGTGTTTAGTGAAATTTTTAATGCACCAAGTTTAGTTGAGCCGCTTCAAGTATTTTCGTTGATATTTATATTTATTCCCTTTGGTCAACAATTTGAATATTTATTGCAAAAAAACTTAGAGTTCAAGGTTGTAGGTATTGTTGATACAATTGCAGCGTTATTTGAGGCAATAGTATGTGTTTCCCTAGCATATAGAGGGTGTGGTGTTTACTCTTTTGTGATTGGCAAGTTGTTGTATTTTGGATCCAGGAGTTTAATCTTCTTTTTTGTTGGCATAATAAAGTGGAGGCCGCAATTCATAATTTCAATCCAGTCAATTAGGCCATTTATTGCGTTTGGATTTTTTCAATTAGGATCAAATTTTATGTTTGTGGCATATTCGCAGATGCCAAAGTTTATCATTGCCCCTCTTTTGGGTCTAGATGCTATGGGCTATTATGAATTAGCCAATAGGCTTACTATGCAACCATTATTGAAAATTGCTCCTGTATTCAAGAAAGTGGCATTCCCTGCTTTTGCTCAGATTCAAGATAATGTAAATAAAATGAGAGTTGGTTATAAATATTATTTACTGTTAATTGAGCTATCGATCGCTCCAATTTCTTTAATGTTAGGGCTTTTTGCTGAACAGGTAGTAAGTATTGTTTTTGGACAAGAGTGGTTACCTATTGTTCCGTTGGTTAAAATCCTTGCTATTGCCACTTTTCTTAGAAGTATAAGTCAAGCATCGGCCACATTAGCACTTGGAACAAAACGTGCTGACTTGGATTTCTATCAGATGACGTTTGTTGCTGTAACCGCTTTAATTACGTCCTATCTTGGAGTTATTTATGGGGGAGTTACTGGAGTTGTTTGTGCGGTTTTAATAACTGATTTGTTAACATTGGTGTTTGCCTATTTTGTAACTGTAAAACCCTTGTTGCGATTAGATTCAATCATGCAGATTAAAGATGATTATTATGTAGTTGTTCTTTTAATTTTAGCGTTAGTATTAAGTATGTTCTTATCGAGTATTATTCAAACCATATTTGTGCTTATGATTTACTCTACCACCTATATTGGGGTTAGACGTGATGAAATCCAAGAAATGGTTTCAAAAGTTATGAGTAAATAGACGGTTCACAAATGAGTATGAATAGATTGCCAAGTTATCTAAAGGTTATAATTGTTTTAGTGCTTTGGTTAATGCCTTTGTGTTCACTGAGTGCTAGTAATTTGGACTACAGATGGTTTTTTTATTCCGATGGGTTTTCTTCTGATAGCGATGTAGATGTTTTTGAGAATGTTGCCAAGAAGGCAGCTCTATCTGGTTACAATGGTGTTGTTGTTTCAGCAGGATTGGATAGGCTTGATATTCAGAGTATCGATTATCTAGTACGACTCAAAAGAATTAAATCTATTTGCGATCGATATCAATTAGAGCTTGTTCCGTGTATTTTTTCAGTTGGCTATGCTAGTTCATTATTGAAACATGATCATAATCTTGCAGCAGGCTTTCCAGTGAAAGGTATTATTTGCAATGTCACTGATTCAACAATTAGTCCAGATTTGAGTAAAAATGATGTTTTAGAGATAAATGAAGGTTTTGAAGAGCATAAAGATAATAAGCTTCAGGGGTATATGTTTAATGACAATCCTGGTGTAGTAACTGTTATCGATAATGAAGTGTACTATTCAGGTAAGGCGTCGTTGAGATTTCAAGAATTTTATAAAAATAAAAATAGCAATGCCAGGGTTTGTAAAAAGATTAGCTTAAAACCATTTAAGTCATACAAATTTTCGTGTTGGGTTAAAGGTACCGGACTTGATCCATCCAAAGGTATTTCATTTAAAATTTATTCTCCAGATAATGATTATATATTTTCAAAGTCCATTAGATCTGTTGGAAGTGAATGGACACGGGTAGATTTTAATTTTAGTTCATTGGAATATGAGTCCATATATTTATATATAGGTGTCTGGAATCAAAAGCATGGCACCTTTTGGTTAGATGATATTTCAATAACCGAAGACGTTGCGTTTGAAGATGTTCTAAGAAGAGAGGGAACTCCTCTATCTGTTAAAGATATTCGGACACGCCGGGAATTATATCGAGGCTCGGATTTTAATGTAGTATTTGTAAATGGTAGCAATTCACTATCATTGCAAGCTACTCATAAGTTTAATGCTTCCAATGTATCTGTTGATTTCTACAGAAGTTATTCCATGGATAATGGACAGATATCTGCTTGTATGACCGAGGCTAAGGTATATGCGATATGGAGAAAACAAATAGAATATATTGAGGAAATAGTTAGACCACGCTTTTATTTCCTCAGTATGGATGAAATCCGACAGGGTGGATATTGTGCTGGGTGTAGGTCCAAATCTAAGAATATGTCTGCTATTCTTGGTGGATGTGTTTCTCTTCAATATGAAATCATTAAAAACCAAAATCCCCGAGCAAAAATATTTATTTGGTCAGATATGTTTGATCCTAATGTAAATGCTAAGAATAATAAGTTTCATATGACAAGTTCTGTATTTTATAATTCATGGGAATATTTGCCAAAGGATATAGTACCCGTTGTTTGGACATACAAAACACGGCAGGATAGTGTAGATCATTTTATTAGCAATGGTTTTGATGTTGTAGTTGCTGGTTTTTATGATGATAAGTCCTTGGAGGCCGTTTCTGAATGGAAAAGTTTAATAGAAAGTCGGGATAGAATACAGGGCTTTATGTACACCACGTGGAATGATGATTATGGATGGATATCTCGTATAGGGAATGTGATATTTGAATAGATTAATTGTTTGTGTTCTGAGTGTAGTTTTTTTCCCGATCATAATTTCCTTTGGTGGTAGGGATGCCATTACAACTGGTGGGTGTTCAATATTATTATTGTTCTTTCTATTTGTTGTCCAGGGGTTATTAGTTCGTCGAACTTATAGATATATTGTGTTTACAATTTCTTTAATAATTATATCTCTAGTTAGCGCATTTGCTGTTCCTAATAATTTCTTGGGGCCATCATTAAGGAGTGCGGTTCAATTTATTACATCGTTAATGATTTTTTTTGTTGTATTTAATTATTATGATTTATACCCCAACGAGGAACGATTACTTTTCATAGAAAAGTTGATCTCGCTGATAATTTTTTTGTTTGCACTGCAGATTATTATAGGTGCTATCCTATATTTTTATCCTCTTTTCGGCAAAGCATTGTCAATATTCACGGCACGCAATCAAGATATCATGGTCACCAGTTTTGCGAGTGGAGCAAAGCGTCTGGAGTGTATCATTGCGGGCGGTGAAGAGATCGGGGAGGGAATTGCTGTAATGTTTCCTTTGGTACTCTATAAATATCTAAGTAAAAGGGACTTTATTAATATTGTTGTGATATTTATATTTATTGGAGGGGCTATACTTGCTGCAACCAGGTCATCAATTATTTTAATTTTGATTGGTACTTTAGTTTTTGGAATATATAATAGAAAATCATTTAACCTACCTTTTTATGTTTTATGGGTATATCTATCTATCGTGGTTATTGGTGTATGGCTTTTGTATTTTCCCTCAATATTTGATCCTATACTAAATAGATTTGGTGATTTCTTCAATAGATATGAGAAGTCAGGCTCTTTGGTAAATGCGATTAATCGTGAAGGGGTTTGGTATTATGCACAGCAATCGGTCTTGCCAAATATTAGTCTATTTGGGAATGGCATGGTTAGTATTGTGGGGAACGGAATTAGACATTTTCACAATTTATATTTAACTATATTACATCAATTGGGTCTGGTTGGATTTGTAGTACTGGTTGGATTCTTTTTTAGATTACCGTTTAAACTGCATATGAAGTTAAAAACTATCTCAGACTTACAGTTAAGAGCACTTGTTCATTCGTGTATGCTGTCAATGAGCATTTTTTTAATCAATGAAATTAAGTTTGAATTTAATAGAGATGCATCATATCAGCAGATAGTCTGGATTTTATTTGCAATATTTGCATTAGTAGCGCGGCTGGATGGTTCCAATCATAATCGTGATAGTGAACGGATAGTTGGTTAATATCTTTTTAATCAAATATAACATTATGTCAAACCAGGTTCTTTAAATATTAATCTAGATATTTGTGCATTTTGATCTGACATGGAATCATATAAGAATATATTAATTTTTCCTGGCTTTATAACTGACACCTGGTCTTCAATTGAAGAGCGCTATGTTGGACTGGACCGTGAATTAAGTAAGACTTATAATTTGTTTTGGCTGGTCCCTCCGACTGGATCAAAACATTCTCGATGTATTGATGGAAATAATAGATATAATGAGCCGATCTTTGTCACAAAACTAAAAGATTTAGATGCAAATCTTATCGAATGTGAGTTGACGAAATATAATCTTTTAAAGAATGTCTTAGCTATTCGAACCATTATCAAAAAATACAATATTTGTGCTGTTTACACACATTTTGGATATCATCGATATTATGTGGAATTGGCTTCGAGGCTCTCTGGAATAGTTGTTATTAAGGGAGAGCATACAAGTGAGTTTGCTGCAGGCAGGAAGTATAAGTTTATTAAAAGAATTTTTTGGAAACTTACAGCAAGTTATTATATTCCGGTTTCAAAGTTTGTAGACTTGAATTTGCGTAAGGAAGGTCTCGTCACGAATAATTCTCACGTGGTTTACAATGGGTTTGATTTTGAATCATTCCCCAAACTTGATAGGGCCGAATGTAATGAACTGATTGTATCTGAATTTAACTTACCAAGGAGTGCCAGGATAGTTTCTTGTATTGCAAGAGTCGATTCTAATAAAAATCAACTTTTGCTGATTGAGATGATGAGATATTTGGCGATGTCCAATTTGTATTTGTTTTTGGTAGGAAACATTAACGATAAGTCCTATGTTTCAGAAGTTGAGGCATCAATTGAGAGGTATTCTTTAGAGAGAAATGTTATCATTACTGGCTACAGAAGTGATGTTCATGTATTCATGGCAGCATCAGAATTAACGTTTTTGCCTTCATTTACTGAAGCCTTAGGTAATGTAGTTATTGAGTCATATTATTATGAGACACCCGTTATCTCGACAAACTTCCAATCTTTGACTGAAATCATTGATCATGGTGTTAGTGGGTATTGTATAGACCCTCTTGATTACAAGGGGTACGCTTCCTATGCTAACGAATTACTCAATGATAATGCAAAACGAATGAGGTTTGGTCAAAATGGCAAAATCAAAGTAGTGGGTGTTTTTTCGAAAGATGCTTTTGTTAAAGAAACGTTACGCGCTTTAAGCACGGCAATTAGTTAAGATTGTCTACTCTCTTATTATCTAGACCTGTTTAAATTCGCCCAATTAATTGCTGATTACTCATGCCTAAAAACTTATTATTTCTGGAGATTATGGTTTATGGACAAGAAAATCTTGATGCTTTCAACGAATGTTAATGGTGGAATCCGGACTGTTATTGAGACATATAAAAATGTCGGAATGTTCGATAAGTGGAACATACAGGAGGTAGTTACGCATAGTGGTGGCAGTTTTCTTTCAAAAATACTTGTTGCTGCCAGAGCGTATTGTTTAGTTTTGTATTTGCTGTGCCTCAAGAAAGTTTCGGTAATTCACATACACGCATCTATGAGAGGCAGTTTTTACCGGAAATCAATATTTGTAATATTGGCTCACTTTTTTAGGGTGCCTACCGTTTTTCATCTACATGGTTCTGAATTTAAGCAATTTTATGAGGTAGAGTGTAACTCAATAATGAAATGCTATGTAAGATATATTTTTAATCTTGCTGATAGAGTGATTGTTCTTTCGAAAGAGTGGGAATCTTATATAACAAACAAGGTTAAGATCAGAGCATCCGTCGATGTTATTTACAATTTTGTAGAAGATGTAACTTTCCGCGATTTAGATAAGAATAATCAATCGATTTTATTTATGGGTTTGTTGGGTAGACGTAAGGGAATATTCGATTTGCTCGACGCATTGATTGATCTTTGTAAGCAATTTCCGGCAATTAAATTGTATTGCGGTGGAGATGGGGATGTTGAAGGTGTGAAAAGACGTATTTCGGAATTGGGACTAGGCAATAACGTTGAGATGTTGGGGTGGGTGACGGGTAAGGCAAAAGATGATCTATTTAAACGGTCAGAAATATTTGTACTGCCCTCATATAATGAAGGATTGCCGATGGCAATCCTTGAGTCATTTAGAGCCGGTACTCCAGTTATTTCAACGTATGTAGGTGGAATTCCGGAAGCCATTTATGATGGTGAGCAGGGGTTTCTAATCAATCCGGGGGATGTTGAAAGCCTGAAAGATTGTATAGTTAAAATTTTGAGTGATCAAAATTTGAAAGATAATATGGGTAAGTCTGCTAGAAATACCTTTTTATCAAGATTCTCTGCGCAGGTAATGAAGCCAGAGTTGGAGAATATCTACCGAGATTTAGGTGCTAGGTGCACATATTAGTGTTGTGAGTATATTTACAGGAGATTGTAGATGAGAATTAGTATTTTTGGCCTTGGATATGTTGGTGCCGTTTCTGCCGGTTGTCTGGCAAAAGATGGGCATACTGTGATTGGTGTTGATCCTAATCAGACCAAAGTAGATTTGATCAATGAAGGCAAGACGCCAATCATTGAAGAGGCGATCGGCGAGATTATTTCCGAGATGGTTGCCAATGGTCGGATCAGAGCCACCACTGATACTGCTGATGCTATTAAAAATTCCGAAATATCCTTCGTTTCTGTTGGTACACCCAGCCAGCTAAATGGCAATCTCGATCTCAAATATGTTCGTCATGTTTGCGAAGATATTGGAAAGGCTCTGCGGAAGAAGCAGGATCGCCATGTAGTTGTGCTGCGCAGCACAATTTTGCCAGGCACCATGCGGGATGTTGTTATTCCAACCCTTGAGGAAGCCGCTGGCAAGAAAGCAGGCGTTGAATTTGGTATCTGCAACAATCCTGAGTTTTTGAGAGAGGGCAGTGCCGTCTTTGATTATTATAATCCTCCCAAAACTGTTATTGGAGAGACTGATGAGGAGAGTGGAGATATTTTAGCTTCAATTTATGAGAAGCTCGATGCTCCTATGATCAGAACAGATACAGCTACGGCTGAGATGGTGAAGTATGTTGATAATGTCTGGCATGCACTGAAGGTAGGTTTTGCTAATGAGATCGGCAATCTGGCCAAGGAGATTGGTGTAGATGGCCGTGAGGTTATGGGTATATTCTGTCAGGACCGTAAGCTTAATATTTCACCCTACTATATGAAACCTGGCTTTGCCTTTGGTGGCAGTTGTCTGCCCAAGGATCTTCGTGCGTTGAACTATAAGGGTAAGACTCTGGATGTTGAGTTGCCTATCCTGAATTCCATCTTGCCCAGTAATGAGCTGCAGGTGCAGCGTGGTCTGAAGATGGTGATGGATAAGGGGAGCAAGAGAGTTGGGATATTGGGCTTTAGTTTTAAGGCCGGTACTGATGATCTTCGTGAAAGCCCTGTAGTTGAGGTAATTGAGCGTTTGCTGGGCAAGGGTTATGATCTGAAAATCTATGATAAGAATGTTCACCTTGCAAGTTTGATGGGCGCCAACCGGGATTATATCTTGAACATTATTCCCCATATATCAAGGTTAATGTCCGATAGTATTGATGAGGTCCTTGAGCATGCTGACACCATTGTTGTTGGTAATGGTGATCCTGATTTTAGGGATCTGCTTGAGAAGACTAATGCTGAACAGTGTGTGGTTGATCTGGTTAGAATAGGTGAATACCGTAGTAATGGTAGTTCCTATGATGGCATCTGTTGGTAAAGAATTGAGAGTTTGATCAAAGGAAATATCTCCATGAAAAAGAGTGTATTGATAATTGTAGAGAATTTACCCTTGCCGTTTGATAGGCGTGTCTGGCAAGAGGCCAATACCTTGAAAGATGCCGGTTATGATGTATCTGTTATTTGTCCTACCGGCAAAGGTTATGAGGATAGATATGAAGAGATCAATGGGATTCATATCTACAGGCATCCGTTGCCATTGGAAGCCAATGGCGCATTAGGATATCTGGTCGAGTATGGATCAGCACTTTTCTGGGAATTCAAGTTGGCATTCAAGATCCGCAAGGAGCGGGGCTTCGATGTGATCCAAGCCTGCAATCCGCCGGACAATATTTTTATAATCGGACTGTTCTTTAAACTGTTCTTTGGTAAGAAATTTGTCTTTGACCACCATGATATTAACCCCGAGCTGTATATCGCAAAGTTTGGCCGGAAGGATATCTTCTATTGGTTGATGATTGCCTGGGAACGTCTTACATTCTTGGCGGCAGATCACTCTATTGCTACCAATGAATCCTACAAAGAGATCGCAATTAAGCGCGGTAAGATGCCTCCTGAGAAGGTTACAGTTGTTAGAAGTGGTCCATCATTGGAGCGGCTTAAGATTGTTGATCCTAATCCTGAGCTAAAGAGGCATCGTAAGTATGCAGTTGGTTATGTAGGGGTTATGGGTGCTCAAGAGGGTATTGATCATCTTTTAGAAGCTGCTCGGGTGTTGGTGCATGATAAGGGCAGGGATGATATTCACTTTGTCCTGGTTGGTGGCGGAACTGAGCTGGATGCCATGAATGCGTTGAGCCGTGAGTTGGGGGTAGCCGATCACGTGACATTTACCGGTAGGGTTCCTGATGCTGAGATGCTTGAGGCTCTTTGTACAGCAGATGTCTGTGTCAACTCAGATATTGCCAATGATATGAATGATAAATCTACCATGAATAAGATTATGGAATATATGGCACTGGGTAAGCCGGTTGTTCAGTATGATCTGACAGAAGGACGGTTCTCTGCTCAGAAAGCCAGTCTCTACGCTGAAAATAACAATCCCAGCGATATGGCAGAGAAGATAGAGTACCTTTTGGATAATGCTGAACTGCGTAAAGAGATGGGATCATTCGGACGTAAACGTGTGACAGAAGAGCTGCATTGGGGTGTTGAGGCACCCAAGTATCTTAATGTGTACGAAAATCTATTAGCTTGATTTGCAATTAATTTATTATTCCCGCACAAGCAGAAATCAAGTAAGATGTTGTTATTCAAAACAAAAGACGCTGACTGCCCGCCTGCGCGGGCATGACGACATTGGAATGAAATGAGTGATATGAAAACAACAACGAGCCATGATCTGAAGGGCCTTGTCCTGCCGATCGCAATGCTTCTCTGTTTTGCAATCGGCTACTGGGCCGACATGCAGAAGCTTCTTATGCGATGGGGTAATAGCGACAACGACTACTGCTACCTGATCCTGCCGCTCTTTGCCTGGCTGCTCTGGGAGAAGCGCGCCGAGTTTGACTTCAGGGCCTTCGAGTGGAGCCCCTGGGGCCTGGTTGCGATCTTTGCCTCATCATTTGTCGCGTTGCTCGGCTCCTTAGGCTCGGTTGAAACCCTGGTCTATGTGGGCATGTGGGGCAGCTTGACCGGCATCGCCCTGACCCTCTACGGCAAACGGCTCAGGACACTGGCCTTTGCTTTTATAGTTTTGCTCTTCATCGTGCCGCTGCCGCCCTTTGTCAACCGCATGCTGACCTTCAAGCTCAAGCTGGCCGCCAGCACCATCTCGGTTGAGATGCTGCGGGCCGTGGGCCTGAGCGTGCTGCAGGACGGCAACATCATCGACCTGGGGGTGGACAAGCTGCAGGTGGTGGATGCCTGCAGCGGGCTCAGATACATCATGCCCATGGTGCTGCTCTCGCTGCTGATCGGGCACTTCTTCAGCCGCGGGCCATGGCGCAAGCTTGTGCTGCTGCTCTTGGTGCTGCCCTTGAGCGTGATCCTGAATGCGCTGCGCATCTTTTTGAGCGGGGTGCTGACCGTGCACGGCTACAAGCAGCTGGCCGAGGGCTTCGCCCATGATTTTGCGGGCTGGCTGATGTTCATGATCGCGGCCGGGCTGCTGCTGGCCAGCGCCAAGCTGCTGAACAGGACATCCAAGACGCTGGATTCCCGCCTGCGCGGGAATGACGGTAATAGTGAGTAAATGGTTAAGGAAACTTCGGTTTCATGTTTTATAAATTTTTGGTTGTCATCCTCGCGAACGCGGGGATCCAGGATGCTTTTGTCGTGAACCTTAAACCGTGTACCTTGTATCGGTTGCAATACTAACGAGTTGAAAATGAAAAAATCAATATTTCTAGCGATTACAATATCGATTATATTCCTCGCCACCGGCGTGCTCTTGCGCCAGGGCGTGGATGCCTCCAACCTGCCGCAGCGTGAAACCCTTTTGAGCGGCTTCCCCATGCAAGTGGGCGAGTGGCAGGGCGAGCGGCACTATCTCAGCCAGGAGATTCTGGAGTCGCTCTGGGCCGACGACTATGTGCAGGCCAGCTACAGCCGGCCCGGCTCGCCGCTGCAGGTCAACCTGCTGGTGCCCTTCTACGAGTACCAAACCACCCGCCATACGGCGCATGCGCCCCAGTCCTGCCTTTTGGGCGGCGGCTGGGAGCTGGAGCCGGGCTCCGGGGCCATGCTCGACCTGGACGGCGGCATCTCCATGCAGGTCAATCTGCTGCAAAAAGGATCGTACAGGCTTCTCGCGGCCTACTGCTTCTATCAGCGCGGCCGGGTGATCACAAACCCCTGGGCCAACAAGTTCTGGCTGATGTGGGACGCCTTCACGCGCCGGCGCACCGACGGCGCCCTGGTGCGGGTCGAGGTGTTCGTGCCGGAGCATGTGGCAATTGACGAGGGCTATCTGGCCCTGGCCGGCTTCATCGAGGAGCTGTGGCCGCTTTTAGGGGACTACGTTCCCGAATAACGGTGCACGGTATACGGTTCACGATAACCGTGTACCCCCTTGTACCGTGAATCTATATTTCTTCTAATCCTGGAGCTAATTTATGTATCAACAGCAGGTTAATGTAATCAACACAGTTAGGATGGTGCTGGATGCCGCCGCTGTGATCATCGCCGGTTTTGCGGCCTACCATGTGCTGCTCTACTATGTGGGCGGGGCCTGGCAGGTCGGAGCCATGGATTTTGTGGCCATGATCCTGGGCGTCATGTTCGTCAACAACTATCTGCTGGGGCGCTTCCACATGTATGATGACCGGCGGCCGGCGGCCGGCTGGGGCATGGTCTATGGAATCTTCAAGACCCTCTTCGTCTCCTTTTCGCTGCTCTGCATCGCCATGGGCCTCTTCAGCGATCTGCATGCGGCCCGCGACTTCATTATCTGGTACGGCGGCTTCAGCCTGCTGCTGATGATTGTGGGGCGCTGGCTGGTCAGCTTCTATCACCGCCTGATCCTGCGCAAGAGCTTCAATGTGCGCCACATCCTGATTGTGGGCCATGATGAGCGCAGCCGCCAGATTGCCGCCAAGCTGGATGATCAGCTGACCTGGGGCCACGACGTGGTCGGCTTCCTGGCCCTGGAGGCGAGTGACGCGCCCGAGGTGCTGGGCAGCCTGGCGGACCTGGCCGATGTTTTGAAGACCCACTCGGTGGATGAGGTGATCTTTGCCCTGAATGCCGGCTCGGGCATCAAACTCGACAAGCAGCTCAGCCTCTGCCGCACCATGGGCGTGACCGTCAAGATCGTGCCCTCGCTCTGGGAGCCCGACCAGACCTATGTCAATGTTGAGAAGTGCCAGGGCGTGCCCATGCTGACCTACTACAAGAACAGCTTCAATGCGACCGGGCTGCTCTACAAGCGCGTGCTGGATCTGATCGGCGGCCTGGTGGGCTGTCTGATCCTGGCCCTGATCTATCCCTTCATCGCGCTGGCCATCAAGCTGGAGTCGCCCGGGCCGGTCTTCTTCAAGCAGCAGCGCGCCGGTTTGAACGGGCGCATCTTCGGGCTCTACAAGTTCCGCACCATGTACCGCGACGCCGAGGCGCGCAAAAAGGAGCTGATGCAGCAGAACAAGATGCAGGGGCTGATGTTCAAGATGGATGACGATCCGCGCATCACCGGCGTCGGCAGATTCCTGCGCAAGACCTCGCTGGACGAGTTCCCGCAGTTCATCAATGTGCTCAAGGGCGAGATCTCGCTGGTGGGCACGCGCCCGCCGACCCTGGACGAGGTGGCCGAGTACGATAAGCACCACCATCGGCGCATCTCGGCCAAACCGGGCATCACCGGCCTCTGGCAGATCTCGGGCCGCAACCAGATCACCGATTTTGACGAGGTGGTGCGGCTGGACTGCGAGTACATCGATAACTGGCGCTTCATGGATGATATCAAGATCCTGTGCAAGACGGTCATGGTGGTCTTCACGGGTAGAGGCGCGGTCTAGAATTGCAAACTATCATCTTTACTAAATCCCTCTGAATCGCTAAAAGTAATGTTTTGAATATCAACTGGTTATTATCAACTGACGACTTGCTGCAATTAATTAAAACTTTACGGAGATGAATATGAAACGCAACTGGCTATTCTGCATGCTGCTGATTGTCCTGCTGCTCGGCTGTGCCGGGCCCGAGGAGAAGAAACAGAAGTTCTATGAGAAGGGCAAAAGCCTCTATGAGGCCGGCGACTATGTGCCGGCGCGCCTGGAGCTGAAGAACGCCCTGCAGATCGATGACCAGTTTGCCGCCGCCTGGCAGACCCTGGGGCTGGTTGAGCTCAAGAGCGGCAACGCCCAGCGCGCCTTCGGCTGCATCGCCAAGGCCCATGAGCTCGACCCGGCCGACAATGAGATCAAGCTGGAGCTGGGCAAGCTCTACCTGGCCGGCAAGGCCGCCGACCGGGCCCAGGAGCTGGCCAAAGAGATTCTGGCCCAGGAGCCCGACAACAAGCAGGCCCTGATCCTGGAGGGCGCGGCCCTGATCGGCCAGGACAAGTATGACGATGCCGAGGTGCTGCTGCAGGGGCTGCTGGAGCGCCAGATCCAGGACGCGGATGTCTACCTGCTGCTGGCCTCGCTCTACATGAAGCAGGGCTTCCTGCCCTCGGCCCTGGATGTGCTGGAGAACGGCGCCAAGATCAATCCGCAGAATGCGGCCATGCAGATCATGATGGCCAACATCTACGTCAACAAGGGGCGCAACGAGGACGCCGCCCGGGCCTTGATGCGCTCCATCGAGCTGCGCCCCGAGTCGGCCTCCTTCAAGCTCAACCTGGCCAGCCTCTACTGGGACATGGGCCGCCAGGACGAGGCCCGCGCCATGGTCGATGCGGTGCTGGCCCTCGACCCGGCCAGCGAGGCCAACCGCTACAAGCTGGCCCGCTTCTACGTCATGAAAGAAGACTTCAGTGCGGCCAAGCAGCAGCTTGCCGACGGCATCAAAGCCAACCCCGACGGCTACCGCCTGCGCTTCTTCCTCTCTGAGCTCTACCTCAAGGAGGGCCAGATGGATGAGGCCATCCGGGTGCTGGATGAGACCATCTCCCTCAAGAGCATGGAGAACTCGCCGCGCCGTCTGGACGCTTTGAGCGCGCTGGCCTCCATCTACCTCAAGAAGCGCGACCTGGGCGCGGCCCAGAAGTATGTCGACCTGGTCCTGAGCGACAACCCCCGGAGCATCGAGGCCCACATGCTGCAGGGCCAGATCTACCTGCTCAAGAATGACGGCGTCAACGCGGTCAGCGAGTTCAGGAGCGTGGTGGCCGACCGGCCCGAGGAGATCAAACCCTACCTCTACCTGGCCGAGGCCCACGTGCTCAACCGCGAGGTCGGCCTGGCCGGCGACTCGCTGATTGACGCCCTGGCCGTGGTGCCCGATTCGCGCGAGGCCCAGCTGGCCCAGGCGCGGCTCTTCGCCATCAAGAAGGACTACTCCGAGACTGAGACCAGATTGAAGACCATATTGCGCGGCAATCCCGATGACCTGGTGGCCATCGCGCTGCTGGGCGACCTCTACATGATGAAGAAGCAGCTCTCGCTGGCCGAGGAGCAGTACCGCATCCTGCTGCAGAAGGATCCGGGCCAGCCGGTGGGCTATCTGAAGCTCAGCAGCCTCTATGTCAATGCCGGCATGCAGGAGCAGGGCGTGCTGATCCTGGAGGAGGGCATCAAGATCAATCCGGACTCGCCGGTGCTGGTCTCGGCCCTGGTGCACGCCTACCTGGCCCAGAAGCGGAACAGTTCGGCTGAAACTTTCTGCCGCCGCAAGCTGAGCGCGAACCCCGAGGCGGCCTACCTGCACGACCTGCTGGGCCGCGTGCTGGCCACCAGCGGCGATCTGGCGGGCGCCGAGGAGGCCTTCAAACGGGCCACCGAGCTCAAGCCCGACTGGGTCACCCCCTATCAGGACCTGGTCAAGGTCTACCTGAAGCAGGGCAAGAAGGATGAGGCGGCCGAGAAGTTTGAGAAGTCGATCGCCGAGAACCCCTACCAGATGGGCACCTACCTGGCCCTGGGCACCCTCTATGAGAAGATGGGCAAGTCGGGCAAGGCCATGCAGGTCTATGAGAAGGCCCTCAGCCACAACGAGGTCTTCTGGCCGGCGGCCAACAATCTGGCCTTCCTGCTGATCGAGGAGGGCGATTCCAAGGATGATCTGGAGCGCGCCTTCAGCCTGGCCGAGGACGCCCTCAGATATAAGCCCGAAGAGGGCGCCATCCTGGACACCATCGGCTGGGCCTACTACAAGCAGGGCGATAACGCCAAGGCGATTGCCAATATCGAGAAGGCCCTCAAGCGCATCCCGGCCGATCCGACCATCAACTACCATATGGCCATGGCCCTCTTTGAGGACGGCCGGCCGGACGAGGCGCGCCTCAACCTGGAGACGGCCCTGCAGAGCGGCCAGGAGTTCCCGGGCAAGGAGCGGGCCCAGGAGAAGATGAAGGAACTGAGTAAATAGTTGAATGATTTTATTGAGGAGTTTTAAATGAAAAAAGTTATCTTATCGCTGCTGTTTATCTTGCTGGGGCTGAGCGCCATGGCCGATGAGGCTGCCGACTACACGATCGGCGCCGGCGACGTGCTCTATATCTCGGTCTGGAAGGATGAGGCCCTGACCACCCAGGCCGTGGTGCTGCCCGACGGCCGGATCAACTTTCCGCTGATCGGGCAGGTGCAGGCCGAGGGCCTCAGCCTGACGCAGTTCAAGCAGGGGCTGGCCAAGAAGCTCAAACGTTATGTGCCCGATCCCGAGTTGACCGTCATGGTGCAGCAGGTCAACTCCAACGCCATCTCGATTGTGGGCGAGGTCAACCGCCCGGGGCGCTACAATCTCAACGGCCAGACCTCCGTGCTGCAGGCCCTGGCCCTGGCCGGCGGCCTCAATCCCTACGCCAAGAAGAACTTCATCCGCATCCTGCGCAAAGAGGGCGATGAAACCGTGACCTACCGCTTCAAGTTCAGCCAGATCGCCCGCGGCAAGCAGCTCGAGCAGAACATTACTCTGCAGCGCGGCGATGTGATCATCGTGCCGTAAGCGGGATATCTGATGCATAAAAACAGCTGGATAACCCTTCTGAGTCTGCTGGTCGCCTTCCTGGCGGTGGGCAATGCCCAGGCCTTTGAGCTCAAGCCCATGGCCGCCTACAAGCACACCTACAACAACAACCTCTTCTTCGATTATGACCCGGAGAGCTGGCCCGAACGCAGGCTTGACAGCGAGGACTCCTACGCCACCTTCACCTACGGGGTGCTGGCCCGCGAGCAGCAGTCCAACTTCAAGCTCGACCTGAGCGGCTATGCCGACATGGTGCGCTACAATGACCGCGACTACAGTAACCTGGATGCCACCGACCTGCGCTATCACGGCAACCTGGTCTTCATGCCTTCGGAGTACTTCACCTACAAGCTTAACGGCGGCTATGTGCGCGACAGCAGCAACGAGCGCATCGAGGATATCGGCCGCCTCGACCGCCAGAGCCTCTTCGGCCTGACCAAGCAGAAGCGCACCGACGGCGGCACCGGGGTTGAATGCGCGTTATCGCACACCTTTTTCGCCGGCATCGACTATAAGTACAACCGCACCGACTATCAGGACCCGCGCGACACCGACAACCGCACCAACCGCGCCAGCCTCTATCTCAGGCAGCAGTGGACGCCGATCTTCTCAACGGTCATGAGCGTGGGTTCGGCGCGCTACGACTATGACGATCTGACCCTGAGCCGCTCCGGCCATCAGCTCAACCTGGTGGACAAGGTCTGGAGCGACTACGCCATGGTCGGTCTGGCCGTCAAAGCCGACCAGCTGGTGACCTTCACGGCCAACATCGGCCGCCGCAGCAGCACCACCGAGTATAACCGTCACCAGTTCTATGATAACGACTTCAACTACTGGTACTATGACGACCGCATCAGCCGCAGCACCACCGGCGACCTGGGTCTGCATTACAAGGACAAGATGTCCAACCTCTCGCTGACCTACAGCAAGGATCTGCAGCCCGGCAGCGGCGATTCCCAGGCCTATGACCGTATCTCCATGCGCCTGGACGCCGGCTACCGCTGGGCCGAGGGCGTGGCCCTTAATCTTACGGCCGAGTACCTCAAGAGCAGCTCCGACCACAGGGACATGCTCAATCTGAGCGACTACACCAATGAGGAGACCCGCCGCCTCAATCCGCGCATCAGCTATGACTTCGGCTACGGCGTCATCTATGAGGTGGGCTACAGCTACACCAAGCTGCGCGACCGGGCCTACTGGGAGAGCGCCTACGGCGCATTCCGCGACCGCAATAAGGAGCGCAAGCTGAGTTATATGAAACTGATCTGGGAATATGACAAGAAGTAGAGGAGAATTTATGGATCCAAACCAGATGACACCGCAGGACTATTTGAACATTTTCAAGCGCCGCAAGTGGGCGTTGATTCTGCCGGCAGTGCTGATCATGGCGGCCGCCTTGGTGGTGGCCGTGATGCTGCCGCCGGTCTACAAGTCCACGGCCACCATCCTGATCGAGGAGCAGGACATCCCGGACGACTACGTCAAGTCCACGGTCAATGTCTTTGCCGAGCAGCAGCTGCAGATCATCAACCAGCGGGTCATGAGCGCCACGCGCCTGATGGAGATCATCGAGGAGTACGGCCTCTACGCGGGCCTGCGCGACACCTGGACCACCGAGCAGATCGTCAGCCGCATGCGCAGCGAGATTGCGGTCGAGCCCATCAGCGTCGAGGTGATCGACAAGCGCACCGGCCGGCCCACGGCCGCCACCATCGCCTTCACCCTCTCCTATGAGGGGCGCAACCCGGACAAGACCCAGCAGATCGCCAACGTGCTGACCTCGCTCTTTCTAGAGGAGAATGTGCGCGTGCGCGAGAAGCAGGCGTCCGGCATCTCCAACTTCATCAATGCCGAGATGGAGAAGGTCAGATTTGACCTGCAGGCCATCGACGACGAGCTGGCCGAGTTCAAGGGCCAGCATATCAATGAGCTGCCCGAGCTGTTGCAGGTCAACATGCAGAACCTCAACAACCTGGAGCGCTCGCTGGACCGGCTGCAGGAGCAGCTGACCCATCTGCGCGAGCGCGAGGGCGCCCTGCAGACCCAGCTGGCCAGCATTCCGCGCGATCTGGGCGAGGGGGCCCACCGCCGCCTGGAGGAGCTTAGGACCGAGCTGATCTACCAGCAGCAGCGCTACTCCCAGCACCATCCGGATGTGATCCAGACCAAGGCTGAGATCGCGCGCCTCGAGGCCCAGATCAAGGGCGAGCATGTGGAGAGCTCCATCGAGAACCCGGCCTATGTGACCGTGGCCTCGCAGCTGGCCAGCACCCGGGCCGAGATCGGCTCGCTGAGCGCCCAGGGCGGCGAGATCAAGAAGCGCGTCGACGACTATCAGGCGCGCATCGAGGCCACCCCGCGGGTTGAGGCCGAGTATAAGGCCCTGATGGTTGAGCGCAACAACACCCAGGCCAAGTATGACGATCTGATGCGCAAGCTGATGGAGGCCCGCGTCTCCCAGGGGCTGGAGAAGGAGCAGAAGGGCGAGCGCTTCACCCTGCTGGAGCCGGCCCGCCTGCCCGAAAGCCCCTATAAGCCCAACCGCATGGCCATCATCCTGATCGGCCTGGTGTTGGGCGTCGGCGCCGGCGTGGGCCTGGCGGCCATGCTGGAGTTTGCCGATGATTCGGTGCGCGGCGTCGAGGACCTCAACTCGCTGAGCGACTTCCCGGTGCTGGGCACGGTGCCCATGATCACGATCCAGGAAGATTTCGACAATGCGCTCAGGCTGCGCTACTCGGTGGCGGCCGGGGCCGGTGCGGCCCTGCTGGTCGGGATTGTCATTTTTCACTTTGCGGTTATGAACCTGAATGTTTTCTGGGCCAAGCTGGTAATGCGGCTGGGGATGTAGAGGTAGGATATGAAGATTAAAAAAGCTGTGGACAAGGCTAAGCAGATGCGCGCCGAAGAGGGCCTGCTGCTGGATGACGGGGTTGACTTTGCCTTTGATGAGGAGCCGCGCGACTGGAAGGCGCCGGTCTATAAGGAGTCACGCACGGTGCTGCTGGACCCCGAGGTGCTCAGGCGCAACCGCTGCGTCTCGCCCGACTCGCGCGAGATCGCCTACTACAAGGTGCTGCGGACCCAGATCAACCAGATCATCCGCCAGCGCGGCATGCGCACCATCATGATCACCAGTCCCAGACCCGGCGAGGGCAAGACCCTGACCAGCGTCAATCTGGCGATCACCTTTGCGCGCGAGTTCAACCAGACGGTGCTGCTGATGGACTGCGACCTGATGCGCCAGAACGTGCATAAGACCCTGGGCTACGCCAGCCAGCTTTCGCTGGCCGACTACCTGGTGGACGGGGTGCCGCTCAAGGAGATCATCGTCTGGCCCGGCATCGACAAGCTGACCGTCATCTCCGGTATCCGCACCTGTCACGACTCCACCGAGTATCTGGATTCGCCGCGCATGAAGTCGCTGGTCGGCGAGGTCAAGAACCGCTACTCCGACCGCTGCATCTTCTTCGATGTGCCGCCCCTGAGCGGCAACGCCGACGCCATGGCCTTCGCGCCCCAGGTGGACGGCATCATCATGGTGGTCGAGTCGGGCCACACCACCAAGGCCGAGGTCAGGAAGGCCATCAGCATGCTGCCCAAGGAGAAGTTCATCGGCTTCATTCTGAACAAGGAGAACTGCGAGCTGGACAGCTACGGCTACGGCTATTAGCTGAGAGCGGATGCTCAATGAGGGGGGCGGTGCATACCGCCCTTTTTTTGTCAGTCGCGGATGATGATCGAGTCTTCCAGCTGGTCCTGGAACTCCTCAACCTCTTTGAGCCCCAGGATGCGGCGGGCCAGACGGCGCAGCAGGTTCTGCTTGGTGCTCTTGTTGCTGTTGGGGGCGTAGAGGAAGTGGGAGACCTGGGAGTGGAAGCTGTCGTAGCGCTCCTGCAGCCGCTGGTGGTTCTCGCGCTCCTCCATGATCAGGTTGCGCAGGCGCTTGATCTCCTGGTCGGCCTGCAGCGAGCGGGCCTGCTCCAGCTCGCGCTGGAGGCGCTCAACCTCGGTGGTCAGTTCGGCGACCCGGTCGATCAGCTCAACTTCAGCGGGCGCGGCCGGGGCGGCTGATTCGTCGCGGATGCCGATGCCGTTCTTGTCGCGGATGACGCTCCTGATCAGCTCGGCGTCGATCAGCTCGATCTCGTCGGCGAAACCGTAGACCAGGGCCGTGTCGCAGATCAGGTTGATGGTGCGCGGGATGCCGCCGGAGTAGGTGTGGATCAGGGCGATGGCCTCATTGGTGAAGAGGCGGTTTTTGCGGCCGACCTTGAGCAGCCGGTGGCGGATGTAGTGTTCGGTATCCTCGAGCGAGATGCCGCTCAGGTGGTAGTTGGCGGCGATGCGCTGGTTGAGCTGGCGCAGCTCGTGGCGCTTGAGCTTGTCGTTCAGTTCGGGCTGGCCCACCAGCATGATCTGCAGCAGCAGCTGATCGTCGCTCTGCAGGTTGGAGAGCATGCGCACCTCCTCCAGGGCCTCCTCCGAGAGGTTCTGGGCCTCGTCGATGATCAGCAGCACGCGCCGGTTGTGGGCGAAGCGTTCGATCAGGTAGTCGAAGATGTGTTCCAGGGCCTGGGATTTGCCGCATTCGGGGGCGTCGATCTCAAACTCCTTGAGGATCAGCTGCAGCAGCTCATGGGAGGTGATGTTGGTGTTGAAGATGACCGCGGTGTCGATGCGCCGGTCGACCTTGTTCAGCAGGTGCCGGATCAGGGTGGTCTTGCCCGAGCCCACTTCGCCGGTCAGCAGGATGAAGCCGACCTGTTCCATGATGCCGTACTCCAGGTAGGCCAGGGCGTTCTTGTGGTTGGGGCTGGGGTAGAGAAAGCTCGGATTAGGGATAATCTGAAACGGCTTCTCACTAAGTTTATAGAATGTTGTATACATTTTCGGCACCTGTAAATGATATCGTTATGAAACTAGCCCAGAGAGCGGCCAGCTGTAAACAGGAAATGTATAATGATGCTTGCCAATGCTGAATTAAATCTTATTATGTGCGCCAAGCGCTGTAATTTAAGTTGTCGCCTCCATGCCATGTGAAATTTAGGGCCTGATATTCACTCTCCTCCTGAGCGGAATTAATTTTTACATGAGTGTGTAAAATAATACACAATTGCACTTCTTTATCCATTGTCAGCGGCTGAATAATGGTGTAAGAGCCCGGAAACAGATGGGTACGCTTTTTATGTCATCTGGCATACAATGTGCATCTAGATCATCAAATATTATTTTTATTGCGCAACGTAAGCGCTTTTAAGAGTGGGGTAAGTATGAAAAAAATGAATGTGGCTTTGGCAGCGGTGTTTTTCTGTCTTTTGATGGCGGGGAACGGCTGGGCAGTAAGTTACAACTCGCCTATCGATGATGGCTGGCATGTCGGCCAAGGGCAGGACAATGCAGGCTTTGTTATTAATGAAGGCAATGGCGTCGAGGTCGCCCTGCGGGCTCAGATTCGAGAGGTCGGAGTGGCGCCCAATGGTGTGGCCGGTTGCGGCACCTCCGAAGAGGTGGCCGTGTACTTTGTGGAGCCCGGAACTGACTGGAATTATGATTTCCATATTGACAGTCGTGGCTCGGGCGAGCTGCTGGTGCATGGCTTGCTGGAAGTTGACTTCATCGCTGACGATGGCACTGAATCTAGCTGGAGCTGGGAGCGTGATATCCCCGCCCATATGTTGCGCCAGGATTCTGAAAACCTTGCTTTCTGTACCTGGGGTCCGAGAGATTGCTTCGGTCCCATCTATGATTCGGCCGAGGAGGGCGTCTATCAGTTTACGCTGAGCGTTTTTGATGACCTCTGCGATCCGCAGTTTATGACCAGTGTCTCCATGAATGTGGTTGTCAGCAGCGTGCCGGTGCCGGCCGCCGGGCTGCTGCTCGGTTCCGGTCTGCTGGGGTTGATCGGTTGGCGCCGCAGAGAGATGGCATAAGTAGCTGACTTTATGTTTGTTAAATATTGACAGTTATTGATCATGATGATAATGCGGTACTATCTTTGATGTATCGCTTAAGTTTCACCCTTTAATTTCTAAAAAGATTAACTGGAGGTTAATATGAAGAAGATTTTGCTTACTATCGGTTTGGTTTTGATGATGGCTGGCGTGGCTGGGGCGGCTACGTATGTGGAGCGTTATTCTCTCGAAGGGGCTGCGCCTTCTGCTGATGAATTAAATTTCGATTTTAATTTTTTCGCACAGGATGCGGGAGAATGGGGTCCTTCTCAGTATAGTTTTGTTGATGAGGGTGATGATGCCGCTATTGATATCGTAAGTGCATCGCTTGTTCTGCATGTGAGCGGAGATGGGTTTGATCCTGTAGGTTCTGTCACCTTGATGCCTTTGTTTGCTGGTGAGTCATTTGAGCTTATTGCTGACTCTAAGAATAGTTATGAAATTGGAAGTACAGGTATTTATCAATACACTTTTGATATAGATGGTAGAGCACTTTCTGTTTTCGATGCGAGTGATGCTGGTACAATTAATGTTGTACTTGGAGGATCTATATTGGAATCTATCGCATTTGAGGTGCAGAGTGTACCGCTGCCGGGTGCATTGGTCCTCTTTGGTTCAGGACTGTTTTGCTTGATTGGTGCTCGTAGAAGACAGTTGGTTGTTTAGAGGGGAACTTATTATGAAACTTATTTCTAAAAATAATCTTAGCGCTTTATTGTTTTGTTGCTTCTTTGTGATTTCAACCTCGGTGCAGGCTGCTGATTATGTGTTTGATGGAATAGTCAAGGGTGAAAGTGGTCTGCTAAGTGATATTAAAGTTAGCTGGATCGGAAGTGTGGAGCCTATGCAGGGTTCTCAGTTAACCGTTGATGGTAAATATTCTGTCTCATGTCAGGCTGAAGAGGGTGATAAGGTATACACCTATTTCTCCAAGAAGGAGAAGGGTCTGGTTAAATCCTACCTTACATCGGGCGGAATTTATACTGAAGGTGATGGTTCGTTGGTGTATAATGCAGGCCTGGCATCTTCACCTATTCTTTATGCAGAGAATTTCCCTGTGCTGGTGGTAACTATCGGTGCTGGTACTGTTATTGAGATTGAAGTTGAGGGATCAAATATTCCCTACGCATATGCTGGTTATAATGGTAAATATGGGTGGTTGGATGCACCCGAATTTGTAGAGCCCGCTTCTATTAAGGTACTTAATCCTCATAATATTGTGTCAACTCCGTTGGCCTTTACTGTTGGCAGTGCAGATGAAGTATTGCTTCTCGGCGAAGCTCAGGCGGAGGTAGCTTTTAATGCTGACTTTAGTGATGGAGCGCCTTATTTGGCCAAGTTTGATGGCAAGGGTAATCTGATGCTTGATGATAAAGATTTGGTAAAGATTTCTGCCATTGAGGGCGTCAAAAATGCTTACGTGGCCTATGTGGATACTCTCGAAAAATATCAGGTAGTGATTAAAGGTGTTAAGGGTGAGGATGATCCTGATGAGTCGATTCGTCCCGAAGACACCGAAGCCCTCGCCGCCTGGTGGTACATGAACAGCGATGATGACGATCCCTGCTTCATCGGTTCAGCCGCTTCCGTCAGCCCCATGCTGCTGGTAGCTCTGAGCTCCATGCTGGCTCTGGTTGTCCGCCGCAGAAAATAAGCAAACTTCATGTTAACTGAAAAAGGGGAGGCGCATGCCTCCCCTTTTTTTATGTTTATCGGGGACAGATTTATTTTTCATATTTTTAAGGCTCGTGATATCAGCTAGTTATGAAAAACAAGATCAGTCCCCTTTGGGGTGGGCCCGGTTGGTTTGGGGACAGAATTGAATTCTGTCCCCATGCCTTATAATTTGCCAAGACGGAACTGTTCATTATGATTTGAGCATGCCCAGACATGCCCGTGTGGTCTTGCCCAACATGCCGCATCACATTGTCCAGCGCGGACACAATCGCAGTTTGGTCTTTGCATCTGACAATGACTATCTCTACTATCTTGATAACTTGAAGGAGTGGAAGACCAAGCTGCGCTGCAAACTATACTCCTACTGTCTGATGACGAATCATGTCCACCTTGTTGTTGATCCCGGTGACAACCCAGACAGCCTGGGTGTCTTGATGAAGAGGCTGGCAGGCCGCCAGACCCGTTATGTCAACAGTTCTCCGGCGCCTTGTGCGCAATCCCCTAAGGCAAGGCCCGGCAGGAAGATCTATCGGCAATTTTTTTAGGCTGCGCGGCTAACTCCATCAGGCGAGAAATCGCTCTGCCGTTTGTCGACCGCCAGCATATAGGCCACCATCTTGCGTGCCACGGCTAAAGTTGCCCGGTTACGGTTACCATGCTCAACTTCCCGTGCATGAACCTCTGCCAGTGCCGGATTGAGGCGTGGTGCCAGCTTGGCGGCTTCAACCAACATGCACTGGAGATGTTTGTTGCGTTTCTTGGAGATTGGACCGCGTCTCTCCTTGCCGGCTGATTCTTTCTGGGCGCTGCAGAGCCCGCAGTAGCTGACGGCCTGATTCACGCCGGCAAAACGCTCGGGATCACCCACCTCCAGCACCCAGGTCAGGGCTGTTATCTCACCGACACCCGGAATTGTCATGAGCCGGTTAACCCTGGCGCTGATCAACGGATTACTGCGCAGCTCTTTGATCAGTTGCTTTTGCGCTTCAGTGAATAGTTCCAGCGCCCCACGATTCAGCCTGAGCAGATTGATGACGGACTCGGGAACATCATCAAGGTTCTCTAATAGATTTGTATAATAACGCTTGCCATGAAGACGCGGTTTGCTGTATTCGGCCCCGCTCTCCATCAACAGACCTGCGGCTTTATTCTTCAAACGGACTGACTCTCTGACCAGCAGGTTGCGGTAACGCAAAATCCGACGCAGTTCGCGAATATTTTTATCAGGCATATGACACTCGGGCAGCAGATCACTGCGCAACAGGTTGGCGATGGTTTCCGCATCCTGGCGGTCATTTTTCTTCTTGGAGGCGCTGATAGCCTTGAGCATCTCCGGATGGGCTACTTTTAGTTCATGTGCATATGGTTGCAAATAATCATAGATCCAGTCTGTGAAGAGCGTGGCTTCCATGGCCCCGATCCAGGGACTGTCAATGGTGGCGGACCATTCATCAAGGCTGGAGCGTGTTGCCCGGATAACGCCTTCGCGAACCGTTGTGCCGTCTGCAAGTTTGATGCAGTAGGCAATGATCTGCTTGTGAATATCAAGACCTATGTAGTACAATCTTTCCATGGGTAGACCTCCTTGTAGTTTGGACTTTGAGGTGGATTATCCCACGCTCAACATCGTACCGCTATAGGGAGGCCTCCCATTTCTTACTTATGCATTCAAACAGAATTGAATTCTGTCCCCAGTTGCGCTTTTTTTATGTCTGCCTGCGCCGGCGCAGTCCCAGCAGGCCGATGAGGCCCGAGCCGAAGAGCAGGGCGCTGGCCGGGAGTGGGACAGCTGAATAGAAAGTTATTTCGCTTAGTCCAAAGTTGTCATTGAGAGTTTCGTTACCTGTAGTTGTAAATGTTGATTCAATTCGAATGGATGCAAAGCCTTCAATATCAAAGATGGAAATATAGAACCAGTCTGTGGATGCGTCAGAGTCAGTGAATGGTTCTATGATTGTTTCGGTAATAGGGATTATTTCATTATTGAGACCTAATATGGTTATGGTAGGGGGAATTATTCCATTGCGGGCACCATACCAGAAAGAAATGCCGTTTAGGATCACCTGGTTCTCGCTCTGACGTATCTCTATGGTGTCGGGATTGCCTCCATAATCGAAGATGCCATAATTGTTGTCATGAGAGTATGTAGTTCTAGGTTGGGCAACCCTGAGATTATCGGCAGATGTTGTGTCAAATCTAATTGATGTATTGCGCGTAATACTGGTCTCTGAAGAAGATAAAGAGTAGTTTCTGTCTATGTAAGAGGTGTCTGGATCAATGCTTATTTCATTTAGGTCGTCATATGCACTTAGAAAAATAGTGTCAGAGGGTAGGAAGGGTGTCTCTTCTAGGTTGATGTGAATAACTGCTGCGACGGCGGTGTTTGTAAAAATGATTGTAAGAGCCAAGAGTATGGTAAGTTGTCTCATTTAAACCTCCTAAAATGGAATTAATTGAAAAGTTAAGCACTCAGGCTGGATTCTCTGCTGCGGGGTTTCAGGCGGACACAGCCTGGATATGGCAAAGATAAATCCAAGTCTAAAGATGGCAAGTGAAAAAATGTGCCGGGCAATAAAAAAGCCGATCACTTGCGTGATCGGCCTGTATGGTGGAGCCGAAGGGGATCGAACCCTCGACCTCTTGAATGCCATTCAAGCACTCTCCCAACTGAGCTACGGCCCCATACGTTGATGGCAGGTAGCTACCATAGGAATTTGGGGCAGTCAAGGGGGCAGATTAAACTTTTTTAAGTTTATTTCTCGGCACTCAGGGAGTAATTGCGGAAAGTGAAAGATCGGCAGCGGCCGGCTGTATATTTTCAGCTTATCTGAGGCCGACGGATGCCTAATAATGAATTAATTGGGCTGAAATTTCTCAGCCATGGAACTGTTGCGCAGGGCAGCCTGTTAAGCTAACTTGAACGTATGAGCAAATTGACGCGCAGCTTCTGAGCTCTATTCTGTTGATGGGAGGTGGCTATGAAGGTTCCCTATGAGTGTCATGTGCTGGTCTGTGTCAACGACCGGCAGGGCCGGCGCAAGTCCTGCGCCGACGGCGAGAATGTCAAGCTGCGCGAGCGTCTGAAGCAGATGGTGGCCGAGAGGGGCTGGCGGGGGCGCGTGCGCGTCTCCCAGACCGGCTGTCTGGGGCTCTGCGAGCAGGGGCCCAATGTTATTCTGTATCCTCAGGGCCGGCTCTATGCCGGCGTCTCTCTGGCTGATGCCGACAGGATTGAACGCTATATTGCCGAACTTATCGGGGAGAAGAGATGAAAGAGATTATAATTGATGGCGTGAAGCTGCAGTTTGTCATCGGCGACATCACGGCCCAGGATACCGAGGCGGTGGTCAATGCGGCCAACTCGCAGCTGGCGCCCGGCGGCGGGGTGGCGGGCGCCATTCATGCCGCGGCCGGTCCGGGCCTCTGGCAGGAGTGCGCCAAGCTGGGCGGCTGCCCTACGGGCGCGGCGCGCATCTCGGGCGGCCACAAGCTGCCCAACCGCTATGTGATCCACACGGTCGGGCCGGTCTACTCCGGGTCTGCGCGTGATCCGGAGCTGCTCGCCAGCTGTTACCTTGAGTCATTGAAGCTGGCCGATGCCAACGGGGTGCGGTCGATCGCCTTTCCGGCCCTCAGCACCGGCATCTTCGGTTATCCGGTGCGCGAGGCCGCCATGGTGGCCATCAGGGCTTTTTGTGATTATCTGAGGGGCGACACGGCCATTGAAACGCTGCGCATGGTGTTGTATGACCAGAGATCATATGAGCAGCACTGCGCTGCGCTTGAGGAGATTTTGAATGGCTAAGAGAGTTGTGGCCGTAATCCCGGCCCGCTATGCATCAACGCGTTTTCCCGGCAAGCCCCTGGTCGATCTGGGCGGCAAGAGCATGATTGAGCGCATCTATGGCGCGGTGGTCAAACTGGACGGCATCGATGAGGTGCTGGTGGCCACCGATGATCAGCGCATATTTGATGCGGTCGAGGCCTTTGGCGGCCGGGTCATTATGACCAGCCCCGAGTGCCCCTCGGGCACCGACCGGGTGGCAGCGGCCGTCAGGGATATCGAGGCCGACATCATCATCAATGTCCAGGGCGACCAGGTGGTCATGGACACGAAAGCCATCTCCCTGATGGTTGAGGCGCTGCAGGCCGGCTGTCCCATGGCCACCATCGGCGTGCCGGCCGACGAGGCCGATATCGGTGACCCCAACAGCGTCAAGGTGGTCTGCGCCAGGAACGGCGACGCGCTCTACTTCTCGCGCTGCGCCATTCCCTTCCTGCGCGACGGCGGAAACTTCCCCTTCCTGAAACATGTGGGGCTCTACGGCTTCAGCCGCGCGGTGCTGGAGAGGTTTACCCAGCTTGAGCCGACCCCGCTGGAGCGGGCCGAGTCGCTCGAGCAGCTGCGCGCCCTGGAGAACGGCATATCTATTCGTGTCATTGAGGCCCGGGGCGAGTTCCATGAGATCAACACCCCGGCCGACCAGGCGAGGCTGAGCAGATTTTGGCAGACCTGATAATCTTTGTCTACCGCCTGCTGGTCTGGCTGCTGCTGGGACCGCTCCTGCTGATCGTGCGCAAGCATCTCAACTTTGAGGGCACCCTGCGCCAGCGCCTGACCCTTGATCTGCCCGAGGTGCCGGCTGAGAATCTCATCTGGCTGCATGCGGCCAGCGTGGGCGAGGTCAAGGCGGTGGAGCGTCTGATCGGCGATCTCAAAAAAGAGCGGCCGGATATCTTCATCCTGCTGACCGCCATGACGGCCACCGGCCGCGCGGTGGCGGCCAAAGTTGAGGGCGTCGATCTGGTCTGGCCCTTTCCCTTCGATCCCTGCATGGGGCGCTTTATCAGGAAGATCAGGCCGGCCAGGATCGTGGTGGCCGAGACTGAAATATGGCCCGAAATGCTGCTCAAGAGCGGCGGCGTGCTCTTTGTCAACGGCCGCATGAGCGCCAAGGCCCATGCATCATATATGAAGCTGCGGCCGTTCTTTGCGCGCCTGCTGCAGAACAGCACTGTCCTGGCCATCGCCGAGGCTGACGCCGAGCGCTTCCATGCGCTGGGGGCCGGGCGGGTCGAGGTGCTGGGCAATCTCAAGCTGGACGGTCTGCCCCAGGCCGATCCGGAGCTGCGGGACGCCATCCGGGCGGAGCTGGGCGTCGGAGACCGCCCGGTGGTGACCGTCGGCAGTCTGCGCGAGGGCGAGGAGGAACTGGTTATCAGCGCCCTGCACAGGGTGCGCGAGCAGATCCCCGAGTTGTACGTCGTTGTGGCCCCGCGCCATCCTGAGCAGTATGGGCTGGTCAGCGAGCTGGCGCGTGACTTCGGTCCCGTGTTGCGCAGCAGCGGCGCAAGAAGCGGCAATCTTCTGATCGTTGACACCTTCGGGGAGCTCTTCAAGTTTTACGGCGCGGCGGATGCGGCCTTCGTGGGCGGCTCCCTGGTCGAGCTGGGCGGGCAGAACATTCTGGAGCCGGTGGCCTGGGGCATCCCGGTGCTGCACGGCCCGCACATGGATAATTTCAGCTGGGCCCTGGAGGGGCTCGATTACATGACCACCCGGGTGGACTCGGCTGAAGATTTGGCGGCAACACTGGTGGATATATTTTCAGCGCCCTCAAAGTATGCCGAGAAGCCGCGGCAGGCCCTGGCGGCCCTGCGGCGCCATGACGGCATCACTGCGCGCTATGTTTCTGCTATTATGTTGGATTTGCGCTGAATCTGGTGTAAGATCAGCTTCGATCGATAAAAAAATAGGGAGGCGATATGTCCATGGATCGTTCACTATGTGCCACATGTGCCTGGCGCAAGGAGTGCCAGAAAAAGTTTAAGTCGGAAGGTGTGCTCAACTGCAAGGACTACAGTCGCGATCATTCAATCAAGATAAAGCCGGCTGAAGCGGCTGCGCAGGCTGAACCGAAGAAAAAGAAGAGTCTCTGGGATATCTGAACTGAATCAGTTGATCTTAAAAAGGGGGAAGCCGCAGGGCTTCCCCCTTTTGTTATCTGCGGGCCGATCTGAGCTGGCTCTGTTTGCCGTTGGTGGTCAGGTAGACGACCTCGTCGCCGGTCAGGGCGAAGTCGGCGCAGTAGCCCAGGCTGGATTTGGCAATGATCTTCTCCTGCACTTGGCTGTCATCATATTTGTAGCTCACGATCTTGGCTGATTTGTAGATGTTGATGTTGGGGGTGCGGGCATAGGCGCCCTGGCCGTTGAGGGCCGCAATAATCTCGCCCTCGGGGCTGACCAGGATGCGCGAAGGCAGGTAGTAGCGGGTGGTCTTGTTTTTGGTGTCGCCGCGCTGGCCGCTGATGGGGCTGCTCTTGACCTTGTAGGTCTCGCGGATGAAGTGGGGCTGGCGGCCCATGCTCTTGTCGTTGGTCCAGACGGTTTTGCGCCCGTCCTTGACGATCAGGCGGTCGGTGCTGTTGTAGGTGATCAGCTGGGGGTTCTGGGAATCGGGCATGATTCTGCCGCTGGCGCAGCCCAGGATGTCGGTGCCGGCGGTCACGCTGTCGGGCTGGCCGTCAACGGTGCCGGGCTTTGACCAGCGGTTCTCCTCGGTGGTCATATCGGGTTTCATTCTGAGGGCGGCAGTTATCAGGCCGTCGCCCATTGGGGTCACCGGGTTGCTCCAGCTGCGGATCTCCCGGCCGTCCTTGATCTGGAAGCTGCGCATCTGCTCCTTGTTCTTGGTCAGCACGATCAGGCTGTCGCGGTAGGCGCTGATGCGCCAGATGATGTCGGTGCCGGGGAACTGCATGTGGCTGACCGGCGCGCCGTCAACCAGCTTGAAGATCTCGCTCTTGCTGGAGAAGTAGATCTCGCCGTTCAGGACGGTAACCGAGGTGCACTCATAGGGCAGGTTGATGGGCTCCCTGATGATGGCCGGTGCAAGTTGGGGTCCGGCCTCGGGGGTGGTGGCGGTAGGTGTCTGATTCAGGAAGATGACGTCCAGCATCTCGTCGATGGCGAGCGTCATCTCGTCCATGCTCTGCAGGTCCCTGTGGTAGGCGCGCGGCTGATCGGCTTCAAGGATCGCGTCAAATGAGATGGTGCTGCCCAGCTGGCTCAGGGTGATGCTGAGGTGGGCAAAATCGTCAAGGTTGATGCCCTTGGCGATTGAGCGGGCGTAGATGGTCTTCTCGAGGCGGGTTTCCATCTGGGTCAGCTCATCGGAACCCAGGATCTCAACGTCGATGCCCTGGGCCGGCAGGTTGGTCGAGGCCAGGAGCAGCAGGCAGAGTAGAACGGCTTTTTTTGCAAGGTGTTTCATAGATCCCCCAAAAGTATAATTTGGGCTATTGTAACATGTTTATATAAGATGGCAAGCTGGACAAATAATAGATGTTTTCCTTAATGAATGAACATTCATTTTCTGCTTGACCCCTATTCGGGCTTTGGCTATATTTGTTTCTCGATTGTAATAATATTAAAACCACTAAGGAGGTAGTTATGGCTGAAGATACCATGAGCTTGTATGAGAAGATTTTCCCCGTTCCGGACGCAGTGAGGGCGAAGTCTTTCATTAAGAGCAAGGAAGAGTATGAGAAGATGTACAAGGAGTCCATCGATGATCCCGAAGGATTCTGGGCCAAGCAGGCTGAGCGGCTTGACTGGTACAAGAAGTGGGACAAGGTCATGGACTGCTCCTATGACGGTGATATCCATGTCAAATGGTTTGAGGGCGCCAAGCTGAATGTCAGCTATAACTGCATTGACCGCCACATGAAGAACGGCAACAAGAACAAGGCCGCCATCATGTGGGAGGGCAATGACCCCCATGATCACAAGGTCTTTACCTATGCCGATATGTACCGCGAGGTTAACAAGGCCGCCAATGTTCTGAAGAAGCTGGGCGTCAAGAAGGGCGACCGTGTAACGCTCTATCTGCCCATGATTCCCGAGCTGGCCATCATCATGCTGGCCTGTACCAGAATCGGCGCAATTCACTCCATCGTTTTCGGCGGTTTCTCGGCCGAGGCTCTCAGAGACCGCATCAATGACTGCGACTCCACCCTGCTGGTGACCTGTGACGGCACCTACCGCGGCGCCAAGGCTGTGCCGCAGAAGGCAAACGCCGACAAGGCCTGTGCCGAGTGCCCCGGCCTCAAGAAGCAGCTGGTTGTCAAGAATACCGGCACTGAGGTTGACTGGGAAGAGGGCCGTGACGTCTGGTATGAGACCCTCATGGATGAGGTTGACTTCTACTGCGAGCCCGAGTGGATGGATGCTGAAGATCCGCTCTTCATCCTTTACACATCCGGTTCAACCGGCAAGCCCAAGGGTGTTATGCACACCACCGGCGGCTACCTGCTCTACACCTCCATGACCCATCAGTATGTCTTTGACTGCCATGATGACGACATCTATTGGTGTACAGCCGACATCGGCTGGGTAACCGGCCACAGCTACATCGTCTACGGACCCCTGGCCAACGGCGCCACCTCAATCATGTTTGAGGGCGTGCCCTCATATCCGACCCCGGCCCGTTTCTGGGAAGTTGTCGAGAAGTACAATGTGGATATCTTCTACACCGCTCCCACCGCCATCCGCGCCATCGCCAAAGAGGGTGACGACTGGGTTAAGAAGCATGATATCTCTTCCATCAGAATCCTTGGTTCTGTTGGTGAGCCGCTCAACCCCGAAGCCTGGAAGTGGTACTATGAGCTGATCGGCCGCGGCCAGTGCACCATCGTTGACACCTGGTGGCAGACCGAGACCGGCGGTATCCTGATCACTCCGCTGCCCGGCGCCATCGACATCAAGCCCGCCAAGGCCACCGTGCCCTTCTTCGGCGTTGAGCCGGCCCTGGTTGATGATGAGGGTAATGAGATCAATGGTCCCGGTCGCGGCAATCTGGTCATGAAGAGATCCTGGCCCGGCCAGATGCGCGGCGTATGGGGCGATGCTGAGCGCTTCAAGGAGACCTACTTCGTGCAGTTCCCGGGTTACTACTTCTCCGGCGACGGCGCCGAGCGTGATGAGATGGGTTACTACAAGATCACCGGCCGCGTGGATGATGTTATCAACGTTTCCGGTCACCGCATGGGTACTGCCGAGGTCGAGTCTGCTCTCGTATCTCACCCCAACGTGGCTGAGTCCGCTGTTGTCGGCTTCCCGCATGACATTAAGGGTCAGGGCATCTTTGCCTATGTAACTCTGAATACCGGTGTCGAGAAGTCCGATGAGCTCAAGAAGGAGCTGGTCATGCATGTGCGCAAGGAGATCGGACCGATCGCTACGCCCGATCATATTCTCTGGGCCGACGGCCTGCCCAAGACCAGATCCGGCAAGATCATGCGCCGTGTTCTGAGAAAGGTTGCCGCCAGCGACTTCTCCGATTTCGGAGATACTTCAACCCTGGCTGATCCCGGTGTTGTGGATGTGCTGGTTGATGAACGCAAAAAGTTATAGTTAATTTTTAATCGGGGTGTCGGGCTTGGGCCCGGTGCCCCTTTTTAGTTGTTATGAGGATGGTTTATTATGCGTGGAGAAGAAAAATACAGGCTGATCCTGAACGCAGCCAAGAAAGTATTCGCCAGGGAGGGTTTCTACAACTCCAAGGTCTCAGAGATTGCACGCACCGCCCATGTGGCTGATGGAACGATCTATCTCTACTTTAAGAACAAGGATGATATCCTGATCTCGCTCTTTGAAGAGGAGCTCAGCAATATTATCAGCAATGTCCGTGATAACCTGGAGGATATTGACGACCCGCGCGAAAAGTTACGTAAATTCTGCAATGTGCACCTGGCCATTGCTGATTCTGATAAGGCTCTGGCCGAAGTGATTCAGGTTGAGTTACGCCAGTCTTCCAAGTTTATGAAGGAGTACAAGAATAAGCGTTTCCTGACCTATCTGGGGATCATCTCGGAGATAGTTTCCGACGGGCAGGAGCAGGGTGTTTTCGGGGCAAAGGTTAAGCCCGAGGTTGCGGCCCGCATGCTGTTCGGGTCATTGGATGAGCTTTCATCCTATATTGTGAGGTCCAAGCGTAAGCGTTTTGATATGCCGGAGCTGGCCGATTCGGTCAGTGACGTTTTTTTGAGTGGCTTGAGCTGTTAGGAGGATCTATGAGCATTAGGAAAGCGGCGGTTATCGGTGGCGGGGCCATGGGTGGCGGAATCGCCCATCTGCTCTCCAATGCCGGCATCGAGTGTTTTGTCAAGGATATCGATCTGCAGTTTGTGGATAAGGCTCTGGATCTGTCCGCTAAAATCTACTCAAAGCTGGTTGACAGGGGTAAGCTGGATGCGGCAGAGGCCGAGGCCAAGCAGGCGCTGCTCAGAGGCGGTACCGAGTATGATCTGGCCTACTTTGCCCAGGTGGACCTGGTGATTGAGGCTGTGCCGGAGATTATGGCGCTCAAGCAGGGGGTCTTTGCTGAACTTGAGAAGATCTGTCCCGGGACGGCCATCCTGGCCACCAACACTTCGACCCTCTCCCTGAGCGAAATCGGCGCCAAGCTGGCTGATAAGTCGCGTTTCGTGGGGCTGCACTTCTTCAATCCGGCCCATGTCATGAAGCTGGTCGAGGTGATCTATGACCAGAATTCCGCTGAAAGCTGCGTTGATACGATGATGGATTTTGCGCGCACAATCGGCAAGGTGCCCATCCGGGTCAAAAACGGTCCCGGCTTTGTGGTTAACCGCATTCTGATCCCCTATATGAATGAGGCGGTTCTGGCGCTGATGAGCGGTGCGGCCACCATGCAGGAGATCGACAGCTCCATGGTTGATTTCGGCATGCCCATGGGCCCCTTCGTGCTCTGGGATCTGGTGGGGCTGGACGTCGGCCTGCACGCCTCAAAGACTCTGGCGGATGCCTATGGCGACCGCACTCCCATCCCGGAGCTGCTGCAGTACCTGAATGACAAGGGCTGTCTGGGGCAGAAGAGCGGCAAGGGCTTCTATGACTATTCGGGCGACCGGCCCTGCATGTCGGACGAGGCCGCTGAGTTCCTGGCGACCCACAGGGGCGAGAGTTCGCGCAGCTACAAGCCCGAGCAGCTGCTGATGGTTCAGATCCGCGAGGCCCTCCTGATTGTTGAGGAGGGGATATCGAGTGCTGCGGATGCCGATATCGGCATGGTCTACGGCACCAACTTCCCCAAGGCGGTGGCCAAGGGACCCCTTGATTATGCCGAGCAGGTCATGGGCTGGGCCGAAGTCAGCCAATCCATTGATGTTCTGCAGTCGGAGTGGGGATCTTCGCGGTTCTATCTACCACAGGCGGCTCAAAAACTGGTTGACGGCAGCAGTGTTTTCAATAAGTAAGAAAGAGTGTATAGAAGTTAATATATTGTTACGCTGCTATATATAGGCAATGGTAAATGGTTGCGATATTGCAAAGTCAATATTCGCATGCTAGACAGAGAGTATTAAATGGCTCTGTGAGCCAAAATTGATAGGTAGGAGGTTTGATGTGAATACAGTTGTATGTATTAAACAGGTGCCTGATACCGAAACCTTGATCAAGATCAACGGCAACGGTACCAGCATTGCAGAAGACGGTGTTAAGTGGGTAATGTCTCCTTACGACGAGTATGCGGTGGAAGAGGCTCTGCAGAAGAAGGGTTCCGACAAGGTGACGGTTGTCTCCCTGGGCCCCGACCGTGCAATTGAGGCCATCAGAACCGCCCTGGCTATGGGTGCTGATACCGCCGTGCACGTGAATGACGCCTCATTCGCGGATGGCGCCGATCCCTATGCCACCGCCTCGGTGCTGGCGGCTGCCGTCAAGGGTCTTGAGTATGATGCCATCTGGCTTGGCAAGCAGGCCATTGATGATGATGCCGGTCAGGTTCCGGCCATGCTCGCCGAGCAGCTCGGTCTGCCGGTGGTGACCATGGTGACCAAGTTTGAGCCCAACGGCGACAAGGCTATCGTGACCAGAGAGATCGAGGGTGGCGAGGCGGTTGTGGAAGTGCAGCTGCCGGCAGTCTTCTCTGCTCAGAAGGGTCTCAATGAGCCCAGATACGCTTCACTGCCCGGTATCATGAAGGCCAAGAAGAAACCGGTCGATGTCAAAACTGTCGCTGACCTGGGCATTTCCGTTGCTCCGGGTACCGCGATTAAAGAGATGAGCCTGCCGCCGGCCCGCGCCGAAGGCAAGACTATCACTGGTGATGACGACGCAGCCAAGGCTGCGGCCCTGGCCAAGGCCCTCAACGAAGAAGCCAAGGTCATTTAAGGAGGTATTGAGATGTCAGTATTAGTATATGCAGAGGTACAGCAGGGCGAGATCAAGAAGGGTGCCTTCGAGATTGCCAGCAAAGCTAAAGCTCTTGGCGCTACAGTTAACGCCTGTGTGATCGGCAGTGGTGTTGCCGGTATTGCCGCCGAGATGGGTAAGTATGGTGCCGATAAAATTTACGTAGTTGATGGCGCTGATTTTGATAAGTACAACACCGAGGCCTATGTGCAGGCTCTGGCTCAGGTTGCCAAGGATAGCGGGGCAACTTCGCTGCTGACCAGCGCCACCGCCCAGGGCAAGGACCTCACTCCGGCCGTGGCGGCCAGACTCGGCGTGGCCTGCATCTCCGACTGTGTTGATCTGGAGCTGGCCGGCGACAAGCTGGTTGCCAAGCGTCCCATGTACGCCGGCAAGGCTTATGCCAAGGTTGAGTCCAACGGCGGCATCCAGGTTATCTCGGTGCGCCCCAACTCATTCAATGTGGTTGAGGCTGCCGGCGCCGGCGCCGTTGAGAATGTTGCCGCAAGTCTGGATGCTTCCAAGATCAAGGCCACTGTGACGGCGGTCAACGTTGCCGAGTCCGATGAGCCCGATCAGACCGAAGCTGAGATCATCGTAGCCGGTGGTCGCGGTATGAAGGACGGCGAGAACTTCGGCATGCTCAAGGAGCTGGCCAAATCATTCGGCGGCGGCGCCACTGTCGGCGCTTCGCGTGCGGCTGTCGATGCCGGCTGGGTCGACCACTCCTTCCAGGTTGGTCAGACCGGTAAGACCGTCAGCCCCAACCTCTATATCGCCTGCGGTATTTCGGGTGCCATCCAGCATATGGCCGGCATGGGTACATCCAAGGTCATCGTGGCCATCAACAAGGATGGGGATGCCCCCATTAAGGCCAAGGCCGACTACTTTGTCGAGGGCGACCTCTTCAATATCGTCCCGGCCCTGACCGCGGAAATTAAAAAAATCAAAGGTTAAGTGATTAAGGGGGAGGTCTCCTCCCCCAATTTGAATATCAGGGGGGTACAATGCAAGGACCAGAAGGCATTGAGATCGGCAGAGAGATTTTTTGGAATGTCCGCATGGGTGAAGGGGTCAACATTACCCAGTTGATTCTATATGCAGTGGCTTTGAGCGCTGTCGGACTATTTATCTATTCATTAAAACAATCAGGCTTCTTTACCCGTAAGAAGATGTGGGCACTGGGGCAGGGCAGTGATGTGGATCGCACCGATGATAAGGGCGGCCGCTTGCTCTACACCCTGGCTGAGATCTTCAGTCACCGCAAAATTCTGCGCGAGCCCTATCAGGGCGTGATGCATGCCTTTATCTTTTTTGGCTTCCTGGCACTGATGATCACCACCGCCATTGTGGCCCTGCAGGCTGACTTCTTCTGGCCGCTCTTCAAATGGTACTTCTTCAAGGATGGCTTCTATCTCGGTCTTTCGCTCTTTGCCGATGTGCTTGGTGGTCTGGCCGTTGTGGGCGTCATCATGGCGCTGGTGCGCCGCATGGTGATCAAGCCGGCCTGGCTTGACCAGAAAAAAGAGGACAATACCGTGCTCTGGTTCCTGCTCTTCGTGCTGGTGACCGGTTTCATCGGTGAGGGCCTCAGAATGCAGGCCACCGAGCTGCAGCCCGGCAGTCCCATGGCCGACTATATCTGGTTCTCGCCGGTCGGGCGTATCTTTGCCATTCCGTTTGCCTGGATGAGCGTCGGCGCTGCCGAGACAACCCATGCTGTGCTCTGGTGGGTGCATATGCTTTCAGCCTTTGCCTTCATCGTCTATATTCCCATGACCAAGATGGAGCACATCTACACCACGCCGGCCAATATCTTCATGCGTCCCATGACCGATCAGCCGCCCATTAAGGTTATGCCGCCGGATATGTTTGAGACTGCCGAAACCTTCGGTATCCACAATATTGAGGAGTACTCCTGGAAGGATCTCTTTGATACCGAGGCCTGTATGCGTTGCGGCCGCTGCGTCCAGGTCTGTCCGGCCTTTGGCACCGACAAGCCGCTGCTGCCGCGCGATGTGATTCAGGATATGCGCACCTATCTCGAGAACAAGGCCAAGTTTGCCGTCAATGAGAATGGCGAGGCCTGCATCATTCCCGATGAGGAGTATGAGGGCGAAGCTTTGATTCGTGATACCATCTCAACCGACACCATCTGGGCCTGCACCACCTGCATGGCCTGTGTCGAGGCCTGTCCGGCCTACATCACCCAGTTCCCGAAACTGGTTGATCTGAGACGCTACCTGGTCATGATGGAAGCCGACTTCCCGGCCGAGTGCCAGGATGTTTTCCGCGGCATGGAGAACAACTCCAACCCGTGGGGCATCGGTGCCCATACCCGTGGCGACTGGGCCAAGGGCTTTGATGTGCCGCTGATGGCGGAAAAGGGCGAAGCCGAGTATCTCTTCTACGTCGGTGACTCCGGCTCCTTCGATGACATGAACAAGAAGACCGCCCAGTCACTGGCCAGGATCTTCAACGCGGTCGGCCTGGACTACGCCATTCTGGGCGCCGAAGAGGGCTGTGACGGCGATTCGGCCAAGAAGATGGGCAACGAGTACCTCTATCAGGCCCTGGCCATGACCAATATCGAGGTCTTCAACGGCTACAACGTCAAGAAGATCATCTGCATGGATCCGCATGCCTACAACATTATCAAGAAGGACTATAGGGATCTGGGCGGAGAGTATGAGGTCTATCACTACTTCGAGATTCTGGATGAGCTGGTCAAGACGGGCAAGCTCAAGCTGGACAAGAAGCTTGAGGGCATCGGCTCCATCACCCTGCATGACTCCTGCTATCTTGGACGTTACAACAACGTCTATGAGCAGCCGCGCAATCTGCTGAGGGCTTTAGGGCTCAACAGCGTTGAGATGAGCGATCACCATGCCAAGAGCTTCTGCTGCGGCGCCGGTGGCGGCCGTATGTGGATGGAGGAGGATCTGGGGACCCGCATCAACCAGAAGCGCACCCAGCAGGCCCTGGATGCCGGCGTTGATGTTGTCTGTACCGGCTGCCCCTTCTGTCTGACCATGCTCTCTGACGGCGTCAAGGAGCTCGAGGCTGAGGATAGGCTTAAGGCTGTCGATCTGGCCTGGCTGGTGGCTGAAGCTGCCGGTCTGATGGATGAGGCGGTCAGTGATGAAACGGAGAATGTAGCCTGATAAACCCGAGGAGGCCATTCGGCCTCCTCTTTTTTGCTTGCCTTAAGAGGGTTGCCTGTATAAAGCACTGGATAGTTGTTATTAATTTCCAGGAGCTTGTCATGCGTATCGCCATTATCGTTAAATCTGATCAATCTGTCAGTTTTGAGTCCCAGCTCATCTCAGCCGGCCACATGGTGGATGTCTGCCATCTGGGTGATGATTACCGCCAGTCCATGGTGTTGCTGGCAAATTTCATGGCCGAAGTTGAAGATTTTGATCTGATCCACAACCTTGCCGGAGCCCCGGTCATGGCCTTTGCCGGTCTCTCGGCCGTGCCGATGCTCTCCACCGTCACTGAGCCTGTTGCGAATGCAGTAGGTGGTAATCAGTTTTTTGTCTCCCTGTCCAGGCTGGACGGGGTGGACTTTGTGATTGATGATGAAAGCGGATACCTGCCGGTCTATGAGAAGATCCAGGCGGCAACCGCCCGGGAAGATATACGCCCGTGGGGCTTCTATGAGGTGCTTTCGGATGATGTTGCGGATCACAAGATTAAACGTATTACCGTCTATCCGGGCAAGCGGCTCAGTCTTCAGAAGCATGAGCGGCGCAAGGAGCACTGGCTGCTAGTGTCTGGCCGGGCGCGGGTGACCCTTGATCAGGAGTTCATCGATCTTGGTCCGGGGGAAGCTGTTGATATCCCCTGCAACGCTGCCCATCGCATTGAGAATTGCGGTGAAGAGGATGTTGTTTTTATCGAGGTGCAGCAGGGTGATTATTTTGGTGAAGATGACATTATCAGGCTGGAGGATGACTACGGGCGCGCATGAGTAACCGCAAGGACAAACGCCTCAGGGAGAACTTTGAATTGCTGCACGCTGCCGCGCAGGCGGCCGGCATTGAGGTGATTGAGGATAAGATCAACCGCAAAGGCGGTGTTTGTCGCCTGGACGGCCGTCTGGTGGTGGTCTATGACGTCAAGGCGTCGCTGCTGCAGCGCAACCGGCTGCTGCTGGAGGCGTTTACGCAGCTTGAACCCGACAAGCTGCCGCAATCTGTCAGAGATCTTCTGCAGGAGTCTCTCTTTTAAACTTCCTCGGCGATAAGTTCTGCGCGGATCTCATCGATGCCCTTGGTCAGCAGCTCGACAGTCTGGCCGATGATTGAATCCAGCCATTCCGGCAGCTCGCCCAGGATATCCAGCGCCTCCTGAACGCCCTGGTCAATTGCGCCGGCCAGTGAGTCGAGATGGGTGCCGGTTCCATCCCAGAGTGCTTTGGCAAAATCCAGAATTCGCCCGGCTGTATTCTCAGGACTGAAATGATCGTTGGCGTAGCTGAAGTTTGAAAAGTTGCTGAATTCAAACTCCGTTTTGCGCGAAAGGGCCTCATAGGTCCAGTCGATGCTGATGCTCGTGCCGTCTTTCAGTTGCAGGTCAACGCTGAGGCTCTCCTGGATGTAGTTGATTGAGTCGCTGGATCTGACCTTCTGGCTGCTGTTTAAAGGGGCACTGTTTCTGAATATGGCAGGGTTGATATCCTGTATCTTCATAACCACCTCCTTGTGGCTGTAGGACACCAATACTTATCGGCATAAATATGGAAGAGCTTAGTGCAGGGTTTTACGTTTGTCGCGCATCTCCATGAGTCTCATCTCGCGCCGGGCCTCCTGGTTGTGGGGGTTGATGCGCAGGGCAGTCTGGAAAGCTTCATAGGCCTTGGATGAGCCCTCTTTTTTGTAGACCCAGCCCAGCACCAGCATCAGGGTGTCGGAGTGGGGGAAGTGGCTGCGGGCCTCTTTGATGGCCGACTTTATTTCGAGGGAGTTGCCGCGGCCGGTATTCTGCCACTTCAGGAACAGTGTTTTAATGTAGGACTCGGTGAAGACCTTCTCCTCCGGATTCATTTTCGCGCAAAGCTTGAAGAGGTCGATGGCCTTGCTGTAATCTTTCTGTTTCAGGGCCTGTGTGGCTTGAATGAAGACCAGCTCGGCTCTGAGGATGTCATCGATGCCGCCGTCACTGGAGGGCGGTTTGCCTTCTCTGATGCGGCGGATCTCTGTGTAGTGCTTCTGGATGCGGCTGAAAACTTCATCGGCCAGCCGCTTGACCTCGGGGTCCTTGGCGTAGGAGTAGGTGTCGGGATGGTTGGCCTTGACCAGCTTTATATAGGCCCTCTTTAGGCCGCCATCTGATATATTGCGGTCAATTCCCAGCGCATCATAGGGGTCTTCGACCGAGATGGTCTTGAGCATCAGGCGCAGATTATCAATGGTGTCCTTGTTGGGGCTCTCTGTAAATGTAATGTGGCCGCAGCAGAAGAGGGCCAGTGCGCCGCGGGCCAGGGTGTGGTCGCGCGACAGGATCTCAAAGATGTTGTTTTCAAAGATGGCCGGGATGTTGAACTCCTTGTTGGCCGGGAGTTCGTCGGTGAGCCGGTGGGCCTTGGCCTCGGCATATGGAGAGAGGGAGCTTATGACTGCGGCAAACGGCAGGTACTCCATTATGCCGCGCTCGATCAGCAGCAGGTACTCCTCCTGGGTGATGAAGGGGGCCTTGTCCAGCTTCTCCTTGGGAACCTGCTGCAGGCTGCCCTCAGTCCAGCTGAAGATATCCAGGAAGCGCTGTTCGAATTGTTCCCTGAGCGCGTCATCCAGCTCCTTAGGCGTGACAATATGTTTCTCCACCAGCACCTCGCCCTGCCGGCGCCGTTCGACTGAGGCAATCTCGAGCGAGCGTTCATTCTGGCTGCGGGTGATAATCCCTTGTTGGAGCAGGATATTGCCCAGCAGTTCCTCCGGATTGTTGGATTGGATCGAGCAGAGGCGCCCCTTCTTGAATATGAGGCCTTTGCGCCGCTCGTGGTTGCTGGTGAACCAGAGTCCGGTGAATTCGGCTTCGATGGCCTCCTTTAAAATTTGGGGAAAAGAAATATCAGCAAAACTAATTAAATCAGACATGCCGGTATGATAATGACCGGAGTCTAAATATGCAACATCTTTGTGGATAGTGGCTGTTATTACGCGCAAATAAAAAAGGCGGTGCAACTGCACCGCCTTTTGATTCTAATGCTCGGGTTTTAGCCGAGGCCCATCTGGCCGGGGTTCATGATGTTGTTGGGGTCGAAGTGGTTCTTCAGGGCCCGCAGAACATCCATCTGCTCCTTGCCGAGATGATCTTCCATCTTGTAGCCGATCATTTTGCCGACACCGTGGTGGTGGCTCAGGGAACCGCCGCACTCATTGATCTTCTCCAGGATTCCGCGATGGAACTCAACATACTCCTCAACGGTCTCAAACTTACCGATGAAGATGAAGTAGAGGTTGGTACCCTGGGGGTAGAAGTGTGAAGCGTGGGTCATGCACATGGTGTTGGGGCGTTCCTTCATGAATTCGCGTACGCCCTTGTGCAGGTTGTGCAGGTTGTCCCAGGTCACGCCGGACTCGAGGGTGTCGATCATGAGGCCGAAATCACCAAGGTCTTCACGCATGTAGGGCTCTTTGAAACGGGTGAGCTCCCACTTCTTGGCTGCGTAGCTGGTCAGGCTGATGGCGCCATACTTCTTGACGATCTTCTTGATATTTTTGTGAATATTCTTGGCGAAGCCCTTTTCGCCCTGGGCAATGCCGAGGCAGAGGCAGCGCTGCATGGGCATGAAGCCCTTCTTCTGCAGGAACTTGTCAGCAAAATCGGGCATGCCGTAGAGCTTGAGGCCGCGGTCAGTCTCTTCGGGGTCGGAGATGCGGAAGATGGCCGGCATACCGAACTCGCCCTGGTTAACTTCGCGGGCAGCATTGACGGCGTCTTCCCAGGTGGGGAACATGTAGCCGTAGTACTGGTTGTTCTCGGGCATGTGGCGGTGCAGTTTCCAGGTAACCTCGACCAGGACACCGAAGGCGCCTTCATTGCCCTTCATGATGTCGTTGACCTTGGGGCCGGTGGCGGTGCCGGGGTATTCGAGAGTTTTGAAATTGCCGGCCGGAGTTACATACTCCTGGGCCACGGTCAGGTCATAGGCATCGCCGAAGTAGGTTGAGTTCTGGCCTGAACCGAGGGTTACTGCCCAGCCGCCGACGGTTGAGTACTCGAATGACTGGGGGAAGTGTCCGCAGGTGTAGCGGCGTTTGCAGTTGAAACGCTCCGGCGCGTTGTTGAGCGCCTCTTCGAAGGCCGGTCCGTACATGCCGGGGCCAACTTTAACTGTCTGATTCTCCTCGTTGATGGAGATGATCTTGTTCATGTGGGTGCTGACAACCAGGGTGATGCCACCGTTCTTGGGACGGCAGCCCATGTTGACGGATGAACCGGCAGCCCAGACGGTGACCGGAATTTTCTGGTCATTACAGTACTTGACGATCTCGGCAACATCCTGCTTGTTTCTGGGGTGAACCACCAGGTCGCAGACTTCGCGGATAACGCCTCTTCTGAGCTCTTCCATCTCTTCGGTGGTTTTGCCGTTGGAGAAGTAGACGCGGCTGTAGTCATCATCATTGACGTTTTCGGCGCCCACGATTGATTTGAACTTTTCAATCTGCTCTGCCTTGAGGTTGACGGGCTTGTTGAGGACGACCGGCTCATGACCTTCGAGCTTCTTCTGCTGGAAATCAGCATCGGTTAAGCCGAAGTCTTCTTTTACCATCTCGTACCATTTATTGCTGGGGTGCTTGAACTCATTGTGATCACCGTATTTGAAGATGGAACGCAAAGTGCCTGGTTTGGGTGCAGTCTCTGTCCAGTCCGGGATAAACTTAGCCATATTTCTCTCCTCCTTACTGCTTGTTGGTTTATTTAGCTCCGGGCCCCTGCTCGGCAAAGGCTCGATTAAACTCATTTTCGGCGTAGACCATGACCTCTTCGGTCAAAGATCTGGCTAACGCTGCATCCTGATTCTTGATGGCGGTGAAAACTTCCTGATGGTAGCGCTCGGATGCGGCGGCGTTCTCTGGGGTGTTGTAGTATAACGGTCCCAGATCTCGGAAAAGTTTGCTGAAGAAATTAAGAATGATGGTGTAGATGATGCTGCCGCTGGCCAGCGCGATGGCATGGTTGATGGCGATGTCGCGTTCCATGATCGGGGCATTCTCGGCAATCACCTCTGCGATGCGGTCAAGGTCCTCGTCGCTGCGGTTGGAGGCAGCCTGGCAGGCGATCTCCGGCGAAACGATGCGGCGCACATTGAAGAGGTCCTGCAGGATTTCGCGGTCGATGCTGTCATTGAGGTAGATCATGGTCTTGATCAGCTCCAGGTTGCCGCTTTGAAGGTAGTTCTGTACGTAGACGCCGTCGCCGTGACGGATTTCAACAAGATCCTGAATCTCGAGCTTTCTGAGTGCTTCGCGAATTGTTGACCGGTTTACATCCAGGGTTTCGGCCAGTTCTCTTTCGGTGGGCATCTTTTCGCCGGGCGCAATGTCACCGCGCAGGATCTTCTTCTGGATCATGAGCGCGATCTCTTCGTGCAGGCGGCTGCGGTTCAGTTTCTTCACAAATTTAACCGGTGATGTCATAATCTCCTCAGTGGCCGGCTATTGGGATATTGGTCCGACCAATGTTCCAATTAATAGTTTTTTATTTGATGATTGTCAATGGGTTTTATTGTGAGGACTAAAATAGGTTTGGCGCGGGCCGGGGCAATGGGCGCCAGATTATTGCGTATCCGGCAGCAGCGCTTCAATTTTACTGATGATGATACTCAGGTCGGTTAGCGGCTTCAGGATAATGTTATCCTGGCTCATGCCGATGCGCTTGAGTTCTGCGGACGGGGTGAACTGGACTGAGCCGGTGTGAATAATGAATTTGATGCTGGAGTGCAGTTCGTGGGCTTTGATAATCATGGCGTCACCACTCATCTCGGGCAGGCGGAGATCAACAATGGCCACGTCCGGTATGTAGTTCTGAAGCATCTCGAGAGCCTCCTCGGCGCTCTCGGCCGCGGTCACTTCAAAGTTGTAGTCCTCCAGGAAGGCGGTCAGGGACTCGCGGATGGATGCTTCATCATCTATTACCAGAATCTTGGGTTCTCTCTGCATTGTCATCTCCTGCCTTACTCTATACAAAATCTACTCTTAATGCCAGTGCTGCCTAAGTCTAGTCCTTGAGGTGCTCCTTGGTTGTCAGGATGTCATCGATGCGTGCAAAGAAGGCCTGTACAACCTGTGGGTCAAGAAAGGTGCCGGCGAGGTTGCGGATGATTATCTGGCACTTGTCTTCGGCAAACGGCTCCTTGTAGGATCGCTTGCTGGAGAGGGCGTCATAGATGTCGGCCAGGGTGACGATGCGCGCCGGCAGTGGAATGTCCTCGCCCGTGAGTCCGTTGGGGTAGCCTGTGCCGTCCCAGTGTTCATGATGACAGGCTGCAATGGTGCGGGCCATCATGAGGATATCGGAGTCGCTGCCGCCCAGAATGTCGCCGCCGATGCTGGTGTGGCTGCGGTAGATGTCAAGGTCGTCGCCGGCCAGGGGCTGCAGCATCTCATTGCCGAATTCACAGTGCTGCTGCATGAAGATCCATTCGTCGGTGTCCAGCGTGCCGGCCTTGTTCAGGATGCGGTCGGGTATGCCGATCTTGCCGATGTCGTGCATGGGGCTGCAGAGGTGGATGAGGTCGATGGTTTTGGGGTCCAGTTTGAGTCCTTCGGTGATGATGGAGCTGTAGATGCTGACGCGGATAACGTGGCGTCCGGTTTCGTTGTCCTTGTATTCGGCGGCCTTGCCCAGCCGCCGGATGATCTGCAGGCGAGTCTCGGCCAGCTCGCGGTTGGTTTCCTCCAGCTGGGCCGTGCGCAGGCGGACCATGTCTTCGAGATGCTCCTTGTAGGCCCGGTTTTCACGCAGCAGGCGGGAGCGTTCCAGGCATTTGTCAATGGAGTACTGCAGGACATTCATGTCTTCAATGGGTTTGAGGATGTAGTCCCAGGCCCCCAGTCTGAGCGCTTCGACGGCATCGCCCATGACCCCGGTTCCGGAGATGATGATAATGGGGGTGTCGGGTGAGATGTCCTTGATGTAGGCCAGCACTTCAAGGCCGTCCATGCCGGGCATGCGCAGGTCCAGCAGCAGCAGATCGGGTTGTTGCTGGTTGAAGACTTCAATGCCTTCCTGACCGTTTCCGGCTTCGATTACGTTGTAGTCGCAGTCCTCCAAAAAGTCGCGGAAGCTCTGCCTGATAAATGGCTCGTCATCAATGGTCAGAATAACTGGTCTCATCTGCCTCTCCTGATCTGTAGGGCCGTCCAGTGCCCCTGGCTAGCTCAGCAGGCGTAGGATGGCATCATCTATAATATTAAGATCAGAGACGGGTTTTAAAAGTATGTCGGCGGAAGTTATTCCGATGCTGGTAAGCTGGGGGGGGATCTGGTAATCCGGGCTGCCCGTGTGTACCAGGAAGCGCAGGTTAGGCAGCTGTTCGTGGGCTTTGATCATCATGGATACGCTGTCGATGCCGGGCATGTGCATGTCGACAATGGCCAGGTCGGCCCGGTCGCGGTTCAGGATATCAAGCGCTTCGTCGCCGCTGCTGGCCGTCAGGGTCATGTAGTCCAGATCGTCAAGAAAGCACTCCAGGCTGACGGAGATTGTAGGGTCGTCGTCGACAATTATAACTTTAATATTGCTTCTTTCCGGCATTGTTTTCTCCTACGCATATAATAAGTCAGAAATCATCCGCAGGCCAGCGCGCAATTAGGGGTCGGAGAGTTTGCTGAGCCAGTGCTCGATCTTGGCGCTTAAATCATCAATGCTGGCGGGCAGATTGAGATAGTCATTGAGGTAGTTGTCGAGACTGTCAATGCTGAGGTTTTCGCCCAGGGCGATGATGGCCGGCAGGTGGGCATCGGTCTCTCTGAGTGTTGAGGCCAGTTGTGCGGCGCCCAGCAGGGGCAGATCAACATTGATCAGCGCCAGGTCGAAGTGTGTCCGGCTAAGCTGCTCGAGGGCGTTCTGGCCGTCTGAGCAGATGTCGGTCGAGTATCCCTGGCGGGTGAGGGTGGTCTGGATCATCTTCAGTGCAGTCTGATTCTGTTCGGCGATTAGGATGCGCAAAGAGTGCTTCATGTTCTCGGCGATACTGTGCCTGGTAATCAGCGGGTGGTTGCCGCCGGGGTCCATGGCATAGCTTTGGGCCAGTAAGAGGGTGTTGAACAGCTGTATGAACTTGAGCGGTTTGGTGAGGTAGGCGGTGAAGCCGATCTCATGGCAACGGCTGCTGTCGCCGCGCCGGCCGATAGAGGCCAGCATAATCATCTGCACCCGGCTGTGTGCGGTTCTGATGGACCGTCCCAACTCCTCGCCGGACATGTCCGGCAGCTGGTTGTCCATAATGACCATCTCGAAATCGTGGGCATCCATGAGCATCAGGGCCTGACGGGCGGTGCCGCAGCATTCATATTGGCAGTGCCAGATGTCGAGCATGTCGCCCAGAACCTTGCGCGAGGTCTGCGAGCCGTCCGCAATCAGAATTCTGATCTGACTCAGGGCATCCACGGCCTGGGCCATGTCGCCCATGATGTTCTGGAATCTGTCGCTCTGTTTGAGCGGCGTGACGGTCTCGAAACTGGCGATAAGTCTGAAGGTTGATCCGGCTTGCGGTTGACTGCTGACCTCAATGTTGCCCTGCATCATTCTGGCGAGCTGGCGCGCAATGGTCAGCCCCAGGCCGGTGCCGCCATATTTCCTTGTGTGGGACCCGTCTGCCTGGCTGAAAGCGCAAAATAGCCGCTTGACCTGATCGGGTTCGATGCCTATGCCGGTGTCGCGGACTTCAAAAACCAGCTCTGAGCGGTGCTGGGTCTCATTAGCCAGGCTTACCGTGAGGTCGATTTCGCCCTCGCTGGTAAACTTGATGGCGTTGCTGAGAAGATTTTTAAGAATCTGGCGCAGCCGGCCGGGGTCGCCTCGCAGGAAAGCCGGGATGTCCGGGGCGATGGACAGGTTCAAGGGCAGATTCTTTTCGGCGGCGCGGGGATAGATCATGTCAACCAGATCCTCTAGGGTGACGCGCAGATCGAAGTCCATCACTTCAAGATCGATATTGCCGGCCTCCATCTTGGTAAAATCAAGGATGTCGTTGACAATTGAAAGCAGGGCGTCGGCGCTGTGCTCGATTACCTGAGTGAAGCTGAGCTGCTCTTCGTTCAGGTCGGTGGTCAGCAGCAGGCTGGTCATGCCGATGACCCCGTTCAGCGGGGTGCGGATTTCATGGCTCATGTTTGACATGAAGTCGCTCTTGGCCTGGTTGGCTGTCTCGGCGGCGTTTTTGGCGGTCAGGATGGCCTGCTGGGCTTCCTGGCGTTTGGATATGTCGCGCACGGTGCCAAGAATGCTCTGGGTTCCGTCTGGCAGGTCCTTGATCTCCAGCGAGATTGCGCAGGGCACGATCCGGCCGTCCTTGTGGGTGAAGCTGACCTCGTAGTCATGTAGTTTGCGGCGCTCGAAGAGGGTGCTCAGCAAGCGGTTACGCTCCTCTCTGTCCGGGTAGTAGCTCAGCATGTTGGTGCCCAGCAGTTCTTCGCGTTGGTAGCCGAAGTTTTCGAAGACCGAGGGGCTGATTTCCATGATGGTGCCGTTGATGGCAATCTCGGCGTAGACGTCCTGGATCGAGTTGAAGATATTGCGGTATTTGTTTTCGCTGCGCATGGCCTGGTTGTGGGCCTGGATTGTGTCCGTGATGTCGGTTGAGACGCCGCGGAATCCCAGCAGCTGTTGCTGCTCATCGACGATCGGGGCCCCGCTGGTGCGCAGGCAGTAGCGGTGGCCATCCTTGTGGATGTTCCACAGATCCACGCCTCTGAAGGGATGCAGCTGGTTGCGGGTGAAAATCTCTTTAAACTTCTGTTGATCATCCGGGGCGATCAGTTCGAGGCATGGCTTGCCGAGCAGCTCATGGGGATCATAGCCGCTCAGCTCCTTTACGTTGCCGTTTACATATGTCAGGTTGCCGGATTTGTCTGTTTCCCAGATCCAGTCTGCTGAGTTGAGGACGATATCCTGCAGCTGCTGGCAAGTGCGGTTCTGGTTTTCGGATACCTGCGCGAGGTCTTTTATGCTCTGCTCTAATTGGCTTGATAAGCTTTGGTTCTGGTCGTTGAGACGGTTTATGATCTCAGTCTGCTCCTCTTGTTGGTGATTATTAAAAAAGTTGATTTTGTACAGCGACCATATGATCAGCAGCGTTGCGGCTAGTTGGATGAGCCATAGGTGGGGGAGTGGGATGAGTGAGGCCGCTAATGCCGCCATAGCGGCTGCGGCGATGGTCAGATAATGGGGCGGCCTTTTGGGGGAGGGCGAGTTTGTGTCGTTCATAATTCGGCTCTCGGGTTTCTGTGGAGTTCTTTCATAGTTTCAATAATAATAGGCAGTCATGTATGAGCAACACCATTGTTTAAATTGGGGGACATGGTTTCTTGCCGATCTCGGCTGGCTGCAGATGGCCTCAAATGTTGCGTGGCAAATGATTTTAAAAAATCTTAATTTTCCCCCTTGACAACATGTGGCAATCATCATAGATACACTTCGCGAAAGCTGATCCCCCTTAGCTCAGTTGGTTAGAGCGAGTGACTGTTAATCACTAAGTCCGCGGTTCGAGTCCGTGAGGGGGAGCCAAATGTTAAAAGGCCTTGCAACTAACGTTGCAAGGCCTTTTTGTTGTTCTCAGGTTGAGATGGGTGATTGCCCGATGGGTAAGCCGTTCAGGCCTCAATGCCGGAAACCTTGAACCGTTCGACGGCTGCGGCCAGCTCCCGGGCTTCATTGCTGAGTGAATCTGATGTGCTGGCCAACTCTTCCACGGTGGCTGCATTCTGCTGGGTGCTCATATCAATCTGACCGATGGCGCGGTTGACCTCGTCTACCCCGGAGGCCTGTTCGGCACTGGCTGCGGCGATCTCCTCCATGGTATTTGAAAGTGCTTCGATGCGGCTGATGATCTCCTCAAGGGCGGTGCCTGACTGTTGGACCATGGTGTCGCCTCTGCTCACCTTCTGCAGGCTGTCTTCAATCAGTCTGCGTACCTGGTTGACGGCCTCGGCGCTACGCTGGGCCAGGGCGCGAACCTCTTCGGCCACCACTGCAAAGCCTTTGCCGTGCTCGCCTGCGCGGGCCGCTTCGACGGCTGCATTCAGGGCCAAGAGGTTGGTCTGGAAAGCCACGTCATTGACGGTGGTGATGATTTCACCGATCTTACGGGATGACTCGTTGATTTCGCCCATGGCCTTGATCAGCTCCTCTGACAGGGAGCCGCTCTGGGCTGCCAGGTTGACCATTTCGCGGGTTTGAACGCGTCCGTTCTCGGCATTCTCGGCATTCTGTTTGATTGAAGACGTCATCTCCTCAACGGTGGCTGCGACCTCCTCAATGGCCGAGGCCTGCTCCTGGGTCGCCTGGGAGAGTCCCTGGGAGCCGGCCATCACCTCATGGGTGTCCCGGTCAACCTGAACTGCATTCAGTTTAACATTGCGGATTATCTGCTCAAGGTTGCCGACAAATTCATTGAACCAGTGGGCCAGTTTGCCGATCTCATCATTGGTCTGAATATCAAGGCGCATGGTCAGATCGCCTTCGCCGTGAGCAATGTTCTTGAACAGTTCGGTCGTGTTTTTGATCGGGTTGGCAATTGCGCGGGCAAGGATTGAGGCCAGGGTCATGAAGACTGCACCCAGAATCAGGCCGATGGTGATCATGACCGTTATCAGGGTGTATGCTTCGGCGATGATCTCTTTCTTCTCGATCAGGCCGATAAATTTCCATCCCAGTTTGGGGGAGGCGTAGATGTTGGCCAGCATCTTGCCGTCATTCAGCTCAACATCGATGTTGCCTTCGCTGGTCGTGGCCAGGGTCCGGTAGGCCTCCAGCTCAAGTTCGTTGAGGTTTTTGAAGTTGTTTTCCGGATGGCGGGGGTCGGAGATGATAGTTCCGTCGTCCTGCACCAGCATCACATAACCGGTCTTGCCCAGTCTGACGTCTGAGATGATGTCCGTCATCTGGTTGAGGGTGATGTCGAGGCTGATGACACCCAGGATGCCGCCGCCGGCATCTTCAATCGTTCTGACAACGCCAATGCTGCTGCCGGATGAAGACTGGTAGGCTCCCATCATGACAACTTTGCCGGGAGAGGGCAGGGCGGCCTTGTACCAGGAGCGCGCGACCGGATCGTAGCCGGGCTTACGGTCCTTGGGCGGATATTGGACATAGCCTCCGTAACGGGTGCCGACGCCGAGAACGGAGTAGTTGGGGTGGCTCTTTACTGCCCGCTCAAAATAGCGATAGAGCTCGGCTTCGATGCCGCCGTTCTGGATCGGTGTCATGGGCGTGACAGTCGTGTTGGTCTTGTAAGTTGTGATGGTCTCGTCGGCACGTTTAATGAGTGGGTCAGAGGCCATCATTTCGATGTTGTTCATCAGATCTTCAAACATGATGGTCATACCGTTGTCGATCTGGCGCAGTTCACTGCGGGATGAGTTGATGAAGTTTGCCTGCGACTGGGTGCTGATCTTGAATCCCAGCACGATGCAGATGATCAGGATGGGGAGCAGGATTGATGCAAAGAATGCTATCAATAGTTTCTGGCCGATGTTCATCTGGAGTGATTTCATGTGGAGAACCTCCCTTTGCAAATGGATAGATTTAATCTCGGTAAATTATAGTTAAAAGGTGAGAAAATGCTAATCCCTGAAAGGTTTGGGACTGTGCCTGGATTTCGTTTGACTTGACAATCGTGTCATAACTCCGCAAGCTTGGGGGATGAAATTCAGCATTGATCGTAACGCAAATATATCCCCCTATGAGCAGATTGCCGCCAGGTTGCGAGATGGTATTTTTAACGGTGAATTTGAGCCCAACTCGCCTCTGCCTTCGGTGAGGGCGATTGTCAGGGAGACGGGGGTGTCATTTGCCACGGCCCAGCGGGCCTTTACTGAGCTGCGTCAACAGAATCTTGTCTATACCATGCCGGGGCGTGGTTGTTTTGTGGCCCGGCGCGATATTAGCTTCAGTAATGTTGTCTCTGTGTTTGTGCCGACGGAGCGGGTCAACTTCTTTGGGGAGATTCTTTCCGGTGTCTATGGGGTGGCTAATCGTGAAGATATTGAAGTTCAGGTGCACAGCCTCAATGCCGACAGTCTGACCTGGTCGGACAGGGATTTCCAGCTGCTTGAAAAGGCCCGGGATGCAGGCAATGCCGTGATTTTTGTGGAAGAGGTTTTTGGTAAGGGGCGAGATCTTTGTGCTCAGGTTGCTTCCACCAATCCGTTTGCTGTGGTTGAATGGTGTCTGGATGGGGCCATCGATGTGCTTAATGATTACAGGGAATCGGCGGCCAAGGCCATGCGTTATCTTGTGGGGCGCCGGCAGGCCCGTTCTGTTCTGGTACTTAAGGGTCTGGATGATCAGTATAATGCATCGCAGAAGCTGGCCGGCATCATGGATGTGGCGGCTGAGTTCAACCTTGAAGAGGGGCGGAATCTGACTCTCATGGACAGCAGTTTTGATTCGTATACTGCTTATAATCTGGTGAAGGAGTTCCTGCGGCACAACTGGGTTGATGCAATTTTTTGTGCCAATGACTATGAGGCCATGGGTGCCCTCGGTGCTATGACTGAGCGGGGTTTATTGGCCGGTGATGATGTGGCCCTGATGGGTTACGGAAATATGATTGATAAGAATACCTTTTACTTTCCTTTGACGACTGTGGATCAGAAGATGGTCGAGCTCGGCCGGCAGGCCGCTTCGGCGGTGATCGACAAGGCTCGCGGATGTGCTGTACCTGAGCGAATAGTGGTGCCTGCGCGTCTGGTCAGGCGCAAGTCCTAGATAATTCTAGGGCGCACCGGCCGCAGCCGGCACGCCCACAAGGAGGGGCTTAGTAGTAGAAGATCTCCGTCAGGTCGGCGAAGTTGATCTTGACCCAGTCGTCATTCATATGGCCGAAGAGGGTGCGCACCTGGCGGGTTGAGTTGTTGTAGACCGTGTGGTGGCCGTTCATGGGGCTGCCGGCCGGGTTGGTCTGCAGCAGGTCAGCGGCCTGGTCGGCTGGGTCTGATTCATAGTAGATGTAGTAGTGATCCTTGTCCTTGGTATCTTTATCTTTGGCATAAATAAGTTCGCCGTCTTGGGTGTAGAAGTGGTTGGTCTGGGATCCGGTCTTGCCCCAGTCGCTGACAAGGTTGCGGGAGTCAGCAAAAACCATATCCGGGTTCTGGTGGCCGGGATTGAGCATGTCACAGATCCAGGCTGCGCTGCCGTAGACCGGTGTTTCGTAGTTGCCGAAGAATGGAATCTGCTCATGGACATTGGTGGCCACGGTGGTGAGCACCTTGGTCATTTCGTAACGCCATTCCGATTCCTGCAATCCGCCGGTGCCATAGGTAAAGGCCACGGCCGGACTCCAGGTCAGGTACTGCATGCGCGGCATCACGTAGTGGTTGGCCGATATGATGAAGTCATCTTCGTTTTCAATCTGGGGTGAGTGCTCCCAGACGTCGAAGTCGTAGCGGCCGTACCAGTTCTGGTCGGTGGCGGGTTCGCTGTAGCTGTATTCGTTGCGTCTGGTTTCAAACCCGTTTTCCGGGAAGGTCCAGTCGGCTGACCGTATCATTACGCCGTTCTTGATGGTGCCGTCACTATTGAGCTGAGCCTTGTCCTCTGGGTTTTCATATTTCAACTGTATGGTTGCAGTTCTCCACAGCCCGTCGCGCATCCAGTTGGCTGGATTGAATGATTTAGGAGGGTTGAGCTGTGTGACGCAGTCGAAATTGACGCTGGAATCGTTGGGTATGTTGCGGCCCGACTCAAGCACAACGCTTCTGCCGTAGGCTGGATGGATATCGTCGTCGGCCAGCAGGTAGTTCCAGGTGGAGGAGCGTCTGGTCTTCCGGAAACGCTTGATGGCGCTGTCGATATTTTTGCTGTGTTCCAGAATATCGCGGGTGATCAGCAGGCCGCTCATGCTGGGTTCGCCGTGCATGGCGTCCCCAAAGGCCATATTGAAATCCATGGAGAGGCCGTAGCGGTTCATGGCGTCAGGGAAGCCCACCAGGCCGGCCGGAGTTGTTGTGATGGTGGGGATTCTGCCGTCAGCCGGCAGGCGGATGATGACGCAGTTGGCATCCTGCCAAACTCCGCCGTTCTCGAACATGAAGTCGCGGCCGTGCAGGGTGTCTCCGTTGACGGTCTTGTCGCCGAAGATGGCAAAACTGGTGCCCTTCATGAGAGGGAGACCGTAGATCTGGTTGCTTTTGTGGGGTTTGGGGGTGGTGTCGTAGAGCATTTCGGCGATGCTCATATTGAGCAGGGTTTCGTAGGTCTGGTTGATGAAAAAGACCTGCCACATTTCAACCTGATAGTTGTAGTAGGGGGATTCGAACATGTCGTCTTCTGACAGGCGTTGGGTGGCGCCGTCGGCAACGCCTTGCATCTCATCAAGGTACGCGCGCGGTATGTGACCGGCCCTGATCTCATCGTCAACATAGTCTTTTAGAACTTTGGCGCTGGGAAGGTTGCCGGTAGGGAATCTGAGCTTCACCCAGTCATGCCAGAATCTGACAAACATATCATTATTATCGTCGCTAAGTTTGATGAAACGGTCCTTGTCGCCCTCATCGTTTTTGTCAATGCCCATGACTCCCAGTTCAAGGGCCGAGAGGCTCTGTATGAATTGGTTGGTCATCTCGAAGACATGCTCGGCTCTCAGGTAACCGGCCTGATAGCCCATTGATTTGCCGCTGCCGGTTAAGATCAAACAGTATTTGGGTACCTCTTCCCAGCTGTCGGTGGCCGGGTTCCAGATATCGGGTATCTGGAATTTGCTCTGGTAGCCCACGTAGCCGCCGTATTTGATTTTGCCGTCGATCATCAGGTTGGAGTCTTCAATGGCTTCGGTCACGGCTTCTTCACTGGCTCCCTTGAAGCCGGCCAGTACCAAAATGTCCTGGTCATCATCTTTGGATGCGCAGCCGGTTAGCATAAATAGAATTGCAAAAGCATATATAAACCGTTTCATCGTCGTGTGCCCTCCAAGTAATTTTTCACCTTAGGTAAAAATATCGACTTTCAAAGTATAGCAAAGCGGGTGCCAATGTGGCATCAATTTTATCTAATTGATTTTATTGATTTAATGTTTATGTAGATTCTGTGTCAGGGTTATGGTTGGGGTTGTTTTACTAGATTATCGGGTCTTTGGGAACTTTATTACACATTGGTGTGGAAATAAATTCACCTATTTGAGATGTCCGTTATATAATAGGTATGACAATCTCTAATGAGCAGTTCGATGGCTTCTGGCTTGACAAAGTGTGATCTATGCAATAGTAGCATGAGCTAAAATTATGGTAACTGGCTTTGAAGATATCAGAATAGCTGTGGAGACAATCGGCGACGGCGGGATCGAAATGGATCTCGAGCTGGCGCCGGATGCTGTGGCTGAGTTCCTGGATGATGACCAGCAGATGGTCGCTCCGCTCAAGGTTCACTATGCAGCGAAACTTAAGGGTTCGGAGATTCTGGTGAGTGCGCAGTTGTCCGGTGTGGTTGAGGTGATCTGCTGCCGCTGCCTCGGTGATATGCAGCATGCGATTGATCTGAATCTGGAAACCGTCTATCTGCCGGCTACGGCCGAGATGGAAGGGGATCTGGAGGCTGATCGGGAAAGCTCTGAGATCGGCTACTACCGTAAGGAGATCCGCTTAGGCGAGTATCTGCTTTCGGAAATGGGCCTCAGTATGCCGTTAAGGCATGTCTGCTCAGAAGATTGTAAGGGACTTTGCTCCGAGTGCGGTGCAAATCTGAATATAGGGTCCTGCAGTTGTGAGGTGGCGGTTGATCCGCGCTTTGCAAAGCTGGCGGGGCTGAAGAAAGATAACTAGGAGGAATAAATGGCTGTACCTAAGAGAAGACATTCAAGCGCAAGAAGAGATAAGCGCAGGGCACATGATGCTCTGGGTAATCCCGCATGCTCATACTGCCCCAACTGTGAGGAGCCCAAGCTGCCCCACAGAGTATGTCCGAGCTGTGGCCACTATAAGGGTAAAGAGGTAGTTAAGGCCGCTGAGTAATGTCAAGCTGCCTCTGCTTCGCGGGTCAGGGTACCCAATTTGTAGGTATGTCAAAGGGCCTAAATCTTGACGCAAGTCTGGATTCAGGCCTTCTTGCATTGATGGATCAGGGGCCGGCCGAGGAGCTTGATCTGACAATTAATGCTCAGGTGGCTGTGCTGGCGGTGGAGCTGGCTCTGCTTGAGGGTTGCCCCGAGCCCGCTGTGGTCATGGGTCACTCGCTGGGTGAGTACGCTGCCCTGGTTGCAGCCGGGGTGCTTGATGCCGCTGATGCGCTGGCTCTGGTTGGCCTGCGTGCGCGGGCCATGCGGGCCGCTGGTGAGCTGAATCCCGGAACCATGGGCGCTGTCATCGGTCTTGAGACCGCTAAGGTGCTGGAAGTGGCTGCCGGTCTGGACGGTGTCTGGGTTGCCAATCTTAATGCGCCCGGGCAGATAGTGCTGGCTGGCACCATGGAGGGCCTGGCTGCAGCCACGCCGGTCTTTAAGGAGGCCGGTGCGCGGCGGGTTCTGCCGCTCAAGGTTTCGGTCGCCTCGCACTGTCCGCTGATGCAGCCGGCCGCTGAGCAGCTCGCCATGGACCTTGAACGTTTCGAGTTCCGGTCCCCCCGCATTCCGCTGGTGATGAATGCCACGGCCGCCGTTGTCGCTGATCCGCTTGAGATTAAGCGTCAGCTGGTTGCCCAGTTGGTATCGCCGGTGCGTTGGATCGAGTCGATCGAAGGGGTGAGTGTTGATACCTTTGTCGAGGTTGGGCCCAAGTCGGTGCTGGCCTCGCTGATCAGGCGTATCCGCAAGGATGCGGCACTTGAGATGAGGACGGCGGCATGAAGATTGATCTCTTGGGGCAGGTGGCCCTGGTGACCGGCGGTTCGCGCGGAATTGGAGCAGCAACCTGTAAAACCCTGGCTGGGGCCGGTGCGTATGTGGTGATCAACTATCGCAGCGGTCAGGCTGAGGCTGAGCAGGTTCTGGCTGATATTCAGGCCGCCGGCGGTCAGGCTGAGATTCTGGCTTTTGATGTGGTTGATGAGGATGGTGTCAAGGCTGCCGTTAAGGAGATCGTTAAGCGCTGTGGGCGTATCGATATTCTGGTGAATAATGCCGGAATTTCGCGCGACGCTCTGCTGCTCAGGGCCAAGAGCGCCGACTTTGACTCCATGGTTAACACCAATCTCAAGGGTGCGTTTTTGTGTACTTTTCACGCATCCAGATATATGCTAAAGCAGAAAAGCGGTAGAGTTATAAATATATCATCTATCGTTGGTCTGGGCGGTAATGCAGGTCAGAGCCTCTATGCCGCCACCAAGGCTGGTCTGGTGGGTTTCACCAAGAGTCTGGCCAAAGAGTTGGGCTCTCGTGGCGTGCTGGTTAATGCAATCGCCCCGGGGCTTATTGCCACTGATATGACGGAGGGAATGGATAGCGATGCCATCAATATCCCGCTGGGCCGCATGGGGCAACCCGAGGATGTTGCCGCTGCCGTGCTCTTTTTGAGCTCTGATCTGTCCCGCTATATGACGGGTCAGGTTATGGTGGTTGATGGTGGTCTCTATATCTGAAAGGGACACAAAGTTTAAGGAGGAGTTTTAAGATGGCAGATGTTCAAAAGCGTATTGTGGAGCTTATTGCTGAGCAGCTGGATAGGGATATTTCTGAGATTACACCTGAAATGAGCTTTGCTGATGATCTGGGTGCTGACTCTCTGGATCTGGTTGAGCTGATCATGACAGTCGAAGAGGAGTTCAATGTTGAAATTCCTGACGAAGAGGCTGAAAAGATTAAGAAGGTTCAGGACGCCATTGACTTTGTAGCGGCCAAGCTCTGATTTAATGGAAAAAATAGTTATCACCGGTATAGGGGTGGTTTCGCCCCTCGGGTGCAGTCTTGACCAGGTCTGGCAGAATATGACCGCAGGGGTGTCGGGTATCGACACCCTTGATCACTTTGAGGGCCTGCCGGTCACCTTTGGTGGCGCTGCCAAGGATTTTGATCCTGAGCGCTACATCGGCCGCAAGGAGTTGCGCCATATGGACCGCTACTCCCAGATGGCCGTTACAGCCGGTCTGGATGCAGCCCAGCAGGCTGGGCTTGTTGGCGCCTATGACCCTGATCGTGTCGGGGTAATGGTCGGTACCGGCTCCGGTGGTATGGATACTATCGAGAAGCAGGTTACCAATTTTTCGGAACGCGGAGCCAGGCGGATCTCACCGCTGGCCGTTCCAATGTTCATCGTCAATATGGCTTCGGGTCTTCTAGCTCAGCATCTTGATGTGCATGGACCCGGTATGTGCATCTCGACGGCCTGTTCCACCGGCGGCCACTCCTTGGCCATGGCCCAGCGCCTGATTCAGGCCGGTGATGCCGACTGTATGCTGGCCGGCGGCGTGGAGGCCTGTCTGACGCCCTTCGGCATCAGCTCTTTCGCATCCATGCGGGCCCTCTCGACCCGTAACGATGATCCCCGGCGCGCTTCGCGTCCCTTTGATGTCAACCGTGACGGTTTTGTCATGGGTGAGGGCGGGGCGGTTTTTGTGCTTGAAAAAGAGTCGGCGGCCCGTAAGCGCGGCGTCAGGATTCTGGCCACCCTCGCAGGTTCCGGCATGAGCCTTGATGCCTATCATATGGTGGCTCCCGACCCGGATGCCAAGGCTGTTATCGCCGGTATTAAGCGTGCGCTGGAAGTTGCCGGCATTGCGCCCGAAGAGATTGGATATGTCAATGCCCACGGCACCTCTACTCCGCTCAATGACCGCACCGAGACATATGCTTTGAAGCAGGTTTTTGGCGCGCATGCGGCCAAGCTCAATATCAGCTCGACCAAGTCCATGACGGGCCACCTGATCGGCGGAACCGCCGCCCTGGAGACTGCGGCCTGCATCATGGCACTCAATACGGGAGTCATTCCGCCGACCATCAACCTGGATGATCCGGACCCTGACTGTGATCTTAACTATACGCCCCACCAGGCCGTCGAGGTTGAGGGTCTCAAATATGCCCTCAACAACGCCTTCGGCTTCGGCGGGCAGAATGTTGCATTGATAATTGGTAAAGGAGAAGCATGAAGATAGCTGTTGCCTGTGACCATGGAGGGCTCCTGATTAAGGAGCAGGTAAAAGATATAATTAACCGCAAGCATGAAGCCGTTGATCTTGGGACCGACAGTGACGCCTCAGTTGACTATGCCGACTATGCCTTCAAGGCGGTTGAGGCGCTCAAGAGGGGCGAGGTGGAGCGCATTGTGCTGATCTGCGGCACCGGTATCGGGATGTCGCTGGCTGCCAACCGCGTCAATGGCGTGCGCGGCACCCTCTGTCATGATGCCTTCACGGCCCAGATGTCGCGCGAGCACAACGATTCAAACTGCCTGGTATTGGGTGCCAGAACAACCGGTCCCTCAATCGTGGAGCAGATCGTTACAATCTGGCTTGAGACTCCCTTCGAGGGCGGTCGCCATCAGCAGCGGATCGACAAGCTGGATTCGATGAGGCTTGGGTAAAAATGCGCTGTTCGCGGTGTGGCGAGATTGAAGATAAGGTGATTCAGTCCCGCATCAGTCGGGACGGCGCCGCAATTCGTCGCCGACGTGAGTGTCTGGGCTGCCAGCACCGCTTTACCACCTATGAGCGCATCGAAGAGTTTGTTCCGGTGGTGGTCAAAAAAGACGGCGTACGCGAGCCGTTCTCGCCGGAGAAACTGCAGGCCGGTCTCATGAAGGCCTGTGAGAAGCGCCCGGTCAGCATGGATGATATCGAACATACCCGTGACTCAATTATGCAGGATATCCAGGCTCTTGGCGAGAAAGAGGTCTCATCGGCCTATCTCGGCGAAAAGGTCATGGAGGCTCTGCAGAGTCTGGATCCGGTCGCCTATGTGCGTTTTGCTTCGGTCTACCGTGAATTCAAGGATATCAGTGAGTTCATGGAAGAGATCAAGGGGCTGGTCAAGGATCGCTGATGGATTTCATGCAGTCGGCCCTGACTGAGGCCCGCAAGGGCCTGGGACGCACGGCCCCCAATCCGCCGGTCGGTGCGGTTGTGGTCAAGGATGGCCGGATCATTGGTCGCGGTTTTCATCCCAAGGCCGGTCAGCCGCACGCCGAAATTTTCGCCCTCAGGGATGCCGGTCAGGCCGCCCGTGGGGCCGATATTCATGTGACGTTAGAGCCGTGTTCGCACTACGGCAAGACTCCGCCCTGCGCTGAAGCCTTGATTGAGGCCGGTGTCAAAACTGTCCATGTGGGCGTGCTGGACCCCAATCCGCTGGTGGCCGGGCGTGGCGTCAAGATGCTGGAGGATGCCGGTATTGGGGTCGTTGTCCATAATGATCCGGACTGCGCCGAACTGATCCGCTGGTACTCCCACTGGATGCAAACCGGCAAGCCCTTTGTGATTGCCAAGGCCGCCCAGACGCTGGACGGAGCCATCGCCACCATGAGTGGTGACTCCAAGTGGATCAGCTGTGACGAGTCGCGCCAGTTTGTGCATGAGCTGCGCAATAAAGTTGACGGCATCCTGGTCGGCATCGGCACGGTCAAAGCCGATGATCCCCTGCTGACCTGTCGTATCGAGAACGGCCGCGATCCGCGCCGTATCATAATTGATCGTGATTTTGAGATCAGTGCGCAGGCCAAGGTGCTGGACTGCCTCATTTTGACGGCCAAGGATCCCGCATCGAGGCCCGAAATCAAGGCCGATGTGCGCCAGCTTGAGCTCAATGAAAATGGCCGTTTCGATTGGGATGCGATTTTGAAATTGCTGGGCAGTGAGGGCATGCACTCCATTCTGGTGGAGGGCGGCAGCTCGCTCCACTCAGACCTGATCGCCAGCGGGCAGGTTGATCGCCTGATGCTCTTTGTGGCGCCCAAGATTCTGGGCGGTGGCCGCGGCATTGCATCCTGGGGTGAGCCCGAGTATATTTCGCAGAGTATCAGATACAGATTTGTCGACTGCCGGCGCATTGGTCAAGATGTGCTGCTGGAACTGGAGCCCTAGATGTTTACAGGTATTATTGAGACAATTGGAACCATAAAGGCAATCCGTCCCAAGGCTAAGGATGTTGAGCTTGATATTGATTCAGCCATGGATTTGAGCGCTGATCAGCTGGGGGACTCGGTGGCTATCAATGGTGTCTGCCTGACCATGACCGCCAAGCATGGCAGCGTCTTCACGGCCCTGGCATCCCAGGAGACTCTAAAGCGCTCAAATCTCGGAGAACTGCATCCCGGCTCCAAAGTTAATGTGGAGCGGGCCCTGACCCTCTCCAGTCGCCTGGGCGGCCATATTGTGTCCGGCCATGTGGATTGCATGGCGCCGATTCTCAGGGTCCAGAAGGTGGGAGAGTCGATTCGCATTACAGTTGCTCTTGATAGAGAATTTCAGCGCTATGTTATCGAAAAAGGATCGATCACTGTTGATGGAACATCATTAACTGTAAATGATGTAAAATCAGACAGTTTTGAGGTCAATATTATCCCTCACACGGCCCAAGGCACTTCCTTGACACTAAAAGGGCCCGGTGATAGGGTGAACCTCGAATTTGACATCATCGGCAAGTATGTGGAAAAACTGCTTGATAAAGGTGATGGCGGGGGTCTGAATGACCTCTTGAAAAAACAAGGTTTTATGTAAGGAGCAACAACATGCCTACCTGTTCGATCGAAGAGGCGCTGGAGGATCTGCGTAACGGTAAGATGATTATCCTGGTTGATGATGAGGATCGGGAAAATGAAGGTGATCTTACCATGGCCGCAGAGTTCGTCACTCCGGACGCCATTAATTTTATGGCTAAATATGGGCGCGGGCTGATCTGCCTGACCCTTGATAATCAGACGGCTGATCGTCTTGATCTGCCGCCTATGGTTATGGACAACACCAGCCAGTACGGTACCGGCTTCACGGTCTCAATCGAGGCCAAGAAGGGCGTCACAACCGGTATTTCGGCTGCTGACCGGGCCCACACCATCCGCACCGCCATTGCTGACGGCTCCAGCTCTGATGATCTGGCCCGTCCGGGGCACATATTTCCGCTGCGCGCCCGTGACGGCGGCGTGCTGGTCAGAACCGGTCAGACCGAAGGTTCGGTCGACCTCTGTCAGATTGCCGGGCTTAAACCTGCCGGCGTTATCTGTGAAGTTATGAATGATGACGGTACCATGGCGCGCATGCCCGACCTTGAAGTCTTTGCCAGAGAGCATGATCTCAAGATCTGCACCATTGCCGACCTGGTGGCCTACCGGATCAAACATGAGATCCTGGTCAAGGAAGTTGTGCGCGCCAAGATGCCGACTGATTTCGGTCAGTTTGATTTGGTGGCCTTTGAGAACAACATTGACGGTAAGGAGCATGTGGCTCTGGTCAAGGGCGATATCCGCCCTGACGAGCCCGTGCTGGTGCGGGTGCACTCCGAGTGCCTGACCGGTGATCTGTTTCACAGCCGTCGCTGCGACTGTGGCGATCAGCTGCACGCTGCCATGGCCAAGATTGAGGCCGCCGGCAAGGGCGTGATCGTCTACATGCGTCAGGAGGGTCGCGGGATCGGCCTGGTCAACAAGCTTAAAGCCTACCATCTGCAGGAGAAGGGGATGGATACGGTCGAGGCCAATGTGGAGCTCGGCTTTGCCCCTGATCTGCGTGACTACGGCCTGGGCGCTCAGATCCTGGTTGCCCTCGGTGTGCGCAAGATGCGCCTGATGACTAATAACCCCAAAAAAATGATCGGCTTGGAAGGCTACGGCCTTGAAATTACCGAGCGTGTTCCGGTTGAGATTGCACCGACCGAATCCAATGAAAACTATTTGAAGACCAAGAAAGAGAAGATGGGTCACATCCTGGAGGTTGTCTAATGGCACATATTATTGAGGGTAACTTAACTGCGGAAGGCAAAAAGATTGCCATTGTTGCGAGCCGTTTCAATGAGTTCATCACTGCCCGTCTGGTTGAGGGCGCCATGGACGCCCTGGTCAGGCATGGCGTCAAGGATGATGATGTGACGCTTGTGCGCGTCCCCGGTGCATTTGAGATTCCGGCCGTTTCCCGCAAGCTGGCCCTGAGCGGCAAGTTTGACGGTGTGATCGCCCTGGGTGCCGTGATTCGCGGTGGAACCCCGCACTTTGACTATGTATGTTCCGAGGCCGCCAAGGGCATCGGGCATCTCTCGATGGAGGCTGATATCCCGGTTATTTTCGGTATATTGACCACCGATACCATTGAGCAGGCCATTGAACGTGCCGGCACCAAGGCCGGCAATAAGGGCTTCGAGACCTCCATGGCGCTGGTGGAGATGATGGATCTCTACACCAAGATCTGATCTATGAAGCCGAGAACCAAGGCCAGAGAGGTGGCTCTGCAATACCTCTATAAAGTTGATCAGACCTCTGACAATACGGGATCTGCGCTGGATGATTTCATGCGGCATTTTGTGGACGATGAGGAGCTGATTCCTTACGCCCGTGAGATTATTGCCGGAGTCTACGATAACATTAAGGAAATTGATGCCCTGATTGACGGTGCAGCCCAGAACTGGACGGTTGAGCGCATGAGCAGCACCGATCGCAATATTTTGCGAATCGCCGTGCTTGAACTGAAATTTAAGGATGATATCCCATATCAGGTTGCCATAAACGAGGCCGTGGAGATGGCCAAGCGTTTCGGCTCCCCGAAATTCCCGGCCTTTGCCAACGGAGTACTGGACAAGGTGCGAACTGAGGTTGTCTGATGCAGATTCTGGTTGATACCCGTGATGTAACTTCAATCCCCACAGAACTGATTGTTCTCTGGCATTTTAGTGATGAACGTCCCTTGCGAGGCACCAGCGGGTTGATCGACTGGAAACTGGACGGCCGCATATCCCGTCTGATCATGGACGGCCGCATTACCGGCGAGTGGCAGGAGAAGGTCATGCTGGGGTCATTCAACCCTCTGGCGGACAAGCGTCTGGTGTTGATCGGTCTAGGGCCTCAGGAAGATTTTAATCCCGGCCGCATCCGGGATGCCGGGCGGCTGGCCGTGCGCACCGCCGTCAAGTTAGGCGTTGACTCTGCCTCCATCACCCTGCCGGGCATTATTGACGGCGACATCGTGGCCGTGGCCGAGGAGTTTCTGGCCGGTCTGGTGGATGAGAGCGGCCAGTCCGCTTTCAAACCTTCCATCATGTGCGGTGAAGACAACATCGATGAGGTTCTGCTGGGTTTCCAGAAGACCAAGGTTAAACTTAAGGACAAGAGTTCCATTGAGATAAGCCAGGTGAAGGCATGAGCGTTCTGATCATCGGCGCCGGAGATGTCGGCTATATGATAGCCAAGCGCCTCAGCGAGGAGGATATCGACTGCTACGTGGTCGAGCGTGACGAGGCCAAGATCTCGAAACTGGCCTCCATGCTGGATGTTAAGATCATTGCCGGCAGCGGTTCCAACCTCAAGACGCTTAAGAAGGCCAATCTTGATCATACCGAGATGTTGATCGCGGTCACCGATTCGGATGAGGTCAACCTGGTGGCCAGTTTCATTGCCGGAACTGCCGCTGACATTCCCACCAAGATTGCCCGTATCCGCGGCCGTGAGTACAACGAGGTTCAGGATATATTCGATAAGGAGCATCTTGATCTGGATCTGATCATCAATCCGGAGCAGGAGGCGACCATCACCATTGAGAATCTGCTCGATATTCCGGGGTCTCAGGACGCCGTGCAGGTGGCGGAGGGCCGGGTGCGTCTGGCCGGTTTCAAGGTCATGCCGGGTTCGCCCCTGATTGATAAGGAGCTGATTGAGATCTCCGCCAACTCCAAGGGTGTGCACTTCCTGATTGCAGCTATTCTGCGCAACGGCAAGTTGTTGATTCCCAAGGGGCGCGACAAGGTTCTCAGGGGTGATCGTATCTATATCGTGCTGGACCAGCAGGATAATCGCGAAGTGCTGGATTTTATGGGTCTCAACAATCGGGCTGCCCATAATGTTATGATCTATGGCGGCAGCATCACAGGTGAAATGCTGGCCCGTCGTCTGGAGCAGCGCGGTCTGAATGTCAAGTTGATCGAGCATGATGAAGATCGTTGCGTTGAGCTTAGTGAAAAGCTCTCACGCACCACGGTGCTCAACTGCCCCAGCATGAACCGCGAGATGCTCGAGAATGAACGAGTCTCGGATATGGACGCCTTCATTGCCGTCAGTGCCGATGAGGAGGCCAATATTCTGAGTTCGCTGCTGGCCAAGCGCATGGGCAATCCGCATGTCATGGCTCAGGTGAACAATATTGACTACATCTCGCTGGTGAGCGATATCGGCGTGGATGCCGTTATCAATCCGCGCATGGTTGCGGTGGCCAAGATTCTGCAGTTTATCCGCAAGGGCAAGATCTTTTCGGTCACTTCGCTGGCCGACATCGAGGCCGAGGTGATTGAGGTTGAAGCCATGGCCACCTCGGACTTGGTCGAACGGCCGCTCAAGGATATCAGATGGCCGGCCGGGGCCATCATCGCCGGTGTGATCCGCAAGGGTCAGGGGCGTGTGATTGTTCCCAGCGGTGACACCATCATCGACCCCGGCGACCGCGTGATCATATTTGCCAAGCAGGGCGTTATGTCCAAAGTTGAGAAGCTGCTGAGCGTGAAGCTTAATTTCTTCTGATCTTATGAAGCTGAGAATTGTAATAAATCTGTTGAGCCGGGGTCTGATCGCCCTGGGTCTGACCATGCTGCTGCCGCTGGCGGTGGCCGTCTTCTACGGTGAATCGGATGTGGTGCCGTTTCTGGTCGCCATCGCCGCCTCGTTGCTCTGCGGCTCCGTGGCCCTCTTTTTCTCGCGCCATACAGAGGAGGAGCTCCGGCACCGTGAAGGTTTTCTCTTTGTAACCTTTGCCTGGCTGCTTTTCGGCGTTTTCGGCTCCATACCCTACCGTCTGAGCGGTTATTTCAGCACTTTCATCGATGCGTTCTTTGAGACTATGTCCGGTTTCACCACCACCGGTGCTTCGGTTCTGACAAATATCGAGGCGCTGCCTCACGGATTGCTGCTCTGGCGTTCGCTGACCCAGTGGCTGGGCGGTATGGGTATCATCGTTCTGACCATCGCCATCCTGCCCTTCCTGGGGGTCGGCGGTATGCAGATCTTCAAGGCCGAGTCCCCGGGCCCCACCATGGATAAGTTGACGCCGCGTATCGCCGAAACCGCCAAGTTGCTTTGGGGCATCTATGTCGGGATCACCCTGTTGGAGGTGCTGCTGCTCAAGCTCTGCGGCATGGGCCTCTTTGATGCGGTCTGTCACTCGCTGGCCACCATGGCAACCGGCGGTTTTTCGCCCCGCAACGGCAGTGTGGCCGACTATAACAGCCCCTATATCAATATGGTGATTACAGTCTTTATGCTGATTGCCGGCACCAACTTTGCCCTGCACCACGCCGTGCTGACCGGCAACATCAAGACCTATTTCAGAAATCATGAGTTCCGCTGGTATATGGGAATCTTTGCCTTCTCCTGCCTGGCGCTGCTCTGGAACTCTTGGGGAGTCTTTGATTCCATCGGTCAGGCCCTGAACCATATCACCTTCATGGTGGCCTCAATTCTGACCACCACCGGTTTTGCAACGCATGACTACATGCTCTGGCCTGTGGCCTCGCAGTTGATATTCTTGGGACTGATGCTGATTGGCGGCTGCGCCGGGTCAACGGGAGGCGGCATGAAGGTTATGCGGGTCGCAATCCTGATCAAATATGCCCACCGCGAGATCCTCAAGCTGGTGCATCCCAATGCGGTCATCTCCATCAAGTGGCAGAAGAACGCGGTCAGTGCCGATGTTCTGAATGCTATCGTGGGCTTCTTTATTTTCTACATGATGATTCTGATCGGCGGCACCATCTACCTGAGCTTCCTTGATCTGGACCTGACAACTTCGCTTTCGGCCGTGATCGCCTGTATGTCCAATATCGGCCCCGGCCTGGCCAGCGTCGGTCCGACCGGCAACTTTGCTCATATCCCGGCCTCCGGCAAACTTGTTCTGTCGCTGTTGATGCTGGTGGGGCGTCTTGAGATCTACACCGTCATCATTGTTTTTGCCCCGGCCTTCTGGCGTCGCTAGACTTGTTTCGCCCTGCGGATTAATATCAGTCTCAGGAGGGTTCTATGATCGGTATAATGGATGCACTCAAAGTTCCGCTGCAGGATGAGAATTGGGGCCGTAAGGTTGTGATCGGCTGCTTGATCAGCCTTGTTCCGATCGCCAATCTCTTGACCTTTGGCTACAGTCTGAAATACCTCAGGGCCCGCATGAATGATGATGCCGCGCTGCTGCCGGAATGGCGGGAGTGGGGGGATCTGTTCTTGCTGGGTCTCAAGGTGTTACTGGTCAGTCTGCTCTACTCTCTGCTGGCGCTAATTGTCGGCGGTGTCTCAGTGGCACTGCTGGGTATTGTCGGCGGTCTGATTGCCTTGCTGCTCTATATCGCCTCTTTCTTTCTGATGCTGATGGCATTGGTGCGTTTCACCGCCAGTGATTTTGTTTTTGGCGCGGCACTTGACTTCAAGGCGGCCTATGATGCGATCAGGAGCAACTGGGATGATTATCTGAGAATTTTCCTGATGCTGCTCGGCGTCAGTCTGATTGCGATGATGGTGGCGATGGTGCCTCTGATTGGCTGGATCTTTGGGATTTTTGCCTCGTTTTATATAATGCTGGTTTCGGCGGTGCTGCTGGCTGGACTCTCTATTTCTTGAGCCCCTTGATCACGGCGCCTTCGGTTATCAGGCTGCGGTATTGGCTGCCGCTGAGATCCAGACCTTCAGCCCTGATCAGCGTCAGATCCGTACCGGTGAGATTCGTATTCTTGAAGTTGGCCGACTCCAGCCGTGCCGAGATCATGGATGTGTTGGTTAGATTGGCGCCTTCAAATGAGCAGCTTAGAAAACGAGAGAGGCCCAGATTGGCGCCCTCCAGGTTGCAGCCATCCATGATGCAGGATTCAAATTTGCAGAAGAGCATGCCGCTTTTCGAGAAATCGACATCAGAGAAATTAACCTCTTTGAATGTACATTGGATAAAGACCGCTCCGCTGAAGTTGGAGTTCTGAAGCTCCTGGGCACTGATGTTGACTCTCAGAAACTGCGCATTAATGGCCGTGATCCTCTCAAGTTTGCTGGAAGAGAAGTCCACATCCTTAAGCTTGACCTCAGAGAGGTTGGCGCCGCTCAGATCTGTTTCGCGGAAAACTGCGGTATCAAGAGTGACTCTCTCAAGGTGGGCCTCCTGGAGATTGGTTCCCTTGAGGACCGCACCCTGAAGGTCCGATCCGCGCAGGTTGGCTCCGCCCAGATCCAGACCGGTCAGGTCCAGGCCTGAAAGATCCTCACTCTCGACCGGTGTACCGTTCTGGACATATTCTTGCAGTTCTTTGACGCTCAGTTTACCCATCTGAATCCTCCAGGTAGCTCTTGATCTCGGGTTTGAGCGAAAAAGTTTTTTCGATGATCTCCTCACCGTCCAGGCAGAACTGGGTAACGGCGCGCGACTTGTGGATCTCGCGTTTGCAGTTGCCGAACATCACTTTGGAACCTTCGAAAATGGTATCCTCGACATAGATGTTGCCGTTATAGGTCGTATCAAGTTTCTGAGAGATGGAACTGATCTCAAGTTCGTGCTGCTCAAGGTTGTAGCGCACAGTTTCGATGGCGCTCAGAATTTTGGAGTAGAGCTCCTTCTGGGCGTCACTTAGCTTGCCCTTCTTTTTGATCTCACGCAGTTTGTTGAGCGAGAGCTTGAGCTTAAGGAAGTCCTTGACCTTCTCGTAGATCGCATCGGCCAGTTCATATTTGCGCTGGATGATCTCCGGATCCTGCCCGATAATCAGGGTCGTGTCGGCTGATGATCCATCAATGCCGACGGTATGGCTGTAGATCCAGGTTTCAGAGGAAATCGTGCTGCCGGCGATGAAACCGTTGCTGCCCTTGATCACAACGGGACCGTTGCATGAGACCCGGGAGTTGAGGATGTAGTCATCAATCACCACGCTGTCGATGGCTTCTACTGAGTCGACATCCTGCATGAATTTGGCGTGGAGACTCTTACCGGCGCACAGGGTGGCCTTCTCCTGTCCCAAGATGCCGCCGCCGATGTGGATGTCCCCCCCCGCATTGATGACGACCCGGCCGACACTCATGGCAACCCGCACGTCGCCGCCGGCATGGATCTCGAAGCCGTCACCGACTTCGCCGTTGACGATCACGGTGCCGTTGAATCGGATGTTGCCGGTGTTGGCGTCGACCCGGTCAATGGTATATACATTTGAGACACTCACGCGGGTGCCGTCCCAGCTGACCATGCCGTCGATGGCTGCCAGCAGGCTCTGTCCGTCATCCGATACTTTTACATTTTCCCCGCCCGGCAGCAGGGCCGGAGCTCCCTGGGTGGCGGCAATGGTGTCACCTTTAACGCTGGTGCCGTCACGGCCCGGTTTTGGGGGGGCCAGAAAGCAGAGGACGTCTCCGGTTTTGACGTTCTGGATCAGGTTGAGGTCCTTGATGTTGACCCGGCCTGCGGCGTCCTCTTTGAGATGTACCGAGCTGCCCTCAGTGGAGAAGTCAAACATGATATCGCCATCTTCACCGTCAACTGGCTGCTGGCCATGGGCAAAGGCGATCCAATCATTGAATTTATGCTCGCTGCTGATGGATTGCAGAATGTCGGTGTCGATGCCGAATTTTACTCCGGCCGTATTGATGGCGGCCATCAGGTCGTCGACACTGACTTGGATGTCAGTCTCTTCATCCCCGGTGGATATTTTTAACTCCGCCAACATGGCGTCTGGTGATATATTTATGTTTATCTCCACAAGGCTTGGGTCGGTTTTAGTAAACCAAAACTTTAATTAATTTAATCGTTATATTAGCTAGTATAATTTGCTTAACGTGAATTGGAAGCGTGCTTGGCCAGTTAATTCAGCATGGCGGAGTGCAGGATTTTGCACTTAGAGTGTAATTTGAACTATTTATCATGCTAACTGTTTGCTTTTATGTGACGCTTTGGTAAAGTCATTTATGATGAAATTTGCGGATGGTACTATGTCAAAAGCCTTGAAAGTTTGTTTGCTGATACTGTTGGTTGCGGGTGGTTTTATTATGCAGTCCGGCTCTGATGCTCACCGTAACCTTGAGCTGGTGGGCGGGATGGCGGTTCAGTCCCAGATTATGAGCCGTTCTACCCTGGCCTATGTGATTGAGCAGAAGAGTGAGCTCGATGTTATTGAACGCATGGAGCGGCTGCGGCGGAATTCACTGCTCTTCAAGTCAACGGCGCGCTATTTTGAAAACCTGGGCGGCAACCTGCGCAAGGTCGGCATTCAGGGCAGCGTGGTCAGCCGGGGTGATGAATATGAGATCGAGGTGCTTAAGAAGATCCAGCAGAATCCCGGGCCGGCAGGTCACTGGGGGCGTTCGGCCGACGGAGAGTTGCGCTACATTCTGCCGCTGATCGATGAGAATCGCACCCTGACAGGTGCTTACAGTCTGATTCTGCCGGGCCGCAGCCTCAGCTCCGCCGATCATCAGCGGGCCGCCAATCAAGCTTATGCCGATATCAGGAGTCGGCTCATGCTCTTGATGGAGGGCGGCGAATATTCTGGCAGAGAGTATAAGCGGGTCAGCAACTTTGAACTGCGGGATCAGCTGCTGGAGATTGAAAACCGGCTGCGGCCGGTGGCCAACGGCATGAATTCCATTTTTGAGAGCGATCTGGGCGTCGGGCTGGACGGCGTCATGGCGCAGAGCGCGCCGCTCTATGAGCAGATAGTGCTGGTGCAGCAGGCCTTTGAGAAGCGTCCCCGGCAGTTCAGATTGCTGATAGGCATATGGCTGGTGGCAATATTTCTGCTGGCCGTCTTTATACCCCGACCCCAGGCTGCACCACAGCTGGAGCCGGATAACCGGTTGTGGGATCTGCTGCTTGAGATCCAGGAGAGTGTTGAGACTATTAATTATGGTCTGCATACCCAGTCGCAGGTCTGCCAGAAGGACAGCGGGCTGCGTAATGAATCTTTTGATGAGATGGTCAGCCTGTTGAACAATGAGTGCGCCGACAGTCAGACTCTGCGTAAAACTTTAAATGCAGTTCAGGAACTGACCAATGTGGTGCAGCTGATCAATGCCATGACTCTCAGAGTCAAGCTGCTGGCTATCAAAGGATCTGAAGAGATTGGCCTGCTCTATCAACCCTCCAAGGGTCTGGTGATGTTGGTCGAGGAGCTTAAAAATATTGCCCGTCAGACGGTTGCGGCTGCCGAGCAGATCACGCAGGTTATTGAGCATGCTGCCGCCGATGCCAAACAGGGCTCGCAGCTCTTGATCGACATTGAGTCTTCCCGGCTGCAGATTACGCAGATGCTCTCCGGCCTGGCCGAGCCCCGCACCCCTGAATGCCAGGTTGAGAGTTGCGCCATCAATTCTCAGATCAGTGAGGCCCTGACAAATTTGCGCCAGCAGCTGGAACAGCTCGAATCAGGCGCCGTGGAGTAGATATGCCGCTCGATCAAATTCAAACACTCAATATCAAAGGTTTTCTGGATCATGAAGAGGGCCTCAGACTGCATGAACTGGCCAGCCTGTGCGACGGCCCCTGCCTGGAGATCGGCGGCTACTGCGGGCTCTCCACCGCCTACCTCGGTCTGGGATGCCGCCAGAGTGGCAATATGCTGTATTCAATAGATCACCATCGCGGCTCAGAGGAGCAGCAGCCCGGCCAGGAGTACTTTGATCCGGAAATTTTCGACGAGCGCGAGCAGAAGGTTGACACCTTCCGTCTCTTCAGGCGCACCCTTGATCAGCTCAACCTGAATGACAGCGTGATTCCCGTGGTTACCTCCTCCCAGCAGGCCGTGCGCCACTGGGCAACGCCCCTGAGTCTGCTCTTCATCGACGGCGGCCACAGCTACTATGACGCCTTCAGCGACTTCTCCGCCTGGCTGACCCATGTCAGGCCTGGCGGCTATCTCGTCATCCATGACATCTTTCTGGACGTTAATGAGGGCGGCCAGGCCCCGCGCTTTCTGATGCAGCGCGCCCTTGATTCGCGCCTATTCAAGGAGGTCGGCCTCTATAAGACTCTGGGCGTGCTTAAACGGCTGGAGATCGGTGAGGTGCCGGATGATATTCTGGCGATTCGGGATTGGGGTTAGGGCGATTGGATGGGCTTAGGTGTATATGTATATGGCAGTTATGTGCAGTTTAAAATCTGGGGATGATTGAAGTGAAATTAATAACTGTAATTCTAAGAGGCTCTGCTGTGGCCATTTCATGGATTCTCGGGTTGCTAGCTTTGGTCTGGGGAATATTCAGTTTATTCGGTGGCCCTGATCCGGGAGCGGGATCTGGCTATGAAGGATTCATGTATGGATTTTTATTTTTTGGCTTAGGAGTTGCCGCGATCTACTTGGGTCGCTTTATTGCAAATCTCAATTCGTAGGTCGGCTAGAAGAATGAAAGCCGACATTTGTTTCAAGGCCCCTGTCGGGTTTCGCAAGCTCAACACCGACCTACATTAGATCAATCCAAGCTCCACATAACTAGCCATCATCTACACTCTCAATCTACCGGATTAATACGCCCAATCAGTGATTTATCGCAAGTCTACCGCTCACACCTTGCCTACCATAGTCTCGACACTATTATTCCTTAAAACATTTAAGGGAGGTAGTATGAAGAGGACAATTACGCTGTTGGTGGTGTTGGTGGCTTTTGTGCTGGGAGGTTGTGCGGCTGGTGTTCAGCCGGTAACGGGTATGCTCTATTCAGATGTTAAGGGTGCCTACGGGGCGACGGAGAGCCCGATGTATAGCAAGGTTGGTGAAGCTACGGCCACATCGATCCTGGGTATTGTGGCAACTGGTGATGCCAGCATAGAAGCGGCCTGCAAGAGTGCCGGAATTACCAAGATTCATCATGTTGATTATCATACGACGAATATCCTGGGAATTTATGCGACCCATACGGTCTACGTCTACGGCAAGTGAGCAAAGGGCCGGCTATTCAGCCGGCCTTTTTTCTAGATAATCCCGCTGGTTGTTGTGTGTCCAGAACCAGCCGTCTGGCGAATCCTTGATGAACCCCTTATCGATCAGGCTCTGGATAGTTATCTGAACAAAGTTCTTCTCATTATCGGTCTCTGCCGCAACTCGTCGGCACAGCTCGTTCAGGCTCAATGGTGCACTATCCTCGATTAGATCCTGGCTCAGAATGTCGAAGATCAGCTGCATGCGGGCGTAGCCCTCAACCATCATGACTTCGCGCTCGCTTGCCAGACCTTGCGCGTAGCGCTGTTCGACCTCGGCCCATTCGGCCTTCTGGACTGCTTCGCAGGACTCGACAAAAGCGGCCATCTCGGCCGCTGAAAGCTGCGAAGTCTGCACTATGGGCTGGTTGGCGTCATAGCGGTTGTAGTCGTCGGTCAGGATCTCGAGGTCGTAGTCATGGATGTTATCCAGGATGCAGGTGCCGGGAAAGGGGGCCAGGAAGTGGTAGCCGTGGGCGATATCCAGTTCCGCCGCAAAGGCTCTGCTGTCCTGCAGGGTCTGCCGGTTTTCGCCGGGCAGGCCGACGATGAAGGATGCGTGGGCATTTATGTCCAGCTGCTTGCAGCAGCGAATCGCCTCTCTGGCCTGGTCGAGAGTGATGCCTTTGCGCACCACCTTGAGCATTTCGCTGTTGCCGGATTCGATGCCGAAGCTGATGCTGTCGCAGCCGGCGGCCATCATGATCTGCAGGATCTCCTCATTGATGGTGTTGACCCTTGAGAAGGCGCTCCAGCTGAATTTGAGTCCGCGCCGGAGGATCTCGCTGCAGAAGGCTTTGACGCGGGCCTTGTTGGCGGTGAAGAGGTCATCGGCAATATTGATACGGTCGATGCCGTAAGCCAGGATGTGTTCAATCTCATCGACCACCGAGATGGGGTCGCGGTAGCGCACCTTGTAGCCGACCATTTTGCGCCCCAGGCAGAAGATGCACTTGTTGGGGCAGCCGCGGCTGGTGATGATGGAGACCGGGAAGCCCAGGGCCTGGTAGCGTGACATGGGCAGCAGGTGGCGGGCGGGCAGCGGCAGCTGCTCCAGATCTTCGATCAGCGGGCGGGCTCCGGTGTTGATTATCTGGTCTCCATCGCGAAAAGCAAGGCCCTTGATATCGGCCCAGCGAGCCGATCCGCAAACTACCTCACGGATTGTCTCCTCACCTTCGCCGATGAAGATCAGGTCGATGTCGGGATAGTTGTTGAGGGTCTCTGCTGCGGCATAGCTGACGTGAGGGCCGCCCATGATGGTTGTGGCGCCGGGGCAGAATTTTTTGGCCTGGGATAGGATCTCGGCTGCACCCTTGAAGTTCATGGTTACCGAATTGGTGCCGATGATGTCGGGTCTGAAATCCTCCAGGGCCTTTCTGAGTTTCGCCGGCCGGTACTGGCTGACGATGTAGTCAAGCATTATGACATCGCAGCCGGCCTCTTCAAAGGCGGCGGCCACATAGGTCAGGCCGAGCGGGGGTGAGGGTGCTTCGGCCAGCGGGTAGGGCGGGGCAATCAGGACGACGCGCATTTCAGTCTCCTCGTTTGGGCCACAGGACTGATCTGATCCAGCCCGGGATGGTATTGCCGGCCAGCATGTTGCGGTCCAGCTGGTCGATATCGCTGTTGAGGGCGGCCATATCGGCGAACCAGTCCGCGCGGGTCATGCTGATCTTGCCGGGGTCGATCTCCTTGACGATTTTGGCCGGATTGCCGGCCACGACCACGTTGGGCGGCACATCCTTGGTGACCACTGCGCGGGCACCCACGATGGAGTTGTCGCCGATGGTGACGCCCTTGCAGACGATGGCTCCATCGGCGATCCAGACGTTGTTGCCGATCACGACCGGGGCGTGCTGCTCCTCCATGTTGATGCGGTCGTAGATGCCGTGCCAGTCGGAGTCGGTTATGTAGGCGCTGCTGGCCAGCATGCAGCTGTGGCCGATCGTAATGGAGTTGGCCGAACTGATGCGCACTCCGGGGCAGATCAGGCAGTAGTCGCCGATCTCGATCCGGCCCATGTTTTCACCGGCCGCCCAGATGGTGAAGCGCACCTTGTGGTCGGCCGAGGTGATGACATTGGCGCAGCGGCCGAGTGATACGGGGCCGCCGAAGATCTCGACGTGCCAGGGCTTCATGAAGGTGTAGTCCGGCCCGAGATATGAGAATTGGGGGGCGATGAAGTGCCTGACGTACCAGTCGCGGAAGATCAGGTCAAGTTTCTTGATGTAGTATGGGCGGTGATCTCTAAGCAAAACTGATCCTAAAGGGTGCGTTCCTGTCTGCGTTCGCTGATGCTGATGACCTTGGGAAATGTATGGGGATGGACGCCCTGGCTCATCTCCCAGAAGGCGTGGGTGAAGAGGCGGCAGGCCGGTGTCAGCTGGTAGAGCACGTCGGCGGCCATGATCACGGCGGCATTGGTCCAGCTGAGCTTCTCCTCGGGCCAGATTACGCCGTCCGGGAAGGTGACGCCGCACCAGTAGGAGCCGTCGTCGTAGCAGTGGCTGGATACCCAGCCAAAGATTTTTCTGGCCAGCTTGCTGTTGCCGGTGGCGGCGATGGCCATGATCAGTTCGGAAGATTCCGCCACCGTGACCCAGGGGCTGTCGGAGACGCAGCGTACGCCTAGGTTTTCTACCATGAATTTGTTCCAGCAGCTGTCGAGGCGCGCTTCGGCGGCCTTGCCGGTGATGGCGCCGGTCAGGATCGGGTAGAACCAGTCCATGGAGTAACGGGCCTTCTCCTGGTTGAAGACTTGAGGCTTGTTGCGGATGGCGTTGCCCAGCCGGTCCATGGCGATTTCCCAGTGGGGGCGTTCCAGGCCCAGGATCGAGGCGCAGGCCAGGGCGCACTTGAGGCTCATGAATATGGAGCTGCAGCCGGTCAGCAGCGCCATCGGGTCAATGATGCCGTTAACGTTGCGGGCCCAGTAGATCTCGCCGCTTTCAGCCTGCAGTTCAAGGGCATATTCGATGCCGCGTTCAACGCTGGGCCAGATCTCTTTGAGGAACTTTTTGTCATGGGTGATCAGGTAGTGGTGGTAGACGCCGACGGCGATGTAGGTGGACTGGTTGGACTCTTTGGTGTCGTCAAGGATCTCGCCGTTCTTGTAAGCCGAGGACCAGCTGCCGTCTTCGAGCTGGATTGAGGCCAGCCATCTGAAGGCCCGCTGGGCCTCGTCTACGTAGCCGGCGATGCTCAGGCCGATGGCTGACTCCACATGATCCCAGGGGTCGGTCTTGCCGCCCTCATGCCAGGGGATCTCGCCGGAGGCCTTCTGTTCGCGCAGGATGGCATCGGCGATGATGTCGATATCAATGGGCGCCGGGTTGATGGGATGCAGCAGTTCAAGTTCCATAGTTGCCGTCCTTTTCCAGATAGAGCACGATGCTCTTGGACATGATCGGATTGAGCAGTTTGTCCAGGGCGCGGGTCAGGAAGGGCTTCTGCATGATGTCCCAGACCAGGAAGCGGTGGTAGAGCTTGGCTGGCCAGGCATCGTCGTTCTTGTGGCCGACGGCGCATTTGATCCACCAGTAGGGTGAATGCAGGGCGTGGGCGGTGCCGCTGCCCTTGAGCTGGGCGCCGGCGCGGCGCAGCAGGCGGATGAGCTGCTTTTTCTGGTAGATGCGCACATGGCCGCCCTCCTCATTGTGATACTCTTCGGAGAGCGCCCAGCAGATGCGCTCGGGGGTGTAGCGCGGTACGCTGACCACCAGCGAACTGCCGGGCTTGAGTACGCGCACGATCTCTTTGGCGGCGTTCTCATGGTCGGGAATGTGCTCCATGACCTCGGAACAGATCACAATATCAAAGGTGTTGTCGGCGAAGGGCAGGCGGGTTATGTCGCCGCCGGCCACCAGGCCGTGGCCGCCGCCGTCTTGACCCTCTTTCTGCATGATCCTGAGGGTGTTCTTGGATGTGATCAGGTCGTCAAATTTCATGTCGATGCCGACCACGTCGGCACCTTTACGGCGGAAAGCCTCGCCCAGGTGGCGGCCGGGGCCGCAGCCCGCATCCAGCACGCGATAACCGGGTTTGAAGTTTAGTCTGTTAAAGTCAACTGTTAGCATTGAGGGCCTCTCTATAGACAGCGTCAACCGTTAGGGCATGATTGTGCCAGGTGAAGATCTGGTGGGCACGTTCATAGCCAGCTTCGGCCAGCTGCTTGCGTTTCTCTGGATTATCAAGCAGATCGATGATTGCGTCGCGCAGTGCCGTGGAGTCGGCCGGCGGAACCAGGATGCCGGCATCGCCGACCACCTCGGGCAGGGCGCCGCCGGTGGTGCTGATCACGGGCACGCGGCAGGCCATGGCCTCGCTGGCGGGCATGCCGAAACCCTCATAAAGCGAGGGTACCACGGCCAGGGTGGCCTCGGCATAGTAGCCGGCGAACTCCTCGTCTCTGATGCGGCCGGTGAAGGTGATGGTATCGCTCATGTTGAGTTTATCCACCAGCTGCTCGATCTGACCGCCCTGCTTGGGTTGACCGATGACCAGCAGTTCGATCGGTCGCTGCTGACGGATCTCATGGACGGCCTCAATCAGGTAGCGCAGCCCCTTAAGCGGGGTGTCGGCGCTGTTGGTGACCATGATCCGGTGAGGGTGGCGTTTAATATGGGACAGCGGGTGGAAGACGTTGAAGTTGATGCCGTTGGGCGCCACATGAAATTTGGCTTCAGCTGCGCCGAAATCTTTGCAGATGTCGCGTTTGGAAGCCTCTGAGACCGTGATGACATGCTCCAGCCGCCGGGTAACCTTCATCTGCATGGAGAGGAATGAGTACCAGCGGTAGCGCCAGAATTTCTGCCAGGGCCATTTCTGGGCCTTGACGTCCATGTCGCGGTCCTTGGTGATGGGGTGGTGGAAGGTTGCCACCACCGGGATTCCCAGGTCCTGCATCTTGAGCAGTCCGTAGGCCAGGCACTGGTTGTCATGGATTATGTCGTAGCGTCTGGGATGGGCTTTGATGAAGTTGTAGGCCCGCATGCCAAAGGTCAGCATCTCGGGAAAGCCGCCGCTGGAGGTCAGAAGCCACTCCAGCATGTTGATCGGATCTTTGAGCTCATGCAGACTGGGCAGCCTGAAGAGGTCGTCGGGATTGTAGAGATCCAGGCTGGGCAGTTTATGCAGGGTTATGTCATCATCCAGAACCGGGTAGGGCTGGCCGGAGATGACTTCAACCTTGTGGCCCAGATCCGCCAGGGCTCTTGCAAGACGTTTTATATAGACACCCTGACCGCCACTGGTGGGTTTGCCTCGATAGCTGAGCAGACAGACCTTCAGGGGCTGGCCGGTCTCCTCAAATGCTTCCAACGGAAGGCTCTGTTCCAACTGCATCATATATCCTCAGTTATATTGCACAAGAATTTTCCGTCTCCCGCGTTGCGGATTCGGATCAAGTAATAAGGCAAAAAAGCATATCAATTATGATGATATATGGCAATGAAAAACCGCTGTTCATTTTGCGGCATCCTGATCTCCTCGACCGGGTTCAGTGACTAGATGAACTCATCAAGGATGGTCTGCAGGTCATGGGTGTCGAAGGGTTTGTTGAGGAATGCATCGACCCCGGCCTTGCGGGCCAGCCGGCGCTGGCTCTTCTCTGTTTCGGTCGTGACCATGATGACCGGTATATTTGTCAGATGAAGGTCGGTGCGCATCTTGCGGGTGAATTCGATGCCGTCCATGATCGGCATGTTGAGATCTGTCAGTACGATGTCAACCTTGGGGTTGTTGTGCAGCATATCCAGGGCCTCCTGGCCGTTGAGGGCCGTCAGGGTGTTGTAGCTCAGGGACGCGAGGATATTTTTGGTGATGTTGAGAATTGCCTGGGAGTCATCAATGGCCAGGATGGTCAGCTTGCCGCTTAGACTGACATCTTTGCGGGTCAGCCGGTCCAGCAGTTTGATGGATTCTTCGTTCCCAATCTGGGCCAGCGTGACACTGAAGGTCTGCACGATGTCGGGCTGGGTGATCGAGGCCAGCTGGTCTCCCAGGCGCTCAGCGATGCTGCCTTCAAAGAGGGCTTCAAAGATGCTGGTGGCTTTGGAGACGATGATGGCCCGGATGATGTGGCTGCTCTGCTTGTCATTCTGCTGGGTGATCTTTTTGAGCCGGGCGATTATCGATGGGGAGATGTTGCCGTCCAGGGCGTGAATGACAGCCATCAGAATATTTTTGTCGGCGTTGGCCAGACCGCCGGTCAGCGCAACCAGGCCCTTGAGGGAGGGGGCGCGGCCCAGCGCCTCATAGAGGGCGAAGACCGTGTTGGCTTGCTGCGGATCGGTGTTGGCCAGGGCTTCTACCAGCACTTCGCTGGCGGCTGGGGTGCCGATGTTGCCCAGAATGTTGGCGGCCAGAACCTTGTTCTGCTCGGCCTCTTCGTTGAAGATGGCCTGCAGATGGCTTAAAGCAAGGTCTCCGCAGGCGGTGATGCTCTCATGGATGATGCGCCGGGCCGTGGGGTTGCGATGGTGGATCTTGGAGACCAGCAGCCTGGCAGCCTCATCGCTGGCGATCTCTCCCAGGGCACTGATCGCTTCGCTGGTGGTCAGCTCACAGTTTTCATAGTGCTCATCATCTTCGGCAGCAGTGATGATCTCAAAGAGCAGGGGTACAGAGTCACTGTCTTTGTAGCTGCCCATCATTTTGATGCAGGTTGAGGCGATCAGGGGATCGTTGTCTGATAGGTGGATCTTGAAAATATCGATAGCTTCAGCCGGCTGCAGTTGCGCCAGGGAGGCCAGGGTTTTGAGCAGCAGGGCCTTGTCCTGCTCTTTCTGTGCCTGGATCATCAGGACCGGGGCGGCGGAGTCAAATTTTTTCTGTTCGGCGATATTCAGGCAGATGGACCGGACTACCCGGTTTTCAGATGCGAGGCCCTCGACGGTCTTTGCTTCATTTTCCAGCAGCAGGGTTCTGAGGGTGTTCTTGGCCGTATATACCAGGGCGTCATTGTGGGCCTGGGTCTCACATATTTCAAACAGGTCATCAATGGTTTCATGTTGTCGTTTAGCGGCGATGTTTTCAAGTTTCTGTATCTGTTCAACAAAACTAAGTTGTTCAAAACCGGTTAATATTTTCATCCATAACCTCGCTTATTCTATGCAGACCTCTATGGTGAACTCCCCATGATCCGTCTTAAATGGAATGGCCATGATGGGACGGTTTTCCAGATATGAGATCTGGTGTTCTTTGCCGGTGACGACTGTCGGGATGGCGGCCTGCATCGATTTGTTCATCAGCTCCAGCTGTTGGCGCGCCTGTCCCGAGATCATGTTGGTGATTTCACCCACCGCATCCTGAACCTCATCATTGACGTCGCTGATCGTCTCGCCGAACATATTGGAAACAATGCCCAGGATGCAGGGTGAGGCAAAGCTGACCGCGATTGTGCCGCGGGCATCACCGCTCAGGCCGATGATGCCGGTGATGTCGCCTAGGGCCTTATTGTCTTTCTTGAGGTAGGGATCACCGGCCCGGGCCTCGGTGGTGGCCATGGTCGAGAGAACCTTGATGGTGGCGCCTATAAATGGGTTGATAATGTTTACGTCCATATTCCTTCCCGACAGTTGGTTAGTTACAGTTTAATTTTCAGGCTTAAATTTTCAACCATTGCAGCTTAAATCATGACCATTGAAAGCTCAAAGCCAGTGGTATATAGGGCTTGAATGCAGAGCCTGAATCGCAACTCCATGCTGCTGGTGCATCCGCCGGCCATTAAGATTTCAGAACCGCCGCCGGGGGTGGCGCGTCTGGCTGGCGCCCTGCAGGCGCACGGGGTTGATTGCCGGGTCTGGGACGCCAATCTGGAGGGGACCCACTACCTGCTGATGCAAGATCATCAGGCGTCTGACACCTGGTCTCGGCGGGCCGGGCGCAAGCGCAATGAACACCTTGAACTGCTAAGCTCCTGGGATGGTTATCGCAACCTGGACCGTTACAAGCGGGCCGTCAGTGATCTCAACCGCCACCTCTGGGCGGTTTCCGGAGCCCACAACCTGCGCATATCGCTGAGCGATTATCAGGATCCCTCGCTGCTGCCGCTAAAGTCAGCCGATCTGGAGTTGGCGGCTAATAGGTTTCGCGACAACATCTACTACCCCCATTTCAGCAGACGCCTGCCTGAAATGCTTGATGGCCGGGATGTGGTCGGATTCTCACTCAACTTCCTCTCCCAGGCCCTGACAACGTTTGCCATGATCGGCTTCGTGCGCGGGCTGCGGCCCGATATCAGAATCGTGCTGGGCGGCGGCCTTATAACCTCCTGGGTGCGTTCCGGGCGCTGGCCTGGATCCCGCCTGGTTGATGATGTGATTGACGGCCCGGGTGAGGGCGCGCTGCTGACACTGCTGGGCATTGAACCGTTCGTCGGGGAGGTTATGCCTATATATGGCAGTTTTGACGGTTATCTGGCGCCGGGGGGAATTCTGCCGCTTAGCGCATCGAACGGTTGCTGGTGGAATCGCTGCTCATTCTGCCCCGAGCGGGCCGAGGGCTCGGGTTACGCCATGCGCCCTGCCGCTGATTTGAATGAACTCGTCAGCAGGCATGATCCTGTTTTGATCCACTTCACCGATAATGCTCTGTCGCCAGCCTTCATGAAACGTCTGATTGCCGATCCGCCGGGGGCGCCCTGGTACGGCTTCGCGCGCGTAACACCTCAACTGGCTGATCCGGCCTTTGTGGATCAACTGAAGAGTTCGGGCTGCGTTATGCTCAAGCTGGGGCTGGAGTCCGGCGATCAGGCCGTGCTCGACAGTCTGCATAAGGGGGTCGAGTTGGGGCTGGTCAGTGAGGCTTTGAGAAATCTGAAACGCGCCGGAATTGCGGTTTATGCCTATCTGCTCTTCGGCACCCCGGCTGAGGACGGGGCGGCGGCCAGGCGGACCATGGAGTTTACCGTCGAGCATGCTGAGTTTATCGACTTTCTGAATCTGGCCATTTTCAATATGCCGCTCAACTCGCCCGACACCCTTGAGCGCGGCTGCTTCTATGAGGGGGATCTGGCGCTCTATAGCAGCTTCGAGCACCCGCAGGGCTGGGGCCGCGGCGAGGTGCGGCGTTTTCTGAATCGTGAGTTTAGGCGCCAGGCGCCCATTGCGAAGATCATTAAAAATGATCCGCCCCTTTTTACATCCAACCACGCTCCGCTCTTCAGTCTGGCAGGGGAGGTCTCGCCGTGCAGGAGATGAATGAGAAACGGGCCGCCCTGGTTGTGATGCTGGGGGCCTTCCTGATCAGTTTTTCGGGAGTCTATGTCAAGCTGGCTGATGTTGGGCCAAGTGTGGCTGGGTTCTACCGGCTGCTGTTCGGAGGGGGTGTGCTTCTGTTGCTGGCCCTGCTGCAGGGGCGCTCGCTGCACTGCCCACGGCTTGATCTGGCTGTGCTTTGCGGCCTTTTCTTTGCGCTTGATCTGTATGTCTGGCACAAGTCGATCCACCTGATCGGTCCAGGGCTTGCGACCATTTTGGGCAATTTCCAGGTCTTTGTGCTGGCCCTTGTCGGGCGCCTGCAGGGCGAAAGTATAAATCTGCGGTTCATGCTGGCCGTGATGCTGGCGCTGAGCGGTCTATTCATGATGGTGGGGATCGATTGGCAGAGTCTGGGCAGCGCCTATCAGCTGGGGGTGGGCTTGGGTCTGCTGACGGCCATCTGTTATTCCGGCTACACTGTAGTGTTGCGTCGCGTTCAGCTGACAGGAGTTGCGCCCGCTGTCAGTCTGATCTACATTTCGCTGGCCGGGGCGGCATTGCTGGCCTTGCTTGCCGCCGGCGAGGGTGAGTCATTCATTATTCCGGATCGCGCTTCTTGGGCATCCCTGCTGGCTTACGGCATTTTCTCGCAGGTCATGGGCTGGGCGCTGATCGCCAGGGCGCTGCCCCATATCCGGATCTCGCTGGCCGGTTTGCTGCTTCTGCTGCAGCCGGCGCTATCCTTCGGCTGGGACATGATCTTCTTTGCCCGGCCCACCAGCCGGCTGGATCTGCTGGGAGTCATGCTGGCCCTTGCGGCTATCTACCTTGGGGTGATTTCCCGGTCTGACTGATGCTTCTTGCCAGCATTGCCTTGGAGTCTTCAGATAAAGCGAAAGGGATGCCGTGAGGCATCCCTTTCTAAATCTTAGTTGCGGGTTCGTAGTTGCACTCTTGGGTGCTGCCCTAGGTCGTGGTGCAGTTCATGATGCGTCCTAAGGGCTCGTAGTTGTTGCTTTTTCAAGCTTGGTAACATTCTCATCGTCACAACCTGTAATCCCTTTAGTAACTTTTTTATTTTTTTTGAGTATTGGAAATACAGGTGGATATTAATTAAATTGGATAGGTGAGTAATATATTCTATTAATAACAAAAAATACAATCACTTGTATTGCAGCAATCTGCATGCTGGAAATTTGATTGGCCGGGAAGGGGCAGTAATGTTTGCGCTGGATTTGATTTGGCCTGACTCTGCTTAAGAACGAAATTAAATTGAAGTGTTAAGTACTATTAATGTTGTGACGATGATGATCTAAGAAGATGTTATCTGGATGAGGACTTGAATTGGGAACAAGTAGTTAATCCTGCAGCTATTCCTGCCGCCGATCGAAAGATTGGAATAGGTGCGGTGTTCGAAAATTCATTTCATCCGGAGTTCAGTAGGGGACGTTGCCAAGGAGACTCCAGGAGGCTAACTGTGTCCAGTGTGTCAGGTCCCAACAGAGATCAGGAAACACTCTGTACGTTGCTTACAGTTTTAGAGCTGAAAGATCCCTTTTTGAAGATGCAGGCAGAGAAGGTTGCTGCGACCTCGGTACTGCTGGCGCGAGATCTGGGACTTTCACAGCCCACCATCAAGTCAATCTATCTGGCGGCCATCTTTAGAGACGTCGGACTGGTCTATATCCCGGATGAATTGGTCAAAGAAGATCTGATCAATACAACGGATGGTGGAGTACAGGAGCATCCCCTGATCACAGAAAAGATTCTCCAGAATCTCTCCCATGTCCAGGAGTGTCTGCCTTTTATTCGTCACCACCATGAGGCCTTCGACGGCACTGGTTATCCGGATCATCTTAAGGGCGATGCGATTCCCTTGGGCTCCAGGATTATTAGACTGGCGGAAACCTGGTGGTCTTTGAGGGCTCCGCGCGAAGGGGACGGCCTGGATGAGAAAGGGGCCCTGGCTCACATGCAGAATGGAATCTCATGCCAGTTTGATCCGCGTCTGCTGGATCGTTTCGTTGCTATGATTGAGGGGCCGGCAGACGTCAAGGAAACGGATTTTTCATTTATAAGCACCGCGGTCTGCGAGATAAGCAAACGCTTCAAGGGTGGCAATATTAATCTGCCGGTGATGCCCAGTATCATTAAGAGTGTTCAGGATGTGATAGACTCTCCCTCCGCCAGTGCCGAGACTCTGGCAAAGGTGCTGGAGCAGGACAGTGTCATATCCATGAGTCTGATCGCAGTTGCCAATTCGCCGGCGTACCGCGGCAGTGAGGAGTTTAAATCTGTGAGACAGGCCATCCCGCGGCTGGGCCTCAAGGAGACCCAGATGATCGTGAATGCTATCGCTCAGAAGTCTCTCTATGAGTCGGGGAATAAGATGATGCAGAAGACAATGGAGCAGTGTTGGCTGCATTCCCTGGCTGTGGCCTGTGCCGCCAAGCAGTTGGCAGAGGAGATGCGCATGGCCGATCCTGAACGTTACTTCACCCTCGGCATGATGCATGATGTCGGTAAGGTTCTGCTGCTGCATGCCGGTGAGGAAATTCTGCGCCATGCCCAGGCGAATAATCAGATCAACGATATCAGCGAGATTGATATGGCTGAGGTTGCCGAAGCCATTAAAGTTCATCATCCAACCTTTGGCGCAGCATTATTGAAACGTTGGAAGTTTTCGGATGATTTTACCCAGGTGGCCCAGAATCATGGCGGGCACGCCTTTGATTCCAACACCGACAAGTCGATCCTGATTGTTCACCTGGCCAACATTATCAGCCGTATTGTTGGCTACAGCCAGTATGAGCATGCCGCTGATGATGTGAAGGGTTTGATTTCGGTCAGGCTGCTGGGGCTCGAACGTGAAGTGGTCGACCGGGTGGTTGTTAAAACCAAAGAGTTCATGCGCGAGTCGGCCCAGGCGTTTGGTTAATAGGCTGCCGCCAGCTCCTCCAGGGCGTCCTCGTCAATTATTTTGATGTGACGCCCCTCCTGTTCGATCAGACCGTCACGAATCATCTTCTTGAAGGCCCGCGAGAGACTCTCGGGGGTCGTGCCCAGCATTTTGGCCAGCTCCTTATGTGCAATGCAGAGATCGAGCGTGTTGCTGTGCATGTCGCGGCTGGCCGCATGCAGAATGAAGGCCGCCAGACGCTGCGGGATGTCCTTGAGCGAGAGCGATTCAATGATATCCATGGACTGCTTGAGCCGGTTTGAGAGGCCGATCACCATATTCACCAGCAGGGATGGCTCCTGGCGGCCGAGTTCCTCCAGGATCTCGCCGCTGAAGTGGATGATGCGGCTGGGTTCCAGGGCCATGGCGTTGGCCGGCGAGAAGTCGCCTTTCAGCACGTTGCCCAGGCAGAAGGTTTCGCCGGGAGCAAAGAGGTAGAGGGTCTGTTCCCGGCCCTCCATTGAGCTTTTGAAAATTTTGACCCGGCCTTCAAACAGCAGGTAGAGGCCGCGGGTATGCTCCTCTTCGCCCAGGAAGATCTGGCCGGCATCATATGAGTTGTCGCTGGCAGCCTTGGCCAGAATATTGAGCTGCTCATCGGGGAGCCCGTTAAAGAGAGAGATCTTTTTTAACTGTTCAACTGTTATCATAATGTCCTCAGAATTGACTTATATCAATGCCGCGCAGAAATATGTAGTATATTCTGGCAAATGTTAAGCCGGAATTAAAAGGAGAACTTACAATGCAGGTAACACTCAGTAAGGATGCGATTGAAGCCATTGGCAAACACCTTGAACAGAATGATTACAGTGCTGTGCGTTTTTATACTCAGGGCAGCTGCTGCGGCGAGGCCCAGTTCAAGCTCAGCCTTGGCAATCCTGAAGATGGTGATGCAATTATTGAGGCTGAAGGATTTAAGTTTGTGCTGCCCCAGGATGTGGCTGACAGCCTGGTGATGATCCACATAGATCACTATCCCCGGGTCGGTTTTCGTGTACGTTATGAGGCCCAAGATGGATTCACTCCCGGCAGCAGTTGCATCGTGGGTTGAAAAATATCCGCGCAGGACTTATAGGAATTGTGCTTTTGCCGTAATATAAGACAGGGGAAAGGAGATTATAATGGTTAATGTAACAGAAGCAGCTCTTGAGGAGCTTAAGAGTTTTTTCAAGGATAAAGAGCTGTCACCGGTGCGCATCTACCTGCAGGCAGGATGTGGTGGCGCAATGCTGAGGCTGGCCATGGACCCGGCCGGGGATGATGATGAAACCTTTGATGTTGAAGGGTTCACCTTCGTCATGGAAAAGGAATTGGCCGAGAAGATGAAGCCGGTTGATATCGATTTCATGGAGTATGGCTTCAAGGTAACATCTGACGGCCTGGCGGCGATGCAGACTTCAGGCTGCAGCGGCTGCAGCGGTGGCTGCAGCTAAATAAGTGCTGAAAAGGCCCGCCAGTCGGCGGGCCTTTTTTTGTTGACGTGTTCGTGCTTATATAAATCTTGAAATTAAACGGACTAATGGGCTAAGAATATTTTTGATGGAATCGGAAATCGGCAACACGAGCTGGCGCATATTTAAATCCGTGATGAACTTCTGCCTGCCTGGCGGACTGATCTTCTGTCTGGCGGTTCTGCTAAACGGCTCCCAATACTTCTCGCATGTGGAGCCCCTGAGTGTGACGGTGTTGCCGTTAATTATTTTGGGGGTGGGGCTGCTTTTAAGCTGGCGTTTCAACCGCAGCGTGGTGATCTTTGCCCTGCTGGGAATTGCACTTGCGGCGGCGGTCCAGCGTTGGCAGCCCGGGTATCGTGATTTTGCCAGCATGCTGCTGCCGCTTAATCTGGCGCTGATTGCGCTGATTAAGGAGCGCGGCATCTTCACACTGCGCGGAGCTTTGCGCATCCTTCTTATTATGCTCCAGCTTCCGCTGGTGTTGTGGCTGGCTAAGGGTTTTGGTGCCCACTCCTTGTTCAGCCTGCAAATTATGCCGCAGCTTGCAAGTGCGAATCAGCCGCTGCTGTTGGCCATGGGCCTGGCTAGCGTGGTTCTGTTGAGCCGTTATGTTTTTGTGCGCTCTGCTCTGCTGAGTGGTTTTTTCTGGGCCAACCTGGCCATCTGCTGGGCTGCACTGCTCAGGCCTGAATTTGTTCTGTTCTACTATCAGGTAGCCGCTTTGATTCTGCTGGTGGCGGTTGTCGAGTCATCCTACAGCATGGCCTACCGTGATGAATTGACCTCTCTGCCGGCGCGCCGGGCTCTGAATGAGGAGTTTCTGAAGCTGGGCCGTCACTATACGGTCGCCATGGTTGATATTGACCATTTCAAGAAGTTCAACGACCGTCATGGTCACGATGTTGGCGATCAGGTGCTGCGTATGGTGGCCAGCTGTCTGGGGCGGGTAGGTGGCGGCGGCCGCGCATTCCGCTATGGCGGCGAGGAGTTCACCATTATTTTTCCGGGCAAGGATGTCGACGAGGCCTTGCCGCATCTTGAAAATGTGCGCAAATCAGTGGCTGCAGCCAGTTTCACCATCCGGGGGCGCAAACGGCCGAGCAGTAAGCCCGAACAACCCGTCAAAAGCCGCGGCAAGTCCAAGAAAGTTAATGTCAGGGTCAGCATCGGCCTTGCCGAGCGCAGTTATCACTATCCTCAGCCCAAGGATGTGGTCAAGGCGGCCGATAAGGCTCTCTACCGGGCCAAGAAGCAGGGCCGCAACCGTGTCTGCACTTAAATTACATTGTAGCTAATATTGGATTCCTGATAATCCGATAAAGATCATATTGCGCAGGCTGCAGGCATGATTCATGTCCGCAAGGGGGATTCAGATGGCTTGCGTATGGGGAACACTTCCTGTAATGACATGGCATATCTTGGGGGGTATGCCATGTTAGATTTTCCTTTAGCTCCGGAACTCAAAAAACACTACCGCTGCTACGGCCACTTTTATGAGCTGGAGCTGCCGGACGGCTCACTGCACAGTTGCCGCAGCGTGCTGGAGATTATCAATTATCAGAAGCTTAACGATGCTGTGGCCGCGCTGGCGATGCGTCAGCCGGACACGGTCATAATCATGATGAATCCCGGCTCCTCACGTCCGCTGGTTGATGACTATCAGCCGCGGCGGGTGCGCTACGGTTATGATTCACCGGAAGTCAGGGAGTTGGTCTTGACCATGCCCGATACCACCCAGTATCAGGTGATGCGCCTGATGCATGTCAAGGGCTGGCAGCATGTGCGCGTGCTCAACCTCTCTGATCTGCGCGACACCAAGAGCGCTAACTTTGTGCAGACTGTGGCCGAACTGGCTGAACGCGAGGGCGGCCGTTATCACAGCATATTTTGCGACCAGCGGCTTGCGGAGCTGCAGGGCGCTATCAGGCGTGACAACTGGCCGCTGATTCTGGCCTGGGGGCAGGTCGGTGGCCTGCAGCCCCTGGCGCGCATGGCCAAGGCGGCGATTCAAGGGCAGGCCGGCGTAGGCGTAGAGGCCGGTGACGATCTCTATGCCCATCCCAGTCCGATGCTCAAGAAGCATAAGGTCAAATGGCTCACGGAGATTCTGGAAAAAGTTTAAATGAAGATCCTGCTGCTCGAACCCTATCTGACCGGATCTCATAAGTCCTGGGCGGAGCAGTATGTGCGCCATAGCCGTCATCAGATTGAAATTCTGGGGCTCAGGGGTAAGTATTGGAAGTGGCGCATGCATGGCGGGGCCGTTTCCCTGGCCCGGGAGTATGCCGCGCTTGACTTCAGGCCAGATCTGGTTCTGGCCAGTGATATGTGTGATCTCAGCACCTTTCTGGGCCTGACGCGTCTCGGTTCTGTCACTTCGGCGATCTATTTTCATGAGAATCAGCTGACTTATCCCTGGTCGCCGGACGACAGTGATCCGGCAGCCAGGCGCGATATGCACTACGCCTTTATCAACTATGTATCGGCGCTGGCGGCCGATGTGGTGGTTTTCAATTCTGCCTATCATCGGACAAGCTTCCTTGGGGAGCTGCCGCGTTTTCTGAAAACTTTTCCCGACTGCCGCGAGCTGCAGGATGTTGAACTGATCGCTGCACGCAGCCATGTGCTCCATCTGGGCCTTGACCTGCAGCAGCTGGAGTGTCCGGCACCGCCCAAAGGTGAGCGGCCACTGATTCTGTGGAACCACCGGTGGGAATATGACAAGAATCCGCAGGAATTTTTTGAGGTGCTGTTTGAACTGGCGGATGAGGGGCTTGATTTTGAGGTGGCCATTCTGGGCGAAAATTATCGGCGCACCCCCGCTATCTTTGAGCAGGCCCGTGAACGGCTCAATGTGGTGCATTTCGGTTATGCGCAGGATAACTATGCGAGCTGGCTGAGGCGGGCCGACATCCTGCCGGTGACATCGGTGCATGACTTTTTCGGCATCTCAGTGGTTGAGGCTATCCATGCCGGTTGTTATCCGCTCCTGCCCAACCGTCTGGCCTATCCCGAACATCTGCCGGACCATCTTCATGGTGAGCATCTCTATGAGAGTCGTTATGAGCTGGTTGTCAAGCTGCGATACGTCATCCGGAACTTCAAACGCCTCCCGACGCAGGGGCTGGCCGAGCATGTCTGGCGCTATGACTGGTCGCAGATGGCTGCAATCTATGACGAATTTTGGGAGAGAAGGGCTTGATCTGAGCCGTGTGGCGGCTATAATTTGTCAGAGGTCTCTATGCGTGAATATATCCGCCATCCAAGCACTATCCCGATCTGGTTCAGTTTGGGCGATCCGGATGAGTCCAAGCGGGTCAAACTGCGGGACATCTCCGAGGGGGGGCTCTGTTTCTTTGCCGGGGATAACATCCAGTCCGGGGTGCCTATCAATATTCAGATACCACTGCAGGAATCGGTATTCTCGGCTGACGGCACCGTCATCTGGAGCTGTCGGGTGAACCAGCAGTACATGGTGGGCGTGGTTTTTGATAACCCTGATACGGAATTCAGTGTGCGCATGATTGAACAGGTCTGCCATATCGAGGAGTATCGCGCCAGGCTCGAGCAGGATGAAGGACGCAGCATCAGCAGCGAGGAAGCCGCCCGGGAGTGGATTGCCCGCTTTGCCAAAGATTTTCCGCGCTAAACCGGGGTTATCTCCCAGCTCTCGCCGATCTTCTCCAGGTGCAGGCTGACCAGGCTCTGCGGTTCCTGGAGCTGGCACTCTTTGAGGGTCTCCCTTTTTAGAAGTTTCTGCACGTCCTCTTCGTTAAGCTGATAGCCCAGGAAGTCCGGCCAGATCACGAAACGGCAGCCGTTTTTCCAGCCGCTGCAGCCGTAGCCGCGTTTGCCCTTGATGACCGGCTGACTGCACTCGGGGCAGTTGCCGAAACTTCTGGGCGGCGGGTTGAAGTCAAAGACCACCTTGCCGTCTTCAACCTTGAGGGCCGCCGAGAACTCTTTTTGCTGGCGTGACATGAATCCTTCAATTATTTCGGTGCGGCCGTCCTCGAGCAGCCGGATTGCGGTCTGCTTGTCGATCTCGCGGCCGGCAATAGTTTTCCAGATTGTGAAACGGCACTGGCCGTCCTCTTCGCGCCAGTTGCCGCAGCCGTAGCCTTTGGGGCCTTCGGCAACCTGACCGCCGCAGAGGGGGCAGCGGCCGATGGCATCTTCAACGTAGACCGCCACCGGCTGGTTTGAGAATTCGGCGCTGGTGTCGCGTACGAACTGCTTGATATCTTCGATGAACTGATCTCCGGGAGCCTCGCCGCGTGAAATCTCCTCCAGCCGCATCTCCCAGCGGGCCGTCTCTTCGGGTGACGCCAGGATTCCGGCCACTTCGAAACCCTTGAGGGTTGCGATCAGGTGGCAGCCTTTGGGGGTGGCGTCCAGGTAGCGCTTCTGGCGCATGATATATTTGCGGTCCAGCAGGGTCTCAATGATCTGGGCGCGGGTGGCCTGGGTGCCGAGGCCGACGTCGCCGCGGTAGATCCGCTTGAGGTCACTTTCGCTGACATACTTGGCCGGGTTGGTCATATCCTTGAGCAGCAGGGCCTCGGTGTAGCGGGCCGGCGGCGAAGTTTTCTTCTCCTGCAGGCTTGTTTCGGCCAGCTTGGCCGGATCGCCCTTCCTGAGCGGCGGCAATTCATTCTGGTCATCATCATCACTGCTGTCGGGGGTGGCCTTTTCGCCGGCATAGACGATCTGCCAGCCAGGATTGAGGATCACCTTACCCTTGGTCCGGAAGCTCTGTTGACTGACAGTGGTGATGATCTCACTCTGTTCAAACTCGCAGTCCGCATGGAAAGCGGCGGCGAAGCGTTTGAGAACCAGGGTGAAGACCCGCTCTTCATCCAGCGATGCATTTTGAGGCAGTGGACTGAGTGGGATCAGGGCGTGGTGGTCGGTAAGCTTGGCATCGTTGAAGACGCGTTTGTTCTTGCTGCTGATCAGCTTCTGATCGACGCCTGAAAAGAGTCTGTTGTCGCTGAACCGCCGGAGGAGGTTCCTGACCATATCAACATTTTTACTGCCCAGTACCTGCGAGTCACTGCGCGGATAGGATAGACACTTGCGCTGCTCATAGAGATTCTGGGCAATATCCAGGGTCTGCTTGGCCGAGAACCCGAACTTGGTGTTGGCCTCGCGCTGCAGATCGGTCAGGGAGTAGAGCGGGGGCGGAACCTGCTTTTTTTTGCGCTTGCTGACACTGCTGACCGTGCCGGTCTGGCCATCGATCCGGGAGGCGACTTCATCGGCGCGCCGCTGGGAGTCGAAGCGGGCGGATTCCTCATCAAACCAGGTGCCCCACCAGCTGCCCTTCTCATTTTCAAAACGGGCCTTGAGGTGCCAGAACGGCTGGGGGGTGAAGTCCTCGCGTTGCAGCTGGCGCTCTACGATCAGAGCCAATACCGCAGTCTGGACCCGGCCGACGCTGAAGAGGTCGCGCAGCTTGAGGGTCGCGGCCCTGGATCCGTTCATGCCCACCAGCCAGTCGGCAATCTGCCGGGCTTGCCCGGCATGCCAGAGACGGTCATAGCTCTTGGCGCTGGCCAGGTTGCTCAGACCCTCCTTGATGACTTCGCCGGTCAGGGCCTGACTGGTCCAGAAGCGCATCAGCTCGGTCTGATCACTGAGCTGGGATTCGTTCAGAATTGTGCGTGCAATCACTTCGCCTTCACGTCCGGCATCGGTGGCGATCACCACCTGCTTGAGCTCATTGCTCCTGATCAGATCCTGAATGATCTCGAGCTGGCGGGCGGTCTTCTTGATGGGGGAGTAGCGGAACTGGTCCGGAATGATTGGCAGACTCTCCAGACTCCACTTGGCCCAGCGCTCATCGTAGCGTTCAGGCTCCAGCAGCTCCACCAGGTGGCCCAGGGCCCAGGTGATGATGTAGCCGGCGCCTTCGATGTAGCCTTCGCGTTTGTTCTTGGCTCCAAGAGCGGATGCGAAGTCGCGGGCAACGGATGGTTTCTCGGTCAGGATCAGTGTTTTCATGCAGATGGCATCCATAACATAAAACGGACGCCGTCTGCCAGAGCTATCGGGGCATATATTTCTGATGCAGAATTTCGATCTGCGGCTGAAGTTCCATAAGTGCCTGCTGAAAGAGTTCCACTGTGCTGTCAGGTGTCTGGCGGCTGAAAGCCAGGTAGTAACTCTTGCTGCTGTCAATCTCCAAGACCTTTTCAAATTGATTCATGTTGATGCCGAGTCGTCTGGAATTGCCCACCATGGCCCAGTCATTGATCAGAATCAGATCGATGTGGCCGTGCAGCAGTTTTTTGATGTTGCGGGTTTCATCAGTCAGGGGAAAGATGTTGCTGCCGGCGATGAAGCCTTCCTTGATAAGCTGATTGGAGACGGCGGACCCCATGAGGCTGCCGATGCTGTAACGTTTGGCATCAGCCAGGGTTTTGACTTTAATGTCAGAGCGGCTTCTTAGCCTGAACAGAGATATTTCGCGGCTGGCGATGGGCCCGACCCACTTGAAGAGGTTTTCGCGCTCTTTATTGCGGGTGATGGTGTAGATCAAAACATTGGGTTCGGTAAGTGCGATGTTGTAGGATCGCTTCCAGGGCATCACCTCGATATTGCCGCTGTAGCCGGTAATATTAAGCAGTGCCAGGACAATCTCGGTGGAGTAGCCGCTGACATGACCGTTTTCCGTATAGTTGAACGGGTAGAGCTCCTCGGTGACAATTTTCAGGTTCTGGGCCGTCAGAATGCTGGGCAGGAGGATCAGTAGTATTGTAAGTCTCTTACGCATAGCAGGTCAGGCCATGGGCAGGCGGATGATAAATTTTGTACCGACGCCCGGTTCAGATTCAACTTCCATGGTGCCGTTGTGGTTGTCGGTGATGATGAAGAACGAGACAGAGAGGCCCAGCCCGGTCCCCTGATTACCCTTGGTGGTGAAGAACGGTTCGAAGATCCGGCGCCTGACCTCTTCGGGCATGCCGGGGCCGTTGTCGGCGATCTCGATACGGATCATGCCGGATTCTCTCTTGAGACTGAGGCTGAAAGTGGGCATGCCGTTGTTGTCATTCAGCATGGCCTGGGCCCCGTTCTTGAGCAGGTTGAGCAGCACCTGCTGGATTTTACTGGCTTCGCAGGGCACGGGGGGCAGGTTCTGATCGTAGTCGCGTACAATTCTGATATGCCTGAAGTCATACTGGCGTTTAAGGTCGTAGTCGTTGGAGGCCAGCTCCAGGGTGTTTTCGAGCAGCAGTTCAATATCCTGCGGCTCGGGAATCTCGGAGCTTTTGCGGCTGAACGAGAGCATGTTCTCAACTATCTTGGCCGCGCGCCGGCCGTTATCTTCAATGGAACGCAGCATTTTCTTCAGACCGCGCTCCTCCATGTAGCAGTCGCATTTCTGCAGATCGAATCCGCAGGCGTTGGCGATCTCGGCATTTTTCTTCAACTCTGGATTGAGGCGGTTGGTGATGACCTGGATATTCTGCAGGATGCCGGCCAGCGGGTTGTTGATCTCATGGGCCATGCCGGCCGCCAGGCCGCCGACGCTCATCATTTTCTCGGTCTGAATCATCATCTCCTGGGCTTTTTTGCGCTCGGTGATGTCGGTTGAGATGCCCAGAATTGCCGGCTGGTCCGAACCGATGGCCTGGAATGGAATCTTGGTTGTCTGCAGCAGCAGCTGGCGGCCGTCGGCGGCGCTGAAAACCTCCTCAGTCAGCGGCAGAGCTTCGCTGCGTTCAATGACCTGCTGGTCGCTGGCCAGCATCTGGGTGGCGTCGCCACTGTAGATGTCGCCGAAGAGCTGATCTGTAAGCTTCTCGATTGGCAGATTGAGCTGCCGGCTGAGGGCCTCGTTAACCAGCAGCAGCCGGCCCTCTATGTCGCGGACATAGATCATGCTCGGGACCAGGTCGATGATTTTGCGCAGTTCGGCGCGGCTCTGTTTCAAGGTGTCTTGGAACTGTCGGATTTCAGTGATATCACGAATGACGGTTGAGATGAATTCCAGCTCGCCGTTGGCGGAGTGGTGAGATACCAGTACCTGTGATACCGGAACTTCATGCCCGTCATCTCCGATGATGGCGGTCTCGCCCTCCCAGCTGCCATATTTCACGGCGGCGGGGATGGCGTGGTTGTGCAACATTTCATAGGCCCATTCCGGATGAATATCTTTCATGCGGAAGGTGTCCAGATCATCTTTCGTGCTCCAACCCAGCATGGCGTAACCGGCGCGGTTTAGGTAGTAGATCCGCTCATCGGGGTATGAAAGGCTGACCATGTCGCTGGTGTTCTCAAGAATGGCCGCCAGGCGCCGGCGTTCAGCCTCGACCCGGTACTGGCTGGTTATGTCACGGAATACCAGTACGGCGCCGACGGTCTGCTGGCGGGCATCCATGATCAGTGAACAGCTGTCGGCGATGTGCAGCTCGCGGCCATCACGGGCCTGCATCAAAGTGTGGCTTTCAAGGGTGACCGGCTGGTTTTCCCGCAGGGCGCGGGTAGCTGGGTCCGGTATGGCCCGGTGGGTGTGGGCGTTGATCAGGTGCAGCACATCGCGGATCGGCCGCTGACGGGCTTCATGTTCAGTCCAGCCGGTCAGGGTTTCAGCCACCGGGTTCATGCGCGTAATCAGTCCCTGGGTGTCCGTGGCGATTACGGCGTCACCGATCGAGTTGAGGGTGATCGAGAGGTTCTCCTCGCTTTGGCGCAGTTCAACGTTGGCGCCGGCCAGCTCCTCGGTCCGTTCGGCAACCCGTACCTCCAGTGAGCGGTTGGCATCGTAGAGCCGCAGGAAGAGGATCACCACCAGCTGGGCCAGGATTAGGCAGATCAGCAGATAGATGTATGTGTAGAGGCCGGTAAAACGCCAGGTTACCTTGATTGTTCCGATGCTTCGTTCACCGAAGAGGATCTCGCTCTGCAGCTGATAGGTCGGTATGAGGCGCAGGGCGACCAGGAACTCCTGGAGCTGGCTGGTGGGCTCAATCCTGACATCCAGGAAGGTGTCACCGGAACTGTCTGTTACCAGAACATGCTCGTAGTTGCTGGAGTCGGCCGCCAGGGTCAGGTAGGCTTTGGGCGTATTCTGCTCAAAGTTCCAGAGGGACCCGGCTATGATGGTAGCGTGCTTCCCGAGCTGCTCGGTGGCATGATCGTATGAGTAGCTGTGGTAGCCTTTGATAAAGACTGCAAAGAAAATCCCGCAGATCAATATCAACGCTGAGACCATCTGTTTTTGCTGCACGTTTAAATCTCCTTGATATTATTAATAAAGCCCATTGGCATAGCTCGCAATCTTTTTCAAGCTCCGCTGTCGGTCTGGAGCGGCAGCTGAATGATGAAGCGGGTTCCTTCGCCCGGCGTTGACTCAACCTCCATCTGGCCATGGTGATGCTCGGTGATGATGAAATATGAAACAGAGAGGCCCAACCCGGTGCCGAACCCCACATCCTTGGTGGTGAAGAATGGCTCAAAGATATGGCGTTTGACCTGATCGGGCATGCCGGGCCCGTTATCTTCGACCTCGATACAGATTTTATCGCCAGCGCGGTGCAGCCGCAGGATGAAGCTCGCAGAATCACCGCCACTGATGCCCATGGCCTGAGCCCCGTTCTTGAGCAGATTGAGAATCACCTGCTGGATCTGGGCGCCCTTGCAGAGCACTGGCGGCAGATCGGGCTCGTACTCTTTTATTATTCTGATATGCCTGAAGTCATAGCTCTTCTTCAGATCGTAGTCGTTGGCGGCCAGCTCGACAGTGCGGTCCAGCAGCTGGGCCATGTCCTCAGGCTCTGCTTGGGCGCGACTCTTGCGGCTGAATGTCAGCATGCTGTCGACAATATGGGCGGCGCGGGTGCCGGTCTCCTGGATTGATGCGAGCATATCGATGATCCCGCGCTGTTCCAGATAGTTGTGGATGCTCTGCATGCTGACGCCGCAATCTGCTGCAACTTTCTGGTTCTTGGGCAGACTGCACTGGGTGCGATTCTGAATGACCTGAACATTCTGCAGGATGCCGGCCAGGGGGTTGTTGATTTCATGAGCCATCCCGGCTGCCAGGCCGCCGACCGAAGCCATTTTCTCCGCCTGGATCATGATCTCCTCGAGCCGGACCTGTTCGGTGATGTCATCGATGCGCACAACTGCACCCTGCACGCCGTTGGCAACCAGGGGATAGATGGTCAGATTCTCGTAGTTGGTAACTTCATTACGTTGATGAGTGATCTTGTGGCTGATCTGCGGTTCACGTTCATGGATCGCGCGTTTGATCTGGTGCATCAGGTTCTCCAGGTGCGGAAATGCATCAGTCAGCAGCTGGCCGCAGGCCTCTTCGGGATTTAATCCGGTTTTACTGGCCGCCCTGCTGTTCCAGTGGGTAATGCGGCCCTGGGTATCGACACCCACCAGTATTGAGGGCATGGAGTTGATGATATTGTCGATATAGTTGCGGGCATCCAGCAGTTCGGCTTCGGCCTGTCCCCGGCTGACGGCGCTGCCCATTTGCAGGATCGTGTCCTCGATAGTAGTCCGCAGTTCCGTTGAAAATTCAGCGTGTGCTGTTGAACCGATCGCAATGGTTGCTAAAATTCGTCCATCCATGCCAATGGGGTAGACCGCGAGGCAGCCCAATTCTGGATTATCGAAGATCTCAGAAATTTGTTGCCGGGTGTAGTATTGAGTCTGATCGGTTTGCATCAATGGTCCGGTTATGATCTGGTCACAGGTTGCAGCCGACAGTTCTCGGGAGGTGACCAGCCGTGGCGGATTATGCAGGCAGGCCAGGCCGTAACTCATGCCACTGAGCGTGAGACTCATGTTGAGGCAGGCTGTCAGGATTTCGGGCAGGCTGCTGCTGCGGCTGAGCTGCAGGGCCAGGTCGCGCTGGGCACGCATAAGATCTTCGATCCGGCGACGCTGATCCAGCTCAAGCTGAAGCCGCATGATTTTATCTTTGATTGCATTCCTCATGCTGCTGATGCCCCTGGCCAGGATGCTGATCTCCGTATGGCCGGCAGACAGTATCTCATGATCGAGCTGGCCATCTGCGATGGCCTGTGTCGTCTTGGTAAGCTGTTTGACCGGTCTGACAAAATTTGCGTGCAAGGTGGTGATGACGAGGCCGGTCAGGATGAGGTTGAGCAGCAGTATCTGAAAGATGTCCTGGTACAGGATTCTCCTGAGCGTTTGATCGAGGTGATCTTGGGTCATGTAGACGAAGATCTCCCCGAGATCTTCGTCAGCGTAACGGACTATCCGTTTCGTCTGCAGGCCGGGGTGGTCTTGCGGGACGCTCAGGTCGGTTACGATCTGGCCCTGTTTGTTGCGGCTGTAACCGTAACTGGGTTTTGTGAGACCGCTCTCGATTATCAGAATCCGGCTGACGGTCGGGCTCTCCATTTCGGCCAGCAGGATATCCTGAATAGATTCTGAGTGAATGTTGTAAAGCGGTGTTCGAATGCCGGTGGTGAGGCGGTTGGCTGTACGTTCCAAAGAGAGGTTGAGCTCCTGCAGCATGGAGCTGCGGGTCTCCTGGTAGTTGATGTAGCCGAAGATGGTCAATGTTACGGTTGCAATCAGGATTACCGCAAGGCTGAGCTGGACCAGCAGGCTCCTGAAAAACATTATCGCTCCTTGATGTAAGCGCCGCGGCGCGATTCCTGCCAGTACTGTTCGATTAAACCTCGGCTTTGCAGTTCGGCCAGGCCTCTGTTGAATATCTCAATCAGCTGTTGGTTCTGGGGCTGTGACTTGCTGAGCAACAGATGGGCCGGGGCTTTTACAACCGGCTTGGGGTGGTAGGTCAGGGCGTCTGCCTGTCGGGCGCTGAGTTCGGTCTGAATGATGTGCAGGCCGTGATCCAGATCGTTGAATGCCAGATCGACCCGCCCCTTAAGCACCTTGAGCAGGTTTGACTTCTCATCCGGCGCCCGGTTGATGGTAATGATTCCGGTCTGCTCGGCGTCGGTCACGGCCTGGCTGTAGACAAAGTTTGCCGCCCCGCTGATCGTTTTGTCACTCAGATCCTGCAGGTCATCCCAGTCGAAGGGCCGGTCTTTGCGGTGGAAAATCACAACAGTGTTGTAGAAGATCGGCTCGGAGATAAAAAACTTCTGCTCGCGCACAGCGGTTCTGGCCCAGCCCGGGGTACCGTTAAGCTTACCTTGGTGGGCCTCCTCCATGCAGCGGGTCCAGGGGCGATAGACAAACTCAACCCTGACGCCTTGAGTCGCGAAGGCCTCCGTGACTATGCGCGCCCCCACGCCGTCATGTTTGAAGTTTTTGGAAAAATATGGGCTCCATTCATCGATGCCCAGCCGGACAACGGTTTGCTGGCTTTGAGCAGAACTGGCCATCATTATCAGAAATAGCACTGCTGCCCATCGCTTCATCTATCGCTCCTATTGTGTCAGCGGCAGTCTGACAACGAAACAGGCTCCCTGTCCCGGCGTGGAGACCACCTCCATTGTGCCGTTGTGGCTTTTGGTAATAATAAAGTAGGAGACCGATAAACCCAAACCGGTGCCTTCTCCTTTGGGCTTGGTGGTGAAAAAGGGCTCAAAGATGTGGCGGCTGATTTGAGCTGATATTCCGGGGCCGTTATCCTGAACCTCAATTCTCAGGAAGTTGTCTTCACGTTTCAGCCGGATGGTTATTGCCGGAGCGCTGTTGGGCTGGCTGGCCATGGCCTGGGCTCCGTTTTTGAGCAGGTTCAGGATCACCTGCTGGATTTTGCCGGTCTCGCAGGGAATTGAAGGTAGTTGATCATCGAATGCGCGGATGATCTTGATTCGCTTGAAATCATAATGCCTATGAAGCGAGAAGTCGTTCTCGGCCAGTCTGATGGTTTTCTCGATCAGCTCCTGCATGTCGCACAGTTCGAACTCGCCGTTGCTCTTGCGGCTGAATGCCAGCATGTTCTCGACAACTTTGGCGGCTCTCTGGGTGGTTTCGCTCAGGTTGTTCAGCAGCGGCTGCAGGTTGCGTCTGTTCATGTACTCCTGCAGATTGCGCAGATCAAGGTTGCAGGCCGCGGCGACCTCTTTGTTCTTGGGCTGATCCGGATTGAAGCGGGCTTGGATCACCTGGATGCTCTGGGTGATTCCGGCCAGCGGATTGTTGATCTCGTGGGCCATGCCGGCCGCCAGTCCTCCGATGGAAAGCATCTTTTCGGATTGGATCATGGACTCCTCGAGCCGTGCCCTCTCTGTGATATCCTCAATCAGTATGACGGCGCCAGCGGCTTGATCGTCAATCAGGGGGTAGATGGTGAGATCGGCCAGCCTGTCATCTCCCAGAATGCGGGTCAGGCGTTCGCGGTAGACGGGGGTCATATCCCTGATGGCCAGGCGGATGTTATCGATCTCGCCGCTTAGCTGCGGGATGATTTCGCTGATGTGGCGGCCCACGGCCTGTTGATTTTGGACGCCGGATTGGCGGGCAGCCATTTGATTCCAGAGGGTGACATTGCCCTGCGGGTCGAGTCCAATCAGAACATAGGGCATGGAGTTTATGATGCTGTGCAGGAAGTTCTGCAGCTTTTTTAGCTGATTCTCGGCCTGTTTGCGTCCATCGATGTTGCGGGTTGATCCCAGCAGGCCAACCGGCTCATGGTTTTCATCGAAGAGGAAGTGTACATTGGCTTCGTTCCACATGGTAGAGCCGTCTTTGTGGTACTGCTCAATCTCTAACGAGACGGTCCGGGGTTCGGCATCTTTGTTTTGGCTCACATATTCCAGCTCACTGTTGAACGCCTCAACCACAACGGCCATGGAGGCTGGCGTGATGACGTCATTAAGCGTCTGCCGGCTGGCCTCTTGTGGGCTGAATCCGCGCAGGAAGGTGTCTGAGGGGCTGATGTAGGTGAAGTTGAGGTCCATGTCCATGGTCCAGATGACATCGCTGATATTTTCGGCCAGCAGGCGGTAGCGGTTCTCACTCTCCTTGAGCTCGGCCTCGGCCCGTTTGCGCTCCTCGATATCCTGGGCTGCCCTGAGTAGGGCCCGCTGGTTGATGCCGAAGATGTTGTAGATAACGATGCCGATGAAGATCATTGACAGGGTCGTATCCAGCAGGAAATCGGTGTACATCTCATGGGTGAGCTGTGGCTTATAGTGTTGGGTGAAAATTATAAGGATCAGCAGGTTGATGGCGGTGTAGAGCAGGATGGCCTTTTTTTGGCGGTTTACAATCAGTGGCAGCATGCTCATCAGTCCGAAAATGTAGGCGATTGTGTCGAGGCGGCTGACCGGCATGGATTGATCAACAAACATTATTATCCAGGTTGTGCTGAAGCAGATAATGGCCAGCATGTGGGCGGCGGGCGTGAATTGGCCGGCAATCAGCAGTTTCAAGGTTATGCTGACCAGGATGATGGACAGTATCTCCGGAATCAGAATCAGGGGCTGCAGGGCATAGCCGGACGCAGGTGACTGCAGTTGCAGGTAAACGCTGTAGATGGTCGTGATGGGCAGGATTATCAGGATAGTCAGACAGATGTTGATAACGAAGGATGCTTTCTGGCGTTTTACAAAGTCATCGGTGCTGTAGTTCTTTAGGAGTCTCTCTCTTAAGTGCATCTTCTTCATTTGCCTTTCCGTCTGCGTTCAAGGGGCAGTAGAATTGTGAGCCGGCTGCCCTGGGAGGGGGAGGACTCGGCAATCAGCTGGCCATGGTGAATGTTGGTGATTATGAAGTAGGCCACCGATAGTCCCAGGCCGGTGCCGGCCTGGATATCGTGGGTTGTGAAAAAGGGCTCAAAAATGCGCGCACTGACTTCATCGGGCATGCCGCAGCCGTTGTCTGCAATCGATATTTCAAGCTTGTCGTCCTTGCGCTGGGCTGCAATCGATATCACTCCCGGATTGCTGGTTGCCTCTATGGCCTGGGCCGCGTTTTTGATGATGGCCAGCAGGACCTGGCAGATCTGGGAACCGATACAGGGGATCTGCGGCAGTTTGGCTGCAAAATCTTCAATTATCTGCACTCTGTCCAGATTGCTGATGCTGTTATTGGCCAGTTGGATGGTCTGCCCGACGAGCTCCTTTATGTCGTGATGCTTGAAGCGGCTTTCGTCGCCGCGGCTGAAGGTCAAGAGGGTGTCTACGATGGCTGCGGCCTGACTGCCGGAAATCTGGATTGCATTCAGCATATTGTAGATCCCGCGTTCATGCATGAACTGCTCAATCTGTTCAATCTGGCAGCCGCACTCTTCTGCAGCCGACCGGTTCTTGGGGATTCCCGGATTGAGGCGGTTTTGAATAACCTGGATATTCTGCAGGATGCCGGCCAGCGGGTTGTTGATCTCATGGGCCATGCCGGCCGCCAGTCCGCCGATACTGAGCATCTTTTCCGACTGTACCATCAGTGACTGCAGCCGCTTTTTTTCTGTCACATCGTCCATTTTTATAACTGCGCCGGCGGCAGAGATTTGCGGGTGGATGGAGATGTCAAAAAAACGTTCCTTGCCCTTTGCCATGCAGCTGATCTCATGTTCAAAGGTGGCCCGCTGGTTGTGGATTGCGGCTTTGATGGCCTCCTGTCTGGTGCTGAAAACCGGCAGCAGAGAGCCGAGCGGTCGGCCGATGGCATCCTGCGGTGCGACCCCGCTCAGCTCGGCGGCCGCCCGGTTCCAGTGAGATATCCTCAACTGCCTGTCCACTCCGGCCAGGATGGACGGGGTGGAGTCCAGAATGCTTTTTAGCAGATTGCGGGTATCCTGCAGCTCCTCTTCAGCCCGTCTGCGTTCGGTGAGCATCTGGTTGGCGCTGCTGGCCAGTGAGTGGAACTCGGTGAACGGCAGCAGCTGACTATCAATCAAGATGGCGTCATTTGCCGCCCGTTCAAAGAACGAGTTGAATAATCTTATGGTGCGGTTGAAGCGTCGCACCAGAATGCGGGAGAGGATGAAGGTTGCAACGATGGTAATCAGAATGACCAGCGAAATTTCCAGAATATTCTTCCTTGTTCTTGTGTTGAGGGTCTCCTTCTGTTGGTCGATGATTTGCTCGATGTCGGCCCGGTACATTCCGGCGCCTATATACCACTGCCAGTCGGGGATGCTGATGGCATAGCTCAACTTGGGAGCCGAGCGCTGACCTTTGAATTTCGGCAGGGTATACTCCACAAATCCGCCGCCATCCTGTGCAACCTTGATCAGCTCCTGGACGATTTTAATGCCGTTTATGTCCTGCACGTTGTACATGTTGCGGCCTTTGGCCGGGCCCGAGAGACTGATGCCGTCAAATTGCCCGGCAAAGATATAGCCGTCGTTGCCGAATTTAATCTGCTCAAGGCGGCTGATAACTTCAGCCTGAATCTCCTGCTGGATGTTTTCGGGATATTCACCGGTGCCGATGTACCAGTCAAAGGGCTTGAAGTGTTTTATATATGAAACTTTGCGGTGGTCGGCGCCTGGACTGCCGGGCTTGGTCCAGCGGTACTCATAGAAACCTTCGCCGCGGTTCCGGCTGAGGGCGATCATGTCCAGAATAACCGACTGGCCGTCAATTGATTTCAGATCTCCGATGTACTGGCCCTCGAGTTGCGGCCGATCAGGGAAAAGCTGACAGATGCCCTGCATATCGGTAATGAAGTAGTAGCCGCGTCCCTCAAAGAAGCCCCCGGAGCGCAGGGTTTCGATGATGAGGCGTTTGATCTCCTGATCAGTCAGTTGCCCCTGGAACTTGTCGTAAACTTGGCCGGCGATTGCGTGCCCTTCAAGGGTGCGCTGCCTCAGGTTTTTGCGCAGGAGGGTGTCGCTGCGTTGGCGCATAAACTCGATATAGGCCATGGCCCGCTCAACCTCCATGACCAGCATCTCCTTCTGGTCTTCAAAGTGCTGGCTGCGGATAAGCGCTGATTTCTGGTTGAATGTTTGGTAGATATCACTGAACCACAGGTACCCCAGTAGGATACAGCCGAAGCTCGATAAAAACACCACGTATCGCAGGAATGTTTTGATGAAGCTTGATTGTTTGGCCATCTTTCTACTCTGTCTCAATGGGCAGTTGGATTATGAATCGTGTCCACTTGCCTTTTTTTGTCTCAACGTCCATCTTTCCACCGTGGTACTCAACGATAATGAAGTAGGCCACCGAGAGTCCCAATCCGGGGCCTTTACCCTTTGTGCAGCAGAATGGTTCCATTATGCTCGCTGTGATGCCGGGCTCAATGCCGGGACCGTTGTCTTCAATCTCAATGCGGGCCATGGCTCCCTGGCGTTTCAGCCGGAACTGCAGGCAGGGGGAGCGCCGCTTCAGCTTTGCCATGGCTTCGATGCTGTTTTTGATAATAATCAAAATCACCTGCTGAATGTCGCTGGCATTGCAATTAACGTACGGTAATGAATCGTCATATTCGCGATTTATCTTGACCTTGTGGAAATGATATTCATTTTTGAGGTTGTAGTCATTGGTGGCCAGATCAAGACTGCGGTCGATAAGCTCTGCCAGGCTGTGGGGGGTGTGCTCAGCCGTGTTGCCGCGGCTGAAGGCCAGGATGTTCTCCACGATGTGGCTTGCCCGCTGCCCGGCTTCATGGATGGCGGCCAGCATATGCAGCAGGTTGCGTTTGCTGGTGTAGGCGTTGATGGTTTCAATGTCAGTGCCGCACTCCTTGGCGACCTCCCGATTGCGCCTTAGATTCGTTGAGAGGCGGTTCTGGATCACCTGCACGTTCTGCAGGATTCCGGCCAGGGGATTGTTGATTTCATGCGCCATGCCAGCTGCCAGATTGCCGACGCTGAGCATCTTCTCCGAGCGGATCATCACTTTTTCAGCATTCTTCTTGTCGGTGATGTCGAAGATGGCCCCGTCGATATAGGGCGGTTTATCATTAACCACCTGGCCGCGCTCGTGGATCCAGCGGATCGTTCCCTGGTGGTCGGAAATGCGGTATTCGATGCTGTAGCTTTGGTCGCCCTGGATCGCTTCCTGAATGCTTTGCCACACCTGCGCGCGGTCTTCGGCGACAATGATGCTGCGGTAGGTCAGTTTGCTGTTGTTGATGAAGTCGGCGGCCGGGTAGCCGGTTATGTCGCGGATGACCTTGCTGATGAAGTGCATGGTGTAGTCGCGGTCAGCGGCGCAGCGGAAGATCGCCCCTGGTATATTGGCCACCAGGCTGCGGAAGCGCGCATCACTCCTCATGAGGTCATTGAAGATGTTGAGTACGCTGAGTGTGTCGGAGATCCTTGCGCCGATGGCGGTGAAAAGCTGCTGGTCGTCGTCTGTCCATTCACGTTCATAGGTGCACTGGTGCATTCCTATCATCCAGGGCTTGCCGGTCTTGGGCCGCAGCGCCAGGGCGACCTGGGACTTGATGTCGAAGTATTCAAGTGTGGCGGCTGACAGCTGACGTTCAGCGCTGGAGTGGTAGCAGACCGCCGCATTGCTGTCGAGCACGTCCTGCATGGCCATCGCTATCTCCGGGACCATGGGCATGTCGTCATCCGGGAGGATCATCGGGCTGCTATGCTGACCGTTGTACTCCATGGGCACCCGCCAGTGACTGGATTGGGGGTCACATGGGAAGATCAGCCAGACGCGGTCGCACTCAAAGATTGATTGGATCTGCTGCAGCACCTTGTACAGCATTTGGTCGATATTGATGTTCTGCAGCATGATCCTGCCGATTGCGTCGATATTTTCCAGAAAGTGCAGGTGTCCTGCCCGGACCGACTCGGCCAGCATCTGGGCCGTGATGTCTCGGATCACGAGCTGCAGTGATGCATCTTGCGGGATGGGTACAATTGAGAACTGGCAGAATATGGCCTCGCCGTCCGGCCGCGTCAGCCACCACTCGGACTGCTGCGGTTGGCCGTTGCCGGCGTTGATCACGGCCTGGTCGAACTCAGATTGCTGATCGCTCCGGATGAGGGGGCGCAGCTTATGGTTTCTGATCTGGTCGAGGTCACTCTTGAGCAGTTCGCACAGTTTGGCATTGCAGTGAGTGATTGTGCCATCCTTCACGATCAGGATGGCGTCATAGGCGTTTTCAAATAGCGTGCGGTAGCGGTTGATGCTCTCCTCTAGTTCGGTCTCGCGCAGCTTGAGGTCGCTGATGTCCTTGATGGTTCCCAGTCGGCGCAGGGGGGGGCTGTCTTCGTTGGGCATATAGGTGCCGTTGTCATCCACATGGACATAGCCTCTGTCCGAGTGCTGCAGACGGTACTGGATCCTGTATTTCAGCCGGCCCCGATTTGCCTCGTTGAGGGTGGCCTGGAGTGTGGCAAGGTCATCGGGGTGCACCCTTTGCCAGAAGATCGACGTACTGGGGGCGAATTTATCGGCCCGGTAGCCTGTGACCTCAAGGACCGCACCGTTCCAGTTGATCTGGTCGTGCAGCAGGTCATGATCGTAAATCATCTGCTGGCTGTGTTTTACGACTACTTCGTAGCGACTTTCGTTTTGCCGCAGGGCCGTATTGGTGCGGTTGATTGCACCGAGCATATTGTCAAGCGTAGTGCCGAGCCGGATGGTCTCATTTGTGCCGGTTATCGGGATGGTGGCGAAGCCGTTGCGTTCGACCTCCTGAGCCGCCTGGGCCAGTTTCTTTAACGGCCGGCTCAGATTTTCCGCCAGAATGAGCCCGGCGATCAAAGCTGCGATCAGGAACAGGGCGGCCAGCCGAGCAATTTTTGTCCGCAGCAGCAGGGCGGGTTGATAGAGCTGATCAATCAGGAACGAGTGCACGATATACCAGTCAAGCGGTTTGAAGTGGAAAACATAGGCCCGCCGCCGGTCCTGGTTGAGATCTGTGTAATCGGCGGCTCGACCGCTCGGGGTATGGCGCAGCTGTTCAAGGGTAGCGGGCAGATCTGTTGACGGTCCGGCCAGGACCTCGCCCTGGCCGTTGAATATGAGCAGGTAGCTGCCGCCGGGCAGCTGCGGTTTGGCCAGGCTCTCCTGCAGTTCGCTGATGATGGCATTCAAGCGCTGCTGGTACTCGGCGTCAATGTCGTCCATGTAGATGCCTGTGCCTATGACCCAGTCCCACCTGGCAAAGTGCGCTACATATGACAGTTTGGCTCTGCGCGGCAATTGGCCGTCGGGACCCGGCCAAGGGTATTCGAGGTACCCACTGCCTTGGGAAATTGCGATCCTGACGCCGCTCTGAAAGAGGTTGCCCTGCCGGTCAATGGAGAACTCTTCGCTGTCGAGCATTGTGCCCTCCAGGTCCGGCATTGTCGGGTGCATGATCATTGAGGGGAAGGGCTGCTGTGTGTCATTGATCCAGAAGTAGCCTCTGTCTGAAGCGTAACGCAGGTTGCGGATGGTCCGGACGGCCTGCTCCTGCTGGTTGGAGTCCAGCGAGTTCAGATAGTTAAGCAGGAGTTCTGTCATGTTTTTGAGCTCCTGCTTGCGGCTGTTGATGGTGCGGTCCCGGTGAAAGGTTAGGCTTTTGTATTCATTGTCAACGCTCAAGAGGACCATGCGGGCCAGGTTTTTGGCGTGCATCTCTTCGCTGCGGCTTATTGTGGCGGTTGTTTCGTGCTGAACCAAAAGGGTGATGGCAACTACGGTAAAGACTACAATCGGAAACACCAGCAGGATGATCTTGGCCTTCAGTGAGTTGAAAATCATCTGTCGCCCCTCTTAGGCAGGGCTGCCATGGTCATTATCGCCCGCTTCATCTAGCTAAGTATAATTCCGGGGCTCTATAAATAAAGTTGTAGAGCTCTGAAATCGGTCAGCCTGCGCATCTCAGATATCATCCTGGCTCTTGCTGAAAAATGCCGCACTATTAAATTACTAGACGAGGAGGCGGCTGTGAGATCTGTGCGTTGTCTGTTGATTTTGATCTTTTTGCTGGGCACCGGCGGGTGTGCCGCACGGATTGAGCGCCTGCAGCATGGCATGTTGCGTCAGGATGACCCGTTGCTGGTTGAGGCTGGGTTGCCCGGTTATCTGATCGTGCTGGATGGACTGGTGGAGGCTTTTCCTGACCAGCGCCGCTATGTTCAGCTGGCGGTGGACCTCAATACAGTCTACGGCTCGCTGATGCTGCACTGCGGGCAGCCCGAGCGGGCCGTCTTGAACTATATGAAGGCTCGGGATTATGGTCAGCGGCTGCTCAAAGAACAGAATCCGGATTATGCCGAATCCGCCTCCCTGGCCGATCTGCAGACAGCTTTGCATGGATTCGGCCAGTCCGAGCAGGATCTTCTGTTCAGCACATCTCAGGCCTGGCTGTTCTGGGTGATGGCGACTGACAGCTGGTCAGCCAGGGCGGATCTGCCCCAGATAGAGGCGATGCTGCTGCGGGTATTGGCTCTTGATCACGACCATGTGCTGGCCCTGGCCATGCTGGGGGCCCTCTACATGAGCCGGCCGGCTCAGCTGGGCGGCAGACCCGGCGCTGCCGAGCTCCTCTTCAGGCGTGCAAGTCAACTTAATGAAGGTCAGAATCTGATGGTCGAGCTGGTCTTCGCACAGTACTACGCCAGGGGGGTCTATGATCGCGGGCTGCATGACGAGCTGCTGGGCAGGATTCTGAGTTCAGATCCTCTGGCGCTGCCCGACGAGCATCGGCTCGCTAACCGCCTGGCTATCATTGAAGCCGCCAAACTTATGGAGAGTGCCGATGAATATTTCTAGAGTAATTTTGATTATGCTCATTTTGCCGTCGCTGCTCCAGGCTCAGACCCTGAAATTTTCGACGATAGCCATGCAGGGCAGTTATCAGATTCAGGCCTTTGAGAAGGCTCGTCAGGAGATTCTCGACCGGACGGGGATCATTATCAAGGTTTACACCGGCGGGGCCATGGGTACCGGCGATACGCTGTTCAGGAAGATAAAGCTGCGTCAGCTCGACGGCGGCAGCTTCACGGCCAGCGAGGCCGCCCAGTACTGTCCGGATCTGCATGCCCCGTCCATGGCGCTCATGTTTGACAGTTATGCCGAGGTTGACCGGGTTCTTCCTCAACTGGCACCGGGGCTTGAGCGGCAGTTGGCGGAGGCCGGTTATGTCGTTCTGGCCTGGGTTGAGACCGGCTTCTCCTATCTGATGAGTACTCAGACCATATCCAATGCGGACGAGATCAGGCAGCGCTCCGTCTGGGTGCCGGCTGATGACTGGATCGGTCCGCTGGAGTTTAAGGAGTTTGGTATCAACACCAAGCCCATGAGCATATCTCAGGCCACAACCGGCCTGATGACCGGTATGGTGGACACCGTGGCCGGTCCATTCATTGCGGCCGTGGGGCTGCAGTGGTTCACCAAGGTGCGTTATGTACTGGATGTGCCCCTGCTATACTCCTATAGCGTGATTCTGGTCGCCCAGGATCGCTGGCGGCAGATCGCACCGGCTGACCAGAAATTTATCAAGGAGGTCTTTGACAGTCATTTTGAGATCCTCAAGGAGCGCACCCGGGCTGAGAATCGGGAGGCCCGTCAGGTTCTGCTTGAGCGCGGGATTGTCTTTCAGCAGCCCTCGGCGTCTGATCTGGCCGACCTGGAGCTGCGGATGCAGAGGGCGCATGCAAAGATTGAAGCCCGCGGCCTGATGAACACGGAGACCCTAAGGCGGTTGGCGGAACTGACCGGCGGAGAGCAGCCGTGAAGCGTGTCGTGCGACTCTTTGATCTGATGGAGGAGTCGCTGCTGGTCGTCTGTCTGCTGCTGATTGTCGTGCTGGCCTTTGTGAATGTGGTGCTGCGCAATTCTGGCCTCGGGTCGTTGGCTTGGGCTGATACGCTTTTGGTTAATCTGGTGGTCTGGGTCGCCATGCTGGGCGGCAGTGTGGCTGTCAGGCGCGGCGAAAACATCTCCATTGAGATTTTCGGTAATCTGATGAAGAGGCAGCCCTGGCTGTCGGCGCTTTCCAGCCTTCTTTCGGCCGCGGTCGCGCTTGTGCTGGCCTTGGCTGCTTTGCGGCTGATCGTCATCATTGAGTTTCCCAACCACCGTGAGCTGATGCCATATGTCGAGAGCTGGGTGCCGATGCTGATTTTGCCATACGGATTTGCCGTCATGGGGCTGCGTTTTGCGGGACAGGGATTGGCTGTCCTGAAAAGGAACCCTTGAAATGTTCTGGGCTTTGGCCGTACTGCTTTTTTTCTTGCTGTTGGGGACACCGGTTTTTATTATTCTGGCTGCCGTCGCCTTACTCGCATTTGCGCTCAGCGGCGTACCCCTGATGGTTGTGGTCAACGAAATGTACCGTCTGAGTGAGCAGCAGATATTTATAACCCTGCCGCTATTCACCCTCTCCGGCGTAGTTCTGAGCCGCACCATGATGCCGATGCGGCTGTTGCGCTTCTGCCGGTCCCTGCTGGGCTGGATGCCGGGCGGTATGGCGCTGGTCGCCACACTGGCCTGTACGCTTGTGACAGCTTTTACCGGTGTGACCGGAGTGACGATTGTGGCCCTGGGCGTGCTGCTCTATCCGGCGCTGCAGCAGGACGGCTATGCCGGACCATTTTCGCTGGGGCTGCTGACTTCGTCGGGTTCGCTGGGGCTGCTGGTGCCTCCGGCTATTCCGCTGATTCTATTCGCAATCATCGCCGAGATCGATCCGGCGCATCTTTTCAAGGCCGGGGTGGTGCCCATGTTTCTGATGATTGCGCTGCTGGGGCTCTATGGTCTTAAGGCGGGATTTAAGCTGCCCCGCGCTGTGTTCAGCTTCAGCGAGCTCTGGTTGGCCGCCTGGGACTTTCGTTATGAACTGCCGGTATTTGTGCTGGTGCCCGTCGGCATCTTTGCCGGCTTTCTGACTGCGGTTGAAGCCGCCTCCTTTATGGCACTTTATGTGGTGGTGGTTGAGGTTCTGGTGCTGGGGGAGGTGGACAACTTCTTTAAAGTGGCTGTCGATGCCATGGCGATGATCGGTTCGATACTGCTGGTTATTATGGCATCGTTGGCCACCTCCAACTATCTGATTCAGGAGGATGTACCTTTCAGACTCTTCAATGCCCTGCAGAGTCAGATTGGCGGGCCGCTGGGTTTTCTGATTTTTCTCAATATCTTTCTGCTGCTGCTGGGCTGTATGCTGGATATCTTTTCGGCCATCATGATTGTGGTGCCGCTCTTGCTGCCCCTGGCGCGCATGTACGGCATCGACTTGTATCATCTGGGGATTATTTTTCTGGTCAATATGCAGATCGGCTACTCCACGCCGCCGCTGGGTATGAATCTCTTCATAGCCTCCCAGGCTTTTAATGAACCGGTGGTCAGGCTCTTTCGGGCAACGCTGCCATTTCTGCTGTTGATGCTGCTGATTCTCTTTCTTGTGACGTACTTCCCGGCGTTGCTGCTGATTTGAAAAAAGCTGTCTTGAGAAGGTAACCATTAGGATACTTATAAAGTTTTGAGGAATCTGCTATGCTGGCCTCAGAGGTGCATGATGGGCAGATCCATAGAGACCAGTGTGGCCAGGGTTGTTCTAAGGCAGGATCAGATCGTTGAGATCTTAGTCAAGGAGGGCGTCGATATCACACTGAAGGATGCCGAAGAGCTGATTGCCTCTATCCGTTCCCTGGCATCCGGTCTGAAATTGGTTATGGTGATTCATCGGCCTCACTCAATTCAGAATGATGCACGGGTGGAGCTGCTCGGATCGCCCTATGCCGATGCGCTGGCATTCATCTCGTCATCAGCGATCGGCACCACGGTCTATGAGACATTGCTGAAGATGAATCCCCCGCCTTATCCTGTACGCATCTTTTCACGCCAGTCCCAGGCCGTTGAGTGGTTGCACAGTCAGGTGGTCGCATAAGATTAATTGGAACCACCGGGTTCGGATGGCCGTCTGGGATATATGTCTCCAACAGTTATCGGGGCGGGGTTAACGATTTTGAATTTATTTGCCGAAATGTATCGGTATTATATTAATCGGAGGCATAGATGTCGGAGAATGCAAAGTTTCGTCTGGTAACCCGTAGTGATTTCGACGGCCTGGTTTGCGCCGTTATTTTAAAGGACCTTGGTCTGATAGAAGATATTAAGTTTGTGCACCCCAAGGATATGCAGGATGGTAAGATAGATATTACCAGTGCTGATATCACAACCAATCTGCCATATGTCGAGGGTGTCTATCTGGCTTTTGACCATCATCTGAGTGAGACCATCCGTGTCGGCAAGCATGATAACCATATCATTGATCCGGAGGCCCCTTCGGCCGCTCGAGTTGTATACAACTATTACGGCGGCAAGCAGAAAATGCCCAGTATCGCCGATGATATGATGGCGGCTGTTGACCAGGGCGATGCCGCTCAGTTCAGTGAGGATGAAATTCTGCATCCTAAGGGCTGGCCGCTGCTCAACTATCTGATGGACGCCCGCACCGGTCTGGGGCGTTTTCATGACTTCAGGATATCCAACTATCATCTGATGATGGATCTGATTGATTACTGCAAGGATCACAGGATCGAAGAGATTCTGGAGTTGCCCGACGTCAGGGAGCGGGTTGAGCTCTACTTCAAGTATGAGGCTGATTTCAAAGAGCAGATCATGCGCTGTTCGACAGTGTATGGCAATCTGGTGGTACTGGACCTGAGGGATGAGGAGATTATCTATCCCGGGAACCGGTTTATGATCTACGCCCTCTATCCCGAGTGCAACATTTCCATTCACAAGCTTTGGGGGCTCAGGCAGCAGAACACGGTCTTCGCCACCGGCAAGTCGATTGTCAACCGCAGTTCAAAGACCAATATCGGTGAGTTGATGCTCAAATATGGCGGCGGCGGACATGAAAATGCCGGTACCTGTCAGGTTGAGAATGATCAGGCGGACTCGGTGCTGCAGGAGCTGATCGATAAGATCACCGGCGACGGTTGAGCCCGAGCGGAGAGTTTTAAGCCGGCCTGCAGGCCGGCTTTTTCATGTTCGGCTTGCGTCTTGAATGATGCGAGTTATTTTTTTGTCTATGGATAGCCTGGATGATTTTGATTTCAGTATGGATGTGGCGAATCTCTATCGGGAAGAGTCCTTCAGTGACCTGAACAGTGCCACCATCAAGGAGATGGTGCCGGTCAGGGTGGATGGCTCGGTTGATGAGACGCGGGGGCGAATATATCTGGGTATGACCCAGGTCATGACTCCTGGCGGTCCTATCCCCATACAGTGTCGTATTCAGGCTCAGACCTTGGCGGAGGCCATTGCGCGTCTTCCTGAAGACATCAAGGCTGCCGTGCGGGAACTGATTGCTGAAGCGGAAGAGATCCAGCGCCAGGATGCGACTCGGATTTTCATGCCGGGAGTAGATGATAAAATCATTACCTGACATTCTGGGTTTAAGTGTTTGATAAAAAACACGAATTATTAAATCTTTGCGCAAATGTCCGCCGCGCCAATCTGAGTGAATCTTTTGCTTATAGCATTCCTTTCAGAATAATTGAAGAAAATATTTATTTTAACCGATAGTTATTACAGCCTTTATGCAGCAAGGACAAAAATTGACAATATTGGGGAGGCATTACAGATGAAGAAATATTTAATGATGGCGCTGATGATGGTTGTTGGCCTGAGCGGCTGTGCAACTCATGGAAGCTTGCGCAGCAGCTTTGCTGATCTCGGCCTGGATGCAAAACTGAAGTCAGGTAAATATGAGCAACGCGTCGATAATTTCATTGTCATTGTAGACGGTTCATATTCGATGAAGGAGCGCGAAGGGGCCCAGAGTCGTTATGTGCTGGCCCGCAACCTTTCAAATGCCATTAATCACGGTCTGCCCGGCATGCCCCTGAAGGCCGGTATAATCAGCTTTGGAACTTCCGAGGGCATCAGGCCCACTGTTGAAGTTCTTGAGTTTTCCGACTTCTCGAAAGCTCAGTTTGAGCAGGCCCTGGCCTCAGTCAATAAGACCGGCTGGACCACTAGCCCCATGGATAAGGCCATTGAGGCTGCCGGCAGAAAGCTGGCGAATGTTGGCGGCACATCGGCCATCGTGATTGTGGCTGATGGTATCTGTCTTGAGAAGCGGGCCATTGCCGCCGCCAAGGAGTTGAAGGCTGAAATGGGTGAGCGCCTCGTGATCAACACCGTCCAGGTGGGCAGCAATGAGGGTGGCAGAGCCTTGATGCAGGAGCTGGCAGTGATCGGTGGCGGTGTGGCATCCACCTCAGCAGAGCTTGCCAAGGACAGCAACATGGGTCTCTATATTGAGCGCGTTTTTCTCAATCAGCTCGAAGCTGTCGCTGACAGTGATGGGGATGGCGTACCGGACTACCTGGATGAGTGCCCCAATACTCCGGCTGGCATCGCCGTCGGGTTGAATGGTTGTCCTCCGGATTCCGACGGTGACGGTGTGCCGGACTATCTTGATATCTGTCCTGACACGCCGGCCAATACTATCGTTGACGACAATGGCTGTCCGCTTGAGAAGCCCAAGGGCGCCGAGGATACCGGTCGCGGTTCCTGGATCTTTAATGATGTGCTTTTTGATACCAATAAGTGGGATATTAAGCCCGGCCTGCGTCCGATCATTGACGAGGTTGTGCGCATTATGAATGAGAATCCCAACATGAAGATGGAGATTCAGGGGCATACCGACAGCCGTGGTTCTGACACATACAACCTCAGCCTCTCCACAAAAAGGGCTGAGGCCGTCAAACAGGCCATCGTAGCCAAGGGGATAGCCGCAGAGCGTCTCTATTCCAATGGTTATGGTGAAATTAAACCGATCGCCGACAACAATACCACCGAGGGTCGCTTCATGAACCGTCGGGTTGAATTTGTTCCGGTCCGCGAATTGTAAAAACTAAGATCTGTCTAACCTTGGGGAAGACGGCAAATCCGGGCGTAGCGCCCGAACCTGCCGAACTTCCTTTTTTTTGTGCTCTGCGGGCTGTTTGTCCATTGCATGGTATTTGTCATTTAGATGATCAATATCAGTAAATTCAACAACATAGTCATTTTCTTATGCAACTAGATAAAAATATTTAATATTTATTCTTCAAACTCCGATACCCCCCTTCAGGGAGACTCATCAGGAGGTTTGGATGTCAACACCTAGAACTCAGTTTTTTTGGAAGCCGTTTTTTGCTCAGGAAGTTGTCAATTACATTATCTGTATCCCGGCAATTTGTTTCTTGGGTTATAACACCGTTGATTTTGTCAAGAGTGATATGGCCGGGTTCGCAACCTACCAGGCCATTTCCAATGTGCTGTCGATTCTGCTGACCCTCTTGGTCAAGTATCGTATGACCGCACCTATCATTGATGCCTATGATGGCGGCGATATTGAACGTGCCGTGCGCTATGCATCCAAGGCCCCCTTTGTGGACGCCGGCATGGCATTCTTCAGATGGTTCATTTTCAGCTGGCTGACCACCTGTCTGCCCTTTGTTGTGATGGGCAAGGCTACCGCTACCGAGGCCCTGATTGTCGGCGGACTCTTTCTGTTTACCGGTCTCTTCTCGCTGGTGCCGTACTATCTGGTCAATGAGAATATGTTGATCAATTTTTACCGGGATAAGGTTCAGGGGCGCAATCTGACTGAGATTGACGGCTGCTGGCGCCTGCCGCTGCAATTGAAGATCCAGGCGGTGCTGGTGTTGATCCTGGTGCCGCTGCTGGTTAATTTCATGATCTTCCTCAAAGTTGCCAATGTCAACAGCATGGGGCTCGATATCCTCTTGGCTGGTGGCTGGATACTGCTCTATCAGGGGGTTTCGACGGCTGCCCTGGTTGGATATCTGCTTTCCAGGCCCCTTACAAAGGGTATCAATGGAGTGGCTACCTTTATGACTGACATGGCGCATGGTGAGGGCGACATGACCAGGCGTCTCGAGGTGCGTGGCATGGATGAGGTGGGGGTACTCAGCATGATGTACAACAGCTTTATCGATAATCTGACCGGCATTGTCTCTGATGTGCGTTCGGCCACCCATGTTGTCAACCGGGCCACGGTCAGCGTTAAGGAGGATGCCCACTCGCTTTCGGGTAGCTCCATCAGAAATGCCGAAGCCATCAGTCAGATCACGGCCACCGTCGGCAGCCTTTCCAGTACGGTAGGGGAGAATCGTGAGCTTACCGCCAGAGGGCATGATTTGACCATGCAGATGGTGTCCATGAGCAAGGAGGGCGGCCATGAGGCCGGCGAATTGCTGGAGTCCATGGGTCAGATTTCTGATGTTTCCGAGAAGATTAAGGATATTGTCACCACGGTTAATGATGTTGCCTTTCAGACCAACCTGCTGGCGCTTAATGCCGCTGTGGAGGCGGCCCGTGCCGGAGAACACGGCAAGGGCTTTGCGGTTGTGGCCGAAGAGGTGCGAGCCCTGGCTCAGCGGTCAGCTGACGCTGCGGGCGAGATCCGCAACCTGATTGAGGACACCGTTGCCAGGGTGACCAAGGGTGATCGCCAGGCCCGTAAGACCAGTCAGCTGCTTGAGGAGATGGTCAGCGTTATTAATGAACTCTCCGGGGCTATTGAGCACATTACAGAGGCCTCTGTTGTTCAGGCCGACGGAATAACTCAGCTCAATGATGCGGTCGGTCAGATTGACGAATCTCTGAGTGACAGCGTCAAGACCGTTGAGCGTCTGGGCGGCATGGTGACGGAGCTTAATGATGCCAGTGATAATATGGAGAGCAGTGTGGAGCGCTTCAAGATTGAGCGCCAAACCTTCAGTCGCGCTGAGCAGGCCCAGGAGGCCCGGACTTTGACCGGATTTACTGCCTTGGAGTTTGAAGCTGGCAGTTGAAGTTCGGTTTTATTGCGCTTCAGGGGGGAAACATTTGTTTCCCCCTTTTTTATGGCTGTAGTATCTGTTTATAATTCTTTCACCTGAGGAGGTTATATGACTAAACGTACACCTAAAATCGGTCTGGCTCTGGGCAGTGGGTCGGCGCGCGGCCTGTCGCATATCGGAATAATTAAAGAGCTGGAAAAGATGGGTATCAGGCCCGATGTGGTCTGCGGAACGTCCATCGGGGCCATTGTCGGGGCCTTCTATGTCAGCGGCAAGCTGGCTGCTCTGGAAGAGTATGTGCTGGGTCTGGATACCTGGAATATAATCAAGATGATGGATGTGGGGCTCTTGACCGGCGGCGGCCTGATTGAAGGTGAGCGGTTTATGAGCTTCTTGCAGGAGCAGCTGGGGGATCTGCAGATCGAAGAGCTGGGGGTGCCCTTTGCCGCCGTGGCTACAGATATGGAGACCGGCCAGGAGGTCTGGTTCAGGGAGGGCTCGCTGAACAGTGCCGTGCGGGCCTCCATCTCGCTGCCGATTCTGCTGACACCCTTTAAGCATGAGGAGCAGTGGCTGTTGGACGGGGGGCTCGTGAATCCGGTTCCGGTCTCGGTCTGCCGGGCGTTGGGGGCCAATAAGGTGATTGCGGTCAACCTCAACAGTGAATTGGTCGGAACGCACTTTCAGCCGCCCGTCAAGAGTGTTGCGCCGGCGGTTGAGGGCAAGGGTTTCTTCAATCGGCTCAGTGCCCAGTTTGAGGCCCAGGCCATTAATGCGTTGGCGCTGGTAAGCGGGGAGGAGAAGCCAGGCATCCTCGATGTCTTGGCCACTTTCATCGATATTATGCAGGACCGCATCACCCGTAGCCGTATGGCCGGCGATCCGCCTGAGGTGATGCTGGTGCCGCGGCTCAAGGATGTGGCGCTGCTTGATTTTGATAAGGCTGCCGAAACCATCGCCGTAGGCGAGAAGTGCGTGCATGAGGGGTTGCCGGCACTGCAGCATCATCTCGGACTTTGATTTGCCCGACTGCGGCTTATTAATTAAGCAGGGAGATAGGCATGTCATATCGAGAAATTTCGGCTGATGAGTTGGGGGCGAAACTGGGCCGGGTGACGCTGCTGGATGTTTTGCCGCAAGAGGTCTACTCCTGCCGTCATCTGCCGGGAGCCCAGAACGTCTGTGTCTATGAGATCATCTTCAGTGACCGGGTCAGTGAACTGGTGCCGGTCAGGGAGACTCCGCTGGTGGTCTACGGCGCCGGCGACGGTTCGCGGGATGCCCATGAGGCTGCCCGCAAACTGACCGAGATGGGCTACACCGATGTTTGGGCTTATGCCGGTGGCGTGGCTGATTGGCGCAGCCGCGGCAATCAGCTGGTCGGGTCCAATCCGGGCAAGGAGCCTATCGATGCCTCAATATTTATAATTCCCGATGAGTATCTGCTGGATGTGGATGAGAGTTATGTCGAGTGGGTCGGGCGCAACGCCAACTCCAGGCATTTCGGTATCCTTAGATTTAAGCGCGGTCAGGTCAATGTTGATGGCTGTCGTACCGAGGGCCGCTTTGTGATCGATATGGACTCCATCCGGAATATTGATCTGGAGGGCGATGAGAACCAGCCGTTTCTGGTCAGACACCTTAAGTCTGACGATTTCTTTCATGTGGGGCGCTTTCCCGAGGCCCTGTTCAAGATCAATGAATTTCTGATTGATGATGATCCTCGGCCAGGCCGTGAGAATGCCGCCCTTAAAGGTGAATTCACCCTTAAGGGCATCACCCGAGCGCTGGATTTTCCTGTGACTCTGGCGCCGCCGGAGAGCGGCACGCTTAAGGCTGAGGCTCATTTTGATCTCGACCGGACCCTCTGGGGGGTAAACTACGGTTCGGCGCGCCTCTTTAAACAGCTCTCCTATCATCTGGTCTACGATCAGATCTCAATCGGTCTGCGCATGGTGGCGAGGAGGGCGGGGGGCTGATTTTAGCTTCATTGCTCCGATTTTCCCCTTGACCATACATGCCGGATGTTTAATTCTAGCCGGAATTCAATTTTCTGAGAGGAACTGACATGATTAAGATTAATGAAAACTACCTGAAGCTGCAGGCTTCATATCTTTTTTCGGACATTGCCAAGCGGGTTGCCGCCTTCCAGGAGGCCAATCCTGAACAAAAAGTTATCAAACTGGGGATCGGAGACGTAACCCGCGCACTGCCGGATGCCTGCATCCAGGCGTTCCATGCGGCGGTTGACGAGATGGCAAATGATGCCAGCTTCATGGGCTACGGTCCTGAACAGGGTTACGCCTTCCTGCGCGAGGCTGTTGCCGAGAAGGATTTCAGGGCCCACGGCGCTCAGGTTGAGGCTGATGAGATCTTTATTTCGGACGGCGCCAAGTGTGATTGCGGCAACATCCAGGAGATCTTCTCCGCAGATGCCAAAGTTGCCATCACCGATCCGGTCTATCCGGTCTATCTCGACACCAATGTCATGGCCGGCCGCACCGGCGAGTTTGTCGACGGCCGCTTCGAGGGCATGGTCTACCTCGATACCACCAAGGAGAACGGCTTTGTGCCCGAGCTGCCAAAAGAGCCGGTCGACCTGATCTATCTCTGCTTCCCCAACAACCCCACCGGTTCGACCATCACCAAGGATGAGCTCAAAAAGTGGGTTGACTATGCCCGTGAAAACAAAGCCCTGATCCTCTATGATGCCGCTTATGTGGCCTTTATCCAGGATGAGGATCTGCCGCGTTCAATCTTTGAGATTGATGGCGCCCGCGAGGTGGCCATGGAATTTAGAAGCTACTCCAAGACTGCCGGCTTCACCGGCACCCGCTGCGCCTACACCGTGGTTCCCAAGGAGTGCATGGCCTATGACGCAGACGGCAACAGGCACTCCCTTCACGCGCTCTGGAACCGCCGCCACTGCACCAAGTTCAACGGTGTCAGCTACCCGGTCCAGAGGGCAGCCGCAGCCATCTACACTGACGAGGGCCAGGCCCAGGTTGAGGAGCTGGTGAGCTACTACCTGAAGAATGCCGCCCTGGTGCGCGAGAAGATGGCTGCGCTGGGCTTCGAGTGCGTCGGCGGCGAGAATTCGCCCTACATCTGGATCGACGGCAATGGCCGCGGCTCCTGGGAGTTCTTCGATCTGCTGCTCAACAAGGCCGGTGTTGTCTGTACCCCGGGTGCCGGTTTCGGCAAGTGCGGCGAAGGCTATATCCGCATCAGCGCCTTCAATAGCTATGAAAATGTTGTTGAGGCCATGCAGCGCATCAGCGAGGCACTCTAATTATTTTGGCCGGGGGGGCTCTGGTCTCCTCGGCGCTCAGTATCATCGGGGGTTCCATTGGGAACCGTTTCTTTTTTAATTTCATTCCGGATTGGAATTGAAACTATTGGTGTTGCCAGGCGCTCAGATTTGGTGACCGCGGAGATGTAAGATCCCCTTGAGATTTCAGCTTTTTCGTTGTCGACAATATAGTAATACATCTCACTTATGCCGTGAAACATATCCAGTGCCAGGATGTTGACGTTAATTGATCCTGCGATTTCGGGCAGATACAGGAAAGGGAAGGTCAGGCCAATAAGGTCTTGATCCGTACCAAGGGAGGTAAAGAAAACATGGAGTTCAAAGTCGGCTTCAATCGGATTATCGATCAGTGTACATTCAAATGTGTCCTGTAGTTCGAACTTCAGTCGCTCGAGAGCATACTCCGTCAGTTTGTTTTCAATTATAAAGTGGCTGACAATGAAAAGTGTTTTGTCCTTCATTTTTGTGAATTCAGCATCGGGCAGGGCTGATATCATCTTGTCGATACTGTGCGTGATTAATCTTTGGGCTGAACTGCCTGACATCTGATCTACAAGCTGTCGTGTTGCGCAACCATTTGTTATTAGGATTGCGATCAACAGCAGCAAGATTTTGCGATGCATATGTCCTCCCGTTTACCTGATTCGATCATAATAACCTTGGTGGTCATGACATCAAGGGCTGGAGATAGGCAGTCGATGTGGTTCTCTTGCTTGACCATTTTTTTCGTAATCTTATGTTTTATCTATGTCTGATAAAATTCTGATTATAGATGACGAGCCCTCCATTATTAAGTCTCTCATGCGCGTTCTGCGCAGTGATGACTACGCCGACTATGAACTGCTGAGTGCCGAGAGTGGGGCAGAGGCACTTGAGATCTTGGCGCAACAGTATGTCGATCTGATCATCTGCGACCAGATGATGCCCGGCATGAGCGGGGTTGATCTGCTGCAGCGGGTGCGCCATGACTATCCGGATCTGCTGACTATCATGTTGACGGGCTCCAATGATATCCATACGGCCATGGATGCCATCAACCGGGCCGGTGTCTACAAGTTCATTCTGAAACCCTGGAACGATGATGACCTGAAGCTTACCATCCGGCGTTGCCTGGAGTTGCGCCATCTTGAGCAGGAAAACTTGCGTCTGCAGGAGCGCGTGCGCCGTCAGGATCTTATGCTTGATGAGCTTGAGCGGCGTCATCCCGGCATTCTGGATGTTAAGCGTGATGCTGAAGGTGTAATTGAGATCGATCTCTGATTGTTATATGGTAGGTCCATGCTATCTTTTGAGGAGGTCCTATGATCATCGATCAACCCGGCCGGATTGCCGAGAGGCTCTATATGCTTGGCAGTGCCGACATGCCGGTCTATCTGCTGGATGGGGCAAGGCCGGTCATTTTCGACACTGGCTTTGCGTTTATGGCGGATCTGTACATTCAGTCCATCAAAGCTGTTCTTGGTGAGCGGCAACCTGCCTACTGTCTCCTGACTCACTCTCACTTTGACCACCTGGGATCGACCGCCTATCTGAAGGAGGCTTTTCCGGGGATGCGGATCGGGGCTTCAGCCAGGGTGGCTGCAATTTTGAAACGGCCCAACGCGGTTGACACCATCTCTTTTTTGACTGCTGCGGCAGTGGAGATGGTTCAGGCCGAAGGCTATGTTGTTCCGTCGGATAAGCCCTTTCGGGCTTTTGATGTTGATATGATCCTCGAAGATTGCGATCAATTGAGCATTGATGACGGGCTCGATCTGATCGCCATGACAACCCCGGGGCACACCCGTGATATGCTCAGTTACTATGCGCCGCAGATCAGAACTATCTTTGCCGGAGAGGCTGCCGGTATCCGGGATTATACGGGCTATATCTTCTGCGATTTCCTGGTTGAGTACGGGCTCTTCTGTGAATCCCTTGACCGACTGGCCGCCTTGGATTGCGAGACCATTTGTCTTGGGCACTACTTTGCCTTGACCGGCGAGGATGCGCGCTCGCATCTGCCGGAGGCGCGCCGGCAGAGCCGGAGGTTCTTGGACTGGGTGGTTGATCTGCTCGAGCGCGAGGGTGGCGACATGTTAAAAGTTTCACAGGAAATACGGGCCGTGGAGTACGATGCCAAGCAGGGACCCAAACAGCCGGAGCCGGCCTATATGCTCAATCTTAATGCCCGCCTGAAAGCTGTTCAGAATCACATTCACAATCACTGTTGAAATAATTCTCCGAGTATGGTTTTATTCTGTTAAATATTTTACATTACCTGCTCTGTCAGGTTTAGGGGTGGTTATAGCTTAGAGGGAAGTTAAATAATTCACCGTAACATGTCTGCGGTATTTCTGCATTTTTTCATCTCTTGATCAGAGTTGATTTGCGAATGAATTGTTTGACTTTTCTTTATGGAAGTTATAACCGTAAGCGTCGGTCGGTAATGTGATGCGGGCTGCTTGTACGAGGGAAAAATTGTTTTACGGGCCATGTATCATGTTTCTGATTGCTGACATTGTTTAGATAACTTTTTTAAAGGAGATGTGTAGTATGGCAAAGAAGACAGTCTTTATTACCGGAACCTCTGGTTCCATGGGCGGATTTGGTCTCGCTGAGCTGATGAAGCAGCGCGACAAGTTCGACATTGTTACTTTGGTCAGACCTTCCAGAAAGAACAAAGAAGCTATGCTCGATATGATCGGTGAGCCCGGCATCAAAATCGTCTGGGGCGATTTGACCGTTTACGAGGATGTTCTCGAGTGTGTAACCGGCGCTGACTATGTTGTGCATCCGGCCGCCTTTATTCCGCCGGCCGCCGACCATGATCCCGACACCGCTTGGAAGATCAATGTTGGCTCCATGGAGAATATCGTCAAGGCCGTCAAGGCTCAGAAGGATCCCGACAGTGTTAAAGTTATCGGTATCGGTTCTGTTGCCGAGACCGGCGACCGTCTCTATCCTATTCATGTTGGCCGCTGCGGTGATCCGCTCAAGCCTTCCGTATATGATATGTATGCCTGTTCCAAGATCGCTGCTGAGCGCGTTCTGGCCGAGTCCGGCCTGAAGTACTGGGCCAGCTGTCGCCAGACCTACATCGCCATTCCCGATACCATGAGTCTGATGGATCCCATCATGTTCCACCAGCCCATCAACACCTGTATCGAGTTCTGTACCGGTCAGGATGCCGGCCGCCTCTGTGCTGCTGCCTGTCAGGAAGATGTTCCCGAGGAGTTCTGGGGCAAATTCTATAACGTTGGCGGCGGCGAAAAGGCCCGTATCACCTTCATGGGTCTGATGGACGGCGTCTTCGGTCTGCTCGGCATGGGCAAGGCCACCGATATCTTTGAGCGCAACTGGTTCACCCTCAGAAACTTCCACTGTCAGTGGTATGAGGATTCAGACAGACTTGAAGAGATGCTGCACTACAGAAGCCAGGGCTTCGATGAGTACCTGCAGACCATCTGGGAGGGTTCACCCCTCTACGTCAAGCTGCCGGCTTACCCCGGCGTTAAGCAGATCATGGCTCTGCCCATCGTCAAGAAGGCCCTCAAGAAGTTCATGATGGAGCCTCAGGCTGCCGGCGGTCCCGACTGTACCCAGTACTGGATCAACAACAACGTTGAGGGCCGTATCAGCTCCTTCTACAAGTCCAAGGAAGACTGGGCCAAGATTCCGGATTGGGGTGTTGATATGCCCAAGATGGACATGGATCCCAAGATCCCGGCTGATTCCTACACCCGACTCGACCACGGCTATGACGAGAGCAAGGGTATTGAGGGGCTTGAGCTTAAGGATCTGCAGGGCATTGCCAAGTTCCGCGGCGGCGAGCTGCTGAGCAAGAAGTACACCAAGGGCGATATCTACACACCGCTCAAGTGGAAGTGCTGGCAGGGTCATGAGTTTGAGGCTACTGTGAACATCATCGTTCGCGGCGGTCACTTCTGTCCCGACTGCGTTCCGCCCAAGAACGGCTGGAACTGGGATGCAGAGGCCAAGAACAATCCGTTCTTCGCTCAGGTCTGGTATGTTAACCACGACAAGGACGAGGCCAACTACTATCCGCCCGACTGCTACAAAGACACCGTGGGTAAGAAGTAAGCATCAACAACTGATTGCAAAAGGGGCAGCCGCTTGGCTGCCCCTTTTTTTGTGCCTTCCTTGGTCTATTGACAACCCGGATCTTAGTATTAACCTGGAAATATTCTGCATTTTTGCGGGTAATCATATTCAATAGGAGGTTTAAGGATGTCTAAGAAGAAAGTTTTTATTACGGGGACCACTGGATCAATGGGAGGGGCAGGTCTTAAGGAGCTGCTTAAGCGGCGTGACAGGTTTGATATTGTTACCCTGGTCAGGCCGTCCCAGAAGAATAAACAGGCCATGCTTGATCTGATTGGTGAAAAGGGGCTCAAGATTGTCTGGGGCGATCTGACAAACTATGATGATGTGCTGGAGTGCGTGACTGGCGCTGACATCGTGCTGCATCCGGCGGCCTTTATCGCGCCGGCGGCTGACCATGATCCAGAGACGGCCCGCAAGATTAACGTCGGCTCGATTGAGAATATCGTCAAGGCCATCAAGGCCCAACCCGACCCTGATGGGATCAAGCTGGTCAACATCGGTTCGGTGGCCATGACCGGCGACCGGCTCTATCCGATCCATGTGGGGCGCACCGGTGATCCATTCAAGCCCAGTATCTATGATGCCTATGCCTGTACAAAGATTGATGCCGAGCGGGTGGTTGCCGAATCGGGCCTGAAGTACTGGGTCAGCTGTCGGCAGACCTTTGTGGCCGTGCCTGACACCATGGCCCTGATGGACCCCATCATGTATCATCAGCCCCTTGAAACCTGCATCGAGTTTTGTACGGCCCACGATGCGGGTCTGCTGCTGGCCAATGCCTGTGAGGATGATGTGCCCGAGGAGTTCTGGCGCAGATTTTACAATATCGGTGGTGGCGCCAGGGCCCGGGTAACATTTCTGGAGCTGATGGAGAGGGTCTTCGGTGCGCTGGGGATGGGTAAGCCGGCCGAGATCATGGAACGCAACTGGTTTGCCCTTAGAAACTTCCACTGCCAGTGGTTTGAGGATTCGGATATATTGAATAGCTATCTGCACTACCAGACCATGGGCATTGATGAGTATGTGCAGTCGATTCTGGATGGATCGCCCTGGTATGTGACCCTGCCCAACAAACCGGTTGTCAACCAGATTATGGGCTTCAAGCCGGTCAAGGATAGCATAAAGCGTTTTGTGATGCAGCCGCTGGCCCACAACACTCCTGACTGCACGATGTACTGGATTAATAACGACATGCAGAGCCGGATCTCCTCCTTCTTCAAGGATAAGCAGACCTGGGGGCAGGTGGGTTCGGATTGGTCTGATATCCGGCGGCCAAGCTTTGATGACTATCGGCGTCTGGATCACGGCTATGATGAACAAAAAGACAGTCAGGATCTCGGTCTGGATGAGATGCAGAGTGCCGCCCAGTTCAGAGGTGGAGCCTGCCTTTCGGATAAGATGAAGAATGGTGATCTGTATACCAAGCTCAAGTGGCAGTGTTGGCGCGGCCATCAGTTTGAGCTGACGCCCAATGCCGTGCTCAAGGGTGGCCACTGGTGCCCGGAGTGTCTGCCATCAAAGGGCGGCTGGGATTTTGATGCCGAGGCCAAGCATAATCCATTTTTTGCCCAGGTCTGGTATCCCAATCATGATTCGGATGAGTCCAACTACTATGCGCCTGACTGCTATAAGGATATCATTTAGAGGCACTGCGCAATATATTGGGAGGGCGGCCCGCTGGGCCGCCCTTTTTGTTATTGCGGTCAATGGAGCGACGTGGCAACTTCAGGTAAACTGATTATCAGGAGTTGCCATTGAAAGAGTTTGATCGTTTGGTTGAGATTATTAAGACCCTCAGGGCTCCCGGCGGCTGTCCCTGGGATGCTGAGCAGAACCACGCTTCCATTGCGCCCTGTGCCGTGGAAGAGGCCTATGAGCTGTTGGAGGCCATCGAGAGTGATGACCCCGAGCATATCAAGGAGGAGCTTGGCGATGTCTTGCTGCAGGCTGTCTTTCACAGCGAGATCGCCCGCGATGAGGGCCGCTTCGGCCTTGAGGATGTGCTCGAAGTGCTGAACAGTAAGCTTGTCAGTCGCCATCCGCACGTATTTGGGGATACTGAAGTTGCAGATTCCAAAGAGGTCAAGCGCAACTGGGATGAGCTCAAGAAGCAGGAGAAGACCAAGCAGGACCGCGAATCAATTCTGGACGGCCTGCCTAAAGATCTTCCGGCCCTCATGACGGCCAAGAAACTGCAGTCGCGGGCGGCCAAGGTCGGTTTTGACTGGCCGGATGTCTCCGGTGTGATCGATAAGGTCAAGGAGGAGGCTGACGAGCTGCAGCATGAGATCAATGAGCATAACTATGACCTGATGGAGGCTGAGATCGGCGATCTGCTCTTTTCGATTGTCAATTTGGCGCGCTTCTGTAAGGTTGATCCGGAGCGTGCTCTCAGACGCACCAATGCTAAGTTCAGGCAGCGTTTCTCTGCGATAGAGAGGGCGGCCGGTCAGCAGGGGCGAAATCTCTCTGACATGTCCCTTGGTGAGATGGACGCCATCTGGGAAGCGGCCAAAAAGAATTAGATCTTTATTCAATTAATTTGATGCGATATAGCAGCTTGAGGGAGTTTGATTGTGTCAGGAATTCAGGAAATATTGCTGATTGTTGCCGTTGTTTTCGGTGTGCTTATTCTGCCGCGTTACCTGCCGGGCAACCGTCCGGTCAAAAAGAAACCGCGGACCGTTAAGGTCGGCTTGCGTATCGGCATAGTGCTCTCAGCGGTTTGGCTGGTGCTGTCCACGCTCTATCTGCAGCCCTGGAAAGGCGGCCTTGTGCTTTATGTTGGCTTGGGGCCGGGGGTTGTGGCTTTGGGATGGGGTGTCTGCTGGGTTGTTGCCGGGGTCATACAGGGGCGCAAGTCCGCGGAACGGGCTGAAGAATAACTTTTTCTTGTTTGATACAGTTGTCTACGTTACTCTTTGCGAGTCACATTTAATTTTGTAGGAGGTATTTGATGTTGAAACTTCTGAGACCCATGCTGGTGGTCAACGCCACCTTGGGAAACCTGCTCTTTGCACTGCTCATTACCGCCCGCAGCATCATCAAGTCGCGCGGCGCTGGTAAGTCTCTGAATATAATCGGTCGTATGCATTATCCGGTTGCCAGACTTTTTGTCGTTTTTGTCGGTTTGCATCTGCTTATGAATCTCAGCTACTTTAAAACTGTAGCTACGGACCTGGTTGCAGCCGAGTAGCATCATGACAAGCTATGAACGTTACAGAAGCGCTTTGCACGGCAACGCCTCCGAGATGGTCAGCAGTTTCCTGCACAACCGCTGGGAGGACCTTCCGGATATTGTCAAGGGTATCACCGCCAAGAAGGTTGATCTGACGCAGATCAGCACTACCGGACTTGAAGAGTATTATATCCGTCTGGTGCACGGCTTTGCGGTCGTGGATGGTCTGATGACCTGCCTCAGGGACATTGAAAACTATCTGGAGGATATACCGGATTCAGCCAACCGCGTGCGCTATCTCTACATTCATGTGGAGGAGTATCTCAAAGAGGCCGCCGTTCTGCGTGAAAAGATGCAGGACTATCTCAAGTCCATTCCGCGGCTCTATCGCCGCGACACCTACTATCAGCAGCTCTTGGGTTCCATCTCGGCCATCTCGGTCAATGTGGACCGGATCTTCAATGAGGTGCTGAATGTCAAAGGGGATTCCATCTTCGGCTCCCATATGCGGGATGAGCAGCTTGACCTGGTGCTGGCCTTTGAAAACTACCCCATCGAACGCGATGCAACTTTTATCTCGCGCAGCGACAAAGAGTTCCGGCAGGTCAAGGAGCGCTGGCAGGTGGCCATCGCCGAGCATAACCTGAAGATTAAGGCCTGTCTGGAAGATAGTTTTGCCGAGTTGCTGGATCTGATCTTTGATGAGGAGCAGAATATCAAGATCCCCAAGGGCTATCGCTCCTGAAGATAGGGCAGGATCAGATCCTGCCCCTTTTGTTATTTGTCGCTGAAGTGCAGTTTGACGTATCTCTCAAGGACGGCGTTAGCCTCGTCCTTGCATTCACCGCAGGCGGTGCCGATCTTGGTCATCTCCTGCAGTTCGTAGTAGCTGCGGGCGCCTTCCAGGACGGCCTCTTCGATCTCGTGGTCGGTAACTTCCATGCACTGGCAGACCACTTTGGCCTCCTCGTGTTCAACTTTGTCGGCCAGGCCGTTCTTGGCATAGTAGTCGTTGATGGCCATTCTGAGGGCCTTGTCGCCGAGGACCGAGCAGTGGATCTTGTTGTCGGGCAGTCCGCCCAGCTTGGCGGTGATGTCCTTGGGGGTCAGTTTGTAGGCCTCATCAAGGGGCATGCCCTTGACCATCTCCGAAAGCATGGAGGTGCTGGCGATGGCGCTGGCGCAGCCGTAGGTCTGCCATTTGCAGTCGGTTATGATGCCCTTCTCCTTGTCCACCTGGATGTAGACGACCATTTCGTCGCCGCATTTAACGCTGCCGGTTTCGCCTTTGCCGTCAAAGGGGTAGTCGGCCTCATCCATCAGGATGTTCTTGGGGTGCATGAAGTGTTCCTTAACTGAGTCGGTATATACCCAATCCATTATTTCCTCCTATATGCGCTGGACATCATGCGGATCTTCTCAATGATGCCGGGCAGTACGTCCAGCAGGCGTTCGATGTCTGATTCCTTGGTTTCACGGCCCATGCTGATGCGGATGGAGCCGTGGGCATATTCGACGGGCAGGCCGGTGGCCAGGATCACGTGGGACGGGTCCAGCGAACCCGAGGCGCAGGCCGAGCCGGTTGAGACGGCGATGCCCTCCAGGTCGAGGTAGAGCAGGATGGCCTCTCCTTCGGCGCCCTCGAATGAAACATTGACTGTACTCGAGAGGCTGTCGGTGGGGTGGCCGCTGAAGTAGACGTCCGGGATCTTGCCCTTGATGCCGTCGATCATGGCCTGCTTGTAGGCGCTCAGACGTTGATGTTCGGCATCCATCTCCAGGTGGCGCATCTCGGCAGCCTTGCCCATGCCGACGATGCCCAGCAGGTTCTCGGTGCCGGCGCGGCGGCCGTGCTCCTGGTGGCCGCCCTTGATCAGCGGGCAGAAGGGCACGCCCTTGCGCACGTAGAGGCCGCCGATGCCCTTGGGTCCGTAGATCTTGTGGCCCGAGAAGCTCAGGAAGTCCACGCCCAGCTCCTTGACGTCGATGGGCAGCTTGCCGACGGCCTGGACGGCGTCGGTATGCATCAGGGCGCCGTTGGCGTGCGCGATCTCGGTAATGGCTTTGATGTCCTGGATGGTTCCGATCTCGTTGTTGGCCATCATGACCGAAACGATACCGGTGGATGGTGAGATTGTACTTTTAAGCTGCTCCATGTCGATCTTGCCGTCGCGGTCAACATTGAGGTAGGTGACGTTGATCATGCCTTTGGTCAGGTCCTTGGATGCCTCGATGATGCAGGGGTGCTCGATGGATGTGGTTATCAAATTGGCGCCCATGCCCAGGTCGCATTTGCAGGGCTTGGTGTTGCAGCTCAACAGGGAGAGGACGGTGTTGTTGGCCTCTGAGCCGCTGCCGGCGAAGACGATCTCGTCATGCTCGGCGCCGATCAGGTCGGCCACCTGCTGGCGGGCCTCTTCGATCAGGGCGCGGGCAACTCTGCCGTAGGTGTGCATGCTGGAGGGATTACCATAGGCATCCATAGCATCAGTAATCGCCTTTTTAACCTCCGGATGAAGGGGGGTGGTGGCGTTATTGTCAAAATATATCATCTATTCTGCCTCCGGGTCTGTAAATATCCTTAGTCCCTCCGGAACTTGAAGTCTAGTAAAAAAATAGCATTACTAGTTAATGTCCGATGGGGCTCTATTTCGGTTGACATACCTATAGTAAGATGTTCACCTGACTTCAAGAGGTATTGTTATGAATAATCTGCTTAAAAAAATATTAGGTACGACAGAGAGTGAAGCTGACGCAAGGCATGATGTCAAAATGGCAACCTCGGCCCTGCTGCTTGAGATGGCCGCCTCGGATGGTGATTGCAGCGCTCAGGAGCAGCAGCTGATCGTTGATATTCTGCAGGACAAGTTCGGACTGAGTTCCGCGGATGCAGCCGAACTGCTGGAGATGGCCGAGGCCGAGCGCCAAACCAGTATCGATCTGTGGCATTTCACCAATGAGATCAATGTCAATTTTTCGAAAGCTGAAAAGCTTATGGTGATTGAGGCGATCTGGCAGGTCATCTATGCCGATGGCAGACTGGATAAGTATGAGGATTATCTGGTGCATCAGCTGGCGCGCCTGATGCGCATCGATCATGAGGATATGATCGCGGCCAAGCTGAAGGTGCGTGACGCTCAGGGCAGCTTGCCCTGAGCCTTGAGTTCGGCCTCGCGTCTGGCGCGGTCCCGGCGGCGCTCCTTGCAGAGGAAGAGCAGGGCGTCGGTGTTGGCCTTCAGCAGGTTGAAGATGTTCTCGTTGCTGGGCTCGAGCCGATCGTTTGTCAGCTCTTCAAGTTGATCGATGATCTTTTGCAGCGCGATATTGTGTTCGTCATGTTTCTGGGTAAAACGGATATCTTCGGCATCTTTGATCATGATTCAAATCTCCTAATTTTGATAGGTTATATTTTATAGCAGTCATTGTTGACGGTCAATGCTTTAGGTGAAACATATGGATTTAAGCTTGAGTCAAATTAGTCAGATCAGGGCGCTTGTGGGCGAGATCAGTCAAGAGCAGCTCAGTGATGTGGATGCCTTTGTCATTGATGATTTTGCCATCTTCCTGCCGGTAGTGGGGCCCTGCCGCTACTCAATCACGCCTGATCACAGCCATCCGGCCTATATGTTTATCATCACCACCGGCGATAATACAGCCATTGCTCTGGCTGATGAGCGTATCGAGTGCGAATATGGCCGCCTCTATGCTTTCTCTCCGGGGATCGTTCATCATGAGGTCGTTGAGCAGGGCTTTGCGCGCTATATCGCCATTTTCATGGATCCCCAACTGTTTGAAGAGAGGCTCAGTCACTATGGCGCATCGCATGAGATGCGTTGCGCATCCCTTGACTGCCCGGCCGGTTTGCGCGACCTGGTTAATGATTTCATGCTTGAGTATGGCTCCGGCCTGCCGGGGCGCTCAGAGCTTTTGCAGTCGATCACAATCCGGATCGTGCATGAGCTGGCCCGCTGCTGTGCGGGGGTTGTGCCCAAGGGGCGGGCCCGAATCCAGACTCTGCAGATTGAGCGTACGGTAGACCATATTCAGCAAAACTATGCCGAACCCCTGACGGTTGAGGATCTGGCGGCTATGGCCGGTATGTCGCTCAGCAGTTTCAGGCGCCACTTCAAGGAGCAGCTGGGCCTGCCGCCCCAGGACTATATCCTGGATCTGCGCCTCAAAAAGGCTCAGCGTCATCTGGTCGCGACGGCCGAGAACATCACGGAGATCGCCTATGCCTGCGGCTTCGGCAGCCATGCCCACTTTGCGGCTACCTTTAAGTCCCACTTCAATCTCTCACCCTCGGTTTACCGCAAGCTGCACCGTTTGTGAGCGATTTCCTATAGAGCTTGATCTGCATTTGAAAGCATTTAATCCTGCGTGGTGATAGGTTCGCTCAAACAACATGGAGGGTAAGCTATGCAGAAACAGGAAATCTATGACTTCATCAACTGTAATCAGGTGGCCCATCTGGCAACCACGGACGGCGACCAGCCGCGTGTGCGCGGCATGATGCTCTATTCGGCCGATGAGAGCGGCATCGTCTTTCATACCGGCCCAAGCAAGGAGCTCTACTCGCAGCTGCTGGCCAACCCGCAGGTTGAGCTCTGTTTGAATGACTGGGAGAATCAGCGGCAGATCCGTATCATGGGTCGCGTCGAGCTGGATGAAGATCTCGAGCTTAAAAAAAAGATCGTCAGTGAGCGCGACTTTTTGCAGCCCTGGATAGAGGAGCACGGCTACGGCCTGCTGGCCGTCTTCAGGGTCAGAGAGGCTAGGTCCTGCATCTGGACCATGCAGACCAACTTTGCGCCCAAGGAGTATATTGAGCTCTAGCGGCTCTGCTCGACACCTATCTGATTGCAGTAGTCAATAATTGGGCAGCGCGAGCAGTGGGGCGAGGTCGGCCGGCAGGTGTTCTGGCCGAAGGAGACAAAGCGTGAGTTGATCGCTATCCAGAACTGCTGCGGCAGCTTCTCTCTAAGCGCCATCTCGGTCTGCAGGGGGTCCTTGGTTTCGAGATAGCCCAGTCGGTTGCAGATGCGGTGCACATGCACGTCCACGCAGATGGCCGGCAGATGGAAACCCACCGCCACCACCAGGTTGGCGGTCTTGCGGCCCACGCCGGGCAGCTCGCAGAGCTCCTCGACTGTTCTGGGCAGCAGGCCGCCAAACTTCTCATTGAGCACATCCGGCAGGTCGCTCAAGTATTTGGCCTTGTTCTTATAGAAGCCCACCGGGTAGATCAGATCACGGATTTCGGCTTCGCTCAGTCTTTTCAGATCAGCCGGGCCGTCGACCTCTTCAAAGAGCCGTCTGACCACGCTGGCCGTGGTCTCATCTTTGGTGCGCGCCGAGAGAATTGTCGCCACCAGGACCTTGAAAGGGTCCTTGGTCTGGGCCTCGATCAGGTCGACGATCGGGGTGGTGTTGGCCTCAAACTCGTTGTTGAGGGCGGCCATGATGGCCGCCATATCGATGTTCTTCGTCATTTGGGGTAGCGCGGGGTGATCGGTTCGCGATAGGCCACCTGCTGGTACTGCTCGTCGGGCCAGCCGATGGCGATCACGGCGTAGCAGTTTTCGCCGTTTGCGGCGCCCAGGGAGTTGATGATCTTCTTGTCGCGCTTCATGGCCTCAACCGCAAAGCCGATCAGGCAGGTGCCGAGGCCTAAACTGTGGGCACCCAGCAGGATGTTCTGGGTGGCCAGCAGGGCATCTTCGGCCGGGCAGGCGCTGTTGGCGGATGCGCCGACGGCGATGGCGGCCGGGGCGCCGTGAAAGAGGCTGTCATGCTCTCTGGAGGTCCAGCCGGCGATGGCCTCAGCGGTCTTCTCGGCATAGGCTTCATAGTAGGTGCTGAGCGCGGGCTGGCCGATCAGCTTGAGCAGGTTGCGCAAAGGCGCGTTGTTGGCCATCTTGTTGAGCTTCTTGTAGAAGCCCATGACCTGGTCGCCGAAGGCCTCGACATCTTTGCGTTCGGGCAGAATGGTGAAGGTCCACTCCTGCCAGTTGGAACCGGAGGGGGCGGTGGTGCCGATCTTGACCAGATCTTCGAGCAGGGAGCGCTCGACCGGTTTGTCTTTGAAGTTGCGGCAGGAGCGGCGCGAACCCATCAGGCGCACCAGCTGGGCGGTGTCGCTTGTCCCGGGCTTGAGCCAGCTGTTGTCGGCTGCAAAATTTACAAATTCAAGCTGTTCCAATGTTGTAACCCGGATGGCGTCCACCGGGCAGACCTCCTGGCAGTGGCCGCAGTTAAGCGACTCAGTGCCGGTAACGGCGGCCTTGCCGCCAACCATGGAGATGGTATCAGAGGGGCAGACCTTGACGCACAGGCCGCAGCCGGTGCAGATCTCCTGGTCGATTATGGTATTGACGTTGCGGTGCATGATTCCTCCATTCAAACCTTTATCAAGCGGGCTTAATATGACATTTGTATAGGGGCGGCTCAATAAAAAAACCAGGGAGAGTGATGTGGCTAAAAAAGTTTTTATCACGGGCGCCAGCTCGGGCATCGGACGGGCGCTGGCGCATGAGTTGGCTCTGCGGGGCTATGATCTGGGTTTGACGGCCCGGCGCTACGATGCCCTGGTGGGCCTGCGCGAAGCGATTGTTGCCGAAAACCCGGGGTGCAATGTCAGCGTCAGGGAGCTGGATGTGCGTGACTTTGGTAGGATCTCAGCTGTGATGGCTGAGCTTGCCACGGAGCTGGGCGGGCTCGACATCGTGGTGGCCAATGCCGGCATCGGCCACGGCTATGCCGTGGGTGAATCGCCCTTGGCAGAGACTCGGGCGACTGTTGAGACCAATCTGCTGGGCGCCATGCTGACCGTTGAGGCCGCCGCGGAATCTTTTCTGAAACAGGGGCGCGGCCATATTGTGGGGATCTCCTCCCTGATGGCTCAGCGCGGCTTGCCGGGCAATGCGGTCTACTGCTCGTCCAAAGCCGGCTTTTCGACCTATATGGAGGCTGCCGCCGCCGAGCTGACTGGTCGCGGTATCAAGGTCACCCTGCTGGAGCCCGGTTTCATCGATACGCCGATCAATGCCCATCTGAAGTTCAAGCCCTTCGCAGTCACGCCCCGCCGGGGTGCGCAGATGATGGCGGATATGATCGAGGGTGGCGTCAGGCGCTCGGCAGTGCCGGCCTGGCCCTGGAATCTGGCGGGTTTTGTGGCGCGCCGCCTGCCGTTTGGTCTGCTGGCCAGGGCCGGAAAGTTAAAATACTAGGGCAGCTTGATCTTGCGCTTATCTTCGTTCTTGTGCTCGCGGTAGAGAATGGCGATGTTGCCGATCATGCCGGCCAGCTGGGCTGAGCACTTCTTGGCGATCTCGTCGGTGAGCTCTTTGCGCTCACCCTTGAACTCCACAAACTTAACCTTGATCAGCTCGTGGGCATTGAGGGCTTCATCGACTGAGCTGATCAGCTCGTCGGTAATTCCCTTCTGGCCGACCTGAATGACCGGTTTGAGGCTGTGGGCCAGGCCCCGCAGATATTTGCGCTGTGTGCTGTTTATCTCTGACATTGTCTACTCCTTATAAGCTGGCTGGCTATAGCATATAAGGTGTTATAGCGCAAAGAATTAAAGCGGCCACCCTCAACTTGCCGAGAGGGTGGCGATTTTCTGGGAACGTTCCCTGCCGACCAGCGACATCACCAGCGGGGTGGGGATGCCGGCGTTGTCGGTGCGCGGCAGGCTCTTGACCTCGATGACCTCCAGGTTGACCTGTTCGCCGAACATCTGGCTGTACTCATGTCTGGTCAGGGCCAGCAGGTCGTCAATAGCCTCTTCGCCGTTTCTGACCATGCTGATGGTGATCTCATCCAGCTCATGCTGCACGATCTGGTAGCGCGCGATGCGGCCGTCAAAGTGCCTGCGCATCAATTTTTCCATCGGGATGGTCATGGTGAAGGCGTGATAGATACGCCCGTCGGGCAGGTGGACCGAATCGACCACGCGGCCCTGGATCGGCCCGAGGGTCGGGGTGTGCAGGCCGCAGCGGCAGGGCTCGGCCTGGATGCAGCTGAGGTCGGAACAGCCCGAGTAGCGGATGATGGGCGTGCCGTTGCCGCCGTCGTGGCAGGTCATCAGGATGTGGCCGTTCTGGCCGGCGGGCAGCAGCTGGCCCTTTTCGTCAACCACCTCGATGGTGACCGAGTCGGCTTTGACGTGCATGTTCTGCTCTTCGCACTCCCAGCCGATGAAGCTGCCCTCGGTCGAGGCGTAGATGCTGTAGCAGGGGCAGCCGAAGGCCTTCTCGATCAGCTCGCGGGTGTAGTTGTCGAGCATCTCGCCGGTGACGGCGATCTTCTTGGGTTGGATCGAGGCGCCCAGCCCCTTCAGCTTTAGGTTGGCCAGTTCGCGTACGATGCCGGTGTAGGAGAGGATGTAGTCGGGGTTGAAAACCTCAACCTTGTGGATCATGTTGCGGATGTCCTGCTCGACGGTCATCATGCGGAAGCGCGAGCGTACGATCTTGAGGTGGTTCTCGATGGTGCTCTCGATGTTGTCATCCGAGAGGTTGTCGATGATGATGGCGGTCTTGGGGAAGCCCAGCTTGTGCTGGCGGATGCCCTGGAAGAGGGCGGCCAGAAAGTGGGTCAGGAAACCGTAGTCCTTGTAGACCTGGATCGGCTTGCCGGTTGAACCGGAGGTGCCCATCAGATAGGCGTTACTGCGTTCCAGGCTGGTCGGGATGGCGCTCTCGAAGTTGTCGATCAGCTCCTGCTTGGTGACGATCGGCAGCTTGTGCAGGTCGGCCACGCCGCGAATCTCTTCGGGCCGTACGCCGTGGGCATCATATTTCCGGCGGTAGAAGTCGGTCTCGTAGTAGGCCTTGTAGACTGCCCGGCGCAGGTTGGCATCCCGCATCTCGGCATAGGCATTCTGATCGCCGAAAAGGTGTTTGTAGAGGCGTACGCTGTCCCTGACGGCCCCGGAGAGGCCCCTGATCTTGGCAAGATTCATATTAGGCTCCTTAATAAATAAATTACATTCCTGCTATGCCGGCTTTGTCATCTGCCTGCTGAAACAGGGTTTTGATGGTGGCGGATTTCTCCTTGCCGATCATGGACTGCACCAGGGGGATCGGGGTGCCGGCATTGTCGGTGCGCGGCAGGGTGTTGACCTCCTGAACGATCAGTTTGACCTGCTCCCCGAGCAGTTTCTGGTACTCGGCCGCAATCATATCAATGGTTTGATTCAGCGGCTTGTCGCCGGCAACCTCTTTGTTGCGCACCAGACTGATCGAGATATGCTCCAGGTCGTGCTGGACGATCTGGTACTGGGCAATATGGTCATTGAAGTGTTCGCGCTGCAGCTTCTCCATGGGGATTGTCATGTAGAAGGCGTGGTAGATGCGGCCGTCCGGCAGATGGATGGAGTCAACCACGCGGCCGTGGATCTGGCCCAGAATCTGGGTGTTGACGCCGCAGCTGCAGGGCTTGCTTTCCAGATGACTGATGTCGGAGCAGCCCGAGTAACGGATGATGGGTGTGCCGCGCCCGCCGTCGTGGCAGGTCATCAGGATATGACCGTCCTGACCGGGTGGAACCACATGGCCCTCGGCATCAACGATTTCAAGGGTGATGTCCTCGGCCTTGATGTGCATCTTCTTGTGTTCGCACTCCCAGGCGATGAAACCGCCTTCGGTGGCGGCGTAGAAGTTGTAGCAGGGGCAGCCGAAGGCCTCCTCGATGTGCTGGCGGGTGTAGGCGTCCAGCATCTCGCCGCCGACGCAGACCTTCTTGAGTCTGAACTTGATGCCGGGGGTGTTTTTGACCACGGTGGCGATCTCGCGCAGGATACCGGTGTAGGTCATGATGTAGTCGGGGTTGAAGCGCTGCAGCTCCTTGATCATGTCCAGCAGATCCTGCTGGACCGTCATGACCTTGAAGTAACCCATGCCGATCTTCATGTAGGTCTCCAGGGTGCTCTCAAAGTTGTCGGCCGAGAGGTTGTCCATGATGAAGCAGACCTTGGGGATACCGAGCCTGTGCATGCGGATTCCCTGCAGTGAAGAAGAGACGAACTGGCTGATGAAGTTGTAATCCTTGTAGATCTGGATCGGCCGGCCGGTTGAGCCGGAGGTGCCCATCAGGTAGGCGTTCTCGCGGTCCAGTGACCTGGGAATGGCGTCTTCAAAGTTGTCGATCAGCTCCTCTTTGGTGACAATCGGCAGTTTGTGCAGGTCGGCTATGGTGCTGATCTCTTCAGGCTTAACTCCGTGCTCATCATACTTGCGCCGGTAGAAGTCGGTTTCATAGTAGGCGGTCATGACTGTTCTGCGCAGGCGTTTGTCCCTGAAGGCAGCATACTTGCGTGAATCTTTGAAGATGTGGCCGTGCTGCATGAATCCATCGGAAAATGCGTTGACAATACCGCAAGCCTTTTTCAGGTTCATAGGTGTCTCCTCCGTGATGAAAAATGTGATGGATCTGCTTCGTAAGAAAGAAATAATAGCATATACACAAACCCCCGTGTCAAGTAGATAATATATTTATTAGAATCTATTTATCGGCGGTTCGTTAAATAAATTAAACAGTTTCGTGCTGAGAAATATATTTCCCATAAGTTAGTTTGCGGCAACTTAACTTGGCGGGGGACGGTTCAGTTGAAATATCTGAACTGCACCGTATTGTGCTGCATCCAGTGGTCGAAGCGTTTGCGCAGGAAGCGCTTGAAGTAGAAGCGGGTGAAGGGCAGTAGAATCAGTAGCCCCAGGATATCGGTGATAAATCCGGGGGTCAGCAGCACCACGCCGGCCATCAGGATCAGCACGGCGTCAATCAGCTCTTCGGCCGGCATGCGCCCCTCCACTAGTGAGGTTCTTACCCTGAGCATGGTCTGGGCTCCCTGCATTTTTGCGAGCGTTGCGCCTACCAGGCCGGTAAGGATGATCAGGGCCAGGGTGTTGATGGAGCCGATTACCGAGCCGACTTCGATCAGCAGGTAGAGTTCTGTGATTGAGGTCAGGGTGAAGGCCAGGAATAACCAGAATATCATTTTAGTCTCCTTTGTTGAAAATGAAGGTAGGTCTTGTGGCGCTATATTTCAAGCGCCTTTTATGCCTTGACAGGAAATTTGCTTTCGGGGATACCCAGAGGTTAAAAAACGTTTATACTATAAAGATCCAATATCTTTAATGGATATCATTAATCAGCCCTTTAGAGGAGGCAAATAGTGGCACAGCATAAACTTGCCGGGCAGCCGGCTCCCAAAGCGATGTTAATCAATGTTCCGCGTCTGATCAGCACCTACTACACCGCGCATCCGGACCTGACCGATCCCGCCCAGCGCGTGGCCTTCGGCACTTCGGGACATCGCGGCTCTTCATTCAAGCACAGCTTTACCGAGGATCATATCCTGGCCATCACCCAGGCCATCTGCGAGTATCGCGCCGGCCAAAACATCACCGGTCCGCTCTTCCTGGGTATGGACACTCATGCCCTCTCTGAACCGGCTTTTGCCTCAGCCATGCAGGTTTTGGCAGCCAACGGCGTCACGGTCAGGGTGCAGGAGGGGCTGGGTTATACCCCGACGCCGGTTATTTCGCACGCCATCCTTGCCTACAACAAAGGGCGCAAAGATGGCCTGGCCGACGGCATTGTAATTACACCCTCCCACAATCCGCCCATGGATGGCGGCTTTAAGTATAATCCGCCCAACGGCGGTCCGGCCGACACCGACATTACCGGTTGGGTGGCCGATCGCGCCAACAGCCTGCTGGAAAACGGCAACAGGGACGTTAAGTCGGTCTCATATGCCGAGGCCATGCAGGCCGACACGACCGAGCTATTTGATTATGTCAAACCCTATGTTGATGACTTGCAGAATATCATCGACATGCAGGCCATCAAGGCCTCCGGCCTGAAGATCTGCGCCGACGCCCTAGGGGGTTCCGGTCTGGCCTACTGGGATGTTATCGCCGAGACTTACGGTCTGGACATCACCACCCGCAATACCCATCCTGACCCGACCTTCGGCTTCATGACTGTCGACAGGGACGGCAAGATCCGCATGGACTGTTCGTCGCCCTTTGCCATGGCCAGCCTGATCGAACTCAAGGACAGCTTTGACATCGCCTTCGGCAACGATCCGGATTTTGACCGGCACGGCATCGTTACGCGCAGCTCGGGCCTGCTCAATCCCAACCACTATCTGGCGGTGGCCATCAACTACCTCTTCACCCATCGTGCCCAGTGGCCGGCAGCCGCGGCCATCGGCAAGACCCTGGTAAGCTCGTCCATGATCGACCGGGTAGCCAAGGAGCTGGGGCGTGATCTGAGCGAGGTGCCGGTCGGTTTCAAATGGTTTGTGGACGGACTGGTTGATGGCTCCTACGGCTTCGGCGGCGAGGAGAGCGCCGGCGCCTCATTTCTGCGCAAGGACGGCACGGTCTGGTCAACCGACAAGGATGGTATCATTCTCAATCTGCTGGCTGCCGAGATTATGGCCGTCACCGGTCGTGACCCCGGCGAGCACTATGCCGACCTGGTTGCCAAGTTCGGGGATCCGGTCTATGAGCGCATGGACGCCCCGGCCAGTCCGGCCGAAAAGGATGTCCTCAAGAAGCTCTCGCCCGCGCAGGTCAGCGCTTCAACCCTGGCCGGCGAGGAGATTCTTGCCAAACTGACCGAAGCTCCCGGCAACGGCGCGGCTCTGGGCGGGCTCAAGGTTGTCACCGAGAACGGCTGGTTCGCGGCCCGTCCCTCAGGCACCGAAGATATCTATAAGATCTATGCTGAAAGCTTTAAGGGCCCCGATCATCTGAAGCAGATCCAGGCCGAAGCTCAGCAGATCGTCAGCGCGGCCCTGAAGGGTTGATTTATTAATCGAGAGGGGAGCATTGCTCCCCCGATATAATTATGCTCCCACAAGTGAGAGAGTTTCTAAAAAAACATGAAACACCTCTGGACTGGCTCTGGTTCATTATGCTGGTGGCGGGTCTATGCTGGGTTATGCTGCTGGGCACAGAGATGCTTGGCTACAACTGGCAGTTCTACCGGGTGGGGCGTTATTATGATCGTCTGCTGCAGGGGCTGGCTGTAACTTTGGAGATCAGCCTGGTTTCAATGCTGCTGGCCTTCTTCTTCGGTTTTCTGGTCGCCTTCATGCGTCTCTCATCATCGCCGGTGGCCAGGCTACTTGCGCGCATCTATCTGGAGATGATCCGCAATACGCCGCTTCTGATTCAGATATTTCTGCTCTACTTTGTGGTGGCCCCCATTTTTGACTGGGGCGGCTTCACGACCGCGGTTCTGGCGTTGAGTCTTTTTGAAGGGGCCTATATTTCTGAGATTGTGCGCGGCGGCATCATGGCCGTCAGTCACGGCCAGTGGGAGGCGGCCCTGTCGCTGGGGATGTTCAAGACGCAGGTTTATCAGCATGTGGTGCTGCCCCAGATGCTCAGACAGAGCCTGCCGGCTTTGACCTCCCAGGCGGTTTCGTTGATCAAGGATTCGGCTCTGGTCAGTACGATCGCCATCTATGATCTCACCATGCAGGGGCAGAGCATTGTGGCGGAAACTTTTCTGACTTTTGAGATCTGGTTTACGGTGGCCGGCATCTACCTGCTGCTGACCGGATCGCTTTCAATTGTGGTCTATATTCTGGAAAAGAGAATCAGGGCGGTCTATGCCTGATAAAAGGAGGAGGTCTGAATGGAAAAGAGATTTTTATTGCTGTTGATGGTTTTTTCATTGGCGTGGCCGCTGATGGCCAAGGATCTGCGTCAGGAACTGACCCAGGAGAGCACCATTGAGCAGGTACTGCGCCGTGGCAAGCTCAGGGTGGGCATGTCGACCTTTATGCCCTGGGCCATGAAGGATAAAAACGGTGAATTGATCGGCTTTGAGATCGACGTGGCCCGTCGGCTGGCAGAGGATATGGGTGTTGAAGTTGAATTTGTGCCCACCAAATGGTCCGGTATCATTCCGGCGCTTTTGACCGGCAAGTTCGATGTTATCATCGGCGGCATGGGGATTCGCCCGGAGCGTAATCTCAAGGTTAATTTCTCCATCCCCTATGATCACTCCGGCATGTCGTTGCTGGCCAACAGGAAGAGGGCCGCAGGCTTTGATTCACTAGAGGATTTTAATAAATCTGACGTTGTGATTGTGGCCCGTATCGGCACCACGGCGGCTGCCGCTGCGCAGAAGTATATGCCTCAGGCTCAGCTGAAGCTATTTGATGACGAGGCCCAGGCTGTGCAGGAACTGCTGGTTGGGCGCGCCCACGGCATGGTTGCCTCGGCACCGCTGCCGGCCTTCCAGGCGATCAAGTATTCGGATCGGCTCTTTCTGCCGCTGGCTGGAAATTTTACCCGGGAGCCCATCGGTTTCGCCCTGCGCAAGGGTGATGTTGATACCTTAAACTATATGGACAACTGGATCAGGGTGGTTGACTCTGAGGGCTGGTTGGCAGAGCGGCATGCATATTGGTTCGAGACCAAAGAGTGGGAAGGGCGTCTGAAATAGGTGGTTGAGTCGCGTACCAGATTTGGCGCCATTGACCTGTTGCTGCTGGCGCTGCTGATGGGGGTGGGGATCATCACCCTGCATCGTATCAGCACGGGGCTTCAATATGAGTGGCAGTGGGGGGTGATTCCCGGCTATGTCATGCGCATTGATGAGTCGGGATCCCTGCGCCCCAACATGATTATGCAGGGGTTTCTGGCAACCATCAGACTCAGCATCTGGTCGATGCTGCTGGCCATGGTTGTGGGGACCCTCATGGCAGTGGCGCGGACGGAAAAACGCATGTTCTGGCGCCTGGTCGGGCGCAGCTATGTTGAGCTGTTTCGCAATCTGCCGCCGCTGGTGCTGGTTTTTATATTTTATTTTTTCATCGGCAGTCAGCTGGTGTCAGTCCTGGGGATAGACCAGGCACTCGACAGGGTGAGCAGCTCCACCTCGGCCTGGTTGACGCTGCTTTTTGCGCCGCCGGATCAGTTGAGTAGTTTTTTGATTGGTGTAGTGACGCTGGGGGTTTATGAGGGCGCCTACATTGCTGAGATTCTGCGGGGCGGTATCCAGTCCATTGATGACGGTCAGTGGCAGGCCGCCAAGGCGCTGGGGTTGTCCAGATCTCAGCAGCTGCAGCACATCATCCTGCCCCAGGCTTTCCATCGCTCCTGGCCGCCCCTGGCCGGCCAGTTTGTTTCCACCATCAAGGATTCGGCCATTGTGTCGGTCATCTCCATTCAGGAACTGACCTTCCAGGGCATGGAGCTGATGGCGGCAACTTATCTCACTTTTGAGATCTGGATTACCATCACCCTGCTTTACTTCGTGTTAACCTATAGCTGTTCGCTGGTTGTCAGGCGGCTGGAACTTAAGCAGCTGGAGCGGGCCTGATGCGCAAGAATTTTGGCCGTTATCTGCTGTTGCAGCTGCCCGGTAGTCTGCTGCTGCTTTTTTTGCTGCTTTTTCTGAACCGTTTCATGGGACTCAGTATTCAACTGTGTCTGCTGATTGCCCTGTGCTGGGTTGCCAAGGATCTGCTGCTCTATCCGCTGGTCTGGCGCTCATACTGTGGCGGCATCAGTCCAATTGAGAAGATGATTGGTCAGGAGGGCGTGGTGGTTGAAGACCTCAATCCTGTCGGGCGTGTGCGCGTAGGTGGCGAATTGTGGCAGGCTGAGGCGCCTGGAAAGATGGATATCCGGGCAGGCAATGCGATTATTGTTAAAAATGTTTGCGGATTGAAATTAGAAGTTGTTCAAAAGTTAAATGATTGATATCACTTGCTAAAGAAAAGGTGTTATTAAAATAATGGAGGATTTTTGCGTGAAGAGAGCATTGCTTGTAGTATTGGTGTTGTTGTTGACTGGCTGTGCCAGTATCGTAAGTAAGACCACTTATCCGGTTGAGGTGAACTCTGTTCCGGAGGCTGTTTCCTTTGAGGTTAAAAGGCCCAGTGGTGAGTTGATCTGTAATGGAGTGACTCCGCAGACGGTTGATCTTAAGAGTGGCGCCGGCTACTTCAGGGCCGGTGAATATGTTGTTACCTTCAAAAAAGAGGGCTATGAGGATCAGACTTATTTCCTGAGTGGCGAGCTGGATGGCTGGTATGTGGGTAATATCCTGATCGGTGGTCTTATCGGTTTTTTGATTATTGACCCTGCCACCGGTGCCATGTGGAGCCTGCCCGAATCCATCATTAGTGAGTTTCCTGTGGCAGCTGAGCTGGCTAGTGACGGCGAGGTCACCGTATTGAGTGTTGATGAGGTTCCTGAAGAAATCAAGAATCAGATGATTCCTGTTGAATAGGTAGGTCCGGCCGGCAGTCTGCCGGCCAAATTCTATATCATCTATTGTTCCCTAAGCAGCTGTCATTATAATTTTAATTGGAGGTAGCCGTGGAACAACTTAAAGATGATGATCTGCAGGCCATTCGCAAGTGGGAAGTCACCGAAGTGGTCTATTTTGCGATTACCCTTGGGTACTTTCTGCTATTTGTGGTCGTGGCCAGCTTCTTTTCAGCCAGTCTGATCGTGCTGACAATTATGTATGTGATTATGATCGGACTGGCGCTTCTGAGCGCCGAGCACTCCCTCTCGTTCAAATGTCCCAACTGCGGTGCCGGCCGCGGCATCGGCGTGCGGCACTTTCATCCGCCCCAATGCCGGAGTTGCGGTATCCCGTTTCGCTGAGGATCAGATTAGCAGCCCCTTGATCTGGGCAATCACATCTTCAGGTTTTTGCTGCAGAATGCCAATTGTGCTGTAGTCCAGCACCATGTTGAGGGTGCCCATCACCACCAGGGCCATGAAGTCCGGCTTGATGGCGCAGCCGCTCTGCTGGGCCTTTGTCAGGATGCCGACCAGAATATCCAGGGCGTCATGTTTGATGGTGGTGAAACGCTCCATGGACTCGGACGCGATGTCTGACGGTGAGTAGAATAGCTCTTCAACTGTCTTGAGGATGTCGGGCATGACTTCCTGGCCGACCTTGAGGTGGTGCTTGATGAAAAGATCCAATTGGATGTTCCAGCTCTTGTGGCTCTTAAGGTCGGCGCGCAGGTTGAGGATTGACTGTTCCAGCCGGCGCAGGATCATCTCGGCAAAGAGTCCCTCTTTGTTGGGAAAGAAGTAGTAGAGCGTGCCTACGCTGAATTCGGCCCGGCTGGCAATCTGGGCCATGGTTGCATTGCTGTAGCCGACTTCGTTGAAGATCTCCTGTGCGGCATCCAGGATGTCGCTGCGGCGTGATTCGCGCTGCCGTTCGCGGCGGCTGGGAGTAATTTTAGGGCTCATGATGCTTGCAATAGTTTGAAAGTCTTTAATTGTCAATCAGATCCCTTGTGGTGCCAACGGCGGATATGCTAGAAATGGCAACAGTTGAATGTATTGTATTTAAGGAGAGTGTATGGCCGACCATCTGAGCGGTTTCCCGGTGATCAAGCGGGTCGAGGTGGCCTGGGGCGAAATGGACGCTTTCAGTCATGTCAATAATATCATGTACTTCAGGTACTTTGAGAGTGCCAGAATCGCCTATTTTGAGCGCGTGCAGCTGATGGAGTTTATGGCTGAAACCGGTATCGGGCCCATTCTGGCCTCAACCTCCTGCCGTTTCAAGATGCCCGTGACCTTCCCGGACACCCTGCAGATTGGCGCCAAGGTGGTGGATGTCCAGAAGGACCGCTTCAGCATGCGTTACCGGGTTGTCTCGGAGAAAACCGGCCGCATTGCCGCGGAAGGCGAAGGCTCGGTGGTCTGCTATGATTACACCCGCAATGCCAAGAGCGATGTGCCCGAGGTGATGCTTGCGCGCATCAATGAGCTTGAGCAGCTCTAAAAGTGATCTTTACATTCTGCCCGGCAATTGCTAGTTTGCGCCCAAATTAAACTATCAAGGATAGAATAGATAGAATGAAAAAGCATCACGCCAAGGAGATTGAGTGCCGCCGCACCTTTGGCATCATCTCTCACCCGGACGCCGGTAAGACCACCCTGACTGAAAAACTGCTGCTCTTCGGTGGCGCCATTCAGATGGCCGGCACCGTCAAGTCGCGCAAGTCCGACCGCCACGCCACCAGTGACTGGATGAAGATCGAGCAGGAGCGCGGCATTTCAGTTACCACCTCGGTCATGAAGTTCAACTACCGTGACTTTGAGGTCAACCTGCTGGATACTCCCGGTCACCGCGACTTCTCCGAAGACACCTACCGCGTTCTGACCGCTGTTGACTCCGCCCTGATGGTCATCGACAGTGCCAACGGCGTCGAGTCCCAGACTGAAAAACTGATGGAGGTCTGCCGCTTGCGCAACACCCCCATCATGACCTTTATCAACAAGCTCGACCGTGACGGTCGCGAGCCCCTCGAACTGCTGGGTGAAATTGAGGACAAACTGCAGATTGAGTGCGCTCCCATGACCTGGCCCATCGGCATGGGCAAGAGCTTCCGCGGGGTCTATAACCTCTACAAGAAGGAGATTCTGCTCTTTACCGCCGGCAAGGAGACCAGGGATCGCGACGGTATTCTGATCGCTAACCTGGATGATCCGCGCCTGGATGAGCTGCTCGGCTCACAGGCCGATGACCTGCGCATGGACATCGAGCTGATCGAGGGCGCCGCCAACCCCTTCAGCCTTGAGGACTATCTGGCCGGTATGCAGACCCCGGTCTTCTTCGGCAGCGCCATCAACAACTTTGGTGTTCAGGAACTGCTGGACTGCTTTGTTGAGAATGCGCCGCACCCGGGGCCGCGCGCCGCGCTCAGCCGCGAAGTCTCCCCTTATGAGGAGAACTTCTCGGCCTTCACCTTTAAGATTCAGGCCAACATGGATCCGGCCCACCGCGACCGCATCGCCTTTGTGCGCATCTGCTCCGGCAAGTTCACCAAGGGCATGAAGGTCATGCATCACCGCATCGGCAAAGAGGTTGCCCTCTCCAATGCCACTATCTTCATGGCCCAGGACCGCGCCAATGTTGAAGAGGCCTATCCCGGCGACATCATCGGCATCCATAACCACGGCACCATCAAGATCGGTGATACTTTCACCGGCAGTCGTGAAGAGCTCAAGTTTACCGGCATCCCCAACTTCGCCCCCGAGCATTTCCGCCGCGTGCTGCTCAAGGACCCGCTCAAGGTTAAGCAGCTTCAGAAAGGCCTGATTCAGCTTTCGGAGGAGGGCGCCGTGCAGGTCTTCAGACCGCTGATGGGCAGTGAGTACATCATGGGCGCCGTGGGCGTGCTGCAGTTTGACGTCACCATGGAGCGCCTTAAGAATGAGTACCGCGTTGAGGCCACCTATGAGCCGGTCGACTACTCAACCGCCCGCTGGGTTCAGTGTGACGATGCAAAGATGCTGGTTGAGTTTGAGAAGAAGAATAAGTCCAAACTGGCTCATGATGCCGAAGGTCACCTGGCTTTTCTGGCGGCCAGCAACTGGGCCCTGAGCTACGTGCAGGAGCAGTGGCCGGATGTCATCTTCCATAAGACCCGCGAGCACAATTAGCTGTTTCATAAATAAGTTTCTGGATGTAGAACTTATTTATGGAACAGAAATCTCTTTTTGACGGCTTGACGCCGGAAGTTATTATCAATGCCGTGGAGGATGCCGTCGGCAAGCGCCTGACCGGGCTGACCGTACCCCATGCCAGTTACATCAACCGGGTCTACGAGCTGCAGGCCTTTGACGGCGAACGGCTGATCGTCAAATTTTATCGTCCCGGCCGTTGGAGCGAAGCGGCTGTCCGTCAGGAGCATGAGTTTGTTTTGCAGTGCTTTGAGGGCGAGATCCCGGTGGTGGCCCCGCTCAATCTGGCCAGCGGCGATACCCTGGGGCGCGTTGGGGATATTCTCTTTGCCGTCTTCCCAAAGCGTGCCGGCCGTGAGTTCGAGGTGCGCGAACCAGGCGACTGGACCCGCATCGGTCAGATCATCGGCCGTATCCACGCCATCGGTGCCGCTCAGGATGCCGTTGATCGCGTCCGGCTCCATCCTGCCGATTCCACCGCCAGCGATTTACAGATCCTGGCTGCTGGCGGCTTTGTGAGCCCTGTCTATCGCGGTGAGTTCGTCGATCTGACCGGCCGCCTGTTGGAGGTGGCTGAGCAGCAGTTTGAGGGCGTCAGCCTGATCCGCATCCACGGCGACTGTCACCGCGGCAACATCCTCGAGCGTCCCGGCGAAGGTTTGATGCTGATCGACTTTGACGACATGGCGGTGGGTCCGGCCATCCATGACCTCTGGCTGCTGCTGCCCGACCACTACCGCCGCTGCCGCCAGGAGGTCGACCTGATTCTGGATGGCTACGAGCAGTTCATGGAGTTCGACTATGCCGGCCTCAAACTGATTGAGCCCCTGCGCTTCATGCGCATCATCTACTTCCTGGCCTGGTGCGCCCGCCAGGCCGATGACTACGACTTCAAGAATCACTATCCCGAGTGGGGCAGCGAGCGCTTCTGGGAGCGCGAAATTATCGATCTGCGCCATCAGCTGCAGGTTGTTATGGAGCACAAGGTCTCCTGGGAGGAGAGCCGCTGGGATGAGGATTATTAGAATGGAGGAGTTATGAAAGAGATCGTAACCGACAAAAACCTGGTCGCCTACTGCGGCCTCTACTGCGGCGCCTGCAAGATGTACCTCAAGGATAAGTGCCCCGGCTGTCAACAGAACGAAAAGGCATCCTGGTGCAAGGCCCGCAAATGCTGCATCGAAAATGGTTATGCCAGCTGTGCCGATTGTGCTGAATTTGCCGATCCCATGCAGTGCAAGGATTTCAATAACTTCATGTCCAAGCTCTTTGGTTTCATCTTCCGCTCCGACCGCGAAGCCTGCATCAGCCAGATCAAGGAGCTGGGCCTGGAAGGGCATGCCGCCAACATGGCCGCAAGCGGGAGGCAGACAATTAAGAAGTAGGCTTGTTATGACCGTTTTGTAATTTATTGTTTCTTTGGAGGTTGTGATGAATCCAGAAATTAAGTCAATCAAAGTTGACGGCGCCACCATGGATTATCTGGACTATGCCGGCGACAATCCGACCGTGGTTTTTCTGCACGCCACCGGCTTCATGCCCTGGCTCTGGCATCCGATTGCGCGCGAAATTGCCGGCACCCACCATATTCTTGCGCCGGCCTTTTGCTCCCATCGCCTGACCGATCCGCACAGCGGCGGCCTGGCCTGGTATCAGCTGGCTGGCGATCTTGTCTTGATGCTTGAAAAATTGGGTATTGAGCGCCCGGTGCTGGTTGGCCACTCCATGGGCGGCACCATCGCCACGATCGCGGTTGGGGATCTGGGGCTGGCTGTTGCCGGCATGCTGCTGGTCGAGCCGATCTATCTGCCCCCGGAGATCTATGGGCTCGAGATGACGGTTGACCAGCATCCGCTGGCCTCAAAAGCGATCCGTCGCCGCAACGGCTGGGCCGACGAGCATGAGGCGCGTGACTATCTCAGAAGCCGCAAGCTCTTTGCCGACTGGGATGGCGAGATGCTCGAGCTCTACATTGAGCACGGCATGCAGCTGAATGCCGACGGTCGTCTGGTGCTGAAGTGTGAACCCGAGCAGGAGGCCTCCCTCTTCATGGGCTCGCGCCACTATGATCCCTGGCCTCTGCTGCCTAAGATTGGCTGTCCGGTCTGGTTGCTGGAGGGCGAGCTCAGTGAGAACAGGGCATTTATCGATCTTAAGGCGGCTGCCGAACTCTTTCCGGCCGGGCACTATGAGTCATTGGATGGTCTTGGGCACCTGATGCCCATGGAGGACCCGGGGCGTATTGAATCTTACATCTGGCAGTTTCTGAAGGATATATGAGGGGAACTTTTAAGTTCCCCTCATCTGTTTTAGGCAGTTACGGCTTTGCGCTTGTCAAGAATGGCTTTACCCATGACAACGGCACAGGCGATGTTGAGCACGATGCTGATGATTGAGAGCGAGAGCATGGTGAAGTCGTTGCGCGGCCAGACCACCAGGTGGGCGGCGTAGAAGTCTTCAAAGGTGAAGTAGTACATGAACCAGGCCGCCAGCGTGAAACCGCGGGCCTGCAGCCAGGTACCCTTCTTGATGAAGAGGGCCGGGATGGTGGCGGCAATCAGCACCATCAGCTGGGTGGTGGCTGAGCCGGGAAAGTTCAGATAGACGTAGGTGTAGTTCCAGACGTCGTAGGCGATGATCCAGAGCACGGTCATGCCGGGCCAGACCATATCCTTCTCGGGGCTGTCATCGGCGTGGATCTCCTTCCAGCCCCAGAAACAGGTGATGATGGAGAGGACGCCGGCGATACCGTTCAGGATGTTCCAGATGTAGCCCATGTCAAAGTCCTGGCCCACGGCCTCGGCAATGTTGAGGGCCAGGAAGAGGGCGCAGGCCATCTTGGCAAATTTGTACTGGTCGAGCCTGGTGAACCTCATCAATAGGAACATGCATGAGGCGCAGACCACCGAGTATAGCTTGGCCCACTTGAACCAGTAGGTGATGCCGTAGCTGGTCCAGACCGGGATCAGCAGAACCGGTAGAATGAAGAAGAAGAAGATGCCGCTCCACTTCTGGCGGCGGAAGAGTTCGTTGAGCAGGATTAGTACCAGCACGGTGCCCCAGATGTGAATGTGGGAGACGATGCGGTTCCAGTGGAGCAGGTCGAACTCCTCGCGGGCGTTCTTGACCGCGATGGTCTTCTCATCGACGATGCGCATGCTGGCGCCTTCAAACTCATTGATCTGGTCGCCCTCGGCGCCCACGATGGTGAGCTGGTCGCCGTCCAGGGTCCAATCCTTGACCTCGGTGAAGTTCTGGCCGTTGAACTGGCGATGAACCTCAACGGTGCCGTCGGTGGCAAACTCCAGGCGGATGAAGTTGCCGCCCTGGCCGACGTCGCCCTCCAGGATGACCTGGTAGTCGCCCAGGTCGGGCAGCTCGGCTGCAAACAGGCTGCCGGTGCTCATCAGCATGGCCAGCAGCAGTACTAAAACTTGTGCTTGTCTCTTCATTATAACTCCTCTCAGTTGTTAGTTTTCTTCAGCCATTCCAACAGGATGGCATTGAATTTTTGCGGTTCATCGGTCATGACCCAGTGGCGGGCATCCAGGCCGTGCACTTCGCAGTCTTCAGTTTGGGCCAGGCGCTTCTCAAAGACCTCGGAGTGGAACATGGTCGGTTTGTTCTTGCCGTAGTAGAAAAGCATGGGGCATTCGGGGAAGAAGTCAACGTTGCCCTGGGATTTTCTGCTCAGGATGTGTTTCCACTTGACGTAGTAACCGTAGGTCATGCCGGACCAGATCAGGTCGGGATCGCCGGGCGCGTGCACGAAGTTGGCCATGTAGCGGGTCATCTTGTCGCCGATCCTGCCGCCCAGCAGCCAGGCCACGGTCAGGAAGAGCTGGTAGTAGACCGTGAAGAGAACCATCTTTAAGGGCAGCTTCATATCTTTGGAGCCGGCATCGCCGACATCGACGCCGATGATGCGTTTAACGCGCCGCTTGTTCTGCATGTAGTACTGGTAGCCGAAGAAGCAGCCCCAGTCGTGCAGCAGCAGGGTCACGGGCTGGTCAGGGGAGACGGTGTCGATGATGGCTTCAAAGGCGTCGATCTCGTCCTGCAGGTAGTATACTTTGCGCTCCTTGTTTTTGTCAAAGCCGGGCAGGGTGAAGCGTACGGTGCGGTATCTCTCTTTGAGCAGTTCGACTTGGGGGTCCCAGAGGCGGTAGGTATCGGGCCAGCCATGGATCATGACGATAGTTTCGGATCCGCTGCCCTCAATGTGGACATCAATGTTATTTACGTTGATAATCTCGGACATCTTAATCTCCTTTAAAACCGGTCAGGTTACCCAGTCCGGTGTATTTATATGGCCGCAGGGTGTATCTGAGCGGGAGTTAAGTTTTGCAGTGCCATATATTTTAAATGCCCCTTGTTTTGTCACTATGTGACGTTAATTGCCCTAAATACTGCATTTTAAGCGAACGACTGTTCGGTTTATACCTATTTGTGAAAAAATTAACAAGCGCAAATTGTAATTAATTTGCATAAAATTTACATAGGCCGGTCGATCTGATTTTAATCGCATATATCGGCTTGACGGCATGCATCCCTCCTGACCAGTTGCTGCGCCACGACTAGTGTTGTGAGTGCGGCTGACCAGTTGATGGCAAAGATGGCGATCCAGATGCCCTCCACGCCCAGTCGGGCTGTGACGAGCGGGAAGAGGGCCGCCGGCAGTAGCAGTTGTCTGATCAGGCCGATAATCAGCCCGTAGATGGGTCGCTTGAGTCCCTGCAGGGCCGAGATGTTAACGTAGAGGATCACATAGGCCGGCAGCAGGAAGGCCATCAGCTTAAGGTAGAAACGGCCGATCTCGATTACGGCTGGGTCATCGGTGAATATGGCAACCAGGCTGCCGGCAAGGCTGAAAATAGCAATTGTGCTGAGCAGCATGGCGCTGCAACCGTATAGCTGGGCATTGCGGATAGTAGTCCGGATGCGTTTGAAAAGGCCGGCGCCGCGGTTTTGGGCCACGATCGAGACGGTTGCGGTGTTGAGGCCGATGGTCGGCAGCAGTGCAATCTGCTCTATGCGGGTGCAGACGCCGTAGGCTGCCACCGGGGCCTGGCCGAAGCGGCTGGCAAAGTAGGTGATGATGAAGATGCCCAGGCCCACGGTCATCATGTTGAGGGCGGCGGGGAGTCCTTGGGTGGCAATATCCCTGAATGGTTTCAGGCGCGGGATCAGCTCTGCGCGGCAGCGTTCGCAGATCAGCTCGGTCCTGCTGACCCGCTGCGCCAGGTAGGCCGCGCCGCAGCCCTCAATGATGACGGTGGCGATGGCCACGCCGCGCACACCCATGGCCGGCAGGCCGAAGCCGCCATAGATGAACCAGGGGTCCAGAATGATGTTCATCAGGAATCCGGCGACCAGGAAGTTGCGCATGGAGCGTGTGTCGCCCAGGGCGTTCAGGATGGCGTTGAACATGAAGGTCAGCATGAAAAAGATTGAGAAGGTAAAGATCGGCTGCATATACTCCAGACAGGTCAGCAGGTAGTGCCCTTCGGCGCCCAGGGCCATAAACATGCGGGGCGCGCCCCGCATGCCGAAGATTGTAATCAGGAGGCTGACGAGTACGCCGAACGAGAGGCCCTGGATGGCGTAGGTCCGGGCCTGCAGTTTATCGCCGGCCCCCAGGGCGTTGCCGATCAGGGCCGTGGTGCCGCTGGCGATCCCGCTGCCCAGAGCGATGATGATGAAGAAGACCGGGAAGGACAGCGACAGGGCGGCCAGGGCCTCGGTGCTGATCAGGCCGGCAAAGTAGGTGTCCACCACATTGAACATTGTGTGGAAGAAGAAACCCACGCTGGACGGGATGGCGATCTTTGCCAGCAGTTTGTCGATGGGCTCCTCGGTGAGCGGGTTTGCCATAAATACTCCTTGGCTTAAGATATAAGCCGGGGAGCAGGCAGATGCTAGCCCCGCCGGTAGAGGGCCCACCAGGCTTCAATCAACCAGGCGGCCGGTTTTCTGAAGATGCCTGTCTGCAGCCGGTACATGATTCTGTTGCCGATTCTGACGGGGGTCAGATGGTTGAGGCCAAAGGCGTGGTCAATTTTGATCTTCTCGGCCTGGATGTCCCAGTAGCGCGGAAAGACTGTCGACTGCCAGCGGCCGGTGAGCTCCTTGACAACCTCCATGGCGCCGATGGATGAGGAGCTCCACACCATGGGGCAGAGCTGGGCCGGGGCAACTTCACCCTCCACATAGCGGCTGAAGTAGTCGATCTGCCAGTGGCCGCCGCTGTGGTAGAAGCGCAGCCCCATGCGGTTCTGGCGGCTGTTGAGCAGGGCGTGCAGCTCTGCGTAGTCGTCGATCTTGGGCGCGCCGCCGATCAGGCCGATGTAGGGACTGCCTGGCCTGATGATTGAGACCGCGGCCCAGGAGCCGGCCGGCAGCACCAGCAGGCCCGGCTTGCCGTACTTCTGGCAGAGGTTGAAGAGGATGATGCTGAAGGCAAAGTCGTCGGCGGCCGGAAAGACGATGTCGGCCTGCGCAATCAGCGGTTCCAGTTCGGCATGCTCCAGGCGCCGGTCATGGACGCTGACCCTGGCGGCCGGGTTGATGTCCAGGATCTGCTCTTTGATCACCGCGGCCTTGTTGCGGCCCATGGTGCTCTGGAAACAGGCGATCTGGCGGTTGCTGTTGGTGGGCGTGTAGTCGTCAAACTCCACCAGGCTGAAGGTTTCAATGCCGGTGCGGGCCAGGGCCAGGGCGACTGTGCCGCCGATGCCGCCGCAGCCTACGATCAGGATATGCGACCCCTTAAGTCTCTTCTGTTCCTCCGCGCTGAGGATGCCCATGTTGCGGTCAAAAAGTTCACTGTAGTTCATAATCTGCTCCAGACGAGGGCAGAATAGCGTTCTTGAAAACCTAATTCAAGTGCATTGTTAGTCGCATGACAGAGAATAGCGCTATGGCAGATGAATCTCTTATGGTGATTTTCATTTTCATGAAAGGATGCACTTAAACTGAAGTGTATACAATTGGTTGCTTAACAGTTGTTATGGCCAGCGTCTGTGCGCATTGACAGGCTGTTGGATTGTTGATTATATGATATATAAACTTTGTTAATAAACCAAGTGAATGGGGCTTGGGTCTGTAGTAAAAATTGACTTACAGAGGAGCAACTATGAAGAGATTGGGATGCTTGGTAATTGGGCTGGTTCTTGCTTTGACGGGCTGTTTTCCAAAGGGACTGCCGGTGGTGGAGCATGAGACTCTTCTGAAAATGACGGCCGCGAAGGATCATGCCCGCCGCAGCGAGGGCGACTTTCATGTGCGTACTGACGGCACCGTGGTCTACTACTACTCCAACTTCGTTAAAACCTCGGCTGATGACGCCTTCTCCTACATTGCTGCGCGCTACTCGACTGATGGCGGGCAGACCTGGTCATCAAATGATGAAGTAGTTTTTCCTGATAGGGTGGCTGCCGGGATCAATGAGAAGCACATCTCGCTGCTCAGACTGCAGAACGGTGAAGTGGCCATGTTCTACCTGATTGATAACCGTCTGGAGGGCGAGGATCAGAACGGCCAGCTGATCTATCCGGTGGTGCGTATCTCGCAGGATGATGGTCTGACCTGGTCCGAACCGATCGTCTGCACGCCGGGCGTCCAGGCCGCCTTTCCCAATAATGACCGCGTAATCCAGCTGGAGGACGGCCGCATCATCATGCCGGCAGCTTACGGTGGCGGCGGCTCCTGCTGGTACTCGGATGACAATGCCCGCAGCTTCAAACTTGGGCAGGTGGTCAAGCTTGATGATGTCGCCTTGCAGGAGCCCGGTATTGTGGAGCTTTATGACGGCCGTTTGCTGATGTTCATGCGCACCAATACCACCTACCAGTATCTCTCCTACTCTGATGACCGGGGCGAGAGCTGGAGTGCGGCTGTGCCGAGCAGCATCCGCTCACCCCTGTCGCCGGCCTCCATTGAGCGTATTCCCGGTACTCAGGATCTGGTCATGGTCTGGAACTACAACTGGCAGCCCTGGATCGAGTGGACCTTCCTGGTGCGTTCGCCCTACAACGCGGCGGTCTCAAAAGATAATGGCCTGACCTGGGAGAATATCCAGACCATCTATGAAGATAAGCTCCTATGGTACTGCTACTCGGCCCTGGAGTTCATTCGCCATGACGGGCAAGACTATCTGCTGCTGGGGCACACCGCTTCGGGCGGGATTGCATCAGAGCGCCTGGCTGATGAGTGGATCACCCGCATCAGGCTGGATGATCTGTATATGTAAACTGTAATTTGTTTTGATTTTGTTCGGCGGTAGCCATTAAAGGCTACCGCTTTTTTAATTGTTTGTTATCAATACAACTTTTTACATTTTGTGTGAACTTTGGCCGGGGCAGGATTGAATGAAGTTCAAAAAATTTGCTAACAGAAGGTAACCTTTCGGATAATTGATGTGTTCAATAAAAGCTGTTATTTCTATTTGCTCATAAGTTACCACTAATTAGCTTTACGGTGGTTCATCAGACAGCATCAATGATTAGGGAGAATACGGGGATGAAACGTTTACTTGTTTTGTTGATGGCGCTTGCCATGTTGACCGGTTGTAATATTTCAGGCGTGGTTACTGACAGCGAGGGGAATGGGCTTGAAGGTGTTGCCGTTGAACTGAGCGGTGATGCCAGCCTTATGGTGACCACCGATGTTGATGGCAACTACACCTTTGAGGATGTTGACCGCGGCAGCTACACGGTCACTCCATCCTTGGACGGCTACGCTTTTGATCCGGGCAGCCGCGATCTCTCCCTGAGCATGAAGGATGCTGGTAGCGTTGACTTTACGGCCACGCTTCTGCCGCGCACGGTCAGCGGCTTCATTGCCGTGCCGGATGGTTCTGGGGTCAATGGTGTTACTGTTGAGCTGAGTGGCGATACAACCTACAGCGCGGTCACAACTGCTGGCAACTTTGTATTCAACGAGGTCGTTCAGGGTGACTACACCCTCAGGCCGGTCGTCGATAATCACATAATCGAACCTCTCTCCCAGGAAGTCAGCGTAGATAAGAGTGACATCACCGGGCTTACTTTTTCAATCAGGCCCATGCCCAGTGTCAGCGGTGTGATTGCCGGGGCCAGCGGCGCCGGCATCACAGTTGAGCTGCGCGGCGAGACCATTCGCAATGTAACCACCGAGGAAGATGGCAGCTATCTCTTTAAGCATGTGGCGGCGGGCGACTACACGGTTACTCCCTACTGCCCGGGCTACCTCTTTGAGCCCTCCATTGCCGACATCACGGTCGTACAGGATGATGTGACGGCCAACTTCGTGAGCACCATGGCGCCGCGTACTGTCAGCGGCAGTGTGGTTGATGAGAGTGGTCAGCCTGTCAGTGGAGCTATTGTTGAACTCAGTGGACCTGAGTCAAAGATCACCACAACAGGCAATGGTCAGTTTAGATTTACCGATGTCCGTCAGGGGCAGTACTCTGTTAGTGTGACTCTGGCCGGCTACACTGTTACGCCGCAGACTCAGACAATTACGGTTGGGATGCAGGATGTTTCTGGTGTTCAGTTTACTGCTAAGGCTTTGCCTTCGATTAGTGGTGTTGTTTGGGATGATAAGAAAAAAACACTTTGCTCTGGGCTAATGGTCAAATTGAGTGGAGATGCTACACGCTCAGTAATTACAGATGCTGATGGCCGTTATGAATTCACTGGTTTGAATAGTGGGACGTATACAGTCAGTATGCCCCTGACATTATACCATGTTGCTCCTCAGCAATTCGAGGACGGTGTAGTAACCATCGGCCAGAATGATGTTTCTCTGGATATCCATATTTGGAAATATCCGGTCGTTAGTGGTTTTGTGCGCACTGTAGATACTCTTCCTATAGCTGGGGTAACTGTTGAGCTACAAGGTGATACCACTTATCGGACTACAACCAATGATAATGGACTCTATGTTTTCCATAGGTTCCCAATTGGTACATATAAAGTTGTTCCGGTTTTGCCTGGCTATGTCATTGAGAGATCTACTCCTGCTGAAGACGGTATAGTTACTGCCTATCAGGATGATATTAAACAGCATTTTTTTATGCGGGCGCTGCCAGTGATTCATGGTCAGGTTTGGGATGATAAGCAGAACAGGCCCCTCGACGGGGTGACCGTAGAACTTCGTGGCAGTGATGGAAGTGTTCTGACCGTTGCAACTAGTTCTATGGGAGAGTATCTGTTTGATAAGGTTGTAGCTGATACCTATACGATTAAGCCTTTGCTTGATGGCCACCTGATAAAAACGTTGAAATTTGAGCCAGAAGGTCCTGTTGAAGTTAGTGAAATAGTAGTAGATCGAGAAGATATAGAGCTTCGTTTTGAAGTGCGTCCAATGCCGGTGATTCATGGTCAGTTATGGGATGATAAGCAGAACAGGCCCCTCGACGGAGTGACCGTAGAACTTCGTGGCAGTGATGGAAGTGTTCGGACCGTTACAACTGGTTCTATGGGAGAGTATCTGTTTGATAAGGTTGTAGCTGATACCTATACGATTAAGCCTTTGCTTGATGGCCACCTGATAAAGACGTTGAAGTTTGAGCCAGAAGGTCCTGTTGAAGTTAGTGAGATAGTAGTAGATCGAGAAGATATAGAGCTTCGTTTTGAAGTGCGTCCAATGCCGGTGATTCATGGTCAGTTATGGGATGATAAGCAGAACAGGCCCCTCGACGGAGTGACCGTAGAACTTCGTGGCAGTGATGGAAGTATTCGGACCGTTACAACTAGTTCTATGGGAGAGTATCTGTTTGATAAGGTCGTTGCAGATACCTATACAATCAAGCCTTTGCTTGATGGACACCTGATAAAAACGTTGAAGTTTGAGCCAGAAGGTCCTGTTGAAGTTAGTGAGATAGTAGTAGATCGAGAAGATATAGAGCTTCGTTTTGAAGTGCGTCCAATGCCGGTGATTCATGGTCAGTTATGGGATGATAAGCAGAACAGGCCCCTCGACGGAGTGACCGTAGAACTTCGTGGCAGTGATGGAAGTGTTCGGACCGTTACAACTAGTTCTATGGGAGAGTATCTGTTTGATAAGGTCGTTGCAGATACCTATACAATCAAGCCTTTGCTTGATGGACACCTGATAAAAACGTTGAAGTTTGAGCCAGAAGGTCCTGTTGAAGTTAGTGAAATAGTAGTAGATCGAGAAGATATAGAGCTTCGTTTTGAAGTGCGTCCAATGCCGGTGATTCATGGTCAGTTATGGGATGATAAGCAGAACAGGCCCCTCGACGGAGTGACCGTAGAACTTCGTGGCAGTGATGGAAGTGTTCGGACCGTTACAACTGGTTCTATGGGAGAGTATCTGTTTGATAAGGTTGTAGCTGATACCTATACAATCAAGCCTTTGCTTGATGGCCACCTGATAAAGACGTTGAAATTTGAGCCAGAAGGTCCTGTTGAAGTTAGTGAAATAGTAGTAGATCGAGAAGATATAGAGCTTCGTTTTGAAGTGCGTCCAATGCCGGTGATTCATGGTCAGTTATGGGATGATAAGCAGAACAGGCCCCTCGACGGAGTGACCGTAGAACTTCGTGGCAGTGATGGAAGTGTTCGGACCGTTACAACTGGTTCTATGGGAGAGTATCTGTTTGATAAGGTTGTAGCTGATACTTATACGATTAAGCCTTTGCTTGATGGCCACCTGATAAAGACGTTGAAGTTTGAGCCAGAAGGTCCTGTTGAAGTTAGTGAGATAGTAGTAGATCGAGAAGATATAGAGCTTCGTTTTGAAGTGCGTTGGATGCCTTTAGTTAGTGGTCGTATATGGGATAGTAAGAGTAATACGTATCTTAGAGGGGTTACAGTCGAGCTGCATGGTAATGATGGCAGTGTACGTAGTTTCTTGACTGATGATTTCGGAACCTATCGATTCTGGCAAGTAACACCTGGTACCTATACTGTAATTCCGTTATTGGAAGGTTATGCCATCACTCCACATAGTTTGAGTCCAGATGGACCAATTGTGCCTGCTGAGATTGAAGTAAATAGAGATGATATTCAGCTCTATTTTAATGTTCGACCGAAGCCTAGAGTTTACGGTTTTGTTTTTGACCATGATTTAAACCAGGCATTGGCTGGAGTAACAGTAGAGCTTCGGGCTGGAGATACAGTTCGTACGGTTGAAACTGATTCTTCCGGCAATTACTCATTTAGTGCAGTTGAGGAAGGTGTTTATACAATAAGTCCCATATTGGATGGTTACGTAATTAGGTCACAGCCGATGAGCAATGTTAACGTTGTGGTCGGTAGTAAAGATGTGGCTTTGGGGTTTGATGTTTGGCGAATACCTTCGGTTGAAGGAGCAACAGTATCGTGGTGGGAGAATGATATAGATGTGCCCCTTGGTGGTGTTACCATTGAGCTGCAGGGCGAAACCATCTATAGAACCACATCAATGGCTACTGGAACTTATAAGTTTATTGATGTTGAGCCAGGCACTTATACGATTGTAGCATTTAAAGATGGCTATATTCTTGATAGTAAATATCATTCTGAAGATAAGATAATTGAAGTTGGTCAGGGCAAAGTTGGTTACTCATTTAGATTCCACAAGGTGCAGCCTGTTTGCGGTGAGGTACGCCTTGGAAACAGCACTACTGGTGTTGAAGGCGTAACAGTTGAGTTGAGTGGTGATACTATCCGCACAGTCAAAACGGATCAGTCCGGTGACTTTGTATTTGAAAATGTTGTTAGCGGTCCTTATACAGTCACATCCAAATCTATCGGCTATGAGATCGCCCCGGAACAGATTGATATCTATGTTAATCAGCATAACTCCAGCGGTATCATATTCAGAGCCGAACCGATTCAGAGTGCTGTCGGTATTGTTTATGGCACGATCAAGGATCCCAGTGGTCAGCCTGTTGGTGGTGTTGCCATGCAGCTGGATGATGGCAACGGCGCATCTAAGGGCGTAACGAGTACCAGTGATGGATCCTATGAACTGAATGGCCTGCCTGTCGGGCTGTACACAATCAATCCGGTCAACGATGATTATTGCTTTGAGCCCGCTTCAATGAAGGTCAAGGTCGGTGAATCACCTGTCCGCTTGGATATTACCGCCACAACTGAGCCCAATATCGTTGGTGGTCAGGTCCTTGCTGGTATTGACAGTCCTCTCGGCGGTGTCGGTGTCGAGTTGAGAGGCCCGATAACCATGTATACAACCACCGATGCAGATGGTCGCTATGAGTTTATGTTCTCTACTGATGGTGAATATACCATTACTCCAAAGCTTCATGGTGTTGCAGCTGATCCAGTCAGTGAGACTGTCTATGTTAATAGCAGTGTTGTTGAGACCATTGATTTCATCGTTGAGTCCATGCCGCAGATCAGCGGTAACATCCGTACGCTTTATGGTTACATGATTCCTGGTGTTCTGGTTGAATTGGACGGCGGGGAATTTCAGACAACCCTTACTGATTTCAATGGTGATTTCCATTTTGAGAGTGTTGACGTCGGTGAATATACCGTCAGGCCGGTTGATGGCAGTCATGCTTTCAATCCTGATCTGAAGAAGATAACTGTTGACGATAAGAATCAGTGGTCGGTTGATTTTCTGGCTGTCTCGGCCACCTCAACCGGTGTTGCCCGAGGTACTGTCACCGATGAGGTCGGCTTTGGAATCAGCGATGTTGAAATTAGGATTACCTCTGAGGAGACTCAGGAGACTGTTATTACCGCCAGCGACAGTGACGGTTCTTACAGGGTAGAGGATCTGCCAGTTTGTGAATATACTGTCTCCGTCAAGAAGGATGGCTATATCTTTGATCCTGCTGAGCAGCGGAGGCTTATTCACGAATATGCAACTATAGACTTTACAGCCATCGAATCCACCACTGATATCTCAGGTTACATTACTGACGAGAATGGTCTTGGTATTGCCGGTGTTACCGTCGAACTGGTTAGTGAGTCTGGAACAATCACTGTAGTAACAGATGCGAATGGTTTCTACCGTTTCGATTCGATTGACGATGGTGAATATGTCGTTAGACCTAGGATTGAAGGTTGGACTCTTGATCAGTTGGATGCAGCTACAACCATAGCTGGTCAGGGTGTCAATGATGTTAACTTCACTGCGACCAATGATCCCGGTCTGAAAGTTGTCTCAGGATACATCACTGATGAAGGCGGTATGCCCGTCAGTGGCATAGTTGTTGATTTGCGCGGGATCGGCCTGCAGACCGTTACAACAGACCAGAATGGTTACTATGAGTTTGTTGATGTCAGCGCCGGTGTCTATGAGGTTGCGCCTCGTGCTGCTGGACAGACTTATGATCCTCAGAAGCAAAGCGTTGTGGCCTATAATGACTGTACGGGAGTTGATTTTAGAGTCTGCTCATTATCCTTAGTCAGCGGTATGGTATGGCTTGGAAATGGTAACGATGGACTTGGAGGCGTAACAGTCGAATTGAGTGGTGACATTACCCGCTCAGCTAAAACCGATCAGTCAGGTAGCTTTGCCTTTGTGGATGTTGCCAGTGGTCCTTACACTGTCAGATCCAGATCTATCGGCTATGAGATCACTCCCGACCAGATAGATATCTTTGTCACTGAGGCAGATTCAGGCGGCATTATATTCAGAGCCGAACCCATCGCTGATGCAGTCGGCGTTGTCTATGGTTCCATCAAAGACCGTAGCGGTCAGCCTGTTGCTGGTATCGATATGCAGCTGGATGATGGTAAGGGCGCGACCAAGAGTGTTACAAGCGGTAGTGACGGCTCCTATGAGCTGATAAACCTGCCGGTGGGCAGATATACCGTCAAGCCCGTTAATAGTGAGTACTGCTTCGAACCGGCCATGATGAAGGTCAGCGTTGGCGGCGCGCCGGTGCGAGTAGACCTTATCGCCACAACTGAGCCCAATATCATTGGCGGTCAGATTCTGGTCGGAGCTGAAAATCCGGTTGGTGGTGTCAGGGTTGAACTGAACGGCCCGCAGCAGATGGTCACCTCAACTGATGCTGACGGTTTCTATGAGTTTAAGTTCTCCACTAATGGAGAGTACACGGTTGCCCCCAAGCTGGATGGCGTCACAATCGAGCCGGCCAATCACAAGGTATATGTCAATAACAGTGTGATCGGATCTCTTGATTTTGAGATCGATTCCCTGCCGCAGATTAGCGGTAATATCTGTGAGTGGTATGGCGTAGGGGCCCAGAATGTTAGAGTTGAACTGGCTGGACCCGCACCTCAGGTGGTCACCAGCGATGAATATGGTAACTACAGTTTTGATAATGTTGATAGCGGCGACTACACCATTAAACCGTCCCGCGAGAGAACCGATTTTAACCCTGGACAGATTGAGATCACAGTAAATGATAGCAACCTCTGGTCAGCTGACTTCCTGGCGGTGGCCGCAAACTCCTTCGGTATAGCCCAGGGCACGATTCGGGATCAGGACAGTAGTGCTCTTCCTGATGTCGTTGTTAAAATTACTAACCCCGAGACCAAGGAGACCATAGTTACCGCCAGCGACAGTGACGGTTATTACCGAGTCGAGGATCTGCCGGTCTGCTACTACAATATTGCCGTTGAGAAGGATGGCTATCTCTTTGATCCGGCTAAGCGGCGGGAACTGGTATATGAGGGGGTAAAGATCGACTTCAACGCTGTTGCGCCTGCTGTTGAGGTGTCTGGATATATTCGTGATGAAAATGGCGTACCTCTTGCCGGTCAGAGAGTAGATCTGGTTGGGGAGTCCGGAGTGGTATCCGTCATGACTGATTTAAACGGTCAGTATCTTTTCAGTCCGGTTGATGAGGGTGGCTATAAAGTTGCTCCCAAGCTGGAAGGTTGGAGACTCGATTGTTATGAGATTGATGTCAATGTTATTGATCAGAGCCTTGCCGGCATAGACTTTGTTGCCACAGAGGATAAGGTTTTAAAGATTGTTTCCGGTTATATTATTGATGAAGATGGTCAGCCCCTCAATAATGTGGCTGTTGATTTGCGCGGATTGAGTCTCCGGACTGTTACAACCAATGATAGTGGCTACTATGAGTTTGAAAATGTGAAGGCCGGTTTGTACATGGTTGTGCCGCGAAATGATTCCATATCTAATGGTCTGAGATACGAGCCGGTCATACAAAAAGTTGCGCTCCATGGTGATTGTGAAGGGATAAATTTTTTAGTTCTCAACCTGGTTGGGCAGGTAGCTGTATCAACTGAGGGGCAGGGACAAATTTTTAAGGGTGCGGCTGAGGTTGTATGCGATTCGGATGGTAGTTCTGCAACTGTAGAGATTGTTGGAACCGAACAGGTTATGCTGACTGCTGTTCCAGAAGAGGGCTGGTATTTCTATAAGTGGGAGGATGATTATAATGCCCCCACTAAGGTAGTTGGTTGGCAAAGCGATCCAATGCAGATTAAGGCATATTTCAGACAATATCCTATATCCCATACCGTTAGTCTGGATGGTTATGAAGTCAGCCGTAGCGGTGAGTTGGGAGAAGATCTCTCATGGGTAGTTTCAAAGAATGGCAATGAAGGTCTTCATCGGAATGCAGCCAATGAAACTTCTTACCGGGATCCCAACCTTAGACCTGGGCATTACACGGTATATCTCGAGAAGTTTCTTAACGGTGGTTATCAGCGCTGTTCAAATGTTGTTGAGTATACATATGGGGATGTGGATGTTAAAAATTCATACCAGGTATCAATTGCCGATAAATTTACAGTAGTGCGCAATGGTGGTCTTGGGGGTGATCTTCAGTGGATCTTTGAAAAGGACGGCGAGATAATTTATAGTCGGGATGCGGCTGATGAGTTGAGTTATTTGTATCCCGATTTGCAGGAAGGAGCCTCCTATAAAGTTTGGCTTGAACAGCGATTTGATGGCACTGTCATTTCCAATATACTAAGTTTTACGATCCCAGATAAAGAGTATCCTTTCTGCATCGCCATAGATGAAAGATACAATGTTTTTCGTTCCGGCCTGATAGATGAACAGGTGGGGATATATGTAATGAGGGATGGTAAGTTGTATCGTATGAAGAACATGAAGTATTCATCTATGACTACAATGTTTGCAGATAAGGTTTGGCTATATCAGTACTATAACGGTACCTGGTGGAAACGGGTATCTGGTGTCATTGACTATGAGTTGCACGACTTTGATTATTGATTTAAAGAGGCCCGGGATTTTCTCGGGCTTTTCTTTTTTAGATCATTGATGCAAAGTCAGGTTATGGATTTCCGAAACTGTTTCAGATCATGTCCGCTATGTGGGCAGCAGTGGCAATCCCGCCGAGAGTTCATCTCCGACAACAATCTGATCCTGAACGGCTACAAGGTTGATTTCGAGAGGCTGGAGTACGGGCTCTTCTTCTTTACCCATGAGATGGATGGTTGCCATACAACCATTGCCATCGAATCCGGTAACTTCCTGGATCTCTATTCCGGCGAGATCTATGGCGGCCGGATCACGGGCAGTGAGCAGTGCCTACGGCGCTGCCTTGATTTCGCCGACCTTGAACCCTGCGACCGGATCTGCGAGTGCGCCTTTGTGCGCGAGGTCATCCAGATTATCCGTCAGTCACAGCAGAGTGCGGCATAGCTCAGACCTTTTTCTTTAAAACCGACCCCTTGCGATTTACATTTCAGCTTCATTGGTATATTCACCATCTATCTGCAACATGGTTTGATTCATCCTGAAGCTAATATTCGGAGGTTCATTATGAGGAAGTTTTTAGTCTTATCCACATTGTTGTTTGCAATTTCAGTCTGTCCGGTTACGGCTGCCAGTCTTACCATTCCGGCCGGTACGCACCTGATGGTCAAGCTTGACAGCGCCATCAACTCCAACCAGCACAAGGCCGGTCACAAGTTTACCGGCAAGCTTGAAGGGGCCCTGTTCATTGACGGCAAGGAGATCGCGCCGCGCGGCGCCCAGGTTTATGGTGAACTGAACGCGGCCAAGAAATCAGGCCGTCTGGCCGGTAAGTCTGAGATGGAGATCAGTCTGACCCATATTCTGATCGATAACCAGCTGCGCCCGATTATGACCAGTGATGTTGGCCTGGTGAGTGAGGGCACCGGCAAGCGGACCGTCGGCACCACGGCCAGAGGCGCTGCGATCGGCGGTATGATTAACGGCGGCAAGGGGGCTGAGACCGGCGCGGCTGTCGGTCTGGGTGTCTCCATGCTGACCCGCGGCAGCAGCATCAATGTTCCGGCCGGCACCCTGCTTGATTTTACTCTGGCTGCGCCGCTGACAATTTAACTTTTTTGTTTGGAGGAGGATTATGAAACGCAGTTTACTGATCACGTTTATTCTGTTGGCTTTCGGATCGCCGGCCTGGAGCTTCTGGCTCTATGAGCAGGGTACGCCGGATCTAAGTAGTGCCGCGGCCGGCCGCGCCGCCCTGGGGCAGGACGCCTCAACCGTCGGCCACAACCCGGCCGCCATGACCCGGCTCGACAAGCATGAGCTGATGCTCGGCGTGCAGCCCAGCGTATCCAAGCGCCGCTTCTACCCCTACAGCAGCACCAATGTGGCCGGCACCTACGGCTCCAATGTTGGCGGCGGCGGGCGGGCCGGTTCGCTGGCCTACGCCTATGCCATCAATGAGAGCTGGAGCATCGGCTTCATGGCGGCGGATGATCTGCGCATGAAGCTGGACTACGGTCCCAGCTGGGTAGGGCGTTACTATGTGACCGACTCGGAGCTCAGTACCATCCGGTTCACCCCCAATGTTGCCTGGCGCATCAATGAGAACTTCTCAATCGGCGGCGGTCTGGACTATCTGGGGGCCGACTTCCTGCACGTTGCTGCGGTCAACAACCCCGAGCCCACTTTGAAAGATGGCCGGCTGAAGTTTGATGATCGTGACATGGGGCTGGGCGGCAACCTGGGCCTGCTCTGGGAGATTGACCAGGATACCCGCCTGGGGCTGACCTACAAGAGCCAGGTGCGGCTCAAGTTCCAGGACAACATCTCCTACAGCGGTCTGGGGCCTATCATGAGCGATCTGCTGGCCTATACCGGCCTCAACGAGCGGGCGGCCTCCTTCGATATGAAGTTGCCCCAGTCGATCATGTTCAGCTCCTATGACAAGGTTACCGATAGTTTTGCGATCCTCTTTAACCTCGGCTGGCAGGATTGGAGCGAGTTCAGCCGCCCAGACATGGTGGTCTGGTCGGATCAGTCCATGCTGCTGACCCTGGACAGAAACTACCGCGACACCTGGCACATTGCTCTGGGCGGTCAGATCCAGGCCCGTGAAGACCTGCTCTTCAGCCTGGGTTTCAGCTATGACTCGGCGCCCCAGCACAGCTCTGACAGGGCTCTGGATATGCCGGTCGACCGCCAGCTGCGCTACGCCACCGGCCTTATGTGGGACATGGATGAGCACTTCTCGCTGGGCTTTGCCTATCAGTTCATCGATGCCGGCGCTGCCCAGGTCTGCCAGTACCGCAGCGACTTTGCCGGGCGGGTGCGCGGCCACTATGAGCCCAACTATGCCCATTTCTTTGGATTCAATCTGCTGATGCGTCTTTAGGCAGGAATAAAGGAGGAAAATATGAGAGATTTTAAACTGTTGTTGTCGGTTGTTCTGATGGCGCTGCTGACCCAGGGCTGCGTAAGTATGACAAAGTATGAGACTGTGGTTGATGAGCGCGATGAGCTGATTGATGCCCTGATCTACTTTGAGGAGCAGAATGAGATTCTGGCCAACAAGCTGACCATGCGCACCGTCGGCAACAAGGTTGTGCGCGCCCTCTATGAGGAGCTGGTGGGCGCCATGCAGAGCGAGATTACCCAGAATCAGCTGACCATTGAGGAGATGAAGTCGGGCGTGCGTGTCATGCTGCCCGAAGATGTGCTCTTCTCATCCGGTTCGGTTGCCATCAGGGGCGAGGGCCGCAAGGTGCTTGAGAAGGTCGGGGCTGATCTGACAGAGGTTCCCTTCCAGGTGATCGTCTGCGGTTATACCGACAATGTGCCGGTTGGCCGCAATCTGATGGCCCAATATCCCACCAACTGGGATCTGGCGGCGGCCCGCGCGGTTGAGGTTGTGCGTGTGCTTGAGAGTGCCGGGGTGCCCCAGGATCAGCTCAGGGCTGTCTCCTTTGGTGAGACCATGCCCATCGCCACCAATGACAGCGCCGAGGGCCGGGCCCAGAACCGCCGCATCGAGATCAGACTGCGGCCGGTGGTTGTGGCTGAATAGTTGATTTGATAAATATGAAGGGGCTGCCGGAAACTCTTCCGGCGTCCCGTCTCTGGGGCAAGTGATTTAAACCTTTATTGTAACTTATATGTGACTTTTCTGTTTGTCCTGTAATTTATGTATGCTATTCTTGCGCATATTTATGATTTTAGGAGGTCTGTCTTGGATAAACGTATGGATATCAGCAGGCGATCGTTGCTGAAGGCCGGGGCCCTTGGGACTGCGGCAACCATGGTTGGTTGTGGTGGCAAGAGTGAAAATGAGATCGATCCGGCAATTTTCAATGACCCCGCCCGCGAGGAGTTGCCGGTGGGTGAGGTGGTCAGGAAGCTGCCCGGCGGCGGTCCGCGGCCCAATGTAATCATCATCCTGACCGACGACATGGGCTATGGTGATCTGACCTGCTACGGCGGCAAAGCCATCAAGACTCCGCGCATCGACCAGATGGCGGCCGGCGGCGTCAAATTTAACGACTTCTATTGCAGCTCGCCGCTCTGCTCGCCTTCGCGGGCCGGCCTCCTGACCGGGCGCTACCCGCTGCGTTCAGGCATCACCTTTCCACTGCAGCCGGGCAAGGATACCATGCAGCGCAAGTTCATCCGCAGCCTGGGCTACTTCTTCGGCTCGCTGGGAATTCTCGATCTGAACGGCGCCAAGAATATGGTCAGCGGTCTGCCGCTCTCTGAGATTGCAATTCCCAAGGCCCTAAAATTGGCCGATTACAACACCTGCGCCGTCGGCAAGTGGCATCTGGGCGACTTCGTCAATGACATGGACTACCATCCGCACAACTACGGCTTTGACTACTTCTGCGGCTTCAACGCCTCCAATGATGACTGGCCGGCGGCCTTCTGGCGCCAACAAGACGAGGTTGTCAAGGACATCGCCCTTGATCAGGCGCAGTACACGCGGCTCTTCACCGATGAGGCCATCCAGTTCATGGAGAAGTCCAAGGACAAACCCTTCTTCATCTATCTGGCCCACAAGGATCCGCATCAGCCCTGTATCCCGTCGGATGAGTTCAAGGACAGCTCCGAGGGCGGACGCCACGGCGATACCGTGCAGGAGGTTGACTATAATGTCGGCCGCATTCTGGACTACTTAAAGCAGAGCGGTCAGCAGGAGAATACCCTGGTCATCTTCACCAGCGATAATGGCCCCTGGTTCGACGGCAGCCCCGGCGGCTTGCGCGGGCGCAAGGGCGAGAGCTATGAGGGCGGCTACCGCGTGCCCATGATCGCCAGCTGGCCCGGCGTTATCCCGGCCGGGCTCGAGGTGGATGTGCCGGCCATGAACTTTGACTTCTTTACCACCATTCTGAATCTGGCCGGGCTGGAGGTTCCCGTTGACCGTGTTATTGACGGCAAGAACATCATGGGTCTGATGAACGGCAAGGAGAGCCAGTCGCCCCACGATGCGCTCTACTTCTTTCACTACAGGGAGATCGAGGGTGTGCGCAGCGGCGACTGGAAGCTGCTGCGCTCAATCAATACCCGCACCTTCCCGATCCCGCTCGATAAGAAGGGCACCTTCTTCGGCGATGCCGCCGGCGGGCATGACTACCATCCCGAGGGCAGCGATGAAAGTGTGCCGACCATGGGCTCCTGGCCGCTGCTCTATAACATGAGGTTCGATGACGGGGAGAGCTACAATGTGATCAAGAAGTATCCGGCCGTGGCGGATGAACTAATGGCCAGGCTGGAACAGTTTGAGTATGAGTTCTTCAGCAACCCGCGCGGCTGGAAACGTTAACTGAGCCACTCGATGATCGCCTTGCAGAAGTCGGGCAGGTCAGCCGGGGTGCGGCTGGTGATGTGGTTGCGGTCGACCACCACGGAGGCATCTTCGTAGATTGCCCCGGCATTGACCAGGTCATCCTTGATGGCTGAGACGCCCGTGACCCGCACGCCCTGGTAGATCCGGGCCGAGATCGGAATCCAGCCCGCATGGCAGATGGCGGCAATCAGTTTGCCCTGCTCGTTGAACTCTCTGACAAGCTGCAGTACGGCTGCCTCTCGGCGCAGCTTGTCAGGCATATAACCGCCCGGAATGATCAGCCCGTCAAAGTAGGCGGCCGAGATATCCTTGAAGCTGACGGCGGCCTGGCAGGGGTAGCCGTGTTTGCTGTTGTAGACCTGTTTGGCCTGCTTGCCGGCCACGGTCACGCTTGCACCGGCTTCCTGCAGACGCAGTTTGGGATACCAGAGTTCCAGGTCCTCATAGAGATCGCCGGTCAGGATCAGGATTTTCTTGTCCATCATACACCCTCCTGCAGACTATATTAGGTCTGTAAGAGCTTTAGTCCAGCAGGGTGTAGCTGTTCCAGCCCTCAAGCCGGCTGCGGCGGATGATCTTCAGCCCGGCCCGTTTGAAGCAGGCGCTGAGCTCGTCATGCCACTGGTCGATGATGCCGCTGGCGATCAGGGTTCCGCCGGGCTTGAGCAGCCTGCAGATGGCCTGGATGTTGTCGCGGATGATGTTGTGCAGCAGGTTGGCGGTTATGATGTCGTACTGCTTGTCGCTCTGATAGCCGGAGATGTCGGCCTGCACAACCTTGATCTGACAGCCGTTGAGCTCCAGGTTGTGCTGGGCGCGTATGACCGATTCGGGGCAGAGGTCAAAGGCGTCGATTGTCTGGACGCCCATCTGATGAGCCAGTATGGCCAGGATGCCGCTGCCGGTGCCGGCGTCCAGCAGGCTGATGTCGGGACCCTTGATCTCCCGCTGCAGATCCTGAAGGCAGAGAAGGGTGGTGGGATGGTTGAAGCCGAAGGCGCCGCGCGGGTCAATTATCAGATTGTAGGGCTGGTCAGACGCGGCCTCGCCGGCGGGCTGAATAAAGATCTTTTCATTGACGGCGTAGCCCTGCAGTCCCTGTGTCCATTTGTCCTTCCAGTCATCGTCAGAGAGCGCAGCAATGCTGCAGATCTGCTTCGGGAGCCGTTCTTTGAAGAGCTCTGCATGATCGCAGGTGATGATTGTCTGTTTGCTGACACTGCTGATGCTCTGGGCACCCAAGGCAAAGAGCAGCTCTTCAAATTCATCAGAGAGGGGTCGGTTGAAGGTGATCTGATACATGGGTCAAGCAAACTATAGATTATGAGATTTTTGCAAGGCTTAATTTGGCAGCCTTGTCCCTGATTTTCTAATGCATATGCTGCTTGGCCCGATAAGCCTTGTATATCCGTATATACATAGCCGACTTCAATGTTGGATGAGAGGAGAAAAAATGCAGAAGAGTGCTTGTAGAGTTGTGCCCTTTCCCAAGCGGCGCACTGTGATTGTGGACGCCGTCAGAATGGCCTCAAAGCGGAATACCATCCATGGCCTGGTTGAGGCCGATGTGACCAGAGCGCGCCGGCTGCTGGCCGAACGCAAACTGCGGGGTGACGAGATATCATTCAGCGCCTTTGTGGGCAGCTGTCTGGTTGAAGCCATTAAGCAGGACAAGATGCTGCAGGCCTATAAGGATTGGCGCGGCAACCTGGTGGTCTTCGATGACATTGATCTCAATATCCTGACCGAGTGCACCTTTGAGGGTACTCTGATGCCCATGTCCAACATTATCCGCAGTGCCGACAGCAAGAGCCTGGCACAGATCAATGATGAGGTGCTGAGCGTCAAGCGGGCCCAGTGGAAGTCAACCTGGGGCAAGGTGATCAAGTTTTCGGAGATGTCAAAAATTGTGCGTGCCATCTACTGGTTTCTGATCGGGCGGACGCCCCAGCTGATGAAGGATACCCGCGGCACCGTCCAGATCAGCGCCGTGGGCATGTATGGCAAAGGTTTTGGGGGTTATGGCATCCCCATTCCGGATCACACCCTCTCCATCACCCTTGGCGGAATTGCGACGAAACCGGTACTGTGTGACGGCAAACTGGAAAATCATGATTTTCTTAACATCACGGTCAGCGTTGATCATGATGTGGTGGATGGCGCCCCTGCCGCGCGTTTTGCAAAGGAGTTCGTCATGCTGCTGGAGAGTGGCTACGGGCTTAATGAAGAAGAGCAAGACGCAGCCCAGCCGGTCTCGGCTGCTGGTTGAAGACCTTGAATGCAGACTCCAGGTCTGATATCTCACTTTTGAACAGGAGGATATATGATTCTGGAGTATAAGGGCAAGCGCCCCAAGATCGGTGAGAACGTCTTCATCGCCTGGAATGCAACCGTCATCGGCGATGTGGAAATTGGTGATAACAGCACAATCTGGTACGGCGCGGTGGTGCGCGGCGACATGGCCCCCATCAGAATCGGCGCCAATGTCAGTGTTCAGGACAACTGCACCGTGCATACCGACCATGACCACGGGGTGCAGATTGCCGACAATGTCACTATCGGGCATAATGCGGTCATCCATGGCTGCAGCCTGGAGTCGCATACCCTGATCGGCATCAGCGCCACGGTGCTGAATGGTGCCCTGGTCAGGCGCGGTTCAATTGTGGCGGCCGGGTCGATGGTGCGTGAGCGTCAGGAGGTCGGGCCATTCAAACTGGTGGCCGGTGTGCCGGCAGTTGAGAAACGCGATCTGCCTGAGGAGATCCTGCAGACTATTCAGGCCGGGATTGATGATTATCTGGAGCTGGGTGCCGAGCACCTGAAGATTAATCCGCCGCAGTAGCATAAGCTTCGGTTATTGCATATCTTAATTGACCTCTTATCCTGTGGGATAGGAGGTCTCAATGTCTCACATCGCCCATCGTTCCGGTTATGCTTCGCTGGTTGAACGGCTCAACAAGTTCCCTCAGGGTGCGCCGCCGGCGGAGTATCTCAATCGCATTCTCTCCATTCTGGTCAGTGAACGCGAAGCCGAGCTCCTGGCTAAGCTGCCCATCAGGCCCTTTAGTGCAGCTAAAGCTGCTGCACGCTGGCAGATGAGCGAAGTTGAAGCCCTTAAGATTCTGGAGAATCTGGCAGATCGGGGCATGTTGGTTGATATGCTGCAGGGTTCGACGATGATGTACATTTTGCCTCCGCCCATGGCCGGCTTCTTTGAATTCTCCATGATGCGCATGCACGACGATATTGACCAGCAGGCCCTGGCTGAGCTCTACTATCAGTATCTTAATCAGGAGGAGGATTTTATCCGTGAGCTTTTTGCCGTCGGTGAGACCCATCTGGGGCGCGCCTTTGTAAATGAGCCGGTCCTGGGGGCTGTTAATGAGGCTCTGGTGCTGGACTATGAGCGGGCTAGCGCAGTCATCAGCTCGGCCAGGGCTATCGGTGTATCCACCTGCTACTGCCGCCACAAGATGCAGCATGTGGGACGCGACTGCGATGCGCCCAAGGAGATCTGCATGACCTTTAACAATACCGCCGCTTCGCTTGTTCGCCACGGCCATGCCCGTGCAGTTGAGGTCAGAGAGTGCCTGGATTTGCTGGCTCAGGCGTATGAGAATAATTTGGTGCAGTTCGGTGACAATGTTCGCGAAAATGTCAACTTTATCTGCAACTGCTGTAGCTGCTGCTGCGAGGCCCTGCTGGCCCAGAAGCGCTTCGGCGCCATGCATCCGGTGCATACAACCAACTTTATCCCAGTCATAGATCATCAAATCTGCACCGGTTGCGGCCGCTGCGTCAAAGTTTGCCCGGTTGAGGCACTGGAGCTTGGCGCCAAAGCGCAGCTCAATCAGGAGATTTGCCTGGGGTGCGGGGTCTGCGTGCGTAACTGCCCGTCGAATGCCATTGCGCTGCAGCCCCGTGAAAGCCGGGTGGTTACGCCGCTGAATTCGACCCATAAGGCGGTCATGATGGCCATTGAACGCGGTAAATTGCAGGAGTTGGTCATGGATAACGCTGTGCTGTGGAATCATCGCGCTCTGGCGGCCCTGATCGGCGTGATCCTGCGCACTCCCCCCATTAAACAGGCCATGGCCAGCAGGCAGATGCGTTCGCGCTATCTGGAGACAATGATCCGGCGGTTTCAGACCTAGATCATCATTGAATATAAATGCTTGGCCAGCTATAAGGGCAGCAGTAATCGATGAGGAGGGTCTATGGCGCGTATAAGGATCCAGCTGCCCGAAAGTTTTGCGTTCAATACACAGGTTGAGGTTCAGATCTCGCATATCAACTACGGCAACCATGTGGGCAATGATGCCTTTCTGACCATCTGCCATGAGGCCCGCATTCGCTACTTTGCCTCAATGGGTTTTAATGAATTCGGCATTGATGGCCTGGGAATTGTGATCTCCGATGCTGCCGTGGTCTACAAGTCGCAGGCCTTTCATGGCGAGAACCTGGATGTCGCTGTGGCCGCGACTGATTTCAATAGATATGGCTGCGATATCGTCTATCGCATCAGCTGTGCAGATCGCGAAGTGGCCCACGCCAAGACCGGCATCGTCTTCATCGATTATCAGACCGGTAAGCTGCAGGCGGCGCCCAGGTCATTTTTGGCGGCCTGCGGGGAGGCCGAGTAGTGGAAACTGTTAATCGGCGCGGAACCTCCAGCCTCAAGTGGGACCTCTTTGGTGATGATATTCTGCCCCTCTGGGTGGCCGACATGGACTTCAAGTCTCCGCCGGCCGTGCTGGAGATGCTGCGTGAGAAGCTTGATCACGGCGTGCTGGGCTACACCCTGGCGCCCGATGAGCTCTATGAGGCAGTCATTAGCTGGTGCCGGGCTCAGTATGGCTGGCAGATTGAGCGCGACTGGATCATCTGGCTGCCGGGCGTGGTGACCGGCCTCAATCTGAGCTGCCGTACTGTTTGCGGTCCCGAGCATGAGGCCATCACGGCCACGCCCATCTATCCGCCCTTTCTGACGGCGCCGGAATTGAGCGGCTGCAAATTGAAGAGTTTCGCGCTGACTGAACGCGGTGGCCGTTATCACTTTGACCTTGAGCGCTTTGAAAGCGTCATCACCGAGCAGAGCCGGCTCTTGATGCTCTGTTCGCCGCACAATCCGGTGGGGCGCGTCTTCAGTCGTGATGAGCTGTCGGCGATCGCTGAACTATGTGAGCGGCACGACATGGTGATCTGTTCCGATGAGATTCACTGCGACCTTATACTCGATAAAAATCTTCGTCATATCCCGACCGCCAGCCTCAGCGATGAGATCGCGGAGCGCACCATCACCCTGATGGCGCCCAGCAAGACCTTCAATATCCCGGGCATGGCCTGTTCGTTTGCCATCATTCCCAATTCAGGTTTGCGCTCTCGTTTCGAGCACACCATGCACGGTATCGTGCCCCATGTGAATGCCCTGGGCTACTGGGCGGCGCTGGCTGCCTACCGGGATTCGGAGGATTGGCGCCAGGAGATGCTGGAGTATCTGCGCGGCAACCTGGACCTTGTCAAATCTTTTGCCGCCCGGCACTCAATTATGATGCCTGAAGTTGAGGCCACCTATCTGGCCTGGCTGGATACACGTCATATTGAGGGGGCCACGCTCAAGTTCCTGAATGCCGGCGTGGCGCTCTCGGATGGCGGCGATTTCGGTTTGCCCGGTTTTGTGCGCATAAATTTCGGCTGCAGCCGTGAACTGCTGCAGCAGGCGTTGGCAAAGATGGAGAGTGTGCTTTAGCGCATGTTGTCAACGATGACCACTTTGTCGAAAATACCCAGGCTGAGCATGTTGCCGCGCGTCTGACTGCGTACCGTTGAGCAGAGGAAGAGGTTGAAGTACTCCAGGTCGGCAACTTCCTCCTGGTTGACGCCTAGGGCCTGTTGATGCTCCGGGAAGGTCGGATTGGTCATGAATAGGGCGACTAGCCCAACGACCATAAATGCCAGCACAGCTTTTTTCATGGTTCCTCCCTCAGGTGGAAGTTGTCATAGGAGTCGGGTTCGTCATCGTCAAAATCTTCTTCGTTGTAGGTGTATTCATAGTCCAGACCATCTTCGCGGTAGACCCGGTAGAAAATTTCAAAGGCGATCAGCAGGCAGAAGGGCAGCATGATCAGGATGACGCTCAGCCAGGTTGATGTATGATTGTAGATCAAATCCATGTTTAAATATTACAAAGCATGTGACAGTTGTGCAATAGTGGACTTGACCGGCGGCAGATGGTCGGATATTTAAGATAAATTGGGAGGTTGCTTTGGATAAGATCGTCATACACAATACACGAGGCCGGGTTTCAAAGGGGCGCACCTTTGATTTTTCTCCGCTTAAAAGTTCATTCCTCTTTCTGCCCCTTGAGGGGGAGCTGGAGGAGGTTCATCTTTCAGACCTCAAGGCGCTCTTCTTTGTGCGCGATTTTGGCGGCGACCCCGAATATAAAGATTCGGATAAGTTTGATGAGTCGCAGCACTATCCGCCGCACCGGATCGAGGTGACCTTTAATGATGGCGAGTGTATCGTCGGCGCCACCATGACCGAGGCCGGCGACAACGGATTCTTCCTCTTTCCGGCCGATCCCCGCAGCAACAACCTGGGCATCTTCTGTACGGCGCACTTCGTAAAGCAGATCGATAAGCTTTAGAGTTCGCTGATCTTGCTGGCGCGCACGCATTCGCGCCCGGCCTGGATAGCCTCCTCGGCCCGATAGACATCCAGCACGCCGAAATCGTTCAGCTCCGGCTGCAAGATGATGTCCGGTGCATCGCTGATGATGCGCTGACGGGTGATGCGGTCCTGCATGATGTGGATCGATCCAAGGAAGACATCCTGCAGGCTGGGACTCTCGATGCGCGGCCGGATGTATTGGGAGATGATCTGATTGGCACGGGCCGTTACCCGTTCCGGTACGCGCTGGGTCATTCGTTCAATCGGCAGCCGGTCCATGGGGATGCGGTGCAGCCCGAAACGCCCGCGCGGCTCTTCAATCTTCTCTACGGGCAGGGCTTCGCGTTGCAGGATGTCATGATTGAGGTTGACGGCAATGATTTTGTCGGCGCCCATGGCGCGGCAGAGTGAGACCGGCACCGGGTTGACCAGGCCGCCGTCCACCATCCACTGGCCATCCAGGCGTCCCGGGGTGAAGAGCCCGGGCAGGGCCATTGAGGCCCGCACGGCATCCCAGAGCGGACCCTTGGTGATCCAGTTCTCCTCGCCGGTTTCCAGGTTGGTGGCCACGCTGCCGAAGGGGATCTCCATCTCCTCAATATTGATGTCGCCGATGTTCTCACGCAGGTACTCGATGAAGCGTTTTCCCTCAACCAGTCCGCCCTTGACCAGCAGGTGGGTGTCCAGGAAGAGGGCCACATCGCGGCGGCTGATGTTCATGACCCACTCTTCAAACCAGTCCAGCTGTCCGGTTACAAATGCGGCTCCGATGATGGCGCCGGCCGAGGTGCCGGCGATGATGTCGGGTTTGATGCCCATCGCGTGCAGTTCACGGATGACGCCGATGTGGGAGAGGCCGCGGGCGGAGCCGCTGCCGAGGGCCAGGCCAATTTTCGGTTTCGAATTTTGCATGTGCAAGTAATAGGCTTATTTGTCGCTAAATTCAAGTTTTGTGCTTGATTTCATATCTGATATGAGTTGTTAAATTTTTGCTTAGATGTAGTATAGAAAGCCATGGAGGTGGAAATGTTGAATGCCAAGCAGCTTGAGCGTTATGCCGATGTTCTGATATGGGGGCTCAAGACAGCCCGGACCGAGCGCTTTAAAAAGGGCGACGTTATTTTGCTGCGTTACGATAAGGCAGCTCTGGACCTGGCCGAGGTGCTCTATGCCCGTCTGATCGACATGGGGCTCAACCCGGTCCAGCGCATGACGGCAACACCCCGGATGGAGAAGAGCTTTTTTGCCCATGGCGACAATAAACAGCTGGTCTTTCAGGCCCCTGGTGATCGCGAACTTTTTGAAAACGCCAACGGCAGCATCTTTCTGAATGCGCCTGAATCCATAACGCATCTCTCGGCGGTGGATCCGTCCAGGATCGCCAAGGCCACCATCGCCCGCAAGTATGTGCGCGATATTCTTGATAAACGTGAAGAGCAGGGGCTTTTCAGCTGGACTATTCGCTCGAGATCAAATCGCTGCATCTGGAGTCGGCCAATATCGATATGGAG
>CALOBW010000017.1:0-28406 GCA_942491525.1 uncultured Thermodesulfobacteriota bacterium
TACCACATGAAAAACCATGCATTTACAGTAAGATGATCAAGCTGATACATGCATGCGCGTAAAGTATTTTCACTTAAAGAGCAATTAATTACATAATTCATCGGTCCTTCCGTCAGATAAATACATAAAGGCCCAGGGCTTGCTTGATTCAGCCGAGCCCAAGCCTATTCTATATCAAGTTCAACACAATAGATGGCTAGCCACCAGATATCTCAAGGTGGGTTTATGACGGATATTGAAGCAATCAAATGGCATTTGGAGCGTTATCGATCGATCCTGACCCAACAGGCCGACCGGCTGGTAAATGCATTAGAAGAGCTGCAGCGCCTGACCCTTATGCTATTCAAAATCAATCAAGCGGCCTCTGATGCTGAAATTGAAGATTGGCTTTCTGAGGCAGGTTTTGCCGTCGATGAGGATGACTTCTTTCAGTCCATCCCGCTGCTGCAGGCACATCGCAACAACCGCGCCCCCGACGATGCCATCAGTATCTCATGGGGTAAGCACCTCAAGCATGACAATACGGCCCGCCGCAACCTCTATGCCCTGCGCAGTATTGGTCCATATCTCAAACACATCCATAAACGGCTTAACAAAAGCGGCTGGATCTACTACCAGGACGCCAGCAATACCGCGCTACAGTTTCCCTACATTGACCAGAAGACGGCTATCAGCTGGGATTTCGACTGGCACAGCTATCACACCTATCAATCGGTCAACCCCCAAAACAACCCCCAGCGTTTAATCCGCTGGACACCTCCCACCATCGACTATGCCGGCGATGGCCTGATTATCTCCATCTCAATCCCGGTCTGGCAGGCTGAACAGTTCATCGGGATCTGGAGCATCGACCTGCCAATCAAATCCATCTACCAGGACTTCATACAGAACAAACCCATCCCGGGGCTCTCCCAGTTCATCGCCAACAGCAGCGGCGAGCTGATTCTGCATGAAACTCTATCGGCCGCCGTTGACAAGCCTAAGGGCCAGATATGCCTGCACTCAATGGCTGAGCTCGGCGGACAATGGATTGGGCTGAACCTTGATCAAATCCTGAGCCAGGAGTCCGGCGTGCTGAGCATTACCGACGAGAGCGGCAGCGAAATGCTCATCTGCCACAGCCATGTGCCGAGCCTGGACTGGACCCTCTTCTGCGGCATGCCCAAGGCCGCCATGGATGAAGCAGCCAGCCAGCGGCTGAAGCTGGCACTGCAGTGTGTCGGCAACGGCAATTTCAAACAGCGGCTCAGTTCCGACTCGGCCAATATGTCACTAAATACATTGACAGAAACATTTAACCAGATGAGTCTGCATCTTGAACGGTCCGAAGAGCAACGCAGAGTTGTCGAATCCCAGCTGCGACAGTCACAAAAGATGGAAGCGGTCGGCCGCCTGGCCGGGGGCGTATCCCATGACTTCAACAACATGCTCAGCGTCATCCTGGGCTACAGCGAAATGGCCCTGGACAGGCTCAACGAAGATAACGAACTCTACCACGACCTGCATCAGATCCGGGAGGCGGCCCAGCGCTCGGCTGAAATCACGCGCCAACTGCTGGCCTTTGCCCGCCAGCAGACCATTGCGCCCAAAGTACTGAATCTCAACCAGACCGTCAGCCAGATGCTCAAGTTCCTCCAGCGCATGATCGGTGAAAATCTCGAGCTTATCTGGCGCCCCCATGAAGAGACCTGGCAGATCATGATTGACCCGGTCCAGCTGGATCAAATTCTGGCCAACCTCTGCATCAACGCCCGCGACGCGATCACCGACATCGGCCAGATTGTCATAGAAACCGGCAATGTGACTTTTGACAACAGCTACTGCAGTGCCCATCTGGGATTCAAGCCCGGCGAATATGCCACGCTGACCGTCAGCGATACCGGCTGCGGCATGGACAAAGAGACCCTCAGAAATATCTTCGAACCGTTCTTCACCACCAAAGAGAACTCGGGCGGCACCGGGCTGGGGATGGCTACGGTTTACGGCATCGTCAAGCAGAATAACGGTTTTATAAATGTCTACAGCGAACCCGGCCAGGGAACATCCACTAGGATCTATCTGCCGCGCCATCTGGGACAGGCCGAAAAACAGCGGGAGAACCAGCCGACCAAACCCCACACCGGCCACGAAACCGTACTGCTGGTAGAGGATGAGGTCCCCATCGCCAGAATGGTTCACAAAATGTTGCAGGGCCTGGGCTACACTGTACTGTCGGCCAACTCGCCGCACCAGGCCATTGAGCTGGCCGACAGCTATCAGAATCCCATCGACCTGCTGATCACGGACGTAGTCATGCCGCAAATGAACGGCCGAGAAATGGCCCAAAAGCTCAAAAACCTTCATCCCCAGCTGAATATACTCTTCATGTCAGGCTACACCGCCAACATAATTGAAAAGCGCGGTATTCTGGAGAGTGACACCCATTTTATCCAGAAGCCCTTCTCTTTCCATGCCCTGAGCACAAAGGTAAGAGAAGCCCTGGGCGAAGCGACTCCTAAATAAAAATCTCCGGTTCACGACGCTTACTGCAGGCCACTTCAAGCCCCTTCATCGCGCCCTTAAAGGCCAGCCCCTTGGCGCCGCTGACGGCACGGGCCTGCTGAGGACAGATCTTGACGCAGCGGAAACACATCAGACACTCATCAGAGACCACCCCCTGCTGATCGATGGCCTGCACCGGACACTGCTCAATGCAGAGGCCGCACTGGTTGCAGCGGCTGTCGGCTGAGGGTTTGAAGGGCAGCGCCGAGTAACGCTTGTAAGGGAACCTGCCGGGCACCTCTATTGCCTCGGGCGAAGCCAGTCTGGCCAGAATCCGGGCGCTGAAAGCTGCCATCTGCTGGCGATCAGCAGCATCGGGCCGATTGGTGGCAATGTTGCCATTGAGGCAGTGCTGGGCAATGAAGGCGCCGGCCGCAATCGGATTGAAGCCGGAGTTCCCGGCCAGATCCTTGAGTTCCAGCAGGGCATCATCATAGTGGCGGTTGCCGTAGACCGCGATCAATACGACCGGGGTATTGTCGCCCTCCAGATTGACATAGTCATGGAAGAGCGGCGGGATGCGGCCCATATAGACCGGCATGCCCAGCAGCACCAGGTCGTCACGGCCAAAGCTGAGCTGACGGGCGCGCAGCTCGGGCTTGGAGAGGTCATACTCATTGATTGTATCAAAATTAAGATTGGCGGCGACGGCGCGCAACACCGCAAGGGTGGAGTTGGTGGGGCTGAAATAGACCAGGTTGAGCGTTTGCATGGTTCCTCCTCAAATAAATCAATACTAAGTTTGCCATAACATAATTCACAGCAGAGTAAAGAGGAGTTATTAAAAGCCGGGGCAGACTTGCCCCGGCTGCTTCATCTACAATATTTCAGGGAAGGGTCCCGTCGGTGGGGGTGATGTCGGTATTATCAATCAGAATCATACCAACAGTACCATCAACAGCACCACCATTGCCGGCCGCTACACTCAGGAGCGGCGCGCTGTTTGATGTTGAGCCTACGGTTGATACGAGCATCAGCTGGCCACCATCACCATTGCTGCCGGCGCCACGTCCATGCCCACCAGCTACCCAGATGGAACCACCATTACCGACGATTCCAGCATTAATTTGCACCACAGAAGCACTACCGCCCGAGGCATCGCCATCACTGGCGCTACCGCCGGCAGCATTGATATCTGCACTATTCTCAATAACACCGGCGGCAATCATATGAACTATGCCACCTGCACCACCCACAAATGTACTGCAATCGCCCCCACGGGCAGCAATAGCGCCGCTATTGTCAATGAAATCATAAGCCCAGACATCAAGCACACCAGCCGCACCACCGAAGTTCTGCCCGCTGCCACCCGAGATATTTATGCTCCCGGAATTATCAATACCGCGAGCCCCGTCATCCGAGAGCGGACCCTCGGTGCGCAACATCACTTGCCCGCCAGCACCGCCTTCATCAAAACTGCCGATACCGCCGGTGGCAATAAAGTCAATCTCATTATCAATAGAAGGTAATGATGCCCAGGCAAAACCATCAATAGGCATAGTCACCACCTGAATTATTCCCGCCGACGCACCCGAACTGCCGCTGCCGCCCGAGACATCCAACATCCGATAACCCAAAAACTCTACCGGACCCAACATTGGATCAGTGTACTCTAATGGTGCATTATTAATCTGGACAATTCCTCCTGATTGGGCCTCATCACCATTACCGCCCATCAATTCCAGATTGCCTGAAAAGGCAATTCTTCCTGCAGCTAAAGGCTGAATCACCATCCCGGGAACATTCTGGACAGTCAAATTTCCGGCTTTGCCGCCATGACCCGTTCCATTGCCGATGCCGCCTTGAGCTAGAATATCACCAGAACAGAGCAGATCCCCACCTCTAGCTAACATTGACAGATTAGCCCCCCAGCCACCATGGCCATCTGCGGTACAGTCACCACCGCTAAAATCAAGATTTCCTGAATTATAAACGTTACCCAGCCCACCTACATGCATTGCAACTGACCCAGCATTTCCGCCATTATCAGAGCCATCGCCACCAGCCGTGAGTAAATCACCAGAATTATAAATACCACCAGTCATGCACGAAAAATTAATTTGACCACCTGACGCACCAAAACCATTACGTGAATTACCACCAACCGCTATTATATCATCCGAATTATAAACAGAGCTAACGGCACTAAACATATTCAAACCACCGCCCTGTCCACCAACACTACCACTGCCGCCATACAAGTCAATCTGCGCCTGATTGACCATCATACCCATACCACTGAAACTAATCCCGACAATGGAGCTACCTTTGACCCCGGCATTACCACCATCTCCAGCACCCAAACCAAGACCACCATTAGCAGCAATATCTCCATCTAAATAAAGACCACCTGATGCGGACAACGTCATAGCCCCACCATCGCCGCCGCGCTCTCCATCGATAACAGCCGCACCACCTTCAAGATCCATATATGCATCCGGCCCCAATATAATTGCACCAGCAGAAGTAACCAGCAAAGCACCTTTGTCACGAACAATCGCCAAACCACCATGACGACTATCGATGGGAGGATCGGCACTAGTCAGAGAAAGTGTTGCTACCCGACCGTCAATTAACACATCAGAGTCAAAATCAAGATTCACATAATCCTGACCATCATTATGACCACCACTGCTGTCAAAATTCAAAGGCAGAATCAATTCTGCCCCTTTCTGCACCTGCATTCCGGTAATAATCGCATGACTCGGACTGACAACATCTCCAGTTCCATCAGAGAGAAAGAGCCTAGAATATCCGGAAACCATATAAACAATGCCAGCCGTCGGCGCCGTAGCAGGAACATTAAATAACGGAATAGAGACAGATCCGGAAACCACAAACGGTATCTCCCCCAAATCAATCTGCAATCCATGATCAGGCAGATCAAAACTGGCATCCACACTACCGAAACGGGACAGCAAAACATCACCGTAAGAGTTAACAATAAAATGACCACCGGAACCACCGGGGCCATCAACACCATCCCCACCCTTAAGCGAGATCACCGCACTGCCGGGCACCGGCGGCACCGGCGGCTCAGTCGGGTCAACATCCTCTCCGCCGCCCTGCGAAGCGGCCGGGGGCACTACCATGTAGTATTTGTCGTCATCGTTGCCACATGCCGACAGCAGACCTAAGACCAGTAGAAAAACCAGGTACCTGCATAAATGTTGCATTGAGAAACCTCCTTTTATTTGTGATCCCAAACGGTTCATTCCAGACAGAGATAATTACATTGTAACAGCTGCATAATAAACGGGGCGGAAGACAAGACAAGGCGGGCAACTTGATTCAACCAATACACTATAATAAGTGCCACCCTTGTCTGTCAAAAACTTAACGTTAACATAAGGGATTGGGCACAACTGCAGTTCATGCACTGGTATCAAAAATAATCTAATTGGAGGTAACAAATGAGGAAGTTTTATGGGGTTCTATTCGTTCTATTAATGACTAGTATGCTGATAACAGGCTGCGCTAAGGAAGAGGACAACTACATTCCGCTTCTGATGAACAGTTCGTCCGGTTCAGGCGAAGATGTCAACCAGGATGATCCGCCGATTATTCCGGAGAACACAACGGCTTGGATGCTGACTTCGGCTGCGGTAACCGTCTACGAGAACATTCCGGCACCGACCAAAGAGACAATTCCACCGGTCTGGACACCGGTTCCCTACGGCACAATCGACCTAGAACCCAGCTTTGATGCTGACGGCATCCGTATGGTCGGCACCATTGATCTTGAAGACAATGATTCGGTCTACCACCTTCTTAATGACATCCTGGAGGTGGATGATCCCGAATTCTGGATCAACAACACCCTGCCGGCCGGCGAGCTGCTGATCGGTTATGACGGCAAACTCAAGGAGTACACCATCAACACCTCTGCCTATACTGCCCAGGCGGTAAAGGCGGCCAGCAAAGACAGTAGTCCGCCCAGCTTCATAAAACTAAATTTCACCTATGATGAGATGGACAACATCAATGCCGTCTACATTAAATTCTTTGACGAAGAGCTTAGTGAACTCGATTTCAACCTGACCTACGCTCTGATCAATGAATACAACCCTGACGGTCTATTAATTGCCCAGACAGCGCTGATTACCAATGGTTGGGACAGCGACACAATCTACAATGCTGAATTTGAATATGGCGAGAACAGCAAACGGGCCACATTCTATTTCTATAAGAACCATGAATTAGTCCCCAATTACGTCTACGACTACACCTACAGCAACGGCAAGCTGGAAACCCGGATCATCTCCGTATATATGGAGCCCGACACCAAGGCGCCGGCTCCGTCGGAACCAGTCCTTGAGCCCTATGCCAAGACTCAAAACTTCTACGACACCGCCGGCAAGCGCACCGCCACGATTGCCTACCTGGCTGATGAAGTTTACCCGGCCCCACTGAGCAAAGTCATCGAGCCCAAACTGGTGTGGGAGCCCATGTACAGAGCCAACTTCAGCTACAATAGTGTCGGCAAACTGTCCCGAATCCTGCTGCAGGAAGTCGATGACTATGATGAGGACTACAATATTACCGAAACCACCGATCTGAGCTTCGTCGACCTGACCTGGGAAGAGATGTCCATGCCGACCGCCGCGGCCGAGCTGTTCAATGCCTTCGACATCCTGACAACCATTGACTGGGCCTACGACTACTTTGGCGCCGGTCTGCCGTTCCTGCTGCCGATGGGCGGCCCACATTAATACAATCTCATCTCAAAATAGATGGCGGAGCAGCCTGCTCCGCCATTTACCTTACAACCACCTACCGATACCGACTAAATATCTCGCGCCGCAGCCGCTCCAATGATCCATCCCGCTGCATCTGCTCCAGCTCGCGGTTGATGGCCGGCATCAGACCCACAAGGGGGGATCGTTTGCCGATGCAGAGATGCCAGTCAGTCACATCCAGCACGTTTGGAATCTCGACGATATCCTGCTCCATGCCCAGCATCTTCAGCTGATAGCGCACCAGGGCCGCCTGCTCGATATAGATGTCGGCCCGGTTGTGTTTGAGCAGCTTCAGGATCTCGGTGGAGTTGACCACCCGGGTGTGCTGTTTGACGCCCTCAAGGTTGGTACTGTGCCAGCCGCCGCCGATGATGCTGACATTGACCAGCTCCGGATGGAGTTTCAGCTCGGCCAGGCTCCCGATCTGCCTGATCTCATCAATATGGGGGTTATTGACGCCGGTGAAGATGACAAATTCCGAACTGAAAAGCGGCCAGCGGCTGACCTCGGCATAGGCCCGGCGCTGGGCATTAGGAATTGTAAAGATAGCATCACGCTGACCGTTTGCAACCATATGCTGACAGCGGGCCCAAGGCCCGATCTCATGCTTTAGCGGAATATTGAGACGCCTGACCAGAATCTCATCCACAAAATCAACCAAAATCCCCCGCGGTTCGGGACCGGCCCAGGAGAAGGGCTCAAAACTCTGGGCATACATGATGCGCAGCTCATCGGCCTGCAGCGGCGCCGACAGAAGGCAAAATGCCAGACATATGATTTTCAGAGAATTGGTAATCTTCATAATTACATAATCCTCAACAACCAACGCTAATAGACTAACAGAAAATACTAAAAAGAACAGCCCGGCCTATATCTTCAACCTCGACGTATCCAGGCCGGCGCGCTTCATGCCCTCGATAATGCTCTGGGCGAAGCTGAAAACGTGCCGCTCATCCAGTTCAACCTCGGAGCCCTCCAGCAGCAGACGCACCTTGCGGCCCGACTCATAGACCTCCAGGGTGTGCGGGGGCTGTGGCAGAATGTCGCGCCGGACAGGCAGGTCCTCGCTGAAGAAGAAAACTATGCCGCTCATAACGCCTCCTGAAAGCGGTTGTATCCAAGAGAGTAGATCATCAAATCCTCCGGGAGTCATCCTTCATGCAGCGCTGCACAGATATATCATAATGATGATCAATCATCAAACCAATATCTATTTTTTATTGCAGCCCAATAGAGACTAGGCCATGGCACGTTTACAAAAAACGTGCTACCAAAAGAGCAAGTCAAGGAGGCACTATTTATGTTTCGCAATATTATTCTGATATCATTGATGGTCCTGCTGCCGGGCATGAGCGCCTGGGGTGCCACCATCACCGATGCCCAGGGGCGCCAGGTGGACGTGCCGGACAAGGTGGAGCGCGTGATCTGTTCCGGATCCGGCTGTCTGCGGCTGCTGACCTATCTCCAGGCCCAGAATCTGATCGTAGGGGTGGACAGCATTGAAAAACGCCACACCCCCTTCGATGCCCGGCCCTATGCCATGGCCAACCCCCAGTTCAGGGATTATCCGATCTTCGGAGAGTTCCGCGGCTTCGACCGCCCCGAGCTGATCCTCGGCCTCGAAAAGCAGCCCCAGGTCATCTTCAAGACCTACGGCAGCATGGGCCATGATCCCGACGAGCTGCAGCTGAAGACCGGCATCCCGGTGGTTGTGCTGAACTACGGCGACCTGGTGGATAAGCGGGCCCAGCTCTACCATTCCTTACGCCTGATGGGGCAGGTGGTGGACCACGATCAGCGGGCCGAGCAGGTTATCGCATTTTTCAACAGCTGCATCACAGATCTACAGCAACGCAGCGCCGGCAGCGCTGAGAAGAAGAGCTGTTTCGTGGGCGGCATCGCCTCCAAGGGCCCTCACGGCTTCCAGTCCACCGAGCCCAGTTATCCGCCCTTTGTCTTCACCAATGCCGGCAACCTGGCAGCGGGTCGCAAAAACGTGCGCCACTGCAGCATCGCCAAGGAGCAGATCGTGGCCTGGGATCCGGAGATCCTCTTGCTCGACCTCTCCACCCTGCAGATGGGCGAGTCGGCCGGCGGGCTGCACGAACTCAAAACCGACCCTTCCTACCGCAGCTTGAGCGCGGTCAGAGAGGGCAGAATCTACGGGGTGCTGCCCTATAACTGGTACAGCCAGAACTTCGGCTCGATCCTGGCGGATGCCTACTTTACCGGCAAGCTGCTCTATCCGGAGCGTTTCAGCGATATCGACCCGGCGGCAAAGGCCGACGAGATCTACAGCTTCCTGGTGGGCAAGCCCATGTTCAACGCCATGAACAGCTCCTTCGGCGGCCTGGTCTTCAAACAGATCCCCATGGAACCGTGATGCATTTTGACGACGGTCAGATCCCCCGGGAATATAGCGGCTACATCGGCCGCAAAACCGCGTTGATCGCAGGCGGCCTCGTGCTGCTGGGCATAACTTTGGTGGTGGCCCTGGCCTACGGCTCGGTCAGGATACCCTTTAAAGCGGTCATCCAGAGCCTGGTCGCCACCAGTGATCCGCGCTTTGAGATGATTATCACCAATATCCGCCTGCCCCAGGCCCTGGCCGCCATGGTGGCCGGCGCCGGGCTGGCCATGGCTGGCGCCGTCATGCAGTCGATCCTGCGCAACCCCCTGGGCTCGCCCTTCACCCTGGGGCTCTCGCACGCCGCCGCCTTCGGCGCGGCCTTCTCGGTCATCATCCTGGGCAGCGGCAGCATGAGCAGCTCCGGCGCGATCTCAATTGCCAAGCCCGGCTTCACCACCGGCCTGGCCTTTGCCTTCTGTCTGGTGAATGCCCTCGTGATCATCGCGGTCTCGCGCCTCAGGCGGGCCAGCGCCGAAGTCATGGTCCTGACCGGCGTGGCCATGGGCTCGCTCTTCACCGCCGGCACCATGTTCCTGCAATATTTTGCCGACGACATGCAGCTGGCCGCCATGGTCTTCTGGACCTTCGGCGACGCGGCCCGGGCCGACTGGAGTGAGCTCAAAATCATGGCCGGTGCCACACTGCTGGCGGCCGTCTTCTTCCAGCTCAACAGCTGGAACTACAACGCCATCGACGCCGGCGACGAGACCGCCCGCGGACTGGGCGTTCAAGTGGAGCGCGTGCGCCTGCTGGGCATGCTGATGGCCTCCTGCCTGACCGCCATCCTGGTGGCCTTCCTGGGCATCATCGGCTTTGTGGGCCTGATCTGTCCCCACATGGTGCGCAAATTGATCGGCAGCGACATGCGCTTTTTGCTGCCGGGCTCTTTTGTCTGCGGCGCGCTCCTGCTGCTGGCCTCCGATACGGTGGCCCGCTTGCTGCTGGCCCCGCACGTGCTGCCCGTCTCAGTCCTGACCTCATTTCTGGGGGCCCCGCTCTTCATCATCCTGATCATAAGGGGGTACAGATGATCCTTGATATCGCCGGCCTCAACTTCAACTATGCCAGCCGCAACATCCTGAATGATGTCAATTTCAGCATCGCCCCGGGCGAGCTACTGGCCATCCTGGGCCCCAACGGCGTGGGCAAGACCACCCTGCTCAAATGCATCAACGCCATGCTCAAACCAGTAAGCGGCACGGTCATGGTGGATGATGCCGATGTCCTCAGACTGGATCCCCACCAGATCGCGCGGCGCATCGGCTATGTGGCCCAGAAGAGCGAACCGGCGCGCCTGACAACCTTTGACGCCGTCCTCATGGGCCGCCACCCCCACATCCGCTGGAGGGTCTCCGACAGAGACCTCAAAATCGTGGACGCCGCATTAAAGCGCCTAGGCCTCAATGACCTGGCACTGCGCTACATTGATCAACTGAGCGGCGGCGAGCTGCAGAAGATCTGCATCGCCCGGGCCCTGGTGCAGGAACCGCGCCTGCTGCTGCTGGATGAACCCACCAGCAGCCTGGATTTAAAAAACCAGATCGAGATCCTGACCATCATGCGCCGGGTGGTTGAGGAACACGGGGTGGCCGGGGTCATGACCATGCACGACCTCAACACGGCCCTGCGCTACGCCCATAAATTCATCTTCCTCAAAGAGGGCCAAATCTACGCCGCCGGCCGCACCAACACCATCAGCGCGCAGATGATAAACGAGGTCTACGGCATTGCCGTTAACATCCACCACCTTGACGGTTTTCCCGTGGTGGTGCCCCATAGCGAAATCCAAACACATATCCATGCAGTCAGAAAAAGGAGTATCTTATGAGCTGTAAAATAGACCAGGCAACTATCAACAAAACAATTGAGTTTCACGGCCATGTCTGCCCCGGCATCATCATCGGCATCCGGGCCGCCGAACTGGCCCTGCGCGAGCTGGGCGAGGACGCCGAGATGGTCATTGTCACCGAGACCGACATGTGCGGCGTGGACGCCATCCAGGTCATCACCGACTGCACCTTCGGCCGCGGCAACCTGATTCACAGAGACCTGGGCAAAATTGCCTTCAGCTTCTACGACCGCAAAAGCGGCAGAGGTGTGCGCGCCCTGCTGAATCCCGACTTCAAGAGCCGCTCAACCGACGAGATCGAACTGACCCGCCGCCTGGCAAACGGCAGCGCCAGCCCGGCCGATGAGAGACGCAACCAGGAGCTGCGCAAAGAGATGGAAAAGGCCTACATGGAAGCCGACCTGGATAGACTCTTCATTATCAGAAAAACCAACAACCCGGTCCCCAGGCCACCCCGCATCCTCGAAACCCTCGTCTGTGATGCCTGCAGTGAGCCGGTGATGGAATCCCGCACCCGTCGTTTTGCCAGTAAAACCTACTGTATTCCCTGTTTTACAGGTGTAGAACAAAAAAGATAATAAAGGGGGGACAGAACGTCCCCCTCGATTAGATTAAAGCACCCAGGAGAATTTGGCCAGCACGCGCATCATGATGCGGTCCCACCAGGAGAAGTGTCCCTTCATCCACTGGGGAGTGACCTCGATCACGGCATGACCGTGACCATAGATGTCACGGTTGAGCATCGCTACGGCCTCGGCCACCACAGCCTCGTCGGTGATGGCGAAGGCATACTCGTTCTCATGGTTGTGGGCGCGGCCGTCAAAGTTCCAGGAGCCGGGCATGAAGAGTTCGCCGTCAGCGATCACGATCTTGGAGTGCAGGGTGCGGAAGATGGAGTCGTCCAGCTCGGACCTGGGGATATCCCAGAGGAAGATACGTACACCGGCGTCCAGCAGCTCGCCCCAGCAGTTGGCCGAAGCCAGGGTCAGGGGCTTGCCCAGGTCGTTGGTGTTCTCGGAGTTGGTCAGGATGGTGACATCGACCCCGCGCTGGGCGGCGGCGATCAGACCCTCGATCTGGTAGTCCTGCGGAATGAAGTAGGGAGTCTCGATGACGATGCTTGACTGGGCCTCCTCCATGATCATGCGGTACATGTCATTGATCTGGTAGAGGTCCAGGTCGGGCTCGTTCTGCAGCATGCGCACATCAACCTCTCTATAGTTGGGGCTGCTCTGATCCACGGCCAGCTCCGGGAAGTAACCGGCCGGATCGAGCGGCTCGCCGCCCAGACGGTTGAAGGTGGAGATGAAGTCGTCCTGCAGGTCGTAGCAGATCTCGCCCCTGACATGGATGTCGGTGTCGCGCCACATGTTGGTAAAAGCGCCGGTTTCAGGATCAATACCGTTGGGCAGAGTCTGACCGGCATATTCAGGAATGTTGGCCAGGTACTCGTCGCCGATGTTGCGGCCGCCCACGATGGCCTCGAGGCCGAACTCGCTGTCAACCATCAGCAGCTTCTTGTGGCAGCCGATCAGGAGCTTGTTGTAGGCGTCCAGCAGACCCACGTTCTGGGCCCAGAAGCCGCGGGTGTTGATGCCGGCGTTGTTGAGCAGGGTGATCAGCGAGTACTTGCCGAAGCCGACCTGCGAGATGGGGTGGTAGATCAGGTTGGCGTCCACCTCGTCGATGGTGACCTTGAAGATCAGCTGGTCGATGGTCTCGAGGCTGGTGTCGCTGTTTGAGAAGTAGAGGGTGTAGATGTTGATGTGCTGCATGGCCTGATCGATCATGGAGTTACGCAGGGCGTAGTCCTCGGTGGCCTCGGGCAGGATGTCAAGTTCATTGCCGTAGGTGGCCTGAGTGCCGGTCAAGGCATCGATCTCGGCCTGCACAGACGCGCTGTCCCAGTAGCCGGCATAGAGCGGCGTGGCCAACAGCAGCATGCAGCTCAAGATCAGTAGTTTCTCCCCAATTTTCATAGATGTCCCCCGTATGTAGAATTTTTAACACTCAAAGCAATCCATGTGCCAGAGCGCCGGCGGAGATAAATTACAGTATTCAAAGGGGAATACTTTTAATAGACTAATATTTATGCACTATTACTGGGAAGCCCTCTTCACTAATTGTGAAATTAATTACCACTAATTTCCCTCGAGCTGCTGCATGTATTCACGCACAATGCGCCGGATCTCGGCCTTCTGCTGCTCACGGCTCAGGCCGGCGTCGCCCTTGACCTGATCGAGCTCGGCCTTGTAGTTCTCGATCACCGCGCGCAGCCGCTCCTGCTCGGCCAGATCGGCCGCGTTCATGGCCGGAGCCTCGCCAAACTGGCCGGCATAGACCGTGTTGAGCTGGGCGATGTGGCGCTCACGATCCTCATCACTGAGGCTGGGGTCGGCCGCGATCAGATTGCGGCTGGAGCGCAGACGCTCCTTGGCGTTCTCCTCGCTCAGACCGACAAAGGGGCTGCCCAGCGGAACCTCGGGCGGAGAATCCTGCGGCAGGACAACCTCGTCAAGGGGCGCCTCACGAGTCTGAACCGGCGCCTCAACGACCGGGGACTCTGCAACCTCGGCTGCGGGCTTCAACAACACAAACAGGACAATCGCAACCAGCACTATGGGCAGAACTATCTTTGCTTTCATACTTAACCTCACTCCTGGGGCTGCTTACTGCGCGCCCAGTCTGAATAAACCTCGGCCAGCCGATCCGGATAGTCACTGATGATACCGTCCACCCCGTAGCGCAGCATGCGCCGCATGGTGGGCTTGTCGTTAACCGTCCAGGGGATCACCTCAATACCGGCCTCCCGGCAGCGCCTAACGTAACGTGGCTTCACATAGAGATAGTGGGGCGAAATAGTGTCGGCCCCGGCCGCGATTGTCTGCTCCAGTATATCATGGCTGTTGGCCGGCAGACCCAGGATCAGCTGCAGCCCCTGCCAGTCGCTGGGCTGAAAGAGGGCCGAGAGGCGCACCTCCTGATCCAGCGCGCGCACCATGGGCAGCACCTCCGGCCGGAAGGACTGCACGATTGTGCGGCTGCTGACACCGTGGCGCTGCAGGGTCGCGGCCATCACGGCCGCAGCCTCGCGCAGCTCCGCCTCATCGGCCTGCGGCGCAAACTTAAGCTCCACATTGAAGCCCAGCTCGCCGTCATACGCCAGCACCCACTCGAAGAACTCATCCAGGGTGATCAGCGTCAAGCCGGGCTGGACCTGCTGGGTGGGAAACTTGGGATGCTGAATCGCACCGCAGTCATAGCGTTTAAGTTGATCCACGCTCAACTGACGGACCGGGATCGGTTCAGCCGGCTGGCCGTCGCCGTTCAGACAGAGAGTTGGATTGATGACATCGTCATGATAGACGATCAGCTGACCGTCGGCCGTCAGGTTGGTGTCCAGCTCCAGGGTGGTCATACCCTGCTCAATGCACTCTTCAAAGGCCGGGATGGAGTTCTCCGGCAAGAGGCCGCGCGCGCCGCGGTGGCCCTGCAGATCAACACTCAGGGGCTGATTGTGGGCACAGCCACTCAGCAACAAAATTGCCAGCAGACATAATTTTTTCATGCCCCCAGCATAGCACAGGCCGGGCGCGCTTGCCGATCATTTATTGACAGCCAAGCTCCTGCCGCTTATGCCTTCAATTGACATCTGCGCCATTTGTTATATAAATCGGTGCATAATAATTTTTTGGGAGAGAAGATGCCCCGGGGCCTCGCACTATTTTTATCAATCCTGCTCAATGCAGCCGTCATCCTGTCCCTGACGCTGCATTTCAGCACAAGCATGCCGGCCCCCATGGCCCAGAGCGTCTACACGGTCACCATCCTGGCCGCCAAGGGCAACCCGGCCGTCACCGAAGTCAAGAAGGTCGTCAAAAAGAAAAAGAAGAAAACCAAGGCGCCGATTGCCAAGCCCGAGGCGATCAAGAAGGCCGAGCCCAAAGAAGAGCCTGCCGCCAATGAACCTGCTGAAGAAGTTGACGATGGAATTGAAGAGGATAGCAGCGAAGAGCTGGCCGGCTCCCTTGAGGGCGGCGGAGAAGATCAGGTTCAGGAGATTGTCGGTTCGATCGAATCGGCCATGGCCTACCACGGCAAGAACAGCAAACCGGCCTACCCGGCCCTGGCCCGCAAACGCGGTTATCAGGGAACCGTGGTCCTCAGGCTGGTGGTCGGTGAAGATGAGAGTGTCGCGGAAGTGGAGATCGTTGAATCGTCCGGCTATTCGATTCTGGACAACTTTGCCGCCACGCATGTCAAAAAATGGCGCCTGCCGGCCAATTCAATCATGCGCCTGCCGGTGACCTTTGCCCTGACCAGTCAGAGCTGACCAGACTAGCGCCGCCGATTCGGGTCAGCCTTAGGTCTTTTACCCTTGGTCTCCTTGACCTCCAGCACGCTGCCGTCAAAATCAAAACCGTTAAAGCGGGCGATGGCCTCGCGAGCCTGTTTCTCCTGGGGCATCTTGACGAAGGCGTAGCCCTTGGAGACACCGGTCTTGTGATCAACGGCGATCCTGACCGAATTGACCCGTCCGCTGGCACCGAAGAGCAGTGAAAGATCCTTCTCACTGACATCCTGTTTAAGGTTTCCCACAAATATGTTCATCACCGCCCCCTTTTTTGGCCCTTAATATGCCGCCGCGCACCAATTGTCATTAAAAATCGCCCGAAGCCATATTGAAACTATGTTTATAAACTAAGGTCCATTTATTATCGACAACGACCGCATTAGAATATATAGGGATGAGAGACCCACAATCAGGAGGAGTTATGCAGAATCGACCAGATTGGGACAATCCGGCAATAATCAAAATCAACAAAGAGAAACCGCACGTGGTGGCCCTGCCCTACGACACCGTTGCAGACGCCCGCAAAGGCGCCAAGTGCAAATGGCAGCAGAGCCTCAACGGCGCCTGGAAATTTAACTGGGCCCCCAAACCGGCCGAGCGCCCTGAAAAATTTTTCGAGAGCGGCTATGACGTGAGCGCCTGGGACGAGATTGAGGTGCCCTCCAACTGGCAGATCAAGGGTTACGACACCCCCATCTACACCGACACCCGCTACCCCTACAGCATCGACACCAAGAACATCCCCAGCATCGACCACAACTACAACCCGGTCGGTTCCTACCGCCGCGAGTTCAAGGTGCCGGCCAAGTGGCAGGGCCGCGACATCTACCTGCACTTTGGCGGCGTCAACTCGGCCTTCTACGTCTGGATCAACGGATCAAAAATCGGCTACAGCCAGGGCACCATGACCCCCTCAAGTTTTAACATCAGTGAGTATCTCCAAAAAGACGTAAATACTATCGCGGTTGAGGTCTACCGCTGGTGCGACGGCAGCTACCTGGAGGACCAGGACATGTGGCGCCTCTCGGGCATCTTCCGCGAGGTCAGCCTGATCGCGCGCCCCAAAACCGAGATCCGCGACTTCTTCGTCTCCTGCGACCTGGACGCTGACTACCAGGACGCCACCTTCAAGCTGCAGGCCGAACTCAAGGGCGATATCAAGGACCTAACTCTCCAACTGCAACTATTCGACGGCGATCAGGAGGTCCTCAAGCTGAAGGCCCCGGCCGAGGAGCTGCTGCGCCTGCAGGAGAGGGTCAGCAAGCCCAAGCTCTGGAACGCGGAGTCCCCCAACCTCTACCGCGTGGTCCTGAGCCTGAGCGACAAGCAGGGCAAAGTTCTCGACGCGCGCGCCTGCTGCATGGGCTTCCGCAAAATTGAGATCGTCAAGCGCCAGTTCCTGATCAACGGGAGACCGATCCTCCTGCGCGGCGTCAACCGCCACGAGTTCCATCCCGAGCATGGCCACGCCGTGCCGGCCGACCTGATCGAGGCCGACATCAAGCTGATCAAGGCCAACAACATCAACGCCATCCGCTGCAGCCACTATCCCAACAGCACGGTTTTCTACGAACTCTGCGATAAATACGGCATCTATGTCATGGATGAGTGCGATCTGGAGACCCACGGCCTGCGTGACAAGATTCCGGGCAGCGACCCCATCTGGACCGAGGCCTGCGTCGACCGTATGCAGCGCATGGTGCAGAAGAACAAGAACCACGCCTGCATCATCTGCTGGTCCCTGGGCAACGAGGCCGGCTACGGCGACAACTTCCGCATCATGAAGCGCGCCACCCTGATGATCGACCGCAGCCGTCCCATCCACTATGAGGGCGACCACGTGCTCGACATCTCGGACATCTTCAGCATGATGTACGCAAATGTTGACCAGGTCAACCGCATCGGCCAGGACAGGGCCGTGCGGGCCGGCATCGGCGAGCAGGGCCACTTCGCCGGCCAGCTCGTAAAGCCCAGACAGTTTGCCAATAAACCCTTCCTGCTCTGCGAATTCGGCCACTGCATGGCCAACTCGCTGGGCAACTTCAAGGAGTATGTGGAGGCCTTTGAAAAATATGACAACTGCATCGGCGGCTTCATCTGGGACTTCTGCGACCAGAGCATCCTCTTGAAAAGCGAGGATGGTAGAGATATCTGGACCTATGGTGGTGATTTCGGCGACGAGCCCAATGACTGCCAGTTCTGCGGCAACGGCATCGTCACCGCCGACCGCCGCCCCCAGCCGGCCCTATTTGAGGTCAAGAAGCTCTACCAGTTCATCTCCGCCAAGCACCACGGCGAGGGGCTGGTCGAGATCTTCAACAAGCAGTTCTTCAAGGACCTGGAGGATTACAAACTCAACTGGAGCGTCAGCGCTGACGGTGTCAGCGTCCAGCAGGGCTCAATTCCAGAGCTGCAGGCCGGCCAGATCCAGCTGCCGCTCAATGAGTTTGCGCAGCCCGGCGAGTACCACCTCAACCTAAGCTTCGTGACCAAGCAGCAGAGCGACTGGGCCAAGGCCGGCCACGAGGTGGCCTGGGAGCAATTTGAGCTGGGCCGCATTGCCGCGCCGGCCGAAAAGCCCTCCATGACCGCCCCGCAGGTCAGCCAGGAAGACCGGCTGATCAGGGTCTTTGGCGATGGCTTCAGCGTTGAGATCGACCAGCTCAACGGCGAGATCAGCGCCATCGACTACGGCCGGGGCAACCTGCTGCGCTCACCCATCAAACCCAACTTCTGGCGCGCGCCCATCGACAACGAGGGCGTCGGCCTGGCCGCCGAGATCCGGCGCTGCGGCGTGCCGCTCAAGATTGCCCACCCGCTCTCCAAAGTGGCGGTCTTTCTCTGGTACGGCCACTGCTGGAAGTATGCCCTGGGCAAGGTTAAGGAGATCCGCATCAGCGAAGATGACGGCAGCGTCCGGATTCGAGATCAAGCGCAATGCAGCTGATGCGTACGGCATCGACCTTTGCCTACGGGGACCAGCGGCGACGGCCAGATCCAGGTGCATATGAAGCTCCTGTGCAGATGACCGTTCGGAGAGCAATGGAGGCCTATGACAAGATGAGGTCGGGCGCGCGCCCGCACGAGAACTATGCCGAGGGGCGCCGCCGGGCGGGGGGCGGGGGCCGGGGGCAGCGCCTGATAGGCTTCAGCAACGCCCAGGGTCAGGGCCTCAAATAGCGCCGGCGCAACGCTGCTCCAACGCCGGCGCCTGGCCCTACTCCCAGGAGGATCTGGAGGCGGCCACCCACATCCATGAGCTGCCCAAGCGCGACTTCATCACCATCAACATCGACTACGGCCAGCGCGGCGTGGGCGGCAGCCTGCCGGCCTTCCTGACCCTGCTGGAGAAGTACAAGATGCCGGCCAACCGGCGCTACCGCTACAGCTATACGATCTCGAAGCTGGAATAATATTTCAGGAGCGGTCTTGTTGCACAACCACTGGATTCCCGCGCAGGCGCACTACTGTCCGGAATAATCAAAATGGTAGCCTCGGTTGTAATTTTTCCAGTTGTCGCCTTGTTCGTCGGCGTTTATCGGCCAGGTAGGCTTCGGTGCGCATGCGCTGGAACAAGGTGCTCCTCAGGATTTCCAATTCCTGTTTCAGGCCGGTTTGATGCCCATGTGCATAGAGCATGACAAGCAAGTAGGCGATGATGGCGGTGTATATCTGGATGCGCACGGCGTTTTCGCTGCGACCGATGAACTTTTTCAGTTTGAGATTCTGTTTTATCCACTTGAAGAAAATTTCGATCTGCCACCGTGTTTTGTAGAGCTCGGCGATCTCTGCGGCGCTGCGCTGAAAATCATTAGTCGCCAGAATCAAAGGATTTTCCTTGTCTTCACGCTTTACCGTAATCCGACGCAACGGCTTTTCATAACGATTGATACAACCGCCGCGAGGATGGCGATTACGGAACAGGACAACCTCGTCGGCAAGAATTTTTGCCTGCCCCTCTTCCGGAACGGACAGATCTTCAACTGCGGTTAGCGCCGCATTGGTCTTGAATCTTGAAACAAAAAGCGCCTGAGATTCATTAATTTTATGCCACCAGTTATAGTCGCAATAACCCTTATCAAAGACATAGGTTGCCGAAGACTCAATAGGCATTGTTCGGGCATCGACAATATCGTTGACCTTGGCCGATGTAATATTGGCGTAAACCGGGAGATTCTGATCAGCTATCAGCATGGTGTGCAGCTTGAGCCCCTGAATTCGGCTACTGCGCATAGGCTTGGCCCAGTCATCATAACCCAACCCTTTGAGCGTGATGGAGGTTGAATCCAGCAGGTACAGCATCTCCTTGCATTCGCGCCGCGTCTTGCGGTCAAGCTTCTGCATGAGCCGCGTGCAGACTTTGGCAAACAGCTCTGGATTGCGCTTCTGATTTGCTTCCGCCAGAGTCGAACGTTTAATCGTGCGGGTGCCGAGGTGGTAATGGTGGTGGTCCTGCGCATTGAATCCGGCTTCGATTTCACGCAGACTGCCGCACTTCGTGATCTGAGCATAAACCATGGCCGCCAGCTGATCCCAGCTCCCAAAGCCTTTTGTGTGTTTATCGTTTCCACATTCACTGACCAACCGTGCAAATTCAGGGCGTGACAAAGGCTTCATCAATTCCCGAAATGGCGTGTTCGCATACATTAATCGTCTCCAAATTCTTGAGTCGTTTTAATGACTTTAACTCGCTTTACGGCTCCCAGCAATGCTTTGCAGAATCTTACTGTATTTTATTCCGCGAGGGGAGCGACTCAAACTCATGACCAACCAGTGATTCACACTCGATGTTTCAATCCACGCTCCCGCGAGGGGAGCGACAAACGTGCTGCATTTCTTTGAGCCTACTTTGTTGGTTTCAATCCACGCTCCCGCGAGGGGAGCGACAATGGTGATCGCGAGCTGTCCGATAGAGACTATGTTTCAATCCACGCTCCCGCGAGGGGAGCGACAAAAGGAATTCAAGCAGGACTCAGCCACCATCAAGTTTCAATCCACGCTCCCGCGAGGGGAGCGACTCATCCGGGCCAGCTTCATCGGCTTTAATGATCACGTTTCAATCCACGCTCCCGCGAGGGGAGCGACGTCATCGTACCGCAAGAATATAATTTAAAACTTGTTTCAATCCACGCTCCCGCGAGGGGAGCGACCTTTGACACTACCCTTATTAACAGTCTTAAAGTGGTTTCAATCCACGCTCCCGCGAGGGGAGCGACTCGACGACAAGCGCTATTATGTTCTCCCTATCGGTTTCAATCCACGCTCCCGCGAGGGGAGCGACCAGGCTCGGCCACCAAATCACGCGCCGTGATCTTGTTTCAATCCACGCTCCCGCGAGGGGAGCGACTTGATCTAGGTAAAGTCATGGATCATTGATGATGTTTCAATCCACGCTCCCGCGAGGGGAGCGACTGCCGGTCGGTAATTTCCTCTTCTTCCATCTCAAGTTTCAATCCACGCTCCCGCGAGGGGAGCGACTCGAGATGATAGTAAGCCTGCCACTCTGTAATCTGTTTCAATCCACGCTCCCGCGAGGGGAGCGACCTCACTTTCCTGGGCTTCTTCGGGAGGATATCAAGTTTCAATCCACGCTCCCGCGAGGGGAGCGACTATTTTATTTTAGTCGTAAGTATCGTAACATTTAGGTTTCAATCCACGCTCCCGCGAGGGGAGCGACTGAAGTATTTATGATGAAGCGTGGCTGGTATCCTCGTTTCAATCCACGCTCCCGCGAGGGGAGCGACTTGTTTATCCTCGGCCTCGTTCCTTTCTTTCAGGTTTCAATCCACGCTCCCGCGAGGGGAGCGACAGACCTTCCTCTTAACCACCGTCATGGCCGGTATGTTTCAATCCACGCTCCCGCGAGGGGAGCGACGGCCGTCACGGTCAGCCATAACGGCCAGATTACTGTTTCAATCCACGCTCCCGCGAGGGGAGCGACATCAACCACCTGATCGAGGGCGCTGCCCGATTTGGTTTCAATCCACGCTCCCGCGAGGGGAGCGACCAGGGCATGTTTAAAAGTTGCCAGCGCATAATGGTTTCAATCCACGCTCCCGCGAGGGGAGCGACCCGGCGCATAATCCCAAACCAGCGGGCCCGCTTTGTTTCAATCCACGCTCCCGCGAGGGGAGCGACGAACCCTCAAGCTTTACCTTCCACGCCCAGGCAGTTTCAATCCACGCTCCCGCGAGGGGAGCGACAAATTAACCCCCTGGGCTTGGGCCGCTTTCTGGAGTTTCAATCCACGCTCCCGCGAGGGGAGCGACACTTGGCGCCCTTCTCGCCGAACTTAGTCAGTTTGTTTCAATCCACGCTCCCGCGAGGGGAGCGACCATCTGATTGCTGTCCAGGACACCACCGAGGGATTTGTTTCAATCCACGCTCCCGCGAGGGGAGCGACTCCATCTGGAGTGCTTCATATTTCAGAACTAAAGCGTTTCAATCCACGCTCCCGCGAGGGGAGCGACGTATGCCGTGACTGTGGAACTGCCGTATGCCGTGTTTCAATCCACGCTCCCGCGAGGGGAGCGACAAGAATCTCGCGTCGGTTGATTATGCCGTTGACTGTTTCAATCCACGCTCCCGCGAGGGGAGCGACATCCTCTACAGTCCCTTTGCGTCAGACATCCTGTTTCAATCCACGCTCCCGCGAGGGGAGCGACCATAGTTATCAAAAACTTGTTGCCCATAAAGAAAGTTTCAATCCACGCTCCCGCGAGGGGAGCGACCGCGCTTTTGGATATCTGCCCAAGCATCAACTTGTTTCAATCCACGCTCCCGCGAGGGGAGCGACAAAGTGATTCTCATTATACGTTGATTTCAGTGAGTTTCAATCCACGCTCCCGCGAGGGGAGCGACCTAAGGCCCATGACCAGGGCCAGCAGCAGATCCAGTTTCAATCCACGCTCCCGCGAGGGGAGCGACCAGCGGGATAGGAATTCGATTATCAGGCGCATAGTTTCAATCCACGCTCCCGCGAGGGGAGCGACTGTTTCCTTATAACTAATCAAATTATTTACGGCTATAACCTGTTTTACGCGAACCGCTCACGCAACGCACGCTCAACTATTCAATTTTAAAAGATCAAAATTTTAACCATTTATAATCAGGTAGTTGCGTAGTCGCGATCCGCATGCCCCGCCAACCCACTCAAATCAGCTCTCTAAGCGAGAATATGTCAAATGAGCCTCAAAAGACTTATGGTTCGCGCTCAGACGATCAAAGGTCCCTCCTGATCCAGATCCTTTCTGAGGCCAACATGTTCTATACGCCTGCGCCAGTTTGCGCCGAGAAAATAGAAGCGCAGGCTATCAGTCTGGGGGTCAATCTCCTTAATCAACCTGCTGCGCAGGCCGGTCCACTGGGCCGGGTCGACAATGCATTCAAAAACCGAAAACTGAACTCGCTGACCATAGTCCTCGCAGAGCTTGGCCACCCGGCGAAGCCTGGTATGGCCGCCGTCAGAAGTCACCGCCACATCATAGCTGATCACGACCAACATAGCCTACTTCCAGATAAAAGGCGGATAGCCGTCAAGATCGCCCCGCAGATGGCGCGCCATCAGCAGCGCCTGAATATGGAACACAAGACCGATGGTGATCTTTTCCTGCAAAAACGGATGCATGATCTCATCCTGCTTACGTTTCTGATAGGCGACCAAGACCTTCTTGCGGGCAGCATCCGTCATGGTGACGGCCCCGGTCTCACCCTTGATAAAATCATCCGGAGACAACTGACCGAGGTTGATCATACTCAAGGCCAGACGATCAGCAATGAACGGCCGGAACTCCTCCATCAGATCCAACGCCAATGAGGGCCGGCCAGGACGGTCTCGATGCAGAAATCCAACCTGCGGGTCCAGGCCGACGCTCTCCAGCGCCGAACGGCAATCATGCATCAGCAGGGTATAAAAAAAAGAGAGCAGGCAATTGACACTATCCAGCGGCGGCCGCCTGGAGCGGCCATTAAAAGTAAATTGCTCCCTGGCGATCAGCTGGTCAAAAACATCAAAGTATGTGGCCGCGGCATCGCCCTCTATGCCGCGCAGATTATTCAGACCGGCAGCGCGCTCCAGCTGATAAAGGCAGCGCGACAGACTCTCAGCAGCCTGGGTCAGGCGATCAAGGTCAACCCTATCAGGATGGTCGCGCAGGCAGCGCCGCAGAACGGTACGGCTGTTGGCAATCTTGCCGATCAGGACGAAGCGGGCTATCTCAGCCGAGGCATCATCGCTGTCTGCCCGGCGGTACTGCTCGCGCCTGAGCAGCACATTGCCGCTGACCGGACCCTTGACCCGGGCCAGGAAACGACCATACTCAGTCAAAAAACTGATGCCGATATCCTTCTCAGCGCAGGCCCCCATCAAAAATGGGCTGCAGCCGACATTGCCGAAACAGACAATCCCGCCCAAGGTATGCAGCGGAATCTTCAGCTTGGATTGCTGCTCCACCTTTACAACTACCGCTTCGCGCTCCTTTGCCAGATAGGCGCCCTGGGTGGTCACAAACAGTGTGTTAAGATGCCTCTTCATCAGCGATCATCCTTTTTATGTATTTGCTGACAGATCTTGAGATCTGCCGCGGCCGGCAGGTATCAAAGAGAGAGCATTGCTCGCATTGTTTGGTGAACACCGGCGGCGGGGTCCGGCCACTCTGAATCATGCGATGCATCTTTTCGGCGCTATTGCTGGTGAGTTCCCGGAGCGTTTCATCAAAAATCACGTTTTCGCGCCGGCGGGTCTTGCCATAAAACAAGGAGCCTTCGGTCACCGCAATATTCAGCATCTCTTCCAGACAGATCGCCTGGGCGCAGAGCTGCACCCGGTCACAATCTTTTTTCTTGGGACGGCCATGCTTGTATTCCACCGGATAGGGCCGCCACAATTTACCTTCCCGATAAAATTCGACCACATCGGATTTGCCGGAGAGCCCCAAATTAAGAGAGCGCAGTGCCATCCCGCGCTCAACCCTGACACCGGCCCGTCGATCCGCTTCACCGGAGTCCACCTTCTCATGCAGAATCCGGCCCTCGGCGGTAAATATATTGTCAGACCATATTTGTTCCAGAAGAACTAAAGCACAACGCCTCTGACAATAAGAAAAATGGGTAAGAGCAGAGATTGGAAGAAGGTCGTTTTCACTGTATTTCAAATCCATTTTTCATCCTTTCTAAACTATACATATCTCCCCTAATCCAGACTTAAACGATTCAATTGATAGAAGACCTGCCATGTAACCAATAAAATCATCATACTGATAGGGCCATTGGTACAGACCGCTACAACCAGGAACTTCAGAAATACGAAGCTCATCAATACGGTAGCTCCATATTTGGACAGATGATTTCTGGATATCTCTCCAATTAAGGGGAATGTGACTTCCAATTTTTGAGATCATCTCGTTGTCAATAAGAACGGTGCGAGTATCAGCGTTAATTACTCTGAAATTTTCTTCAACCTTTGGGAATTGATAATTTTCCTCAAATCTTAATGTATTGCTGGTGAACTTTCCTGCCAGGCGAATCTCTCGTTTAAGTGCATCCGTGCAAAGTTCAGGTGAGATTGATGATCCGTTGGCAATGAGATCAAGCAAAACCTTTGATGAATCTTTGAGCCCAGGGTGCTTTTTAAGAAGTTCTTCCTCTTTGAGTACAAAAGTCCAGACTGTTTCAGCTTCTAAATGCTCATGCCGGTTTACGCGACCGGCGGTTTGGAGGAGCGAAACGAGCGATGCAGCTTCACGTATGCCAGTCTTAAAAGACAGATCAACACCAGCCTCCACACAGGATGTCGCTATTAGAATCCAGTCAGTATCGTTCTTGTCAACCAACCGTGTTTGTACCCGCGACAGGGTATTTGCCCTATCAAAAGGGGTCAGTGCCGTGGATAAATGTTCAACGGATGATCGCCCAAAGTGTTTTGCATACTCGCGCGCAACTACAGCGGCGCTTTGAACCGTATTGATAATCAATAAACGTGGACCAGGTAGACTTGAAACCCATTCAACAAGTTCTTCTGTTCCCATTGGTGTTTCATAAAAACGGTAAATTATGCGCCGCTCCTCATGGACCAGCAAGCGCTTTCTCAGCTCGTGCGGCATGATTTCAGGGACATCGGGAGGCTGATCATCAATCTCATCGATATTCCAAAACCGGTTCAATGAACCGGATGCAAGAACCCAATAACAACTCCATTCATTAGCAAAGCCTTTTACCCATCTCCATGCCAAGGGCCACAGTTTAGCTGGCAGCGCAGCATGCGATTCATCAATAAATACTGCACTACCCGGAAGATTATGGAGCTTTCTCATGCTTGCTGGTGTGTTGGATGCAAGGGTTTCAAAGAAAGTAACCGCTGTTGTTACAATGATGGGGGCTTTCCACTGCGCGGTGTATTGGCGAGAGAGCTTATCCTGAAAATCCGCGCGGTGATGCAATTCCGCCACGACATGTTCCGGGTTTTCTCCCGGCAAGGTTAGTGCTTCCCTGTAAATTCTTACCGACTGGGTGATGATGTTAGTAAATGGCAAAACTACGATAATCCTTCGCAGATTACGCTTCTGCGCTTGCATTAAAAGGTGCGCCATTACTGCCGTGGTTTTACCCGTGCCGACAGGGCTGTCGCAGGAAGCGATATGCTCGTTTATCTCTGCATTTCGGCAGGTGGTATATACTTCTGAACGAATTCTGGAGCGCTCACTATTGCTTTTTAATTTCTCAACATACGCATCAAGGGCTACCAGTCGATTTTGCGCATGCAGTAAAACAGGTTGTTCTTCAAAAGACTGATTGCCATAGTGAATAGCTGTATCGGAATGATCACCATCAACAAGACAGGAAAGAGCGATGCGCAAAAACAGAGCACCGTCTCCATGAATACTGTCATTGATCTGCACTTGTTCACTGTATCCAGGCCGTTCTTGATTATGTAATCTGATAAGATCAGAAAGTTTTTTGTTTACCCTTTTCAAGGTCTCTTCTTTTTCAACCCGAAAGAAATTTTCACCACGATTTTCTTCATGGGGGATATCGCCGTGCGAATCCGCAGATCCTCCACCGCATCCATGCCGAGTACTACGGCACCCCCACTCCTCTCCTGCAGTTGGCGTCGATGAGCGTTCCCGAGCCGCGCCTGCTCGTGGTCCAGCCATTCGACAAGGAGCACTCCCGAACATCGAGCGGGCCATTCGTGAAGTCTGATCTCGGATCAATCCGTCCAACGACGGCTCGGTGATCCGAATCGCGTTTCCCACCCTGACCGAAGAACGGCGCAAGGAGTTGATCCGGATGGTCAGGCACATGGCGGAGGAAGGTCGGATCGCCGTGCGCAACGTGCGCAGGCACACCAAGTCGGACATGGAGGCGCTCCATGGTGAGATCTCCGACGACGAGATCCATCGCGCCGAGAACGACCTGCAGGCCCTCACCGACGAGATGGTGGCCAAGATCGACGAACAGCTCTCCCGCAAGGAGAGCGAGTTGCTCGAGGTGTGATCCGTGTCCGACGACGGCCCCTCCGAAGTTCACACGGCCTGGGAGGATCCCGACCTCTCGCCGGCCGGTGACCGCGCGGAGGAATCCGACTCTCCGGACATCTCCGAAGATGAGGGGGAGGGAAGTGCCCACCTCGATGACTACACCCACGACGACTACCTGGCCGCCACGACCAGGGAGTATCAGGGTCTCGCGGAGGACATCGCCGCGGCCGAAGGCCTCGAATACGAACGGCAGGCTGTTGCCGCTTCCATGCCCGGCGTGGGGTCGGGCCTCGTGGGATTCGAAGACGACGCTCGGTGAGCGGGCGCTACCGAGGACGTCGAAGCCGGGCGCAGCTCCGGACGTCGGACCCTGACGCTGCAGGTCATCGGCCTCGGCGTCGTTCTCACCTCGACTGCTGTTCTTCGGCAAGGCGTGGTTCACGGCGATGGTGACGGTCGTGATGGTGCTGTCGGTGGGGGAGTTGTACGCCACGTTGCGCACCCGCGACTATCGGCCGATCGCCCTGTTCGGATTCCTCGCAGTCATCGGCGGGGGGATGCGGCGCATGTCGGAGGGACCGACGCAATGGCGACGACGCTGATCGTCGGGGTCACGGCCGTTGCGCTCTTCTATTCGGTCGTCGTGCGACAGGATCCACTCGAGAACGCTGCGGTGACCGTGCTGGGCATGGTCTGGTCGTTGCTCTCCTTTGCGATCGTCATCGGGCAGTCCGAGAACGCCGTCGAGCTGATCCTGCTGCTCGTCGTCCTGACCGCGTTCTTCGACATCGCCGCGGCCCGTGGGACGGGCGTTCGGTCGTCGACCGATTACCCCGTCGTCTCTCCGAGAAAGACGGTCGAGGGGTTGATTGGGGGAATCGTGGTGACGACCGCGCTGGCGTCGGTGCTCGCCACGATTCCCGCCTACGACTTCATGAACATCAGAGGTGCGATCCTGGTGGCGCTGGTCGTCTCGATCTTCGCTCCGCTGGGCGATACGGCCCAGGTGGTGAAGCGGGCGTTGGACATAAGGGCC
>CALOBW010000018.1:0-1121 GCA_942491525.1 uncultured Thermodesulfobacteriota bacterium
ACCACCAGCACCGACACCGAGATCAGGAGCAGGTAACTGCCCTTCTGACGCATGATGAGCGAGCTCTCGGGCATCACCAGTGCCAGGTACACCTCGCGCTCATCGGTCAGATTATCCGAAATCCAACCCCACCAGCTTTTATTCTCATAGCTGAACCGGAAGGGGTTGCTGCCCTTATTAGCCAGAAAGGCCCCGAAAAGCCCGACGTTCGGCCGGCTAGCCGGCAGCTTGTCATGCACCCGGGTCAGGTCGGCAACCTGACCGTCAGCGCTGAGCAGGAAGATATGGCCGTCATCGCCCAGATCGAGCTGCCCCAGCAGGCCGCGGTAGTCCTCAAGCAGCACATCCACGGCGATGACCTGGGCGATGCCGTCGGCCGGTCCCTGCACCGCCACCGAAGCGGTCACCCCGGGCTTCTGCTGGGTCATGAACTGATAGGGCCGCGTCCAGAAGATCTCCTGGCGCGCCACGCCCACATACCAGGGGCGCTGCCGCGGATCATAATCGCTCTCCTCAGACCACTGCTCAACCTTTTCCAGATTGCGCCAGCGAATCATGGAGGCCTCACCGCTGACTGAACGCGAGAGCCAGCTGCCATCCTCCCTGAAGAGGGTGTAGGAACGCCCGTCGGGCTCGGCCACGATCACGGCCGCGATATGCCGCAGCTGCTCCTTGTCGATCAGCGGAATCACCGAGCGCGTTATCTGGACCGGATCATCCAGATTGAGCAGCCCCTGCGCGCCCCACTGTTGCATGGTCACCAGCAGGCTGTCCACCGGCATCAGAAAACGCTCGATGCGCCCGAAGGCCCCGACGCCCATCTGCGTGACAACACCCTGCATGCGCTCCTGACGAGCGCTGATCCAGGAGACCCCCAGCAGAGCGGCGGTCATCAGGGCCGCAATCATGATAATGACAATCAGCAGATTCAAAAAGCCGCCGGAGCGGTGCAGTTTACTGTTCATAGCATCCTTTAAGCAGCGCCAAGGTGCCAGATCAACACCTAATTAACCCTAGAAGGAGTATCCAAGCCGGCAGTAGAGCGCGCTGTCACCGCTGTCGGTGTGCCCGATGCCCACGGTAAAGGGCCCGAGGGGGGTCTCGGTGCCCACAAAGAGGCT
>CALOBW010000019.1:0-98035 GCA_942491525.1 uncultured Thermodesulfobacteriota bacterium
TCTGGTCGGCGCGGTTGAGGAAGGTCTTCAGATTGTCGTCCGGGCGCAGGGTGGCGATGCCGATGCTGGCCGACATGAAGACCTCCTGGTTTGAGCCCGGATGGTAGGGGTGGTTGTTGAAACAGTCACGCAGGCGCAGGGCGGCGTAAAAGGCGTTGCTGCCCGGGGTGGCCGGCAGCAGTACCGTGAACTCCTCACCGCCGTAGCGGTAGGCCGTGTCGCTCTCGCGCAGGATGGTCTTGAGGCATTCGCCCATGGCCATCAGCACCCGGTCGCCCTCCAGATGGCCCCAGTTGTCGTTGAACCGCTTGAAGTTATCGATATCGAGCAGCAGCAGCGAGAGCTCATGCTGGTAGCGTCTGGCGCGCGAGAATTCACGTGAGAGCTGCTCATGGAAGTGGCGCGCATTGAAGAGGCTGGTGAGCCCGTCGGTCAGGCTCAGCAGGCGGAAACGCTCCTCGCTCTCCTTGAGCAGGTTGGCTGCCTTGATGCGGTCGGTGATGTCGTGCAGCACCGTGATCTGGCCGTTGATCTTGCCGCGCTGGTCGTAGAGCGGCACGTTCTGCTGGTCAAAGACCAGCTGCTTGCCGTCAACATTAAGCTCGATCTCGGCATGGCCCTCGTTGAGGGTCAGCAGCTGCTGGCTCAGGTCCCAGCTGGTAAGATCATTGATCTGTCTGCCGATCAGTTCGCCGCTGCCGCAGTTCAGGATGCGCTGGGCGGCCGGATTGATGGACATGACCCGCTGGCTATCATCCTGGACAATGATGCCGTCGTTGAGGTTTTGAATGATGGTGCTGTAGGCCACCGGCAGCACGTTGAAGAGCTGGTAGCGGATCAGTGTATAGGAGAGTATCGCGCCGGATACCAGGAAGAGCAGGGGGGTCTGGTCCTGATTGGGGATGATGCTCAGACCCAGGTTGTATGAGATGTTTCCCAGCAGCGGTGTCATGACGCCGATCAGCACCAGGCCGGTCTGCCTGCGATAGATGGGGTCGGCATGGATGAAGGTGCGGATGATGATGGAGGTGCCGGCGATCAGCAGGGTGTAGGTGTAGATGGCGTTCATCCAGTAGAATGGTCCGTGGCCCTTGACGGCGGTGATGAAGGGGCCGGAGTGGTCCAGTTCAAATGAAGAGTAGAAGAGCCAGTGCCAGGAGTTGGTCCAGGCCGCCAGCAGCGAGATCATGGGCATGACGCTCAGCATGGCGATCGTGCTCTTCTTGATGGTGTGTCCCGAGTAGAAGATTGCGAAAACCAGCCAGGTGACCGGGACAGTTGCCACGCCCAGGTATTTGAAACGCGACCAGAAATATTTGGCCGCCAGGCCGCCCGAGGCCAGCTCCAGGTTGTAGCTGATGGTCCAGATTATGGTGGCGCCCAGCATGATCAGAAAGGTTGTCTTGCCCGGGATGCTGCGCCGGGTGCGCATGATGTAGATCAGGGGCAGCAGCATGCAGAGCGAGGCAACGATGATCGGTACGGTGAACGGTGTATGCTGCATCAGGCTGATTTCGGGCTCCTTGTATGCTGTCCTTAATTGTTGATTTCGGATTTGGGATGTTGATACTTGAGACAAAAGTGCCTGAATTTATTATGTACTCCAGTTTATGTTGCGGAGTGTTCTGCCGGAATTGGAAAGAGCTGGTCGTAGATCCAGTTGAAGGCGTAGCCGTAGATCAGGTAGAAGATCATGAAGCCGGCATTCATCAGAAATGCCTCGAACAGCCCCAGCTGCATCCACCAGGCCACCAGGGGCAGGGTCTGGATCACCAGGCCGGCTTCAAACAGAAAACTGTGCAGGGCGCGCAGCCCCGGCGGGCGCTGCTTGAGGCTGCGGCCCATGGCCAGCAGCGTGCGGTCGAAGATATAGTTGTAGAGCGCATTCCAGACCATGGCCCAGAGGCACATGGCCACCGAGAGGCTGCCGATGCGCACAGCTTCAAAGCCCAGCACCAGGCTGGTGAAGCTGATCACGATAATCAGGGCCATGATTTCAAAGAGAATGGTGTGACGCAGGCGGTCCTTGGCAGTTCGCATAATGTTCCTTGCTAGCCGGCCCCCTGCGGGGCCGGCGGTCAGTTAAAACTTCAGGATGTAGTTGATGAAGCCCTCCTGCTCCTTGCACATGTAGCCGAAGGTCAGGCCGACTTCAAAGGGCACCGAGCCCAATGGTTCGGTCTCGGTTGAGAGGTCCAGGCCGATGGAGGTGCGGGCGTCATGGGTGAAGCGGTCCAGGCTGAAGGAGTTCTGCCAGCCGGCGCCGTAGTCCAGGAAGAGCGATCCCTGCACGCGCGAGAAGTGGATCAGGGTGCTCCAGCCCGCATCCGGGTAGGCGATGGGGAAGTGGTACTCGGCCGTCAGCTTGAGGTTCTTGCGCTTGTACATGCCGCCGGCGCGGTCATTCTTGCCGTAGCCGCGCGGCAGGGCCACCTTGCTGTAGGTCAGTGGGCCGCGCTGGCCCTGGAAGGCAAAACCCAGCTCCACGGCATGGTGGTCGATGAAGCTCGGCAGATACTGGCTGAAGCGGGTTATGAAGTTGTGACCCGAGATCTCACCGACATCCAGGCTGTTCTCATAGGCGAGCATGAGGTTCTGGCCCCAGATGGGCCGCATGTCGCGTTTGGCGGAATTGGGACTGTGGCTGAGGCTGAAGCTCGAAAAGAGGCTGACCGACTCGTTCTGGCGGTGGTCAACGTGGAAGCCGTCCAGGCCGCCGAAGTGGCGGTAGCGCGTACCAAAGGTGGTGTTGCTGCCGATGTAGCTGGGGGCGTAGCGCAGGTTGTAGGGCAGGCTCAGGCTCAGTTCGGTGCCGATTTCGCGGAACCAGTGGTCCTTGCCGCCGCCCAGGGTGTTGCCCTCCAGGGCGCTGTCGTAGAGCCTGAAGTTAATGTCGGGCCAGAGGTAGCTGTTGGTGTAGTTGAGATCGTAGCCGAAGCGCTTGGCCTGGCTACCGTAGTAGAGCTTGAGGTTGTACTTGTTGAGCCCGACCGGATCAGCGCCCATCAGGAAGACGCCCAGGGCGGCGCCGTCCTCGTCGGCGGTCAGGTAGGGGGTGTGCAGGAAGGGCTTGTAGGCCCCCAGCGGGATGCCGGCCGGTGCGGGCGCCGCGGCCGGGGCCGGCTTGTCGGCGCGCAGGTCGGCAATCGCGGCCTGGTTGGCCGGGGCCGGCTCTGCGCTCGGTTCAATCTTCCGGGCCATGTTCAGGTTGAAGGGGATCGAGCAGAGCTGGTTGAGGCCGTTCTTGAGTGAAAGGAAGCTCAGGGTCTGGCCGTCGGGCGAGAGCTGGGGGTTGCTGGCGGCGTAGAAGACGCTGGTCAGCTGGTAGAGCTCCTCAGTTTGCAGGTCCCAGGCGTAGACGTTGAAGGTGCCGGTCCGGTCGGAGATGAAGAGCAGGTAGCGGCCGTCGGGCGAGAAGCTCGGATCGCGCTCGGCGTTCAGGTCGGAGGCGTAGAGGCGCTTCAAATCGCCGTTGGAGGGGTCCACCAGGGCGATGTCGGCGTTGCGGCCCTCCTTGACGACGACCGCGATCATCTCGCCGTCGGGCGACCAGGTGGGCGCTTCAAAGTAGCGGTTTTCGCCGCTGATCAGGGTCCTGGCGTTCTGGCCGGCCCGGTCCAGCAGGACCAGCTCCAGGAAGCGCCCCTGACGGCGGGTGGCCACCCAGCTGACCTGGTTGGGCGAGAGGTCGGCCGAGAAGATGTGCTTGTTGCGCGTCAGGCGCGTGTGGCGCCTGGTTTCGGGATCCAGCAGGGTCAGGTCGCTGACATCCATGTCGCCGCTGTCAAACATGTAGGGGTAGATGCCGCCGTAGGCCAGCTGGCCGCAGGACAGGCGCCGGATGTTGTGGTTGGCGTTGAGGTTGCCGAGCGCGCGCTCATTGAAGATTTCACCGCTCAGCGGGTTGATCTCGAGCAGGGCGTTGGGCTGGGCATAGCCGGATCTGACGGCGATGATGCGCCCTTCGGCGTCCCAGAAGTGCTCGCGGATGCCGTCCAGTTCATAGGAGAGCAGCACGCGGCCCTGGGGCAGGCCGCTGGCCAGGGCGGCGGCCTTGTGCTGATCGACCTGCGCCTGCATGTGGCTCAGGAAGCCGGCATAGAACTCCTCGGGCTTGACCTTGAGTTCCTTGCGGATGGCGCCCTCGGTGACGGTCAGGGGGTGGCGGGCCTGGTAGCGGGCCAGGCGGGCAAAGGCATCCTGGCCGTAGGCCTGGTTCATGTAGTCGAGCATGTGGTAGCCGGCCAGGTAGATGCGGCCGCCCGGCGGGGCGTAGGGCGAGAAGGTGCCGGCCGAGGAGAGGTTCCAGTAGTCGCTGTCAAAGGAGCGCATCATGCCGGTGAATTCGGCCGACCGACCGCGCCCGCCGTCGGTCATGGTGGTCTCGCTGTAGGTGGTGACGCCCTCGTTGACCCAGCCAGGGGTGGGGCCGTTGGCCACGGCCAGGCCGTCGCCGAAGAGCGTGCAGACCTTGTCGTACCAGCCCAGGCGCATGGTGATGTGGCTGAAGTGGGCATACTCGTGGATGAAGAGTCCCAGGGCCGGGTCCTCGTCCGGGCCGAAGTAGCTCAGGTTGGCCAGGGGTGTCTCATAGAGCGAGATGCGGTTGGGCAGGGGTGAGTAGAAGCCGTTGAAGAGATCGGTGCCGGGGTTGATCACCACCGGGCAGTTGCGCGGCTCCACGCCCAGGTAGCCGTTGACCGAGTCGTAGACCTGATTGCTTAAACCATAGATGTGGTAGGCGGTCTCCTCGTAGCCCTCGGGGTAGTAGATGGTGAACTGGTCGTTCTTAAGGGTCTGCCACTTCCAGGATGGATCATAGCCGGCCTGCAGGGTGGGGGCTAAGATGAAAAAGATGAACAGTAAGGCGGTGATTTTTTTTCGCACGCAATCCTCCGATCTGCTTGGTCATTTGAAAATAGTCAGAAGAGATTGCGGATGTCAAATTAAGAGTTGGTAATCTTCAGTACCACCAGCGCTCAAAGAGGTTGAAGGCGAACATGGGATTGGGCTCGGGTAGGACCAGAACGCCGTTTTCGCAGATCAGGTAGTCGTCTCGGGGATGCGCGCGGATGCCCAGTTCGGCATGGCCCTCAAGCGTGCCGTTGAAGAAGGCCAGGATCGCCAGACAGTCATCCGGGATGCCCTCCTGCCGGAGCTGGATATAGGTGTAGATGGCCTGGTCGATACAGACCCCCCGGCCGCTGTCGGCGGTCTCGGCTGCTGTCTGCCAGTAGTAGAAGTTGGCTTTGTGGTGGTCGAACTCAATCTGCTGGTGGTGGCGGGCGATCATGAAGCCGATGTGTGCGGGCAGCTCAAAATCTTCGGCCGCGGCCAGATAGATGGGTTCACTCTCCATGGCCTGGGTTTCGCGGTGCTGCCAGTTGCTGATGGTATAGTCAAAGAGTGCGCGCTGGCGCAGCAGCTGATCCTCGAGCGAGTTCTCCTCTTCAAGGCAGCCGCAGAGCAGCAGCATGAAAATCAGCAGCGCGGATCTTGGCATATATCCCCCTGCAGGAAATATAAGCCGCGCTCACAAGAGGTCCAGCGGATACTGCTTGAGGCGTTTGGCCAGCTGGCGGGCGCCAGGCAGTTCATCTTCGAGGGCCTGCCAGAAGTCAGGGCCGTGATTCTTGACCCGGGTGTGCACCAGTTCATGCAGCAGCACATAGTCCAGCAGCTCGGCCGGCAGGCGGGCCAGCTTGATGTTCAGATTGAGGCTGTTGCGGGAGCTGCAGCTGCCCCAGCGGCTGCGCTGGCTGCGGATTGTGACCCGTTGAAAGGGCAGGTTGTGCTGGCGGGCCAGCTGGTTGAGGCGTCTGATGATCAGGGCCTTGGCCGCGAAGGAGGGCAGCACCGGGTTGAGATCGGGCTGGTCAAGTTCGGCCAGGCGGGCCTGCTGCTGCCTGACCCACGCCAGCTGCTGCAAGAGGAATCTGTGCCCCGTGCTGAGCTCAAGATCCCGGGGTACAGCCACGCGCACCCGTCCGGGGCGCACGCTGATGTTGAGGCGTTTGGCGCGGGCGCTGTGTTCGATAAGCACGGTCCCGATGTCGGCTAGTTCGAGGGTCATGGGGCAGGCTTAGCACATTTGACTGGTTGAATGAAGTCATTGATCGGGGCGTCAAATAGAGATATGAGCGGCCTAGGGAGGATTCAATTTTGCGTAATAAGATCTGGCTGAGTGCCATCCTGATATTGATTGCCAGCACCACCCTCTGGGCCGATGCTGATCTGCGTCGCCTCAAGCGCGAGGCCTGTTTCGGAAAGATTGACTCACAGTACTCCCTGGCGCTGGAGTACAGCCAGGCCGCTGATTACCAGAGTGCGGTCAAGTGGCTGGAGAAGGCGGCCGCCAAAGGTCATGCCCCGGCGCAGTTTATGCTGGGACTGATGTATTTCAGCGGCCAGGGCCTTAATGAGGACAGGCCGCTGGCCCTGCACTACTACCGGCGGGCCGCCGAGCAGGGCCATGCCGGCGCCCTCTACAATCTGGGCTGCTACTATCGGGATGTGGCGGATGCGAATATCCCGCAGGCCATCGAGTATTTCCGTCTGGCCGCCGAGCAGGGGGATGCGGCATCCCAGCTGGCCCTGGGGGAGATCTTTGAGCGGGGCCATGGCATAACGCAGGACTATGTGGCGGCAGTCAGCTGGTACCGTCTGGCGGCTGAACAGGGCGACGTGCAGTCCATGTTCGCCCTCGGCCGGATGTTTGCCGAAGGTCTGGGCGTGCCGCAGGACTTCATGGCGGCCCGGGAGTGGTATCAGCGGGCGGCCCAGCGGGGCAGCGCCGAGTCTCAGTTCCGCCTGGCCGGGATATATGCCGAGGGCCGGGGGGTGCCGCGGGACTATGAGGCGGCCACACGCTGGTTCAGGGTGGCTGCCAATCAGGGCCACATTGCGGCCCAGTATCAGATGGGGCGGGCCTATCTTTACGGGCGCGGCGTACGCAAGGATTATGTCCAGGCCCACATGTGGCTCAATCTGGCGCGCGCCGGGGGCTACGATGCGGATAAGCTCTTCAGGATTGTCTCGGACGCGCTCAGCCCGCAGGAGATCATCCGGGCCCAGCAGCTCGCCAGCCAGTGGCGGCCGAATGAGCAGCGTCCGGGGCGTTAGCCGGCTCTAGAGGATCTCCCTTATGCGCCGGTTCAGTTCGAAGTTTCTGAACGGTTTGGCGATGAAGCCGTTGAGGCCCATCTTTTCGAGCTCGGCAATGTTGGCATTGTTGGTGAAGCCGGAGGCGATCAGCACCTTGCAGCTGCTGTCGATTGAACGCATCTTGATGAAGGCGTCGCGGCCGTTCATGACCGGCATGATCATATCCATGATGACCAGGTCGATCTCCTGATGGTGCTGCGCGAAGGTTGCGACGGCCTCTTCGCCGTTGCCGGCCAGCATGACGCGGTAGCCCATCCGCTTGAGCATCATTGAGGTGGCGTTTCTGATCAGCTCCTCGTCGTCCACCAGCAGGATGCAGCCGCTGCCATTGATGATGGCGCTGTTGTCACTCTCCTTGATTTGCGCGGACTCGATGCAGGGCAGCAGGATGGTGAATGTTGTGCCCAGGCCGACCCGGCTCTGGACCTCGATGGCGCCGTGGTGGTCGCGGATGGTTCCATAGACCGCCGCCAGCCCCAGCCCTGTGCCGATGCCCTTCTCCTTGGTGGTGAAGAAAGGTTCGAAGATCTTGTCAAGGTTGTGCGGGGCAATGCCGCAGCCGCTGTCACGGATCATCAGCTCCAGGTAAGCGCCGGGATCTATTTCGAAAGAGCTTTGTCGGCAGTTGGCCGGGCTCATCTCGCGGTTGCGGGTGGCGATTGCGATCTGGCCGCGGCCGCTGATGGCGTGGCTGGCGTTGATGCAGATGTTCAGGACCGCATTCTGCAGGCTGGAGGTGTCGCCCTCGACGATGCGGCATCCGGCCTGGGTGTCTATGATGATCTCGATCTTTTTGTCGACCGTGCGGCTCAGGATGGCGCGGGTCTCCTCAATGAGGTTGTGAATGTCGACATGCTCACTGGTGGTGCGCCCCTTGCGGCCGAAGGCCAGCAGTTTGGTGGTCAGCTCAGCCGAACGCTGTCCGGCTGTCAGGATCATGTCAACCAGTTGCCGGCTGTCAGCGTCGAGGGAGTCTTGCTGGCTCAGCATTTCGGCGGCATTGGTGATCACCGAGAGCATGTTGTTGAAATCATGGGCCACGCCGCCGGCCAGCTGGCCGATGGCATCCATCTTCTGGCTCTGGCGCAGCTGCTCCTCATTGCGCATGAGCTCCTGCTGCATCCGGTTGCGCTCGGTGATGTCGCGTACGATGGCCAGCGTATAGGTCTCCTGGCCCAGCTCCATGCGGCTGAGGGAGACCTCGGCATCAAATGGTGTTTTGTCCAGGCGCTGCTGCTGCCATTCAAAAAGATACTGTTTATCGGATATGTCCCTTTCGAGCCGCATCTTGATGACTTCGCTGGAGCGCTGGCCGTTGGGCTGCAGCTCGGGGGAGAAGTCTGCGGGGCTGCGGCCGATGATCTCATCCTTGCGGCAGCCGAACATCTGGAGGGTTTTGGGGTTGCAGTCATAGAACTTGCCGTTCTTAAGCAGGAAGACCGCCTCTCCGGCCGACTCGAAGAGGGTTGCGTAACGCAGGTCGGAATCGGCTTTGGCTCTCTCGGCCTCGCGCCGGTCAGTGATGTCGCTGCCGAAACCGATAATCTCCCGGATGTTGTTGCTCTCATCATGGTTGCAGTAGTCGCACCAGAGGATGGTGCGGCTGCTGCCGTCCTTGGCCCGCAGGACCATCTCGTGGTCCATCACGATGCATTCGGTGAAGTTCTGCTGCAGCTTTTCCACCTGCCGGTAGTATTCATCCGGATAGAGGATCTCCCACCAGTTGTTGCCCAGCAGGTCGTCTTCGGTGTAGCCGGTGATGGCCGTGACCGCCGGATTGATGAAGGTGGTCAGTCCGCTGCTGTCGATGCCCACGATCATGCTGGGCGATGAGTTGATGATGTTGAGGGCGCGCTCCTGTTCGGCCTTGAGGGCGGCCTTCATCGCATAGTCATGGGTTACGTCGCGAAAGACCAGCACAACGCCGGTCAGCTGGCCTTCCGCCGTGCGGATGGGGGCGGCGCTGTCGGAGATCTGGTACTCCTGGCCGCTGCGGCTGAGCAGGATGGTGTGGTTGGCCAGTCCGACGATCTGGCCGCTGGAGAGAACTCTGTCGACCGGATTCTCAACCGCTTCGCGGCTGCTGGCGTTGACTATCACGAAGATTTCAGTCAGGGGCCGGCCCTTGGCCTCTGCAACTCCCCAGCCGGTCAGATGCTCGGCGATCGGGTTCAGGCGTGTGACCCGGCCTTCAATGTCGGTGGCGATGACACCGTCACCGATGGAGTTGAGTGTGATCTTGAGGTTTTCTCGGCTGGCCTTCAGTTCCCGGGTGCGCTCCTTGACCCTGCGGCTGAGCATTCTGCTCCACAGGATACTCAGGGTTATTACCAGGAGCATGGCTGCTGTGATGAGCATAAATCGCTTGAAGAGTTTCTGGTATTTCCAGGTCAGACTCTCGTAATGGCCGAACCATTTCTGATAGATGCGGTCATATTCGCCGGTGGTGTGGATGATGCTCAGACCTTCATTCAGGGTTGCCAGCAGCTGATCGTTGCCCTTGGCGACCCCGAAGCAGAATTCGCGTTGCATGATGGGAGGTCCGACCGAGATCAGGTCATCAAGTTTAAACTTCTTGATAATCATCATGCTCTGCAGGCGCGGCACCAGGGCGCAGCAACCCTGGCCGGATGATAGCGCCACCAGGGCCTCTTCGACGCTGTTTTTGGTGATGATGCGCTGGGTGATGTTGTTCTCAATCAGATAGTCGTGGCCGAAGTCGCCGGCCTGAACCAGGATGGCCTGGTTGCGGGCCCGCTCGGGCGTGGGCAGGGGGGTGTCGGGGCGGCTGACCATGGAGTATGAGACCAGAACATGCGGGTTGCTGAAGTTGAAATGTTTGTGCCGGGCGGCAGTTTTGAAGGCACCGGTGACGGCGTCGATCTCGCCGTTCTTAAGCTCTTCGCGCACCGTGGGCCAGGAGTCGAGTTCGATGGTGATATTCAGCCCCATCTCGCGGGCCACCGCGCGCATGATGTCGATATTGAAGCCGGCCGGCTGGTTTTGATGGTTGATGAATTCATAGGGCGGGTAGTTGAAGTCACCCTTGATTGTGATGGTTTCTTGATTAATGGCGGCTGCGTTTGGTGGCAGGAAAAGAAATAACAAAAGAAAAGTGAGAATGCTTAAGTTAACTCTTTGTGATGATTGATGCATGTAGATCCCTTTTCATGTGGTGTCTAGTGCAGTGGCATATGTTTCTAAAAACATTTATATAATATGGTGTTTTATGAAGTTAATGTAAAGGAACTTTTTTTGGCAGTCTGAACATCAGGTGATAAAAACCAGCTTGAGAAATAGATTCCCGGTGTGTAGAGTTAAGGGGATGTCTTATGATACAAAGTCACCTGATGATATGCAGATGCCGTCCAATGAACAGTCACATCCAATAACTGGTGATCTTGGTAATGAATCCTGGAACCGCACTTTTCAGAAGTTTATCGGTTCGTTGCCGGATTTGGTGGCGGTATTGGATGAAGAGAGCCGGTGTCTTTTTTTTCAGGACAGTCCGCGCCTGGGAATCTTAGACTGTAACTATCTGGGCAAAACTGCTTACGATCTCTTTCCCTCCGCGGATGCCGACCGTTATCTGGCCGCCATTATGCGGACGATCGAGACTGGAGAGCAGCAGTCCATTGAGTATCACATCGCCATAAATGATGAATTCCGCTGGTTTGATGCTGTAATCGCCCTGCTTGAGACCCCCGTGGGCGAAAAGAGAAAGGTGCTGTGGTTTGCGCGAGAAATCACCGGCCTGAAGTTGGCGGAGTCCAGGTTGCGGTCGACCAAGATGAATATTGCCAAGGCCCTGGAACGCTCACCGGTGGGCATGGCGATCTGCAGCAATGATGATTCCATCATCGAGGTCAATCCGGTCCTTTGCAGTATGCTCGGCTACTCTGCAGAGGAGTTGACCCGCATGACGTATAAGGAGGCTACCCATCCCGATGATATCAGATTGCAGGAGCCTCTGACGGCTAAGCTTTACAGCGGTGAAATAGAAAATTTCCAGCTTGAAAAACGTTATGTCCGCAAGGATGGGGCCATCATATGGTGCAGGGTTTCGGCCGCCGGGATTCCATCCGATGAAGAGCGGGTCGACTACTCCGTTGTGATTGTCGAGGACATCACGCTGCGCAAAGCCGTTGAATCTGAACGGGATGAGTTGGAGAAACAGCGGCTGCATTCCAATAAGATGGAGGCCATCGGCACCCTGTCGGCCGGCATTGCCCATGATTTCAACAACATCCTGGGCGGCATCATGTTGAATACGGAGTTGATCATCGACTCCATGCCGGCTGGGACGCTGGTACATCAGTATGCGGTCGAGTCGCTGGCCTCCTGTCGCAGGGCCCGCGATCTGGTCGATCAGATTTTAACTTTTGGTCGTCACGACACCCCGCGTCAGGAGGCGTTCGAACTGGTCAGTCATATCCGCAGGACAATGCAGCTGGTGCGGGCCACCGTGCCCTCCAGTATTGAGATCATAAAATGTCTGCATCCTGAGCAAGTTTATATCTATGCTGATCCTACCCAGATCAGCCAGATTATAATCAATCTCTGCCGGAATGCGGCCCTGGCGATGGACGGCAGCGGCGGACGCCTGACCGTTGATCTGGATGAGCTGGTGATCGACAGCTTTTCGGCCAAGCGTCTGGCGGTGCCGCCGGGCCTCTACTGTCAGCTCTCGGTGACAGACAACGGCTGTGGGATCAGCAGCGCAGTCCAGGAACATATTTTTGAGCCCTTCTTCACCACCCGCAAGCCCGGTGAGGGCAGCGGGATGGGGCTGGCTGTGGTGCACGGCATAGTGCAGCGCTGCGGCGGTACGATCAGCATTGAGAGTAGTGAGGGCCGGGGAACCACGGTTGCGATTATTCTGCCCCAGAGCAGCACGGCTGAAGTTGAATCAGCCGGTCTCTCAACGATGTCGGTGGGGGGCAGCGAGACGATTCTGCTGGTGGATGATGAGACGTCTCTGCTCTGGTCGGGCAGCCGGATTCTTGAAAATCACGGCTACAAGGTGGTGGCTCAATCTTCATCCGTTGAAGCTCTGCGCTGGTTTGAGAACAATCCCATGGCTGCGGATGTGGTCATAACCGATCTGACCATGCCCGAGATGCTGGGGATTGAGCTGGCGCAGCGGATCAAGAGCGTCAGGGAAGATATTCCGGTACTGCTGGTGACCGGATTTTCGAATAGGGTCGGGGAGATTTCTAAAGTGAAGCACGGCATTGATATGGTTATTAACAAGCCTTGGACCCAGGAGGAGCTCTGTCTGGCTCTGCGCAGCGTTCTGGATGCGGGGCGTGGCGATGGCTAGGGTCCTGATCGTTGATGATGATCCAAGCATGGGCTCGGCTCTGGCTAATGTGGTCAGGCACATGGGTCATGAAGTATCCTGCCAGGTGAGGCTTGCGGATGGTCTTGAGGCGGCGGCCGCGCAGGATGTGGATATCGTTTTTCTGGATGTGCGCCTGCCCGATGGGAACGGGGCCGAGGCGTTGGGCGAGTTTCGTCAGTTGCCCTCCAACCCTGAGGTGATCATTATCACCGGCTATGCAGATGTTGATGGCGCCGAGTATACACTCAGACATGGGGCCTGGGACTATATCCGCAAGCCCGCGTCGCTGGATGTCATGAAGGTGACCATGCTGCGGGCTCTCGAGTATCGCAACCAGAAGCGCCGGGTGCCGGCTCTCTTGAAAAGGGATGCCATTATCGGCAGTTCGCGGGCGCTCAAGCGTGCCCTCGAACTGGTTGCCAAAGCTGCCGCCACTGACAGTGCGGTGCTCATAACCGGTCAGACCGGTACCGGCAAGGAGCTTTTTGCGCGCGCCATTCATGAAAACAGCTCCCGGGCAAAGGGCCCCTTTGTGGTAGTGGATTGTGCGGCCCTGCCGGAAAATCTGGTGGAAAGCGTGTTGTTCGGCCATGAACGGGGCGCCTTTACCGGGGCCGATCGCAGCCGCGAAGGGCTGGTCAAACAGGCCGACGGCGGAACACTCTTCTTGGATGAGGTCGGAGAACTGCCGCCGGCCGTGCAGAAGAGGTTTCTGCGCGTGATCCAGGAGCAGGAGTTTAGGCCTGTCGGCTCTGATCGGATTGTCGGGTCGGACTTCAGGCTGGTATCGGCCACCAACTGCAATCTGCCGGAGATGGTCAACAGTGATAACTTCCGTCAGGATCTGCTCTTCCGGCTCTGCTCTATTGATATCGAGCTGCCGCCCCTTTGCCAGCGGGAGGAGGATCTCAAGGAGCTTGCCCTGTTTTATATCAACAGGTACTGCGACAGCCAGGGGATCGGCATTAAGGGCATTTCAGCATGTTTTCTCGATGTCTTGCAGCACTACTCCTGGCCGGGCAACGTCAGGGAGCTCTTCGGCGTGCTTGATAAGGTGCTGGCCGTGGCGCAGCATGATAAGATCATCTACGCCTATCATCTGCCGGTCAATATCAGGCTCGCCGGTAAATCCGATGAGCTGGTGAGGTCCGGTCAGTGTGATCTGAAACTGCTGGAAATGGGAACCGACAGTCTGCCGCCGTTTAAAGAGTATCAGCGCGAATGCGGCCGGCGCTACATCACCAAGTTGATGGCGACGGTTGGCGGCGACAAGAAAGAGGCCTGCCGGCTTTCCGGACTCTCCCAGTCGCATCTCTATAATCTGCTGAAGGAGTACAGCAGCTGACTTGTCAGCTTGATTTTCCGGAATTTTGAAATTTTCCGATTATTTGGAATAATCTATTGTAAATATTAAGATTGATCTCTACTGTCTAGTTATAATGCACTGAATTTATAGACATATTGTCGACTGATCTTTGTGGCACAGCCCGTGCTAATGCCCTTTTAAAACATTATGGGGGTAGTGATGCTTAAGAATATGCGTCTGGCCTATAAGATCGGGTCCGGTTTTGCCGTGATCATTGTCTTGGCTGTTATGATTGGTTTTGTCGGCTGGCGGGGGATGGGTGAGATCGGGAAGAAGGTTGAGGTTTCTGATGATGCTAACCGCATCGTGAAGGACCTGTTATTGACCCGCCAGAAGGGCAAAGACTATCTGCTTACCGGCGATATTAAGCTCATCGAAGCCAGCTATGCCCAGAATGCAAAACTGATTGAACAGGCCGAAAAGACTAAAACAAAGGTTGATGATCCGGCCGACATTAAGAAGCTGGATGAAGTAATTGAGAGCACACGCAAGTATGAAGAAGGTGTAAGAACCTATATTGCTCTTGATCAGGAATCAACCGTTGTCTTTGGTGAATGGAAGAAGGTTCAGATCGGTGTTGATGAAGTTGTCAAAGAGATCAAGTTAAATACAGTTAAAAAAGCTCGAGAGAGGGCGCTGGCAGCCGGCCGGCAAGCGGAAGTAAAAGAGCTAGATCTGATTGTTGAAAAGCTCAATGAGAATATCTCGATTAATTACCTCTACGCCCGTATCGCAGCGCTCTACTATCTCTGGCATCCCAATGAAGAGAATTATGCCGGCCTGCAGAAAAAAATGGAAATTCTCAAGCAGGGAACCAGTGAATGGATGATTTTGGTTGAAGATTATCCTGAATTGATTGCAGCCGGAGAGGAAATTCAATCTAACTTTAAGGCTTATGCCGACGGTGGTGAACGTCTCTACAATGTAAAGAAACAGCAGGCGGTTGCCCAGCATGAAATGGGATTAAATGCTAAGAATGTTGAAGAAAAGTGCGCTGACCTTCGTGATTCATTCAGGGAGGAGATGATAAAGTCGCAGGCCTCCTCAAGCCGCATGATTGTCGTAGTCTGTGTTCTGGTTATGCTCATCGGCAGCCTGGCCGCCATGCTGATTACCCTGAGCATTACGCGGGCCATGCGTAAGGGCGTGGATTTCGCGACCCTGCTGGCGGACGGCGATCTGAACGCCACCCTTGATATTGATCAGAAGGATGAGATCGGCCAGCTGGCTGCGGCCCTGAATCTGGTGAGCCAGAATCTGCGCCAGATCGTCAGTGATGTTAAAAGCGCGGCCGCCAATGTGACCGCCGGCAGCGAACAGCTCAGCTCCGCTTCGGAGGAGATGTCCCAGGGCGCCGCTGAACAGGCATCTTCGGCGGAGGAGGCCTCATCGGCCATGGAGGAGATGGCGGCCAACATCAGGCAGAACAGCGACAATGCCATGCAGACCGACAAGATTGCCGGCAAATCGGCCAGCGATGCGGATGATGGCGGGCGGGCCGTTGTTGAGGCCGTCGATGCCATGCAGGTGATCGCCGAGAAGATCGCCATCATTGAGGAGATCGCCCGCCAGACTGACCTGCTGGCGCTGAATGCCGCCATCGAGGCTGCCCGGGCCGGCGAGCACGGCAAGGGTTTTGCCGTCGTGGCCGCGGCGGTCAGACGCTTGGCTGAAAGATCAGCCCAGGCCGCCGGCGAGATCAGCGACCTCTCGACCTCAACCGTTGATAAGGCTGGGAATGCCGGCCAGATCATCAATGCCATGGTGCCCGATATCCGTAAGACCGCCCAGCTGGTGCAGGAGGTGGCCGCGGCCAGCAATGAACAGATGTCCGGGGCCGAGCAGGTCAATACCGCCATCCAGCAGCTTAACCAGGTGGCCCAGCAGAATGCCTCAACCGCCGAAGAGATGTCGTCAACCGCCGAGGAGCTTTCCAGTCAGGCCATCCAGCTGCAGGAAGCCATCAACTTCTTCAATCTCGGCGATGACTCACGGCGCACCGTTCGACAGGGGCAGACCCCGAAAAAGAAGTTGGCGCCGGTTCGTCCGGCCTCTCCGAGTCCGCTCTCGTCGGGCGTGCTGCTGGACATGTCCAGTGAGGACGGTGACTCGGTTGATGATGAGTTCGAGCGCTATTAGGGGACGGTGATGCAGGATATCGTGACTAATGAGAGTGGCCAGTATCTCTCCTTCCATCTTGATGAGGAGGAGTTTGCCCTGGATATCGGCAAGGTACGGGAGGTCCTGGATTTTACGAGGGTGACCAAGGTTCCGCAGGCTCCTGACTTTATAGAGGGTGTCATCAACCTGCGCGGCGCAGTGGTGCCGGTGGTGGACTTGAAATATAAGTTCGGCATGCGGCGCACGGAGCGCACCGTCAATACCCGGATCATCATCGGGGAAGTTGAAATTGATGGCGACTGCACGGTGATCGGCGCCCTGGCGGATTCGGTGCATGAGGTTATGGAGCTGGAGCCGGATTGCATTGAGCCGGCGCCCAAGCTGGGCACCCGGCTCAACACGGAGTTCATTCGCGGGATGGGTAAGCGGGATGATGATTTCATCATCATCCTTGACATTGACCGGGTCTTCTCGGGCGATGAGATCGCGGCCCTGAGCGCCGCCGAAGCTGAGGGTTAAGGCGGTGTCTGAAGTTAACGCCCATATGAGTAATGAACTCTTCGGTCAGCTCAGCGAGTTTATCTACTCCGAGTGCGGTATCAAGATGCCCCAGACCAAGAAGACCATGCTGGAGTCGCGGCTGCAGAAACGGCTGCGTTCAATCGGTCTGGGCAGTTTTGATGAATATTCAAGCTATCTCTTCAGTCCGGATGGGATTGCCAATGAGATGATCCACATGATTGATGTGGTCACCACCAACAAGACCGATTTCTTCCGTGAACCGCTCCATTTCGAATATCTGGTCGAGTACGCCCTGCCCAATCTGTTGAATACATCAGGAGCCGGCCAGCGCCGGCCGCTGATGGTCTGGTCGGCGGCCTGTTCTTCGGGCGAAGAGGCCTATACTCTGGCCATGCTTCTCAACGAGTTTTCTGAGCGGGCCGCCAATTTCCGCTTCAAGGTGCTGGCGACCGACATCTCGACCCGTGTTCTCGAGAAGGCCCGTCTGGCAATCTATGATGCCGAACGGGTGGAGCCGATCTCCAACCAGTTCGTGCGCAAATATCTGATGCGCAGCAAGAGTGAGGACGGCCGGTTCAGGATCGTGCCGGAGCTCAGAAAACAGGTCAGCTTCCGCCGATTGAATTTTATGGATGGCGATTTTGGCTTCCGTGAGCAGATGGACATAATCTTCTGCCGCAATGTGCTGATCTATTTTGATCGCAAGACTCAGGCAGAGGTGGTGCTGCGGCTTTGCGAACATCTGACGCCGGGCGGCTATTTCTTTACCGGACACTCCGAGACCCTGCATGGAATGGATGTGCCGCTTAAAGTTGTTTCGAACTCTGTTTACAGGAAGATCTGATGGATACCCAGCGAATATTTCTGAAGCAGGGCGAAATTATCTACGGGTCAGCAGGCATGCAGATATCGACGGTGCTGGGCTCCTGCGTTGCGGTAACCATGTATGACAGACAGAAGGGTTTTGCCGCCATCTGCCATGCTGTCCTGCCGTGCAAGTCGCTCTACCAGGTCCAGCTGCGCTCCGATTTCGAATATGTCGATCGGGCCATTGACAGCATGCTGGACAGCTACGCTTCCCAAAGAGGAGCCGGCGGGCGCCTTGAGATCAAGGTTTTTGGCGGAGCGCGGATGCTGCAGACACCGGAGAAACTGGCGGTGGGCTGCCATAATATCGATGCCGCCCTGGGGACCCTGGATAGGCATGGCCGGCGGCCCCTGGTGCGTGATGTGGGCGGCCGCTATGGACGCTACATCTGCTTTGACATGGGCAGCGGCAAGGTTATGCACCGCTATCTGAATAAGGCCGTTGAGGTGCACTTCTGATGGTCAATGTCATGATTGTGGATGATTCGGCCCTGGTGCGTCAGACCCTAAAGGAGATTCTGGATGCGGATCCGCGCATCAATGTCATGAGCATGGCCGGCGACCCGTTCCAGGCCGCCGAGAAGCTGCAGCATGGTGTGCCGGATGTGATTACCCTGGATGTGGAGATGCCGCGCATGGACGGACTGACTTTTCTGAGCAAGCTTATGCGTCAGCATCCGGTCCCGGTGGTAATCTGCTCGACGCTGGCCGGCAAGGGCACCCAGACGGCGTTCAAGGCCCTCGAACTGGGGGCGGTGGAGATTATCCACAAGGCCGGCATCGGGACCCGTGAAATGCTGGAGGAAACGGCTACCCAGATCTGCGACACGGTGGTCGCGGCCGCCAGGGTCAATGTGCGCAAGATCAGGAGCGCGCCGCCGCTCAGGGTGACCCCCAAGCTGAACGCTGATGTCGTGCTGCCGGCCGCTGGCGCGCCGGTGCTCAAGACCACCGAGAAGGTTGTGGCTGTGGGGGCCTCAACCGGCGGCACCGAGGCCATCAAGGATTTTCTGATGGCCATGCCGGCCGATGCGCCGGGAATCGTGATTGTGCAGCATATGCCCGAGGGCTTCACCCGGACCTTCAGTGAACGCCTCAATGAGCTCTGTCAGATCTCGGTCAAGGAGGCCGCCAACAACGACACCGTCATGCCGGGGCACGCATTGATCGCGCCGGGCAACAGCCACATGCTCTTAAAACGCAGCGGCGCCCGCTACTATGTTGAGATCAAGGATGGTCCGCTGGTTTCCCGCCACCGTCCCTCGGTGGATGTGCTCTTCCGTTCGGCGGCGCGCTATGCCGGCCAGAATGCCATCGGCGTCATCATGACCGGCATGGGTGATGACGGGGCCAGGGGCATGCAGGAGATGAAGCAGGCCGGCGCCTTCAACCTGGCCCAGGATGAGGCGAGCTGCGTGGTCTTCGGCATGCCAAAGGAGGCCATCAAGGCGGGCGGCGTGGATCGCACCCTGGGGCTCGGCGAGCTGGCCGGCGCAGTCATGAACCGTTACCGGCAGGATTGATGATGAAACTTTTTAAACGCAAGGTAGAACACCGGCCCCGGGTGGATGTGGTCAATGATTGGCTGGATGAGCTGCAGGGGCTGAGCCGGACCCTGGATGATGTCACGGCCCAGATCGATGGCCGGTTTGTGCGGGTGGGCGAGGCCGTGCAGAGCTTCATCGGCCGCTCCCAGACGCTGTCAGCCGAAGTCGGGGGGGCCTTTGAACTGATGACCGGCGCCGGGATCACCAATACGCTGAACGGCCTGGCCGAGCTGGAGCAGAAGCTCAATCAGAACATGGGTAGCGCCGGCTATGCTGATCGGCTGAACGAGATGCTGAGTTCTGTTGATCTATTTCAGCATATTAACGCCTCTCTGGATGAGTCTGACTACATGATTACACAGTTGGGACTGCTGGGCATGATGACGCGTATCGAGAATGCCCATGTCAGTGATGACAGGAGCAACTTTGCGGTCCTGGCTTCGGATGTGCGCCGTATCGCCGAGATTATCCGTGAGCATTCCGGCCATATTCGTCAGGATGCCGGCCTGGCCCTGGAGCGGATTGATGGCGCCCGGTGCCATCTGAACCGTCTGGAGCAGGAGCGGCAGGATCAGTCCGGCGCGGTGCTGCAGCGGGCGTCCGGCAGCCGGCGTGAACTGCGCAGCAGCTATGATGCGATCTCAGATGAGGCCGGCGCGCTGCAGCAGGGATCTCAGGTGGTCAACGCTGCTGTCGGGAGGATTATTGCGGCCATGCAGTATAACGATATCACGCGTCAGAAGGTCGAGCATGTCAGCCAGACCATCACTGAGTTGCCCCAGCGCATCGCTCAGCAGGAACCAGAGTTCAGGGTTGCCTATCTGCATCAGGTATGCGCCCTGCAGCTTGGTCAGCTGGATGCGGCCCGCCGGGATCTGGGTTCGGCCATTCAGAATATCAGGGACGAGGTCGAGGGTGTCAGCTCCGTGGTGGATCAGGTGGTGCAGGGCGTGCGGCGGGTGATGCAGGCGGCCGGCGAGGTTTCGCTGATCGCCGAGTTCAGCGGCAGCATTGAGAGCGCCATGGGCTGTCTCGATCAGGCCGCCGCCATCCAGGCTGAGATCGGTTCCACCATGAACAACATCTGGGGGGCCATCGAAGGCATGAGCAGTCGGGTCCATGATGTAGAACGGGTCGGCTTCGATCTGCAGCTGATCGCGCTCAATTCGCGCATTATGGCCGCCCATATGGGAGTTGAGGGCCGCACCCTGGATGCCATCTCCGGTTCAATCTACGAGATGTCGCGCGAGACGCAGCAGAAGACCGATCATCTGGCCGGGCTGCTGAGCCAGATGGCCAGGATTTCGCGCAGCGCCCTGCAGAGTGCCAGCGGAGAGAGCCAGCAGGATCTGAATGTTGAGATGCGCGGCGCCATGCAGGGGCTGATCTGTGAACTCAAGAGTCTGGACGCGCAACTGCAGGAGACACTGCAGGTAGTTGAGGACGGGCTGGGGATCTTTGCCGCCGAGCTGAAGCAGACCTCTGACTATCTGGATGAGTCTCAGCAGCTGCAGGAGATGCTGGTGCATGAAGTCAGCGTAATTGAGCGGATTGTTGCCGGCGCCCGTGAACTCTGCAGCGACGAGCAGCTGGCCCGGGTCGAGATTGAGACGTCTGACGAGCGCTACACCATGCAGAGTGAGCGCGATGTGCATCGGGGTGAGTTTGATGAGCTGGGTGAAGATCTGGCGGATAATGTGGAACTTTTTTGAGGTTGGGGGGAGCGATGATTGAAGTCAACAACACGGATAGTGGAATAAATCTCAAGCTGCAGGGCAATCTGATGATTAACGATGCCCGGCAGCTCAAACAGGCCTTCATGGGAGCCATTGTGACCGGCGAGGACCTGATCCTTGATATGCAGCAGGTTCAGGCCATTGATTTTGCCTGCATCCAGCTGATGCTGGCCATGTTCAAGTCGTGCGGTTCTGATCAGCGGGTGATTTTCAGCCATGAAGTGCCGCAGGTGGTCAGGGATGCTTTTGTGGACATCGCCGCAGAAGAGTTCTTGGGTCAGATCGGGGGTCTGAATGGGTAAGCGTATAATGAGTGTGGATGATTCGGCAAGTATCAGGCAGATGGTCTCCTTTACACTGCGGGATGCGGGATATGATGTGATTGAGGCCTGTGACGGCCAGGATGCCTTCAATAAGCTCAAGAGCGAGAACGTTGATCTGGTGATCACTGATCTGAATATGCCCAACATGAACGGCATCGAGCTGATCAGTGCGGTGCGCGCCGATCCTGACAGACGCTTTCTGCCCATGGTGCTGCTGACCACCGAGTCCCACGACGACAAGAAGGCCAAGGCCCGCGCGGCCGGCGCCACCGGCTGGATAGTCAAGCCCTTTCAGCCCGAGCAGTTGCTTGCGGTTGTCAGGCGCGTGCTGAAGTAGGGGGCGATGTGGATATTTCACAGAACGCTTTCTTAGAAGAGGCCCATGAACTGCTGGCCGACCTGGAAGAGGCCCTCATGGAGCTGGAGAGTGATCCGGCAGACATGGAGATCGTGGGCCGGGTCTTTCGCAACATGCATACCATCAAGGGTTCCGGCGCCATGTTCGGCTTCGACGCCGTGGCCGCCTTCACCCACAATGTGGAGACGGTCTACGATCTGATCCGTGAAGCCAAACTTGGCGTGGACTCCAAGCTGATCAGTCTGACCCTGGAGGCCTGCGACCAGATTAAACGGCTCTTGGCCGACCCGGACTCTCAGTCTGCGGCCCGCGGGCGCCTGGAAGCGGCGTTCAGCTCTCTGATAGACTCCCACGGCGCTCACAATGCCGCCGGGCCGGTTGTGAAGGCGCAGGCAGCGGAGGCCTGCCCGGCAACCTACCGCATCCGCTTCAAACCCCACGCCGAGCTGCTGAAGAACGGCACCAACCCGGTGCCGTTGCTGGATGAGCTGCGCGAGATGGGCGAGAGCCTGATCATGTGCCATCATGATGCGGTCCCCGGCATTCAGGAGATTGATGAGCTCAGGTGCTATCTCTGGTGGGAGATATTTCTGACCACTGATCAAAGCCGGTCTGCTATTCAGGATGTCTTCCTGTTTGTGGATGATCTGAGTGACATCTCCATCGAAGCCATCGAGTGCGGCGAACAGGACCAGCGCCTGATCGGCGAGATTCTGCTGGAACGCGGCGATCTTGCCAAGGATGATCTGGAGCGGATTCTGGCCGAGCAGAAGCGCATCGGCGAGGTCATGGTCAACCGCGGGGTGGTGGAGCCCGATGCGCTGGAGTCGGCGCTGGCTGAGCAGGCCCATCTGCGCAAGGTTCAGGACAGGCGCAACTCCGCCAGCGTGCGCGTGGCCTCCAATAAACTGGATGACCTGATGGATCTGGTGGGCGAGCTGGTGATTGTCCAGGCCCGCCTCAATCAGTACTCCCAGGGCTCCCGCGACACCGACCTGATGGCCATTGCCGAGGAGGTTGAGCGCCTCTCGGCCGAGTTGCGCGACAGCACCATGAGTGTGCGCATGCTGCCAATCGGTACGACCTTTGCGCGTTTCAAACGTCTGGTGCGTGATCTCTCGGCTGAGCTTGGCAAGGAGATCCTCTTTGAGACCCGGGGCGCCGAGACCGAACTGGATAAGAATGTGATTGAGAAGCTGGGCGATCCCCTGGTGCACCTGATCCGTAACTCCATTGATCACGGCATTGAGGCTCCGGCTGTGCGTCAGGCCGCCGCCAAACCCGCCCGGGGCACCATCCGGCTGAGCGCCCGTCATGTGGGCGCCTTTGTGCATGTCTGCATTCAGGATGACGGCAAGGGTCTGGATCTTCAGACTATCCGCCAGAAAGCAGTGCAAAAGGGTTTGATCAGCGCCGATGCCAATCTGGATGATCGCGCCACTTATGACCTGATCTTCCAGCCCGGGTTCTCGACTGCGGCCAGTGTTACAAACGTTTCGGGTCGCGGCGTCGGTATGGATGTGGTGGCCCGCAGCATTGAGAGTCTGGGCGGTTCGATCGAGGTCAGCTCCGCCGTTGGTCAGGGCACGACCATCACGTTGAAGCTGCCTCTGACCCTGGCCATCATTGACGGCCTGCTGGTGCAGATCGACACGGAGTTCTTTGTGCTGCCCCTGGGCAATGTGGTTGAGTGCATCGAGCTGAGCGAAAACGATATTGAGCAGAACCACGGCCGTAATCTGGCCCGCGTGCGTGAAGATCTGGTGCCCTACATCGTGCTGCGCGACACCTTTGGCGTTGCCGGCGTCGTGCCCGCCATCCAGCAGATTGTGATCTGTGAAATGGATGAGATGCGGGTTGGCTTCGTGGTCGACAGGGTTATCGGCCAGCATCAGACCGTGATCAAGAGTTTGGGCAAGACGCTCAAAAGTGTGCAGGGCGTCTCCGGGGCCACCATCATGGGTGACGGCTCTGTGGCCCTTATTCTGGATATTGGCAGCCTGATTCAGTCCGCCGAGCTGGATGAGCTGCAGCTGACCGGCAGTTAGGGATAGTTATGCTTTCAGTACTGGTTGTTGATGACAGTGAGTCGGTTAGGCTGAATGTGCGCGGTGTTCTTGAGCGCCAGGGTTACAAGGTGGAGTGTGCTGCTGACGGTGTTGAAGCCCTTAATGCACTGGCTGGTTCGCGCTTTGACCTGGTTGTCAGTGATTACAGGATGCCCAAGCTGGACGGTTTTGAACTCTGCCGCAGCATTAAACGCGATGCTAAACATCGCGAAGTGCCGGTGATTATCCTGAGTTCATACGCTTCGGATGATAATGTCAGACTGGGTTTTGATGCCGGCGCCGCCGCCTTTGTGACCAAGGATGAGATGGCCGCTGAGCTCGGCTGCACGGTGGAGCGGGTGGTCAGAAGCGCCAAGCTCAATCGCTCCAAGACCATTATGGTGGTTGAGGATTCGCGCTCCATTCGTCAGCTCGTGTGTAACGGGTTGAGGCAGAGCGGTTTTAAGACCGTCAGCGCCGAGAATGGAGCGGATGCCTTCAGGCTGATCACGGAGGGTTTGCTGCCCGATCTGATTGTGACCGACATCGAGATGCCGGTCATGGACGGTGCCGCCTTTCTGCGGCGCGTCAAACCCGTGTTGCCGGAAGTGCCGGTGGTGGTGATGAGCAGCTGTAAGGGGCGCGCCAGTGTGCGTCATATGATGTCCCTGGGGGCCAGCGGTTACATCGTCAAGCCCTTTGACCTGGAGCAGCTGGTGGTGACGGTTGAAATCTACCTTTCGGCCCAGTACCGCATGCTGCAGCAGGAGAAGGTGCTGCTGCAGGCGGAGAAGAAGATGATGCTGGGCAGTATCGCGGGTATCTCGGCGGCCCTGGAGGCCCGCGACCACTACACCCGCGGCCACTCTGAGGCTGTCTCCGTGCTGTTGCTGGGCATGGCCAAAGTTTTTAACTTCACAAATGAGGAGATGGACCTGCTCGCCGTGGCGGGCAAGCTGCACGATATCGGCAAGATCGGCGTGCCCGACCACATCCTGCTCAAACCCGGCCGTCTGAGTCATGAAGAGTATGAGGTGATCAAGCAGCATCCCGGCATTGCCATGGAGATTCTGCGCGAGATTCCAACCCTCGAGCGCATCATGGATGTTATCCTGCATCACCATGAGCGCATGGACGGCAAGGGTTATCCGGACGGGCTCAAGGGTGAGCAGATCCCTCTATGGGCGCGCATGACGGCTGTGGCCGACATCTATGATGCTCTGACCAGTGACCGGCCTTACCGAAAGGGCCTGCCGCGCGATGAGGCTATGCAGATTATTTGGGATGCGCGCGGTGATCAGCTCTGCCCCGAATGCGTTTCCGGCTTCATGGATGTGTTGGGCGGCTAGGGGCATCGCGCCTTGACTTTTGGCGGTTCACTTTTACCTATTATGCACTAGCCCATATAGTGCAGGTTCGGTTCGCGCCGGCGCCTGCCTGAAGGGAGCAGGGCGTGCTAAAAGTGATGGCCGTTGATGATAATCTGGTTGCCCTAAAATCGCTGGAGGAACATCTCGCAAAACTTACCGAATGGGAGGTCTCCCTGAGCAGTTTCAGGGATTGGGCGTCGGCCAGGCAGAAGCTGGACACCGGCTATGATCTTGTTTTTCTGGATTACTATCTGGAGGGCGAGACCGGGCGTGATATCTGTTCTGAGATCAGGGAGAGCGGTAATAACTGCCCCATAATTGTCTTCAGCGGCAGCGGGGACGAGTATCTGGTGGCAGAGATAATGCGGGCCGGGGCCGACGACTACCTCTCCAAGAGCCAGCTTAATGAGCAGAATCTTTCCAGCTCAATTAGGCACGTGCTCGAGCGCAAAGCCATGGAAGCCAGAATCAGGGAGTATCAGCAAAATCTGGAGACCATGGTCAGTGAGCGCACCGATGAGCTGGAGCAGGCGCTGAACGGACTTAAGAATGCCCACATGCAGCTGGTGCAGTCCGAGAAGATGGCCTCCATCGGGCAGATTGCCGCCGGCGTGGCCCATGAGATCAACAATCCGCTGAGTTTCATCAGCAGCAACTTGAATTCATTGAACAGATATATCGATAAGTTGACCGCCTATATTGGCGTGCAGGATCGGGCGCTGGCCGGAGATGAGCATTTTCAGAGTCAGCGTAAACGTTTCAATATTGAGTTCATCACTGCTGACATCCGCGATCTGATCCAGGAGTCGCTGGAGGGGGCTGACCGGGTCAAGATGATTGTCGCGGACCTGAAGAGTTTTTCGCGGGTCGATCGTGGCGAACAGGAGCTGGCGGACCTCAACCAGTGCCTTGAAAGCACCCTCAACATTGTCTGGAACGAGCTTAAGTACAACGCCGAGGTGGTCAAGGATCTGGGTGACATCAGCGCCACCCGGTGCTATCCCCAGCAGCTCAATCAGGTCTTTATGAATCTGCTGGTGAACGCCTCGCATGCCATCGGCGACAAGGGGCGCATCGCCATTAGGACCTGGCAGGAGGCGGGCAGCAACTATGTCTCCATTTCTGATACGGGTTGCGGCATTGCCAAGGAGCACATGCAGAGCATCTTTGAACCCTTCTTCACCACCAAGGAGGTTGGCAAAGGCACCGGCCTGGGCCTGAGCATCTCCTATGACATCGTCAAGAAACATCAGGGGGATATCGTGGTGGACAGCGAAGTGGGCAAGGGCACGACCTTCACTGTGCGGGTACCGATCCGGGATGAGGTCCAGACTGCCAACTGATTTTTCGGAAGTTTCATTCTCAAAGAGTGAAAGTTATTTCTTCTGTTCTATGGTGAATATTCTCTTTAAATATTTTGTCTAATGAAAATAAGCTTTTATTCTGCCGGGACGTGGCATGTATGCTGCATATGTGATGACTTTTATGAGGATAGTATCCATAGGGATGTATATCATCATGCTTGCGGATGTGTTAGGGGAGTATTGCTATTTTAATAAACAACAGGAGATTTGTATGAATTTAAGAGGAGTCAGGTTGTTTCTAGTTGCCATTCTTGTGGCATTCCTAACTGGTTGTGGCGATTATACTGTTACTGGTACAGCAGGTGATGGCGGCCCGCTGGGTGATTATGAAGTCAGGCTGATTGATGCAACCAACACCCAGGTCGCCCGCGTCGATACCGATGATGATGGAAGCTATGTCATCAATAAAGACGATCTTGACTCTAAGTCGATCCGGGAGCTGGATGGCCCCCTGTTGATTGAGTGTGATAGCGATGTGGTTGTTTACTCCTACGTTAAGGATCTGCCGCTGATTCCCTCCAGGCTGAGCAGCCGCAAGACTATTGACAAGCTTAAGGATGCTCTGGGTGAGTCCCTTAAGGGTGACGATGTTGTTCTGGTGGCAAACCTCAACAGGCTCACTTCATTGGTGGTCTATGTTGGAACCAACGCGGTTGATCCCCGCAGCGCTGATCTGAATGCGCTGGATGACTCTCTGGCTGCAGCCCGTAAAGGTCTGCAGCATGTTCTGGCGCCGTTGTTTGTTGAACTTGAGCTGGCTGATTATGACGTCATTAGCGGTAGTTATTCTCCGGACTATACCGGTATTGACGCGCTGGTGCAGAATCTTGTGATCAATGTTGAGTTTGTTCGTGATGCTGAAGATAACCTGCTGGATACCAACGGCGGTGCAACCGATAATCCAGCTGTGGCCGTTCTTGCGGTTAAAGTTGCGCTCATTGACGGAACCGTTCTGATTGACTCCACCGCGGCTGCCATCAGAAATCTGGGCATGGAGGTGCCGGTGGAGCTCGGTGAGTTTGAGCTGGGCCTGGCAGTCGATCATGAGCTGAGTGCTGATGACTTGCAGGCTGCCCTGGCTAATATATTCAGGACCCCGACCGCAGCCGTGACTGCGCCTCAGGACGGGGCAATCGTCTATGTTGATCAGCCGGTTAACTTTGTCGGCCAAGGTTCTGGCGGCAACGGTGCCCATAGTTATAGCTGGGATTTTGGTGATGGCTCTGATTTGGTTAATCAGCCTCAGGCTACCCATCTCTATACATCCAGCGGTATCTATGTTGCCAACCTGACTGTCAGCGATTGTGATGGGGATCAGAGCCGCGCAGCAGTGACTTTGTATGTTGAACAGGATCTTGTGCCGGTTGTATCTATCCAGTCGCCGGTTGATGGTGTAACCGTCTATCGTAATGATGCTGTCAGCTTCAGCGCAACCGCAACTTCTGGTAATGGCGATTTGAACTGCAGCTGGAACTTTGGCGATGGAAGCGTTTCTTCTCTGAAGGATGTAGCGCATACATATACGTCCAGCGGTATATTCACTGCAGCCTTCAGCGCCGTTGACCGCGATGGTGACCGGGCAGAGGCGCAGGTCTCAATCAATGTTGTTGAAAACACCGCTCCTCAGGTCTCAATTAGCGTTCCTTTGAACGGAATCGAAGTTAACGAGGGTGATAAGGTTAGTTTTGCGGCCAGTGTCAGCGGCGGCAATGGTGCCCTTAGTTACAGCTGGAGCTTTGGTGACGGCGCAGTAGCTGATCAGCCGGCGGCAGATCACGTCTATGCAGTCAGCGGCAGTTATACCGCAACTTTGACCGTCAGCGATATTGATGGTGACACCGCCTCCGACACTGTCCAGATTAGCGTCAAACGGCCGGTGAATGTGGCCGAGCCCTTCTTTGAAGAGATTGAGAACCTTTTTGCCGGTCAGTCCAACCCGGACCTGCAGGTGGTGGCCGACAGGATTGCGGCTGATTTTGTCTATAACGGCAAGCCCTGGTCTTCAGAATTGCCCTGGCTGAGTCGGAATTGTCAGTTTGAACTTGAATTTTATCGCGCCATGGAACCGGCCAGAACTGTGGCCGAGGGTGTTATTGTCAACGAGCTTCTGCGTTATGATGATCTGACCCAGTCCTATGAGGCCGGTGAGTGGTTTAAGGTCAGCGTCGATGGTCAGAGCTTCATGGCGGCCTTTGTTAAGGATGGCGCTCAGTGGCGCTTTGCCGGCAACCGAGCCATCACTGATCAGGCCGGTCAGATTGGTTCCGTATCGGCCATGGTGACCGATCTTGGCGGCCACTACTTCCGCTCTGGACTTGATTTCAGTATTGGCCATACTCAGTGGGATACACCGTACTATAATGAGAATATATGCTACGTCTATCATCCTGCCTTTGACGGGTATGAGTTCTCCCAGAACGGTATGATCTACTGGCTCTTCAATGACTCGCTCTTTCCGCCAGTCTTTGAGGCTGATGCTCTGATCCTGACTTCGGAGTGGGGTAGATTCAGGCTTATGAACCGTGGCGGTTCCGGCATGATCCGCTGGGAGGGCGAGAATGAAATCTACTATGCGGATGAAGGTCTTAAACTGGACCAGATCGCTGTTGGTGATGAGTTCAACTATCTGACTGAGAGCGGCTACAACTGGATTACTGTTGTTGATGTGGTTCCCTCCAGCGAGCTGACCGCAGCTGATTTTGCAGCCATCAGCCGTTCTGATGAGACTGGCTCCAACTTTGTGGCCTTGACTCCTCAGGATCTTTTGCAGATTAATGTGATTGATTGTGAGGATGATCCCTACAGCCGTTATATGAAGGTCAGGTGGGAGAATCCCATTGATCGCAGTTCACAGAGAATCTCATTAAAATCATATGACCAGAATGGTTGGCAGAAGTTCAGTGACGATAATGAGTATATCAGCGGTAACAGTGAATATATTTTCTGGAACCTCGATAATATCTGGGGTGGTATCGACTCCATCCGCTTTGAACTGCAGTGCAGCGATGCATTCAATTCCAATCAGCGCTACGTAAATGTCATCGAGGCCAGTCAGGCAGATCAGCCGGTTAGCCTCAACCTGGTCAACGGCCCCTGGCAGCGTTCAGCTCCGGTCAATGAGTGGGAACGCGCCCGCCAGATGAGCCTCAGCTTCAGGGTCAGCGGCAACACCATTTCCGAGATTCATTATGAGAGCCTGCCGTCTTACAATATCAGCGGTGATTATGATGAGACAATTGCCATCTCTGCCGGTGGTGCATTTGAGTTCCCGGTAGCCGGATTGGGCGTGATCGCCGGTCGCTTCACGGCTGATGATGCCTGTGAGGGATCTTTGCGCACAGATGCAGGAATCATTCTCTCATGGAAGTCAGAGCCTTTTGATCCGGCGGCAGTGGTAGATGAAGATATCACCGGCGGGGAGTGGCAGGGACTTAATGGTGCCACCTATGTCAAGTTTGAAGTTGTGGACGGTCAGCTGGTGGCGGTTAGATATTCCCTTGATGGCTCAGCTGAGGTTGTGCTGGGCGATGTTGAGGTTGATGAAGATGGCAACTTTGTTGCCGCTGATGGTCAGGTAACCATTCGCGGACGCTTCATTGACGGCAGCGTCTGTAGCGGTACCATCGAGAGCGATGGCGAGACTGTTGCCTGGCAGAGTGCCCCGGCTACCATGCTGTCAGAGATTAATTCAATTCTTAATAGCGTCAACCTAGCTTATGAGGGCGGTTATCCGCAGTCTGATATGGACAGAGAGCTGCTGCGCGGTATGGTCAATGATGCCTACCTGAACAGCATGATGGATAAAACTGGTGTTGTTTCGGATGAGGGCGAATGGTTCAGGAGTGATCTTGATCCGATCTATCTTAATTTCTACCCGGCTTCCGGTGTTCCGGTTGCAGATATCAAGTGGAGTCTGAAATCTTTGCACCGTTCCATGGGACCGGTCTACCGCAATGATATCTACCTCGGTAATGAGCTTGAGAATGATCACGGTCTCTATCCCGCCGGTGTCTGGGCGATTGTAGCCTTTGAGCTTGGCGAGCAGCAGGGCGAGTTCCTGACCAGTTTTGTCAAGCCCAGCAAGATTATGGATAAATGGGAGCTCTATGGCAACCGTTCTCCGATAGGTGCTTTTGGCAGTCCGTTTGGCAAGTTGAATCGTACAGAGGATCTTGATACAGGCTGCGTGTCTTATGAGTCGGGGCTGGCCTACATGTTGGGGACAGGCGTCAGCGGATTTGCTGACTTTATGGCTTACAACCCCGCCTTTAAGAGTACCTTCTTGATGGGTCCGATGTTGAGTGAGGGGTGGTTGAATTTTACTATGCAGGATGGCAGCTATACAACATCACCCTGGATGCCCAATGACACAGAGTTTTATGATTATGAGGGCCTCGACGTTGAACTGCTGAGAGAAAACCGTGAGATTGTCTACTCCGGCATGATCAATGACAGGCTGCATACCTGGACCGAACTGCTGGCTGATCAGAAAACACCGGTTAGCGTTGAGTTTGCTGCCTCACTCGACTGTGGCGCGCTGGTGGCCCCGTTGACGGAGCTGGTGATTAATGCAGACGGCACGGTCAATGTTGAGTGGCAAGAGCCTCTGAATGGATCTGTTGGTGCAGTTGTTGTCAAAGCTAGTGGCGTTGATGGTCTGCTGTATGAGGGGTCAGTCTGGAATCCGGCATTCCCTGAAATTGAGAACTATGCAGGTTGGAACAGTGCGGCGGTGCCTCTTACTTATGTTGGTGATCCTATCGATCCGCAGGTGCAGATAGTTTCGTTTGAAATTGAAATTATGCCCATGATTGACGGATATAAAGGCTGGTTTACCAACCGCTATAAGCACGCGAGTGGCCCCTGGCTGACCGGCAGCGTGATTGCTGAAAGGACGATTAATGGTATTGTCAATCTGGTTGATGCCGAGGGCCGGGGGGCTTTTGCCATGCTGCAGGATGACGGCAGCTTTGCCTTCAATCTGAATGGATTGAGTGCTCCTTATTACATTTGGATTGATAGTACTACCAATGGCCGCCTGGCGGCGGTCTGCAAGAATCCGGATGAGCATGTCAATCTTTCGGCTTACTCAACCATGGTGGCCGCCACTATCATTGGGCAAGACCCGAATCAGGTATGGTTCGGCGATTTCTGGCCTGAAGGTGAGATCACCATGCAGAGCATCCAGGAGGCCAAGGATGCGGTCAATGCCCGCTTTGACGGCTACCTGGTCAATGTTTCGGGCGGCAGCCTGGATGGCATGGCTGCGCTTAACTCACGTTTGAGCGAGGCTGACGCCCGCGCCTTGCTGCGTGCCATCTATGCAGTCGATATTGCCTACAGCGAGCGTGACGGCAATCTGGTGATTCAGGTTGATGATACCCTCAGTGGTGAATCACTCTGCAGTTACAGTGGCGGCTGGAACAGCGCCGCTGCTGATGATGCAACTAAGATTGAGGCGGTGGCCGGTGCCTCATTGGCCAATCCCATCATGTTGGCGCGTCAGAAGCTGGTGGAGTTCTGTCAGAATCCGTCCGGCGACAGCTTTGTGGCCTACATGAACTATATGAATGGAACCGACTTCCCGGCAGAACATCAGAAAGAGGCCCATCTCTACCTGGCTCTGGCCCGTCTGATGGAGCTTTATGAGAGCCCGGCTGTTGACTTCGTTCTGGATACCTTCGGGGTAGACCTAGATAATCAGACCGTCTCGGTCGATCTTGAAGATGCATTCAGAGACTACGCCTTTGGCGAGACCTATCTGGAAGATCTTGACGGCCTGCTGGCCGAGCTGGACATTAAGCTGGCCGCCGCCGAGTATGATCTCTCCCAGGCCGCCGGCATCAACACCACCATCGAGCTGGCCGGTTACAATGCGGTTGCCTTTGATGATGTAGATGTCAAGGTGATGTTGGCCCTGACCAATGGCGTCAGAGCCGGAGCCCTTCTGCTGCGCACCATCGATCTGGAGATTACAGAGTGGATGGTTAAGGAGCAGCGTCTGGACGAGAATGGTCGTCCCCTCTATGTGCAGGGCACCGACCAGAATGGCGAACCGCTCTTTGAGGCGGAACTTGATGATTATGGCAAGGTCAAGGTGGATCAGTACAATCTGCCGCAGCTGAAACCGGTCATGGTTCCGGCCTATGTGATGGTGGATGGTCAGCCCAATCTGGTCGACCTGCGCGATATCAATCCGTCAGAGGATCAGCTCAAGGAGCTGCTGGCCAATAACCCGGATCTCTTCAGCTATAAGCCCGAGTCAAAGCGGGATGATTTTGTTATCCTGGTTAAACAGGCCATTAATCAGATGATTGTAGCGGTCAACGGGCTCGGTCTGGATCGTGATAGCCACGCCTTCAGTGTTGCCGATGAGAAAGAGCTGGCCAGGATGCGCTATGCGGCCAGTGATTCGCTGCCGTCCATCCAGGCGGCCTTAAACGATGCCCAGGCATCCTTGGTCGCCGTGGGTACGGATGGCCTGATTGAGACCCTGCGTCTGGAAGTTGAGGCTGACGGCTATGCCTACTGGCGCACCACCCATGAGGTCTTCACTGAGACCATGACGCCGGCAGCTGGCGCCGATCTGACTCTGTATGACCTGGTTAGTGGCAACATCTCGCCGCGTGATCTTATTGATCGATCCCTGGACGGGGAGGATCTGATTCAGTACGTTAGCGGCGGCCGCGTGGTGGTTGAGAGCGTGGATGAGGTTGACTGGTCCAATCCGGTTGAGACCTACACCATTCCTGAGGCCACCATCACCGTTGATGGTGAGGGGGATGACTGGGCAGCAGTGCCGGCGCTTTACAGCAATGGATCTTTTGTTGCCAAGATTGCGCGGAGTGAGGTCGGGTACTTCTATATCTATCTGAGTAGTAGCGAGGATGCATTGAGTTCAATTAGCGACGGCTATAGCTCACATAGCCTGCGGGTAAATAGTATGCGCCATATGGATAGCGCTTCAGTTAGTCTAAATACCTCTTCGCATAAGAATACTTACCAGGATTATGATGATGTGCTGCATGACTATGTTGACAGGGTAAATATCTCGAGTGACATTAGTTGGAATGAGTGTGTTAATGGCTCATGTACTCAGCTGAGTGATTTCCAGGCTGATATTTTGATGACCGGATCTGTGGTAGAAGGACGTTACAGCAATCTGGCCGAGATTACTGCTCCTGGTGTAATCAGTTGTTTAGATATTTATGGACATGTCGGCGATTGGTCCGGTAGTGGACAGGACCGCTGGTATAATAGCTACCGGATGGTTAAATTGCTTCCGGAGTACAATTAATAATCTAAATGACAGACCTCAAAGCAACAATCTTCATGGTGACTGCCGCAATCGTGGCAGTCACCTTTTCGCTTATCATGCCGCAGCTGGATGCGGCTGATGAGGCAGCTGCCTTTAAGGCCCCCTCGAAACTGGTTGCGAACGGTCCCTACGGCCGTAATGTCATCATTACCAATCAGATCGGCGACTGCACCGTTCAGCTTAAAGCCGGGCGGCTCTTTGTAGAGAACGGTCAGACGGCCGGTTTTCAGAATGCGCTTTTGCGCCAGATGGTGGCTGAGAACCTGGAGGTTGAAATTTATGATGGTCGGGTTCTGATGTTCAGGGTGGAGTCGCCGCGTGAAAAGCTGAGCGGTTTCAGTCAGATTAAAATTAAGCATCCCAGGATTAGCTTTCCAGCAAACATGCAGGCAGACAGGGTCAATATCGATAACCATCAGGTGACTCTAATCAGTAGCGGTCAGGTTCAGGCCCGGCTGGTGTTTTAATCAATATTTATCCTTGACAGTCACACCTGCTTATAATTGAGATCATAGATATTCCTATTTTGCACGCAGAGGTGAATCATGAATAGATTTATACCGGCATTTATCCTGTTAATCTTACTGAATGGTTGCGGAGAGCCGGCTGAGGTCAGCCAGAAGCCGCAGCCCGTCCGCCCGGTAATTACCATGCAGGTTTTAGAGCCGTCCGCCACCATTGAGAAGAGCTTCTCCGGCACGGCCAGTGCGGCCATCGAGACCATGCTCAGCTTCCGGGTGCCCGGCGAGATTGAGAAACTCAACGCTCACATCGGCATGCTGGTCAAGCAGGGCGATCTGATCGCCCAGCTGGATGCCAGCGACTACCGCCTGGGTGTCGAACAGCTGGAAGCGGTCCTGCAGCAGGTCGAGGCCCAGCTCAAAAATGCCGCTGCCGAGTATGAGCGCATCGAGAGCCTCTATCAGTCGGGCAACGTTTCGCGCAGCGCATATGACAAGGTCAAGGCCGGCTTTGAGGCGGCCCGGGCCCAGCAGCAGGCCACCATCAAGAATCTGACCCTGGCGCGCAAGAAACTCTCCTACTGCACCCTGACCTCGCCCGAGAACGGCCGCATCGGCGCGGTGCCGGCCGAGGTCCATCAGACCGTCTCGGCCGGCATGCCCGTGGCCATCCTGACCACCTCGGACAACATGGAGATGGAGATCGGCCTGCCGGATGCCTTCATCAATCAGGTTGAGGTGGGCGACGAAGCTGTGATTAGCTTTGATGCCATCCCCGGCAAGCTCTACAGTGCCACCATCAGCGAGGTTGGGGCCACCATCAACAGGTCCACGGCCTATCCGGTCAAGCTCAGAATTGACAACCGCGATGGCCTGGTGCGCTCGGGCATGGTGGGCGAGGCAACCCTGAAACTGGCGCCGCTCTTCGGGGCAGGCGCGCTGGTGGTCGATCCGGCGGCCGTCTTTGCCGACAGCCAGGGCGGGCGTTTCGTCTGGCTGGTCGAGGGTGACCAGGCCCGTAAACAGGCTGTGCGCATCGGTAAGATTTCGAGCAGCGGCCTGGAGATCATTGAGGGGATCAAGCCCGGCGACACAGTGGTCATCCGCGGGGTGCATCACCTGAAGGAGGGCCAGCGCCTGCTCAGGGAGCAGTCATGAACATTGCCGAGTGGAGCGTGCGCAACAACCGGTTCATCCTGGCCGTGGTGCTGATCTTCATCTGCACCGGTCTCTATACCTATCAGAACATTCCGCGCCTGGAGGATGCCGAGGTGGAGGTGCCTATCGCGCGCATCATCACCTACTTCCCGGGCGCGGCCCCGGACAAGGTTGAGAGCCTGGTGACCGACAAGATCGAGCAGGCCCTGCGGGTCATGCCCGAGGCCGATCATGTCTGGAGCCAGTCCATGACCGGCATGTCGATCGTCTTCATGCAGCTGGATGACAAGTACTTCAAACGCGATCTGGAGCCGGTCTGGCAGGATCTGCGCAGCAAGGTCAGCGACGCCATCCCGCAGCTGCCGGCCGGCGTCATGGGTCCCTACATCAATGATGACTTTTCGGATGTCTACGGCGTGGTGCTGGCCCTGACCGGCGACGGCTATGACTACCGCGAGATCAAAGATGTGGCCGACGACCTGCGGGACGACCTGCTCAAACTGGACGCGGTGGCCAAGGTTGAGCTGCACGGCACCCAGGATGAGCGCATCTTCATCAATGTCTCCAACGCGCGCATGGCCGAGATCGGCGTGGGCCCCATGCACGTCAAACAGCTGCTGGGCACCCAGAACATCGTCCTGCCGGCCGGCAACGCCCTCATGGGACCCGAACGGGTGGTGCTGGAGGCCACCGGCGAGTTCAAGTCGGTCAAACAGATCGAAAACACCTCGCTGCGCATTCCGGGCCAGACCGGCACCATCTATCTCTCGGATGTGGCCGATGTGGAGCGCGCCTTTGTGGACCCGCCGCGCCTGATGGCGCGCTTCAACAACCAGCCCGCGATCGTGCTGGCCGTGGCCATGGCTGACGGCTACAACGTCATCGAGATGGGCAGCCAGGTCATGGCAGTGGTGGATGAGCTGCAGCAGCACCTGCCGATCGGTCTGGAGTTTGATCTGGTCAGCTATCAGCCCGAGCATGTGGTGCGCAGCGTCAATGAGTTCATGGTCAATCTGAGTGAATCTTTCCTGATGGTGGCCCTGGTGGTGCTGATCTTTGCGGGCCTCAGGACCGGTCTGATCGTGGGCACGGTGGTGCCGCTGGTGATGCTGATGTGCCTCTCGATCATGCCCTTCTTCGGTGTCCAGATCCACCGCACCTCCATCGGCACCCTGGTGCTGGCCCTGGGTATCCTGGTGGACAACAGCGTGGTGATCAGCGAAAATATTCTGGTGCGCCTGCAGGCCGGCCAGGACCGCATGAGCGCGGTCAGGGATGCGGTGGCGACGCTGTCGAAGCCGCTGCTGCTGGCCTCCCTCTGCACCATCCTGGGCTTCCTGCCCATCTATCTGGCCGAAGGCGGAGTGGGCAAGTTCTGTGAGTCCCTCTTCATCGTCATGGCCATCACCCTGACATGCTCCTGGATTCTGGCCCAGACCTATGTGCCGCTGGTCTCTTATCGCTTCCTGAAGGCCAAAGAGGGTGCCCAGGAGTTCAGCGGCCGCCTCTACAGCTTCTACCGCGGCGTTCTGACCTGGTCGCTTAGGCATCGCCCGGCCTTCATGACCTTGGTGCTGCTGGCCATGCTGGGCGGTATCATGCTCTTCAAAACTCTGCCCAGCCAGTTCTTCCCGCCCAATGACCGCGACCTCTTCATGGTCGAGTTCCGCCAGCCCTACGGCACCGACATCATGACCACCAAGGAGCGCGTCTCCAAGCTGGAGCAGTTTCTGCTGCAGGGCGAGCATGTGGAGAGTGTCGGCAGCTTCATCGGCTACGGCGGGCCGCGCTGGAACTTTGCCCTCAGCATGACTGACTTCGGCAACAACTATGCGCGCCTGATCGTCAACGTGGATGCCTTTGAGAATCTGCCCCTCAGCATGCAGCGGGCCCAAGATTTTCTGGATCATAACTTCCCGGACCTGACCTACACCCTGCAGGAGCTGGAGAACGGCCCGCCGGTGGGTTCACCCATCCAGATCCGCATCGCCGGCGATGATATCCAGACCCTCTATGCCATGCGTGATCAGATTGCATCCATCATGCAGGCCGTGGACGGCGTGATCAATGTGCGCGACGACTGGGGTGAGTGGAGCAAGAAGCTGGTCATCGATGTGGACCAGGACAAGGCCAAACGGGCCGGCTTCACCAGCATGGATGTGGCCCTCTCGCTGCAGACCGAAATTTCGGGCCTGCAGGTCAGCGAGTACCGCGAGGCCGGCGAGATCATCCCCATCATGCTGCGCTCCAGCCGGGCCTACCGCGAGGATGTGGGCAAGCTGGACGGCCTGAATGTCTACTCCTTTTATGACGGCCACTCGGTGCCCCTGACCCAGATCGCAGCCACCGACCTGACCTGGCAGCCCTCCAACATCAACCGCCGCGACCAGCAGCGCACCATGACCCTCAAGGCCGATGTGCAGGAGCGCTTTGCCAGCGACGCTTTGAACGAGATCATGGCCGGCATTGAGGCGCAGGAGTGGCCGCGCGGCTATGTGGTTGAGTATGGCGGCGAGTATGAGCAGAGCTCCAAGGCCACGGCCAGCGTCACCCGGGGGCTGCCGATCGCCTTTGCCCTGATTACATTGATCCTGATCTTCCAGTTCAACTCGCTCAGACGGCCGCTGATTATCTGGCTGACCCTGCCGCCCATGCTGATCGGCATCGCCATCGGCCTCAAGCTGACCGGGTTGCCCTTCAGCTTCTTCGCCACCCTGGGCTGCATCGCCCTGGTCGGCATCATCGTCAGCAACGCCATCATCCTGATCGACCGCATCGACGGCGAGCAGGCTGAGGGTAGGGCGGCTGCTGATGCCATCGTGCAGGCCTCGCTCTCGCGCATCCGCCCGATCCTGATGACCGCCATCACCACGGTGGTCGGCATGCTGCCGCTCTATCTGGCCGGCGGGCTCTGGCAGCCCCTGGCCGTGGCCATGATCTCGGGTCTGCTCTTCTCGACCCTTCTAACCCTGGTGCTCTGCCCGGTGCTCTATGCCAGCTTCTTCAGGGTGCGCTTCTGAGGCCGGGTAGGGGTCAACCTTATTGTAGTCGATGACCCAGCCCAGGTCATCCAGGAAGCCGGCCGAGATGGCGCTCAATACTGTGCCGTTGGCCATCAGCTCCTGGGTGGCCTGCGGCACGTCCGGACGCTCTCTGTTGCCCAGCCAGACTGAGTCATAGATGTGGCCCATGTCACTGCTGATGGGCAGATAATCCAGCTTGGTCTGCATAGCTTCATTGAAGGCCCTGGTGGCCGCCGGCTGGCGATAGACCGGCTGGTCGTGTTCTTTAACCACCCAGTGGCGTAAGCTGGGGCGTTTGTCATCGATAAAGATTTCGCCTTGGTCCAGGCTCAGGTTCCAGAGCGAACCGATGCCCAGGATGTGCCCCATCTCGTGCAGGATGTCGGCCACAAACTCCTCCTGCTGGGCCTTGACTGATTCAAAGTTGTCAGGATCGTAGACGTGGCTGGCGATCACGATGTCGCCGCGGCTCGGCAACCAGTTGTCGCCGACCTTGACCAGGGAGGCGTAGTCGGGCGCGGCCGAGCCGTTGGCATTGAAAAGCGGCAGCACGCGCACGCTGATTGTCAGCTCGTGATGCGGCTGGCCCTTGACGCCCTTGACCACCTCCAGCCAGCGTGAAGCGGCAGCCACATAGGGCTTGCGGGTCATTGTGTCCCAGCTGCCGCCATCAAGGCGCGGCCGGCCGATGAACTCCAGTGTGATGCTGAGACCATCATTGTTGACAACTTCTCTGGCAGCCACCGGTTCATCAGGAAAGTGCCCCAGGCTGGCAAGAACGCCCTGACAGCCGCCCATTATCAGGGCGGCTGTCAGGATTAAGACTATGTTGCGGATCTGTTTCATCATACACCTCCATTTACTGGAGGGTGTATCGCACACCGGGATGACCGCCAGATTACGGCAAGATTACATCCCGGTAATAATCAGCTTTCGGCCTGGGCCAGCTCCTGGATCTTCTCTTCGACAATCTCAGCCTCGGTCCTGATTCTGGGTGATTCGTTGAGCATTAAGCTGAGTAGAATCAGCAGTATGCTGAAGACGATGAAGACCAGCATGAAGGGTCTCATGGATCCACTGACCGGATCCTTGAAGAGGTCCATCATGACGATGAAAATGATGCCGGAGATCTGACCTGCCAGCACGATCAGACCCTGAGATGTGGATTCGGGTGCCGGATAGCTCATTTCAGCGGCATACTGGTAACCGATGGGGGCGGCGCTCATTAGGAAGAAACCGAAGATGAAGGATGAACTTAGGAGCAGGGCGTAGCCGCTGCCGAAGGTCAGCCCGACCAGGCCGGGGACGCTGCCGATTATGGCGATGAGCCAGAATAATTTACGGGTGCGGAACTTGTCCGAGAGTACCGGCAGAATGCCGGCGCCGATGATGCCGCCGACCATCATCACCGCCCCGACAATGCCGGCCTGCTCGGGTGAAAAGCCGCGCGGGCTCAGGATCTGTTCGATCCAGGTGGTGATGGCGTTAAACATGCCGAGAGCCAGGAAGAAGAGCAGCAAAAGCAGCTGCATGTCGCGCTGGCCGAAGATATGTTTGATGCCGGCAAAGACGGCGATGCGCTCATCATCATTTTCATTGCCGGCCGGGGTTGGCGGATATTCGCGGATCAGCGCCAGGAAGAGGATGGCGCCGATCAGGGAAACCACGCCGTAGCCCAGCAGCATGCCGTGCATGCCGTAGGCTTTGAAGAAGTAGGGCGTGCAGGCCATGGCGACGATGATGCCGATAAACTGGGCCAGCGCGGTCAGCCCGTTGGCCGTGGCGCGCTCGTTAATTGGGAACCAGTGGGTGGCCACCTTGGTCATGGCGTTCAGGATGAAGGGTTGGGCCGCAGCCAGGCCGAACTGGGCGATGCAGACGGCGGTGTAGTTGTCATGGGCCAGGCCTCTGGCCATGCCGAAGATGCCGGTCAGGGCCGCGCCGATACCGACGCCGATGCGGATGCCGTAGGTGTCGATGATGTACGAAGCCGGGATACTCAGGACTAGGTAGACGATCATGAAGGACGTGGAGAGCAGGCCGATCAGGCCGACGCTGACGCCAAAGTGGGTGGCAGCATCACCGGTGATGGGAGCGAAGAGGATCCAGTTCATCTGGATCAGAGCGTTGATTAACATGAAGACCAGCAGAACTACCCAGCGATAACCGTAAGTTTTGATTTGTTGCACAGTGAAGCCTCCTAATTGAATAATATATCGAAACGATTCATTGCAGTTACTTTATAAATAAATATAAATCAAATTAATTATTATATTTGATAAATAGCATGATGCTGCTTGGGCTGGTAAGAAGTGGGGAGATCAACTCAAAGGGGGATTCGGCATGAAATCGGAACTTCTGCCATTGGTGGATGAAACGGGACGGGTGATCGGCAAAGCCCTGAGGTCTGAGTGTCACGGCCAGCCGGGCCTGCTGCATCCGGTGGTGCATCTGCATGTCATTAATTCGGCTGGCCAGCTCTACCTGCAGAAACGCTCCGGGCAGAAGGATACCTTTCCGGGGCGCTGGGATACGGCCGTCGGCGGTCATGTTGATTATGGGGAGGATGTTGTGGCGGCTCTGCGGCGCGAAGCCTCTGAAGAGCTGGGGCTGCAGAATTTTGCGGCCGCCGCTGTCGGGACCCAGCGCATGGATAACGAGCTTGAGTCAGAGTACACCTATATCTATCTGCTTGAATATGAAGGCCCCTTTGAGCTGAACCATGAGGAGATCGACGAGGGCCGCTTCTGGTCCCCGGCCGAGATAGAGGAGCTGCTTGGAAAAGACATCTTCACCCCCAACTTTGAGCAGGACTTCCGGCTGCTGCAAAAGCTCAACTTTATCTGAGATTAATCATCTTCTATCTTTTCTATTGATAAATCTATAATTAAGGCGCATATTGGCTGGTGGTATTACCACCAGGAGGTTGTTATGAATGAGTTGCTGGAGCCTTTGCGCAGTGAGAGCCTCAAGGATCTCTTTGTGGCCCGCTTTGAGGAGCTGATCCTTTCGGGCCAGATCAAGATTGGCCAGAAGCTGCCGCCCGAGCGCGAACTGGCGCTTAAACTGGGGGTCAGCCGCCCGGTGGTGCATGAGGGGCTGCTGGACCTGGCGGCCCGGGGGCTGGTGAGCATGAAGCCGCGTCACGGGGCCTGGGTCAACGATTACCGGCGCAGCGGCTCCATCACCATGCTGGAGTCGCTCTTCAACTACCATGCCGGCGCACTGGATGCGGATCTGATCGCGAGCCTGCTGCAGATGCGTCAGCTGCTGGAGATTGAGTTTGCCGTACTGGCGGCCCGCAACCGGACCGCAGAGCAGCTGAAGGAGTTTGAGGAGATTCTGGCGGCTGAGGAGCTGGTTGATCGTCAGCGCGTTGGGGATCTGGTTGAGCTCGATTTCAGGTTTCATCACCAGGTGGCGCTCTCCAGCGGCAATCTGGTCTATCCCATGATGATGAACTCACTCAAGCCGGTCTATACCAACTTCACGGGTGTATTCTTCACCGACACCGCCGTGGTGGGGATGGTCTTTTCATTTCATGCCAGACTTTTTGATGCTGTTGCCGAGCAGGATGAGTCCATGGCCATTGCGGTTATGCGCCTGATTCTGGATCACGGCCAGGAGCATCTCAATTCAATGTTGGAGGAGTAGATGAGCGGAGCACTGAAAATCAAGGAACCAAGGGGCCTCTCAGACCGTATCCAGTGGCTGAGGGATTACTATTTTGAGGGCGTCAAGCGCGCCTGGAACAATGAGTACACGGCCTGGACCACCGGCACGCCCTGGGATGTCTGTTATGACGAGATAACCTACTATATCGTGCCTGAGACCTACTGTTTTTTGCAGAGCTTCAGGGCCTCCATCCGCCAGGCCGCCCGCCCGGTCAAACTCTGCGACGGCTTCTGGCAGCTGAGCCTGGTGGAGCGGCGGGCCTGGTTCAACCGCGAGGTGATGCTAAACTATGTGCCTCAAGAAATACTACCCGGCGACTTGATCTGCGGCTCGCGCTTCAACATCATGACTTCGCGTTGCTGGACCGAGGCCGAAGCCAGAGAGCGTGATCAGTTGCTCAAGCAGGCCCGCGAGGCCGTCTTCTGGTTCCACAACCACGGCTACGGCAACTGCGGCGCCACCAGTGGCCATCTGGTACCGGGCTATGAAAGGGCCCTCAAAATCGGCTGGAAAGGCATAACGGCCGAGATTCAGGCGCAGCTCGATGCGCTGGACAGTGCCGATGGCCCCAAGGCTGCCCAGCTGCGTGCCATGCTGACCGCCGCCAGCCTGCCGCGGGAGCTGGCCGCCAAATATGCCGATAAATGCGCGGAGTTGGCAGCGGGCGAGCAGGACCCCCAACGTAAAGCCGAGCTGCAACAGATGGCCGCCAATTTGATGCGTGTGCCCTGGGAGCCGCCGCAGAACTTCTGGGAGGCCCTGCAGGCCCTCTGGCTGACCCACATGCTGGTCATGAGTGATGAGAACTATCCCGGCCCGGGCGTCAGCTTCGGCCGCATCGATCAATATCTGCTGCCCTACTGGGAGGCCTCGCTGGCCGCCGGCGTGGAGCGCGAGTTCCTGAAGGAGATCATGAAGTGCTTCTGGGTGCATGCCAACACGGCCTATGACGCCATGATCCGGGTGGGGGCCAACCAGGGCATCACGGCCGGCTACGGCCAGCTGATCACCCTGGCCGGGCGCGGCGCCGACGGCGAAGATATGGCCAATGATCTGACCTGGGCCATGCTGGAGGTGATCGATGAGATGTCGCCCATCCTGGAGCCTAAACCCAACATCCGCCTGCACCGCAACTCGCCCGAGGAGCTGCTGGATAGGGTGGTGGAGATGGTGGCCGAGAGCCAGGGCGCGCCCTTCCTTTTAAACTTTGACGAGCGCTCCATGGCCGGCATGCTGCGCGAGGGGCGCCTGGCCGGGGTCGAGCATCTGATCAACGAGGATAATGTCCATGAGTATGCGCCGGTGGGCTGCCTGGAGAACACCATGGTGGGCAACGACCGCTCCGGCACGGTTGACAACAACCTCAACCTGCTCAAGGCCGTCGAGCTGGCCCTGACCGGCGGCCGCGACCTGATCCGCTACGGCGATCCCATCATGGGCAAGCTTGACAAGATCAGACAGGACGGCCCGCGTACCTCCACTAAATTTTCCTGCTGGGATGAGTTCTGGCAGGCCTATAAAGAGCAGACCGCCTACATCATCGAGAAGTGCGTCGCAACCTATGAGCTTTCCGAAAGTTTGCGGGCCCGCTTCTGTCCGACGCCCTATCTCAGCTGCCTGGTGAAGGGTTGCGCCGAAAAGGGGCTCGATATCACCCAGGGCGGGGCCGAACTGAGTTTTGCCACCCTGGAGGCCGTCACCTACGCCACCACGGTCGACTCGCTGCTGGCCATCAAGTATCTGGTCTTTGATCAGCAGGAGTGCAGCCTGGATGAGCTGATCCAGGCCCTCAAGGATAACTGGGAGGGGCACGCCATCCTGCAGGCCAAGGCCAAGAATAGGGCGCCCAAGTATGGTCGTGATGACGATGTTGCCGATGATCTGGCAGCCGAGGTGATGGAGCTCTGGTGCGGGCTGGCCTGGCAGCAGCAGACCAAATCCACCGGCCGGCGCTTCCGCCCGGGCATGCTGAGCTGGAACTACTGGGTCGGCGACGGCTATGTGCTGCCGGCCAGCCCCGACGGCCGGCCCCAGGGACAGTTTCTGAGTAATGCCATCTGCCCCTCCAACGGCGCCGACATCAACGGCCCCACGGCCAACACCAACTCGGTGGGCAAGGCCCTGGGCGGCAGGGGGGCTGATTTCGAAGGCTTGGCCAACCAGTTGCCCAACGGCGCCAGCCACACCATCACCTTCAATCCGTCGATCCTGCGCGATTCCGAACATCGGGCCAAGTTCAAGGCCTTCCTGCGCGGCTACATCGAGAATGGCGGCACGGCCCTGCAGATCAACATGCTCGATCCGGAGGTGCTGCGCGAGGCCCAGCGCCATCCGCAGGACTACCGCCATCTGCTGGTGCGGGTCACGGGTTACAACGCCTACTTCACCTCCATCGGCCGTGAACTGCAGGATGAGGTGATCGCGCGCGTCAGCCACAACCGGTTCTAAAGATGCAGGCCACCGTACTTGAAATCCAGCGCATGTCCACCGAGGACGGCCCCGGCATCCGCACCACGGTCTTTTTCAAGGGCTGCTCGCTTAGCTGCGCCTGGTGCCACAACCCGGAGAGTATCAAAATGCAGCCTCAGGTGCAGTGGATCGGCTCCAGCTGCATCGGCTGCAAGATCTGCCTTGAGAGCTGTCCCAGGGGCGCGCTGAGTCTCGCCGCTGAAGGAGTTGCTGTTGACCGGGAAGTCTGCGTGGGCTGCGGCAACTGTACCGAGGTCTGCCCGACCCTGGCCATGGAGCTGCTGGGCCGGCGCTACACGGTCGACGAGCTCTTCAATGAGCTGGTCAAGGACCGGGCCTACTTTGAGAAGTCTGGCGGCGGCATCACCGCTTCGGGCGGCGAGGCCGCCCTGCAGGCCGATTTCGTGGCCGAACTTTTCCGGCGGCTGCAGGCGGCTGGCATCCATACGGCCCTGGACAGCTGCGGGCAAGTCAGCTGGCCGCAGCTGGAGAAGATCCTGCCCCACTGCGACCACCTGCTTTTCGATCTCAAGGAGATCGACCCGCAGCGTCATAAAGATTTCACCGGTCAGGATAATCAGCTGGTGCTGGAAAATTTCAGGCGCCTGACGGCCTGGCTGGCAGCCAATCCGCGCAAACTCTGGCTGCGCACGCCCATCATCCCGGGCGCCACCGACCGGGCAGATAACATTGCCGGCCTGGCCGCTCTGCTGGCCGATCTGCCGCCTGGCCTGGTTGAGCGCTGGGAGCTGTGCGCCTTTAACAATCTCTGCAAGGATAAGTACAGCCGCTTGGGGCTGGAGTGGAAATTTGCAGACACTCAATTGATGAGCGCCGCCGAGCTGGACGCGCTGGTGGCCGCGGCGGGCGGGCTTGATTACCTTTGCTGGAGCGGCTCCACCCGTATGATAAATGAGGAGGAAAAATGAAGAACTCTTTCAATGCTGATGAGATGAAGGCTTTTGAGCCCGAGGCCAAAGTTGGGCTGCTGGCAACCGTCAACCAGGACGGCCTGCCGCACATCACCCTGATCACGGCCCTGCAGGCCCGTGATGAAAAGCATATGGTCTGGGGCCAGTTCTCCGAGGGGCTGAGCAAGCAGCATGTCCAGGCTAACCCCAAGACCGGCTTCCTGATCCTGACCATGGACCGCAAACTCTGGCGCGGCAAGGCCAGCTGGACCCACCGCGACACCCAGGGCCCCGAGTATGAGATGTTCAATCAAAAACCCATGTTCCGCTACAACTGCTACACCGGCATTCACACCATCCACTATATGGATCTGATCGCTCACGGCGGGCAGGAGAGCCTGCCGCTGCTTAAGATTGCACTGGGCATGCTCATGACCCGGTTGAAACGCCGCAAAACCCAGGCGAGTGAGCCGGTCATGAACAGCTGGAGCTCAGATTTAATGGCCAAACCCGCCACTCTGAAGTTCATGGCCTGGGTCGGGGATGACGGCTATCCGCAGATTGTGCCGGTACTGCAGGCCATGAGCGCCGGCAGCAATAAAATCGTCTTCTCGCCCTTGGCTTACGCTAGTGAGCTCAAAGCCTTGAGGCCCGGCACAGCCGTGGCGGTCTACGGCCTGAGCATGCAGATGGAAAATGTGCTCCTGCGCGGGAAGTTTACCGGCTACAGCGGCCTGGGCGCGATTGAAATTGACTGGGTCTACAACTCAATGCCGCCCCTGGCCGGCCAGATCTATCCGCCGCTGGAACTCAAGGAGGTAGCCAAGTTTTGAAAAAAATGCATGTGGTGATCGTGGGAGCCGGTCCGGCCGGCTGCATCCTGGCCCGTGACCTTAGTCGGGGCGGTGTCAAGGTTACGGTTATTGAGAAGAAACAGCCCGAGGAGCTGGGGCACAACTGGTCTGACGCCGTTGAGCGCTGTGCGCTTGCAGAGGTGGGCTTTGATGTGCCGCCCCCGGCCGGGCAGAATGTCGGGCCGCTGGTAAAAGCCGATGGTAAGGAGGGCATCTTTGAAGAGCACTCCTATCCGCAGATGGATGTTTGGGCGCCGGACTACTCCTGCAGGAAGGAGATCAATTTCCGCTATATCACCACCGACCGTAAGGCCCTGGCCAAGCTGCTCTTGCAGCAGGCCGAAGGGGCCGAGTTCAGGTTCGGCTGTGAGGCCGGTGAGCTGATCTATGAGGGAGTCAGCTTGGATAGTCTGAATGTCACGGGACTGCGTGTCAGGAATTGCAGTGACGACAGCGAAGATGCCGTCATGGCCGACATCGTGGTGGATGCCGGCGGACTCAAGGCTGTGCTTCGAACCCAGCTGCCGGCGGCCAGCGGCATTGCCGCACCCTTCACGGATGCCGATCTGGCCTTTGTCTTCAGAAGCGTGCGCCGGCGTGATGAGTCAATCAACGAGGAGCTTCGGGACCACTATCGTTACGGCTACAACACCGGCTACCAGTGGGTCCAGCGCCTCAATGAGCATGAGATCGACAGCGGTGCCGGGGTGCGCCTCGGTTATGAGGGGCCTCAGCCGCCCGAGATTGTGGAGGAGTTCATCAGCCGCCACCCGTCGATCAGCAGTGAGGTTGTGCGCGGCGGGCAGGGCATCTGTCTGGTGGGGCGCTCGCCCTTCAGCCTGGTGGCCGGCGGCTTCATGGTGGTGGGCGACGCGGCCGGCCAGACCATTCCCATGACCGGTTGTGGCGCCGGTGCGGCCATGGTGGGTGCCAAACTGGCCGCCGAGACGATTCTGGCCGCTGACGGCCGGTCAGATCTGGCGGCGCTCTGGTCCTACAATTACATGTGGTTTGTGGAGTCGCGGCGCGGCGCCAACGGCGCGGCCCTGATCGCCATGAAGAACATTTTGCAGGATCTCAGTCATGAGGAGACATCCTTCCTTTTCAGGAAGGATGTCCTGAGCGGCGCCATGCTGACCGATTCCATCAACGGCCTGTTCCGCGAGGCCGGCGCCAGGGATACCGTAAAGACATTGTTGGGCTGCATCAGCCGGCCCGGGCTGCTGCTCAAACTGAGCAGAGCCTCAGCCGTGGGCGGCGCCATCTATAAACACTATTTGAACTATCCCAAGACGCCTGCCGGATTCACAGCCTGGAGCGCCAAATCTGCAGCGCTCTTCGGGCGCAGCGAGTGAGGGGCATGCCCCTCACATGGATTTGTCAATCAGCTTGTGATAGCTGGCCAGCCAGTAGGCCACCAGATAGTCCACCCCGGGATTGATGCTGTTGGGCTTGTCTGAGCCGCACGCATCGATGCGGAAGGGGTTGCGCTGCCAGAGGAAGCCGCTGGAGCACTGCAGCGGCACCTCAAAGGCCTCCAGGGCCTGGGGCTGCACCGAACCCATGATCTCCTCCATGAAGGGCAGGACCGTGTAGAGCTCGGTCAGCTGGAGTGAGAAGGGGTCGAGCTCATAGGTGTCCGGATCGCGGGGCGGCAGATAGTATTCGGTGTTGGGCGCGTCCGGAAAGTCAGTCAGGGCGCCCAGCAGCTGACCGTAATACTCATCCTCGGCAACCTGCCAGCCGCCCTGGCTCATGTAGATGCCGTTGAACCAGGCGTTGTGCGAGAGACGCGTAAAGTTGTGCTGGCCGCGGTTGAACTCTTGAACCATCCACTCATAGTCCGCCTTGGAGTAGTAGACCCGGCCCAGCCTGAGGATGTTGTACCAGCAGCTGTGGCCCAGGTTGTTGCCGTAGTACTGGGAGTAGCGGTTGAGGAAGTTGATGTTGGCAAACTGGTACTGGACGCGGTTGATATCCTTGAGCATCTCCTTGAGCGCGGCTTTGATCTCCTGATTGCCGGTGATGTGGTAGCCGATGGTGGCAAAGGCCAGCTTGTAGGTCGGGATCAGGTCCGGCGCGGTCTTGGAGGGTTTGTTGTCCTGGGCGATGATGTTCCAGTTGCTGGCCATCAGCATCACCAGCACCTCGAGCACATCGTCCTGGATCTGTTCCCGCATCCTGACCAGCTCGGGGTCGTCCTCATCCTGGACCAGGTCATAGGCCATGCTCATGCCCAGCATCCAGCCGATATACTGGTCGCGGCTGGTTTCGCCCCACCACCAGTCGCCCGCATACTTACCCTCGCTGATCTTGAAACAGCGGGCCATATCATTGCACCAGTCGTCACCTTGGTAGGCCGGGATGTACTGGGGCGCCCTGTAGCGGGCGATGAAGCCGGGCTGGCCGGTGACATGCAGATGGTGGGAGAGGGTGTTAACCATGCGCAGCACGTTTTTCCTGGCCTGATCATCACCGGTCACATAGTAGCGCATGGCCTGGCTGGCCAGATAGGTGCCGGTCCAGATGGTGCTGTCGCCGTAGCCGCCGATTCTGAAACTGCCGTCATCCTGAAAATGGATGTCGACCGTGCCGCCATGGTAGGGCTGGTGGTTCTCCAGATGCCAGATGTCAAACTCCTCGGCCTTGGTGCGCAGGTAGCCGGGGTCACCATCCTCCTGGTAGCCCCAGGGCTCATTGGGGTTCTGGGGCCAATCGGCCAGATGGTCATCCTTGCAACCGCTCAAGATCAGCGCAGCCAGCAGGGCTGCTAAAACCATTTTCTTCATTTTGACCTCCTAAATGCTGTTGCCGACCTTGCGTGCCCGCACCGGCCGGTCAATATCAATACCTGAAGCCAGCCCGCCCTCCACCAGCAGGGACCAGCCGCAGGCTAACTGCAGATATTCGCGCTCCTTAACTTCCGGAATGATGATGGTGGGGAAGCAGGTCTCCTGCCCGGCAATGGCGATCACCTTGAGACCGACGCCCTTGAGCAGCACCTCGCTGAACTTCTGCAGGTCCTGTCTGAAGGGCTCGATCAGGATCAAAAGATCCGAGGGCCGCATGACCTCCTCTATGCCGTGGACCGCATAGGTGCCCTCCAGGAAGTCGGCCCGCTTGTGGATGATCTCATTGGCCTTGAGGGTCAGCTCCTCGGCCACCCCGTTGTTGCGCCCCGCAAAGTAGATCGTCTCGGCCGCGGCCAGCATGTCAATAATTTCAGCTGGTATCGTCCTTTTGAGGATCTCATCAAAGGCTGTGCCCAGCTCTTGAAGCCCTTTGGGCTTTTCAAAGATGGCGTTGATGAAGAGGGCCTGCTCCACAATCGACTTGGTGGCACCGACCGCCTCTTCAGGGCCGCAGCTCAGCAGGTAGGCGGTGTCGGCCAGCTCCATGACCGGCGTGCCGGCGTGGGCCGAGAGGCTGTAGCTGGCCCGGCAGCCGCCGCCTTTGAGCTGACTTAAGAGGTCCACGATCTCGCGGGTGCGCCCCGAGTTGCTGAGGGCCACCACCGCATGCTGGCTCAGATCATACTCCAGGGCCTGGCGCCCGCCGTCGGTGGCCACCTCATAGGGCAGGCCCCTTTTACGCACCCGGCAGATGGCGCTCTTGGCCGGCAGGATGCGCGATGAGCCTTCGCCGGCCAGGAAGATTCTGCTGTGCCGGCTGATCTCGGCCGCCGCCTGCGGATTGAAGCTCCTGATGATTGCCGGCGCTTGAAGCATCTCATGCACCAGGGCATGTTTTCTGTAACGGGCCTCCTCAAGATTCATGGGCCGGCCTCAAGTCTGACTGCTGCAGTTCATGGAAGATCCTGTCCATCATGCCCCTAAAGCGGATGGGCTCGCCCTGGTAGTCGTCAAACATGTAGTTGCAGAACTCGATCCGGTAGGGCGCTTCAGTGTAGTTGCGCTCCGGCACGGCCGCAAAGTGCTCCTCGCTGCAGTAGCTCTCATAGCTGAAGGGTTTGCCGCCCAGGGCAGAGAGCAGGCCACCCAGATTGATGATGCGTCTGAAATTTCTGACCAGCCCGGCCTGGGAGGCGTAGTGATTGAGGGTATCCGACTTCTGCTGCGACTCCTGCCGGCTGAGCCTGATCTTCTGGATCTGGCCCTCATACCAGCGGTTGAAGCGGAAGGGCAGCAGGATCGAGAGCTCATAGGCCGGCATCTCAAACAGCGGGATCTCGGGGCATAGCAGTTCCCGGCTGCGTCTGGTCAAGAGGTGCACCAGGTCATGCTCGGGGTGGCCGCCCTGGAAGGCGTAGGTCCAGATCATGTCGGGCCTGAACTCTTCGATGCAGCTGTAGATGAAGCGGCCCTGGTCCGTGAAGTGATCGATGGCCTGGTTGAACATGCTCATGTTTCTGGTGGAGGCCACAAAGTGATGGTAGTTCTCCACCTCGGAAAAGTTGCCGTTGAAGACCTCTTGGATCCCCAGCGCTTGAGCCGCCTTGTGCCCTTCAGCGACCCTGATCTCAGCATAGGCGGCCGGCGACATGTTGTCTTCCTGGTAGTAGAGCCCGTCCGAGTTGGTGACCCAGGCGATGGCCGCATTTTCTGCCAGGCGTCTGATCATGCCGCAGTTGGGGATCTCATCATCATGGTGGGCATAGATGAAGAGGTGCCGCAGCTGCGGGTTCAGGATTTCACTCATTGGCCGGCCTGCCCAGGGGGTAGAATGAGATCGAGATCAAGGCGGTCAGGAAGAATAGAAAGGCCGCCGCCACAAAGCCCAGGTAGAAGGATGAGTCCAGCCCGCGGGTGATGACCATGAAGACGATGTAGGCGCCGATGGAGTTGGCCACCAGTTCGCCGCTCTTGGTGCCCAGGGCCTCCATGCCGAAGTAGATGGCTTCGCGGCGGTAGCCGTAGAGCTTCTCGTCCTCGTCGATGATCTCACCTAAGAGCGGGCGGTAGCCTGTCAGCAGGAAGGCCGCCGGGATACCCATCAGGGCGTAGAGGATGAAGGCCCAGATGACCGGGGTCGGGAAGTTGATCATCAGCGGGGCGATCTGCTCCTGCAGCAGCATGAGCTTCTCATCGCTCAGCTCATTGAACCAGTCGGGGGTGGCGATCCGGGCCAGGAGACCCTGTTCCTCGGGCGTCAGCTTCGCGTACTGCTGCAGAATCTCCAGGTCGCGGCGCAGCTCATACTTGGTGTGCTGCTCCAGCAGCGGCAGCAGGCCGCTGAACTGGCTGAAACGCTCCGGCTGACTGACGGCCATGGTTGTCCAGTCGCTGCTGGAGAAGAGCTCCAGCTGCACGATCTGGGAATCGCTGAGGCGGAAGCTTGAGAAGTCGGCCATGCCGGTGCCGCCGCTCCTGCTTAAGGCCTCCTTCTCCTCATCCAGGGGCGCATGCCTGAACCTGAGCCACCAGCAGATGTCGCATAACTGCTCCTTCTGTCCACTGAAGGCCAGCAGGTCGCCGCTGCTGTTGAGCTGGCTGATCAGGCGGTAGTCGGCGATCTTATCTTCAAACTTGCTGATGTTGCTCTGCATGGGGAAGGAGGGTAAACTTTTGGTGAAGAACATCAGCGGCATCACGATCAGGGCCATGGCCAGCGCCATCTGGTAGGTGCGCTTGAGGCCGAAGCGGCGCAGCACTTTGGGGGTGATGGGAAAAAAGGCGGCCGCCGTCAGAATGATCAGGGCGAACATGATGCTGCTCTCGGTTTCGCCCACCTCGAAGAATGAGCGCCCCATGTAGGGGATGCCGAGCATGATGCAGGAGAAGGTGATGCGCACCGAGGCCATCAGGAAGAGGTAGGGGATGAAGGCGCGGTTCTTGAAGGTCAGCAGCATGGCCTCGCTGAACTTGAAGGGCACCACCTCGGCCTCGTCCTGCAGCTCCTCCTTGATGCCCCAGGTGGCGATGTAGAAGCTCAGGGCGCCGGTCACGGCATAGATGATGGCCGCCACCTGGAAGCCGTTGAGGCTCAGGCCGCCGAGGCTTAATCCCTGTTTGTCAAAGGCCTCGATGATCATGCCGGCCGTGATGGTTGAGACCAGCAGGGCCAGCACCTCAAAGTAGGACATGTAGACCGAGGAGCGCATGCGCGAGCTCTCGGTGTGGAAGAGCTGGGGGTGCAGCGCCAGGTAGGGGGCCACCACTACTGTGTAGAAGATCCAGACGCCCACGACGCCCAGGCTGAACCAGGCCGCATTGAGCAGGGAGTGGCCCGGGGTCAGCGGGAACCAGATCATGATGCAGAAGAAGGTCAGCGGCAGGGTGCCGTAAATTATGAAGGGTTTGCGCCTGCCCATGGGGTGCCTGCACTTGTCGCTCAGATAGGTCACCACCGGATCGGCGATCACGTCCACGATGCGGCCCAGGTTCCTGATCAGGATGAAGACCCCGATGTGCAGCAGGACCGGGTAGCCCAGGGCCTGGCGCTCCAGCGGCGGATAGTAGTAGTACATCAGCCAGGTGGTCACGGTGGCGATGACCATGTTGACGCCGTACATGCCCATACTGTACTGGATGGTGCGCCCCAGGCTCGGTTCAGCTCTCTTCATGATAAACCTCCTTAATAGTCAACAGCTTCGGGAAAGGCGTGCAGCATGTAGGTCGGATTGAGCACCTTGAAGCCTTCGCCGAATTCAAAATCATGTCTGGCGGCCAGTTTCTGTGATCTGAGCTGGTCATAGAGTTTCAGGCCGGCGAGCATCTCATCAGTGAACTGCGACCTGTGCGCGGCAATGGCTCTGAACTTGCGCTCGCGCTGTTGGCTGACGTCGATGATCGTATTGGGCTTGGCCGTGAAGCTGAAGGCCGCCCCCGTGATCTCATAGGGTTCAAAATCCTCATCTGCCGGTGTCTTGATGAAGGGAAAGTTGAAGAGCAGCAGGGCCTCGCTGGTTGCCAGACCGCACTTGACATGGTCCTGGTGGGCCTCATAGGGCAGCCAGGGGTCGACGGTCATGATGAAGTCCGGCCTGAGCCTACGGATGTGCTCAATGATCCGGTTGCGCACCGCATGCAGGGACCAGTCGCCGGCGTCGGGTGCATTCAGCCAGTAGTAGTCATTGATGCCCAGAATTTTGCCGGCCGCCATCTGCTCCGCCTGGCGCTGCTTCTCGCGCCGCTGGCTGTCTTGAAGGGCGCTGTCCATGAAGCCGGCCGTATCGTCGGTCACGGTCAGGTAGCTGATCGCGGTGCCGTTGTCCGCCAGTCTGGCCAGGGTGCCGCCGGCGCTGATATCCATGTCGTCGGGGTGGGGCTGGACGCAGAGCAGGCGTCTGGCCTGGTTGAGATCGGGTTTGGGCAGCAGCTCTTCTATGGTCATCATGCCTCCATTCGGGTCTGGAAGTTGAAGTTGTTGGCCTGTTTGAGCTCACACCAGAGGTTGTTGAGATCCTGCTCCTGGGGGCCCAGGGGGTGCACCAGCATGGCCTGTTTGATCAGATTCTCATCCGCCCCCAGATAGCCCTCGATGGTCAGACGCTCAAAACTCTTGATGGTGGTGATCAGCCCCCTGGTGGCGCTGTGGGCCCGGCCCATGGCTATGGTCTCGGGTCCCGCATTTGTGATTCTGACCGGGATCTCCATGACGAAGTCATGCGGCAGGTCGCTGATGGCGCCCATGTTGCGCGTGTTGATGATCCTGACCTGCCGGTCATCGCTGATCAGGCTCTGGATCAGTTCGCCGGCCACCCTCGAGTACATGAAGCCGCCGCGCTGGGAGAGCGCCGGCGGGATGGTTTGGCGGCCATCTTCGCGGTAGAGGCGCAGCAGGTCGGCTTCGATTGTGCGGATAATTTCGCCGCGGGTGCCGGTATCCCGGCTCTCCTCGAGGGCGTGGTCCAGCATGCGCCGGCTGTTGTAGTAGTAGCGCAGATAGGGGTTGGGCAGCAGGCCCATGCTCAGGATGAAGTCCTGATCGTAGTCCAGGTCCGGGATGTTCTGCATGTTGAGCCTGATCTGATCCAGCAGTTCAAGCGTGCGGTCGCTGCCGTCAACCGTGACCCCGTCGACCCAGCTGAGGTGGTTGAGGCCGTAGTAGCGTAGGAAGATGTCGTCACTCTTGAAGATTTTTGAGGCCTGCAGCCTGAACTCCACCGGGCAGTTGCAGAGCCCGATGCAGCGTTCATAGTCCAGATAGTTGATGATGAACTCGCTCAGGAGACCGGCCGGGTTGGTGAAGTTGATGATCCAGGCGCTGTTGGAGTGGCGGCGGATGAGTTCAACATAGTCCCGGATGATGGGCATGGCGCGCAGGGCACAGGCCATGCCGCCCATGCCGGTGGTCTCCTGGCCGATCAGCTCGTATCTCAGCGGAATCTTCTCATCTTGGATGCGCCCCTCAAGGCCGCCGGGCCTGAACTGGTGCAGCACAAAGTCGGCCCCCTCAATGGCTTCAACTGGATCGGTGGTGGCCGTCAGCCTGGTTGGACTCTTGAGCCGTTTCAGGATGCGCCCGCAGAAGCTGCTCAGGATCTCGAGCCTGCCCTCATCGATGTCCAGCAGCGCAATCTCATCCACGGGCATCAGGCCCTCGATCAGCTCCGGGGTGTAGGTGCTGCCGGCACCGATAATTGTAATCTTCATGTCACCTTCTGCAGATATGAGTTGATCAGCCGGGTGCTGAACTTCTCAGTCAGGCTGATGTCGCTCTGTTCATAGGCGAAGAAGAGCGCCCCCAGGGCCGGATCCCACTCGGGGATGATGATCTCCAGGTCGTAGCGGTGGTGCAGGGCGTTTTGAAGCATCTGCATCAGCGGTTCATAACGCTGCTTGAAGACCGAACCCTCCAGCACCAGTTTGAAGTGGCCCTCCTCGGCAAAGAGCGAGGTGTAGAACTCATGCACGATGTCCAGCACCTCCTGGGCCAGGCTCCAGGTGATCTCGAGGGCCTTGCCGTCGCCCAGGCGCGCACACTCGAAGAGGGCCTGGATGATGGTGTTGAGGGTGGCCGGGGTCATCTCCTCATTGGTGATATCCTCGACCTGTTTTAAGCCGAGGGCCTCGGGGATGCGCCGCCCCAGCAGGCTGGGGTAGCCGCGGCCGTCTTCGGAACGCACCGCCGCGCTGCAGGCGTAGCCGGCGATCAGTTCGGCGCCCAGGTTGTCGCCGGTCAGGGGCGAGAGCCCGCCGATGCGCTTGAAGCAGCCCTTGGAGTTGCAGGCAAAGTTGGTGTTGCCGGTGCCGCAGGTGATGACCATGCCGTGGCCGTCGATGGTGCCGCTCTTGAGCGCGATCAGGCCGTCATTTTCAAAGTCAAACTTGGTCCGGGGGGTCAGGCTCTTGTAGAGGGCGTAGAGCTGGCGGAAGTCATCTTCGGTGTCGGCCCCGGCCGCGCCGTAGTAGATCGACTTGATGGCGTCGGTGCTGATCTTCTCGTTGCTGCAGACCTGGCTGATGCCCTTGCTGATGATCCTGCCGGCCAGTTCCAGGCCGTAGATCTCATGACTGGCGCTCTGATCCTGGTGGATCTGGCGCACATTGCCCTGTTTGTCGGCCAGTACAAAGGCGGTCTTGGTGCCGCCGATATCAACTCCGAGGTAGTAGTCTGGCATAGCTGCTCCTTTCAGATTTCAACGGCCTCTTTGCTGGCGGCGGATTGGTAGGCGGCATCGAGGATCTGCATCACGACCTGACCCTCCTGCACGCCCGGGCTGGGGGTCTTCTGCTCCCGCAGGCACTCGATGAAGTGGGCCATCTGGGCATCGTAGATGCTCTGGTCGCAGTGCTCCTGGCGCTGCTCGATGTGGGGGATGAACTCGCCGTTGGCCGGTCCCAGGGCCAGCTTGAGCTTGGTGGGGAAGAGGCTGGCGTAGCCCTTGGTGCCGTAGATGCGGGTGGCGGCCTCGGGCCCGTCCATGTGGGGCTGCCACCAGCCGCTCTCGATCAGCGAGGTGGCGCCGTTGTTCCAGCTGATCATGACTATGCCGGTGTCGTCCACATCGTAAGAGCCCATGTAGGTGCCGATCTGGGCATAGACCCGGGTCGGCATGGGGTCGCCCATGATGTAGCGCACCGTGTCGATGGCGTGTACGCCCATGTCGGCCAGGGCCCCGCCGCCGGCCAGCTCGCGTTTGGTGAACCAGCCCTCGGGCCCCCAGTTGACATGGATGCCGAAGCCCTTGGTCTTGGTGATGCGCCCCAGCTGGCCCGAGTGCACCAGCTGGCGGATGTAGTTGACCTCGACATCGAAGCGCCACATGTGGCCCACCATCAGGATGCCGGGCAGCTCCAGCAGCTCGCGGCCCTCAGCTGAGTTCATGGCCAGGGGCTTCTCCTGGAAGACGGCCTTGCCCTTGTTCATGAAGGCCTTGGTGTAGGGGGCGTGGAACTTGTTGGGGATGCCCATGACCACCGCATCGATGTCGTTGCGTTCCACCAGGGCCAGCGGCTCGCTTGAGGCCTCCCTGATGCCGTGGCGTCTGGCAAAGGCGTCGGCTTTTTCCTGCCTGGCCGAGGCCACCGCCACAATCTCGACCCCGGGCAATTTTTGAAGCGCCCGGGCGTGGTAGTCGTTGATGAAGCCGGACCCGATCAGGGCGATGCGCTCAGCCATCTTGCAGCTCTCCAATGTTATCCCTGATCTTTAAAATGGCAGCTGCTATCAGATCCGCGTCCCGGCGGCCGCCCATCAGGATGCTGTGGTGGAAGACCACCGCCTCATCGCGGTAGACCTTTTCGCAGACCGGCAGGCTGAAGCGGCGCGGGTCGATGGCGGCCCAGTGCTCGTCGCTGATGCGGTAGCGCCTCTTGGTCAGCGGCCGGTAGAGCGAGCAGTCATTCAGCGGCGTATAGCAGGACTCCACCACGCAGCCCAGCTCGCCCATCAGGGCCGCTCTGAACCTTTCCGCCGGCAAGTTATCGAAGGCCTTTTGATCGTAGCTGAAGGCAAAGTTGAAGTAGGCCTGACGCGTGGTGCGCCCGTCGCGCGCAATCGGCCTGATGCCCTCGATCTCGGCCAGCCGGGAGTTGAGGTAGGTCGCGTTTAGATCGCGCAGGCTGGTCTGATCGGGCAGCCGCTTGAGCCCCTCCAGCAGGATCGCGGCCTGGAAGTCGCTGATGCGGTAGTTGCCCGACTGGATCAGGTCTCCCTCATCGGCATACTGGCCGCTGCCCTTGTCAAAGTCGGCGGCGCCCTCGGGCCGGCGCCCGCAGTTCCTTAGCGCATCCAGCCTGACCCAGAGCTTGGGGTCGTCGGTAACCAGGGCTCCGCCTTCGCCGGCGGTCATGACCTTGGAGAGCTGCATGCTGAAGCTGCCGATGTGGCCGATGCTGCCCACCTTGCACCCGCGCCACTCGGAACCGTGCTGGTGGGCGCAGTCCTCGATCACCTTGAGGTCGTGGCGTTCGGCAATCTGCATGATGGCGTCCATGTCGGCGATCGCGCCGTAGAGATGGACCGGAATGATCGCCTTGGTGCGCGGGGTGATGGCATTCTCGATGGCCGTCGGATCGATGCACCAGGAGTTGGGGTCGATATCAACCAGGATCGGCACGGCATTGACGTCCAGCACGGCTGCGGCCGTGGCCTGCCAGGTGCAGCCGGGCACGATCACCTCGTCGCCGTAGCCGATGTCAAGGGCCTCCAGGGCCAGCTGCAGGGTGATGGTGCCGTTGGCTGCGGCCAGGGCGAAGCGTGTGCCGCAGAAGTGGGCCCAGCGGTCGATGAAGGCCCTCTCCTTGGGCCCGTTGTAGGACCAGATGCCGCTCTCCAGCACCTCGTTGAGGGCCGCTTTCTCGGCCTCATCCCAGATGGGCCACTTGGGCCAGGGGTTATCAAGCACGTTGCGCAGGGGGCTGCCGCCGTTGATTGCAAGTTCAGGCATAATCTCCTCCTCTACTCTGCTGCGGCCCGCAGCACCTTGAACAGGTGGGCGTGCACGGTTGCGGCCGCATCCGGTCCCAGCGAGTTGTCCTCTCCGTAGGTCACCTCCGGATCGTCATCGCCGTAGAGCCAGGGCGCCTTGGCGTCCCACTCGCTCTTGGGAATGAAGTAGCCCAGGTGGTCGTTGCCCAGGTTGACCATGAAGTTGACCCGGCCCTGCATCAGGGGCCTGAGGGGCGGCACCTCGATGGGTGCAAGCTTAAAGTCGGCGCCGTGGCCCGACCCGATGCCGCCCACCGCGATCTCGGGATAGAGCTCGCCCGGAATGTTGGCCAGCCAGAGCTCGCCGATCTTGAGCAGGCTGACCTCGGTCAGGGTCTGCAGCTGGCCTTCGATGAAGTCGACCTTGCGCTTGATGACGCCGGCCGCCCAGAGCAGCAGGAACTTCTCATTCTGGAAGCCGATGTGGAACTTGTCGACGTAGATCTCGATTGCGGGCTCCTCGTTTGCCGTCAGCTGGCCGTTCTCTTCCATGTCGAGCACGATGTCGGCCAGGGCAAAGCCCTGGGCCCGGGCCTTCTCAAAGTCTGGCTCCAAGTAAGTCTCGCCGGTGCGCTTGTCGTAGACCCCCAGGCTGGGCGGCGTGGTGGCCAGGCCGCCGATGTTGCCGGCCAGGAACATGGTTGTGCCGCCCAGGCCTTTGCGGGTCGGTTCCTGATCGATGCCGTCGGAGATGCCCAGACGCATGTAGTGCACGAAGTCGGAGGTGATCTGGAGGTTGGTCTTCCAGAGGGTCTCCACATGGTTGCCGAAGTTGACAATCGTGCCCAGCACTTCTTCACTTGCAGCGCTCCTGAAGAGGGCCACGCGCACCCCCTTATCCAGCACCTCTGGGTAGGGGCGCGAGTCCATCACCGCCACCTCGTGGTCGCGGCTCAGCTCCTGGCCGATGAACATGCGGGCCGGCTGCAGCTCGGCCACCGCAGCCTCAATGGCCTCGGCGCTGCGCTGCTTGACATAGTCGGTGTAGTCGCGGGTGGTGTTCAGGTCGAGGATCGACCACATGCCGTTGGTGTCGGGCCCCTCATGGTTGTGGGTGGCGTGCATGATCAGCTTGTCGATGCCCAGCTCGGCCGGCAGCAGGGCCTCCACATCGTGCACGTCGTCTATCATCCAGCTGACCAGGTCCATGGAGACGATGGCGATGCGCCGCTTGCCGTCATCGATGATGCAGGCCGTGGTGTAGAGGTCGTCGTGGACCCCGGCGGCCGGCCGGATGATGCCCATGCCGGCGATGTAGGTGGAGTCGAAACGGCCGTTACCGTTGAGGTCTTCAAATGGTTCGATCAGCGGGATGCGGACGCCGTCGCCGTCCAGGTCCTGCCAGGGCTCGATGCCGGACGGGGTGATGGCCAGCTGGGCGAAGCCGACCGCAAAGGGCTGCTCGCCGCCGCGGTCGCGCCTGATTAGGTTGGTGGCCTGTTGGATGACCTTGTCGCCGAAGAACCTGTCCAGGGCCATGGACTCCTCATAGGGCAGGTCGCTCAGGTTGCCCGGCATGCCGTCGGGCGCGTCGCCCCAGTTTGCAGAGGGCAGCAGGTAGAGCAGGTTGTCGCCGGTCAAATTGAAGGTCAGCTTGAAGGGCAGGCTCATCTGATCCTTGATGGTGAGGTTGAGGTCGGTGATGCCCTCGCCGGGGATGCTGATGGCCTGCAGCATCTCGCCCAGGCGCAAGTATCTGACGCGGGTATCGATCCACTGGCCGTTCGGGAAGCGCCACTCGGTATCCAGCTCCACATTGTCGCCCAGCAGGATCAGCAGGCCCTGCAGCACGCCGTTGGAGATGATGGTCTCGAAGCTCTGGCTGTCGCTGTAGATTGCGCCGCTGATCTCCTGCTGGTTCTGCATGGAGGCCAGGGCCGCATTGGCGATGCTCAAACCGCGCTCTCTGGCCAGGGCGTGGCTGTCGGCTGCGTTGTCCAGAACATCATGCTCATAGGGGTTGATGTCGCCCAGGGCGCCCTGGATGAAGATGGCCGGCGCGCCGGTCTGACCCTCCACATGGTCGACCAGATAGCCGCAGAAGTCGCGCGAGATCTCGCTGTAGGCCGGGGTCAGGCAGACCGGGTGGCAGCCGAAGTTGATCAGGGTCAGGATGGTGGCGTCATTCAGGTCGCGCGCCTCGAGCACATTGACCGAAGGGTCGCTGTGCCAGCTGCCGTCAGGCTGCTTGTAGCCGCGCCGGTTGAAGGCCGTCTCCGTGCCGCTGGAACCGAAGAGTCTGGCCTCGATCCGCGTCCTGTGGGCCTCGCTGATGGCGGCCACGCTCTGCTTGATGACGTCGGCGCGGAACTCATCCGAGAAGCTCTCCCATTTGAGCGGATCGATCATGTAGCCCAGCAGGTCGGGCGCCGTGTGCGAGTGGGTGGCGCTGATGTAGATGTTGTCTTTGGGGATGCCGGTGGCCGCGGAGGCCCCTGCCTCGATCTCGCGGATCAGCCTGGAGCCGATGATGGCGGCGTCCAGCACGGCGACGGCAACCTGCTCGCACCCGTCATCGATGACCAGGGCGCGCACAAAGACATCGTCATGCACGCCGCTGGCCTTGGTGCTGGAGAGGGTGCTCATGTCGCGGATAAAGGCGATACCGTGGCCGCCCAGGAAGATCTCGCCCCTGGCGATTGCTTCATCAGACGGGGTGAACTTCTTGACGCTGACGCCGATCCTGTAGCTGCCGGCAACGCCTTGGGCCTGCCTGATCTCGATGGGCTGCTCGGCCCTGCAGCCCAACAGCAGGGCCAGGATAACTATCCATCTCTTCATTTTGTCCCTCCCCAGCAAATGGCAGATATGATAATATGGCTATCTGTTTAAGGGAGCATCTTCAATACGGTGCCGACTGTTTTTGCTGTAGGTCAATTACCTACAGGTTTAATGATGGAGGAGGTCATGCAGCCGCTTGCGCTGATCGAGAGCATGTCCAACGGTCTGGCCGTTCAGGACCGGGAGGGGGTGCTCACCTATGTGAATCCCGGCGTCTGCCGCATGCTGGGCTATCAATCCGAAGAGCTGGTGGGCCGGCAAGTGGCCGGGCTGATCGATAAACGCTGCGCGGATGTCTGGCGCCGTCAGGTAAAGCTGAGGATCAGGGGGCATGAGCAGCCCTATGAGCTGAGCTGGCGCTGCGCCGACGGCCGCGCACTGCACACGATCGTCTCGCCCCGCATCATCTATGATCAAAATGGCGGCTTTGACGGCAGCTTTGCCATCATCACCGACATCAGTGACCGCCGCCGCATGGAGGATAAGCTGCGCCTCTCCGAGGAGATGTTCTCCAAGGCCTTCCGCCTGAGTCCCAACGGCATCTGTCTGATCGCCATGCAGGATGCCCGGATTCTGGACATCAACCAGGCCGCCGCCCGGCTGGCCGGCCTGGAGCGGACAGCCCTGATCGGGCGCAGCATCTATGAGCACGGTCTCTTCCTCGATCTGCAGGAGCCCATGGTGCTGGCCAAGGTGCTCAAGCGCCTCCGGCAGATCCGCAACCGCGAGCTCAAGATCAGCGGTGCGGACGGGCAGCTGCGCACCTGTCTGCTGGCGGCCGAGATAATCGACCTCTGGAGCGAACCCTGCGTGCTGGTGACCCTCGAGGATATCACCGAGCGCATGCGCCTGGAAAATGAGCTGATGTACATCGGCGAGCGCGAAAAGAGCAACATCGGTCAGGCCCTGCACGACGACCTCTGCCCCCATCTGATCGGCACCGAGGTGCTCTGCCGGGTCCTGATGCGCCGGCTGAGCGACCCGGAGCTGGCCTGCCAGGCCGGCGAGATCGGTGAACTGATAACCCAGGCCATTGATAAGGCCCGCGGGCTTTCGCGGGGGCTCTGCCCGGTCTCGCCGGTGGACCACGGGCTGGAGGCGGCCCTACGCGATCTGGCCCGCACCCTGGGCGAGGTCTTCGGCACCTCCTGCCGTTTCAGCTGTGACGGCGACGTGCTGATCGATGACAACAGCCTGGCGACCCATCTCTTCTACATCGCCCAGGAGGCGGCCTACAACTCCATCAAGCATGGCCGCGGCACCATGGTGGAGATCGAACTCTACCGCGTCGGCGAACAGCTCAAACTGGTCATCAGCGATGACGGCTGCGGCCTGAGTGACAAGGCCGGCGCGGGCGGCATGGGGCTCAGTATCATGCGCCACCGGGCCCGCATGCTGGGCGGCAAGCTCCTGATCCGCAGCGGTGGCGGCACGGTGGTGAGCTGTACATTGCAGCTTAAACGGGAGGTAGATCATGAGTCGAGTTAGCAAGATCCTGCTGGTGGAGGATCATCCAACCTTCAGGCTGGGGCTGCGCGAGTATATCCGCCAGGAGCTGGACCTGAATGTCTGCGCCGAGGCTGAAGACCGGCCCCAGGCCCTGGCCGCCTTTGAGCGCTGCAAACCCGATCTGGCCATCGTGGACATCTCGCTCAGGCAGAGCAGCGGCATCGACCTGGTCAAGGATCTGCAGCTGCGTGACCGCTCCCTGCCGATCCTGGTGCTCTCCATGCACGATGAGTCGCTCTACGCCGAGCGCGCCCTGCTGGCCGGCGCGCGCGGCTACATCATGAAGCATGAGACCGCCGAGTCGATCGTGGGGGCCATCCGCCAGGTGCTGGCTGGCAGGATCTTTGTCAGCGACAGAATCATGGGCAATATCCTGAATAAGTTTGTGGACAACAGGCCCGAGGCCTCGCCCCTGGAACGGCTCACCGACCGCGAGCTGGATGTCTTCTGCGACATCGGCCGCGGCCTCTCCACCGCCGAGATTGCTGAGCGTCTCAACCTGAGCGTCAAGACCATCGGCACCTACCGCGAGCGCATCAAGGAGAAACTCAACCTGAAGAATGCCGCCGAACTGGTGCGCCACGCCGTCTACTGGGTCGAGATGCAGGAGATGGGTTGATTAATATTTATAGAGGAGGAGTTTTTATGAAATGGTTTAAGCTTTTGATCCTGTCCGGTCTGCTCCTGACGGGCTGCAATTTTGATTCGACTGCTGCGGCCGAGAGGCTGCTGATGGAGCTGGGTGTCGAGCGGGCTCTGATTATCAACTCGGATGACCTGGGCATGGGGCCCTCCATCAACCGGGCCATCTTCAACGCCTGGGATATGGGCGCGGTTTCCAGTATCTCTTTGCAGACCGTCGAATTTGTCCGGGATGGAGTACCGGTCTCCGATGATGTGATTAAGGAGATAGCCCAGCGGGACGGCATCGATGTGGGCTGCCACCTGACCATCAACTCGACCGACGGTTACCGTATCCGACCGGTGCTGCCACCCTCCGAGGTGCCCAGTCTGGTTGATGCGGACGGTTTCTTCAAGGATGGCGAGATCTACTACCTCTTTGCCTCCAGGGAAGAGATCAGGGCCGAGTGTCGGGCCCAGATCCAGAAGGCCCTGGAGAGCGGGGTCAGGCTGACCCATATCGACTGCCACCAGAGCTGGGGCCATATCTTGCCGGCTTTCAAGGAGATCTATGCCTCGCTGGCTGCTGAGTTCAATCTGCCGGCGCGCTGGCCCGCCTTTCTGGATGACGATGAGCTCTTGAACCGGCACGGGGTCTCCATAGCCAACTTCAGGCCCGACCACTTCATCACCCTCTCGGACTACAACATTGCTGAAGTGACCGATGAGGTCGTCAGGAGCCGCAAGCAGTTCTTGCTGCAGAAACTAGACAAGCTGCCGCGCGGCATTTCCGAGGTGCTCTGCCATCCGGCCGCGAGCGGCGAGCCTGCCTGGCGCGTGGTCGACTATTTGGTGCTCAGCGACTCGGAAGTCATGGAGCGGATTGCGGCCAAGGTGGATGCCGGGGAGCTGGCGCTGATCGGGTATGGGGATTTGAAGAGGGTTATGGATTGAGATCTGCGGTTAGAGCACGGGCAAGGCGTCAAGTTGGATAAGCGAGATGCTTGCCTTGGCCCGTGGCACCCGGCGACAAACGGTCTGGTTGAATGATTTGTTAAATGGTTCTCATCACAGCTTCAAAATAAGTCGCAACATGTCTTTAAGCTGGATATCATTTTCAAAAATTGGTTCATCATAATTGTTGATGAAATGGTCTTTGAGTATTGAGTCCACTCGAAATCCAAAACGTTGATAAAATGCCAATTGATAACCAAACGTACCAGTTCCTAATTCCACTGATTCAATATTCTTCTCCCTAAGACTGTCCAGAACAAATTGGAGTAATTGTGACCCAATCCCTGATTTCTGGTTTTCCGGTAAGACAGCGATATTGAATAACTCAACTCTGTTTTTGTTTATGGAGTTTAAAACACAGACTCCAACAATTTCTTGCTGAATTACAGCTATATAGCATAATGAGCCCTCCAAATATTGATTTACTCGTTCAATTGATGGATCCGCTTCTAGTAACAGTTTTTTAGGAACCGAGTCGGGAGAAATTTCCTTGATTTCTATCATTTTTCGCATTTAACAAATATATTATGCCGCCGCTCGCAATGCAATTAAAGCAGCGAGTAAACCTCCGACTTGGGGTTCTCCTTACTGCGGAAGATACTGTCTTCGGCAGCAACCTTGCTGTAGATCCTGTCAATCAGGTTCCAGCCCTCATCACCATTGACAAAGGTAATGGCATCATTGGGGCAGGCATTGCCGCAGGCAAAGCAGTGGATACACTCAGGCTGTTCGCACATTTGGGGCGTTGAGTCAGTCGGTTCAATCCGCTGGACGGAACTAAAACGGTAAACCGGGGTCTACCATCGGATTTAGCAGATGACAGAGGCAGTGAATAGATCTAAAGTTATTTCCGACAGGGGTGTGGCTTATGGGGTCCGTGGCCTGTTGGTTCACTTACTCTGAATTGCCGCCCCTGTCATTTGCATCATCCGAGGGGTCGACCGGGATGGTGTCGTAGTCGTGGCTCTGTGTAGACGAGACCTGAGGATGAATCTTCTTATTAAGGGAGGGTTTCATGTCTATCATTCAAGAGCTTCGAGTTGGAATAGATGTCGGTTGTCATCAGCACAATGTTGCCATCGGATTGCCCGATGGTGGTTTCTTGGAAGAGTTTGAGATACCACACACCCCCAATGGGTTTGATGAATTCTTTTCACGCATAGCAGTGTATGAAGAGCGCTACAGTTGCACTGTCTCGGTGGCTATGGAAGGCTATAACGGACATGCCCGGCCGCTGGATATGTTGATCTGCGCTAAAAACTATCGCCTGTACAATGTAAACAATCTTAAGCTTTGTAGATTCAAAGAGATCTTTCCGGCTGCCGCTAAAACAGACACCTTGGATGCCCGCAAAGCGTTGGAACTGTTTCAGCTACAGGATCATCTGCCAATCGCTAAGGATGTGCTGCAGCTAATTGAGAGATCCCCGGAAGAGAATATGATTCTCAAAAGGCTTACCCGCAGACGACGTTCATTGGTAGCTGACCGGGTGCGCCTACTGAACTCCATGCAGAGCGATCTGCGGGCGGTATGTCCCGGGTTGCTTCAAATCACGGGAGATGCCGGCAACCTCTGGTTTTTACGTTTCCTCAGCAGCACCGATTCCCTGGAAAAGTTGGCTCGGCTGCATTATGCAACATTGCTTAAGATTAAAGGTGTCGGGCAAAAGTATGCCGATATTATCCATCATTGGCAGAAACAGGCTTATTTTAGCGATGAGGTGGCCTGGGTCGGTGAGATGATTCAGGAAGATGTTGCCCGTATACTGGATCTTCATAAACGCATCAAAGTACTCGACCAGAAGTGTGAACTGATTGGACGATCATCTAAAATTGCCCGTCAGATCATCTCACTGCCAGGTTTTGGACCAGTCAGTGCCGCAACGCTGGCCGGTGAAATTGGGACCATCAGCCGTTTTAATTCAGAGGCAAGCCTGGCGTTATATCTCGGCATGGCTGCATTGGATAACAGTTCAGGAAAATACAGGGGCAGCAAGCCACCTAAACATGTAAATACCAGAGCAAAAGCCGCAATGTTGATCGCTGTCGACCGGCATCGCAAGGTCGTGCCCGAATCGCAACGCTACTACCTTAAGAAACGAGCAGAGGGCAAAAAGCATAATCAGGCCATTAAATCATTGGGCCGTCATCTTTGCCGTGTAATTTATAAATTACTTAAGGAGGATCGTCCCTACCAGATACGATTTTCTTCTTGAAAATTCGAGCGGGATGTTCAGAGTAATATTTCGATTACAAAATCAAAACTGCACATAACTGCTATCTACCATGCCGACCATGGGACTTCAAACGATGCTTTATTGGCTAGATATATTCAGTTGAGAATATTTCTACATATTAATATCACAAGACAGTCGGGCGAGAGTAGGGCTTGAAGCAAGCAGCTCTCCATCACACAAAATCTGCAGACCTTTACCGCACATATATTTGTCGCCGTGTTTATCCCAGATGATACTCAATATTTTCCCATGATAGCTGATGTTATCAAGGCAGAACCAGTCCCATGTCTCTTCCGGCAGCAAGGGGTTAATTTCTATTATATTGCCATCTGCTGGTCGCAGGCCCACCAAGCCCGATATTATCAAATCACAGTAGGTTGAATGGTTGTAATCTTTACCACGCTCAAGGGGTTTTTTGCCTCGGCGCTGCAAAACCTGCCGGGCGATCCAGGTGCCGGTGTAAGGATCCAGATCCTCATCTATCCAGGGCACAATGTGGCCATCATCAAGTTTGCGCCGCTGGCTGGTTGTATATTTTGTTAAAATATCAAAATAGTCAGCTTTGCTGATGATATTCTGATCATAGTTATTGATCAGGTTAGCCAGGGCGGTCAGCGTTTGACTGGTGGCAAAGGGCCAGCTGGGGCCGTTCCAGAGACACTCATGCAGATGTTTATATGAAATCGAAAAACGTGGATGGCGCTGCTCGGCTGAAGTCGGGCCAAAGGGTGCATAGAAACCAGCCGAATCCATCAGTTGCGCCCACGCTTTTTCATAACCTTGATCCGGCAGGTCAAAATACCAGGGCAGATATCCGGCAAGCTCGCGCACATTGACCTGCCGGTTGCTCCAACGCTTAACAGTCTTAAAGAAGTCAGCACCTTTGTCCCACAGACGGGACTGAATCAGCTCTTTTAGCTGACCAGCCTTGTCCGTAAACTCATCAGCAATGACCTGCCGTCCCGCCAGTCCGGCAATATTTGCGATCGCCAAGGCGTCACCATACATATATGCGTTTATGGTTACCCGCTTGCCGTTACCGCTAATCTGAAACTCCATGCCGTCCCGGTCGCAAGATTGACGAAAGAGACCATCGCGACAAAGCTTGGACTTTTCCCACTCCCGATAGTTTTGCACCAGATCCGGCAGTAGCGCAGACAACAGCTCGGGGTTGGGCTGAACAAGGTGCCGTTTCCAGATAGCATCCGCTGCCCAAAAACTGTAAAGTCGCGGATTGCCGCCTTTGCGGAACCAGAAAATGGTATAGTCATCCAGGTAGCGTTGCTCCTTCAGCCAGCGCCCTTCATAAAGGTGCAGGGCCGCGGGACAGGCAATGGTATTATGCTTGCCAGCCCACTTCACATCCGGCAAAAACTCCGTTATGACAAATCCGTCAGGGGTCTCTCGAATATGCTTGCGGTAAGTCCACCAGCGGAAATAATAAATCTCCTCAAACTCTCGATCAGGACACTCAAAAAACGGTATGTTATCTTGCAAGAACGGCCAAGTCTCTGCGTTGGGTATGGCCTGCTGGTAAAGTTCATCATCTGAATTATTGAATGCTTCGATATGAAATCTGAAATTGTTAGGATCGAGAATCATTGTATATCCCCCAATATGATGCACTTGAGTTTATAAATGACTTTCGCTTACAGAACAACACAATTGAGATTTTTATATATTAAATTAAAGGGGTTATTGAGGTCTTAATAATATTTCTACTGTCAAATCCAAACTGCATATAACTGCTATCTACCGTCATCCTCTCAATAGATCAAACAATCTCATAATCAGGCTTCTATCCGCACACACTTCATGCAGCCGCCATCATCCGCGTCGCTCGCAATGCAATTAAAGCAGTGAGTAGACCTCCGACTTGGGGTTCTCCTTACTGCGGAAAATACTGTCTTCGGCAGCAACCTTGCTGTAGATCCTGTCAATCAGGTTCCAGCCCTCATCACCATTGACAAAGGTAATGGCATCATTGGGGCAGGCATTGCCGCAGGCAAAGCAGTGGATACACTCAGGCTGTTCGCACATTTGGGGCGTTGAGTCAGTCGGTTCAATCCGCTGGACGGGGCAGACTGCCACACAGGTGTTGCACTGTTTGCAGCGGTCTTCAATGATTTTGAACTGCGGATACTTATATTTGTGCAGCAGGCGTTCATTCAGCAGTGCGCAAAAGATTTTCTCCCTGAAGTTGTGGCAGTCTAACTGAGGGCGCAGGTCGCCGCTGATCTTATGTTGCGGCTCGATCAGCTCAAGCTTGGCGACCAGTCTATCAATATGCGACAGGGCCTCTTCTCCAGGCATGCCCTCATTAACCCTGGCCTTGAGCCTTTTATTAACAATATGGGACGACTCAATCTTCATGCATGAACTGACAGTGCGGCCCGATCTCTGCAGAAGGGTTGTGGCCTCGATCAGCGCCTTACCGCTTGAGATGCCGCCAAAGGTAACAAATGGCACCGCATGCCGGCCCCAGGTTTCATCCGGTGTGGGCAGCGCCTTGATGACATCTTTGACATAGTATTCCAGATGTTTTTCATATACCGGCGCACCGAGCAGCAGCAGATCGTGCGGCCGGACCTGATTCGCCAAGGCCTGCCGGATCTGGTTTTTACGGAAAAACTCGCGTTGACCCGTAAAGTTGATCAGCTGCACCGCGTGTCCGTTATGGGTAAGTTTGTCGGCCAGAATTTTTGAAATTTTAAGAGTCGAGCCCGAAGGGCTGAATGTCAGAATCAAGATATCCATGGATACTCCTTTTGTTGCGGCCGTTAATCAGCCCAGGGCTATTTTCACTAATAGTGAAATCAATACGCCTGGTCGGGACTTAAAGCAAAAGGTTTATGCGCTACTCGGCTTCCGGACCTCAGCGCTGCAAACTTATCCTAACCGCTGCCGCCATCATCCAGATTGGACTTCAAAATCCGCAGTGATGAGTTGATGATGGTGTCGGCGTAGAACTGGCCCATCTGCCGGGTGGAGTAGGGCATCTCATTGTCCAGCCACCAGCGGATCATCGAGAAGACCGCCGAGACCACCTGGTAGACGATCAGGTTCAGCAGCATGGGATCCTTCTCCCTGAACTCCTTGACGCCCTCGCTCTGGATGGCATTCTCCAGCACCAGGGGCATGAGCTCGTCACTGACCCGGTCCTGAAAGAAAACTTTGAAGAAGACCGGGTTTTCAAGCACATACTCAAAGAGGATCTGGCCATTGGTGAAGTTGGCGCTCTCCTGGGTGAAGGGGATCATGCGGCTCAGAAGCGTCTCATAGTGGTTGGTTACAAGGTAGAGCATCAGGTCGGATATATTTTCAAAGTGCCTGTAGAAGGTGCGGTGGCCGACAGCGGCCCGCTCGGCAATATCCTTGACCGTGATCTCCTGGTACCTCTTCTCATTGATGAGTTCCAGAAAGGCGTCGGTCAGCATTTTGCGGGATCTGACAACTCTTTTATCGTTCTGATTCATTATGATCCTTTCCAATCAGATAATAATCTTGACATCACAATACTTGTGACATATCTGTGTCATATGACATACGCATGTCATAATACAGGGGCATGTCATATGTATGATACCGTAACGGGTGGTTAATGTGAAGAATTCATTGATAAGGAGGTCTGATCAAATGAGTGACGCAACAACGAACAAGGTTTTCACCAGGGGCCGCATCAATAAGCTTGAGCTGCGCAACCGCACCATCAGGGCCGGCTGTTTCGAGGGCATGTGCTATGACGAGAAACCATCGCAGGCGCTGCTGGAGCACCACCGCGAACTGGCCGCCGGCGGGGTCGGCATGACCACCGTCTCCTACTGCGCCGTCTCCAATGACGGGCTGGGTTTCGGCATTGAGATGTGGATGCGCGATGAGATCAAGCCGATGCTGCGCAAAATCACCGCTGCCATCCATGCCGAGGGGGCGGCGGCCTCGATCCAGCTGGGACACTGCGGTTTCTTCGCCTCGCCCACCGTCATCAGGAAGCGGCCCATCGGGCCCTCGGTCAAGTTCTGCCTCTTCCGCCTGAGTCTCTGCCGCGCCATGCATGAAACAGACATGGAGCGCATCCGTCAAGATTTTGCGCGGGCCGCCCTGAGCGCCAAGGAGGCCGGCTTTGATGCGGTCGAGCTGCACTCGGGCCACGGCTATCTGCTGAGCCAGTTCCTCTCGCCCTGGACCAACCGGCGCAAGGACAGATATGGCGGCAGCCTTGAGAATCGCCTGCGCTTTCCGGTTTCGGTCATCAAACGGGTGCGCGAGGCGGTCGGGCCCGACTTCCCGATCATCGTCAAGATGAACATGTTTGACGGCATGCGTAGCGGTCTGGCAATTGATGAGGCCGTCAAGGTTGCCCAGGCCTATGAGGCGGCCGGGGCCGATGCCCTGGTGCCCAGCTGCGGCTTCACCTCCAAGACGCCCATCCAGATGATGCGCGGCAATGTGCCCTATTTTGAGTTTGCCAAATCTGAGAAGAATCCGATCCTGGCGCTCGGCATGCTGCTCTTCGGCCGCTTCATGGTGCAGGAGTATCCCTACCATGAGATGTTCCTCTTCAACCACGCCCAGAAGATCCGCGCGGCGGTCAAGATTCCGGTCATCCTGGTGGGCGGCATCAACTCGCTCGCCAACATGAACCGCGCCATGCAGGCCGGCTTTGACTTTGTGGAGCTGGGGCGGGCCACGGTTCGCGATCCGCATTTTGTCAGGAAGCTTGAGGCGGGTTTGATCAGCGAGACCGACTGTGACCACTGCAACCGCTGCATCGCCAACATGGCATGCGGGCATCTGGAGTGCGTCTGCCTGGAGCGCGACGGGCGGCAGCTGGTGGCTTAAACCTTCAACCATAGCGAGGTGCATCATGAAAACGTTAATGCTTCTGATCGGTCTGGTGGGTGTGCCGGCCGTGCTCTGCGCCGATGTGCAGAAAATTGATAAGCTCTGGCAGGAGGTCTATGCCGAGATCTACGGCGGCAGCTTTGACAGCCGCATCCTCAACAAGATGGAGCAGCTGCTGGCGGAGTGCCGCGCTGCCCTGCAGCAGGAGCCTGAAAATTATGAGTATCTCTGGCGCTACGCAAGGGCCGCCGGCGAGTATGCCCAGACCGCCCAGTCGCTGGAGGTGGAGGGCTGGAAGGATATCTGCCGCGAGTGGGGTATGAGCGGTTTCAAGGCGGCCGACCGGGCCTGCGCTGTCAATCCCAAGCGGCCCGAGGCCTACTTCTGGCGCAACTACTGTATGGGCATGTATGTGCTGATCGGCGGGGTCGACCCCATCATCACCGCCGTGCTGGAGGGTTTTCTGCCCAAGTCTCAGGAGAGCGTGGTCAAGGGCTATGAGGTTGACAAGGCCTACCTCGATTACAGCCCGGTCTTTGCCCGCTCCCAGTTCATGGCCCATCTGCCCAACATCCCCTTTGCGGTCAAGGGCAGCAAGCGTTCGCGCTATACCGAGGCCTTGGCCTATTATAAGGAGCACCGCGCCTGCACCGGCCAGGAGCAGGTTTTTGAGTGGGATATCTTTGCCACCTATTCGGCCGAGTTTCTGCTGGAGGCGGTTCAGGTGCTTGAGCTGAGCCGGCCGGAGCGGGAGTTCTATCTGGCTGAGGCGCAAAGGCTCTGCAAATTGGGCCTGCAGAGCCCGCGGCCCAAGTATGTCAGGCTCTGCCGGGCCATGCTGGATGAGCCGGAAAATTGGCAGTGAGGAGTGGGTTGGGGCGCCCGCAAGGGCGCCCGTTTGTTTGATGGTCTTTGGTCATATTCGCGCAGGCGGGTATCCAGTGGCTTTGAGATAAATATTGGCTATGTGCAGGGTTTTATGAGTCGGGTGGTGGCTGGTTATGTGCACTCTAGGTTATATTTAAAATCTTGATTTGAGTCGTAGTTTTGAAATCATGATAACCTAGTATCAAAAACTTAATGTTATATTCCCCGCTTCAAGATCAATACCGAAATATTTAGAAATACCAAATATAACAAGAGAAAAAACTATACCTGTAATAACTAATCGGAATTCTTCCTTCAAACATTTCCTTAGAACAAATCGGAAATCATTAAGAATATCATCCTTAGATTTCTTATGATAAAAATAATCACTAACAATCTCTCCCAAGACCATCATTGCATAAAGCCCTAACAATAAAGACAACACTGGAAATATAAGACTGCACAGCCAGTTAGCTATCATTGCCATCTACCATATTAAAATCAGCGTCAAAATTCCACATACCTGCTATATACCAATTCCATCAAACCATATCAAATAGACAATAATACCCGCAAATAAGTTAAGAAAGGCGCCACAGCGGGCGCCATTTCATTTAATTCATGAAGATATCTTTAAGCGAATCCTTCAGCAGCTCAGCCGGCCCGCTAACCGGGCCCTCGTAGCGCTTGCCCCCCAGGTAGAGATCGGTGACTTTGATCTCATTCAGCTTGGCCGGGTCCATCTCCAGCGGATTCTTGTCCAGCACGGTGAAGTCGGCGATCTTGCCGTCGGTCAGGGTGCCGCGCTCCTGCTCATCAAATGAGATGCGCGCGGCCCAGCTGGTGTGCATCCTGAGGGCATTCAGGGCGTCGATGCTCTCGGATGGGTCGGGGTGGTTGCAGGCCGCCCAGATGCCGAAGATCGGGTCGGGCAGGGTGCAGGGGGCGTCGGAACCGCTGGCCATCACCAGGCCGGCCTCCAGCATGCTCTTCAGGCGCGAGATATCGGCTGTGCGCTCACCCAACAGGGCCTCGATATACTCCATGGGCTCCTGCTCCCAGTGCAGGAAGGGCGTCTGCAGCGCGATGTGGATATCCAGTTTGGCGGCGCGCTCGATCTGCTCACGGTCCATCAGGCAGGCGTGGATGATGGTGTGGCGGTGGTCCTCGCGCGGACAGTCATTGAGGGCGTCCTCGATGGCGTTGATGGCCTGGTCAACGGCGGCGTCGCCGATGGCGTGCAGCTCGATCTGCAATCCGGCGCGGTTGGCCTCCTTGGCAAAGTTGCTGACCGTCTGCTGGTCATAGACCAGCACGCCGCTATTGGTGCTGTTGTTGGAGTAGGGCTCTCTGAGGGCCGCATCCTCGGAGCCGAAGCAGCCGTCCAGGGCCGTCAGGAAGCAGCCGCCGATACGCGTCATCTTGCGCCGCAGCACCTTCTTAACGTTCATGGTTTGGAAGTAGACCCGGAACTGCTGGGGCAGGCCGCGGCTGGCGAAGCGCATCATGTCCACATCCATGTCGAGGGGGAAGCCCACGCCGTCCATGGTGTGCACCAGGCCGATGCCCTGGCGCGCCATGTAGTCGGCGCCGCCAATCAGGTTGTTGACAAACTGCAGCGGGCTGACGGCCTTGGTCAGGTGGTCGGTGGCCTTGTAGAAGGAGTCCTGGTAGAACCAGCCGCTTTTCTCGTCAAAGCCGCCGGCCGAGGTGACCCGCTTGGGCAGAGTTTTGATCAGGGCCGAGTTGCCGACCGCGGCGTGGCCGTCATACTTGACGATCAGCATGGGGCGGTCGGTGACGCGGTCCAGGTCGCTGCGCTCGGGCAGGCGCCGCTCCTTCAGGGTGTGGGCCGAGCAGCCGAAGCCCAGGATGGTCTTCTCGTCTGGGTTCTGGCGCAGATAGCTGCTGATGATGTCGGCCTGGTCGCTGAGGTCGCGGGCATCGCGGCAGTCCAGGCCGTTGTTGATCAGGCTGAAGGAGGCGAAGTGGTTGTGGGTGTCGGCAAAGGCCGGCACCACGCAGGCACCGGCGAGGTCGGTGCGTGTGTAGTGGGCGTAGCGCTCGGGCAGCTCATCGCCGCTGTAGACGATGCGCTGCGCATCGGTTACCAGATATTTGAAGAGGCGGTTGTGATCCTCGCATGAGATAAATGTCGCGTTTTCAAAAACTTGCATAACTCTCCTCCGGGCTCTCATTAAAATATGCCGGGATTATACCTGCAAATGGCTGAAAAATAAAACTGTTGAATAAACCGGTCAATTCTTCAGTTAGCCGCCAACTGATACTTCTCTTTGGTGACCATCTGCTTGAGCCCGCTCAGGGTGGCGTAGGGGTTGCCGCGCACCACCAGGTTGGTGATGCTGGGGGGCACCGGCGCCATGGGGTTGACCCGGTTGATGTAGGTCACCTTGGTGCGGTTGTCCGCCAGGCGTTCGAAACAGCAGGAGGCCTCAAAGTCGGTCACCCGGATGTACTCCTTGCTCACCGGCACGATCGTCTCGGGGTAGACCTTCATCTCAACCATCACCTGGTCACTATCTTCAATGAAGGTGACGTCGATCTGCAGGTCGCGGGGCTTGAGCGGCCAGGGCGACTTTAGCACGTTGTAGGCCACCTTGTGGTCATCACTGAAGACCCTGAGCACCTCGGCCTGCAGATTGTCGCCCATCCACTCGGTCTGGGCCGGGATGTCGCGCAGCACGGCCGTGCAGACCTCGATGGGTGCGTTGACGATGGTGATGCCCTTGAACTGGTCCATGGTGGAGCCCTCCACGGGTCGGGCAAAGACCGTAATCTCATTCCTGTCCACAACCTGTTTCCACTCCTCGGCCCAGCCGGGCGCGGCGCACAATCCCAATATTAAAATTGTCAAAATATATCTCTGCATAGCAACCTCCTTAGACATAACGCTCTTCAGGCGTAACTTGATTGAGCAGCATTTTAGCCAGCAGCCGCGACATGGCCATGATGGAGAGGGCCGGGGGCGCGCCGGGCGAGACCGGGAAGAGGCTGGCGTCGCAGATGTAGAGATTTTCAAACTGGGAGGCAAAGTTGCGCTCTGCCAGCTTGCCGATCTCGATGGTGCCGCCGGGGTGGCCGCCGGCCCAGCGCAGCTCCGAGAGGCTCCTCTCCTTGGCGCCGGCCCTGATCATAATTTCGCGGGCCACATCCACGCCGCGGTCCATGCGTTTGTGGTCATTCTCGGTCATGGGCTTGCTGGTGCGCTCGTTGGCATAGATCTCGCCTTGGTCATCCTCGGCCAGTTTGACAAAGAGGCCCATGCCGCGCTTCATCTGGGGCGCCTTGTACCAGTTCTGCAGGGCCACTTGGGGTCTGATCATGTTCATGACGCAGAAGGTGCCGAAGGCCGCATTGTTGCCGATCATGAAGCCGTCGCTATTCGAGTAGGATTCGATGGCGTGGCTGAAGGTCTGCTCGCCCCACTGGCCGCCCATCTCGTGCCGGCTGATGCCGTAGAGCACGGTCATGGGGTCCATGAAGAAGCGCTTGCCCACATTGTCGATGCCTGAGCGCAGCATGATGGCCGGGCTGCCGATGCCGCCGGCCGCCAGGATGACATTTTCGCCGCGGATCTCGGAGAAGTCATTCAGCACCACGCCTTTGACCTTGCCGTTTTCCAGCAGCAGCTCGCGGACCGGGCTCTTGGTGCGCAGCTCAAAGTTGGCAAACTTCTGACTGGCCGCATCGATCAGGCGGCGGGTGGTCCACTTGGCGTCGCGCGGACAGCCCAGCATGCACCAGTCGCAGCCCAGCTTGCACTTCTCGGGATCGACAAACTTCTCCTGGGCCTCGAAGGGCGTGCCCAGAGCTTCGGCGGCCTCCAGCATGCGCTCGAGGCCGTTGTGGCCGTTGCGGTTGGTGAACTCGGGCGGCAGGGTCTGCACGCCGATCTCGTGCTTGAACTCCTTGGCCTCGGGCCGGAAGTCGATGCCCATCTTCCTGATGAAATTTTCGGTGGGCTCGAAGACATTGCCCTGGTAGATCATGGTGGAACCGCCCACGGTCAGGCCGCGCTCCATGACCACGCCCTCCTTGGAACGGTTGAACATGAAGAAGCGCTCCGAGACGCGCATGCCGAAGGGGAAGCCCAGCAGGTGGCGGTGGTAGGCGCCGCGCTCGAGCAGCAGCACCTGCTTGCCGGCCCTGGCCAGGTCATGGGCCACGGGGGCGCCGCCGGGGCCGGAGCCCACTACAATGTATTCATAATCCATATATGCTCCTAGTTATCCCTGACTTTGTAGGATGTGCCGGCCGCCTGCACCAGATCATCCGTTTGCTCGGCCCGGCCCCTGACTTGTTCGAAGAAGGCCTCCAGGCGGGTCTGCAGCTGGCCGGTGCCGCCGCCGTAGAGTTCGCGCTCCAGGGCCAGCAGGGGCATCTGCTCCTGCCTGGCGACCTGGCGCAGGATGAAGAGCTCGCCGCCCCAGAGGTCGCAGAACTTGAGCTTCTCGGCTATGGTGGCTTCGGCGTGCTGCATGGCCTGTTTCAGGTTCTGGATTCTGCGCTGCTGATCGTTCATCATGCGCGGGCAGGAGAGCTGGTTCAGGTAGCGCTGGCTCAATGCCTGCAGCGGCTCGCCATCGGTATTGACGCTCTCGCCGGCATGTTTCTGACCCAGGCAGATGTTGTCGGCCACGATCAGGCCGCCGGCCCTCTCGATCATCTCAAGGTGGCCGGGCTCCTCGATGCAGCCGGAGGTCAGGTAGAGCCGGATGTCGCCCTCCCGGCTGATGTTGCGCCCCGGCATCTCGGCCAGCAGCCGTTCCAGCAGCAGGATGGCGTCTTCGACCGGCATGGCCGTAATTGCCAGCATGACCAGCAGCATCTCGCTGCCGCGGATCGGCACCGCGGGCTGTAGGCGCAACTGCTGGAGTTTGTTGAGCAGTTTGCGCCGGCGGTTGTAGAGTTCAATTGAATCCTTAAGGGCGGCCGTGCTGATGGTAACTTGGAAGTGCTCCTGGATGGCGCTGATCAGCTTCTGCATCTCGGCCGTGTAGCGCTTCTCGGCCGTCTGGTTGATCTTGTGGGGCGCGATGAACATGTGCCGGAACGCGGGGGCTATATCGGCGTGGCGCCAGTTGTCATACATGCGCCGGGTGTGGTCGCAGCCGTTCATGAAGATGATGCCGCTCAGGAAGTTAAAGTCGCCGTGCAGGGCCTTGTCAAAGCAGTGGCGCACAAAGGTGCAGTTGATGGCCGAAAAGTAGATGTCGCCCTTGGTGGTGCCGCGGCTCTTGACGGCCCGCATGCGGTAGGGCGTGAAGCCGGCCGCATGCAGGATCTCTTCGGGGATGTAGGCGCAGAAATAGCCCATGGCCGGCCGGCCGTTTTTGATGGCCTTCTGCAGATAGGGGTTGCTGTCACTGCTGCCCAGCTCTCGGATCTCGTCAAACAGGTTCATGCCCATCCGTGGCTCCTGAAGAATTGGCGGATCTCGTCGCGGATCTCCTGCTCATCCTTGTGGCGCTTGTCCATGATGTCCAGATCCATATAGAGGGTCGGGGTGCCCTTCTGGCGCAGGAAATCCTTGACAATCTTGAGGGCCGCCCAGCCGTGCTTGCAGCCGTTGTGGCCCATGAAGAGCACGCAGTCGACCGAGTAGTCATCGATCAGTTTCTCGAGCTCGCCGGTCAAAAACTCCACCGGCCCGTGGCACTGGCGCCCCATGCCCAGGTGCATCTGGGTGCGGGCCAGGTCGCGTACCATGCTGTCGGGGCTGGAGGTGTCGATATCAAAGGTTGAGATGTGGCCGATGAAGTCGGCCACCACCACGGCGCCGAACTCCTCCTCCATCCATTTGAAGATGTAGGTGAAGAAGCCGATGGGCGGGAACCACATCAGCACGCGCACGTTCTCCTGTTTGACTACGCCCAGACCCTGCTCATAGCGCTGCTTGGTGACCTCGTAGAGCCCTCTGGCCAGCTCCACGGCCTCCATGTTGCGCACCGCCACTTCGCGGATGACCCAGGCGTAGAGCAGCGAGATCATGGTGCCGGGGCAGGGCACGGCCCGGTTCATCTCGCAGATCTCGCCCAGATAGTAGTTGATCCGGTTGACCCGCTCCAGCACGGCCTTGAGTTCGTTCCAGTCAATTTTGCGCTGCAGCTGCTCCTCCAGGAACTCAATCAGGTCCCAGGTGTTCTGCTCAAAGTAGGCGTAGGATGATTCATCCTTCCAGTAGGGGGTGTCAAAGGCGAAGGTGGGCGCACCCGAGATGTACTCCAACGACTGGTAGACCGAGATGCTGGAGTCGCAGGGGTGCGAGGCCGCGATGATCTGGGTGGGCGCCGGGATCTGCTTTAGCAGCAGGGAGCCCACGCTCAGCTTGACCGCCGAGCAGTTCTCCACCGGGATGCCGGCGGCCTCGGCGGCGGCGATCAGCATGGGCGGGTACTCGTCACCGTAGGTGTTGCCGAAGATGTTGAGGGTCTCGGGATTGAAGGAGGCCACCTTGAAGGCCTCCAGGATCTCGGCGCTCAATATCCACTCGACCCAGACCACCGGCTCTCCCTTTTTATCGGCCCTGATGGCCTCTTTGAGGCTGTCGCGCAGGGCCTTGGCGCCGTAGCGCATGGCCTGCATCTCCTTGGGGGGCGTCAGCCCGCCGCCGAAGGTCAGGATGCCGTAGCGCCAGGTGCGGTTGAGGAAGGTCTGGCGCGGCTCGAAAAAGGGCCGCAGGATATTGAGCAGCAGGTGGGCCGTGCGCGGCAGCAGCAGCCCCCAGTAGAGCAGGTTGAGGCGATGATAGATGTTGAAATTCAACAGCTTATACGGACTTAGTTTTTTCCTCATTAATAACATGACCATCCCATCTACATGAATCACAGATCATTTCAATGGTATCTATGTAAAATTATTTCAAAAGTTGCTATAAAGCCTTTATGACTTGATTACACTATCCTACTATGCGGGGCTGAAATGTGTAAGCTTAAAATTAAATTCTCTCTGGCCGGCCATGTATAGCGCCGGACTCGATATCGGTTCCCTGACCGCCAAGGCCGTCATCCTCAGGGATGGGGCCTTGCTCGGCAGCCGGATCATGGGCGTCTGCCCCAATGCTGCTCAGTCAGCCGACGAGGTCATGGGCAGACTGCTCAGCCATCTCGGCCTGCAGCTGGATGAGATGGATGCCATTTGCGCTACCGGCTACGGCCGCCATGAGATCCCCTTTGCCACCGCCCGGATGAGCGAGATCTCCTGTCACGCCCTAGGCGCCCACTACAGCAATCCCAAGGTGCGCAGCGTCATCGATATCGGCGGCCAGGACTGCAAGGTTATCAGGCTGGGTGAGCGGGGCGCAATTGAGGAGTTTGTCATGAATGACAAGTGCGCCGCCGGCACCGGGCGCTCAATCGAGATGCTGGCCAAAACCCTTAATATGAGCCTGGAGGAGCTGGGGCGCCTGAGCCTGCGTTCGCGCCGGCCGGTTGAAATTTCCAACAAGTGCTCGATCTTCATGGAGCTGGAGGTGCTGGACGCCATCTATCGGCACCGCAAGCCGCGCCACATCGCCTGCGGCGTGGCCGATGCCGTGGCCCGGCGGGTGGCCGATCTGGCCAAACCCCTGGCAATTGAGCAGCCCATCTGCCTGACCGGCGGCGTCTCCAAGAACCGCGGCGTGGTCAGGCGGCTCGAGAAGCAGCTGCAGACCAGATTTGCGCCCCTCAAAGTTGATCCCCAGCTGATGGGCGCCCTGGGCGCGGCCCTCTTTGGGGGGCAGCCATGATCACGGCCGGGGTGGATGTGGGCACCCGTTTTCTGAAGATTGCAGTTGTTGAGGACAAAGAGCTGATCGGCGCGGCCTGCCGGCCGATGGGCGGGCGCTTCAAGCCGCTCTACAGAGAGACCCTGCGCGAGGCTTTGAATGGCATCAAACCGCGCCAGATTGAGAAGATCATTGCCACGGGTTACGGCGGCCATCTGGTCAAACCGGCGGCCTTTACCCTCAATGATGCGGTCTGCCTGGCCAGGGGCGCCTACACCCTCGATAGGGAGGTGCGCTGCGTGGTGGATGTGGGCGGGCTCTTTATCAAGGTGGCCAGCCTGCATGAGCGCGGCTTCCTGGAAGATTCCAACATCAATGAGAAGTGCGCCGCCGGCAGCGGGCGCTTCCTGGAGATGGTCAGCCAATCCCTGGGCGTCGCCTTCGAAGACATCTCGGAGCACTGTGAGGCGGCCGAAAACCCCTTCCGCATCAGCAACAGCTGCGCCGTCTTTGCCGAGAGCGAAGTCATCAGCCAGGTCAACGCCGGCATCCGCAGTCAGGATCTGCTGGCCGGGGTCATGAACTCGATCGTCAACAAGAGTTTGACCTTGCTGGAGGGCAGCGAGCCTCAGGGTAGGGTGGTGCTCAGCGGCGGCATGGCAATGGTGCCGGCCTTTGTGGAACGCCTGAATTGCAACTATCGGGTCGAACCGCTGCCCGAGCCGCAGCTGGTGGCGGCCCTGGGCGCGGCCGTGATCGCCGGCGGGAGTCTCTATGAGTAGTGACCATCTGCCGCTGATCAGACGCGCCAATGCCCTGACTGCAGATTTCAGCCACACTCCCTATGACGGTGGCCGGGCAGCCGGGCAGCTGGGCCTGATCCCAGCGGGCGTCAGGCGGCCGGTGATCGTGACCCGGGCCGAGACGGCCCTTGAGATCGGCTCGCCGCGGCACATGACCAGCAGCAATCTGCTCTGGACCCGCGAAAATATTTTCGATTGCGACGAGATCCTCTGCTGCGGCCCGGATCTGGCTGAGCTTCTGCCGGGCCCCATCAGCCTGGGGCTACTGATCATGCTGCAGCTGGAGAGCGACCCCGGCGGGCCCAACTTTGGGGCCATCAGGAATCTATCCAACCGTCTGCCGGGCTACATGGGGCGCAGCATCCCTGGCAAGCTCTGGGTGCGCCTCAGCCATGATCTGATTAAGAGCGGCGTTAGCCTGGAAGACTGGGGCCAGGTCCTGGTCAGGGCCTACCGCGAGGCCGTGCCCTCCATCATCAATATGCGGGTGGTGCTGGTGGCCGAAGAACCGGAGCTTATCCAGCAGTTGTCTGAGATTGAAAAGGTCAGCCACGCGATGGCCAATCAACGGCTGAAACTGGAGGATGACGGCAGCCTCAGCTGCGAGGAGTTTGACTGCGAGGCCTGCGACGAGAAGCCGGCCTGCGACATCATTCGCGATGTAATCAGGAGGAGAAGTTATGCATGAGACAAAAATTGCGGCCATGCTGGGCAAGGGCGGGGTGGGCAAGACCGCCATCTCGGCCATGCTGGGCAGGCTGCTGATCGGGCGCGGCTTGCGCGTGCTCTTCATCGATGCCGATCCGGCCATGGGCCTGGCCTGCGCCCTTAATATCAGCGGCTACAAGACCATCGGCGAGGCGCGCCTGGAGATCATTGAGCAGGCCCGCATCAGCTCCAGCGAGGAGGAGCAGGCCCGTCTGGCCGATATCGTCGACTACCTGCTGCTGGAGGCCCTCTATGAGACGCCCGACTACGGCCTGCTGGTCATGGGCCAGTCGGACCGGTTGGGCTGCTACTGCCCGCTCAACAGCCTGCTGCGCAGCACCATCCGGGCTATCGGCGCCCAGTACGACTGGATCATCATCGATGCCGAGGCCGGCATCGAGCAGGTCAACCGCCAGGTGGTCGAGTCGGTGCACTATCCGGTGATCATAACCGACAACAGCCTGCGCGGGGTCAAGACGGCCCTCATGATTCATGAGCTGATCGAAAAGATCCCACAGATGCGGCCCGAGAAGTGCGGCGTGATTTTTAATCGCGTGGAGGCGGCCGCGCCGGAGCTGCAGCAGAAGCTGGGCCGTCTCGAGTGCTATGGCGCGGTGGGTGTCGATCTCGCCATCAGCCAGGCCGACCTGACGGGCAGCTCGATTCTGGCTGCCACGGGTCCGGCCCTGGCTGATCTGGAAGGCGTGCTTCAAAAGCCGCTTAATATCTGATAATGATATAAATTATTTGAATTGCAATGAGGAGAGCATAATGCGTGATGTCTACATCATCGGGTCCCATACCACCAGGTTTGGCAAGCACCTGGATAAGTCAATCAGTGACCTGAGCGCCCTGACCGTTGAACCCTGCCTCAGGGAGGCTGGCCTGACCAAAAATGATATCCAGGCCCTCTGGTTTGCCAACTCGGCCTGGGGCGAGTACCGGCGCCAGGTCTGCATCCGGGCCCAGGTGGCCCTCAGGCCCCTGGGGATCGACACCATTCCCATGACCAATGTTGAGAACGCCTGCGCCGGCGGCTCCACGGCCCTGCATCACGCCTGGCTGGGAGTTGCCAGCGGCCTGCATGACATCACCATGGCCGTGGGCGCTGAGAAGATCTATGACAAGAACCGCTTTCTGGTCTTCTCCGGTTTCCTGACCGGCCTGGATGTGGGCAACTTCGGCCGCACCATGGAGTCGCTGACCGACTACGCCCTGACCCCGGATGAAGAGGCTGCTATGCAGGCCCATCTGGCCAGATATGCTGCTCCTTCAAATGGCACGCGCAAGACCACAATTAAACAGCGCCTCTCCGATCTGCGCGACTCAAGCGTGGTGGCCATCCGCATCGGCGAGAGCATGGGCTATGACATCTTGAAGCAGCTGCGCGCCCTGGGCACCGGCGATCACTCGCCCTTCATGGATGTCTACGGCTATGAGGCCCGCAAGCATATGCGCGAATATGGCACCACCATCGAGCAGCTGGCCCTGATCGCCTCCAAGAACCACTGGCACTCCACCATGAACCCGAACGCCCAGTACCAGTTTGAAGTTCCGCTCGAGCAGGTGCTGGCCGACCGCATCGTGACCTGGCCCCTGACGCGCTCCATGTGCGCCCCGGTGGGCGACGGCGCGGCCTCGGCCATCCTCTGTGACGGCAGAACCGTCAAACGGCTGGGCCTCGCTTCTCAGGCGATCAGGATCTCAGCCTCGGTGCTCGGCTCGGGCCGGGCCCGCAGCAAGGATGAGCCCGATCTGGGCATGCGTCTCGCGCAGCAGGCCTATGCGATGGCCGGTATGGGGCCGGATGATATGGACCTGGCCGAGGTGCATGACGCCACGGCCTACGGCGAGCTGCACCAGACCGAGAACCTGGGCTTTTGCAAGCTGGGCGAGGGCGGCATCCTGGCCGAGAGCGGGGCCACCCGCATCGGCGGGCGCATCCCGGTCAACCCCAGCGGCGGGTTGGAGTCCCGCGGCCATCCCATCGGCGCCTCGGGCCTGGGGCAGATCCACGAGATTGTAACCCAGCTCAGGGGTATGGCCGGCGCGCGCCAGGTTGAGGGCGCCCGCATCGGCATCGCCGAGAACGGCGGCGGCGCCCTGGGTAATGAGGAGGCCGCCATGTGCGTGCACATTCTGGAGAGATCTGATGGGTAAACTGACAATGGCTTGCAATATGGCCCGCTCGGTCGCCATCTTCATGGCCACCGAGCTCAAGCGCGGCACCCTGCTCAAAAATTTGCCGGGCATTCCCAAGATGGAGCTGGCCGAGGATATGTCCTGGGGCGAGCTGGTGGCCGAGAAGGCTCAGATCTACGGCGACAAGCCCTATCTGCTCTACGGCGATCAGAGCTTCTCCTACCGCGACATGAACATGAACGCCAACCGGCTCGCCAATTACCTCAATGAGCTGGGCGGCGGGCGCGGCCACGGCTTGGCCATTCTGATGGACAACTCGCCGCGGGTCTACGACGTGATCTTCGGCCTGCAGAAGATCGGCATGTACGCCGTGCCGGTCAATACCTCGCTCAAGGGTGACGGCCTGCTCTACATCCTCAACCACTGCGACGCCGAGATTCTGGTGATTGACGAGGAGCAGCTGGAGAAGCTGGAGCGCATCCGGGGCGGGCTGGAGAATATCAAAACTATCATCGTCAACCCGTCGGAGAGTGAGCCGGGCATGCATGATTATCTCGATCTGGACGAGGCCTACAATTGCAGCCCCATCGATCCGCTGGTGGGCTACAACCGCGACGACATCTGCATCATCACCTACACCTCCGGCACCACCGGCCTGCCCAAGGGGGTTGTCTACCGCTACCGCAAGTCGGGCATCAAACTCTTCTCGCTCATCTCGCACATCCTCTGGCGCAAGAGCGACATCATGTACACCTGCATGCCGCTCTTCCATGCCAACGCCCTGCTGGTGACCTCCACCAGCGCCCTGCATGTGGGCGCCACCGTGGCCCTGGACAAAAAGTTTTCGGCCAGCCGCTTCTGGGAGCGTATCCGCAAGTATGACGCCACCACCTTCAACACCATCGGGGCCATGATTCCGATCCTGCTCAAACAGCCAGAGCAGGCGAGCGACAAGCAGAACCGGGTGCGCTTCATCATCTCGGCGGCCTGTCCGAGCGACCTCTGGCGCACCTTTGAGCAGCGCTTCGGACTCAGGATCTATGAGACCTACGGCTCGGTGGATGGCGGCGGCAAGACCATCATGAACCTGGGCACGGCGCCCATCGGCTCCATCGGCAAGCCGCCCATGAAGGTCAGCTACCGCCTGGTGGATGAAAATATGAACGATGTGCAGGAGGGCGAGCCCGGCGAGCTGATCTTTCCGGCCCCCAGGAGTAGCAAGACCAGCGGCGGGGTCGAGTACTACAAGAATGAGAAGGCGGCCAATGATAAGCAGCGCGGCGGCTGGATTCGTACCGGCGACGTCATGAAGCGCGATTCCAAGGGATTCCTCTACTTCGTGGGCCGCAACACCGAGTCCATGCGCATCAAGGGTGAGAACGTTTCGGCCTATGAGGTTGAGCAGGTGCTGCAGAAGCATCCGGCTGTGCTGGAGGCCGCGGTCTATGCCGTGCCCTCGGAGCTGGCCGAGGATGAGATCATGTGCAGCGTGACCCTGGTGGAGGATATGACATTGCAGCCGGCCGATCTGGTGACCTATGCCCATGAAAATCTAGCCAAATTTGCGGTGCCGCGCTATGTCCGGATTATCGATGCCTTTGACAAGACCGAGACCCACCGCATCCGCAAGAAAGATCTCGAAGCGGCCGGGGTGGTGCCCGGCACCCACGATGCGAAGGCCGACCATGTCTGATAATTTCTACAGGCAGATGTTCAGGCTGGGGGCGCTCTGGAACCTGTTAATCGGCCTGATCGGCCTGATCGTGCCCGATTTTGCGGTCACGCTCTTCTTCGGGCCCGCGGCGCTGACCGCTGACTTTTTGGCCGCCCTGATGCTCAAGGTGGTCATGCTGGCCATCATCATCTTCGGCTGCGGCTACTACCTGGTATCACTCTCGCTGGAGCGCAACCGGGCTCTGGTCTGGCTGGGCATGCTCAGCAAGCTGATCCTTTTCTCACTGATGGGTATCTACTTCTGCCTGGGGCAGGTCGGGCTGCTGGGTCTGCTGGCGGTCTGCGGCGATGCGCTTTGGTCAGTCGGTTTTCTGGCCTTTCTCTGGCAGAGCCGCGACCGGGTCGTGATAAATCAACTGGTTGGATAGGGGGAGATATGCCCAGATCAAAGGAGAAAGCGTTGGACTGCTACTGCTATACTGAAGGCATGCCCTGGAACGCGGTCGAGAAGGTCATCATGGAGCGCCGCAGCATAAGGGCATTTAAAGACAGACCCCTGCCGGATAACATCATCCGGCGCATCCTGGAGGCCGGGCGCTTCGCCCCCTCGGCCGGCAACTGCCAGCCCTGGAAGTTTGTGGTGGTGACCGACCCCGAGATCCTGGCGGCCATGGAGCGCGACACCATTCGGCTGACCAAGTTTATTATGTGGTTCATGGACTATGAGCGCAGCCCCCTGCGGCGCAGGTTCCTCGGCCCGGTGGTGCGGCTGATGGCGCGCCTGCTGCCCAACATGCTGCACCCGATCCCCTTCAACCTGCTCAAGCGCATCGCCGATGATGCCACCCCGGTCTTTCATGATGCCCCGGCCCTGATCCTGATCCTGGTTGACAGACGCGGGGTCGGCTCGCCCATGCTGGATGCCGGCATCTGCGGCCAGAATATGGTGCTGGCGGCTCATAGTTTAGGGGTTGGAACCTGCTGGGTCGGCATGCTGACCATGATTATGAAGCTGCCCAAGTGGCGCCGACGCTTTGGGGTCAGCTATCCATACTCGCTGGATGACTGCCTGGCGCTTGGCTGGCCCAAGGCGGACTATGACGGAGAGGTTGACCGGGAGATCCAGCTGGTGGAGTGGCATCGGCCCGGCGGCCTGCACTCAGTAGAAGAACAGGGGGCCTGAGATGGCATATCTGAATCTAAAAGATTTTTTCAAGGTGGCGGACTACTTCGACGGTGATCAGACCCGCACCGGGCGGCTGAACTTTGATGCCGAAACCTGCTCGGGCTGCGGCATCTGCGCCTCCATCTGCCCCTCGCGCGGGCTGCAGCTGGAAGACAAAGTCCCGGTCATGGTCAAAATTACCGGGGATGACGCCATCGCGGCCTGCCTGGCCTGCGGCGACTGCATGGCGGCCTGCCCCAAGGGCGTCATATCCATTGCGCAGGGCTATGCGGCCGCCAACTATTTTTGCAAGCTTTCGCAGCTGGAGCGTTTCAGCTATCCTAAGCGCTATTGAATGAACATCGAGGAGTTTATATGAGGAATCTGGTTGTTCTGGTTTTGCTGAGTCTGCTCTGTGGCTGCTCATTTGGAAAGGTCACTCAGGGCGAGCCGATCGGGCCTGTGGCTGAGCCCCGGGCGGCCCTGCTGGTGATCGATATTCAGGAGGGGCTCAGCGGCGAACTTTCCACGCACTGGTTCTACAAGGGATATGTTGAACAGTCCGCAGAGTTCATCCCCCAGGTCAATCGCGCCATTGTGGCGGCTGAATCTATGCCGGTGGTCTACATCTACCATGAGGAGACTAATCCGCTGCTGGCCTTCCTGACTGGCCATCAGTTTGATCCCGGCGCCCCGGCCGCGGCCATTGACAGCCGGGTCAATGTTGTCTCCGATAACCTCTTCACCAAGACCGTCATGGACGGCTTCTCCAATCCGGTCCTGCACGAGTTTTTGCAGGATAGTAACATCAATACGCTCTATGTGACCGGCCTGGACGCGGCCTTCTGCGTCGACCGTACCACCCGGGCCGCCTTGCAGCGCGGCTACAGTGTCACGGTCATCAGTGATGCGGTCATCTCGGGCACAGTTGCCCGGCGCGACAGGATGCTAAAGAAGTATGCCAAGCGCGGCATGGGTCTGATTTCGGTGGCTGAGTTTGAGAATCGATAGGGGCGTGGGGCCCCTATCTGGTTTAAACTAGCGCTTCTTGATCTGCTTGATGAGGCGCGAGACATCCTGCCAGCGCTCCTTCTCGATGCGGTCAGCACTCTTATTGCGGCGCTCGGAGATAAACTCCATCTCGCGCTGCATCTTATGGAAGCTCTCCAGACGTGCCGCTTGCAGGTCGCCCCGGTCAACCGCGTCTACGACCGCGCAGCCCGGCTCATGCCGGTGGCTGCAGTCCGCAAAGCGGCAGGCTTCAGCCAGCTCCTGGATGTCGGCAAAGGTTGTGTCGAGCCCGTCGCCATCGTCATAGAAGGCGATCTCGCGGATGCCGGGGTTGTCCATCAGCAGCCCGCCCTGGGGCATGCTTATCAGTTCGCGGATCGTGGTTGTGTGGCGCCCCTTGCCGACGCTGCTGCTGATTGCGGCGGTCAGCTGGACCTCACGGCCGCTCAGCAGGTTGATCAGGGTCGATTTGCCGGCCCCCGAAGAACCGACAGTGGCCACGGTCTGGCCGCTGGCAAGAAAAATCTCCAGTTCACGTCTGTCCATCTCATCGCTGATGGAGGTCAGGATCACGGGCACGCCAAAGGCGACCTCTTCAACCTGCATGCGGCAGGCCTCGGGGTTGTCGTGCAGGTCGGCCTTGGTCAGCACCACCACCGGTTTGATGCCGCAGTTGTAGATCAGGGTCAGGTAGCGCTCGATGCGCCTGAGGTTGTAGTCGCGGTCCAGTCCGCAGACGATAAAGACCCGGTCAAGGTTGGCGGCAATGGCCTGCTCGCGCAGGGCGCGCTGGTGGCCGCGGCCGCCGGCTTCACCGCGGGACAGGATGTTACGTCTGGGTACAATGGCGGTTATAATTTTATCTTCAACCAGCACCCAGTCGCCGGTCACGGGGTGCTCGCCGCTGTGCAGCAGTTTGCCGGCCAGCGAGCAGAGCCCTTCGTTGTGGCCGTCGTTTACTGAAAAGAGGTTGCGCTGCACGCTGGTGACGCGCGCGATGTGGCTCTCTTCGGAGTTAATTTCTGCCAGTTGGCATTCAAAATAGTCACTCCAACCCAGGGGACGGAGATTTTCTCGTTTATTGGTCATCTCTCTCTACCTTTATCTGGCCATGCGGCCATATCTCAAAGTGGTATGGGCCAAAGACAATCGGTCAATGGCTACAAAATTTGATTAGTAAAGGCGTTGCTGGAAACGTAGATCTGTCAGGACGCAGAACAGGCGGGCAATGGGTGGAATGCCGCAGAAAATGTGGATTTAGTGCGGTCTCTTGCCCTTGCTTCCGGCAACTCTGAGCACAATGTCCTTGTTCAAAAAAACTCCTAATGCTTGATATGCGACCTCTAGCCGGGAATGGTGTGGGTGTCAATATTCATTTTTGACTGGAGATGTTGTTTGAGATATTGATCATCTGAGTTGCAACGTTCTGATGTAATAGAGGAGAGTATTTAATGGAATTTATGGGAATTATTTTTCTAGCCGTAGTGGGGGGCATCGCCTTTCTAGAGTTCGAGGAGAAGTTTCAGCTGAAAATACCAGATCAGGAAGAGAATGCGCCCAATGCCTGCCGTGAAGCGCAGGAGTTTGAGATGCGCGAAGATTATGCGGCGGCCCGCGACGCCTATCTCAGGGCCCAGGTCTTTTATGCGCAGGATCAGGATATCGAGGGCCTGGTAGAAGCCGTGGTCTGCCGGGCGCTGGTTGAGGTCAGGCTGGGTGATCTGGAGGCCTGCCGGGCCGCCTTTGCCGAATGCCGCGAGATCTATGGCGCCCATGCTGACCAGGCCGGGGTGGCCGGCAGCTGGGTCTTCCAGGGGGATATTGAGTTGGAGCTGGGTAACCTTGAGCCGGCCCGGGAGGCCTATGCTCAGGCCTATGAGATTTATAAGCAGAGCGGTGATCATGAAACCCTGGCCGAGCTGGCCCTGAGTCTGGCTGGGCTCGAAAAAGAGCTGGCCAACTATGCTGCGGCGCGCAACTACTACCGCAAGGCCCGCACTATCTTCAGGGATCTGGACGAAGGTGATAAGGTTGAGTCGGTCTCGAAGGAGTTAAAAGAGATCGACTCACTTGAGATGGCTCAGGCGCAGCACGCCGATGAGGCTCCTCGTTCAGAATGGGAGATCAAGTATGAGCAGGCCGACAGTGAGCTGGAGCGCATCTATGGCTTGGCCATCGCCGCCATCAAGGCCAATGCAGATATCCCGGCTGAGGCCAAGGATGAGTGGCTTGAGCAGCTGCGCCAGGCCCAGAATGCCTGGCTTGAATTCCGCGCTGCTGATGCGGTTGCCATGGAGTATACCCCGGGTACGGGCTACGGCGCGTGCAGCTGGAAGCGGAAACTCACCGAGCGGCGCATTGATGATCTGAAGGCGCAGTACAGTCTGACATAAATATGGTCACTGTAAAAGAGTAGATCGGACAGGTATCGAATGTTGATCTTGCTCCGCTAGATGAAAGTTTAAAGTAAAGCCGGGCAGCAATCGCCGCCCGGCCTGGTTGCCCGAAGCCGGACTTGAACCGGCACACCCAAAAGGGCGAGGGATTTTAAATCCCTTGTGTCTACCAATTCCACCATTCGGGCGGAACAACCGCCAGAGATGTAATATCAATGATATAGCTCTGTCAAGAAATACCTTGGGATCCGCCCGGAACTGGGCTGATTTGGTTATTTTTATATAACACTTTAATTTAAGTCTATATTTGCCGTTGTTTTACATTGTGTGTAAGTGTGCGAAGCTATTGGGAAAATCTTTTAATTTTGAATGAATAGCCATTTTCTTGTCTTGCCAATCTGTGCTAAAATGAATACCCAATGTTGCATGATAATACTGCGGGCAGCGACCCGGATGAGGAGGGACTGATGTACGTTTATGACAAACCGGACAATCTGGTGGAACTCTTTGAGGAGAGCGTCAGGAAGTATGGCGGCAACCAAATGTATGGCACCAAGAACTCGGCCGGCGAGTACGAGTGGGTGACCTACGCCGAGGTCGGGCAGCGGGTCGATCATTTGCGCGGCGGGCTGAAGTCGCTGCAGGTCGGCAAGGATGACTCGGTCGGCTACATCGGCAACAACAGTGTCGAATGGGTCGTGGCCGCCTTTGCATCTTACGGCCTGGGCGCGCGTTACGTGCCCATGTATGAGGCCGAGCTGGTCAAGACCTGGAAGTACATCATCTCCGACAGCGGGCTCAAGGTGCTCTTTGTGGCCAACCCCGAGGTCATGAAGAAGGTTGAGAAGTTTAAGGACGAGATCCCGACCCTCGAGCACATCATCGCCGTTTACGGCGCCGGCCCCGGCACCATGCCCGGACTGGAGTCCCTGGGCGAGGCCAACCCCGTGCCCTCCCTGCGCCCGTCGCCCCATGACATCGCCGGGCTGATCTACACCTCCGGCACCACCGGCGACCCCAAGGGCGTGCTGCTCTCGCACGGCAACTTCACCAGCAACGCCCAGGCCGGCTGGCACCAGTGGCCCGAGCTCGACCAGCACTGCGTCAGCATCTCGATCCTGCCCTGGGCCCACTCCTACGGCCAGACCGGCGAGCTCTACAACATGATGCAGTTCGGCGGCTCGGTGGGCTTCATGGAGAGCGTCCAGACCTTGGGCGACGACATGCTCAAGGTGCGCCCCACCAACATCGTGGCCGTGCCGCGCGTCTTCAACAAGATCTATGACGGCCTCTGGACCAAGATGAACGAGGAGGGCGGCCTGCCGCTCAAGCTCTTCAGCATGGGCGTCGAGGCGGCCAAGAAAAAACGTGAGCTGGCCGAGCAGGGCAAGTCATCGCTGCTGATCAATTTCAAAGTGGCCTTGGCCGACAAGGTGGTTTTTTCGAAGATCAGGGCCCGCTTCGGCGGCCGCGCCACCATGGGCCTGACCGCCAGCGCCGCCATGAGCCCCGAGATCTGCAAGTTCTTCCACGACATCGGCCTGCCGATCTATGAGTGCTACGGCCTCTCCGAGACCTCGCCCTGCGTCACCATGAGCTCGCGCGAGAAGTTCCGCTTCGGCAGCATCGGCCCCCTGGTGGAGAAGGTGCGCGTCGAGATCGATACCACCCTGGGCGACCCCGCCATCGGCGACGGCGAGATCATCGTCTACGGCCCCAACGTCATGCAGGGCTACCTCAACAAGCCCGAGGAGACGAAAGCGGTCATGACCGCCGACGGCGGTTTCCGCACCGGCGACCGCGGCCGTCTGGACGAGGACGGCTTCCTCTACATCACCGGCCGCATCAAGGAGCAGTACAAGCTGGAGAACGGCAAGTACGTCTTCCCGGCCGCCCTGGAGGAGGATATCAAGCTGCTGCACAACGTGGCCAACGCCATGATCTACGGCGACGGCCGGGCCTACAACATCTGCTTCGTGGTGCCCGACTTCATCGTCATGGAGAAGCTCTGCAAGGAGAACGGCTGGGACCCCGATCCCCAGGCCGTGATTGCCAACAAGGCCATCACCGGCATGATCGAGCAGGAGATCAAGGAGAGCCTGGCCGACCACTACGGCGGCTATGAGATTCCCAAGCGCTTCGTCTTCATCGCCGAGGACTTCAGCGTCGAGAGCGGCTGCCTGACCCAGACCATGAAGCTCAAGCGCCGGGTCGTGATCGACAAGTACAAGGATCTGATCGAGGGGGCTTACGCGTAGAGGCCGGGTTGGATAAATAGGTGGGGGGACAGAATTTAATTCTGTCCCCTTTTTTAGTGCTCGTGCGGCAGCTGGCCGCCGGCGTGCAGGTGCACGTGGGAGTGGGGCTTGATCTCGGCCGGGCGGATCGTGCCCTGGTCCAGGCAGAGGATGTGATCGCAGGTCTGGTCCAGGAAGTCCAGGTTGTGCGAGGTGATCAGCATGGGCTGCTGCATGTTCTGGATGATTTCGATCAGGCGCCCGGTGGTCGCGCCGTGGATGCCGGCCGTGGGCTCGTCCAGCAGCAGGGCGTCCGGCTGCATGGCCAGGATGCCGGCCAATGCCACCAGCTTTTTTTCGCCGCCCGAGAGCTTGTGGCAGATGCGCTGCCTGAGGTGGCTGATCTCAAGCAGCTCCAGGGTGAAGTCAACCATTGCGGCGGCCTCGGCCCGGCTGCTGCCCAGGTTGATGGGGCCGAAGGCCACGTCCTCGGCCACGGTCGGGCAGAAGAGCTGGTCGTCGGAGTTCTGCAGCAGGATGCCGATCTGGCGGCGCACGCGCCGGAAGTCGGCCTCGCTGCTGACCGGCTGGCCCATGATCTCGATTGTGCCCTGGCTGGGGCGCTTGAGGCCCATGATCAGGCTGAAGAGGGTTGACTTGCCGCAGCCGTTGGCGCCCACCAGGCCGATGCGGCTGCCCGCCTGCAGTTCCAGGTCAAGTTTGTTGAGTACCGGTCGCTGGCCGCTGTAGGCGAAGGTGATCTCTTTAAGTTTGATTATCTCAGATGGCATGCAGCAATCCTACTACTGTTATGCTGGCTCCGGCAATAGCGATTGCAAGGTAGTCGGTCCATTCGATGGCCGGGTTCTCCAGGCGCGGGAAGCTGCCGCTGAAGCCGCGGCAGAGCATGGCCTGGCAGATGCGCGTGCCGCGCTCATGGCTTTTGACCAGCAGCATTCCCACCAGGTAGGCGGTTGCGCGGTAGGTGTGCAGGTTGGTGGCCGGTTTGAAGGCGCGCAGGCGCATGGCGTCCAGCATGCGCAGATACTCCTTTTTGATTTCGCCGGCATAGCGGCAGGTCAGAAAGATCAGGAAGATCAGCTTGTCCGGCGCGCCCAGGCCCTGCAGCCCGTGGATGACCTCTTCAAGGGTGCAGCTCTTGAGCAGGGCCAGCATCAGCAGCACGATGGCGTTGGCGCGCAGCAGAATTATGAGGGCCAGCTCGAGCCCTTCACGGCTCAGGCTGAGGCGGCCGAGGGTCATGACGCTCTGGCCGGGCAGCGTGAAGGGCAGCGGCAGGCAGAGCAGCATGATGAAGATGTTGATGCCCAGCAGCCGTCTGAGGGTCGGGCCGGGCGCGGGGCGCGCAAAGATCAGCAGGGCGCCGCTCAGCAGCAGGGCGGTCAGGGCCGGCAGGATGGCGGCCGTGAAGGCCACCGTGAAGGCCCAGGCCAGGGCGCAGCCCAGCTTGATGCGCGCATCAAGCTTCACGTTTTCTGCTCTTGATCAGGGCGAAGATGCCGAAGATGCCGAAGATGTAGCCCAGGCCGCAGAGGACCTGGCTCAGCTTGGGCCCGTGCCTCTCGGGCGCGGCCGGGATGTTCTGCTCACTGGCAACCGGTTCTTCGGCCGCTAGTACAAATTCGGCCAGGTGGCCCATGGAGGCGTTCATGCTGATCTTGAGTGGCCGGCTGCCGGGGTCGGCGGCCTGGAAGATGCCCTCTGCGTCGGTCTGGCCGATCAGGAGCAGTTCGCCGGAGTTGTCGTAAATCTCGACCCGCGAGTCCATGGCCGGGCGGCCGTCGAAGAAGTAGCCCTCAATGTTGAGCTGGCCGTCCTCGGCATAGGCGAAGACCGAAACCTTGTGGGCATAAGCCGGGCTGGCCAGCAGCATGATCAGGATCAGAAGTTTAATCTTGTGCATTGTTGATCTCCAGCAGCTCGGGCTGCACTTTTTTGAGGAATGCGACGGTGCCGGCGGTGATGATGCCCTCGATGAGCATCACCGGCAGATGGCCCAGGATGATGACCTTGGCCGGCAGCATGAAGCCTTCGCTGCTGGCTATCAGGCTGAGGCAGAGCAGCATCAGGCTCAGGGCGCAGGCTGTGAAGCCGCTCAGAAAGGCGGCCGCGGCCGTCCTGAGGCCGGAGTCGCCCCGCAGCAGGGGCCGGAAGAGGTAGTAGCAGAGAACCGCCGGCAGGGCCATGTTGAAGGTGTTGATGCCCAGGGTGGTCAGGCCGCCGAACTGGAAGAGGGCCGCCTGCAGCCCCAGGGCCACCAGCATGGCCGGAAAGGCCGACCAGCCCAGCAGCAGGCCCAGCAGCCCTCCCAGGCTGAGGTGGACGTTGGCCGGGCCGATGGGCACATGAATCAGGGAGGCCACGAAAAAACTCGCCGAGAGCAGGGCGACCGCCGGCATGCGCCGGCTGTCCATCTGGCGGATGCCGATGGTGCAGCCGGCGGCCGCCGCCGCGATGCCCCCGATAATTACCGGCGCACTCAGCACGCCCTCGGCGATATGCATCAGTCCATCTCCAGGAAGTTGACCCAGAGCACGGCGCCCAGCTCAACATCCTTGCCCTTGTACTGGGTGTCGGAGGTGTTGAGGGCCGCGAAACCCCACCAGCCCTTCTCGGGCACGCCGTAGGTGAAGATGCCGTTCGGGTCGGTCTTGACCACCTGGGTCACCATGTACTCGTTGGCCGGTTTCTTGGAGCCGTCCTGGTTGTAGTGCTCGATCTCAACCTCGCAGCCGGCAACCGGCTTGCCGTCCAGCAGCACCTGGCCCTGGAAAACGTTGCCGGCATAGAGGCCGTAGGGGCGGCTCAGGGGTACGATCTCGGTCTTGAGGCCCAGCGGCTCGTCCCAGCCGTCTTCCAGGCCGAAGGCCGAGATCACAGTCTTGGTGTAGTGCACGATGTAGCAGTCTTCGGCCGGCTCCCAGTAGGGTTTGGGCTGCATGTAGAAGGCGTAGACGCCGGGGCGCTTGATCTTGTAGCTGGTCTGCCAGGCCTCATGGCCCAGAATCTTGGTCTGCTTGAGCTGGCCGAGCAGGTCGCTCTGCTGGCCGCGGGCGATGACGCCGAACTTTTCGGGCTTCTCCAGCGGCATGCCGACCATCTCAAAGGGGTGGATGAACATCAGATCGAGCTTGACGTTGCTGGATTCGCCCTGGGTGACCATCTCGTCAGACGGAATCACCATTCCGAAGTGGGCATAGGCCTGGCTGCTGAGCAGCATCAGAAACGCAAAAATTGTAGCAGTGATACGTTGCATATTTAACCTCCAAATAAATTTCAGCATGCTGTGAGGCCTAACATAGATGAAATAAATTTGTGTTACAAATAAAAAATTCGTAGCACTTGAAATTTGTTAAAAAGCCCGGCTGCAGGCCGGGCCGCTTGCTAGAAGTAGTAGTTCAGGCCCAGGATGAACTCGGTGCCGCTGCCGTCCGGCTCGCTCTGGCGCTTGTCCAGCAGCCTGACCTTGACCTTGTTGATCTTGGCCGAGTCATACTCGTAGTCTACCCAGTTATAGGCCAGCCCCATGTTGAAGGCCAGGTGGCTGTTGAGGAAGTATTCATACTCGGCCCCGGCATGGTAGCCCAGGGCGTTATCATATTTGATCGAGATTTTGGTGGGGATCAGGGATTGGCGGTTTTCAAGCTCGGCCCTGGCGCCCATGTAGTAGCCCACCCCGGCATTGAACTTGATGAACATGTAGGGTCTGATGCGGATGCGCGGCACCAGGCTGATTTTGGTGTAGGCGGCGCTGAAGTTGCCGTCCACGCGGTTGGAGTTGTCGTCGGACTCGTTGATGCGGTAGCCGGCGCTGAAGTCCAGATCGAGGTTTTCATGCAGGCCGTAGCCCAGCAGCAGGCCGGCGCCGACACCGCCGCCCGGCGAGACCGAGACCCGGTTGAGGCCGTCGAGGTAGCCGAACGGCATCTTCTGGCTGCCGTTGGCAAAGAAGACGTTGCCGCCCATTTTGAAGCGGCCCTGGGTGTTGACACCCTCATCGGCCCGCAGGGCGCTGAAGGGCAAAAGAATGGCCAGCAGCAGAATGATGGTGATGAAAAACTTGCGCATGCGCTCTCCTCGCGAATGTAAAAATATGTAAAGCGCGTACCACTCTTGCCTGTTGAAATCAAGCATAATTCTAAGGTATTAACTTTATGAAGTTTTGCCAAATCAAGGGAGGCGACATGAGCAGAATATCGACCCGCGGGGGCGACAAGGGCCAGACCGGCGACGGCTGCGGCCGCATCTTCAAGGATGACCTCAAGATGGAGGTGGTGGGCAGCCTGGATGAGCTGAGCTGCTTCCTGGGCCTGGCCCGCTGCCGCTCCAAGCTCTTTGCGGCCGAGATCGAGGCCATCCAGCAGCTGCTGCTGCGGGCCGGCGCGGATGTTCGCCAGCCCGGCCGGCGCGAGGTCACGCCGGCCGATCTGGCCGGTCTGGAGAGGCTGCTGGATGAGCATGAGACGGGTCTGGCGGCCGGCTTTGTGCTGCCCAGCGCCGCCGAAACCTGCGCCAGCCTGCATGTCTGCCGCGCCGTCGCCCGCCGTCTGGAGCGCCGGCCGGTGGCAGTCCAGCGCCGCGAGCTGAGCCTCAATCCGGACCTGCTCTGCTGTATCAACAGATTGTCGGATCTGCTCTTTGTGATGGCGGAAAGGGAGAGAGATAGACGGCCAACGATGCCATTTAACCTTTTTTTTCAATCTGCCGTTACGAGCCCAGCATATTATGCTTAAATGGAGAGTTGTGCGATGAGCTATGAATCAACGAATCTGGAAATGCTGCAGGTGGATGAGGAGTGCGGATTTGACATCTACACCAGGGAGGGTGACCGCTATCTGCTGCTGGTGGCCGGCAGCGACACCTGTAACAAGGAGCACCGCAACCGTCTGATTGAACGCAAGTGCAGTACACTCTACGCCCGGGACGAAGATGTCGACGCCCTCAATCTCTACAAGGTCAAGCATCTGGAGAAGGCCCTCAACAATCCCGGGCATCCGGGCCCTGGACAAGGCCACCCTGGCCTATGACACCGGCATCAGCACCATGAAGCTGCTCTTCAGCGAGTGCAATGACAACTCCATCAGCAAGGCTGAAGATTCGGATCCGGTATGATCGTGCAGTCCATCCTGAACTGCAACGCCATCATGAGCGATCTGATGGCCGTGCAGTCCCATGACCACTTCCACCTATCAGCACTCGGTCAACGTCGGCGTCTACGCCATCACCCCGGTCGCCGAGCTCTTCGGTGACCGCCTGAGCCCCATGGACATCATCAAACTGGCCAAGGGCTACTTCCTGCACGACATCGGCATGACCCAGATCGACCGCGAGATCCTCAACAAGAGCACGCCCCTGACCCGCCTTGAGCAGCTCGAGATCCGCCACCACCCGAGCCGCGGCTTCGCCATGCTCGAGGAGAGCGGCCACCTCTCGAGTGAGGCGGCCGACATCGTGCGTATCAACACGAGCGCATCGACGGCGGCGGCTACCTGGTGGGCAAGAAGGGCGATGAGATTCCGGTCTACGCCAAGATCTGCACCATCGCCGACGTCTTCGAGGCCCTGACCGCCGACCGCCCCTACCGCAAGGGCCGCACCCCGCGCGAGGCCATCGCCATCATGCAGCAGGAGATGCGCCGCGACTTTGAAGAGGACTACTTCAACGCCTTTGTGAACCTCTTTGACGGGGAGTGATTGAACGATTAACGATATACGGTACAAGGTACACGATAAAAGAGAAGCGCTGCCGATTGGCGGCGCTTTTTTGTTTGGCTTCGGCTCCCGCGCAGGCGGGGAATCCAGGGATCTCGAACTACCTCGAAAATAAAGACACTGATCCCCGCCTGCGCGGGGATGACAGTATTGTTGTGAATGTGACTAAATCATCAGCATTGCAATGTTTGTGATATTACCCTGGGCCTGCAGAGCCAGCTCTCTGTCTGAGATAATCTCGTACCTGATCTCGTCAGTGAGTGTGTCAACTTCAGCCGCCTCGCGCGCCTCAAGCAGGATTTCTGCCGGAGTATCGCCGTTTGAGATGGGCCGTGAGATCGGATCCTCGATACCAACGCTTAGCGCGTTCTCGTCAGCCGGGCGGGGTTTGATGTGTCTGCCTTCGGCCAGGGTAGGCCGTTTCAGCTCCGGGCTTGTCAGTGAAATGGTAAGCTTGTCGCTTACCGGCTTGTCCTACATCGCGGCTTGGTCTGGACTGCTTCTTTGAGCTGTTCAGCTTCTCGGATTGGGACCGTGGTTCCTGAATTCTTGTTAACTGCCATTTTACGCTCCTGTCTGCAATTATTAGACGGACCGGCCCGCCAAAAAGGGTACGCATGAGTTGTGTATTTTAGGGGTTGCCTGTCAGGGTCAGCTCGCTCAGCAGCGACGCGGGACTGCATTACTTCCCTGGCGGCGCGCTTATCTTAGTTAAGGCTATGATTTTCCAGTTG
>CALOBW010000020.1:0-405000 GCA_942491525.1 uncultured Thermodesulfobacteriota bacterium
TCACCTCATCTTCGACGATATTGGAAGTTAGTTTCGCATCATAAATAACGCGATGGTCGTTTTAAACAGAAAAAACGCATAAGCGTCAAGTAAGGATATACAATAACCGTTTTATGCCCGGCCGACAACATGCTAAAAGAGTTGCATGAAGATTCTCTTTGCCGCTGATCTGCACGGAATATTCGGACTCTACCGCGAGCTCTACGAACTGGCGTCCCAGGCCGACGTGGTGCTGCTGGGCGGCGATCTGCTGCCCACGCGCATCGACAGTTCATGGGCGCTGATCAGGGGCAGTTTTGACTTCAACGCCACCCTCAGCCATCAGCTCAGCTTCATTGACAGCAAGCTGCTGCCCCTGCATGCAGCCTTCATGCAGACAAATCCAGACATCCGCTTCTACTTCATCCCGGGCAACCATGACTGGCAAGAAGCCCTGCTGCATCTTAAGAACCAACTCAACATCGTCCCGGCCCATAACCAGTTGATCGATCTGGGCGAATTAAAGCTCTTCGGCTACGGCGGCGTGCCGGACTCGCCCTTCTGGGTCAAAGATTTCGCCCGCCGCGACCTGGATAGTTCGCAAGCTGTGACCAGCCGCTACAGCTGTTTCAGCGGCCCGGCCGGCATCCGGCAGGAGCCCGATCACACCTACGCCTCAATCGAGAGTGACCTGCGGGATATTGAGCTGCCAGCCGATACAATCGGCCTCTTCCACGCCCCGCCCTATTGCGGCGATATCGACAGCCTCTTCAACGGCAAGAACATCGGCAGCCAGGCGATCGCGGACTTCATCCGGCGCAGCCAGCCGCTCATCTCCCTGCACGGCCACATCCACGAGGCGCCCTATGTGACCGGCCAATTCACGAGCCACATCGGGAGCACCCCCTGCATCAATCCCGGCCACGCCCCGCAACGGCTGCACGCAGTCAGTTTTGACACCGACAACATTGAGGCCAGCCTCAAACACATGGTCTTCAACGGCCAGATTCCGACCGGCATCCCATTCAAGGAGAAGCTGGGGCGCAGCCTGAAGGCCGGACTGATGAAGCGCGTGCTGATGCGCTAATACTTGAGGACGGAATTCAACTCTGTCCTCGCTCTACTGCGATTGTGTCCGCGCTGAACTATGTGGTGCGGCATGTTGGGCAAGACAGCCTTGGCAACTTAAAGATGGGGACGGAATTAATCCCGTCCCCTTGAAAGTCTAACTGGCTGATATTATGGGGTTGGAAAATAAATCTGTCCCCGTTGTTTTTAGTTCCTCAATAGACATCTCTTCTATCGGTATCATAATGGTTTGCCTGTCCTGCGGGGGCGTTGCCTCGAATACAAAAGCGCCTCTTTCTCATCTGCCGGATAGAATGACAAAGCCTTATCCAGAAGCTGCTTCAGTTCAGGTAGAAATGAATATCTGGGATTGAGTGTGTATAACTTTGTTCTGCCTACCATCTGGCTATAGATTATCCCCCCTGCCTCCATCCGGTTCATCTGCCTTTGGATTGGGGCGACATCGGTGTTGAAGAAACGGGCAATCTCCCTGGGATAACCACCGTCTCTTGCGTAAAGGAACAAAAGGATTCGCTCTTTATTGACAGATCCCAATAATGATCCAAGCATTCTTGACCTCCATGCAGCGTCATATGAAACCTTATCGGCTACATATGACACCATATTGAGGTCTATTAATGCATTAACTGGAGTAGTTCAAGATATTTCTTTGAAAGATGTGGACGGAATTAATTCCGTCCCCGTGGGAGTTTAGATTTGGGTCAACGGTCTGGCCTACGGACTGACGATGTTGAAGGCAGCCTAAGACACACAATCTTCAGCGGCCAGATTCCGACCGGCATCTCTCTTAGGGAGAGGCTGGGGCGCAACCTTAAGGCGGGGTTGATGAAGCGTGTGCTGATGCGCTAGTTCTTGGGGACGGGATTCAACTCTGTCCTCGTGGAAAATAAATCTGTCCCATTGTTATTCAGGAAAAACTTACTCTGAACATCCCGCTCGAATTTTCAAGAAGAAAATCGTATCTGGTAGGGACGATCCTCCTTAAGTAATTTATAAATTACACGGCAAAGATGACGGCCCAATGATTTAATGGCCTGATTATGCTTTTTGCCCTCTGCTCGTTTCTTAAGGTAGTAGCGTTGCGATTCGGGCACGACCTTGCGATGCCGGTCGACAGCGATCAACATTGCGGCTTTTGCTCTGGTATTTACATGTTTAGGTGGCTTGCTGCCCCTGTATTTTCCTGAACTGTTATCCAATGCAGCCATGCCGAGATATAACGCCAGGCTTGCCTCTGAATTAAAACGGCTGATGGTCCCAATTTCACCGGCCAGCGTTGCGGCACTGACTGGTCCAAAACCTGGCAGTGAGATGATCTGACGGGCAATTTTAGATGATCGTCCAATCAGTTCACACTTCTGGTCGAGTACTTTGATGCGTTTATGAAGATCCAGTATACGGGCAACATCTTCCTGAATCATCTCACCGACCCAGGCCACCTCATCGCTAAAATAAGCCTGTTTCTGCCAATGATGGATAATATCGGCATACTTTTGCCCGACACCTTTAATCTTAAGCAATGTTGCATAATGCAGCCGAGCCAACTTTTCCAGGGAATCGGTGCTGCTGAGGAAACGTAAAAACCAGAGGTTGCCGGCATCTCCCGTGATTTGAAGCAACCCGGGACATACCGCCCGCAGATCGCTCTGCATGGAGTTCAGTAGGCGCACCCGGTCAGCTACCAATGAACGTCGTCTGCGGGTAAGCCTTTTGAGAATCATATTCTCTTCCGGGGATCTCTCAATTAGCTGCAGCACATCCTTAGCGATTGGCAGATGATCCTGTAGCTGAAACAGTTCCAACGCTTTGCGGGCATCCAAGGTGTCTGTTTTAGCGGCAGCCGGAAAGATCTCTTTGAATCTACAAAGCTTAAGATTGTTTACATTGTACAGGCGATAGTTTTTAGCGCAGATCAACATATCCAGCGGCCGGGCATGTCCGTTATAGCCTTCCATAGCCACCGAGACAGTGCAACTGTAGCGCTCTTCATACACTGCTATGCGTGAAAAGAATTCATCAAACCCATTGGGGGTGTGTGGTATCTCAAACTCTTCCAAGAAACCACCATCGGGCAATCCGATGGCAACATTGTGCTGATGACAACCGACATCTATTCCAACTCGAAGCTCTTGAATGATAGACATGAAACCCTCCCTTAATAAGAAGATTCATCCTCAGGTCTCGTCTACACAGAGCCACGACTACGACACCATCCCGGTCGACCCCTCGGATGATGCAAATGACAGGGGCGGCAATTCAGAGTAAGTGAACCAACAGGCCACGGACCCCATAAGCCACACCCCTGTCGGAAATAACTTTAGATCTATTCACTGCCTCTGTCATCTGCTAAATCCGATGGTAGACCCCGGTTTTCTACCGTCTATCCGCCTCCAACCGATTAAAATCATTTATTGCACGCTCTAACTTTGCCCTATCCTCCCAAAGCGGTTTCACATATTCGTCAATAACCTCAGATTTTAACTTATTCAGAGCAAATTCGAGCTCATTCTCGTCAGCGAATTTCCAAAAAGAATAACTTTTTTTACTCTCATCATTAGGTAATATTCTCCATGCCGGTACGCCTGTGGCATTCCCTCTACCATCATATTTACTAGTTCCAACTCCAATTATCAAAGAGGGCACATAAGTGGGTGCAGTTTCAGGTATATAGCTTACTTCCACGAACAAATCATTTCGCATAAACACTGCACCATTAATCGCCGTTTTTTGAACCATAAATCCTAGTTCTGAAAAATAAGGCCCCAAAACTTTTAAGCTAACCATGTAAAAATAATTACAAATCAGCTGTTCCCAACCATTATTCATTTATACCATCCCTATGGTCGACCTAAAACTTGCTTAACGTCGGATGGAGATACGGTTTCATACGGGATACCTCTTTCATTCAACCTAAGCAATTCTGAACCAGTAAGATCAAACTGACGTCTCACAGCAGGATCTCGATAAACATCTTGCCCTATGTACTTGAAATTATCTCCTTCATTAATTCGTTTCCTTAACGCGCCATCGTTTAATTTCCATCTTTCTTTAGGTGTGAGTTTGGCCCACTCTTCAGGTGTAGTTCCAAATGGCAATGTTCTAGCGCCAGTCTTATCTGCATATGGTATAACGCGTTCCATCATATTCTCACCAAGGACAGTTGTCTGTCTCGAAATATCAACAACATCATCTGCCTTCCCAACAACACGAATCCCGGCACCAATGCCAGTCGCAAACGGTAGGGCTAAACCAAGCGCATCACCAGCCAAAGCAAGTGAATTCTCAACAGTAAATCCTTCTTTGCGAATCTGATTAATATCATAGGCCAGGAACGCTATATCAAGCGCACTTTCCGCCCACTCCCCATCCGGATCAACATACTTATAAGGATTATTCAAACAGTAAGCGTATCGATTAAACGTCTGCGGATCCATAGCATCCGGCCCGGCCGGATCGATACTAGTGAACCGTCTATGATAATTACTGTAATATCGAGCACCGAAATAGCTCAGATTAGTGGATACATCCAACTCTTTACCGCTAAACAGGTGTCCCTCAGCAACACCGGTATGGTAGTCAAGAGCATTGGAATTGGTAACAATGTGCTCATCACCATAGGGGAAATAATTTGCCCGAAAGATAACATAGCCACCAGTATCAGTCTGAGCAATGGTGCTACCCTGCAGATCATAATGGTAATAAACAAGGTTTGCAGATTGCTGAAATTCGGTAACTTCAACATCCTGACCATCAACTGCAACCGACACCTGGCTGTCATAACCAACCACTACAATCGTATAATCACCATCAGGGATATCAAAACTATAATTACCAGCAGCATCAGTCGTGGTGGTAACATCAATAGCCTGGCCATTATCGCTTTGACCGGTAATCCTAACGGTTGCATTCGCGACCGGGTCAACACCATTCAACACACGCCCGGTAATATGACGGGCATTATGGACATAGATTTTGGCTACAAACTCAGACCCTTCACAAATTGTAGACTCACCCTTAATTACAATCTCGTCAGTTGCCTGCAAGGTAGCGTTAGTCCCATTAGGAACTACAAATCCCCAGGCTCCCCACAACGTACTATAGTAACCATCTATGGTAATTGAACCATTATTGGCAGTCACCTGCCAGGAGTCTTGCACCGTACCACAGTCCAAACTGTAGTCACCATTAACAAAAATATCACCCGACAAAGACTTCTGCATATTCGTAGGCATAGCCTGGACAGGCGCAGCACACATTAAAAGCAATATTAAAATTCTAATTAGTTTAATTTTCATATTCAGATCCTCCACACACTACCAGAGATACTTGGCCACAACCCGTGACCCAAGATAGAGATAGTCCATATTTTTGACTGAATTATCTGTATACGTAATTGTTTCCGTTAACAGTCTATCATCTGAACCATAGTGATATAGCGAAACAACTCCCTGATCACTCTTCTTAATTCTATTGCCCAAGGAGTCATAATAGTAATTACAAACAACACCCGTCGCGTTAAACGTATACTGACTCAATCGACCAGTATGATCGTACGTATAGTTACGAATATAGGTTGTGCCGTACAAATGCGGTTTAGGATTTAGAGTATTCATATTACCCGAACCATCATAGGTTAGAACGACATCATTTACATTCAACGACTCAAGACGATTGTAACAACCATCAGCCGCATCAAAGTCATAACCAAGATTTACATTCCCAGGTTTAATGTTGCCGAAATAGTCATATGCAAAGGAATATGTTTCATCATAGTTACTCGCATACCCCATTAAGTCCCACTGGGAATAATCATGAGTTGAGCGCTGAACATTTTTAAGCCGATCCAACGAATCATAACCGTTACTCTCCATGGAGAGAGTCGATCCATTAACACCATTCACAATTGAAAGAACATTGCCGCGACCATCAAACTGATAAGTCAAATCAACAATTCTTGACGGATTATTTGATAATCCTGCATCAATTGATTTAGGCCGGTTCGCTGCATCAAAATCTACCACGGTCTTGATGTTGTTGCCGTAAGTTATCTCTTTCATCTGTCCAGAGGGATGGTAGCCAACCGCCTTGATGATATATCCCTGGTTGGAGTGCGTGACATTCTCAATACGCAAACCGTCTGGTAGATAGTTATAGGTCAGATACTGACCGCTCGGGTAGGTGATTTCCTCAACATTGCGCTTACCGTTATAGGCATAAAAAATATCATACCCCTGCCCTTCAACCGAATAGCTTATCTGCTGGACACGGTTATCCGGGTAGTAACTATAAGTGTAATCGCGCACACCATTATTGAGCATATGTATGTTATTGCTGTTGGTGTGGTAAGTATAACTTACATCGGGGGTGTCACCAGGATAGTTAATACCGGTCAGACGATCCAGATGATCATAAGCATATGTGGTTGTACCACGGGCGTCCGTACGGCCGGTCATATTGCCGACACTGTCGCGGGTGTATTGGATAGAGACAGACGTACCCTCAACCTTGCTCATCTCCGGCAGAATTTCATAAACCAAGAAGTGGCGATTATCATAGCCGTACTCATAGGTCACGGTCTGCCCAGATGCATCCCGCAGCACAGCTAGCAGCAGGTCACCATGCGCATTGTAGTCATAGGTTGTATTACCAACACCAGAACCATTATCAATCTCAACCAGCAACTTATCATCTGGGTTACCAAAGGTCTTATAGTGGTAATCAGTATTAAAGCCACGCTCATTAGTAACGGTAACCTTATTGGGCAAATAAGCATAACTGACCGATCCGCCATCCGGCTTGGTAATTGTCGCCGGGCGGCCAAGGGCGTCATAAGTGTACTCAGTGTAGTCGGAGTCGGCTGCCATCAAGGGGGCGGCCCACCCAGTAACAATCAAAACAGCAATTAGTAATCTACTTAATTTCATCATATCCCCCTACTGTCCCAACACTTCGACTTTGACTGACTCGACAGTACCTGAACTATTACTAGCCTTAACCGTGAAGTATGAATTAGTTGATGGAGCTGAATGCAACTCATAGAGGAAGTATCCAGATTCATAGCTAAACTGATTAAGTTGATCTACCTGACCACGCGCCAGTGATAAAGGGTTAGTGCCTGAGTTCTGAGTAAGGACACTCGATGATTTTAGTGTTGCACCCGAATAGTATGCATACTCTGTAATTTCATAACTATACTCTTCGCCCCAATCAGCCCATTTCAATGTAGTGCCTGAGATTTCAAGAACAGGCGGACTATTGCAATCAAGAGTGCTTATATAATTGACATGCACCCAATCTGTCCATGGTCCCTCTTCAGTACCCCAAATGGCTTTCACCCGGAACTTATAAGGAGTACCACATTGCAATCCTGTAAAATTCTTATACTTGTTAGTACCACTCGTATATCTCACAGGATCATTATATTTCTCAATCTCGTACGTTTCATTATCATTACCTGTGCCGTTCCAATGGAGATATATTGATGTTTTTGTACGGACAGTTCTATCAAGATCAATCGAAATGGCAGGTATTCCACTCAACGTCTCTTCTGTATCCCCCTGATGCCAGTTTGGACTCATTACGTCAGTCGCTTGTAATACATAATACTTCACATACGCTGTATAAGATGTACTAGGTTCAAACTCCCCTAGACTACCGACGGTAACACTTGAGTTACGACCATGCGGCTTTTCATATACAGAAGCGCCCCCATTACTTTTCACAACCTTTAGTCTAACGCCCAAAGAAGTATCCGAAGGAAGTGCAAAGGTAAACTTAATCAACGACGCACTAAGAGCCTGTGCTGTCACAGGATTACCAACAGGGTCATTCCAGTTAACCTCCGGTCCAATATATTCCTGAGCAAGGTCTATTTTCTGATTATCACTAACGGGCGAGGCTAAAACATCAGAAGGGTTATAATCTCGTTTCTTACGTTCAGCAGACAGGTATTCTGTCTTGGTATAGACCTGGCGGGCCTGGTCATATGTACCAAGGCTGCGACCTAGTGAGTCAAACATCTCATACAATTCATGTGAACCAGTTTTCTTCTTGATCCAACCACCCAAAGGAGCATACTCAATATTGGTGGTATCTCCAGCCGGTGGATCAATAACCGTCAGGCGTCCTAGATTATCGTAGTCATACACAGTTGTCGTGTATGCAACATTGTTGACAATATTCTCAGACTCACTATTAAGCTCACCCCACCAGCCGTAATCGCGAGTAATATAGTTTGCTCCATTGACAATTTTCTCGGCCATACCATTCTCATAGTTAGGCAAGCTGGTATGATTTCCATTGGCATCGGTAATCAATGATAGATCACCCCATGAATGATAACTATACTGAGTCAGAACCCCACTGCCAGATATAATAGACGTGCCCGTCGCCTTAGCATTGAGCAATCTAGTTTTGGTCTTTCCGGTATCCCAATAGCTATAACGGTTGGCATAGTTATCATTGCCGACAGTTACAATCTCATCAGCAACAAACTTACTGCTCACCAAATTATTATTCGAGTTATCCCAATATGTAAGGCGGGTAACCTTAACATTGGATCCATTAACCTCACGAATATTTCTAGGACGACCATAAGCATCCCAACCACTGAAAGCAGAGTACTCGGAGTCGGTTCCACCATAAGTGGTAATATGACTCACGCCATCACGTAAAATGATCTGCTCAGATATAACTGGTTTGGTGATACCTCCGGCTACAGCAACTGCGTGCCAATCATACGTCTCGGTCTGTTTTACGACACCGGAGTCTTTGATCTCTTTTTTTCTAATCAGGCCAGTTGTCCACGTGCCACTGGAAAGATCAAAATAGTGCGCCTCAGACTTTGTGCCAGGATGATCAATAGTTGTAACACAATGTTGACCTACAACCCCTGAATAATCATACGACCAGGACTCTGTGTCCATCTTGCTGCCACTAACTGTTTTGCTAATGACCCCCTTTACGCCACTACCACCACGACTAACTATCCCATAAGTATACTCAACTTTGGCGCCATTGGGGGTAGACATATTATGAAGTAAGAATTTATCAATGCTACCAGCATAATAGTTAAACTGCCACTCCTGCCCTCCCGGAGCAGTAAATTTAGTCAACAGCTTATACTTTTTGCTATGACCATCTTCATACGGATAGCTATAAATAAAATCAAAGGGTCTTCCGTTAACATCAATACGATCCAATTTCCAAACATCATTTCCCGCATCCGAATATTGGAAAGATGCAATCTGACCACGAGAATCTGAGATAGTTGAAATAGCAGCCTGATCACCACTGATGGTGCTCTTTACTTCATAAGTGATGGTGGTCTGATTATTGTAAGTATCAACAATCTGAGTCAGAGGAAAATACTCATCAGTATTGGGGTACTGATTATCCACCTTTACAGTATTATTGCCCTGTTTTTCATAGATATACTTTGTACCATCGGTGGTAGTCAGGGTAAATTTTGTTGACGAATCCTTAACCAGCGTCCAAAACTCAGCCGTTTTCCAGGGACCGTTATCTGCAGTATTGCAGGCATGCGTCGAACCATCGGCCATCTCAATCACAGGAGAAGATGAAAGCGGGGCAATCAGGCGACCCATGCTCAATGACCAACCGATACCAACCATGGAGTTCTCCTTCAACTGAGAGCGGCCCTGGTTGACAAAAATCTTACTGTTATAGACCAGATTCAGGCTGAAGGTCCGTCCGCCGCGCTGGGGCAATTCAATCGGAGTCAGCTTAATCACGAGGTTGCCAGTAAAAGGATCAATACTCTCGGCCGGCATCAGGCTGGAATACTCTCTGAATGGGCTGAATCCCTCTTTGTTGTAATCCGGGTCAAGGGGATCACTGTCCGCTGCCACAAGCTGCGCGCACAGACATACTATGAACAACATACTCAAACACAATCTTCTCATCACAAGAATCTCCTCAAGAATTAAACACTAAAGTTTGCTTTCAATAACAGCCAGCCGGTCCAGAATATCCTGATTGCTGCCTTTCAGATCCGAATTCTCTTTTTCCAGCTCAATCACGTAGAGGGTCAGCTCCTCAATCTTCTGCATCTGCTTGGCCAGCATCTCGGATACCGCAATGCCGCCCTGCTCAATCTCGGCGCCGGAGGGCACGTCGGGCAGGTGATTGTTCGTCTCGATATAGGCGGCCACGGAGGCCAGGGAGCGCAGCTGGTAGTCATCGGCGAAGACGAAGTCGGACCAGCCAGCGCTGGTTACAACAATCTCTCTAGCTCCAATTTTACCTTCAACTGCTAGCTTATAATTTCCAGGATTATTTGTACCAATCCCGACATTGCCATTTGAAAGAATTGAAAAATATCTCGGACCGGAATACTCGCCTTTACTTATGTACCAAACGCTTCCACTCTGCGTACCCCACCACCAAGTGCCGGTTCCATCTAACAATCTGGTCTGGACACCTTGGATATAGCCTCCATAGTCAGCATTGCGCTGCAAGACGATGGATGGAGAGTATGAATTAATCCGCATATTGCCCGCGACATCCAACTTAGTCTGCGGATTAGTAGTGCCAATCCCTAAAAATCCATTGTTCTTTAAGACCAAATCATATCGATACGAATCCACATTATAGATCGCAAATGCATCCCCGGGAGTATACCCCCCTTCATCCGATGCCGCCATTATCCGATAACGATCAGCTCTGGTATTATTAGGATCCAATAAAATCTCAGCCCCGAGGGTTCCACCTATATGCAACGGAAATGATGGGTTTGTTACTCCGATTCCAACATTTTCCAAATATGATTGAGCACTGAGTAAACTAGGCAGCAGGCAGACAAGAACAATTATCAATATTTTTTTCATCACAGTCTCCTCTAATTACAGCTTGTTCTCAATACTGGTTAAGCGCTCAGCTAAGGCATCATACCTCGCATCTGATTCTGTTTTATGAGTCATGAGCTTCTGATTCTGATCCTTCAACGAATCGTTCGCCTGTTTGAGCTCAATCACATAGAGCGTCAGCTCCTCAATCTTCTGCATCTGCTTGGCCAGCATCTCGGAAACCTCGATGCCGCCCTGCTTGATCTCGGCGCCGGACGGGACGTCGGGCAGGTGGTTATTCTTTTCGATGTAGGCGGCCACAGAAGCCAGAGAGCGAAGCTGATAGTCATCGTCAAAGACAAAGTCGGCCCAGCCTTCGCTGGTAACTTTAATTTCTGTGGCGGTGATGGTGCCGTTGACGGCCAGTTTGGACTGGGGATTATTTGTACCTATCCCAACACGATTACAGTTAATGTAAGAAATCCCATCCCCGCCCTGAATTACCCAAGCGGCATCGTTATTTCCTGCACTATATCCAGCAACAAAACCTCTGGCATTCGCCCCAAACCCCCAATTGCCTGATGTAACATAAGTATTTCCATCTGTTGCTGTTAACTTAAAACCAACACCACCCACAGGATACTGAATATGAAGTTTTGTACTCGGATTACTGAGGCCTATTCCAACATTACCATTAGCAGCAATCCGCATTTGTTCTTGCACGCCAGTGGCAAACAATATTGGTCTTGGAGAATTCGGTCTGGATTGGAAAATCAATGCACCAAACATACTGCCATCAGGATCATTCTCACCAAAATTGCTGGGAGATGAATAAATGCATGGAGAACTTGTACCGGTAACAAAGTCCAATTTCCCATACCCTGGACTAAACACAACTTCCGGAACCTCATCAACAGCCCAAGCATCACTTAAGGCAACTAAGAACAGTAATAGTACTAACAGACCCTTCTTCATAAAAACTCCAATCAAACTATAATTGTGACTCTATGACAGCCAAACGAGCTTCAAAAGCTTTGACAGCATCCAGGGCTGCTGCTGAATTTGCAGCATGATCTTTATTCTCTGCTTTTAATGAATCATTTTCTTGTTTCAGCTCAATCACATAGAGCGTAAGCTCCTCAATCTTCTGCATCTGCTTGGCCAGCATCTCGGATACCGCAATGCCGCCCTGCTCGATCTCGGCGCCAGAGGGCACATCGGGCAGGTGGTTGTTCTTCGCGATATAGGCGGCCACAGCGGCCAGGGAGCGCAGCTCATAGTCGTCATCAAATACAAAGTCGGACCACTGTTCAGTGGTAACCTTTACTTCACGGGCGGCAATGGTCCCTTCGACGGTTAATTTATGGGCGGGGTTCGTAGTGCCGATGCCAAGGTTGCCAGACGGAAGCAGTGTCATGGCGGGATTATTTGTCCAGTTTCCAGCGGCAAAATGCAGACTTTCATTCACGCCAACAGTTGTAATCAGAGCATCATTACTACTGGCGATGCTACTTTTTCTGATCAACAATCCCTCACCTTCGGTGTGTGTAAAGCGACCAACACAGTCAGGGTAGACAATCTCAATCCCGGCAGAAGAATTAGTTGTACCGACTCCCAACCTTCCATCTGTCGTCAAAGTCATAGCAGGAATATTTGTCCAATTTCCGGCGGCAAAATGAAGACTTTCATTCGCACCTATAGTTGTAATCAACGAATCATTGTTGCTGCCGATGCTGCTGCGCCTGATCAACAGCCCCTCGCCTTCGGTATGGGTAAATCGACTGACACAGTCAGGATAAACAATCTCCAACCCAGCAGAGGGATTAGTGGTGCCAATACCCACAACACCATTTGATCTACTGTAGATATTATTCTCATTATCAACCCAACCATCAGCAATCAGAATTGCCGGCAGCAGACACACCAATAGCATCGCGTACAATCTCTTCATCATGAACTCCTCAGTATAATCTAATGATCAAAGCTTTGATTCCAGTGCAGCTAAACGCGCTTCAAGTGAATCAACCCTTTTAGCCTTCTCCTCCAGCTCAATCACATAAAGCGTCAACTCCTCGATCTTCTGCATCTGCTTGGCCAGCATCTCGGATACGGCAATGCCGCCCTGCTCGATCTCGGCGCCGGAGGGGATATCGGGCAGGTGGTTGTTCTTTTCGATGTAGGCAGCCACGGATTCAAGAGAGCGCAGCTGGTAGTCATCGGCGAAGACGAAGTCGGACCAGCCGCTGCTGGTTACCTTGACCTCTTTGGCGGTGATGGTGCCGTTAACAGAGAGCTTTGACTGGGGATTCATCGTACCGACACCCACCTTGCCATCACTTGTAATCCTCATCTTCTCAAACGCGGTTCCGCCGTTGACGGCTGCATTGATAGTGCTAAAAACCAGAGTGCTGTTACAGTTCAGACCTGGATCATCCATAACAGCGTCAATTTTTGCAAACGGATTAGAGCTTGAATTGATGCTCCAGCCAATTGCGCCCAATGAGGTCGGCAACCGTGATGAATTGGCAACATTGGGATCCAAAGACGCAACCGGCGCCAGCAACAGCAATGTTTTGTCATCTGAACCGTAGTACGTCGAATCAGCGACATGCAACTTGGATTTGGGGGCTGTCGTACCGATGCCAACTTTACCCGCATCATCAATTACCATATTGGTAGTTCCGGCTGTTGCGAAGCGCAGCAGACCGTTATTATTATCAATGTGACTCTGCCCCTCATTATTGCTGAACATCAGCCTGGCCGGGCTGGCATCACCAGCTTCAATCTGTACATATGACCCCAAGGTGGGCTTGTATATGTGCAGCATTTGCTCAGGATTATCAGTACCAATTCCTACAGGATTTAAAAAATACTCAGCCGAAACTATTCCCGGCAGCAGACAAACCAATAGTGCTGCAATCAATATTCTCTTTATCATTATTTCCTCCAAAGATTATTTCTGTGACTCCAAGGCGGACAACCGTTCCATCATCATCTGGTTATTCTTCTCCAGCTCAATCACATAGAGCGTCAACTCCTCAATCTTCTGCATCTGCTTGGCCAGCATCTCGGAAACCTCAATGCCGCCCTGCTCGATCTCGGCGCCGGACGGGATATCGGGCAGGTGGTTGTTCTTTTCGATGTAGGCAGCCACAGCTTCGATTGAACGCAGCTGATAGTCATCGGCAAAGACATAGTCAGCCCAGTTGGCACTACTGGTCACCCTTATCTCACGCGCGGCAATGGTCCCTTCGACAGTTAATTTATGGGCGGGATTGGTGGTACCGATACCGACATTTCCAGAATTACCGTTCAAAGAGATTATACCATCCTTAGACAAACGATATCCTTCTCCACTATAGCCGCTCCCTAAATAATTAAAATTCAAATTATAGTACCCAAATGGATCCTGATCATGGGTAGTGGCTTCAATCTTCCAAGAACGACATTTACCTGCTGATGCTATTGAGGAAAGCAATATACTTCTAGCTTCCTGCTGATCTTCAGAGTCGTTTAACAGCTCAAGATTTCCTCGAATATCAAGCGTAGCCTGCGGCTGTACAGTCCCAATCCCAACATTACCATCAGCAGGAAAAACATTGGTATCCGCCAAAGCGACTCCGCCAAGAACAGACTGCAGAATAAAGGCCACCAAAAGAACACAAATATAGCGTCGCATAAAAATCTCCTCGTATAAAAAGTCATGGCGGACAGATGCAGGCTATTGGATGATGTTCCTGCCACCAAAATCATATAGATGATCTGAATACAAAGGGAGTTGTTACGATGTCAACCCAATCAACATCTTTTTACAAATTGGAAAATCAAAAATGCACCGCCAGCCAGACCGTATTCAAATCCGTATAGGCCACCCGATGGCGTTCATGGGCCTTGATCAACAGCCAGTCGCCGGGGTTCAGCGGCACATCTCTATCCTCAAACTCAATGATGGCCCTGCCCTTGAGCAGGATCACAAACTCGTCAGCAGCCTGATCATACCAGAAACCATCAGGCGAAGTGTGACAGCGCGAAAGGATGCGCTCGATGCGCAGCCCATCCTTCTCTGCCAACACCTCGATCAGCTCCTCGGGCAAGTCTGAAGGGAGATTCTCAAAGATATTCATCTAAGGCTTGATAATCTCATTCTCGGTAATGATGGCCGTGATCAGCTCATGGGGCGTCACGTCAAAGGCCGGATTGTAGACCTTGACATCCGGGGCGGTTCTGGCCGAGCCGAAGCCGAGCACCTCCTGCGGCTCGCGCTCCTCGATCACAATATCCGCACCGGTCGGAGTGGCCGGGTCGCAGGTTGAGACCGGCGCCGCAATGTACATGGGAATACCATGATGCCTGGCCATGACCGCCAGCGAATAGGTGCCGATCTTATTGGCCGCATCCCAGTTGGCGGCGATGCGGTCGGCACCGGTGACGATGGCGTCGATGCGGCCCTGCTGCATGAGCCAGCCGGCCATGTTGTCGGTATTGAGAGTCACGGGAATGCCGTCCTTGTGCAGCTCATAGGCGGTGATGCGCGCCCCCTGCAGCAGCGGCCGGGTCTCGTCGGCATAGACCATCTTCAGCTTGCCGGCCGCATGCAGGCCGCGAATGACGCCCAGGGCGGTGCCCATGCCGCCGGTGGCCAGCGAGCCGGCATTGCAGTGGGTCAGGATATTGTAGCTGGGCCTGTCCTGGAAGAGCTCCAGCGCCAGCCTGGCCATGGATTCGTTGGCCGCAATCTCCTCGTCCCAGATTTTCTGAGCCTCGTCTCTGACGCAGGAATAATCGGCAGTTCCAAGATCCATGATGCGTTTTACGGCCCACTCAAGGTTGACGGCCGTGGGCCGCGAGGCGATCAGCTCCCGAGCCGCCGCTTGCATGCTTCCATTTCTGGCGGCCAGGGCCATGCCGAAGGCCGCCGCGATGCCGATGGCGGGCGCACCGCGCACCGCCAGGGTCCTGATGGCTTCAGCCACCTGAGACGGATCCTCGCAGGTCAGCCAGCTCTCCTCAGCCGGCAGCCGGCGCTGGTCCAGTATAAAAAGTTTATCATCCGAATAGTAAAATGGTCTGATCACTTCAGTTGCTCCTTAATCAGTTTTCTGCTCAGCTCAGGATTGGCCCGCCCCCGGGTCCGCTTCATGAGCTGGCCTATCAGGAATGAAAGCACCTGCTCCTTGCCCTGACAATACTCATCAGCGGCCCTTGGATTCGCGCCGATTACCTCTTTAATCATCCCGCGCAGCGCATCAGCATCATTCAGCTGACACTCACCGGCCAGAATCTCGCCGGCGCTGCGCCCCGAACCGGCCATTTCGGCCAGCACCCCGCGAGCACGCCTGGGCGAAAGTTGTTTATCGGCCACCAGGTTGAGCAGCTCGCCGAACATTGCCGGGCTTATCTTTAACCCATCCAGCCGATGCCGGTCATCAATAAAATGGCACAGATCATTGATCAGCCAGCGCTCAACCAGCAGCCTGTCATGACAGTACTCAAGGGTGGCCTCAAAGTAACCCGCCAGCGCGATCGACTCGCTGAGCAGCTCCGGATGTTTAAGCCCCATGGACCCGTAGCGCCCCGCTCTCTGCCAAGGCAGCTCGGGCAGAGCGATGGCGTCGACCCAGGCCCGGTCGAGCCTGAGCAGCGGCAGGTCGGGCTCATCAAAGTAGCGGTAGCTGATATCCTTGGACCGGCGGGCAACAGTGCGCACACCGTCAAAACTGCGGGTCTCAGGCAGGACCCGCCCGCCCTGCAGCAAGATCTCCTGCTGGCGCCCCACCTCATACTCCAGCGCCTTGGCCATATTGCGCAGGGAGTTCAGATTCTTGATCTCAACCTTTTCAGAACCGGCCAGCGAGATGTTGGCATCAATCCTGAAGGCGCCCTCGGCCATATTGCCCGAGCAGATACCGAGGCAGCGCACCAGCCGCAGCAGGCTGCGGGCGAAATCGACGGCCTGCGCGACACTGCTCAGGACCGGCAGGCTGACAACCTCCAGCAGCGCAATGCCGGCCCGGTTGTGATCCAGCCGGCTGAGAGAGCCCTCATGAATCATCTTGGCCGAATCCTCCTCGATCTGAAGCTGCATCAGCTCAATTAGCTCACCGCCGACCGGGAGAGTGCCGCCGGCTGCGATGGGCCGGCTGCGCTGGGTGATCTGATAGCCCTTGGGCAGATCGGCATAGAAGTAGTTCTTGCGCTCGAAGGCGCTGATAAGGTTTATCTCGGCCCCGAGGGCCTTGGCCAGCATCACGGCCTGCTCGACCACTTTGGCGTTCAGCACCGGCAGGGCGCCGGGCAGGCCGCAGCAGACCGGACAGACATTGCTGTTCGGCAGGGCGCCATACTCAGCGGCGCAGCTGCAGAAGGCCTTGCTGGCCGTCCGCAGCTGAATATGGGCCTCGAGCCCGATGACAATCTCAAAAGCCATGCGGCGCCTCCAGATGATAGGTGCTGAGATCCTGAAACTGCGCAGCCACGCTCAAAAGCAGCCGGTCACTGAGCGGGCGGGCCATGAGCTGCAGCCCCAGCGGCAGGCCTTCATCAAAACCGCAGGGCAGTGAGATGGCCGGCAGATAGGCCAGATTGGCCAGCACACAGTAGCGATCCAGCCGATGGCTGAAATCAGCGTTCAGCTCCGCTGCCGGCGGCGCCGCGCCGGGGGCCGTGGGCATGGCGATCAGGTCGCAGCTCTCAAAGACAGACGCAACATCCCGGCAGAGCCGCTGCCTCAGGGCCGATGCCCTGGCAAAGAGCTCACTGTTCAGCAGATGGGTGCCCAGCAGGATGCGCCGCCTAACCTCCGGCCCGAAGCTGCGCGGCCCGCCGTAGCGGATGCCGTCAAAACGCGCCAGATTGGAGCTGGCCTCAGCACTGGCCAGAATGTAGTAGGCCGGCAGGGCGTGGACCAGGTCGGCCAGTTCAATCTCAACCAGTTCAGCCCCCTGCTGCGCCAGCCGATCAAGGGCCGCTTTAAAGCTGACATCAACCGCAGGGGTGAGCTCGCTGTCCAGAAATGGGATGCCGATTCTGAGACCATCCAGTGAGCTGCACGCCGGCAACTCCAAACTGGTGGCATCCAGCGGGTCGAAACCGGCTATGATTTCGAAAAGATCTGCTGCCGTTTGGACGCTGCGGCTCAGAATGCCGATCTGATCCATGGATGAGGCGTGGGCCACCAGGCCGTAGCGCGATACCGCGCCGTAGGAGGGCTTAAAGCCGGTCACCCCGCAGAAACTGGCCGGCAGACGGATGGAGCCGCCCGTGTCGGACCCCAGGGCCGCATCACAGAGTCCGGCGGCCACGGCCACGGCCGAACCGGAGCTGGAGCCGCCGGCAATCCGCGAGGCATCCCAGGGATTGAGCACCGGACCAAAGGCCGAATGCAGGCCGGAGGAGCCCATGCCGAACTCATCCATGTTGGTCTTGCCGATGACCCAGGCGCCGGACTCCTTGAGACGTTTGACAGCCGTGGCATCATAGCCCGGATTGAAAGCCTGCAGCATCTTTGAGCCACAGCTGGTGGGCATATCAGCGGTACAGATGTTGTCCTTGACGGCCACGGCCAGACCTGAGCCAGGCTCCGCACAAACAGCGCTGAAGGCATTCAGTCTTGAACGGCTGATCCGGGCCAGATAATCACGCCTCATCAAGCACCCGCGGAACGATCAGCTCCCGCCCCTCAACAGCAGGAGCCACTTCAAGCAGGTCCCAACCGCTATCAATTGCCACATCGCGGCGCAAATGGACAGACCGCCCCTCCCGCGCCTCAGCCGCACATTCAGCCGGCTCAATAGTTGAGACATAGTCCAGAAAAACGGTCAATTCCCGGGCCAGCCTCCCGGCCTCGGCAGATGATATTTTCAGCTGCGCCAGATCCGCAACTTTCTCAATGTCTTCACTCTTCATAATATTAACCTATAATTACGTGTACTAACGCGCAAATTTGAATGCACACTGATCTAAACACTTAACATCTCACATTGATCTTTACAATTTATCCCATTATAATTGCATCATTAATTATTGATTGCACTTTAATGCAGATTGAAAAATCAAGGAGGTCACAATGTCAACCTATAAGGAAATTACCATTCCAGCTATCTTCCAGAACAGAGCCAGACAGCACGGTTCCAGAGCCTGCGTCGCCTACAAGAATCCAGACGGCATCTATGAGGATATCTCCTGGACCCGGATGAACGAGATGGTCACCAACCTGGCCTACTACCTGATTGATCAGGGGATCCAGCCCGGCGACAAGGTGGCCCTCTTCTCACAGAACTCATACCAGTGGGTTATCTGCGACCAGGCGATCCTGGCGGTCGGCGCCGTCAATGTGCCGATCTACGCCACCAACTCGGCCCAGGAGGCCCGCTATGTAATTGAAAATTCTGACTCCGTGCTCTGCTTCACCGGTCAGAACGAGCACCTCAACAAAATAGTGTCAGTAAAAGACGGCCTGCCGAACCTCAAGGGTATCGTCGCGATCGAAGGCAACAGCAGCGCCGACGTCGTCACCTTCGATGAGGCGCTCAGAGCCGGCGCCGCCAAAGCCGAACCCAACAAACTTGACCAGCGCATCAAGGCCATCAACCCCAGCGACATGGCCACCATCATCTACACATCCGGCACCACCGGCAACCCCAAGGGCGTCATGCTCTCGCACTACAACTTCACCTCCAACGTCAAGCAGATCTACGCCGTTGCACCCGAACTGTTTGACGCCAAATCCCACACCCTGCTCTCCTTCCTGCCGCTCTCGCACTCCCTCGAGAGAACCGCCGGCTACTACATGCCGATCTACTGCAGCAAGACCCAGGTGCACAAAATCGCCTTTGCCGAAGACCCGGCCACGGTGCTGGAAAACCTCAACGACGTGCGCCCCACCTTCATCATCAGCGTCCCCCGGCTCTATGAAAAGATCCACTCGGGCATCTCATCAAAAGTTGGCAACGCCCCCAGGCTGAAACAGATCATGTTCGGCTGGTCCCAGAGCGTGGCCCGGCGCTACCTACCCTACATCTGCAATGACCGCCAGCCCAGCGGACTTTTCGCACTTGAGCACAAGCTGGCCAATAAGCTGGTATTTGCCAAGCTCAGGGAAGCCCTGGGCATGGATCAGCTGGAATTTGCCGTTTCGGGCGGCGGCCCGCTGACCCAGAGCGATGCCGAGTTCTTCCTAGGCATGGGCATCAAGGTCATGGAGGGCTTCGGCCTGACCGAGACCACCCCGGTCACCAACGTCAACCGCCCCGGCTTCATCAAGCCCGGCACCGTCGGACCGCCGCTAATGGACACCATCACGCGCATCGGCGACGAGGGCGAGCTGCAGATCAAAGGTCCCCAGGTCATGCTCGGATACTATAAGAACGAGGAGGCCACCAAGGAGGTCTTCACCGCCGACGGCTATTTCCGCACCGGCGACATCGGCGAGATCGACAATGACGGCTTCCTCAAAATTACCGGGCGCCTCAAGGATCTGATCGTCACCTCGGGCGGCAAAAACATCTCGCCCCAGAATCTGGAGAACAGCCTCAAGGCCTCCCTCTTCATCGAGCAGATCGCCATCATCGGCGACAACCGCAAATATCTGAGCGCCCTGGTGGTACCATCCTTCGACGAGCTCAAAATCTGGGCCGATAACAACCAGATCAGCTACAGCAATACGGATGACCTGCTGGCCAATGACAAGGTTATCGAACTCTTTGATCAGGAGATCCAGAAGCACACCGCTGATTTTGCAAGAGTTGAGCAGATTCGCAAATTCAGACTACTTAAGGATGAGTGGTCACAGGAGACCGAGGAACTGACCCCCACCATGAAACTTAAACGGCGGGTGATCACCCAGAAATACTCTCAGGAAATTGAAGGCATGTACAACGTCTAGAGTGAAGGGCTGCAGCATGTGCTGCAGCCCAACCATTAATTTACGTCCTGAGCCAAACCTTTAACGATCAGTTCGGCCGAAGCCACATTGGTGGCCAGCGGCACATTCTGCACGTCACAGATACGCATCAGCATCGAGATGTCCGGATCATGGGGATGCATGCCGAGCGGGTCGCGCAGAAAAATAACCGCATCTACCAAGCCTTCCACCACATCTGAGGCGATCTGAGCATCGCCGCCCAGCGGACCGGACTGCTTGCGCTCAACCTTCAGCCCGGCTCTCTCGATATGCATGCCGGTGGTGCCGGTGCCGATAATATCGAAATCATCCAGAAACTGCTTATGATCCTTAACAAAGGCTACCATTTCAGCTTTCTTGCCATCATGGGCCACCAGGGCAATTTTCTTTTTCATAAAAACCTCGCTGCATTCAAATTTGTACGAGCATTGAATCGGTATTTGATGTTTAAAAGATAAATAAAAAAGGCGGCCCATGACGGCCGCTTAGAACTCATCAAAATCGCCATCCGGCGTAGCCAGCAGATCCGGCAGATCAAACCCGGCATATACCGGCTGCTCAGCTGCACCCGACGTGGCCTGCGCAATGACTATGGTGTCCGTAACCTTAAAACGTTCAACGTTTTCAGCCATACTCTGGGCCTGTGAGCTCAATGTCACCGAAGTATCGGCCACCTCCGTAACCAAAGAAGCATTCTTCTGAGTCATACCATCAATGGCAGCCACGGTGCGATTGAGCTCATCAACGCCGGCGGCCTGCTCCGATGATGAAGCCTCAATCTCATCCATGGTCTGATTGAGATCAGCGATATTAGCGATAATCTCATCCAGGGACGCGGTGGTTTTCTGCACCACCCCTTCTCCGGCCGACACCTTGGCATTCGAATCATCAATCAAGCGTTTAATCTGACTGGAGGCCTCGGCCGAGCGCTGCGCAAGGGCCCTGACCTCTTCAGCCACAACCGCAAAACCCTTGCCGTGCTCCCCGGCGCGGGCCGCCTCAACGGCAGCATTCAGAGCCAGCAGATTGGTCTGAAAGGCCACATCATTAACAGTCGCGATGATATTGCCGATCTGTTTGGAGGCATCCGAAATGTCAGCCATGGCCAGCGACAGCCCCTTGGAAATCTCGGCGGCCTGACTGGCCGAACTTTCGGTCATCCGGGCCTTATTGCGACCCTCAGCAGCATTCTGGGCATTATGCTTAATGGAAGCGGTCATCTCTTCAATGGTAGCTGCCACCTGCTCAATGGATGCGGCCTGATCCTGGGCCGAGCCAGACAGGTTGGCAGTGCTGCCGGAAACATCCTGAGAAGCAATATCCACCTGCAGGGCCAGCTGTTTGACGTTGGAGATGACGCGTTCCATATTGTCAAGGAAGATGTTGAACCAGTCCGCCATCTGGCCGATCTCATCGCCGCGATCGATATCCAGGCGCATGGTCAGATCGCCCTCGCCCTCGGCAATATCTTTGAAGCGCTCGACGATCTTGGCCAGAGGCCGTGTGATCATACGGGTCAGGCCGAAGGCAATCAGGAGAACGGCCGGCATAAAGGTGGAAGCTACAACAATGGTCAAACCTTTGGCGCCTTTGATATATGAATCCACTCCGGCACCGGTTGCAGCTGAAAGTTTCTCAGTGCTGCCCTTAAGCTGAGCGAGGCTCTTTGCGGCGACCTCGGCCTGGACATTCAGAGCATCCAACTGAGCATCATTCGGATTGACTCCCAATGAAGCGGCGGTCTTTAAATAGTTATCCAACTCTTGATTGGCCCCCTCAAACTCACCGGCAATCCGACTGATATCAGAACTTTCAAGTTTTGCGGCGGCAGCCAGCTTCGCGCTGTTTTCATTGAGAATAGCAACTGCGCTGCTCATAACAGCTAATTGGCTCGCAATCTCGGCACCCTGATCCTTGACCACGGCCAGCTCGGGTCTAGCGGCAATCATCCAGACATCACTCAGGATATCATCGGTTCCGGCCAATACCGGCAAGATAGCCTCACGCTGAGAATCGGTCCGCCTATGAATCTGAACCAAGTCATTGTATGATCCGACATGATTGGTAAACTCCATGACGATCAGAACCCCCAAACCAATGGCCATCTTCTTGCCGATCGAAAGGCCCTTCCACCAATTGGCAACATTTTGGAAAATTTTCATGAGTCCTCCATTGCAACATCTAATTAGCGATTATTAGAATAACTATTATTTGAATCGGGATTTGCGAGATGAGACTTAAAAAAAATTAACACGCGGTAATTAAAAAGGGGGACATGAGTCCCCCGGCATCACCTGAGCGCCATTGCCAGATCGATGGTCTCCTGCGGCAGCGGTGTAATCTCCTTGCCGGCAGAGAGGGCGTAGTAGTAGATCTTGGCCGCCTTCTCCATCAACTCAACATTCAGCCAGGCCTTCTCGATATTGGCGCCCAGCGCCAGGGCGCCGTGATTCTGAATAACATAGCAGTCCAGACCGTTGACCACCCTGTTGGCAACATTCTCAGCCAGCTGAGGTGAACCAGAGAGTCCGTAGGGCACCACATCAATCCTTGGCCCGATCGAGAGCGCCACCTCGTCGAAGAGGACCGGAATGGACTCATTGACAACCGCAAAGATGCTGGCAAATGTCTGATGGGTGTGCACTACAGCATTAACTTTGGGCCGGTTTTTATAGATGCCGATATGCATGGCGGTCTCAATTGAGGGCTTCAGTGCACCTTCAATCTGCTGCTGGCTGAAATCAACAATGCAGATATCATCCTCCTGCAGGCGGTCATAATCACAGCCGCTCGGAGTGATGGCAATCATATCACACCCACCGATCCTAACCGACACATTACCGCCGGTGCCGCGCATGCAGCCCAAATAGCCGTTTGCCGAAAGCCAGCGGGTACACTCAACAACCTGAGCTTTATACTCAATATATTTACTCATATTACGCCTCCTTAATAACAAAACACCCATAATGAGTGAGCGTTCGCTCGCAATATATATATTAGAGAATATCTAAATGCAATATTAATTGTTTCAATACATGGCCGTATGCAATTCATGACCATCACAGACACCAACACATGGCAGCGAGCAATCGTTCACAGAGTTATTTCACAAGCACCAATTACGCTTCATTTACAACCAGTTACATTTGATAAATTTATCTCAACATTTTCAGCTAAATTGAATCTCCCCTTGCCTTATGGTGTCCAAACATTTCATAATACAAAAAAATTTATGCATAACAGCATAGAGAGGGACGCTTAATTAATGGATAACAATGCTCAAACCAACACCCCCCTTGCGCCTATGAGTCAACGCATCATCGACTATGCGCTTGAAATTATCGCGACCAACGGCTTCGACAAGCTGACCATGCGCCGACTGGCCGCCAAGATGGGAACATCCGCCCCCAACATCTACAACTACTACGCCAGCAAGAATGAACTATACTCAGCCATCCGGGTACGGGCCTTCGAAATCCTGGCCAACGCCTTCACCGAGACCTACCGCAAGCACAACGACCCCGAACTGCGTCTGAGGGCCATTATCGAAGCCTACCTGAATGTGGGCATCAGCCATAAACACTACTATGAGACAATCTACAACCGCCCCCTGACCTACCAGGCCGGCGGCAGCGAATTCTATCGCCAGAACCTCAACCGCGAACATGAAATTGCCAAGAAACTGCCGCAACAGGCCCATCAGGTTCTCAAGGAAGTTGCAGAACAGAAAGGTTCAGATCTGAGCGATGAAGCGCTGCGCCTCAAAACGATCCAGATGTGGAGCCTGCTGCACGGCATGATTCAGCTGCACAACACCGAGAGCCTCAACAACCTCTCCGGCAACGATCTGGCCGACTTCAACGCCCTGATCGACGACTTTATCAACAACCTCTAGAAATCTCAGACTTTTCCCTGTCCAACCAGACGGGCAAAATGCTCAAATGAGCGATCAAACGTCTTCTCGGCTTCGGCCGAGAAGAAGCAGCCCGGCAGCTGCCGCTTGGCCAGATGCTTGCTCACGCAGTCACAGCAGACGCCCCGCAATGAACAGCCCATGGAACTGCAGGTGCAGTTTTCAAGATTTTCGTTCCTCTTACAATCCATACCTATCTCCTCACAAGTGCACCGATTGTGATACATCCACGGGCAAAACTCAAGCCCATCTGGACCAGACTGTCCGCCGGATTAATATTTAGAGGATCCCAAACAGGAGAGCGCAATGAAACTAAAAAATAAAGTCATGCTGCTGGCTCTTGGAGCAATCACTCTAACCACCATCATCATCCTGAGCACAATCATTGTTGAACTGAACCGCAAAAACACCATCGATATCGAGATCTACCGTGAATCGATGATGGAAGATGTCAAACAGGCCCTGACCAGCAATGTCGAGATTGTCCACAGCTACATCCAACACGCCTACAGCATCGACTCCTCCGCCGCCCAACAGGCCGCCATCCTGGACCGCATCAAAAGCATGCGCTACGATGAGGGCGTCGGCTACTTCTGGATCAATGATATGGGCAGCCCAATCCCCAGCATGGTAATGCATGCCACAGTGCCATCGCTGGACGGCAAACTGCTCAACAACCCCAGCTACAACGTAGCCATGGGGCAGAACAAAAACCTCTTTACGGCCGCTGTTGAAGTCTGCGAAAAAGAGGGAGCGGGCTTCGTCGACTATCTCTGGCCCAAACCGAGCCAAGAGGGACTGACCCAGGACCAGCCCAAGCTGAGCTATGTCAAACTGTTCAAACCCCTCAACTGGGTTATCGGCACCGGCGTCTATATTGACGATATCGAGGCCCGCCTGGCCGCATTCACCAGCAAGAGCCGCCAGGCCACCAACAAGCTGATCAGACAGAATATCATCAATGCAGTTGTGATCCTGATCGTACTGGCACTGAGCGTCAAATATATCTTTGGCCGCACCATGCGCACAGTTGACGAGCTGGCCGCCATGAGCGACGACCTGGCTTCCGGCGAAGGCGACCTGACGCGGCGCATCAACATCAGCGGCAAAGATGACATTGCCAGGCTCTCCGACAACATGGACACCTTCCTGGCCAAGATCGACGCCGCCATGGGCAGAGTCAAGAACATCTCCGGCGACGTGATGGCAGCGTCCAGTTCACTGTCGGGCGCCAGCACCCAGTTCGCCGAAACAACCCAGGATATGGCCAGCTCCCTGGAGCAGACCGCCGCAACCATGGAGCAGATAACCTCATCTGTCCAGGAAAACGCCAACACCTCGACAGTTGTCGCCGAAGAGATCACCACCATCGCCCAGGAGGCCGAGTCGGGCTCCAGGCTGCTCGGAGAGATGAAGGACGCCATGACCTCCGTCAACACATCTTCAGATAAGATCGAAGAGATTGTGGGAGTCGTGAACCAGATCGCCTTCCAGACCAACCTGCTGGCCCTGAATGCCTCGGTTGAAGCCGCCCGCGCCGGCGAACACGGCAAGGGCTTCGCAGTGGTGGCCGGCGAAGTGCGGGATCTGGCAACCCGCAGCGCCGAAGCTGTGGCCGAGATCACCCAGATTGTGGCTGAGAACAAGGGCAACATGAATCGGGCCAACACACTTTCAGAACAGACCATCGGCATCCTGCTGCAGGTCACATCCAAAATCCAGGAGGCCAGCCACTCGGTTGCCACCATCGTGGCCAGCACCCAGGAACAATCAGGCGCAATCCAGCAGCTCAACGGCGGCATAACCCAGATCGACAGCGCCTCCCAGGGCAACTCCCACCTGCTTGAAACTTTGAGCGAATCCGCCGAGAGTCTGGTCAAGATATCACAGGAGCTCCAGCAGCGGGTCGACCAGTTCAAAGTTTCACAAGAGCAGGCCGGCTAGCGCTTTCAGCCGACCAGAGTGCCGCCGCCTGCAAATCTATATTTCTCACCCGCGCTTGTATTGCATTTTGCGCGGGTTAACTTTCCAATAATGCCCCAGGGCTAATTCAATTAAATTAGGAGGTCCAATATGCAAAAGATCTACACAGTTGCACTCTGCATTTTCAGCATGCTCTTCGTCGGCTGCAGCAAAGATGACGATCCCCTCATTTTTCTGCCAAGCAAGGCCACCAGCCTGGGAGTAGACCAACTACAGCTGCAACAGCAGCTGGCCGATGACGATCTGGTTCTGCTCAAGGATGTCACCATCAATGGCGACACGGGCTATCTCTACAAATTCACCAAGGACGGCAAAGACCTGACGGACAAGAACGGCAACCCCAAGCGCTGCCTGGTACTGAGCGGCGCCCCCCACTCCTTGGGCTACCAGGCCGCCTACCTGCTGCCCGGCAACGCCGACACAGAAGACGGCAACCAGGGCACCTACGAGATGCTCTCGGCCTTCATCAAGAAGATCGGCCTGGAGCAGTTCAGCACCTTCGGTCTCAACGTGCCCTACGGGACCCCGGAGGGCGAAGCTGCCTGGGAGAAGCTCTTCAGCCTGATGGACATCTACGGCAAATTTGCCCAGCAGTATATCCCGGACTACATGCAACAGGAGATGCAGGGCATTGTTGACGGCCTGCACGCCTACGCCGACGACAACCTGCAGCGCGACCCTGAACTGGCCAAATTTAAGGAGATCGGATTCAGGCATGTGCTGGCGTTGAATCAGGGCGTTGACAGCACCTACTACCTGCTGGCCGCCCTGCTCCACAAAGTTCCCACCGACGGCTGGGATGAACCCCAGACCTCCCACAAGCTGGCCACCAGCCTCTTCATCGACATCATTGGAATCAGCCTGGGTCTCGGCCAAGATGAGGCCGCCCTGAAACTCGGCGAGCTCAAATTTGACCAGCAGAAGCTGATGGAGAACTTCAGGGCCGGCTGCAACGAGCTGGCCGTGACCGGCGCTGCGACCCGCAGGGGCGAAACCTTCCACGGCCGCGACTTCATGTTCGGCACCGCCGACATCTACCAGGACGCCTCCGTGGTGATGGTCTATCTGCCGGATGACGAGGGCAGCCTGCCCTTCATCACCACCGACGCCCCCGGCTTTGTGGGCCACGCCTCGGGGCTTAACAGCCAGGGACTCTCGGTGGGCGTCGACATCAGCCAGGCCGGCGGCTACGGCAAGGACCCCGGCGTGGGCTGCCTGCTGATCAACCGGGCCATGCTGCAGAAGGCCGCCAACATCGACCAGGCCATCCAGGTGACCAAAGCGATCACCCGCGGCGTGCCCTGGATCTACTTTGTGGCCGATGATGATTCACCGCAATACGGCAACAGCGCCGTGCTGGAGTGCGCCCGCAGCGATCATATGGACGGCGGCCGCGCCTTCCGGGGCTACGAGACCCTTGACGAGCTGCGCCAGCAGCGCTTCGCCTATGCCATCAGCCAGCTGCCGCCAAGCGACATCCCGGATGACGGCATCGTGGTGCGTAGCGCCAAGTGGCAATATCCGGCCGGACTCGAGCACCTGCCGACCATTGATCCTGAATCATGGGGCGACCACCCGAGTTGGGATTTTGACTTGCTGCCCTACTTCCCGCGCCAGACCGAAGCCTGGGACGATGTCTGCGTGGCCACCAACCACTTCATCACCCCCGAAATGCGCTTCTCCCAGCTCTACTGGGCCGTGCAGCTGCTCTACGGCATCGGACCGCTGCAGGAATCCATGTGGCGCTACGACTTTGCCTGCAAGATCATCAAGGAGACCTATGGAGATATCACATTCTGGTCCGACCCAGATGACCTGCGCCCCGGCTACGGCTCTGCCGGCTGGCTGATCGACTACCTCAACCCCAACTGGGAGAACAGTGAGGGCGTCAAGATCAACAGCTGGTTCTACTGCTCGGAAGACCCCAGCGCAGAGGATCTGATCAATGCCCAGGTCCAGGGACACCACGCCGTTTTCAACAACAGCAGCGGCGAAATGAAGGCCCTCTTCGGCTACATGCAGGATCCCTGGGTCGGACTCAACATCAAGGAGCTGACCTCAACTCCGTAGTTCAGGGGCGGGCTCGCCCGCCCCTCTCCCTGATTGTTGCAATCCAGCGCCCCAGCATCTCCTCCAGATTCTCGGGAGTGATGGGCTTACCCAGGAAATCATCCATACCGGCCTCAATGCAGGCCTGGCGGTCGGCATAGGTAACATTGGCAGTCATGGCGATAATGACCAGCTCATCATACCCGGCCCGCCGCAGCTGACGGGTGGCCTCAAAACCATCCAGGCCGGGCATCTGACAATCCATCAGAATTATATCGTAATCCCTCCGACTGACGGCATCGAGCACATCCAGACCGCTCGCAGCCAGATCCGGCTCAATCCCCAGACGGCCAATCAATTTCTCAGCCACCAGACGGTTGACCGGATTATCTTCAGCCAGCAAGACCGCCGGCCTGCCCTGTGTGTCCAAAACAACCTCCCCAATCAGATGCTGAAATAGTAAGCCGCGACACCCCAAAAGCAAATGCGCAAGGAGGATCACCCCTTGCGCATCAGATATATTATTTGACAGGTTCATATTGAAAGGTAATATGAACCTGCATAGTTAAGCGGCGAGTGAACCTTAAAGATTTAAACCCTTAAGGCTGTCATGCAGGAGGGACGTTCCGCTTAGCCGGGGGTGCTCAAGCCCCCGGTTATGACACTCGCCACTCGCCACTTACGCTTCAATCACCGCAATCTCCTCATCACTGCCGTCATTCTTAATCACATGACCATCCTGGATAATCAGCGGCGACTCCTTAAGCATTGTAGCCCCCAGAACAACAACGAAGACCATCATCACCAGAAAGGCGATCATGAAGGGGGTCATGGAACCATCCTCCAAGCGGAACATATCCATCATATAGATGAATGCCAGACCGGAGATCTGCCCAACCAGCAGGATGATACCCTGAGAGGTGGACTCGGGAGCCGGATAGCTGATCTCGGCACCGTACTGGAAGCCGATGGGACCAGCGGCCATGATGAAGAAGCCCATAAAGAAGGCTGAGACAGCCACACCCCAGAAACTGGTCAGGAAGGTCAGACCAACCATGCCGGGCAGCATTCCCAACATACAGATAATCAGATAGGGCTTACGCTTGCGCTGCTTATCGGACATGATCGGCAGGATGATGGCGCCAACGATACCACCAACCATCAGGGCAGCGCCGATGTTACCGGCGGCAATATAATCAAAACCGCGCGGCGCCAGTATCTGCTCAGTCCAGGTGGTGATGGCGTTAAAGATACCGAGACCGATGGTGAACATAACCAGCGTGACAACCATATCGCGCTGCTGGAACATATGCTTCAGACCGGCAAATACAGCGATACGCTCATCCGAGACAACGCTGCAGGGCGGCACGGCAGGCTTCTCCTTGCAGAAAACCACAAAGAGCAGCGCAATCACAACCGAGGCCACCGCAAAGATCTTCAGCATCCCGCTCATGCCGTACGCATCATAGAAGAGCGGCGTCAGAACCATGGCCAGCGCGATACCCACATACTGAGAGAGGGCGGCCAGTCCGGCGGCCATGCCGCGCTCAGCAACCGGGAACCAGTTGGCGCCGACCTTGGTCATGGCGTTCATGATAAAGGGCTGGGCAATTGCCAGACCGATATATGAGTAGAAGATCATCTGGTAGTCATTGGGGTACATGGCCTTCATGACCGCAAAAACCGCCATGATAATGGCACCAAATCCGACTCCAACTTTCAGACCGTAGGTATCAATCACATAGGATGCCGGGATACAGAAAACCACATAGAGGAACATGTAGAGCATTGAGAGCGCACCAATCTTAAGCGGTGTGACACCGAAGATCTCAGCCGCCTCAGAGGTGATGGGCACAAAGTTAACCCAGTGCATCTCAATCATGGCCATTGCCAAGGCAAATACAAACAGCACAACCCAGCGGTATCCGGAAACCTGACTCTTGTCTTCCATCAATAACTCCCCTTTTAAATTAAATAACCAAACCATAGAACGAGCGCGCCCGTTCTTAACTATAACTCCAGCTGCACGACAACGCCGTAATGGTCCGAAGCGTGCACCCCGGCATAGAGCTTGTCGCAGCAGAGCGCGGCACTTTTGATGCAATTTCTGTCCCCATTGAACAGAATGTGGTCAATGACCCGCGGCTCGCTCTCATCCGCAGTGTGCAGATGCTCATAGAGCGACTCCATCCTACCATCAATCTGATAGTGCTCCATCAGATTCAGGTTAGTGGACATATTCCAGGTGTAGCCGTCGTCGCGGCCGGCCACCTCATGGGCATCCACAAAACCGGCCTCGCTGAGCATGCGCATCTCGGTCCAGTGCATCTCGGCATTGAAGTCGCCCATCAGCACCAACGGCGCAGCCACCGGCACCCTGCGCTGCAGGAACCTGACCGTCCGCCGGGCCTCGCCCAGTTTCCAGAGCTCATCGCGCTGCAGAAATTTCAGCGCCTGCTCCAGCTGCCCGGGCGGATAGTCCTTCGCCAGCTCATGGGCCTTATCGCGGGTCTGCTGATTGAGGATGGGGGATGCATGCCAATGGGTCTGGGCGATATAGAGCTCGCGGCCCTGAACTTCAATGGAGGCCAGCACCAGCTGCGTATGATCATAGGTGTGCCAGGAGAATAGATTGCGCACAATGCCCTCGCCGCCCAGGTGCTTGCGGCCGCGATACTTCAGCCTGAGGCCCCTGCGGGCCAGAATGGCGTCACCCTCGCGGAAGTTGACGGGAAGACCGCAGCGTCCCAGACGCACCCCCGAAGCTCCCATGTGATAGCAGTAGTCGTAATCCAGATCCCGGGCCAACCGTTCCAGGTAGTCCGGACAGGGGTTGGCCTCACTCAGGCCGATGACATCGGGCTGCTGTTCGCGGATCGAGGCGAGCAGCGCCTGATAGCGCGCCTCGCGCCTGGCGCGCGACTCATAGTACTTCATCTTGAACAGGCCCTTGTAGGTCAGACCCGACCAGACGTTGATGGTCATCAGCTTGAGCATATCTATTTACTGTTCAACAGTTTAAAGGCCGCCTTATTGTTTTTATAGAGGGTGGTGAAAACCTTGTACTGACGGTCATACATCTCCCGATACTCTTTCCTGGGATAGTAGGTCTTGGTTGTCGGCACCATGGAGCGCACATCGCTGAAGGAGTCCATGAAGCCCAGGCCGATGGCGCAAACCACGGCCGCACCGACAGCGCCGGCATTCTGCGGATTATCCACAATCTCAATCTTCTTACCGGTCACATCGGCCATGATCTGGCACCAGACCGGCGAATTGGCTCCGCCGCCCACAAAACGCACGGCATCGCCCATATCAAACTTCTTCTCGATGGCCTCGATCATCCAGCGTTTATGGTAAGCGACCCCTTCGAGCACGGCACGGACAAGCTTGCGCTTGCCGGTATCGAGGCCGACATTGAAGAACATGGCACGGGCGTCCGGGTCCTCAAACGGACAGCGATTACCGCGCAGCCAGGGCGTGAAGATGACGCCGCCGGCCCCCGGCGCGGTCTCCTCAACAACCTTGCTGAGGTACTCATAGAGACTGGAGTACTCCTCCTGCTTCTCGGCCACATGCTCCTTCTTGAGGAAGATGCCGATCTCGTCCAGAGCCAGATGATCGCGGACCCACTGCAGACAGATACCGGAGGTCTCCTGTTCGGCAAAGTAGTTGAACTTCTCAGGCATGGCACCCAGTACCGAAGCCACCATGGCCGTGATGTCGATGGTGCGCTTATCAACCACCACACTGGACCAGCCCGAAGTGCCGACATAGATGTGACCGTCGCCAACCTTGGTGCAGCCGGCACCGACCGGAATCATGGAGGCATCACCGCCACCACCGAAGACCGGGATCCCCGGCTTGAGATACATCTCCTTGGCAGCCTGTTCACTGAGGCCGCCAACCAGATCCGTGGCCTCGATGACCGGCGGCATGTGGTTGATATTAACACCCAGCATGTCAAAGAGACTCTTGGGCCAGTTGAATCTGCCCTTGCGGCTGTCAAACATCAGGGTGGCAAAGGCCGAATCATAGGTCATGGCCGAGCGGCCGGTGCAGCGGTGAATCAGGTACTCCTTGACGTCGTACCATTTATCCATCTGCTCATAGACGTGGGGCTCATTATCCTTAACCCAGAGATACTTCCAGACCGGATCCTTGGATGAAGCCGGGGCTGCGCCGGTAATTTTCAGAAATTTCAAAACCTTGGTGGCGTTAAGCTCGGCAATTTTCACAGCGCCGCCGCCCATGGAATCCTTCATCTGCTTGGTGGCCCGATTGTCCATATAGCTCATGGCTCTTCTGAGGGACTTGCCCTCTTTATCAACGGCCACAAAACCCTGCATCTGCGTGCAGAATGACATACCCTTGATATGGTCCGGATCAACCTTGGTCTTTTTGATCACCCTCTTGGTAGATTCACAGATAGCCCTCCACCAGTCTTCGGGATCCTGCTCAGCACCGCCGTTATCCAGCATGTAGAGCGGATACTCAACCAGGGCCGAACCGATAAGCTCAATCTTGTCGGAAATGCTGAAGAGACAGGTCTTGTTGCCTGTCGTACCAATGTCGTGCGCCAATACCAAATCGGGATAATCCACAATCGCTCCTTAGAATGCATTTGGGGCCCGCCAGGGCCACTCCTGATGTCCAACTCTACCTAACTTAGTTAACTCCAGGCTCAAAAAAAATTTACGGAGTGAACATTCGCTCGCAATCTATACCGCACTCGGCGTTTTTCTGGCAAGATGTTTTTTATCAATCTCTAAGGGATACATTTAATAAGACCTATTCATGATCAGGATTCAGGCCCACAGCAATTAAAAGGACCGCAGCCGCGGCCCCAATCAAACAAAACTAGCTCTTGAGCGCTCGCCTGACCAGCGTCATCATGCCCTCAATGACCCGCGCATCATCCGCCACAACATCTTCACCCATATAGACCCGCATACGCTCCTTAAAATATGATGAGGCGTAGGCATACTGGATCATGATGAAAATATTATCCATAAAGAACGCGATGATACCGTCATCCACATCAGCCGTGACCATGCCGTTCTCCTTAGCTGCGGCAATCAGCGAGCGGTAGTAGTTGGCCGAGATCGACTCGATCTTGCGCGACAGCTCAGCGGAAAGCTCCGAGAGCCCCTCGGTGGTGCTGTCCAGGTAGATCTGAATAACCTCGGGCTGCTCGCGGGAGAATTCGCGGGCCTGGATCATAATCTTCTCTATCTTTTCATAGACATCACCCTCACCGGCAATGATGGGCCAGAGCCTGGAATCCAGATATTTATATCCCATGTCCACCATACTCAGGAAGAGATCCTCCTTGGAGTCAAAGTAGCGGTAGACGGAGCCGACACTGATGCCGGCCTTGGAGGCAATCGTATTGATATTGGTGCCGCCGAAACCCTTGGCAGCAAACTCCTTAATGGCTACATCCATAATACGATTACGCTTCTCTTCTGAAATATTATCAAAAGTATCTTTATGGTATTTCTTCAATTTATCAGTTCCTCCTGAGAGTCTCTTTTAATAACCCACCTCTGCAATTAAATCCAGCCTTTTGTGTGAATATTCACTCACACATTATAAGATGATAAAGAATAAACATTTGATATCAATATCACTATTCAATCTAATATAAGCATAACCCAGACGCCTGACAGTGAATGACCCTTCGTCATTGCGAACTTCCGGAGCTTTAGCCTCCAGAATAGACCCCGTTAATTAAATTTATTTAGTTTGCTAAAATTGTCTTGCACAACATAACTTAGTTAATGTATACAATTGTGAGCGAACGTTCACTCCGTCAAACATATAACGGCGACAGTGAAAAGATAAAACAGGAGGAACATTACCATGAGTAACGGATTTGCTATCAGCGAATATCATGACACCAAGGAAGTGTATCGGCAGCTGGACAAACTGATCAACCAGCCCATTCGAACCCTCAAAAAAGAGGCCTATGACAACTACATCAAATACTATGACGAGAAGTGCCAGAAGTCCAAGGCCATCATCGATGAAGGCATGAAGTACATCCCGGGCGGCGTACAGCACAACCTGGCCTTCAACCACCCCTTCCCGCTCGTATTCACCGAAGCCAACGGCTACACCCTCAAAGATATCGACGGCAATGAGTACATCGACTTCCTGCAGGCCGGCGGCCCGACCGTGCTGGGATCCAACCCCGAAAGTGTGCGCAACAAGGTCAAAGAGCTGCTCGACACCTGCGGCCCGGTAACCGGCCTCTTCCACGAGTATGAGGGCAAGATCTCACAGAAGGTCTGCGAACTCTTTCCCGGAGTCGACAAGCTCAGGATGCTGGGCTCCGGCACCGAAGCCGACATGGCCGCCATCCGCATCGCCCGCCTGGCCACCAAGAAGAAGTACGTCATCAAGATGGGCGGCGCCTACCACGGCTGGAGCGACCAGCTGGCCTACGGCATCCGCCTCCCCGGCACCAAGTTCCTCGAAGCCAACGGCGTGCCGCGTCACTGCTTCAAGTGGACCCAGGAGTTCTTCCCCAATGACATCAAGAGCCTTGAGCGCAAGCTGAAGCTCAACAAGTACCGCGGCGGCACCGCGGCCGTCCTGATCGAGCCCATCGGACCCGAGAGCGGCACCCGTCCGCTGGACAAGGACTTCAACCAGCAGGTCCGCTACCTGTGCGACAAGTACGGCGCCCTGCTGATCTTTGATGAAGTTGTGACCGCCTTCAGAATCGGCACCTCCGGCGCCCAGGGCTACTACAATGTCACTCCCGACCTGACCATCTTCGGCAAGGTTATCGGCGGCGGCTACCCCTCAGCCGGTGGCCTGGGCGGCAAAGATGAGTACATGAAGTACCTCTCCGCCGGTATCGCCGGCGGCAAGGTCAAGAAGGCCCTCGTTGGCGGCACCATGGCAGCCAACCCGCTGACCGCCTGCGCCGGCTACCACACCATCTGCGAGATCGAGAGCAGTGACGCCTGCGCCAAAGCCGGCCGCGCCGGCGACCGTCTGACCAAGGGCCTGCAGGAGCTGATCAAGAAGTACGATCTGCCCTTCGTAGCCTTCAACCAGGGCTCAGTCTGCCACCTCGAGACCGTCGGCACCATGCTCTTTGAAATTCCGTGGAAGACCCCCTGGAAGATCCCCGGCATCCTCAAAGAGGTCCATGCCCGCAAAGAGGTTATGGAGCACATGGGCGCAGCCTACATGGCCGAAGGCATCGTCTCTTTGGCCGGCAGCCGCCTCTACACCAACGCCATGCAGACCGATGCAGTCATCGATGAAGCCCTGGCCCGTTTCGAGAGAGTCTTCAAGAACATCGAAGGCGTAAAATAAAAGACCTGGGGGCGCTGTGGCGCCCCCAGCCTCCTTCCAAAAGGAGCAGTTATGGATATCAAAGAAGCCAAACAGATCGTAATCGACGCCGGCCTCAGGCTGGTTGAAGAGGGTCTGATCGCCCGCACCTGGGGCAACATCAGCGTGCGTCTGAGCGACAACCAGATGGCCATCACCCCCAGCGGCCGCCCCTATGACGAGCTGACCCAGGATGACATCGTGGTCATGAACATTGACGACCTGAGCTACGAGGGCGACATCAAGCCGTCCGGCGAGAAGGGCGTACATGCCGAGGCCTACAAGCTCGATCCCGCGACCTGCGCCGTCATCCACACCCATCAGCTGGTGGCCTCAACCGTGGCCGCCGCCCGCCGCGATTTCAAGGTTGAAAACAGCGAATGGGCCGGCATCCTCGGCGGCGACAGCATCCGCTGCGGGGCTTACGGCCTGCCCGGGACCAAGAAACTCATGAACGGCACGGCCATGGCCCTCAAGGACCGCAAGGCCTGCCTGATGGCCAACCACGGCGCCGTCTGCGTAGGATCCGACATGCAGCAGGCCTTCGAGGTTGCCCAGACCCTGGAAAAGGCCAGCCAGGCCTTTATTGAGAACGAATTTACAAAGATGGCCGGTAAGGCCGGAGATGTGGACGCCATGCACGACTACTATCTCAAGAACCTGGTTTAGGAGGTCAGCATGAGCAATAAGAGAGATGAACTGATCGAATGGACCGGCAAGATGCTCGCCGAGGGCATCATAACCGAAGACAACTACTGCCTGAGCCTGCGCGACGGCGATCATATGCTGATTACGCCGGCAGGCGTCGGGGCCAGCCAGCTAAAGGCCGAAGATCTGGTTGAGATCACCACCGCGGTGCCCTCCTTCGGCCAGGGCAATCCGGCCCAAGAGTATCCGCTGCACGCCGAACTCTACCGGGCCCGCAAGGATCTGAACGCCATCATCCACTCCTACACCCGGAGCACCTTGACCGCCTCCAAGGCCGGCAAGACCCTCAAGCCCCTGCTGGATGATTTTGCCCAGATCGTGGGCACCAGCACCAAGGTTGCCGCCGGCCATGATCCCAAGCTGGCCGGCAAGGCCGTCAGAGCCATGAAGGGGCGCAATGCCGTGCTGCTCAAGGACAGCGGCGCCATCTGCGCGTCAGTCAACATGGATGACGCCCACGCCGTGGCCCAGGTGCTTGAAAAGAACGCCAAGGCCGTCATTGAGACCGCCTTTCTGGGCGGCGGCATCAAGATCAACTGTTTTGAAGCCGCATTGATGCGCTTCGTCTACAAACTGAAGTATTCAAAAGCTGCCGTAGAGAACAAGTAGCAACCAGGAGGGCCCGGCCGGGCCCTCAGCTTTAAATCACTTCCCATTCCAGCTGCGGGCCTTAATATCAACACATGGCCGATCCGCTCGACAACATTTTTCAGGGGCTCAGGGAGCTGTGCGAGGAATCATTCCCCAAAACCTGCACAAATTGCGGCCGGCGTTACGAGACCAGGGAGCAGTTCATCAAAGAGACCCTGCCCATACCGGCAACCAGCGGCCTGAAGGAGTCCAAAGATTTTGACCGGTCGATCATCGTGGAGCTCTTCCGCAACTGCACCTGCGGCTCAACCCTGATGGAGACCTTCTCCAACCGCCGCGACGAGTCCGACGCCGGCAAACGCCGGCGCCAGCGATTCAACGAAATCATGCACATGCTGGAACAGCAGGGAGTTGCAAAGACCACGGCACACAGCGAACTGCTGCGCGTTATTCACGGCCAGGACAGCCAGCTGATCCGCAGGATGGTCACGCGGCCCAAATGAGCTACTTCACATCAAAGGTCAGGCTGAAGGCCTCGGCATATTTCGAGGTGTAGTAGAGCATGCTGCTCATGGAATTGTTCATACCCTTGGCCGTCTGATAATCCCTGATCATGCTGAAGAGCTCCTCATCATTGGCCGTGCCGTTCATATAGTCCATCAGGCTATTCTGCTGCCGCTTCTTGAACTGATCACCCATGGTGGCAACCTGAGAATTGATGCCGAGACGCTTAAAGGCCGCCTTGAAATCCGCATCCTCATTGAGGGCCTTGCTCAGACTCTCCCTGGCCTCAAAATCACCGGCGACCTCAATCTTACCGCCAGCCCCCAGCGAGAGCTTGATGCCTGTACCGGCCGAAATATCCAGTTTCGTGACCAGATCCTCCATATAGTTGGCGACATAGGTTTTATCCTGTTTGGCGACACTCTCATAATCACTGCGCGTGACCAGCTTCTTGTCCCGCTCAATTCCCAGTGAGGCCCGGGCCTGAGCCTCCAACGCCTCGGTTGAGAGCTTGAGCGTATCCTGGATAACGCCGCCATTGCTCTCCTTGGACGACTCATCCCCGCCCTTCTCCAGCTTGTTCAGCTCGCTGACCAGCGATGACTTATAGTTGGAACTCAACAGATTTTCAGAGTAAGCTTTAATATCCATAATAATCTCCCGCCGTTTGAAAAGCACAGGCCGTGCCAGCAGGTCGCAACGGCCATTCTGACACGGCTATCGCAGAACTGCCTGTCAAATTACCGGCAACAATTGCCCTCAGGGTTGGCATCCTGCCACCCAGATGCTAGATCAGTGACACAAGGAGATAGCCATGAAGTATATCGGAGCTCACACCAGCGCCAGCGGCGGCGTTCAGAATGCGCCGCTAAACGCCACAAATATTGGCGCCAAAACCTTTGCCCTCTTCACCAAGAACCAGCGCCAGTGGAACGCCAAACCGCTCGAGCCGGCTGCAATTGAAACCTTCAGGCAGAACTGCGCGGATGGCGGCTTCGGCCTGGATATGATCCTGCCCCACGACAGCTACCTGATCAACCTGGGCCACCCCGAGAAGGAGCCTCTCAAGAAGTCGCGCGCCGCCTTTCTGGACGAGTTCAGACGCTGCGAGCAGCTGGGCCTCAGACGCCTCAACTTCCACCCCGGCTCGCACCTCAAGCAAATCAGCGAGGAGGAGTGCATTAAGACAATCGCCGAGTCCATCAACCTCACCCTCGATCAAACATCAGACGTGATCGCGGTGGTCGAGAATACCGCCGGTCAGGGCTCCAACATCGGTTACAGCTTTGAGCACCTGGCCGCCATCATCGACCAGATCGAGGACAAGTCGCGCATCGGGGTCTGCATCGATACCTGCCACGCCTTCGGCGCCGGCTACGACCTGCGCACTCATGAGGCCTGCGACAAAACCTTTAAGGAGTTTGACGAGATCGTGGGCTTCAAATATTTGATGGGCATGCACCTCAACGACTCCAAGAAGGACTTTGAGAGCCGCCTCGACCGCCACGAATCGATCGGCCGGGGGCTGATCGGTATTGAGGGTTTCAGGTATATCATGGAAGATGAGCGCTTTGATGATATGCCGCTGATTCTGGAGACGCCGAATGAGGAGATTTGGGGTGAGGAGATTTTGATGCTTTATGGGATGGTGAAATAATCCATCCTTGATGTCATTGCGAGCGCAGCACGGCAATCAGATTGCTTCGTCGTAAACTCCTCGCAATGACATTTAATCTCCGCCATTGCATTTCCCGGTCGGGTTTCGTAAACTCTACCCGATCTACATCCCACGACCTTAATTATCAAATAATTGCTGCTTTTTCAGCCCCAAGGCTGACCAATACAGAGGAGGAAGTAATGAAAAAGAGTATCGTATTAATCCTGTTAGCTCTACTAATGTCCGGCTGCGCCACCACCAAAGAGCCCATCCCGGCCGGTGAAGGTGTCCAGGTCGGCGACGTAATATCGGTCACCGCCGAGGTGGTCGCCGTTGACAAGGAGAAGCGCTCCGTCACCATCAAGGGCCCGCAGGGCAACATGGCTGAGCTGGAGGTCACCGAGCAGGTGCGCAACTTTGACCAGATCCAGGTCGGCAACATGTTGACCGTCACCTACTACCAGGCCGTGGCCCTCTACTTTGGCGAGCACGGCTCGGACGCTTCGGCCGACATTGGCCTGGTGGCTGCCCGCGCACCCGAAGGCGCCATGCCCGGCGGCGTGATTGTGGGCGCCGTGGACGCCTCCGTGACCATCGAGAAGATCAACAAGTTCAAGCGCACCATCACCTTCATGGGACCCAACGGCCAGAGCGTAACCGCTTCGGTTGACAAGGAGAACAAAGAGGCCTTCGATAGTTTAAGCGTCGGCGACAAGATCCACGTCCGCTACACCGAGGCCCTGGCTGTAACCATCAATTAAAGTTCAGCACGGGCAAGCGTTCCGCTTCGCCCGTGCCAACCAAATACAAAGGAATCCGTATGCTCAGCTGGTTCACAAACCGCCGCCGTCAGAAACTTACCCAGACCCCCTTCCCCGCCGCGTGGGAGGATATACTCAAGCGCAATGTCGGCCACTATCAGATGCTGGACGATGAAGAACAGGCCCAGCTACAAAATCTGATCAAAGTTTTCATTGCCGAGAAGCACTGGGAGGCCGGCCACGATCTGGAGCTGAGCGACGAGATCAAGGTGACCATCGCAGCCCAGGCCTGCCTGCTGCTGCTGGGCCTGCCGCACAACTACTACCGCAACGTCAAAACCATCATCGTCTACCCCTCCACGGTTGTGGCGCCGCGGCGCAAGCCCGGCTTCTTTGAGAACAGCTTCGCGCCGGTGCAGGCGTCTCAGCCAATCATCGGCCAGGCCTTTCAGCGCGGGCCCGTCATCCTTGTCTGGGATGCCGCTTTACGCGGCGGGCGCAGCCCCAGAGACGGCCACAATGTGATCTACCACGAGTTCGCCCACAAGCTGGACATGCTTGACGGCGCCGCCGACGGCACCCCGCCCCTGCGCGAGAGGGCCGAATACCACGGCTGGATTCAGGCCTGCACGCGCGAGTATCTGCATCTCAAAGAGCGGAAGGGCAAGAGATCTTTTCTGAATGATTATGGCGCAACCAACGAAGCAGAATTCTTCGCGGTTGCCACCGAACAGTTCTTCGATCAGCCGCGCCTGATGCAGCGACACGCGCCTGAGCTCTATCAGGTGCTGCGGCAGTACTACCGGCAGGACCCGGCCAGGCGCGTGTACCAGTCCAAAAACTCAGCCTAATGCTTACCGCCATGCCCGTTGCCGTTACCGCCGCGGGCACCCGAGGATGCTCCGGGACCAGATCCGGGCCCGGCGGAGTTGGATCCGCCATTATAACCGGAGCTGCTGCCACCCAGACTGCCGGCCGAACTGCCGCCCCTGATCGCATGCTGATAACCCTTGGCAATGGCGGTGGCATTGCCGCTGCGGGCCTGATAGGCGAACGACTCACGCATCTGCCGCATCGCCTTGGCCTGATAGCCCTTGCGCAGCGCCTCATCAACCGTATCGGCGGCCGTTCCGGACGAAACCCTTGTGCGGGTCATCTCACGCAGAGTCAGCGCTGTCTCACGGCAAAGGGCCGCATCGCAATCCCTGGCCCGCAGCCGGTCACGGATCCGGTCAAGATCACCGGCCTGCAGCCCGGCCGCCATCGCATCGGCTATGCTGTCGCCAACGCTACGCGCAGCCCTGGGATCATCCACCAGACTGCCCGCCCAGCCATAGGCGTAGGCATAACGCTCCCGGACCTGCCGCATCGCCCTGACCACGGCTTCGGGGCCGGCCTGCTTGGCCAGCCCTTCATGGGCCTTTTCAACAACCGGCCCGACCGGCAACCCCTGCTGCAGCGTCTGGCGGATCTGCTGATGAACCTGCAACGCCTCATCAACGCCATAGTTCTTCAGACGTTCATTTAAACGGTTGGCGATTCCCTCTTCCAGCCCAAGTCCCACCATCGCCTGGGTACTCTGACTGATTCGGATGTCCGGCTGGGCATAAACGACCTGACTGAGCAACACTATCATAATTAAGCTAAGTAATTTCTTCATACCAGCACCTCCTTTCTGCAGAAGTTAACGTTTCTAGCCAGTTGCGGTTACAGATCAGACTCATAAATGCAGTTGCACCCCCCATAGTCATCATTTTCCCTCTGGCGACAGGGCGGCACAAACACTTGGCCGTCAACCAGGTAGAAGTAACGAAACTCGGACACATTCGGCACCACAACCTGCCAGGTTCTGGAATCAACCTTCACGGCGGCCTGGGGGGCAAAATCGCAGCAGGAGCAGCACAGATAGACCGTCGTGGCCTCAGGCGCCCTGAGCCGCAGCCTCAGGTTCTCGCCCTCTGGGCTGACTTGATGGACCGAACAGGCACACAGAAATGGCAGGATCAGCAAGAGCCGCCAGCTCATGCATCGCCTCCGATCCTGATAATGGAATTCTGGCCGCTGAAATCATCATCTTCCCGCAAGACCACGCTGGGGTCAGCCAGCCGCTGCCGGTTGTCAACAATGTAGGCATAGCGGTGCTCACCGGCCGTCAAAGGCAGGACCAGTTCCCAATAGCCCGTATCACCGATCTTTTGCAGCGCCACGGGCTGCCAGCCGCTAAAGCTGCCGACCACCTCTGCCTGCCGGGCCTCCGGGCTGTAGATCACAAACCGATACGGAGTCTCTTCAGGCAGCGGGCGCATCAGAACGGCGCTGACCACCAGAACCGCGGCCAACGAGGCCGCCACCAGATAACGGCGGTAACTCAGGGGCTTGAACTCACTGCGCCTGCTCTCATGGCGCAACAGCTTCTCCAGCCGCAGCAGCGCGATTGTTTCAGACTTCAGCTCCCCATCCCCAGTTACGCCCTCAACAAATTCCACCTTCTGATCCAGGTCCAGTTCATCATCGATATACATGCTGATAAGTTCGGGTTTCATGACTATTCCTCCCTGAGCAGTTCTCTCAGATTCTGACGGGCCCGATGCACGCGAACCTTGAGGTTGGCCAATGAAATACCGACGATGTCGGCGATTTCGGCATAGCTCAAATCATCCGCGGCCACGAAGCTCAGCAGCTCCCGCTCGGCATCTGGCAGACGCAGCATGGCCGCCAGCACCCTGTCCACCTCTTCACAGTCAGACAGGCTCTGCTCCTGGGCCGGCGACTGTGCAACCTCTTCCAGTGCCCTGGTCTGGCGCTTGGCTGAGCGGCGGTAATAATCAATCTGAGCATTGCGGGCAATCGTATAGAGCAGGCCCACATCGGCCTGGCGGTAATGTTTCAGACAGCGCGTGAACGTTTCCTGCAGCAGATCTTCGGCCAGAGAATAATCTCCCGTCCGGCGCAGCAGGTACATAAAGAGTCCACGCTGATGAAGCCTGAACAGTCTATCCATCATATGGATAATAACGAAGGTTTGAACAAATGGTTACAAAAATCTTATAGATGCAGATTTTAGATGATCGGAGATTTAATCAGGCAGGAGCGGGACCCCCTGAGGGGTCCCGCGATTTTCTTACATTACATAGCCGAGGCCGGTCATGACATAGAAGCGCATGGTTAGACGCTCCTTCCAGCCCAGGTTCTTCTTGAACCAGGATTTGTCAACCTTCTGGATGTAGTCACCGTGACCGAAGATATCATCATTGAGCACCTCCATGCCTTCGGCGACCAGTTCGGGGTCGGTGATGGCGAAGGCGTACTCGTTTTCCCAGTCATGGGCCCGGCCGGACATATTCCAGGACCCGGGCATGAAGAGCTCGTTGTCAACAGCCACAACCTTGGAATGGATGGTGCGGGTGTAACCCTCCTGATCGCCGGTAGCCGCCGGCAGAGCCCAGAGGTAGATATCGGCACCCGCGGCTTTCAGCTCCTTGAAGTACTGCAGACCGGCATAGTAGACCGGCTTGATATCATGATTGGCCTTGGCATTGGTCAGAATGGTGACCTTGACGCCGCGCTCCAGAGCATCCTTGATCAGCTCCACCTGATAATCATGGGGCGAGAAGTAGGGAGTCTCGATGAAGATGTTGTCCTGGGCATTCTCGATGATGTAGGCGTACATATCGTTGATCTGGGTCAGACCGCCGATCTCGGGCTCGTTGTGCAGCATGCGCACCGCAACGTTCTGATAGTTGCCGCTCTGCTCATCAACTTTCAGCTCGGGATAGTAGCGCGGGTCATTCTCATCCATCTGCCACTCGTTCTTACCAGACATGTAGTTGAAGGCGGTGATGAAGTCGTCCATCAGCACCTCGTTGAGGTCGCCGCGCACATAGATGTCGGTGTCGCGCCAGAGGTTCATGAAGTCGCCCTCTTCCGGATTGAAGCCGGCGGGCGGACCGCTCAGATAGTCATAGTCGGCAAACTCATTGAGATTGTCAAAATAGGCGCCGCCGATGTTGCGGCCACCCTCAGTGGAGGCGGTGCCGTAGGAGCTGTCAGTCAGCAGCAGCTTCTTATGGCAGCCGATCAGGGCCAGTTTGACCGGATCGATGGTGTCCTGGGCCAGGTAGCCGCGGCACTCGGCGCCGGCATTGCGCAGCAAAGGCATTATGGGCGCGCCGTAGAAAACCTGAGTCAGGGGATGATAGATAACGTTAACTTCCATCTCGTCAGACTCGACCAGCTTCTCGACCAGCAGTTTGGCGTGCTCGGTGCCGCTCCTGTCCTTATCAAAGTAGAGGGTGTAGATATTGATGAACTGCTCGGCTTCATCCATCATCTCGCGGCGGACAGCATCGGCACGGGTGGCTTCAGGCAGCAGCTCAACCTCATTGCCGAAGGTGCGCTGGGTGCCGGTCAGGGCGTCGATCTCAGCCTGGGTGGACTCCAGGTTCCAGAAGCCGGCGTGGGCTGCCGGAGCCAGGCAGACGGTAAATAGGATCATTCCGATTAACTGTTTTCTCAATGACATAAGTTCTCCTTCGTGAAGTAGTTTCTAAGATGAAAAGGGAAAACTACCCTTCAATTTCCTGCATGTAGCGATCAAAGATCTCATCAATGGCGGCCCGGCGCTGCTCCTTGCTCATAGAGGGGTTGTTGCGCAGCTGATCCAGCTCGGAGCGATAGTCCATAAGCACCCCCCGGATACGCTCCTGCTCAGCCATATCGAAGCTGTTCTCGGCGGGCGCCTCCCCATAACCGTTCTGATAGACGGCATTCAGGGCCATGATTTCACGCTCTTTGGCAGCTGCATCCATGGAGGGATCAGCCTGGGTGATATTGCGCAGCTCGCGCAGCTTGGCGGCAGCCTCTGCCTGATCCAGACCTTCAAAAAGCGGCGACTGAATCGTCATGGTGCGGGCCTCCTGAGCATCCACCCCGTCCTTATACTCAGCCGGAACATCTGAGGTCGTCGGCTGCGCGGCCGCAACTGTTGTCGGGGGCAGCGTTTCAGGGGTGCGGGTAGAGTTCCTGTAGCAAAATATTCCAGCCACAAGAGTGATGATTAAAACTGAGGCTAAACATATCTTTTTATTCTGCATGACCACGCGATACACCCGCAAAACAACAAATGCAAGCATAAATTGGCCGGACCAATTATTAATCAAACATATTGAGCGCCATCTATCAGAAATAACAGACGATTGACACACAGCCAGACTGGCACCAACAAAGAAGATTCAAGACACACCAGGCGTTACAAACCGATCAAATAGGGCTGAACAGGAAAAACTTTTCCCCTACCTAATTCAACAATTGCGCCGCAAGCACGGCCGCACCAATGGCACCGTTCTCCTGGGCGCTATCATTAACCATGATCGAAATATTGAGCCGCTGCTCCAGGGCCCTGACCATGCCGATATTCTTGGCCACCCCGCCGGTCATCATGACCGGCTCCCTGACCCCGACCTTGGTTGCCAGAGCCGCCACCCTTGAGGCCGCCGACTCATGAATGCCGGCAATGATATTCTGGCGCGTATGCTGCTTGGCGATCATGGAGATAACTTCCGACTCGGCAAAAACGGTGCAGATGCTGCTGACCTTGGAGGGGCTGTCAGCCTCAAGCGATATCGCGCCCATCCGGTCCAGATCAACCTCCAGGGCCCGGGCCATGACCTCCAGAAAACGGCCGGTGCCGGCCGCGCACTTGTCGTTCATGGCAAAATCCTTGACGCGGCCCTCACTGTCGATCACCATGGCCTTGGAGTCCTGACCGCCCACATCGATGATGCCGCGAATCTCGGGGTTCAGGAAGTGAGCTCCGGCCCCGTGACAGATGATCTCAGTCAGGGCCTTGTCGGCAAACTCGACGCTGTTGCGGCCGTAGCCGGTTGAGACAACCGCCCTGACATCCTCGCGGGACTTACCCAGCGATTTGAGCAACTCATCATATACGCGCTGACCGGCCGTGGAGGCGCTGTAGCCGGTGAAGACCACCCGGCTGCCCAGCAGTCTGCCGTCCTCCACCAGGGCCGCCTTGGCCGTTATCGATCCGATATCAATGCCCGCCGTGATCATTGCTAAACCGCCGTGGCCCCGCCGTCCACCACCAGAGTCTGACCGGTGATGAAGGAGGATCCGTCCGAGGCCAGAAAGAGCACCGGCTTGACCACATCATCGATCTCGGCGATGCGTCCCATGGGGATGGTGCTGACGATATGCCCCAGCAGATCCTCATTGCCCCAGAAGGGCTTCGAGAAGTCGGTGCGTACCATGGCCGGCGCCACGGCATTGACCTGCACATTAAAGGGCGCCATCTCGGCTGAGAGCACCTGGGTCAGCATCTCGATGCCGGACTTGGCAATGCCGTAGATGCCCATGCCGGGCGAGGCCTTGCGGCCGGCAATTGATGAGATACTGACGATCTTGCCCTCACCCTGGGCGCGCATCATGGCCGCCGCCTTGCGCGCACAGAGAAAGGTGCCGGTCAGATTGCTCTCGATGATCTTCTGCCACATGGTCGGGTCGAGATCGGCAATGGCCGGCGTCATAAGGTTCATACCGACATTGTTGATCAGAATATCGAGGCGGCCATGGACCTCCTGGATAGTTTCGAAAAGCTTGTCCACATCTTCAGGCTTGGCAATATGCGCCGCCACGGTCATCAGGCTGTTGCCCCCGCCCAGCTCGGCGATGGCGCTATCGAGCCCGTCCTGCTTGCGGCCGCAGATGATAACTTTGGCACCCTCCCTTAGCAGAGCGCGGGCAATCTCCAGGCCGATCCCGCGGCTACCGCCGGTTACCAGACAGATCTTATTTTCGAGTCCGAACCTCATGCCGCAGCCCCCTGTTTTATAATCTCCATAAAGGCATCGATGCGCGTCTCCACTTGGGACTCGGAGAAGTTGCGCGGATCAACCATGTCGGCCTCCAGCATCAGCACCGGGATACCGGTCTTCTCCTGCACGATGCGCTGAATGTCCAGCTGGCCGAATGAGTAGGGTTTGCAGCTGCGGTTGGAGTGCATCACAAAACCGTCGGCATCATAAAACTTTACCATCTCGACCACCTGCTCGGCCATCTGATCGACGCCGATATTGAGATAGATGCGCGTATAGGCCTCGGCCATGGAATCCAGGAAGTTGTGCTCATCGATATACTGCATGGATCCGCACCAGGCCGAGGTATAGGTGTCGGCCACCAGACAGGCCTCATGCTCGGCAAAGGTCCTCGACAACCACTTGAGCTGATACCAGACCGGCAGATTGTCCCAGAGCAGGCGGTACTTCTCGCTCGGCACCGCCGCGATGCCCTCGGCGGCGCGCTGCTCCATCTCGAGCAAGAGCTCCTTATAGAAATCCACCGCCACCTGAGTGCCGCGCAAAGTCACGATCAGAGCCAGGAAAAAGAAGGCATCAAAGGCACTCATGGGCGAAGGCTTCCTGGCGGTGGTGTTGAGCACCTGCTGCCAGAGACGCTGCCCCTCCAGCGATAAGCGCCCAACCTCGTCAATCCGGTCATAGGCGAAGGGCCTGCCGCTGGCCGCGGCCAGAAAATAGAGATACTCGTCGATCTGGGCGCGCACATAACTCTTGATCTCGGGCGTGTAGCCGGTGTGACAGATGGGGGTGTCAAAGATGAAGAGCGGCACATCGAAGTAACGCGCCTGGACCTCATACCACTTCATCACTGTACCGCAGATGTTGTTGCCGCAGATCAGCATATCGGGCCTGGGCAGGCCGCCGATGGGACCGCCGTTGATCGTGGCGCAGGAGATGTCGGCCCGGGCATAGGAGCAGAGATCGGTGCTGTAGCCCATGGCTTCGGCCTTCTCGCAGAGATCCTCACCCATCTTGGAGGCGCCGATCATAGCCGCATGATTCTCGGGGTAGACCGGAATGATATCCATGGCCACCAGCGGTTCCACCGGGCCGCCCGAGGTGATCCAGGCCACCTGCTTGCCGTTGTCGGCGGCGGTCTTGGCGTCGATATAGTAGGTGGTCATGATGTCGCGCATCTTCTTGGCGGACTTAATCTTGAGTTTATCCTGTTCACTCATCGGAGAGCTCCTTTTCAGATCATATGGATGAAGGTTTCCAGCCGGGTGGCCAGCTGGCCGCCGCTCAGGAGCTGGTCGTCCATCTCGATCAGCATATTCTGAATACCGGCCTCATCGAGATACCGCTTCATGTAGGGGTAGTCAAAGGCGTGGGGATCACAGAACTTGAGCAGCATGAAGATGGCGCCGTCGGCCCCGCTCTGCTCGACCAGACTGACGATATTCTCGCCGCGGGCCGTGATTGAGCTGTGTTTGGCCGGACAGACGATGCGCTCCACATAGCGCGAGGTCAGGGCCTCCATGGGATCGCCCGCCATCTGGCCGGCAAACCAGCGCTGGCCGGTGCAGAGATCATCACCGACCACCACGCCGCCGGCCTCTTCAATGATGTTGTAGATATCCGGCGAATCGCAGATACTGCCCGAGATCACCAGCCGCTTGGCGCCGTTGCTCGGCACATCGGCGGCCTCCAGCTTTGCGACGATGGGCGGCAGCAGCTCCAGCAGCTCATCGCGGTTCATCATCATGGAGCCTTTGACCACCGCATACATGTCGGCGCCGCTGATCAAGGCCGGATTCTCCCGGCGCAGCTCATAGAGCCGCCCCAGGCTGGCCCGGATGCGGTTGAACTTGTCGATCGACTCCTGCAGATCGTCATCGGTGATCTCACGACCGGTGGCCTCCTCAAGGTCAGACTTAAACCGCTCAAGAGTGGCGCGCATGTAGCTGCGGGCGCTCTCGGTGTTGAGCTTGACCGGCATGATCACGTCCGCGAAGAATTCATAGCGCGTATTGAGGCGCCAGATGTCGCTCAGGCGCTGAATCGAGTCACAGGTGTGCGGAAAAACCGTGCCATCCAGAAAACCTAGCCTACCCGCGAGGCTGTCCTCCAGCACCCCGCGCACCAGCGAGCAGCAGTAGGCCTGCAGATGGTTGTCGGCCAGGGAAATATCCGACTTGGAGGAGAAGAGCCGCATGGGGTGCAGCCCGGCCGCATAGATCAGCTCTTCGGGCGCATAGGAGCAGAGATAGCCGATAACCTTGCGGCCCTTGAAGTTGATCGAGGCCGGATCCGCAATCGCCTCATAAAAAACCTTATAGTCCTGCATATCTACTCCTAGCGGTCGCCCACGTACTCGCCATTCTGACGCATGCGCTCAATCTCCTGGTTTTCAAGCTCCTTAAAGGCAACCTTACCCACCAGGGTCTTGGGCAGTTCATCCCTGAACTCAATTTCACGCGGACAGCTCCACTTGATCAGGGTCTTCTGACAGTGCTTGATGATCTCGCCCTGCTTCTCACGGCTGGGATCCACCCCGTCTTTCAAAATCACAAAAGCCTTGACCCGCTCAACCTGGGTCTTGTCCGGCACACCGATGACGCAGGCGTCCTCAACGTCCGGATGCTCATAGATAACCTCCTCAACCTGGCTCGGATAGACATTCATGCCCGAAGATTTGATCATGCGTTTGAGGCGCAGCCGGAAGTAGAAGAAGCCGTCCGCATCCTGACAGGCGATGTCGCCGGTATGCAGCCAGAGCTTGCCGTCGCTGTGAAGCTTGAGCACATCGGCAGTCTCCTCGGGCTGATTGAGGTAGCCCTTCATGACGGCCGGGCCGCTGACACAGATCTCGCCGTCCTCACCGATGGGCATCTCGGTATCCGTGCCCTCCTGGCAGATCTTGGCATCCATGTCCGGGAAAGGCACGCCGATGCTGCCCTCGCGGTAGTGCTCCATGGGCGTGGCCATGATGGCCGTGACCGCCTCGGTCAGGCCGTAGCCCTCCAGCAGTTTGACCTGGCCGCCCCGGCTGGCCACGATCTCCTCAAACTCCCGCTTGACCACCGTCGGCAGGGTGTCGGCGCCGCAGAAGGCAGCCTTGAGACAGGTCAGGTCGGCACCGCGGAAATCTTCATTTTTATTCAGCGCCGCAAAGAGGGTCGGCACGCCGATGATGAAGGAGGGCTTCTTGGTCTTGATCAGCCTGGCGACATCCTCAGGCGTAAACTGAGGCACCAGAATGCTCTTGCCGCCGCCCATGAAGGCGCCGTTGACGCAGACCCCCAGGCCGAAACCGTGGAAGATGGGCAGAATGGCCAGTACCGCATCATTCTCATCCAGCTGCCCCCAGGCCGCCACCATCATGCCCTCTGAGATGAAGTTCATGTTGGTAAGCATGATGCCCTTGGGCACACCGGTGGTGCCGCCGCTGTAGAGAATCACGGCCGTATCGTCGGTTCCCATGTCGGACTTGGGCGCGGCCGGATATTTGGCCCTCATCAGATCATGCCACCAGCTGACCCGCGGATCCGCCGGTACCGGTGGGATCTTGCGCCCCTTGGTGGCCCAGAAGCCGAAACGCTTGATGGGCGAAAGATAGTCGCCGATCTTAGCCAGAATCAGCTTATTGCATGAGGTATTGCCCATGACCTTGTTGAACTTGCCGTAGAATGCATCGATTGTCAGCGCCATGGTTGAATTTGAAACATTGAGATAAAATTCAATCTCGCTCTCGGTGGAGAGCGGATGGATCATGCTGGCCACCGCCCCAAGCTTGTTGGCCGCATAGAAACAGATGATGCCCTGAGGGGTGGTGGGCATGGAGATGGTTATGGTATCCCCCTGCTTAAGTCCCAGATCAGCCAATGCGTCGGCACACTGGGAGATCTGAGCGGCAAACTTGCGATAGGTGCAGGTTGTACCCATAAAATCCCAGGCGATCTTATCGGGAACCCGCTCCACCGAACGCATTACCGATTCGTACATGGTGATTCTGGGGTAATCAATACTACCGGGAACATCTCCGTAAAAACTGAGCCAAGGTCTTCCTTCAATCATAACATCCTCCTAAAAAGGCAAATAAATAAAGTTTATAGCACCACCACAAAAATGAATCAACATTCAGTATTAATGAGTGGTAACATAAACGCATGCCGAGACAGGATGGGCTAATCATGAGCGGACAATCTGCCGAAGTGTTTCAAAAAGCCCTGGAGGAAATATGAAGCACTACCTTTGTCTTTTAATCGCCGCAATCCTGATCCCGTTCAGCCTAAACGCACAGCCCCTGCTGGATCAGTCGGACGCCTACTTCGAGAAGGGCTACCACCAGGGAGACAGCGCCAATCATAAAAAATCCATGGAGCTAGCCATCCGGGCCATCAATGAGGGCGACAACAGCTACGAGGCCTACTGGAAAGCGGCCCGCGGCTGCCGTTCCTATGCCGAGGAGATCAAACGCGAAAACATCAACCAGCCCGAAGCCTGGAAACCGGCCTGTGTCGAATACGGCAAACTGGGCATGAGTTACGGCGAGAAGGCCATGCAGCTCAATCCCCAGGGTGTTGAGGGCGCCCTCTACTACGGCCTGAGTGTCGGCAACTATGCCGACGGCGTCAGCATCATCACGGCAGTCAGAGAGGGCCTGGTCAAGAAGACCCAGAGCAGCTTCGAGAAGTCCTATGAACTTGACAAGACCTACATGTGGGGCGCGCCCCTGACCGCCCTGGGCCGCATGTGGAACATCCTGCCCTGGCCGCTCAAGAGCAACAAGAAGGCCCTGCCCTATCTGCGCGAAGCCCAGCAGCTGGTTCCGGACAACCCCGAGGGTAAGGTCTATCTGGCAATTGTGCTGCTGGAAAGCAAAGAGAGCAACGACCGCACTGAGGCCGCCACTCTGTTAAAAGAGGCCAGCCAGGCCGAGATAACCTACTTTGCCGACTGGGCCAGGGATCTGATCAAGGAGCACAACCTATAGGGGGCATCTGCCCCCATCAATCCGGCCGGCCGTACTCCATGATTGCGGCAACCTGACGGTCGCTGTCACTGGAAAACTTAACTCCCATCGACTCACCCGGCCTGACCCGCACAACCCGGCAATGGACTTCGACCACCTTGCCGAAATCGACCAGATCAAGCGAGAGATTCAGGGGCGTATCAGGGTTCAACGGCTCGTTAGTCTCAATGCTGGCTCCACTCATGCTGATATCAGACACCGAGCCCTTGATAATTTTACCAAACCGGTCTTGAAACCTGGCTTCGATCACCAGCGGCCGGCGCTGATGTTTGCGCTTCTCAGACATATGCCACCACCGTTCATTTAATAGATAACTTTTCGACCAGCCAGACCCGCCACCTTAGAAACAACTGCTGCCGCTGACACATTTTTACGGTTTAACCGATGCACCAATCACGAGCTCGATTCAGGGCGTTTCAGACAGGATTTCCACCCAAGCCAAACTCGCACTATTCTTGACTATAGCGCCCAAGTCTGTTAATTCAGCCTCACTAAATTAAGCATCGATCCATGACGCTAACTGGGAGAATTATCATGAGTTCCAAATACAAGAACATAGCCTTCAGCAAAATGTCAGGAACCGGCAATGACTTCATCGTCATCAACAACACCGATGACAGCCTGCAGATTGACTGGTCAGACTTCAGCCGTACGCTCTGCCAGCGCCGCACCAGCATCGGAGCTGACGGCGTGCTGATACTGGAACCTTCCAATGAAACCGACTTCAACTATCGGATCTTTAACGCTGACGGTTCCGAAGCCGAAATGTGCGGCAACGGCGCCCGCTGCGCCGCCCAGTACGCCTTCGAACACAGGATCGCCGACAAGACCATGCGCTTCAACACCATGGCCGGCATCATTCAGGCGCGCATCAATGACGAAGATGTGGCCATTAAAATGACCGCCCCCCAAAACCTCAAGTGCGACATCACCATCAAAATCGCCGATCAGGACCAGGTCGTGCACCACGTCGATACCGGCGTGCCCCACACCATCATGTTCATCGATGACCTCGACAAGATCAACATCGACAAACTCGGCAGCCATATCCGCTACAACGAGGCCTTTGCTCCGGCCGGCACCAACGCCGACTTTGTTGAAGTCATCAGCCCGAGCAGCATCCGCGTACGCACCTATGAGCGCGGCGTCGAGGGTGAAACTCTGGCCTGCGGCACCGGCGCCGTAGCTTCAGCCCTGCTGGCCCACGCCAGCGGCAATGTCAGCGGCGCCCCCGTAGCCGTGCAGATGCCCGGCGGCAATCTGAAGATTGATTTCAGTTCCCAAGACGGTAACTACACCGATGTCTGGCTGATCGGCAAGGTCGAGACAGTTTACACCGGCCGTATATCTTAAAAGAAGGATTTAATATGCATGAATTAGTAGCAGTCCTGGATTTTGGCTCACAGTACGCCCAGCTGATCGCCCGCCGCATCAGAGAACTCGGCGTCTACTGCGAGATAGTTCCCCATGATATCAGCAGCGCAGAGCTCAAGGCCATGGCCCCCAAGGCCATCGTGCTCTCGGGCGGCCCCTGCTCCGTGCTGGATACCGGCTCGCCCGACATGGATATTGCCATCTTCGAGATGGGCCTGCCCGTACTGGGCATCTGCTACGGCCTGCAGCTGATGAGCAAGCTGCTGGGCGGCACCGTTGAAGGCGGCCGCAGCGGCGAATACGGCCACGCCAACATCAGCATCAGCGATCAGAGCGACCTCTTCAGCGACATGGACAGCGGCATGAAGGTCTGGATGAGCCACGGCGACCACGTCACCGAACCGCCCACCGGCTTCAGCATCACCGCCACCACCGAGAGCTGCCCGGTCGCCGCCATCGCCAACTACGACAAGAATTTCTACGGCGTCCAGTTCCACCCCGAAGTGGCCCACACCCCCAGAGGCAAAGAGCTGCTGAGCAACTTCCTCTTCAAGGTTGCCGGCTTGAAAGGCGACTGGACCATGGCCAACTTCATCGAGGAGTCAGTCAAGGCCATTCGCGAAGAGGTCGGTGACGGCAAACTGATCCTGGGCCTCTCCGGCGGCGTTGACTCATCGGTTGCCGCCTGCCTGGTTGACAAGGCCATCGGCAGCCAGATGACCGCCATCTTCGTTGACAACGGCCTCTTGAGAGCCAACGAGGTTGACGAGATCAAATGGCTCTTCACTGAGGAGCACAAGATCAACCTAGACATCGTGGATGCCAGGGAACTTTTCTACGACAAACTTAAGGGAGTTACCGAGCCCGAACAGAAGCGCAAGATCATCGGCAACACCTTTATCGATGTCTTCTACGGCGAGGCCGACCGTATCGGCGGCGCCGACTTCCTGGCCCAGGGCACCCTCTACCCCGACATCATCGAGAGCCGCTCCGCCAAAGGCGGACCCTCGGCCACCATCAAGAGCCACCACAACGTTGGCGGCCTGCCCGAGGATCTGAAGTTCAAACTGATCGAGCCCCTCAAGGAGCTCTTCAAGGATGAGGTCCGTGAGCTGGGCCGCGAACTGGGTCTGCCCGAGAGCCTGCTGATGCGCCAGCCCTTCCCCGGCCCCGGCCTGGGCGTGCGCATCCTCGGCGAAGTCAACGCCCAGAAGGTGCATGTCCTGCAGCAGGCCGACCTGCGCGTGCAGGAGGAGCTCAAGAAGTGGGAGGGCTACAAGGACATCTGGCAGAGTTTCGCCGTGCTGCTGCCCTGCAAGAGCGTCGGCGTCATGGGCGACGAACGCACCTATGAAGACGCCATCGCCATCCGCGCCGTCTCCAGCCTTGACGGCATGACCGCCGACTGGGTCAACATCCCCTATGAGATCCTGGCCCGCATCTCGACCCGCATCATCAACGAGGTCAACGGCGTCAACCGCGTGGTCTACGATATCTCATCCAAGCCGCCCGGCACCATCGAGTGGGAATAACTTTATAATTTAGAGGGGACCAAACGGTCCCCTATATCATTCAGACATAAGGGGAGATATTATGGGTGGTTTTTTCTCGACCGCATCAAAACAGGCCTGCATTACCGACATCTTCTACGGCACCGACTACCTGTCGCATCTGGGCACCAAGCGCGGCGGCATCGCAACCTTCGGTCCCGACGGCTTCAGCCGCTCGATCCACAGCCTTGAGAACTCATACTTCAGAAACAAATTCGAGCCCCTGCTCGACAGATTCAAGGGCAACCTCGGCATCGGCGTCATCAGCGACACCGACAGCCAGCCCCTGATTATCAACTGCCACCTGGGCAAATTTGCCCTGGTCACCGTCGGCCGAATCAACAATTTGGAAGAGCTCACCCAGCGCAGCTTGGGCCGCAACACCCACTTCTGCGAAACAGCCGGCGGCTTCATCAACCCCACCGAACTGGTGGCCTCCCTGATCTGCGAAGGCGACAGCTTTGAAGCCGGCATCGAGAACGTCATCGAGTCGGTCAAGGGCTCCTGCTCACTGCTGCTCTTGACCGAGAACGGCATCTATGTGGCCCGCGACAAGCTGGGCCGCACCCCCATCATCATCGGCAAGAAAGACGGCGCCTTTGCCGCCAGCAGCGAGTCGAGCTGCTTCCCCAACCTGGGTTATGAGACCGACTACTACGTCGGCCCCGGTGAGATCCTGCTGATGACCGCCGACGGCTATCAGCAGCTCAGAAAACCCGGCGACAAGATGCAGGTCTGCTCCTTCCTGTGGGTCTACTACGGCTACCCCACCTCATCCTATGAGGGCATCAACGTGGAGGCGATGCGCTACAAGAACGGCCAGCTGCTGGCCAAAAACGACGATGCCCAGGCCGACATGGTGGCCGGCATCCCCGACTCCGGCATCGGCCACGCCATCGGCTACTCGCATGAGAGCGGCATTCCCTACATGCGCCCCTACTGCAAGTACACCCCCACCTGGCCCAGGTCATTCATGCCCCAGAATCAGGAGATGCGCGACCTAGTGGCCAGCATGAAGCTGATCCCCAACAAGGCCCTGATTGAGGACAAGAGCATCATCTTCAGTGATGACTCCATCGTGCGCGGCACCCAGCTCAAGGACAATGTCTCCATCCTGCATGAATACGGCGCGCGCGAGATCCACATGCGCATCGCCTGCCCGGTGCTGATCCACCCCTGCGAGTTCCTGAACTTCTCAACCTCGCGTTCGACCCTTGACCTGGCCGGCCGCAAAGCCATCAAGCAACTGGAAGGAGCCGAGGACGCCCACCTGGAGGATTACGCCTGCGACGGCAGCCAGCGCCAGTGCGCCATGGTCGACTGCATCCGCGAACGCCTCAGTCTGACAACCCTGAAATTCCAGAAACTAGATGACCTGGTGGAGGCCATCGGCCTGCCTAAGGAAAAGCTCTGCACCCACTGCTGGGACGGCAGCAGCTACTTTTAAACATGACGAAGCCGTTTGAAAAAAATCTGCAGTACTTCAAGTTCTGCTCCTACGGCTTCCTCAAAAACCTCAGATTTTTTGAGCCCTTTCTCATCCTGTTCTTTCTTGAGAAGGGGCTCAGCTTTACCCAGATCGGCACCCTGTACGCCATCCGCGAGATCTCAACCAACATTCTTGAAATCCCCACCGGGGTCATCGCCGATGCGCTTGGGCGCCGCCGCACCATGGTCTCATCATTTCTGGCCTACATAGTATCGTTTATCGTCTTCTATCTGACCGAGAGCTTTGCCTACTTTGCCTTGGCCATGCTCTGCTTCTCGTTCGGCGAGGCCTTCAGAACCGGCACCCACAAGGCCATGATTCTGGACTATCTGAAGCAGCACGGCTGGCAGGAGCACAAGGTTGACTACTACGGCCACACCCGCTCCTGGTCCCAGCGCGGCTCCGCCATCTCATCCCTGATTGCGGCCGGCATCGTGCTCTACAGCGGCGACTATACCGTCATCTTCCTGGCCTCAACCCTGCCCTACCTGCTGGATCTCCTGCTGATGCTGACTTACCCCAAAGATCTGGAGGGACCCGTGGCCCATCTGGAGGGTCGGCGGGTTGGACAGAAATTCCTGGATATCTACCAAAGCATCAAACTGACCTTCAGCAGCTGGGACACCTCGCGCTCGGTGATCAATGTGGCCATGTATGACGGTTACTACAAAACCACCAAAGACTACCTCCAGCCGCTGCTGACCAGCCTGACGCTGGGCCTGCCGATCATGCTCGGCCTGGATGAGACCCAGCGTTCCGCCGTGCTGATCGGCGTCGTCTACTTCGTGCTCTACCTGCTGACCGCAAGAGCTTCGCGCCGATCAGGGAAATTTGCCAAGCGCTTCACCAGATTGGCGCCGCCGCTCAACTTCACCCTGCTGCTGGGCATCGGACTCGGACTCGGCAGCGGGCTCTGCTACAACATCAACTGGCCATTGCCGGCAGTCCTGCTCTTCATGCTGATTTTTATCATCCAGAATCTGCGGGCCCCCATCGGCATGGGCTACATCAGCGAGAAGGTTGATCATCAGATCATGGCATCCGCGCTCTCGATCAGATCACAGATAACATCGCTGATCACGGCCGGACTGGCCCTGGTCATGGGATTGCTGGCCGACACCCTGGGGCTGGGCTACGCCCTGATAACGGTCTCTGCCATGCTGATGCTGATTACGCCAATCTTCTGGGCGCGCAACTAGGAATCATGCTGACATTTGCAGGAATCGATCTCACAGGAGATCAGCTCGCCGGTCTCAATATATGAACGGAACCTGACCAGCCAGTTGGGGTCTGCCGTATCATCCTTCAACGCACCGGCAAACTCGATAAACTTCAGCAGCCGCTCCATCGTGTCGGCGCTCATGTTGTGCTCAAGCTGGCAGGCATCGCGCTCTGCAGTCTCTTCATCAACACCCAGCACCTGATTGAGAAACGAGTAGATAATCTTATGCCGGTGATAGACTTCGTGCGCAATGGCTGAGCCGGCCGGAGTGAGCCGCAGTGAGCCGTAACGCTCATGATTGATCAGATCCTTCTCCACCAGAGACTTGACAGCCGCAACCACACTGGGCTTCTTGACCCCCAGGCGTTCGGCCACGTCACGCACGCGCACCGATTCATCTTCTTCACTAAGGATCAGGATTGTTTCAAGATAGTCTTCAAGGCTCTGGGAAAGGGTCATAATTTCACCTCAGTCTGTTAGTATAATCTAACTATACCCGCAACCCGCCTTTGTCAAGAGTACGCCAATTCAGAAAAGGGGTTGCATCTATCCATAGATTCAGTTATTGATATCTCCATGCAGAAAATATTCGCCGATAACTATTATTATTTTTGGTTTATCTTTACAGGACCACCTGTCGGCTGATCTGTACAAAAATCAAATAAACAGAGGCCGCGGGTGGCAAAACCCCGCGGCCTCTTCTTTTATCCTGGTCGCGGAAATCCTCCCAAGTCTCACAAAAGGAGAATGAAATGATTATTTCGATGAAAAAGGACGCGACGGAAAAGGACATTCAGCATGTAAAGGAGCTGATCGAAGAGTTCGGCTTCAAGGCCAACATGATTCGCGGCTCAGAGCGGGTTGTTTTCGGTGCCGTAGGTGACGACCGCAGCAAGAGCAAGCTGATTGCACTTGAGGCCCAGCCCGGAGTAGAAAAAGCCATCCCGATTCTGGCTCCCTACAAGCTGGCCTCACGCGAGACCCACCCCGAAGACTCCATCGTGGACATCGGCATGGGCGTAAAGGTCGGTGGCGGCAACTTCACCGTCATGGCCGGCCCCTGCGCCGTTGAGTCCCAGGAGCAGATCAATGAGGTGGTTGAGGCAATCCAGGCCAGCGGTGCGCACATTCTACGCGGCGGCGCCTTCAAGCCGCGCACATCCCCCTACTCTTTCCAGGGTCTCAAACTGGATGGCCTGATCATCCTGGCCAAAGCCAAGGCCCAGTACAACATCCCGGTCATCACCGAGGTCATCGACTTCACCAGCATCGATGAGGCCCAGCAGTACGCCGACATCCTTCAAATAGGCGCACGCAACATTCAAAATTTCCAGCTATTAAAAGCGGTAGCCAAGGCCGGCAAACCGGTGCTGCTCAAACGCGGCATGGCGACCACCATCGAGGAGTTCCTCATGTCAGCCGAGTACATCCTGGCCGGCGGTAACTCCGATGTCATCCTCTGCGAGCGCGGCATCCGCACCTTTGAGACCGCCACCCGCAACACCCTCGATCTGAGTGCCGTGCCGGTGCTTAAGGAGAAGACCCATCTGCCGGTCATCATCGACCCCTCCCACGCCACCGGCCACGCCAAGTACGTCGAGCCCCTGGCCCTGGCTGCCGTGGCTGCCGGCGCTGACGGACTCATGATTGAGGTCCACCCGACCCCCGAGAAGGCTCTCTCGGACGGCCCCCAGTCCCTGCGCCCGGCCGAGTTCCAGGCCATGATGCAGAAGGTCAAGGCCATCAGCGAAGTGGTGGGCAAGAAACTCTGATATCAGGCGGGGGACGACTCGTTCGTTCCCCCGCAAACGTTAATGTCAATCCTTGACAAAGCCCGACTCCCGGCACTATAAAAGCTTTCCGTAACAGAGTTAAGGAGGACGCATATGCCCATCTATGAATACAAGTGCACCGAGTGCGGTCATCAGTTCGATGCCCTGCAGAGCTTCAGCGAAGCACCCAAGACCGAGTGCCCCAAGTGCAAGGGAGCGGTCAAGAAACTGATTTCACAGTCAGCCTTCCACCTCAAAGGCAACGGCTGGTACGCAACCGATTTCGCCGGCAAGAGCTCCAGCAGCTCTTCCGAATCATAAAGGAGATCCCATGAAACTCAGCCATCTTGATTCCGAAGGAAATATCAGGATGGTTGACGTGGGCGACAAGAACCCCAGCCGCCGCGTGGCTGTTGCCAGCGGCCGCATCAGCATGTCAGCAGAGGCCTTCCAGGCCATCATCAACGGCGAGATCAAGAAGGGCAACGTGCTGGCCACAGCCAAGGTAGCCGCCATCATGGCCGCCAAGCGCACCGCGGACACCATCCCGCTCTGCCACCCCCTGCCAATCTCCCAGATCGAAGTTGAGTTTGAACCCGATGCGCAGAGCAGCTCCATCCGCGCCGAAATCACGGTCAGGGTCGACGGCAAGACCGGCGTAGAGATGGAAGCCATGCATGCCACCACAGTCGCCCTGCTGACCATCTACGACATGGCCAAGGCCGTCGACAAGGGCATGGTCATGAGTGAGATCTGCCTGCTGAGCAAATCCGGCGGCAAGAGCGGCGAATACCTCCGTCAGGAAGATTAATTTTTTACAGCATATCGCTGAAATATCTATATTTTCAGTCAAATAAAAATTGCCCTCTAATTATTTTCTGGCTTTTTATTATAATTTCTATATATTAGCGGCGCATAAGAATTCTCAGCATCACCCGAAAGGACCGCTTTCCTGTGTGTGTTTAGAATATTGAAAAGGAAAACATTATGGAAAAATTTAAGGCCCTCGGCCTTTCGGACAACATGCTTAAAGCCCTCAGCAAAAAGGGTTTCGAAGAACCATCTCCCATCCAGGAAAAGGTCATCCCCTACCTGCTCGACAACGCCAAGGATGTCATGGCACAGGCCCAGACCGGCACCGGCAAGACGGCCGCCTTCGGCATACCCATCATCGAGCAGATCGACGCCCGCGCCAAGCACACCAAGGCCCTAGTGCTGGCCCCGACGCGCGAACTGGCCATCCAGGTGGCTGAAGAGATCAACAGCTTCAAGGGCACCAAAAAACTGAACATCCTGCCGGTCTACGGCGGCCAGGATATGGGCCTGCAGCTCAAGCACCTCAGACGCGGCGCCGACATCGTCGTGGGCACCCCGGGTCGAACCCTCGACCACCTCAAGCGCGGCACCCTGAATATCGAAAGCATCAACTTCCTGGTGCTGGACGAGGCCGACGAGATGCTCAACATGGGCTTCAAAGAGGAGATCGAAGCGATTCTGGAGTTTGCCCCGGCGGAACGCCAGACCCTGCTCTTCTCAGCCACCATGCCCAAGACCATCATCGGGATCGCCAAGCGCTACATGCGCGAATACGACACCATCAGCGTCAAGTCCGAGCAGGTCACCACCAGCCTGACCGACCAGATCTACTTCGAGGTTCATGAACAGGACAAATTTGAGGCGCTCTGCCGCATCATCGATATGGAACCGGAATTCTACGGCCTGGTCTTCTGCCGTACCCGCGTTGACACCTCAGAGATTGCCGCCAAGCTGGAGGCCCGCGGCTACGACGCCGACGCCCTGCACGGTGAGATCACCCAGAGCCAGCGCCTCAGAATCCTGCAGCGTTTCCGCGACGGCAAGATCAACATCATGACCGCCACCGACGTGGCCGCCCGCGGCATCGACATCAGCAACCTGACCCACGTCATCAACTACACCCTGCCCCAGGACCCCGAGTCCTACGTGCACCGCATCGGCCGCACCGGCCGCGCCGGCAACGAGGGTACCGCCATCACCTTTGTCACACCCAAGGAGTACCGCGGCCTCTCATTCATCAAGCGCAGCTCTGGCGCCAACATCCGCAAGGGGCAGATCCCCAAGGTTGACGAAGTCATCGCCGCCAAGAAGATCAAGATCAAGAGCGTGATCGAAACCGTCCTCAATGAAGAGGAACTTCAGCCCTATGACTCCCTGGCCCTGGAGATGCTCAACAACGGCGTCCATCCCGTTGACCTGGTGGCCGCCTGTCTGCGATTCACCTTTGAGAACGAGCTCGACAGCAGCCACTACCATGATATCCGCCAGGTCACAGCCCCATCAATTGACCGCAAGGGCCGCACCCGCCTCTTCGTGGCCAAGGGCCGCAAGCACAACATCCAGAATCCGGCCCAGATGGCGCGCTTCATCCGCCAGCAGACCGGCATCCAGGAGCAGCAGGTGCGCGATATCCAGATCTTCGACCAGTTCACCTTCGTCAGCGTGCCCTTCAGCGACGCTGAAGATATCCTGCGCAAATTCCGCAACCAGAAGGGGCGCCCCTTGATCACCAAGGCCAAACCCGATAACCGCGACTTCAAAAAGCGCGAATACAAGGGCAAGAAGAAATAACAAGAAAGGCGAGAACATCAGTTCTCGCCTTTCTTTGTTCAACGCATAGCGGCCCGAAGGCCGCAGCTTCTACTTTTCCAGATTGGCAAACTTCTCCTTCTTCTTCAGAATGGCACGCTTGGTGGCATCAAGCTCCATCTTTCTGAGGCGGATATTTTCCGGCGTCACCTCGACCAGCTCATCTTCGGCAATGAACTCAATGGCCTGATCCAGCGAGAGCAGACGCGGCGGACGCAGGGTCACAGTATTGTCGGAACCGGAAGCGCGCATGTTGGTGAGCTGCTTCTCCTTCGTGATGTTGACATCCATATCGCCATTTCTATTGCGCTCGCCGATCATCATGCCGGTGTAGACCGGCGTGCCGACCTTGCAGAAAAGCTCACCGCGGTCAACCATGGCCAGCGCGGCGTAGGTGGTAACCTTGCCGGGACGGTCAGCCACCAGGGCGCCGGAGTTGCGCTGCGGGATGGGGCCGTACCAGGGCTCATAGCCTTCAAAGAGGGCGTTCATGATGCCCGAACCTTTGGTGTCGGTCATAAACTGGCTTCTAAAACCGATCAAACCGCGCGACGGGATGATGAACTCAAGATTGACGCGGCCGTGACCGTTGTTGATCAGGTTTTCCATGCGCCCCTTGCGGGTGGCAAGTTTCTCGGTAATGGTGCCCACAAACTCTTCGGGCACGTCCAGATAGACATGTTCGGTAGGCTCCATGACGGTGCCGTCAACCTCCTTGGTGATGACCCGCGGCTTGGATACCATGAACTCATAACCCTCGCGGCGCATGGTTTCAATCAGGATGGCCATCTGCAGCTCTCCGCGGCCGCAGACTTCAAAGGCATCGGCGCGCTCCAGCGGGTTAATGCGGATGGCAACATTCCAGAGGGTCTCCTTCTCAAGGCGGGCCTTGATATGACGCGAAGTCAGATATTTGCCCTCCTGGCCAGCAAAGGGACCATTGTTGACATAGAAGATCATGGAGACGGTGGGCTCATCAACCTTGATGCGCGGCAGCGGCTTGGCATCGTTCTCATCCGAGATGGTATCTCCGATCTTAACGCCGTCGATTCCGGCCACGGCGATAATGTCACCGGCCTCGGCCTCTTCCACCGGCATCTTCTTGAGGCCGTTGAAACTGTAGAGGGCCGAGAACTTGACCCCGCGCCGGGTGCCCTCTTCACCAACCAGGGCATAGTTCCGATTCATGGCCAGCCGTCCGTTGGTCAGGCGACCGATGGCGATCTGCCCCACATAGGAGTCATAATCAAGGCTGGCCACCAGAAACTGCGGAATGTGCTCATCATCAGCTTCAGGGCCGGGAATCACATCAATGATCGTATCGAAGAGCGGCCGCAGATCGGCGCTGTCATCGCCCATAGCCTTGTGGGCGATACCCTCTTTGGCATTGGTGAACAGTACCGGGAAATCGATCTGCTCTTCGCTGGCATCCAGATCGATGAATAGATCATAGACTTCGTCGATAACTTCACCGATGCGCTCATCGGGCCGGTCGATCTTGTTGATCACCAGAATGATGGGCAGCTTCTTGGCCAGGGCCTTGCGCACCACGAAGCGGGTCTGGGGCAGCGGCCCCTCACTGGAGTCAACCAGCAGGATGGCGCCGTCGACCAGATTGAGCGAGCGCTCAACTTCACCGCCGAAATCGGCGTGACCCGGGGTGTCGACAATGTTGATCTTAGTGTCGCCGTACTGTACGGCGGTGTTTTTGGCCGAGATAGTGATGCCGCGCTCACGCTCCAGATCCATGGAATCCATGACCCGGTCATCAATCTTCTGATGATCACCAAAGGTGCCGCTCTGTCTGAGCATCCCGTCCACAAGGGTTGTCTTGCCATGGTCAACATGGGCAATGATTGCAATATTTCTTAGGCTATTCTTGCGCAAATTATCTCTCCAAAAGTTATTTGTGATACAGTTAATAATAGGTGTCGAGCATATAAACCCAGGCGCCCCAATAGTCAAAGACTATTCTGTGCAAACTAATATGCTTGACACACACCGCTTGATCACGTAGGGATATCTTAATCTGAAAAACGAGTTGGTCAAAATTGGAATCATCCTGTGTGTAACCACCTGGCAGTATCCTAAGCCTAATACTTACCGGTTTTCAGAAATACATTAATGGATTCGAACCTGTCGAAAGCAGTAGCGAATCAAAAAAAGAGGTACACAATGGCAAACGGAACAGTTAAGTGGTTTAACGAAGAAAAAGGTTTTGGCTTTATCGCAGTTGAGGGTGGCAGTGACGTATTCGTTCATTTCTCAGCTATTCAGGGTTCAGGCTTCAAGGTACTTGAAGAGGGCCAGAAGGTAACCTTCGATATTGCAGACGGTCCCAAGGGTCCCTGCGCCGCTAACGTTATCAAAGATTAATTGCCAAGGGCGGGTGTTTAACCCGCCCTTTTAAATTTTGACCCCGCTTTACCGATTTTCCTACTGCACTTCATTTTTGCAGTGACTGAGAGCAACTGAATGGCCCGTAAGACAAACTACTCGTTTCAGAAATTTGAACGCGAGAAGCAGCGCACGAAAAAGAAACAAGAAAAGCTAGCCCGCAAACAGGACGCCAAGGACCGCAAGGCCGCACTGGCAGCCGAGGGCGAAGATATCGATCCCGACATCGCTGACATCGTACCGGGTCCCCAACCGACCCTGGATCCCGAAGAGTAAATTCCTACCCGTCCGGGTATCCCCATATAGAGGGTACACCCCTCACAGGAGCACCAATGAAATTTGATTCACTTAATCCCGAAATCTACAAGTCTGTCCAGGAGATGGGCTATATTGAACCGACACCGATCCAGGCCGAGGCAATCCCGGCCATCCTGACCGGCGGCGACCTGCTGGGCCTGGCCCAGACGGGCACCGGCAAAACCGCAGCCTTTGTGCTGCCGATTCTGCAGCAGCTGCTGCACGGGCCGCGCAAAAAAACCAGAGCATTGATCCTGGCCCCCACCCGCGAGCTGGCGGCTCAGATCAATGAGGCGATCCAGGATCTGGGGCGCCATACGAACCTGCGCAGCGCGGTCGTCTTCGGCGGCGTCAGCATGAACCCCCAGATCGCAGCCATGAAGCGCGGCACCGAGATCATCGTGGCCTGCCCCGGCCGCCTGCTGGATCACATCAACCAGGGCAACATCAACCTCGCCGGCATCGAAACCTTTGTCCTGGATGAGGCTGACCGCATGTTCGACATGGGATTTCTGCCCGACATCCGCCGCATCATCAAACAGTTGCCGGTCAAGCGCCAGAACCTCTTCTTCTCGGCAACCATGCCGCCGGACATCCGCAAACTGTCCCAGGAGATCCTGCAGGATGCCACCACGGTTCAGATCGGCCACACCAAGCCGGCCAACACCGTGGCCCACGCCCTCTACCCCGTGCCGCAGCACCTGAAGACAGCCCTGCTCAAAGAGGTTCTCAAGAGTACCCCAACCGAGTCAGTCATCGTATTCACCCGCACCAAGCACCGCGCCAAGCGTCTGGCCCAGCAGCTGGAGCGCAGCGGCTACCGGGCGACCTCGCTGCAGGGCAACCTTTCACAGAACAAGCGCGAGCACGCCATCAAGGGCTTCAGAGACGGCTCCTACCAGATCATGGTGGCCACCGACATCGCCGCCCGCGGCATCGATGTGTCTGCCATCTCGCACGTGATTAACTTTGATATGCCGGATACCGCCGACGCCTACACCCACCGCATCGGCCGCACCGGCCGCGCCGCCAAGACCGGCGAAGCCTTCACCTTCATTACCGGCGAAGACAAGGCCATGGTCAACACCATCGAGCGCACCCTGGGCGAAAAGCTGGAGCGCAAGACCATGCCCGAGTTTGACTATGACGCGCCCAAGCCCAAGCAGGATCAGCCCCCCAGCCGGCCGCCCCGGCGCCCCGCTGCCCCCAACGCCAGCAAGCGCCCCGGCGCCATGCGCAGTGGACGCCCCAGCAATCAGCGCCGCTCGCGTTCAGCCAACCAATAAGAACCAGCCGGGCATCTGCCCGGCTTTTTTACACCCACTGGCAGCTTCGCCAAGTTTATGCTACCTTCAGCTCTGGAGGAATCAACAATGAAAAGATTCATAATTACAGTAATGTTTATCTTACTGGCCGGCTGCTCTTCCATGGCACCCCAGGTCAGATTTGACACAACCATGCCCGACAGAATCGCCAAGGCCGAGGATCAGGCACGCCAGAATCTGCGCACCCTGCTGGACACCAACTCGAGCGACGAGCGCAGAAAGCTGCTTTCCAACAATCTACTTTGCGGCCCCGGACTCTGGCAGGACCTGGAAGGCAACCGCTACCTCACCGGCCATGACCTGCTGCCGATGCAAGTTGAACTGCAGGTTGAAACCATCTTCGGCACCCGAACAAAGAAAATGGACGGGCAAATCCTGCAGAGCAGCAAGGCGGTCTACTCATTCTGGCTGGCCATGCTGGAACAAAAGCAGCTCAGAAACTGCCCCATCCGCAAACCCAGCCCGGACGAATTAAAGCGGTACTGGGCCAGCAGCCAGGCCAAAGAACCGATCTTCGTGATCGACTCTCCTTCCGGCACAATCCTGGTGGACTTCAACCAGGACAGCTCGGGGCGCTGGATTCCGTTTGCCGTCGAGAATATCAGCAACATCAAATAGGGAGGACGCCATGAAGTCGTACCGCAAGGAGCTCTGGTTCAACACCAGCAGCCGCATGGAGTTCATCAATATCACACCCGATATTGAAGCCTGCCTGCGCGAAAGCGGCATCCAAGAGGGCCTGGCGCTGATCAACGCCATGCACATCACCGCCAGCGTCTTCATCAATGATGATGAGCGCGGCCTGCATCATGACTACAAGGTCTGGCTTGAGAAGCTGGCGCCCCATGAGCCGGTCGACGCCTACCGCCACAATGTCGGCGAAGACAACGCCGACGGACACATGAAGCGCCAGATAATGGGCCGCGAGGTGGTCGTGGCCATCACCCAGGGACGCCTGGACTTCGGCCCCTGGGAGCAGATCTTCTATGGCGAGTTTGACGGCCGGCGCAAAAAACGGGTGCTGGTTAAAATTATCGGCGCATAGGCACCGCTTGAACAGGCGCCGGCTTGATGTTAATATCCTGATATATCTATTACTGAGAGGTGGTCATGTATAAAAGATTCACTCTTCTGATCCTGCTGAGCATCCTGACAGCCTGCGCCCACACCACCGAAGAGTACCGCGACCTCGAACAGCGCTATGAGGCCTGCTCGGCCGAAGCCCAAATCCTGCGCAATGAAAATGCCCGCCTGAAGGATGAGGCCGCCCGCCAGAGCGCCTCTCAGGACCGCCTGCTGGAGTGCGACCGCCGCAATCAGGAGCTGCTGGACAAAAACATAGCCTGCATGACCCAGAACAACCTGCTGGTCCGGGAGATTGCCCGACAGAAGAACCTCAGTCAGAAACAGAAAGAGGCCAAACTGCGCCTGCAGAACGCCAACAACTTCCTGCTCAACTACCTTGAGGATGAACGCTACAGCGATAAGGCCTACGTGATCATGGACGAGGATAGCATTAAAATCATCCTGCCCCAGCGCAGCATCTTCCCGACGGCACGCAGCGCCTGGCTGACTCCCCAGGGAACGCGCCTGATCGAGAAGATCGCTCTGGGCATCAAGGATATCAAACCCCAGTCAATCCAGGTCGCCGGCCATACCGACAACAGCCCCATTCCGGAAAAGGTCAGACGAATCTACCCCACCAACTGGGACCTTGGCCAGGCCCGCGCCATTATCGTGCTCAAGACCCTGATCAAATCCCACATCAGCGCCGAGATCATGCACGTGAGCTCCTTCGGCGAGATGCAGCCCATCTCGGACAATTCAACCGTGGACGGCCGCGGCATGAACCGCCGGGTGGAGATCATCATCAGGCCCTGAGCTCTTAAATGAAGACCGCAATCAAGCAAGCAGCAGCCGAGCTGGGCATCGACCTGATCGGTTTTAGCTGTCATCAAAATCTGGACGCAGAACGCGCTAAGTTTGTGCAGTGGCTAAACGGCGGCAACCATGCAGCCATGGGCTGGATGGAACGCGATCCGGATGCAAGATTCTGCATTGATGGCACCCTCATCAGCATCGGCGTAAGCTATCACAACCCGGCCAACAACAACCCCTACATTGCTGCTTACGCCGCCGGCATGGACTACCATCTGGTGATCAACGAGCTACTCAGCAAACTCTTGCGGCGCATCCAGGAGATTGATCCGCAGGTCGAGGGCCACATCTGCGTCGACGCCCAGCCGATCGCCGAAAAACCCCTGGCCATGCAGGCCGGTATCGGCTGGCAGGGGCGCAATACGCTGATCATCAACCCCAAGTTCGGCTCCTACATCTGCCTGGGCGAGCTGATCATCAACCGCGACCTTGAGCCGGATGAGCCCCACACCGACCTCTGCGGCAGCTGCCGGCTCTGCATTGAGAGCTGCCCCACCGGCGCGATCCTGGAAGACCGCACCATAGACTGCCGGCGCTGCATCTCATATCTGACCATCGAAGACAAGGCCCAGGAGATTGAGCCCACCGGCGGCCGGCTCTTCGGCTGCAACATCTGCCAGGAGTGCTGCCCGCATAACGCCAACATAGAACCGGGGCGTAATCTGGAATTGACAAATCCCAATCCAATCTACGCCATGGCGCCAGGCAGGCTTAAAGATCTCAGTGATGCTGAATATTTTGAGCTGCGCAAGGGAACTGTATTTAAGCGCCTGCCCTACTGGAAGCTCCGCCGCAACCTGAAGGCCGCCGGGCTGTTATAAAAAAAAGGGCGACCATTGGCCGCCCTTCCGGTTAATCATTTAGTTTAATTTTAAATCACACCCTCAAGGCTGAAATCACCCTCGGCGTGACAGTCGGTGCATCCGCCGGCTGCGGCCTTGACCTTATAGACCTGACCGGGAACCTCTTTGGCTTCGCCCACCTGGAAGGTCTTGCGCATGCCGAACTCAACTTTCTTGCCGTTGTTCCACTGGGCCACGGGCCGCAGGTAACCAACTACGCGGGAGTAGACCTCGGTGGTTTCGCCGCAGTCAGGACAGGTGACATGCTCACCGTTGAGATAGCCATGGTTCTGGCAGACACTGAAGGTCGGCGAGAAGCTGAAATACGGCAGGGTGTAGTTGTGACAGATCTTCTTAACCATATCCTTGACGATCTCAGAATCGTGGACGCGCTCACCGGCAAAGATGTGCAGTACGGTGCCGCCGGTGTACTTGGCCTGGATATCATCCTGCAGGTCCAGGGCCTCGAAAAGATCGTCGGTGTAGTTGACCGGCAGCAGGGACGAGTTGGTGTAGAAAGGATCGGCGCCGCGCTTGTAAAGCTCCTCATTGGCACAGATGATGTCGGCAAACTTATCCTTGTCGATCTTAGCCATGCGGTAGGAGGTACCTTCAGCCGGAGTGGCCTCATAGTTGTAGTTGTTGCCGGTCTTCTCCTGCAGCTCGACCAGACGGGCGCGGATGAAGTCAGCCACCTCAATGGCAAAATCACGACCCTCTTCGCTGCCGATATCCTTGCCGAGCAGGTTGATGCAGGCCTCATTCATGCCCACGACGCCGATGGTGGAGAAGTGGTTCTTCCAGTACTCATCAAAACGGCTCTTGATGTGCTGCAGGTAGTAGTTGGTGTAGGGGTAGAGGTTGGAGTCGGTGTACTTCTCCAGCACCTTGCGCTTGATCTCAAGGCTCTTGCTGGCCAGCTGAATCAGATGATCGAGACGGCTCATGAAGTCCTCTTTACTCTCAGCCAGATAACCCAGACGCGGCATATTAATGGTAACAACACCGATGGAGCCGGTCAGCGGATTGGAGCCAAAGAGGCCGCCGCCGCGCATCTCAAGTTCACGGTTGTCAATTCTGAGGCGGCAGCACATGCTGCGGGCGTCATCCGGGCTCATCTCGGAATTGACGAAGTTGGAGAAGTAGGGAATGCCGTACTTGGCGGTCATGTTCCAGAGACCCTCCAGCTCGGGTTTGTCCCAGTCAAAATCCTTGGTGATGTTGTAAGTCGGGATCGGGAAGGTGAAGACACGGCCGGAGGCATCACCCTCTTCCATGACCTCGACAAAGGCCCGGTTGAACATATCCATCTCGGCTTGGAACTCACCATAGGTAGCATCCATGATCTCACCGCCGATCACAACGCCCTGCTTCTGGTAGAAGCTCGGCACCTCGAGGTCGAGGGTCACATTGGTGAAGGGAGTCTGAAAACCAACCCGGGTGGGCACATTGATATTGAAGATAAACTCCTGCAACGCCTGCTTGACCTGCCCATAGTCCAGCTTGTCGTAGCGGATGAAGGGGGCCAGCAGGGTGTCAAAGTTCGAGAAGGCCTGGGCGCCGGCAGCCTCGCCCTGGAGGGTGTAGAAGAAGTTGACGATCTGACCCAGGGCTGTTCTGAAATGTTTGGCCGGACGGCTCTCAACCTTGCCCACAGCGCCCCTGAAGCCCTTGAGCAACAGGTCATAGAGATCCCAGCCCACACAGTAGACTGAGAGCAGATTAAGATCATGGATATGGAAATCACCATTGGAGTGGGCATCTCTGATCTCACCGGGATAGACCTTGTTGAGCCAGTAGATCTTGGAGATCTCGGAAGAGATATAGTTATTGAGTCCCTGCAGCGAGAAAGCCATATTACTGTTCTCATTAACTTTCCAGTCGAGACGCTGCAGATACTGGTCGATCAGATCAACCCCGATACCGGTCTTGATCTCACGGATCCGGGTATGCTGCTCACGGTAGATGATATAGGCTCTGGCGGTATCGCGGTACGGAGAGGAGAGCAGAACCTCCTCTACGATGTCCTGAATATCTTCAACGCTCGGGATGTCCTGGATGGAGTGCTGAGCCACGGCCAGAACCTTAAGCATAAGGCGCTGGGCAGTGGTTGCATTAAATTCACCAGTAGCGGCACCAGCTTTAGTAATGGCTTCTGTGATTTTGGTTCCATCGAATCTGGCGACACGGCCATCCCTTTTTCTGATGTTTGTAAACATAAAGATTCCCCCACTAGATATAGTATGCTTAATTTGTATAGGCACTATATATAGGGGCAAGGAGCCATTTACAAGCGGAAAAATCGACCTCAAACCAACAAGAAAACGTGAAGGGCATTCAGCTCCCTTCACGCCTGGATGTCAAGTCAAAATATTTTTTTAATACATGGAATCGATCGTATCCTGATGGTTCTGATTAATGACCTTACGCTTCATTTTCAAGGTCGGGGTAAGCTCGCCGGTCTGCTGGGAAAACTCATGATCAAGCAGTTTGAACCTCCGGATCTGCTCGACACGGGCGTAATCTCTCATCAGGTGGTTAATCCTGTCTTCATAGAACTGCTGAATCTCGGGATGCTGAATCAACTCGCGGTTGGAGGTGAACGAGAGTCCCTCCTGGGCGGCATGGTTTGAAAGCTCGTCAAAATTGGGGACAATCAGAGCCGAGAGATACTTGCGCCCTTCGCCGATCACCACCGCCTGCTCGATAAAGAGGTCCGCCACCAGAGTGTTCTCAATGTTCTGCGGCGCAATATTCTTGCCGCCCGCCGTTATTATAATATCCTTCTTGCGGTCTGTGATGTGCAGACAGCCCTTCTCGTCAATAAAACCAATATCGCCGGTCTTAAACCAGCCATCCTTGGTGAAAACGGCCTCAGTGGCCTCAGGCTTGTTGTAATAGCCCTTCATGACCTGCGGACCTTTGATAAAGATCTCGCCGTCTTCGGCAATCATGGTTTCCGTATCCTTCAGGGCCGGCCCAACAGAACCGAAGATGTGGGTCTCAAATGTATTGGTATGGGTCACCGGGGTGGTCTCCGAGAGGCCGTAGCCGTTGTGCAGCGGAATACCCACCCCGTTGAAATAACGGTCAATATCTACCGAGAGCGGTCCGCCGCCATTGATGAACACCTTAATGCGGTCGAGCCCGAGACCTTCACGCAGCTTTGAGTAAACCAGTTTTTCGGCCAGCGCATACTGCATTGCCAGCAGCAGCGGCAGCGGTTTGTGCTGAACCTTAAGATCAACCGCCTGCATGGCTACATCCCGGCTCCAGAAGAAGAGGCGTTTCTTGAAGGCCGGCGCCGACTCAACCTTAGAGAGAATTCCGGCATAGAGCTTCTCAAACAGCCGCGGTACACTGACCATGACGGTTGGCCGCAACTCCTGGAAATTCTCTAGCACAGTCGAAAAACTTTCAGCCAGGCTGATGACCGCCCCCACATGCATCATCAGGTAGAAGCCAACCGTGCGGCCGAAAGAGTGCGACCAGGGCAGAATATGAATGGCCTCATCCGCATCGCAGACCATGGGGTGCGTAGCCTGACACTGCAGGGTGTTGGCCACAAAGTTATTATGGGTCAGCATAACGCCTTTGGGCGGCCCGGTGGTGCCTGATGTATAGATCAGGGTTGCCAGATCGGCAGGATCGATGGCTTTCAGCCGTTCATCAAAAGCACCCGCATCAGCCGACTGCGCCCCCAGCTCCATGAGCTGAGCAAGACTCATCACCAGATCACTTGCCGGGACATCCTCAAAGACGATGATCTTCTTCAGCTCGGGAGTGGTATCAATCACATCCAGCATACGCTTCAGATGCTCGGCATCAGAGGCGAAGGCGATCCTGGCGCCCGAATCGTTGATGATATAGGCGGCCTCCTCGCCGGAATTGGTGTCATAAATAGGTGCATCCACGGCACCGACAGAGAGAATCGCCAGATCAGCCAGGGCCCACTGCCAGCTGTTCTGGGCAAAGATGGCCACGATATCACCTGGAGCAACCCCCAGGGAGATCAGGCCCAGGCCGACCCTCCTGACCTTGGACTCAAACTCGCGGTAACTCTGACCGACATAGGAGCCGTCTTCTTTGTACTTGATAAAGGTACGCTCAGCGTAGGTGGCAGCGCGATTTTGGAAAATGGCCGGTATCGAACTCTCTGTATATCCCATTAAACTCTCCTTTTTCATAAAATATCACTATGCAAACATAGGAGAATTTTAACACGACAAAAGATGAACCAGCAATCATTTTATTCTGAAGTCGACAGCCTGGACTACACTTCGGATGAATCAATCGCCAGATCAGCCTTACTGCGACCATTGATCACATGGGCCAGCCAGACATTCAAAAAAGTGATGGCTACGGCCGGGATCAGCTCCCAGCGCAGCAGGGCCAGCCAGCTGCCCTCCAGGAAAGCCTTGTGAGCCACACCGCACAGCATGGCCACCAGAACATTATTGGGGAACGACCCCAGGAACGAGGCCAGCATATAATCTTTAAAGCTGATATTAAGCGATGAGGCCCCATAGTTGATCGCCGGAGCCGGCAGCTTCAGGGTGCGGCCATAGACTATCAGAAGCATCGCATTGTTATCGACACGTTCCAGAATCTGGGATGGAATCAGAGAGGTGAATGTCTGGGCCCCAAGCAGCGGCCTGAACCAGAGCCTGACCAGAGCAAAGGTGAATCCGGCCGCCAGCAGCGTGCTGATCTGCAGCACAACCAGACCGTCCCAGGGACCCAACACCAGCGCTGCAGCCACACCCATGGGCATGGAGGGCACAAAGAGGGCTGAGGCGACACAGAAGACGGCCATCATGATCAGGATTCCGCGCCACCCCACGCTGCCCATAAACTCACGGAAGGCCTCGACCGATATCTGATCTAGGGATTGGCGCATATAGTAGGCGGCAACGGCAAAAATCAAGACGGAGATGAAAAATCCGAAGTACCTTAAAGCCTGAAGCCGCTGTTCTCTGTTCATGGCGAAACCTTACATAGAACTGCCCGTTTTGACCAGCAGGAATCACACCATACTACGTAAGAAAAATGTCAACGGTTGCCCACAAGCTTGAGGTTGGTCTGTTTGAGACGCTGAGCCAGGGTCCGCACCATCTTATATCCCATCTCCGGGTCGTTATAGATAATGCTCTCCACATCCCCATCCACCACCGGAATAACTTCAACCATGCTCTTGCCGATGGAACGGATGGTGGCGGTGCGGGCTTCATTGAGCAGGAAACTCATCTCACCAAAGTACTCGCCCGGCTGATTGATAACGGCAATACGCTGATTATTCTTAAGAACCTCCAGGCCGCCCTCGGTGCTGTAAAGTTTGTAGATCTCATCGCCATGGGTGTCCTCCTCGATGATCACGTCACCGTCATTATACTCCCGTATATCCAGACTGATGGATTCACTGTACTGAATATTGGCCTCGGCAATGGAGGTGGTCTGTTCCAGCTGCAGATAGGCAGACTTAATAATCAACGAGACCAGTCCGGGCTTAGAGTGGATCATCTCATCGATCAACTCGGAACGGTAGCGCGCGATACGCGACGGCTTAGCCGCTCGGGCAGTTGTGCTGTAGGTCATCTGACGGTAGTAGTTCTCAAGGCCGAAAATATCGCGATCACCGATAATACGCACAGTCTTGTCGCGCTGCTTGACGGTCACCTCGCCCTGCATGATTGCGTAGAAGAACTCTCCCGGGTCCCCCTCCTTAACCACAACCTCGCCGGCCCTATACTCTCTAACCTCTTCTGCTTCGATGGAATTCGTCTCTTGCATAAAGCAGATTTCGGCAAACAAATTCTTAAACTTTACATATTTATATTTATCCAGCGGCTGCATAATCCCCCGCCGGCGAAACTTATACAGCAATTAATCCCAGGCCAACGATTTACCGAGAATATACCATTATTTAAGATCGAAATTTCTGCTATAAGATGTCGCAGATTTGAAAACGGGGGTTTTAATGGCTAAAATTTCAGAACACCTGGCGGCCCAGTTTCAGAGGCTGGCCCAGCTGATCTACAACAAACCGGTCCAGACGCTGCTGTTAATGAGCCTGCTCATCCTGCCGCTCGTCATCCCGATCTACCGTATAAATTTAGACGCTTCCGCCGAGGGCATCCTGCATGAGAGCGACCCCAGCATTCATACCTACAATGAGTTCCGCGAACGCTTCGGCACCGACAACTTCATCATCGTGGCCGTGGAGTCGCCGAACATCTTTGACAGCCAGTTCCTGCGCAAATTCAAAAGCCTGCATCGCGAGCTGCGCGACAACGTGCCCCATCTGGAAGATGTTACAAGTCTGGCCAATGCCCGCTACGTGCGCGGCTTCAAGGATGACAAGATCGTCTCAGGCGGTTTCCTGGTCGGGATTCCCAAAACCCAGGCCCAGGAAGATGCCCTGCGCCAACGGGTGCTGGGCAATCCGCTGATCAAAAACATCTATGTCTCCGAAGATGGCCGCTTTGCGACCATCCTGCTGCGCACCAAGCTGCACTCGAGCCAGCAGAGCATGGACGATATCCTGAATGATTTCGGCGAGGATGATTTTGCGGCCGACGAGGAGAGCTACGACCGCCACTACCTGACCTACGTTGAGAAAAACGAAACGGCCTCGGCGGTCAAAGAGATCCTCGCAGAGTATGATGCCACAGACTTCAAAACCTACGTCTCGGGCACCGACATGATCTCGACCTATGTCAAGGATGAAATGGCCCGCAACATGAAAATCTTCATCCTGCTGAGTCTGCTGATTATTGCCGGCGCCCTCTTTTTGATGTTCCGCCGTCTCTCCGGCATCCTGCTGCCGCTGCTGATAATCATTCTGACCCTGACGAGCACCCTGGGCCTGATGGTCTGGGCCGGCGTGCCCATCAAGATAACCTCCCAGATCATCCCATCATTTCTGCTGGCCGTCTGCGTCTGCGACTCGGTTCACATTCTGGCTATCTTCTTTCAGCACTACAAGCACTGCCGTGACAAAGAGCAGGCCGTGATCTTTGCCATCAGCCACTCGGGCCTGCCCATCGTCCTCACCAGCATCACCACGGCGGCCGGATTGCTTTCATTCGCCAGCGCCGACATCGCCCCCATAGTGGATGTGGGAATCTTTGCCAGCACCGGCGTCATGCTGGGCCTGGTCTACTCAATCATCCTGCTGCCGGCCATCCTTGCCCTGCTGCCACTGCAGCCGGAAAGCGCCCGCCACACCGCCGCCACCGACACCAGGATGGACGCCCTGCTGGCTAAAATTGCCGACATCGCCTGCGACCATCCCAAGAAGATCGTTTTGATCAGCGCCCTGCTGGTCGCCTTCTTCGGCTACCAGGCCACCCAGGTGCGCTTCTCGCATGATATCCTGAGCTGGTTCCCGGATGACAACCCCATCAAGGTTGCCACCGAACTGATCGACCGCGAACTCAAGGGCACCGTCAACCTGGAAGTCATCATCGACACCCGGCAGGAGAACGGCATCCTCAATCCTGACCTGCTCAAGCGCCTGGAAACTGCGGCCGATGATCTGGAACAGCTGGAGGTTGACGAAATCTTCGGCGGCAAGGCTCTCTCCATCAATGTCCTCCTGAAGGAGATCAACCGCGCCATCCATGAAAACCAGGACGAATTCTACAGCGTCCCGCAAGACCCTGACATAATTGCCCAGGAGATCATAGTGCTGGAAAACTCGGCCCAGCGCATCCTGTCAGGCTTTACCGACAGCCGCTACTCCATGGCCCGCTTCACCATCAAGGTGCCCTTCAGGGACTCGGTGCGCTACACCGGTTTCCTGGCCGCCACCCAGACTTACTTTGAAGAGAACTTTCCCGAGGCCCAGACCTCCATCACCGGCATGATGCCACTGCTGCACACGGTCTCCGAAAGGGTCGTAAGCAGCACCAAGAAGAGCTACGCCATCGCCATTATGGTCATTACCCTGGTCATGGTGCTGATGATCGGCAACCTCAAGATCGGCCTATTGAGCATGATTCCCAACCTCTCACCGATCATCTTCGGCATCGGCATGATGGGCCTGCTGAACATCAGCATCGACGCCTCAACCATGATGGCCGGCTCAATAGCCGTGGGCCTGGCCGTGGATGACACGATCCACTTCATGCACATTTTCAGGCGCTACTACAGCCAATCCCTCGACCCCCGCAAGGCCGTGCATGAAACCCTGCAGACCACCGGCCGGGCCATCTTTGTCACCAGCCTGGTGCTGGCCTTTGCCTTCTTCATCTTCATGTTTGCCAGCCTCAAAAACATGGTCTATTTCGGCCTGATCACCGGCCTGACCATTATCATGGCCCTGCTGGCCGACTACTTCCTCTCCCCGGCCCTGATGGTGCTGGTCAACCGGGACAGATCAAAGGAGACATCATCTTGAACAAGATCCATGCAACTATCATCGCCCTGCTCTGCTTACTTTGCGCAGTCCCGGCCCAGGCCGCCCCGGATGCCCGCAGCATCATGGAACAGGTCAATGCCCAGCCCGAAGGCACAAACCGCAGCGCCGACATGCAGATGGTTCTGATTGACAAGTTCGGGGTTGAACGCAACCGCTTCATCAAAGTTTTCAGTCGTGACAGCGGCCAGGAGACCCAGCGCATCATGTTCTTCATGGAGCCCGACAACGTCAAGGGCACCGCTTTTCTGACCTACGACTATGCCGAAACAAAACGCGAGGATGACCAGTGGCTCTTCCTGCCGGCCCTGCACAAGACCAAGCGCATCGCATCCACCGACCGGGGCGACAGCTTCATGGGCTCGGACTTCACCTTTGCCGACCTGACCAAGAAGGCCCTTGATGACTACAACTTTGAGCTGCTCAAGGAGGACAGCGTCGACGGCCACCCGGTCTGGCTGATCCAGTCGACGCCCAAAAGCGTCCAGATCTCCGAGCGCGACGGCTACGCCAAATCGGTCCTCTTCGTGCGCCAGGACAACTATGTGACCGTGCGCGCCGTCAACTGGCTCCGCGGCTCAGATGACCTCAAATATATGGATGTGCGGGAGCTCAAAAAACTTGACGGCATCTGGGTGCCCGTCGAGATCCACATGTCGACCAAGCGCGACCGCAAGACCATCCACAAAACCGTCCTCAAATATTCCGACATCAGATTTGACGCACAGCTCAGCAAAGATTTCTTTTCCGTCCGCCAGATGGAGAAGGGACTTTGAAACACGCTCTGAGCCTCATTATTCTGCTGCTGGCGCTGCCGCTCTGGGCAGACGACGAGCTAGATCAGATTCTGGATGATTTTGACAACCAGCCCATTGCGACAGCCGCAGCGCCCAAGGATTCGCGCTTCAAATTCAACGGGCGGATTAGTCTGAGCAGCAGCTACAACCATGCCCATAAACGCCCCCTGCCCGGCCAAGTGGACTACCGCGGACTGGACGCCGTGACTCCGGAGCTTGCGCTGGGACTCAATCTTGAGCTTAGCCCAGCATGGGAGTTCTTCGCCTCGGGCCACATCATGGCAGTCGATGACTTTGAAGTCAGCCAACTGCCGAGTCGCGATTACCAGATATCGCGCCGGCGCAAGGCCGAGACCGAATTCGGCGACATCTACCTGCACGGAGAACTCTCTGAAAACCTGGACCTGACAATCGGCCGCCAGACCTTGAGCTGGGGCTTCTCGGATAACATGCGCATTGTTGATGTCATCAACCCGGTGGACCTGCGCACGCCCGGCCCGAGGAGCGTCTTTGACCTCAAACTGCCGCTGACCATGAGCCGTCTCGATTACTACTGGAAAGATCTAAGCATCAGCGCCATTGCCATCCATGAGCGGCGCTTCCACAAACTGCCTGAGTTCGGCAGCGACTTCTATCCCTCCAGCCAGCCCCTGCCGCCCGAGAACAGACCAGACAACTCTCTCAAGAACACCGAATACGCCCTGCGCCTGAGTGCAGCCATCAAAAACTGGGACCTGGCCCTCTACTGGGCAGACTACTACGACCGCATGCCCCATCTGGCCATTAACAGCTTCAAAATGACCGAGCTGCACTACTCGGAGCTCAGCATGCTGGGAGCCTCAATCAGTGCCGCCTTCGGCAACTGGCTCATCAAGGGCGAGGCTGCCGGCACCGGCGGACTGGAGTTCTACAATCTGCCCGGACGCAAGAAATCACGCTACGACATCCTGGCCGGCATCGAATACACCGGCATCCGGAACACGGCCATCAGCCTCGATCTCAGCCACAGCCACATCAATGATTTTCATCCGTCACTGGAGCGCACACCCGACTATCAGCAGGAAGACCAGAGCCGCCTGGCCCTGAATGTCTACAGCAGCCTGCTGCACGACACCCTGACCCTCGACCTCTTCATCAATCTCTACGGTCCGGCGGCCAGCGATGCGGCCCTCAGGCGCTTCAGCGCAACCTATGAAATCATCGACGATCTGAGCCTCAAACTGGGACTGGTGACCTTCAAAGAGGGGGACCGCTTTGACACGCTGCGCGAAAACGACCGCATCTTCACGGAACTGAGCTACAACTTCTAACGCAGGACAACCTTGGCAATCTTTGTTGCAAGCTCAGCCTGCAGCTCCTCCAACATTGATTTGGCCATGGCGCGTCGCACCAGAAATGATTCATCCAGATGCTTGGAGGGCGTAAAGTTCTGCAGGGCATAGAGCCTGGCTCCGGCGATCAGCTCCCCGATCGAGCGGATATCATCAGCACTCAGCACTCCCTCCACCAGGGTTGTGCGGAACTCATAGTCGATGCCGGACGCCATGATAAGTTCAATTGATTCGGCAATCTTTGCGGCCCCGGCGCCGGCGACTGCTTCATACATTGCGAGAGGCGCCTTGATATCCATGGCCAGATAGTCCAGCTGACCGTCAGCCAGCAGGCGAGCGAGCATCGCCGGATTGGTGCCGTTGGTGTCAAGCTTAACGGCAAAGCCGAGCTCCCTGATGCGGCCGATAAGATCGGGCAGATCGGCATGCAGGGTCGGCTCGCCGCCGGTGATGACAACGCCGTCCAGCTTGCCGCGCCGGGTTTCAAGAAACTCCAGCACATCATCCGCAGCGATGGGCTCCCCAAACTGAGCCGGGTCTACAAGTTCCGGATTGTGACAGTAGGGACAGCTGAAATTGCAGCCCTGGGTGAAAATAATGGCAGAAAGCTTGCCCGGGTAGTCAATAAATGATGTGCGCTGCAGATAGCCTATTTTCAAATTTGCCTCACTTATAGAGATAAAACAGATGTCTTATCACACAATCTTTGATATTAATCTCCCGAGATTTTTAACAGGAGTATACTATGACTAAACATGCCATTCGCTATCCGTCAAACCCAATCGAATACCTGGCAAGCGCCGGGAGGCTATTCAAGAGCTTCTACCGCGCCTTCAGCGTGCCGCGCCGCTACTGGATCGATGCCCAGTTCCAGGAACGCCTGATTCTGGCCGTAACCAGCGTCAACCACTGCAGCCACTGCTCATTTCTGCACTCGCAGATCGGCCTTGAAAAGGGCTTAAGCGCAAGAGAGATCCAGGAGCTTATCCGCGGTGATGTTAAGGATGCCCCCGAGGAGCAGGCTCCGGCCCTACTCTATGCCCAGCATTGGTCCGAGACAAAGGGCAGGGTCTCCGCTGGCGCCAGGACTGAGCTTGTGGAGCACTACGGAGAGGATAAGACGCGCATGATCGAGCTCTACATCAGCATGGCCTACTGGGGCAATATGAGCGGCAACATCCAGGAGGCAGCCAAGGGGAGAAAGATTTTCAGCGAACCGGGCTTCGGCATCAGCTACCTGCTAAGCTTCATCCCGGGACATCTGATCGCCCTTGCCGGCAAGCTGAAGGGCATCATGAATTCGGACAACAGGACCAAGGCCGACGGTATCAGCTTCAGCTGATACCGCAGCTTAACGCGGCGTACAGATTTCGTCCCAGCGGTCGTTATCCGAGACGTCGGTGATCATGATACCGGCAAAGTAGTTCTCACAGTTAACCCAGGAGAGCATACCGCGAATATCAATCTCGATATCATTGAAGTGTACAAAGACAGGCTCATCGGAGAGCTCCTTCAGGGCCCCCAGGGTCATATCCTTGAGTTCATCCATGCCCTTGACGCCGATACCGCTCTCGGAAATATTGATGGTTTCACAGTTAAAGGAGTAGCCGCCGATCTTAATGACAATTGAGTGGCAGCAGTTCAGGCGAAAGAACTCGCGGCGCTCGTTATTATCCTGACGAAAATAGATTATACTTCCCTTCATGGTACACTCCGCAGTTATTTTCTAATTCAGGGAGCTCTATATCATAAAAGATAGATTAAACCTACAGTATTATAAGACTAGAGTTCGCTCTCAAGCTTCTCGATAAGGAAATCGATCTCTTTTTTGGTTTTAAGGTTCTGATTGTACTTATTGTCAATAACCTCAAGGGAGTGCATGATGGAGGTGTGCTTGCGGCCATAGGCCTGGCCGATGGACTGCAAAGACTCCGAGGTGTAGCGCCTTGAAAGATAGATTGCTATCTGCCGCGGATAGGCGATGACCTTTTTACGCGAAGGAGAAACGAGCATCTCGGGTGTGATGTCAAAATTTTTGGCCACAAACTTCTGAATAAAATCCAGATCAATCTGCTGTTTCTTCTTAAGCTGACCTTCAAGGAGCTCAATGGCCAGATCCTTGGTGATCTCACGACGCATCAAGGAGCTCATGGCGGTGATACTCAAAACGGCGCTCTCAATCTCACGCACGCTGGAGTGCACATTGTCACAGATGTAATCCACCACATCCTCGGGTATGTAGGCGCCGTTACGGGCGGCCTTATGACGGATGATGTCAGCCCTGGTCTTGCGGTCGGGATGTTTGATATCAATAACCAGGCCGGAGGCAAAACGCGACTGCAGCCCCTTGTCAATCTGCGCAATGGAGGTCGGGGGACGATAACCGGACAGAATAACCTGCTTTCCGGCGCTCATCAGATCATCCAGAATCGAGCAGAGCTCCATCTGAGTTTTTTCCTTCTTCTTGAGCAGATGCACATCATCGATAAAGAGAATATCCGTCTGCGAGCTGGTAAAGCTCTTCTTGAAAGAACTCAAAGAGTTGTTCATCACCGCATGGACGTAATCGGTGGAAAACTCACCGGCCGTGGTGTAACGCAAGCGGCGTCCACTGGACATATTCACCACCTGGTTGCCGATGGCATGCGCAATATGCGACTTACCAAGACCGATGTCAGAATAGAAATAGAGCGGCTTATTGATGGCAAATGACTCTTCAGCCACAGCCTTGGCAGCCTCGAAGGCAAAAGCGTTGCACTTACCAACTACGAATTCATCGAAGGTGTAGCTGTTGTTGAGCTGGGTTGTAAAATTCTGCTCGCCGCGCGGCAGAATCATCTGCACCGGCTTGGATGACCTCACCGGGGCGGCCACAGGCTTAATCTCCTGCTGCAGACCGTAACTAACGCTGGTGCCGTCACCGAAGTGAATATTGACATAGCTATCAATCAGGCCGCTGTAGCGCTTGGCAATATACTCCTGCGAAAAAAGGCTCGGACAGTGAACGACCACATCTTTTGAGCTTCCGCTCAACTCTATCTGCTCAAGCAGTGCCCGGTCTGATGACTGCTGCACTTCCGACAGAATAGATTGTTTCAAAATTTCAAAGTCGTTCAAAATATCTCCCCGTATGTTTGGTTACCCTGATTGACGCTGGGGCACTATCTAAGATCTGCATCAAAAGATCAAATCCAGATCAGAGCAATTTTTTTTACAGCAAACACGGTCAAATTTAGCACGTTATATCGTATACTTAAAAGGTGAGCCCCTTTCCTTTCAGCATTTTCAAACTATAGCGTTGCGCCAATTCAAGTTACGGCTGCAACCCGTCTAACAGGGTTTTCTACAAATTGTAGAAAACTTTTTGATCAGCCTAACTCTCAAATGCTCCCATTTCCTCCATTTTTCGGCTATTTTCTTTAACGCTGCCATTTAAGCCAAGCTTTGATAAATCATAAGTACCCGTTTTTCATAATCTTGCTGCAAACACGCAGCATGGCGAGTGAATTTTAAGAATCATTTTCTGATCAAAACTTTTTGCCGGACAAAGACCAGGTCGCTTTTCAGGGCTGTAAAGAATTTCCCAGAGAGAAAACTTTTGCAGTACAGTGTCCCTCTTTCTCAATCATAACTTGCCCAATTGACGAGCAATTAACCTCTATGATAGAAACGCAAAACGTGGACCTCTCTCTAAGCAAAAAAATATCAATTCTGTTACGTTGCTCTCTAATTCAAGGAGCCTGGAACTTTAAGGGTCTGCAGAACCTGGGATTCTACTTCGCCACCAAACCGGCCAAGCTAGGCTACCAGCCCCAGGCCTTCAACTCCCATCCCTACATGGTTCCCGGCATCATCGGGATCCAGATCAACCTGCACAGGAACAACCAGACTGAGGCGATCCAACGTCTGAGCCCCTCCATAAACGGCACGCTGGCCGCCATCGGCGATAAATTTTTCTGGGCCCTGATCAAGCCGATCCTGGGAATCCTAGGCCTCATCTTCGCAATTCACAGCAACTGGATCGGCCTGGCTGCAGGCCTGCTGATCTTTAACATTTTGCACGCCTGGATCATGATCTGGGGCTTCAATACCGGCTATGCCCAGGGCCCCCAGGCGGCCATCACCATAGGCCAGACGATCTCCAATAAACGGATTGAGAAACTGGCCATCGTGCCGGCCCTGCTCTGCGGCACTGCTCTGGCACTGGGAGCAGGCCAGTTCAGCACCACCCTGAACCCGTTCTTAACCTCAGCATTATTTGCATGTTTTGTGTTTGCTATGCATTATAAGCTCAATATTTTCTATATTTTCTATGGCACTTTTTTAATATTTCTCTTATGGACAACTATAATATGATGGAACAGAAGATTACCATACCCAACAAACTGGGACTACACGCCCGCGCCGCGGCACTATTCTGCCAGCTGGCCGCCGAATTTGAATCAGATATTGTGGTCATTAAAGACAAGGCTACGGTTAACGGCAAAAGCATCATGGAGCTGCTGACCCTGGCGGCAGCCATGAATACACAGATCACCATCAAAGCCACGGGCAGCGATGAAGACAGCGCCCTTGAAAAACTGGTGGCGCTGGTGGATGACAAATTTGGAGAGAGCGAGTGAGCCCGGTGCACATTCTGCAGGGTCTCCCCGCCTCGGCCGGCATTGCCATTGGCCAGGCCGTTCTGATTGACACCAAAAAGATTGAACGCTATCCGCAGATCCGTATCACCGATGCCTTTGTCGAGGATGAGATCGAACGTTTCCGCACGGCGGTCAATCTCTCTCAGGAGCAACTGCGGGAAGCCAAAGCCAAACTGGAAGCCCAGAATATCATTCCCGAACACGCCCAGATCATCGACACGCACCTGCTGATGCTCAAAGACCCCAGTCTCTACGACAAGGTCAAAACGCTGATCAAAGAGGATCTGATCAATGCCGAGTGGGCCCTCAAAATTGCCCTGCTCGATATTGAGAAACGCTTCATCGACCTCAGTGACGAGTATATCCGCAGCCGCATCGACGACACCCACTTTGTGGGCGAACGCATCATCCGCAACCTGATCGGCAAAGAGGTCTCCAAGCTGCATCTGCACGAAAAGAGCATCATTGTGGCCCATGACCTCTCGCCGGCCGACACCGCCATGCTGGACAAGAACATGGTTATGGGTTTTGCAACTGATGTGGGCGGCCTGACATCCCACACCGCCATCATCGCCCGCTCACTGGAGATCCCGGCCGTAGTGGCCCTGGAAGAGGCCTCACGCATCAATCCGGGCGACACCATAATTCTGGACGGCATCACAGGCACCCTGATCGTCAACCCCAGCGATGAGCAGATCGAAGACTATATCCAGCGCGCCAAGTCCTACCAGTCCATGGAGCTGAAGCTCAAGGAGAAGGCGCGCCATCCGGCCATCACCAAGGACGGCCTGCATGTTGTGGTTTCCGGCAACCTTGAGCTCAAAAACGAAGTCTCTTCGGTGCTTGAGCACGGCGCCGAGGGCATCGGCCTCTACCGCACCGAATTTCTCTTCCTCAACCGCGAGGACATGCCCAGCGAGGACGAGCACTTCGAGGCCTACAAGAGCGTGGTTGAAACCGTCTCGCCCTACAATACCGTCATCCGCACCCTGGATCTGGGCGGCGACAAACTATTCTCATCCCTGACCGACCTGCGTGAGGAGATCAATCCGGTCATGGGGCTGCGCGCCATACGTCTCTGCCTCAAGGAGGTCGAGATCTTCAAAACCCAGCTGCGGGGCATCCTGCGCGCCAGCCACTACGGCAACACCTCCATAATGTTCCCGATGATCTCGGGCATGGAGGAACTGTTAAGGGCCAAGGAGATCCTGGAGGAGACCAAGCAGGAGCTCAGACGTGAAAGTATCCCCTTTGACGAGGATCTCTCTGTGGGCATCATGATCGAGGTGCCATCGGCCGCGGTGATCGCCGACCTGCTGGCCAAGGAGGTCGACTTCTTCAGCATCGGCACCAACGATCTGATCCAGTACGCCCTGGCCATCGACCGCGGCAATGAGTACGTCAACTACCTCTATGACCCGCTGCACCCATCAGTGCTGCGCCTGATCAAGATGACCCTGGATGCGGGCCACAACGCCGGCATCACCGTCTCCATGTGCGGCGAGATGGCCGGCCGCAGCATCTACACCCCGATCCTGCTGGGCCTGGGTATCGACCGTCTATCCACCAACTCCTTCGCAATCTCACATGTCAAGGAGATGGCCAGACGCATCGACATCTCCAAGTGCCGCCAGGTGGCCGACGAGATCCTCGCGATGAAAACCTCGGCCCAGGTTGATCTCTTCATGATCAATGAGGTCAAGAAGCACGCCCCCGACATCTTCGACATAATGGAGTAAAAATGCCTAACAACGTCTGCGGTATCATTACCGCCATCAATAACGATTCCATTGACGTCAGCGTCAACCGCAAGACCGCCTGCGACGGCTGTCACGCCGTTGACGTCTGCCACTCAATGTCCTCCAATGAGATGGACTTCACCTTCAGCAAACCCGACGAGCCGGTTAAAATCGGCGACCGGGTAACTATCGCCATTGATGAGAGCTCATTTCTCAAGGCCTGCAGCTACACCTTCGGCATTCCGCTCCTGAGCATTATCATTGCAATTGCGCTGCTGCAGCTGCTGGGACTGAGCGCCGCCATCCAGGCCACCGGCGGGATTGCTGCGGCCGCACTGAGCCTCCTGCTGGTCAGACACCTCGGCAAAGGCATCCGGGCGCCCAGGATCGTGGAGATCAAACATGACTGACGACAAGATTAAAATCTTAACCGACAACCGCAAGGCGCGCCACTCCTACGAGATTCTCGACACCTTCGAAGCCGGAATCATGCTGGCCGGCCCCGAGGTCAAATCACTGCGCAAGGGCGGCGGCACGCTCAAGGACAGCTATGCCCAGATCAACAAGGCCGGCGAAGTTTTCCTGCTAAACTGCCATATCAGTCCCTATGTGCAGGCCAACATCTTCAATGAAGAACCCACCCGGCCACGCAAGCTGCTGCTGCACCGCCACGAGATTTTCAAGCTTTCGGGCAAGGTAAAGGAGAAGGGTTTGACCCTGATCCCGCTCAAGATCTATCTCAAGGGCAGCCTGATCAAGGTTGAGCTGGGACTGGCCAAGGGCAAGAATATCCACCGCAAAAAAGAAACAATCAAGGAACGCGACGTCATACGCGACATGGCCCGCGACATCAAAGGCCGCTACTAAGGAGGACTCATGAGTCAAATCAGGCTTATTCTACCACTTCTCTGTCTGCTCATCTTGAATGGCTGCTCTCTGATATCCGTCGACCTGGACAGCTTCATGGGACCGCAGCCCATGCAGGAGAGTGTTCTGGTTCAAAAATCTGCAGACAAGATCCTGATCATCGAGGTCCTGGGACCCATCTCCACCGCCGGAATTCAGAGCACCTTCAGTTACACTGAGGCCGTCTATGAGCGCCTGGACGAGATCCTGCGCAAAGCCGGGCGCGACCACGACATCAAGGGCATCCTTCTCAGAATCGACTCCCCCGGCGGAGAAGCCACCGCATCCACTCTCACCTACCGCGCCCTCAAACAGTTCAAAAACGAACGCAACATCCCGGTGCTGGCCCTCATAACCAACTATGGCACCTCCGGCGCCTACATGGCGGCCCTCTCGGCCGACAAAATCATGGCCCTGCCAACATCGATCGTCGGCAGCGTCGGCGTCATCATGCCCTCGCTGAACTTCACCGGACTGCTGGACAAGCTGGGAATTGAGGACACGGCCATAACCTCCGGCGAACTCAAGGATGCCGGCAGCCCCACCAAAAAGATGACCGACAAGGACCGCGCAATCTTTGAAGCCATCATCATGGAGGAGTACGGCCTGTTCATCGAGATGGTCAAAGAGAACCGCCCCGTGACCGAGGCCGACCTCCAAATCATCGGCGACGGCCGCATCATGACGCCCAGCGCGGCTAAGCAGCACAACCTGATCGATGCCGTCGGCTACTACGAGGATGCGCTCAAAATGCTGAGCGGCATGATCGGTAACGACGACCTCAGCGTTGTGCGCTACCGGCGCCGCGGCGAATCCGAGGGCAGCTTCTACACCTGGCCCTGATGGAGCGGACCCGCAAACTGACACTTCTGGCCATGCTGATCGCCATGGCCATCACCCTGCACTGGGTGGAATCTTTTCTGCCCAGGCCCATGCCCTTCCTGCGCTTCGGCTTCGCCAACATCCTGACCCTGAGCGCCCTCTATCTGTTTGGCGGCCTGGCCGCTCTGCTGGTGCTGATCAGCCGGGTAATCATCGGCTCGCTGCTGGCCGGCAGCATCTTCACACCGACATTCTACTTCTCCCTTGCCGGCGGTCTGGCCGCAGCCGTTGTCATGTGGCTGATGCCCAAGCGCATATTTTCGCCCATCGGCGTCAGCGTTGCCGGCGCCACGGCCCACATGACAACCCAGATCATCATGGCCGGCTTCATCATCCAGCAGATGGCCATCACAAAAATCCTGCCACTATTTTTGCTTGTCTCAATAATCACAGGCATGTTAAATGGTTATTGCGCCGAGTTGATTATCAAAACAGCCAACAGACAACCAGCTCATCCCGGCAGCAATCAATAGGATATCCAATGGAACAGACAGATATACAAGCGCACATAGTACCATCGGGCTCAATGAAAATTTCACATAACGGGGTACTTAAGGCATACCTGGGCTCCTGCGTCGGCCTGGCCATCTACGACCCCCATAGCGGCCTGGGCGGCCTGATCCATATTCTGCTGCCCGAACCCGTCTGCTCCATCCCCGACTCTCACCGCACCTCCTACGCCAGTACCGGTGTGCCGACACTGCTCAACGAACTGATCAGCCAGGGAGCCCGCAAGGAATCGATGTTCGCATTTCTCGCAGGCGGCGCCCTGCCCGACTCATCCGATGTCAACGACTTCTCGCTGCACATTGGCGGCCGCACCCTGGATATCGTGATTGAATCGATGAAAACCGAGGGAATCCCGATCAACCGGCTCGAAGCCAGCGGCTTTACCCCCTCCCAGCTGATATTTGACATCAGCAACGGCGAGTGCTCCGTCCAGCCGATCCTGAACCTCAACAACCAGAATCAGACCGCAGGCAACAAACCTGACCGCGATGATATTGAAAGAATAATTAAGAATATAATTCCAGTGCCGCAGCTGACCCTCAAGATCGTGCGCATGATCTCAGAGGAGGACTATGACATCCATGCCGTTGCCAATGAGATCAAAAAGGAGCAGGTCCTGACGGCCAAAGCCCTCAGGATGTGCAACTCGTCCTACTTCAGGCCGGCCCAGGAGATCAAGTCAATCGACCAGGCCATCATCTACCTCGGCAACAAGATCATGCTCAGAATCGCGCTGACCGCCCAGGCCGAACAGATGCTGACCACCTACGGCAGGGGCTACTCCCTGTGCCAGGGAGGCCTCTACTATCACGCTCTCGGGACCGCGCGCCTCTGCGAAATGATCGCCACCATGCATGGCAGGATCGCACCCGATGTCGCCTATACGGCCGGACTGCTGCATGACATCGGCAAGGTTGTGCTGGACCAATACATTGCCGAAGAGCAGCCGCACTTCTACCGCCACCTGATGAACGGCCACCGCGATTCGCTGGCGGTGGAAAATGAGATGTTCGACACCGACCACACCTATGCCGGCCATTTGCTCAGCTGCAGCTGGCAGCTGCCCTCCATCTATCACGATGTTATTAAGTTTCATCACCGTCCCGATGAGGCCACCCAAAACCAGGAACTGGTCCACATGACCTATCTGGCCGACCTCCTGATGCACAAATTTGTAGCCGGCTATGAACTTGAACAGATCGATCCGTCAGCATTTGAGTCGAGCATCCAGCTGCTGGGCATTAAAATCTGCGACATCCTCGACTTTCTTGCCAGCGCCAGCAGAGTCGAATAACAGCCCGGCCCCCTGACTGAATGAAGCATCATTATTGATACAGCTTGACATTTTTGCCATTCTGGGCAAAAAGTCTGATGCTATCAACAGTAACGCAATTAACTTCAATGAGGTAAAGATAATGTACAGACCTGAAATTACGGTAGTCGACTGTTCGATCCGCGACGGCGGACTGATGAACAACTCTTACTTTTCAAATGAGATGGTCCGCAAGGTTTTCCAGGCCGTCAACGCTTCGGGCGTCGACATTGTGGAGCTGGGCTACAAGAACTCCAAGGAACATTTCTCAACCGATGACTACGGCCCTTGGCGCTTCTGCGACGAAGAGGACCTCAAACGTGTCACCGACAACATAGACATCAAGTGCAAAATTGCCGTCATGCAGGATGCCCACAAGGCTTCAGCCGATGACGTGGCCCCCAAGAGCGAAAGCGTCATCGACATGATCCGGGTTGCCACCTACGTCAAGGATGTCGACAAGGCCATCCATCTGGCCAACAACGCAACTGAGAAGGGCTATGACGCCGGCATCAACATCATGGCCATCTCCCACTGCAATGACCGCGAGCTCGACGAGGCCCTGCACCAGATCGACGAGGAGACCAAGGTTAAGGCCGTCTACCTGGTTGACAGCTTCGGCGCCCTCTACTCCGAAGAGGTCCACTACATGGTGCACAAGTTCCAGAAGTACCTCAACGGCAAGGAGGTCGGCATCCACTGCCACAACAATCAGCAGCTGGCCTTCGCCAACACCATCGAGGGCATCATCAAGGGCGTCAACTACCTGGACGGCACCCTGCTGGGCATCGGCCGCGCCGCCGGCAACTGCCCGCTGGAGCTGCTGCTGGGCTTCCTCAAGAACCCCAAGTTCAACATCCGGCCGCTGCTGGACGTGATCGGCTCCGAGATCATGCCGCTGACCAAGGAGATCGACTGGGGCTACCACATCCCCTACATGGTGGCCGGCATTCTGGATATTCATCCGCAGGAGGCCATGAAGTTCATGAACAAGCCCGAAGATGATCCGGACAAATATAACTACGCCAAGTTCTATGACCAGATGAGCACGGATGACATGAGCAGATAACAGAAAAGGCTGACCGCTTGGTCAGCCTTTCTATTTAGCGGATTGAAGAGATGAAGCAGTCGGAATCGTCATCCGACATGAGAGAGAGCGCCACGAAATCCTCTGCCGCAACTGTTCCCTCATCATCAATCAGACCGCCCGGATCAAGATAGGCGCAGGTCAGAACAACATAGCTGCCGAGGGAGTCTATCTTACCCTCAAATGAATAACGGACAAGATCCCCGTCAGGTTCAGTTCCCCACGCCCCGCCGACAGGCTCTTCATCACCTATCAGATAGAGCTGCGGACTGAAGCCGGCTACCATATTAAACTCCAACGAGATGGCAACAGGATCTTTAAGTTTAACAATGACATTCTCCGGTTCTGTCATAACGATCCAGACAGGAGCATCTTCAGAACCCCGATCCAACTGACGGGGCCCGGTATATACCTCATCAGAGATGTAGGATGGTACTTGCCCGATCAGAATATCCGCCGGAAAATCCTGGGCAGCCAGAGGCCGCCCAAGCAGTAGAATAAAAAGAATTAAGCCTAAGCGCCGCATTCCTGTTCCAGCATACTCATCAGATACTGACCGTAGCTGTTCTTCAGCAGCGGCTCGGCCAGCTCCCTGAGGCGGCTCTCATCAATGTAGCCCATGCGGTAGGCAATCTCTTCGATGCAGGCAATCTTGAGGCCCTGACGGTTCTCAATGGCCTCGATGAAGTTGGACGCCTCATGCAGGGACTGGTGAGTGCCGGTGTCAAGCCAGGCGAAGCCGCGCCCCATCTGCTCCACCTTGAGCTGACCGCGCTGCAGGTAGACCTTATTGACATCAGTGATCTCCAGCTCGCCGCGCGGTGAGGGCTTGATGTTGGCGGCGATATCGAGCACGCTGTTGTCATAGTAATAGAGGCCGGTGACCGCATAGTTGGACTTGGGCTTGAGCGGCTTCTCTTCAATATCTTCGGCATTGCCGTCCGCATCAAAGCTGACCACGCCGTAGCGCTCGGGATCCTTGACCCAGTAACCGAAGACCGTAGCCCCGGAATCCTGGTTGGCGGCGCGCTGCAGCTGCTCCACCAGGCCGTGGCCGTAGAACATGTTGTCGCCCAGCACCAGGCAGACCGAGTCATCACCCACAAAATCGCGGCCGATGATGAAGGCCTGAGCCAGGCCGTCCGGGCTGGGCTGCTCGGCGTATTCAAACTTGAGTCCCACCTGGGAGCCGTCACCCAGCAGATTCTCATACTGGGGCAGGTCCTGGGGTGTGGAAATGATCAGAATCTCGGTAATACCGCTCAGCATCAGAATTGAGAGCGGGTAGTAGATCATGGGTTTGTCATAGACCGGCAGCAGCTGCTTGCTTACCACTCTGGTCAACGGATGAAGACGGGTTCCGGAACCTCCGGCAAGTATAATACCTTTCATAAGGATCTCCCTTCATTAATAAGACGAGCCATTGATAACAGTTTCAACTCTACATTTCAAGTTGACCTGTGCTATAGACATCAGAAAAATTCAGGAGTCACTCATGAATATACTTGTCACCGGCGGCGCCGGCTATATCGGATCCCACACCTGCGTCGAACTGCTGAATGCCGGCCATGATGTCACCATCGTCGACAACCTGGCCAACAGCAAGCAGGAGTCAATCCGCCGCATTGAGGCCATCACCGGCCGCAAGACCACCTTCCACAAGGTCGACCTGCTCGAGAAGGAGAAGCTGGACGCCATCTTTGCCAGCCAGCAGTATGACGCAGTGGTGCACTTTGCCGGCCTCAAGGCCGTGGGCGAATCGGTTGCAATTCCGCTGAGCTACTACCACAACAACATCACCGGCACCCTGATGCTCTGCGAATCCATGAAGGCGCACGGCGTCAAGAATATCGTCTTCAGCTCCTCGGCCACAGTCTACGGAGATCCGCACAGCGTGCCGATCAAGGAGGACTTTCCGCTGGGTGCCACCAACCCCTACGGCCGCAGCAAATTGATGATTGAAGAGATCATGCGCGACCTCTACGTCTCCGACAGTGAGTGGAACATCGCCCTGCTGCGCTACTTCAACCCGGTCGGCGCGCACAAGAGCGGCCGGATCGGCGAAGATCCCAACGGCATCCCCAACAACCTGATGCCCTTCATCACCCAGGTGGCCATCGGCAAGCGCGAACAACTTGCCGTCTTCGGTGACGACTATGACACCCATGACGGCACCGGCGTGCGCGACTACATCCACGTGGTGGACCTCTCGATCGGCCACCTGCGCGCCATCGAACGCCTGATGCAGAACCCCGGCGTGGTGACCTACAACCTGGGCACCGGCCAGGGCTACAGCGTACTCGACGTGGTCAAGGCCTTCGAGAAGGCCTCGGGCAAGGAGATCCCCTACCAGATTGCGCCGAGACGCGCCGGCGACATTGCCGCGTGCTATGCCGACCCGGCCCTGGCAGCCGCCGAGCTCAACTGGCAGGCTGAGCGCGGCATCGATGAGATGTGCACCGACTCCTGGCGCTGGCAGTCCCAGAACCCCAAGGGTTACGAGGATTAGATGGAAAGCTTCAGGATCAAGGGCGAATATATCGAGCTGATCAAACTGCTCAAGGCCGCCAGTCTGGTCGAGAGCGGCGGCGTGGCCAAACTGGTGGTCAGCGAAGGCCTGGTCAAGGTTGACGGCGAAGTTGAGACCAGACTGCGCCGCAAGCTCTACCCCGGCAGCGTGGTTGAGTTTGAAGGCCAGAGCGTAAAAATCGAAGGCTGAGCATGGACAGAAACGCCAACCGCGAATACCTCATGAAAATTGCGCGCACCAAGATGCCCTTCGGCAAGCATGCCGGCATGTACCTGGTGGACCTGCCCGAAACTTACGTACTCTGGCTGCGCAACCAGGGGTTCCCGGATGGCGAGCTGGGCTACATGCTGGGCACTATCTATGAGATCAAGGTCAACGGGCTGGAGTATCTCTTCAAGCCGCTGAAAGCTAATGTTTCTACCAACGACTAAACAGGAACTGGATGAGCTGGGCTGGCAGCAGCCCGACTTCATCATCGTCTCGGGCGACACCTACATCGACAGCCCCTTTGCCGGCACCGCCGTCATCGGCCATGTATTGATGGACGCGGGCTACACGGTGGCCGTGATCGCCCAGCCCGACATTGAGAGTCCAGACGACATCACCCGCCTGGGCGAGCCGCGCCTGGCCTGGGCCGTCAACTCGGGCTGCGTGGACTCCATGGTGGCCAACTACACGGCGCTCAAGAAGCGCCGCAACTCAGACGACTTCACCCCCGGCGGCGAGAACAACCGCCGGCCCGACCGGGCGGTGCTTGTATATACCAATCTGATCAGGCGCCACTTCAAGGGTACCGTGCCGATCATGATCGGCGGCCTGGAGGCCAGCCTGCGGCGGGTGGCCCACTACGACTACTGGTCAAATTCAGTCAGACGCTCGATCCTGCTGGACTCGAAAGCCGACATCCTGATCTACGGCATGGGCGAAGTGGCCATTCTCGAGCTGGCCGCAAAACTTGACAAGGGCTCGGATTGGCGCGACACCCGCGGCATCTGCTACATCGGCAGTGACATACCGGATGGCCACAAGGAACTGCCGGCCTTTGAGGCGGTCAAGAGTGATAATCAGAGTTTCATCAAGATGTTCAAGACCTTCTATCAGAACAGCGACCCCGTCAGCAGCGTCGGCCTGGCCCAGCTGCACGATCAGCGCTACCTGATCCAGAACCCGCCGGCCCGCTCCCTGAGCGAGGCCGAACTTGACCGCATCTATGAGCTGGACTATGAGCGCGAGGCCCACCCCTACTACGCCAGTCAGGGCAAGATCAGGGCCCTGGACACGATCCGCTTTGCCATCACCACCCACCGCGGCTGCTACGGCGAGTGCAACTTCTGCTCAATCGCCGTGCACCAGGGCCGGCGCATCCTCTCGCGCAGCGAGGCCTCGATCTTGCGCGAGGCCGCCAGCTTCAACTCACACAGACGTTTCAAGGGCATCATCAGTGATGTGGGCGGGCCATCGGCCAACATGTACAAGATTGACTGTGTGCGTAAACCCCAGAGCGGCGCCTGCAAAAACAAGCGCTGCCTCTATCCCGGCAAGTGCACCCAGCTGCGGCCCAACCACGGGCCGCAAATCGAACTGCTGGAAAAACTCCGAGGCCTGCCGGGCGTGCGCAAGGTTTTCGTGGCCTCAGGCATCCGCTACGACCTGCTATTGAAGGACTACCGCCGCAACGATGAGCGCTACCTGCGCCAGATTGTCAACCACCACACATCCGGCCAGCTCAAGGTGGCCCCCGAACACACTGCGCCGGCTGTCCTGGCCCTGATGGGCAAACCCGACAGCGGCAACCTGATCAAGTTCAAGGCCCTCTTCGAGCGTCTCAACCGTGAGGCCGGCAAGAAGCAGTTCCTGACCTACTACTTCATCGCCGCCCATCCCGGCTGCAGCCTGCATGAAATGCAGGATCTCAAGAAGTTTGCCAGCAGCCAGCTGCAGCTCAACCCCGAGCAGGTTCAGATCTTCACGCCGCTGCCATCCACCTGGTCGGCAATTATGTTCCATACCGGAATCGACCCCTTCAGCGGCCGCAAACTCTTTGTTGAACGCGACATGCAGGCCAAACAGAAACAGAAGAATATCTTGACTAATAAACGCTCATGACCGAGGATCTCAAAATGTACGATGAATTTGAAGACCAAGAACTGCCTTTAAAAAAGAGCCGCACCCAGCTCAAGAATGAGATGAAACAGCTGCAGAAGATGGGCGAGGAACTTGTCAGTCTGCCTGGCGGGCAGCTCAAGAAGCTGGATCTGCCCGAAAGCCTGATTGAGGCCATCGAGTTTGCACGCACAACCAAAAAACATGAAGCCAGACGCCGCCAGATGCAGCGCATCGGCGCCTTGATGCGCGAAATCGACCCCGAACCGATCCAGCAGATGCTGGACGACATCGCCAACGGCCGCAAAGCCGAGGCCCGTCATTTCCAGGAGCTTGAGAAGTGGCGCGACGAGCTGATCGCCGGCAACAGCGAAATCCTCGAAACTATTTTCGATCAATTTCCCGCGGCCGACCGCCAGCATATCAACCAGCTGGTGCGCAACGCCCAGAAAGAAGCCAAGGAGAACAAGCCGCCCAAATCAGCCCGGGCCCTCTTCAAACACTTGCGCGAACTGAAAGAGAGTTAGCGTCCGGCGAAGGTGACCTTAACCGAGATGCCTTCCAGCCCCAGGCGCTTCTTGAGACCGTTGATCAAATAACGCGAATAGTTCTCGGGCACCTCTTTGGGCTTGCTGGTCACGATACGGAAGCGCGGCGGCACACTGCCGACCTGATTGATGTAATAGAACTTCAATCGACGGCGTTTGACCACGGGCGGCTCCTTGGCCTCGGTCATCTGGGCCAGCACCTTATTGAGGTTGGCGGTTGAAGTCTCCCGGGTCGTCTTCTCGTAGAGGTCGTCGACCACCTTATAGATCTTTTTGATATTCTTGCCCTGCAACGCGGAGATGAAGATAACCCGCAGATCAGGCATGAAGCGCAGGCTGTACTTGAGCTGATGCTCCACGCGGGCCCGCTCATCCGGAGTCAGCAGATCGGACTTGTTGACCACCACGGCAAAGGCCTTGCCCTCTTCCATAATCAGACCGCAGAGGCGGCGATCCTGCTCGGTCATACCCTCCTGCGGATCCATCAGAAAGAGGCAGACCTGCGAATTGTTGATGTTGCGGATGGAGCGGCTGACCGAAAATTTCTCAATCTTGTCATCGATGCGGGCCCGACGGCGGATGCCGGCGGTATCCACGAAGACATACTTCTGACCGTTACGCTCAAGCGGTATATCCACATAGTCACGGGTGGTGCCGGCCACCGAGGAGACGATAGCGCGCTCCTCACCGATCAGGCGGTTGGTCAGCATGGACTTGCCCACATTGGGCCGTCCCAGAATACTGACGCGGATGGCACCCTCGTAGTCCACCGGCACCTCCGGCGGCAGGCGGTCGATATGCTTCTTAACGGCATTGATGATGCGGCTGCGGCCCTTCTTCTTGGCGGCGGCGATCTCCACAAAACCGTCCAGGCCCAGCTCATAGAGCTGGCTGACACCGATGGCGGCATTGGGATCGTCCATCTTGTTGGCCACAAAGATCGGATCCGCCGAACTCTGACGCAGCAGTTTGACCAACTCCTCATCATCGGGGGTGATACCGGCCAGGGCGTCGAATACGCACAGAATGATATCGGCGTCGTCGATGGCGGCCAGGGTCTGATTACGCATGGCCTGATCCAGCTCTTCACCGGGGATGGTGTCAAAGCCGCCGGTATCGACCAGATCAACTACGGTTTCTTCATCGATCTGCCACTTACCGTAAAGACGGTCGCGGGTAATGCCGCGCTCAGGACCGACTATGGCCCGGCGCTCACCGATCAGATAGTTGAAAAGGGTGGATTTGCCCACATTGGGGCGGCCAACAATAGCGACAATAGCCATCAGTTATATCCCAGGTCGCGCATGACGCGCGGATTCTTGGTCCAGTCTTTAGTCACCCGCACAAAGAGCTCCAGAAAAACCTTGGAGCCGGTCATGCGTTCGATATCCTTGCGGGCACGGGTACCGATCTCCTTGAGCTTCTGACCGCCCTTGCCGATGATGATGGCCTTCTGGGCCGGTTTCTCGACATGGATGGTGGCGCTGATGGAGATGGTCTTGCCCTCCTTGAACTTCTCAACCTGTACGGCCACCGAATAGGGAACCTCCTGATGGGTCAGGGTGAAGATCTTTTCGCGGATCAGCTCCTGGGTCAGGAAGCGCATGGAGAGATCGGTCAGCATATCGGGCGGAAAGTAGCGCGGCCCCTCGGGCATACGCGCCTTGATGATTTCCATCAATGTCTCAACGCCGGTGCCCTTAGAGGCCGAGATGGCCACATGCTCACTGAAGCTGCCCAGTTCAGCCAGCTCCATCAGGCGCTTGCCGACCATTTCATCTCTGAGCTCATCGCGCTTGTTGAGCACCAGAATGGTCTCCTTGCCCGAGTTCTTAACATTTTCAGCGATAAAGGCCAGCTTCTTCAGGCTGTCACGCGGCTCGACCATGAGCATAACCAGATCGGCATCTGCCAGCGATGAAAGGGCCTGATCCAGCATGTAGCGATTGAGCTCCTTTTCCGACTCATGCACCCCTGGGGTATCCAGAAAGACGATCTGATTCTCATCGTCATCATAAACGCCCAGGATGCGGTCACGGGTGGTCTGAGGCTTGCTGGTGGCGATGGAGATCTTATCCCCCAGCACATAATTCATGAAGGTTGATTTACCAACGTTGGGCCGACCGATGATGGTCACGAAGCCCGATTTAAATTTTTTTGTCATCTATCCAAGATCCAGTTTGAACTCTTTTTTATCAGCCGACGCATGGACCGGCAGGGTTACGGTAAAGCAGGTTCCGCCGCTCGGGCGCCTTCTGACGTCGATGGAACCACCATGCCTGGTGATTATGCCGTAGCTGACAGACAGCCCCAGGCCAACGCCCTTTACTTTGGGTTTCTTGGTATAGAACATATCGAAGATATGCGCAACATCCTCGTCGGCAATACCCACACCTTCATCCTTAAAGTCAACCACCACGCTCTTATCCTCGCCGGCATGGGTGGCAACGGTCAGCAGACCGCCGTCAGGCATGGCCTCAACCGCATTGGTAATCATGTTGATGAAGACCTGCTTAATCTGGTCAGCCACGCACTCGGCATAGAGGGTTGCACCCTTGACAAACTCAAGGCGGACGCGGTTCTCTTCCAGATACTTCTTGTTGAAGACCAGCACATCGCGCAACAGCTGATTGATATCGGTATGCTCAAGATTGCCCTCGGTTGGCATGTAGAAGGTCTTCATATTGCGGATCAGATCGGCAATACGGTCAGTCTCCTTCAGCGCCAGCCGCGCAAACTGCAGGTCAACATTTTTACCCTCGGAGTTAACGACATGCTGCAGGCAGCTCTTGATGCCGTAGAGCGGATTGTTGATCTCGTGGGCAATGCTGGCCGAAAGCTTGCCGGTGGCCGCCAGGCGCTCGGACTGAATCAGAGCCTTTTCCATCTTCTTCTGCTCAGTGACATCCTTGATGATGGTTGAGAATCCAAAGCTCTCGCCCTTGGAATCTTTCAGATTGGTGATGGTGATCGCAACATTCAGAATGCGCCCATCCTTAGTCTGGCGGCGGGTTTCAAGATCCTTGACAAAACCCTTGCGCTTAACCTGATCCAGCAGACGGTCGGCCGTCTCACGCTCATCCTCAGGAATGATCAGGAAGGCGGTTTTGCCGATAATCTCATTCTCCTGCCAGCCGAACATCATGCGCGCGCCCTCATTCCATGAGATCACACGGCGCTCATTGTCCAGGCCGATGATGGCATCCACGTTGTAGTGTTCAATATTGGCCAGCAGCTTCAAACGCTTGCTCTTGGCGATCTCACCCGTGATATCACGGGCAACACAGATTATTTCAGAGCTGGTGGAGGTATTGAGCGTCTCCAGGGTCACGCGCCAGGTGCGCTGGCCGCCCGAGGTGTCAACCATGATATCGACAACTTCAGGTGTCTGACTCTCCTGCACCATGCTGCGGATGGCCCGAATCTTCTCATCGGACTGTTCGTCGGAAAGGAACTCCCGGTAGGAGCGGCCACAGACCTCTTCATTGGTGATGCCCAGAGCCTCCAGGCCGCGACGGTTCATGTAGGTCACACGTCCATCGGTGTCGATCGACATGATCACATCGCTGGAATCCTCAACGATATGCTGATAGCGCTCCTGAGACTCCTTGAGCTCACGGATCTTGCGGCCCACGTTATCCGAGAGCCGGTCATTGAACTCCTGCAGCTTCTGGTTGGCCTTGCGCAGCTCCTGTTCGGCTATCTTGCGCTGGGTGATATCTTCAGCCACCACCTCAAGGCCGACAAAGGAGTTCTGACGGTCATAATGAATGAACACCTCAACCGAACAGTAGACCAGCCGGCGATCCTGGGCATAGAGCCTGACCAGCGGCGTTGAATAACTGCCGTGGCCCTGCGCCACGGCATCGTAGAGCTCATCCATCATGTACTGGTCATCCGGATGCAGGGCCTGTTTCCAGGGCAGCAGGCGGCCGACCACATCTTGGGCAGCATAACCCAGAACACGGCTGAAACCGGGCGAAATATAGTCGCACTTCCAGACATCATTGAGCCAGACCACAATATCGTGGGAGTAGGATGCCATCTTGTCGAAGCGCACTCTTGCTTCGGCCAGCTCACGATCCTTGGCCTTCAGCTGTCCTTCAAGGTAATCCATGTATTCGCGGTCAGAGCGCTCCTTCTCTAGGGAGTGCTGACGCGTGCGGACCGCACCGAAAATAACCTTCTGGTCACGAATATTCTCAACGGCGCTGACCCAGAGCTCAACATGACACTGGTCGCCGGTACGGGTCTTAATGTTGAGATGCAGCGGAACCTGAGCCTGATCATTCAGGGCGTTCTTGAGATAGGCTTCGCCGCCGTCGGTTACAACTTCAAAGAGATTCAGCTGTTCCAGTTCGGCCCGGCTATAACCGGTCAAAATCTCGAAGCCGCGGTTTACTGCAACCACCCTGCCCTTAAGATCACTGACAAAGAGAGCGTCCGGCGAATTATTGAATATATCAACGAAGATCTGGTCGGGAGAGTCCTCTTTGACGCGGTACTCCTCAAGGCGCACAATGGAACCGCGCATCTCAATGGCCTTGGTGACATTCTGCTTCAATTCACTGGGCAGAAAGGCGCCCTTGCGCAGGTATCTGAAAACGTGCGAGGCCAGCGCGTTATCGATGGGCCAGTCACCCTCAAAGGCGGTGATGATAATAACCATCAGATTGGGATCGATCTCACGATGGACCTTCTCCACCAGCTCGCGTCCGTCCATCTCGGGCATGCGCAAGTCGGAAATCATCAGATCAAAACTCTGACCGTTAAACGACTCCAGGGCCTGGCGCGGCCCCTCCACGGCGGTCACCTCAAACTCATATTTGAGGACCTGATAGAGGTAGTTGCGGAAGATGGAGTCATCTTCAACTACCAGAATTCGATTTTTATCTGCGCTCATCGCTCTTCTACTAGATCAACTTTGAAGGTTGAACCATCTCCTGGTTTGGATTCCACCCTGATCGAACCATCCATAGACTCCAGGATGTCCTTAACAAGGGCAAGCCCCAGCCCCATGCCGGTGCGGGAGGCCCAATCGGTATACAGAGGTTCAAAGATCTTATCCAGCTTGGTGCTGTCGATACCGATGCCATGATCAATAACCATAAATTGGATATGATTAGCAACCTTTTCCACCTTGACACAAACATCATTGCCGGCACTTGAGGCGGCAATGGCATTCATCAGCAGATTTATCAGCACCTGTTCCAGGGCCTGGGCCCTGATATAGGCACTCTCGACAGCGATCTCACTCTTGAGATTAACGCCGGCGGCGGTTGCCTGGGGCGTGACCAGCTTCAGGATCCCGTCCACAAAGGGCGCGATATCGGTCTGGTCGGCCGGTGCCTCCCACTTGCGGCTTAGAGTCAGCAGCTGATTAACGATAGCCAGAACATTTTCCGAGGCCACCACCATATTCTGGACCATGTCGTGGAAGTCAACATCCTCCTGGTCGCCCCTGAACACCTGAATGGAACCCTGAGCAAGATCTTCACGGATGATGCTGGAAAAACCCTGCAGGGCGCCCAGCGGACTCTTCATGTTATGGGCCATGGAGGCGGCCAGGTTGCCCACGGCACTCATCTTGGCGTAGGCGAACATGCGGCGCTGCTTCTCAAGGTCGCTGGTCATATCCCACATGGTCAGCAGGCTCCAGCTGTTAACCGTCAGGGGTTTGCTGATCACGCGGAAGGTGTTCTCCCCCTCCCAGGTCAGATCCAGATCCTGACGACCGGCAATGGCGCGGGCCAGTTTGACGGAGTTGGCATCATCACCGAGGCCGGCAGCCAGGTCACCGTCAGGCAGCCCGAGCAGAGAGCGGATCTCCCGGGACTTATCGTTCTCAACCATTATGCGCCCCTTATCATCCAGCAGACAGAGTCCCACCAGCGAGGCATCCATAAGTTCACGGCTGAGCCCCAGCATCTCTTCAGCACGCTGCTTCTCATGAGAGGCGTTGATCAAAGCTCTGCGCAACAGGGTATCATCGCCCTCATCGGCCTGGATACGGTTAAGCGCTTCAGCTATACTGTCAATAATTTCAGAAATGAAGGCCTGATCAGCAGCCAGTTCTTCATCGCAGACACTCATATAGATCACAATCCCCGAAGCCATGCTGGTGCCGACCGGATAGTTGCCGTTCAGAATCAGTTTACGAACCTCATCGTCGGAGACCTTACTGAACTGGGCATCCCTTGCCTCACCGGCTTCATAGACCAGATTACAGGCACCCTTCTTGATGCCGCCCAGGAAGGCATCAATAACCCTATGGCGCTGCAAAACACCGGCGGCCTGCTCAAAAAGTTCCGAAACCTTAACGGCCCGATTGAGCTCACGCAACAAAGCGGTCATCACCTCAGCCCGCCTGGCGGAAGCATCAGCTTCAGCACTGCGCTGCCGCAGCTGGCCGGAAACTTCACTCAGGCGCACGGTAGCGCGGTTGATCAACTGGAAGAGCCCCTCGGTTGAGCGACCGATGCCGATCTTTTCACAGATCTCACCGACCTCCTCAGGCACCTGCTGCAGAATCTCATCCAGACTCTCCGAGCTGAGCCCGAACTGTTTCAACTGGGCGGCGCTGATACGCTGCGGATAGTAGTTGCCGGCTGCCCCGGTATAGGTCATATCGGCCAGGGTACTGGCCATATGCACAATGCCGCTGATAAGATATTGATTATCATCGATAATCTTGACCGGCGCATGATAGCACCAGATCACTTCGGCGTAGAGTTTGGGAACCCCCCAGTGGATCAGCATATTGCGGCCCACCTCGGCATGAGTTGTGCCCAGCATCTTTTGCTCCACCTCAATCAGCGGCTGCATGCCTGAAGCCGCCTCGGTCAGCACCTTGGCGTACTTCTCAGCCTGCTGATGATCCAAAACAACCTTGCCAATACCATGCAGCATTGCAGCGCCGAAGGCCTTGCCGGCCAGCGCTTCATCCACGATCTTCATCATGGCGCGGGCATAGATGGCAGAAGCCATGGTGTGGCGCCAGAAGGCGCGATAGTCAAGCTTGGACCCCTTCTTCTCGGGGAACATGTCAACCACGCTGAGCCCCAGTGAAAAAGTTTTAACGGTATCGAGGCCGAGGGTCACGACCGCATCATGCACAGTGTAGATGGTGCGTGCACGTCGGTAGTAGCTTGAGTTCGCCAGCGAGAGAATGCGGGCCGTCAGCGACTGATCTTTCTCGATGTAACCGGAAAGTTTGGCAATAGATACATCATCCCCCAGAGCCATCTCCAGAATATGGTATGCAAGCTCGGGAAGAACAGGAAGAGATTCGACGCTGTTCAAGTTAGATTTCATGTGTCACAGTCTATAATATCCCGAAAATATAGACAAGTATTTTCTCCGCCCCCCTCGATGCGCAAACTGCCGCGGGAGACCTGCTTATCGGGTTTACAAACAAACTTATATTGTTCAATATTTCTGCGTTTGTAACCAATCAACTCCGGCAGATCCCGCGGGTTGACAAAGATATCTCTCCCCTCAACCTCGCCGGCCAGCTGCAGCAAACGCCCGTAACCCCGGGCACGCACCATGAAACCGAAGGCCTCATGATAGGGACCGGCAACAACTTTCAGATCCGCACTCTGCGGCAGGCCCATGCGCAGCACATCTATGCCAGCCGCCCGGGAGGAAACATAGGCCAGCAGGCAGCGATCAAGCGCCTCATCAAGAGCGAGCGGCCGATAGGCGCCGGCCAGATACATGCGTTCAAGTTCAGTGCCAGCCAGCACCACCGTCGGATAGAGGCGGGTTGTATCGGGCCTAAACTGCAGCAAGCGCCCGAGCGTAAACCCAAAACTGGCTTCATCTTCACCGGGCAGCCCCGGCATAATCTGCAGACCGAGACCAAGCCCTGCCGAGCGCACAATTGCCGCCCCATGCTCAATGTCCGCCAATAAATGCCCCCGCCCGGCGCGCCGCAAAACCTGATCATCCATTGACTGGGCCCCAAGCTCGAGCTCAATAAACCCCGCCGCCATCAGCCGCGCAACAAGGCCTTCATCCAGCATATCAGGACGGGTTGACGCTTTAACACCATGGACGATGCCGCGCGCGACCAGATCTTGCGCCACATCCAGATAGGCATCCAGAAGATCGGCATCAATGCCGGTAAATGATCCACCATAGAAGGCCAGAATACGCTGCCGCCGGAACGGATCACGACAGCCTGCCAGAAAGGCAATAACAGCCGACTCAACTTGAGCGGGCTTTATGAAATCCGCCAGCTGCGACTGGTCACAGAAGACGCAGCGCTGCGGGCAACCCAGATTGGGCACAAAGATCGGAATGACTAGCGGCCCAGCGATTGCAACGCCTCCCGACAGGCCATCTGGGCAGCCTGCTTCTTGTTGCGGCCGGCCCCCTGCCCCAAGATGCGGTCATTGATCACAACCTGAGCCACAAAAACCTTGTCGTGCTCGGGGCCGTCCTCGCTGATAATCTCAATCGAGGGCTGGGCACCATAGGCCCCCTGACAGTACTCGATCAGAGCCGACTTATAGTCACTGATGGCAACATCTTCCAGTTCGCCGAGAACAACCTCGATCAGACTGAGAAGCACCTCTTCTGCCCGCGCATGCGAACTGTCCAGCATGACGGCACCAAACAGAGACTCAAATGCATCTGAAAGAATTGACTCTTTTTGACGGCCACCACCCTGCTCTTCACCACGTCCCAGGAAGATAAAACTGCCAAGATTCAAATGACGGGCCAGCCTGGCCAGACCGCGCTCACTAACGATCTCGGCCCGCATTTTTGTCAGAACACCCTCGCGTTCCGCCGGAAACTGCCTAAAAAGCAGCAGACTGACAACCCCATTCACCACAGTATCACCCAAGAACTCCAGGCGCTGATTATCTTCAAGTCCATCCTGCTGATGCTCATTGACATACGTGCGATGCATCAAAGCGGTTGTAAGCAGGCGTTTATCTTCAAATGAGTAACCCAGTGACGTTTCAAGAAGCGCAAGATCCACAAAAAATTCCTTTCAAATCTATCTCAGCCAGACGGGCATCATCAAGGACGACGCCGCGCGAGTAGTGCAGCGGAGTAACGGCAATCATTCCATTCTCAAGACAGACGGCATCCACATCGGGCTCATGGTCAAGATTCTGAGTCATGCCACCTTGCCAGTAGTAGACATTACCGCGGGGATCCGTCTTACGCACAAAATCATCAACGATACGCGAACGCCCCTGCCGCGCAAAACAGGCCCCGGAAATCTGATTAATCGGAACCGAGGGACAATTGACATTCAACACACAATCCAAATGCTCGCCGCTGTCCAGGACCCGCTGCGCCAACGCCGCCCCGAAACGAGCCGCGGCCCGATAGTCCGGATCCAGATACTTGTTAACAGAAAGCGCAATCGCACTGTACCCCTGCATCAGGGCCTCCATGGCCGCCGAGACGGTCCCGGAGTAGAGAGCATTCAAGCCGATATTTTCACCACGATTGATTCCGGAGACAACCAGATCAGGCGGCGTCTCCATAATCGCCTGAATAGCCAGCTTGACACAGTCTGCCGGCGTACCACCAATGCCGTAACCGAACAGGCTGCCGTCACGCATGACATTATGAACCTTGAGCGGCTCCGAGATAGTGATACCGTGCCCAACAGCAGACATTTCAGAAAAAGGAGCCACCACCGTCACATCGCCAAGCTTGACAAGCTGAGCATGAATGGCCGCAAGACCGGGCGCGTCAATACCGTCGTCGTTGGTCAATAGAATATTCATGATGTCCTTTTAACGCCGGACACCCACATATGCAAGCAGGAAGGCTTCAGATATATTCGTCGATATTCTGACCAAGACTGGACAGGAGATCCACCAGCATGGCGCCGGTATCCTCAACACTCTCCATCACCAGGTCGGCGCGGGCAAAGTTGACCTGATCTTCAAGCTGCATCTTCTGAGCAGCGATCTGCAGGACTGCTGCTGCCAGATTTGTTCCCTGAATCGGTTCCATGACTTACCTATCGTCCAAAGACACGCATCAGTTAACCATCAATTTCATATCTGAGATTAATGGTTACCGGCAGGGTTCGATGGGGCATATCCTCAGTAAATGGCCCAAAGGGTGCACCCTTTTCAATGCCCACAATAGCCGCCACATCCAGATCGCGGTGACCGGAAGAGCTGAGTACCGAAAGTTCCAGGACATGCCCGCGATTATCAAGCACATAATGCAGCCTAACCGTGCCATTGCGGCCATCACGCTGAGCAGCAAGCGGATAGTCCCAAGCATTAAAGATTTTAATCTTCATGCGCTCCTCATAACTGGCATTAATGTGCTTACCTTCAGTATCAATGGTGATGGCCTCAGGCAACTCATCTTCCACAGGCGTTTCAACCGGCGGCGCCACGGCCCGCAGGGCGACCGGCAAGGTATCCTCCCGCTCAGGCATACTGAACTGCATATCAGCCCAGGCAGAGCCGGCCATATTCTGCCAGGGGATGGCAAAAATGACGATATGAATGAAGACAGAAATTAAGAGGCTGGTTACGACCCTTTGCATATGCATGAGAAAGCAACAGAGCCGGACAGATGTCAAGCAATAAAAGGCAGAGCCACCCTAGCTATTCGGTCATATCCTGAATGACATCACTCAGATCAATATATTTGATGGCCATATTAAGATAGATATTGCCACCGCCACTGCTAACTTCCACTGGATAATGTACATCATCTTTCAGGATAAATGATTCACTCAGCATCTGGGAAATGTTAAGCGAAAGCAGCGGCGCATCCGGATTCATCCCAAATAGCGACGGAATGGCCTCGATAATCTTGGCAACCAGGGTTGAGTTGTCGAGCATTACCAGCTTGTTGTTATGATCCTTCAATATGTGGGTATGGCAATTTTCCGGCGTAATCAGAGGGTCAATATCAACATGATAATCGCCTCTATCATCGCGAGTAAACTGCAGATCCAAGATACCGTTCACATCCGCGGACATCTCCCAGAGAGCCTCATTGTTGCTGAGATAGGTTACACGCAGATCGTTAATATTAAGACGAATATCAGCACCACGCGCATCAATGGAGATGCCGGCAGGGTTTATACGCACAGCCAGATGACCGCCCTCATCACCATTCGACTTGGGCACATACAGACCGATCTCCTCACGCAGGTAATCCTTATCCACCCGCAGAACCAGATCACCGACAACCGAGGACAGCAGCTGATTCAAGGCATCCTGATTGATAATAGCCCCCACCGAATAATCATCACGCGGGGCAACCTTCTCATACTGCCACTGTTCAAGCTCATCCTGCGGGAAAATGTTGACCTTAGGAAACTTGCGCGGCCCAACCGCAAAACGCTTGTCAGCCGGATAGAGTCCGGCGCCAATGACTGCAAAATTCTGGTCAGTATTGGAAAACTCGCGATGCTGGACTTCAGGTTTGCCAAAAATATTGAAGTAGAGATACTTATTGAACTTAAAATCTTCATCGACCAGGGCCAGCATCAGACTGACCATGTCCTTCTCCTCTGAAAGATCTTTGACAACACCCGTACTCGCCAAAAGCATGTCCGGATCTATGCCTAAGCCGCCAAAATCAAAAACCAGCAGATCATTGACCCACTTATAAAATTTATCAATGAACGAGAAATCCAGACCCTTGCCGGGCTCAGGATTATGCGGATCGAGCTCCTTCTCCATCAAATCCGACAGGATCGAACCATACTCCGAAGGCATAGGCAGACCAAAGAGTCGGGTGTCACTACCAAAGCTGACACAGGCACCGCGATCCCCATTTGGGCTGACATCATCAATTATGGCACCACCCCTGAAGAGCTCGATATTCAAGAAGTCAACATCAGTGAAGCCGCAGGCAACATCAACATCGATAACACCCTTAGGAACATCCTCACCATCAATTTGAACCAGACCCTGCTTATCAGTCGCAGCCCTAAGCTTGGCAAGCCTGAACTCCAAGCCAAAAAGCATCTTATTGATGGCATCTTCAATCGAGGGAGTTAAACCACCCAGAACCTCATCGTTCAGCAATACCGTAAATCCATCCCGCACAAGCTCATCAGCAGCCGGCGTTGCGGTAGTTCGGATTATAAACTTATCTTTACTGGCACGGCCATTGGCATGCATTGCCTGAACAAGCATTGCAACCGAAAGAGTGTCGGAGGAAACCCTGTAATTAAAACGATAGAGACCATCCTTAAATACACCACTCTTTTGAATAAGGCCGCCATCACTCAAAATAACCGAGGAAGCCGGCAAGACCCCCCCACTGACACCGACGGCGAAATCATACCGTCCCGGCTTGATATACTGGCCGTCCTTAACCTTTTCAAGACCATTGCCCTTATCAATATAAAGGGTCAACATTGATGAATCATCGAAGGAGAGAGCACCGACTGGAGCAAGATAAAGACCGCTGCCTTCGGCAATAAGACTATCTTCAGTACTGGAATCATCTGCAGAACACCCGACAAGCATCAGGCTCAAAAATAACATCAGCAGCATTCTAAATGAAATCTTCTCCATATCCTCCCCTTTCCGGAGCTACTGGACATAAGCAACTAACGTGCCTACTATTTCATCTTTAATATCTGCCAATTAGGACATCAAATTCTATATCGGGATATTTTTTTCTACATCCCCACAGACCAACCGCCATGCATTATAAGAAAACATTTTCCTACAGTACCTATAATAGAACAACAACACGAGAGCGCAATCCGCAAAAAAACAAGAGTTAAGCATGAAGCCAGAACGGCGCCAGCTAGACCTACTCTTCTACAGCAATAACTGCGTTCCGCAGAACAACCTCAGCCCCACGTTGAGTCTCATCAACAACAATTTTCTTTGCAGTCGAAACCAGAAGCTGATCCATGGCCCGATATGAATCAAGATAATAATTACCGGGACTCCAGAGCAACCAACCATTGGCACCGGCACTCTCGGCAGCCTCTATTTGCTCACGGATATATGAAGGACCGAATTCTTTGCCGGCTTTAAGCGGAAAGGCCTGCAGCCAGGGACGAATAACAACTTCATCGCCGACAATCTTCTTGAGCTTGCGTACACTCAACTCCACAATCCGATAGGGTTCCTTAGCCGGACTGGAGATACCGGCAAAGCCGTCATTATAGTGCGAAGGATAGATCATGGGCGAAATTACGTCGACATGAGACATGATCTTGCGGATATCCTGCCCGACGACCATCACATCCGATTCAAACTCCCAGATAACGATACCAAACATATCCAGCGACAACAGAACACCGGCCGGCTTAGTAAGCGCATAAACTTTCTCCAAGAAACCGGCAATCACGTCCGGGCGGGCCAACCCATCTATACCGCTATTGCGATAACCGTCAGCCGGATAGCGTACATAGTCCAGCTGAATCTCATCCACTCCAAGCTCTACGAGCTCAGCCACAACCTCCAGCAGATATCCCTGGACATCAGGATTGGACGGATTCAACCAATCTTTGGAGAACCGCCACTCCGGCTTGACTGCGGCAACGTTTATATCCTTGAAAACACACATTCGCGCAACAACATGGACATCCATCTGATGAAGATAACTGATCAGCTTAGCAACATCATCAATGGCATAGCTGTAACTGCCGCGGGTACCATGCCTGACGGGAACCTCACTCTTGTAGGAAAGCTGTCCACTGACATCCTTGACATCAAAGACAACTGTATTACCACCATAAACACCGAGACGGTCAGCAACCCTAAATATCTTACGCGAACCGGCGGCCCACTTACTAAGATAGACACCCTTGGCTTCAATATCAGCCGATACGGCAGTTTTGTCCTTTTGAGGCAGCTTGATTATTGGAATCTGCAAATCCTGGCCCGCACGGATACCGACGGCCGTCACATCATTGACTACTTCAATATCACGCACCAACTCCTCGCTGGAGAGAGCTGCTGTTTTCTCGATATACTTATCGGCAATTACACCCAGGTTCTGTCCCGGCTCAACCCGGTGTTCCTGAGCATAAACCGCACTGCTTAAAAACATTAACGCTACTGCTATCTTCTTTATCATTACCTTCCCAATTCATGGCCAACAAATTTATTCTGTGCAGCTAAAACGTTTACTATCTTTTGCAGATGATGGCTATAGCTGTTTGGGCTGCAATCTCTCCTAACGGACAAGATCCCATTTACATCAAGCACAAGCATATCATATAACATCAATATTCAATGGAGAGTTCAAATGCCAAGAGACGTGAGTGCCGACTGCCAGATAACAATTGACAAAAACGGTAACTGGTTCTACCGGGGCCAGCAAATTATTCATCATCAAATTCTACACTCATTTCATGAAGCACTTGAGATGACCCATAACGGCCGATTCTTGGTACGCATGGAAGATGAAATCTGCTACATTGAAGCAGAAGATACCCCCTTTGTAGTGACAACCCTCAGAGGTGATCAGAATAATGGCCTCATACTCGTTCTGAATTCCGGAGAAACCCACGACCTAGATGCAGCAACGCTCAGAATCGAAGCTGACAATCAGATATATGCAACCCTTGAGAATGGCATACCGGTTAGATTTACCCGCCCAGCCTACTACCAACTCGGCCTGATGATGGATGAGAATGCCGATGGCATCCATCTGCGCATCGGCAATATCCGCTATCCGATAACTAGCCCAGGCTGTTAATTATACCGCTCAGCCAGCTCTGCTGAGCCTGCAGCTGGGCCAGCATCTTTTCCATATTGACAAACTGATTGAAGAGCGCGGTCTCGCGCACGGACACCCGGCGCTCAACGGCCGCAATGCGGTCATCAATATCCCGAATCTGCGAATCAAGACTCTCCTGCTTGCCGGCCACATAACCATCAATGGAGTCGGTCATATAGAATAAGGACCGATCCATCATTTCACCGACACCTACAGTAAAGTCAAAATCATACGTACCTGTGGCACTGCCGGTATACTTAATTACCAGATCCTCAACGTCCTGATCGTCATCACCGGTCAGAGTCTGCCCCTTGCCGGTCATGGTCATCCAGGTGGAGGTTCCCTCTTTGCGGATCTGACCTTGGATGTCGGCACCAAGCACAGCGGTCCCATTGATACCCATTTCGTCGGCCCCGTTATCAACTACAGTCAGACCGTAGGCACCATAGTCACTGTTGTAGATCTTAAGTTTACCGCCATCATTGACAGCTGTGATATCAAGAGAATAACGACCGACTTGCGATCCATCCGAAGAATCGCCATTATCTACCGCACCAAAATCAAGATTTTTCACACTACCGACAATCAGGGAAAGTTGCGAATTGCCGGCCGTCGTATCCTCAATAACAATACGTCCCTCACCATCAATAGATGCATTATAACCTGAGCCAAAGGTGTTTTCAATTTCATCCAACAGACCACCAACTGTATCTGTGGCTGCAGATGATATCGTATACTCACCCGAGACTGCCCGACCGTTCCGATCGGTACCCGAGAATGAAATCTTATCATTATCAGCAATACCAGCTGATGGAGCCGGTGCGACACCCTCACTATAAACACTGTCCCAAGTGGTCGATGCTGTTATTGCAGCCGTATTATTCTCATCAGCATAAAGTTTATTAGCCCCAACCAGAACCTGATTATAACTCTGCGACATCTCAGAATTGATGGCATTGACAATTGAGGTGATATTCCAGCTGCTATTCAGATTAACGGTTGCCTGATTTCCAGCATGATCGGTTATGGTCAATGAGCTATTAGCACTTAGAGCACCAACAACTACAGTGCCGGTCGCGTTGGACTGAGTAGCAGCCTGCGTCACCTGCACCTCATAAGAACCGGACTGGCTACCTTTGTCAGAGCTGACATAAGTCAGGTTACTATTGGTACTGCTGCCCTGGGCCGTAAAGAGATTGACCATATCAGAAAAGTTGTTACGCAGATAACCGTCCAATTTGGAGTCATCGACACTCAAGAGACCTTTTTCATCGATGGAGACACCCACCAGACTCAGATGACTGAAGCTTGAATTAACACCCTCGACACCATTGAGAATCTGAGAGCGGATATCACTCTTAACACTCAACAGAGAGGCATCGGCAAAGAGCGGCGGCGTTTCAAGCTCTTCGCCCTCGCCCGTGGCTGCGAACTGCGCATTGATAAATTTCATAACTTCATTGTAGCTATCTACAAAGTTATTAATATTACCCTTAATAGCAGTGAAATCGCGCTCAATATTCAGATTTACAGTGGCCCCAACCTCTTCCCCCTTAAGATCGATGGTTACACCACCAATCACATCGGAGATCTGGTTAGATGACTTGTTGATGGTGACGCCGTCCAGCACAATCTGAGCATCTTCGCCGGCAACGATTTCGCGCTGACGGACCGTTGACGATGCGAATGTACCAAAATCTAACGATCCATTAGAGAGAGACGAGGTCAACGTCATGGAAAGACTTGATGCCCCGGATTGATTATCTTCAACCACAATGGCACCATCAGCATTTACATAAGCCGTAACATTATCACCATAAGCTGCTCTTATCTCACCTAGCAAATCATCAACAGTTGCACTCTGGCTAAAGACGAAGTCACGAGGTATTATGGCAGCACCGTCATGATCATTTCCGGCAATAGTAATCTTATCGCCACTTGTCCATTGCCCATAACCATCAATATCAACAAGCAAAGTACTACCGCTGATTGCCGCGCCATTGGTAGTAGCATTAATATTACCAGTCACACCGGTTACATCATCATGCCCCTGCCTCATAACACCTAAGGCCTGCATAACATTCGTACCGTTATCATCAATATCCTGAGTGCCATCGATCTGCAGTGTATAGACAGCCTCACCAGATGATGTATCAGAAACAATAGATGCACTGACCCCGGCAACGGCGTCTATAGCCGCCCTGATATCCTCTAGCGTGTCAGTCGCCAAATCAATGACAACATCTACGCCGGCAATTTTAACCGTACCACTGGCCGCAGAACTAAGACCAAGCATAGAACCAACAGCTTCAGTTGAACTACTAAAGCCAGACGAACGGGCACCACCAGCTATAGGATTAGCAACAGACGCAACACTGTCAGCAATACCAAGCTCACCAAGTATATCCGCATTCGACGCATTGGCAATGTCGATACCTTCGGCGCCGGTATTCTGCGAAGTCAAAGTAAGACGATACTCACCGTCAGCCACAGTGAAGATTGATGCGGTAACACCAGTAGCATTTGCACCGGAATTAAGAGCATTGATCTTGGACTGCAGATCGCTAAGATTATCACTGGCTTCAATATTAACAGCTCGCCCATTAATCAGAATATCGCCGGAAAGATTCAGGGCGTCGCTGGTGGATGAGAAACTGCGCGAGCCCAACTTTTGGGCCTGGGCCAGATTCTTAACCTCGATACTATAGGAACCGGCAGAAGCGTTCGATCCCACGGCAAATTTTACCAGGTCACCAACTGATTTATCTGTTCCGGTAATACTGGTACTGGAGGAAAATAGATCAAAGTCCTCCACCTCGGAGAGACTTGAAGCAGAGGACTTCAAAGCTAACAACTTAGTGTTGACATCGCTCCAGGCGGTCTGCCGAGTAGCAATGGAGTCCTTATCGCGCTCCATCAGCGTGATCGGTCTACGCTCGACCTCAACCAAAGTTTGCAGCATTGAGGTCCAATCAAAACCTGATGCCAATCCTGGAGTATAAACAGCCATCTTTCTTCTCCCTACCTGTTTAGATTAACCGAAATGCTATACGGTTTCTTCTAGCAATAAACCTGCCATTTCATCTAAACGCTCACGCATGCGGCGAACCTCTTCAGGTGGGATCTCGCGGATAACTTCATCACTCTCTTTATCTACTACAGTAACAATCACTTCATCGGTTGTATCGTCAATCTCAAAGCGGAGTGACTTGTTCATATTCTGCATCTCATTGTTCAGCTTTGCAATATCCTGCTGGACAGTTGAAACAGCTTTTTCATCTTCAATATATCTATTAAAACTTTCTTCAGCGGGTGCGAGATCCGAAGTTTTGTCAGGCTGTCTGCTCTGAGCCGGCGGAGAGTTGATTTTCTCACGCGCCAAATCCCTGACGGGAACTGAGCTGGTTATATCTAGTATCTTCATAGCACACCTACCCTTGTTAGGCGGAGCCGAAGCTCCGCCCAAACATTAGGATTCCATTTTAACCAATCAGGCTAAGTACGCCCTGAGAGGACATATTGGCCTGGGCCAGCATTGCAGTACCAGCCTGAGACAGGATCTGGTTCTTGGTGAAGTTGACCATCTCAGCAGCCATGTCGACGTCACGAATGACTGACTCGGAAGCCGAGAAGTTCTCGATCGACACCTGAAGGTTGGAGAAGGTGTAGTCCATACGGTTGATGGCAGCACCCATGTCACCCAAACGGTCATTAACTGTATTGATAGCTGAATCAATCGTCGCGAGAGCAGCTGATGCACCACTACGGGTGGTCAGGTCAATACCATTAATGCCCAGAGTGGTAGACTGCATATCACCAAGGTTGACGCCGATAGAGTCCGCCGCCTGGCTGTTGGATGAACCAACCTGGAAAACACCGCCACAGGCGCCTTCGGCCACGGTGATGGTTCCACCATTGAGATCATCTTCAGCATAATCTGAACCCAGATTGATGGAAATACCAAGTTTGTCAAAGTTTACAGTCTGGTCGGTAAATGCTCCGCCTACCGCAGTAAGCTTAACACTCTGAGACGATACGGTGTCACCGCCTGCATCTGTAAGCGTTAGATCGAGTTCACCGGCCACTGTACTGGTAACGGTATAAGTACCCGCCTGAGCTCCACCAGCATTGATGTCGGATTGAGTTGCGCCATTAGCAGCCGTAAAGTTTGCGCCACTGGCAGAAGAAATCTCATTACCAAAGGTACCCTTAATCAGAGCGGTCCCCTGATACTCGGTGTCGTTAACAATACGATCAACTTCGGAAAGAAGCGCCGTGAATTCGGACTGAATCTTGGAGCGGTCAGTGGCGGCGTTGTCAGAAGCGGACTGGGTGGCCAGCTCTTTCATACGCTCGAGAATGCCTTCAACCTGGTTGGCAGCACCTTCAGCGGTGGTGATCATCGACTTGGCTTCGGTAACGTTACGGGATGCAACTGTCAGAGAACGTACATTGGTACGCAATCTGTTGGCAATTGACAGACCGGCTGCGTCATCAGAAGCTTTGTTGATACGGTAACCACTTGACAGGCGCTCCATGCTCTTGCTCATACGCATGTCTGTGTTGGTAAGCTGACGGTGGGCGTTTAATGCTGCTACGTTTGTGTTTACTCTTAATGCCATGATAAATCCTCCTTGATTTATGCTTTTGTTTTTTGACCATCCTTGGTCTTTGTTTGCATTTTGTGACCAGATTTCGGGTTCCGATCAGACCTTCTAGTTGTAAAAACCTCCTTTCGCTGATTTCGTTTCTACGACTCTTTATCGGCGAAGGACAATGGGACTTTAATCTTTTTTTCTGCAAATGCCAACTTTTTTATACAAACCGCCAACGGCGCCGTCAAAATAATGCCTCCGCATCTGTTCGGGGCGACACTTTCTAACCTTTCATATCCAGCAGCAGAGTGGCATTCCCAGCATCAGAGCTTATATTTCAGATAGGCATATATATTGCTTAACATTTTTTGAGGATGCAGCATTGTCCAGCAATAAAATTAAAGCATTACCCAGCAGGTTTTCACCCTGAACGGGCGGAGCCTGACCAAATGCCCGCAGCATCACCAACCCAAGGTAAAACATCCCTTAAACCAAAGGAGGCGTTATGAGATCACTGACAATAGATGGCACACTAATTAATGACGAGGCTGACTGTTACATAATTGCTGAGATTGGACACAATCACCAGGGCGATCTCAACAAGGCCAAGGAGATGTTTCGCGTGGCCAAGGAGTGCGGCGCCAACGCCGTCAAACTCCAGAAGCGCGATAACAAAGCGCTGTTCACCACCAGCCTTTACAATAAACCCTATGATCATGAGAACAGTTTCGGCAAAACCTATGGTGAACACCGCGAATTTCTTGAGTTCGGCCAGGCAGAATACGCTGAACTCAAACAGCTGGCCAACGAGCTTGATATAACCTTCTTTGCTACCGCCTTTGATCACAGCAGCGCCGACTTTCTGGCCGCACTTGACATGCCGGCCTACAAGATTGCATCCGGGGACCTCAAAAATACACCCCTACTGAAACATGTGGCCCAAATCGGCAAGCCGATGATTCTCAGCACCGGCGGTGGATCAGCCGAGGACATTCGCCGGGCCTACGATGCCATTATGCCCTACAACAGCCAGCTCTCATTCCTGCAGTGCACGGCAAGCTACCCTACCCCGCCCGAGGAGATAAATCTAAACGTCATCAAGACTCTCAGGGATAATTATCCCGAGCTGGTCATCGGACTTTCGGATCACTACAACGGCATCGCCATGTCCATGGCGGCCTATATGCTGGGCGCACGCATCATTGAAAAACACTTCACCCTCAACCACACCTGGAAAGGCACCGACCACGCCCTTTCACTGGAACCGATCGGCCTGCAGAAGATGATCCGGGACCTGCACCGAGCCAACATCGCCATGGGCAGCGGCGTCAAAGCCGTCCTGGACTGCGAAATGAGTGCCCTAGACAAGATGGGCAAGAAGCTCGTGGCCGCCAAGCCACTGACCAAAGGTCAAACACTTGAGCCAGCTGATATTGCCATCAAATCGCCGGGTGACGGCCTGGCACCATATGAGTTTGACAAGCTGATCGGCAGAAGCCTGCTGCGTGCACTCGACACCGACGAAAATATCATGTTCGAGGACCTCGCATGAACCAGCTTGCCCAACTGATCAGCCGGATCAAGCTGATCGCCTTTGACTTTGACGGCGTCTTCACCAACAACAAGGTCTACACGCAACAGGACGGGAGCGAGAGCATCTGCTGCTGGCGCAGTGACGGCCTGGGCCTGGCCAGACTAAAGGATGCCGGCGTTAAAATCATCATCATATCAACCGAGCAGAACCCAGTCGTCAGCGCTCGGGCCAGTAAACTGAATATCGCATGCATTCAGGGTGTCGATGACAAGCTCAGCGCCCTGCAGGATGCCATGCAAACAAATGGCTGCAGCGCCGCTGAGACAGCCTTCGTGGGTAACGACATCAACGATCTGGAGTGTCTGGACGCCGTCGGCCTGCCGATGGTGGTTGCCGATGCCCATGGTGACGTTATCGAGCACGCCCTCTACCGCACCATTGCTCCCGGCGGCCATGGTGCGGTACGCGAAATCTGCGACCTGATCGTCAAATACCAGGATCGGCAATGAAAGATCTTTTCGATATCTCAAACGAAGTCGCAGTTGTCACCGGCGGACTCGGCCAGCTCGGGCGGCAGTTCGCCCTCAGCCTGGCCGAGCTGGGCGCCAGGGTGGCGGTGATCGACACCCGCAACGATGACGAGCTTATCGCGGCCCGCTTTGGCAAACGCGACAGCCGCATGCTGTTTCTGGCGGCCGACATAACCAAGCGGGGTGACCTCCAGCTGGCCCTTGATTCCATCAGGGAGAGCTTCGGCGTGCCGAGCGTCCTGATCAACAACGCCGCCCTCGACTCGCCGCCCAGCGCGCCGCCTCAGGAGACCGGTCCGTTTGAGACCTACCCGCAGACGTCTTGGGAAGAGGTCATGGATGTCAACCTCAAGGGCATGTTCCTGTGTTGCCAGGTCTTCGGCGGAGCCATGGCCGAGGCCGGCAGGGGATCCATCATCAATATCTCCTCAATTTACGGCATGGTCTCGCCGGACCAACGCATCTATGAGTACCGCCAGCAAACAGGCGAACCATTTTTCAAACCGGTCGCCTACTCGGTCTCGAAGGCCGGCGTGCTGAACCTGACGCGCTATCTGGCCACCTACTGGGCCCCCAAAGGGGTCAGGGTCAACAGCCTGACCTTTGCCGGCGTATTCAACAACCAGGACGAGCGCTTCCTGGAGAACTACAGCCAGAAAATCCCCCTGGGCCGCATGGCTAAGGAAGACGAATATAACGGAGCGGTCATCTTCCTGGCCTCACAGGCCTCTTCATACATGACCGGATCCAACATGATAATAGATGGAGGCTTCACCGCATGGTAGAAAACAGCAGACAGATTCCAAACTGGATTGACGGCCAAGAGGTCGCCGCAATCAGCGGACAGTGGTTTGAGAAGAGGAATCCGCATAATGGCCAAGTGATCTTTGAGGCGGCCCGCTCCAGTGCGGCCGACATCGAACAGGCCGTGCAGGCCGCCCAGAGGGCCCAGGAGAGCTGGGGCAATCTGCCGGCAGTCCAGCGCGGCATGCTCCTGCACCAGCTGGTGCGACTTATGCAGGACAACATTGAAGAACTGGCCAGCTGCAGCGCACTTGAGGCCGGGCGGTCAATTAACGACAGCTTGGGCGAAGCCAATGCCGCCATCCAGCTGGGGCTGTTCTTCGCCAGCGAGACCCAGCGCCTCTTCGGCCGCACCACCACCAGCGCCGTCAGCGGCCGCAGCGCCATGACCATCCGCCAGCCCGTCGGCATTGCCGGCCTGATCGTGGCCGCCAACATGCCCATCGCCAACGTAGCCTGGAAAATATTCCCGGCCCTGGCCTGCGGCAACACGGTCGTTCTGAAGGCCGCCGAGGACGCGCCATCCAGCCCGTGGCTGATTGGAAAACTGGCGCACGAGGCCGGCATTCCGGCCGGCGTGCTTAACATCATCCAGGGCTACGGCCAGGAAGCCGGCGCCCCGCTAGCGGCCCACCCCAAGGTCGGGGTAGTCAGCTTTACCGGATCGACCAGCGTCGGCCGCCAGATTCAAAAAGTTGCCGGTGAGCGGCTGGCAAGGGTATCGCTGGAGCTGGGCGGCAAAAACCCGCTGATCGTCTGCGACGATGCCGACATTGAAGAGGCCGTGAGCTGGACAATCCGCTCGGTATTCGTCAACGCCGGCCAGCGCTGCGCTGCCTGCAGCCGGCTGATCATCTTCAGTGAAATCTATGACGCCTTCAAAGAGCAGCTGCTTGAAAAAGTCTCAGCGCTGAAGGTCGGTACTGGCAGTGACGATGACTACGGCCCGGTCATCAACGAGCGCCAACTCCAGGCCATGCTGGACGCCGTCGCGGCGGCCAGGGAATCCGGTGCAACCATCCTTTGCGGCGGACATCGACTCGACGATCAGAGCCACGCCGCCGGCTACTACATGGCCCCCACCCTGATCGAAGATGTCGCTCCGGATGCTGCGATCTCCATGACCGAGCTCTTCGGGCCGATTGTCTGCCTCTACCGGGCTGATGATTTTGAATCCGCCATGCGGCTCGCCAACAACTCGCCCTACGGCCTGACCGCCTGCATCCACACCCGCGACCTCAAGAGAGCCATGCACTTCACCAACCACATTGAGAGCGGCGTGGCGATCGTCAACGGCGGAACCTTCGGCAGTGAGCCGCACATGCCTTTCGGCGGCGTCAAGCTGTCCGGCAACGGCAGTCGTGAGCCCGGCTTAGAGGCGATCGACGTCTATACCAATATCAAGGATATCTACATTCATGCATGAAGACGATTCTGTAATGCAGCCCAGTGTGATTGCCCTGATCCCGGCCCGTTCAGGATCAAAGCGGGTGCCGGATAAAAACATCCGCCCGCTGGCCGGCCACCCGTTGATGGCCTACACCATCGCCGCCGCGCGTCAGAGCGGTGTCTTCCAGCGCGTGATCGTCTCGACCAACTCTGAAGAGTACGCTGCAATCGCGCGCCGATACGGCGCCGAGGTGCCCTTCCTGCGGCCCGCCGCCCTAGCCGGCGAAACCTCGCCGGACATTGACTGGATTGAATACACCCTGCTGCAGCTGAAAGAAGCCGGCGAAGAGTATGACTGTTTCAGCATCCTACGGCCCACCAGCCCATTCAGGTTGCCCGCGACCATCAAGCGGGCCTGGCAGAGCTTTAGTGCCGAGACGGGGGTGGACTCCCTGCGCGCGGTTGAAAAATGCACGCAGCATCCGGGCAAGATGTGGGTCATAAGGGGCAAGCGTATGAGCCCGCTACTGCCCTTTGAGACCGCAGGGACCCCCTGGCACAGCAACCAGTACCAGGCCCTGCCCGAGATATATGTCCAGAATGCCAGCCTTGAGATCGCCTGGTCGAGAGTAATCTTTGAAGGCCGCACCATCGCGGGAGCGGTGACCATGCCCTTTATCACGCAAAGCCTTGAGGGCTTCGATGTCAATCATGAGAGTGACTGGTCACAGGCCGAGGCGCTGGTCGAGGCCGGCACGGCATGCCTACCGCATGTTCCGGAGACTGAACGATGAAAGCCGTCATCCTTGCCGGCGGTTTCGGCTCCCGCCTGGCAGAAGAGACCGAGGTCAGACCTAAACCGATGATTGAGATCGGCGGTAAGCCCGTCCTCTGGCATATCATGAAGTGTTATTCAGCCCATGGCGTGAATGAATTCGTGATCTGTTGCGGCTACAAAGGCTATATAATAAAAGAATATTTCTCAAATTATTTCCTGCACATGTCAGACGTAACCTTTGACATGTCCAACAATACCATGGAGGTCCATCACAGGATGGCCGAACCCTGGCGCGTGACCCTGGTCGACACCGGCGAGCACACGCTGACCGGCGGACGCCTCAAACGGGTTGCCGAATATATTAAGGATGACCAGGCCTTCTGCTTCACCTATGGCGATGGCGTCAGCGATCTTGACATCAGCGCCCTGATCAGCTTTCACCGCCAGCACGGCAAGCTGGCCACCGTGACCGCGGTCCTGCCTCCCGGGAGGTACGGCGCGCTGACGCGGGACGACACCCACCAGGTAACGGGCTTCACCGAAAAACCTCGCGGCGAGGGCGGCCTCATCAATGGCGGATTCTTTGTGCTGTCACCCAAAGTGCTTGATCTGATCCACGACGACCAGACCAGCTGGGAGAGTGACCCCCTCGCAAGGCTTGCAACCAGGGGCGAGTTGATGGCCTTTGAGCACACCGGCTTCTGGCACCCGATGGATACGCTGCGCGACAAAAATCACCTCAACGATTTATGGAACACAGGCATAGCGCCGTGGAAGAAATGGATCAAATAACCAAGCCGGACAGCACATTCTGGCAGGATAAGAGGGTCCTCGTGACCGGTCACACCGGGTTCAAGGGGGCCTGGCTGACCGTCTGGCTTAAAAGAATGGGCGCAGTGGTAACCGGCATCAGCCTCCCCCCCACGACCAGTCCCAACCTCTTTGAGCAGGCCGATCTGGCTTCAGTCTGTGAGACCTGTTACTGTGACATCACCGACCTGGCAGCCCTCACAAAAACGATACAAGAGAGCAGACCGGATGTTGTTTTTCATCTGGCGGCCCAGGCACTGGTGCGCCAAAGCTACCGTCAGCCGATCGAAACCTTCAACACCAACATGATGGGCACCGTCCATCTGCTGGAGGCCATCCGCCAGACAGACTCGATAAACGCAGCGATCATGATTACCACCGACAAGGTCTATCGCAACAACGAGTGGGCATGGCCCTATCGAGAGACAGACCACCTGGGGGGTCATGATCCCTACAGCGCCAGCAAGGCGGCCTGCGAAATCATCATTGACAGCTACCGCAAGGCATTCCTCGCCGGAGTCTCGCTTGCCAGCGCCCGCGCCGGCAATGTAATCGGCGGTGGTGACTGGGCTGAGGAGAGACTGATTCCCGACGCAATCCGCGCCTGGCAAAAAGGCGAAACTCTGCATATTCGCCGGCCCGAGGCAGTACGCCCCTGGCAGCACGTGCTTGAACCACTGGCGGGTTATCTCTGCCTGACCCAGCAACTCTGGGAGGACAGCAGTCTGGCAGGCGCCTATAACTTTGGACCCCAAACACACACAGCCGCTTCAGTACGCTCCGTCATCAACCTGGCCCGAGATGCCTTCGGCGAGGCTGATGTCACTTTTGAGCACGCCAAGAGTGGCCCACACGAGGCTGAGCAGCTGACCATCGAGATAGCCAAGGCACGTCAGGTACTAGGATTTCAGCCCCGGTGGACACTCCAGGAAGCCGTCCGGCGCACCATCCAATGGTATCGCGGCCACCTCTCCGGAGACAACGCTTATCAACTCTGCATGCAAGACATCACCGCCTATGAAGAGGGCCATGCATAGTTTCAGTATCACCGATCTGCCGCTGGAGGGTCTCAAACTGGTTACCCGCCAGCCGCTGGGCGATTCACGCGGCTTCCTGGCGCGTCTTTTTTGCGCCACAGAGCTCCTGCCGGCCGGCTGGTCAAAACCGGTTGCCCAGATCAACCACACCCACACCGCCAAGGCCGGCACCATCCGCGGGCTGCATTTCCAAAAGCCGCCCCATGCTGAGATGAAACTTGTCAGCTGCATCAGGGGCGAGGTTTTCGACGTTGCGGTGGATCTGCGGGCCGGATCAGAAACATTCCTGCATTGGCATGGCGAAATTCTCTCGGCCCAGAACGGCCGGGCACTCCTCATCCCGGAAGGCTTTGCCCATGGATTTCAGACCATCTGCGATGACTGCGAAATTCTCTACCTGCACAGTGCGCCCTACTCTTCCCTGGCCGAGGCCGGGCTGCTGCATGACGATCCCAAGCTCAAGATCGCCTGGCCGCTGCCGGTTTCGAAGATCTCCGCGCGCGACCTTCAGCACCCCAGCCTGGACTCGCAATTTAAAGGACTGAAAAACAGGTGAATTGTCGTCACTGCGCCAGCCCACTGACCCATGATTTTATCGACCTCGGGTTCGCGCCGCCCTCCAACGCCTACCTGAAGGCCGCAGACCTCGCGCGTCCGGAAAGCTACTACCCGCTCAGGGTCAAGGTCTGCACGAACTGCTGGCTGGTTCAGACCGAGGACTACGCCCGGGCCGCTGAACTCTTCAACGCCGACTACGCCTATTTCTCCAGCACCTCCAGCAGCTGGCTGGCACATGCCGCGCGTTACGCCGCACAGATCACAAAGCGGCTGATATTGAACCATGATAGCCAGGTCATTGAGATCGCCTGCAACGACGGATACCTGCTGAAAAACTTTATTAAGGCCGGCATCCCCTGCCTGGGCATCGAACCCACGGCTGACACCGCCGACGCGGCTGAGCGGTTTGGTATCCCGGTGCGCCGCGCCTTTTTTGGAGAGGCATTGGCGCAACAGCTGGCCGCTGAAAATATGCTGGCCGATCTGATAATCGGCAACAACGTCTATGCCCATGTGCCCGCAATCAACGACTTTACCCGGGGCCTCAAAACCGTCCTCAAACCGGGAGGCACCATCACCCTGGAGTTTCCGCACCTGATGCGCCTGATTCTACAGACCCAGTTTGACACGATTTACCATGAGCATTTCTCCTACTTGTCACTCCAAACGGTCAACCGCATCTTTGAAAGCGCCGGCCTGCACATCTTTGATGTCGAAGAGCTGCCCACCCACGGCGGCAGCCTTCGCATCTACGGCTGCCATGCGACAGACCCCAGGAACATAACACAGGCAGTCGCCAGCCTACTCTCCTCAGAAAAAGAAGCGGATTTGGACTCCATTGAGACCTATGCCGCATTCCAGGACCGGGCCGACAAAATCAAGGATGACCTGCTCGCGTTCCTCATCAAACAGAAACGCGCCGGCAAGAAAGTTGCCGCCTATGGCGCAGCAGCCAAGGGCAACACCTTACTCAACTATGCCGGAGTAAAACCAGACCTACTGCCCTTTGTCTGCGATGCCGCACCGGCCAAGCAGGGCAAATTTCTGCCGGGCAGCCACATACCGATTCTGCATCCGGAGGTATTGCAAAATGAAAAGCCGGATTTTCTGCTGATCCTGCCTTGGAATATCGCCGACGAGATCATCGGCCAACTGACCGAATACCGTGGTCAATTTGTCATCCCAATTCCTGAAATCAAGATAGTCGCATGAATTGCAATCAGGTACCAAACAAATGAGAATACTGGTCACAGGTTCGGCCGGTTTCATCGGGTCACATCTAATCCAAGCCCTGCTCATGCGAGAACATGAAGTGACGGCCATTGTTCGACCACAGACCCCGTCATGGAAGATAGTTTGCGTGGCTGACCAATGCAGAACCGTAACCGGTCTATTGGGCGATACGGCCCTAATTAGACAAGTTTTGGACGATACCCGACCAGAAGCATGTATTCATCTGGCCTGGCATACGAATCCGGATAACTATCTGAATGCCGCTGAAAACATCACATCCCTCACAGATAGTATCGGGATGCTACAAGAGCTGATTCAATCAGAATGCAATCAAGTCATAATGGCGGGCTCATGCATTGAGTATGACAGCACTTACGGCTATCTACATGAGAAAACTCCCGAGAATCCGACATCCTTATATGCCGCAGCCAAAATCGCCTGTCGGCACATCAGCGAACAACTTTGCGCCCAATCGAACACCCGTTTCTGCTGGACCCGCATCTTTTATCCATATGGTCCGGGAGAGAATGATCGACGACTGGTACCGGCAGCCATCAATGCTCTGCAAAAAGGCCAGCCCTTCCCTGCAAGTCAGGGCGATCAAATTCGCGACTACATCTTTGTCGAGGATGTGGTCTCAGCCATCTGCCTCCTAGCCGAAAAAAAGGCTGACGGCATTTACAACATCGCCTCCGGCCAACCGGTAAGCGTCCGGCATATACTTGAGATGATCACTTCGATTATGGGGCATAATGAACTTATTGACTTCGGCGCCTTGCCGCCACGAGCATGGGATCCGCCATTTATCTGCGGCAATAATCAAAAGCTGCGCAGCTTGGGCTGGACGCCCAGCAACACGCTAGAACTGGGTCTGAGCCAAACGATTGACTGGTGGGAAAGCAAACTCACCGGCGAGAACATGCCCAAATGAACTGCCCCCTCTGTGCAAGTGTGAACCTGTATTGCTTTCTGCGGCGCTTAAACGTCCCTGTTCACCAGAACCTGGTTTACAAAAGCCAGGCTGAAGCAACCTCTGTCGAACGCGGGGAGCTGGACCTGCGCGTCTGCGCCGACTGCGGTTTTGTGTTTAATGCCGCTTTTGATCCGACAAAACTCAGCTACGGGATGGACTATGACAATAACCAGACATACTCGCCCTTTTTTGAACGATACGTAAACGCTCTCGCCGAATACCTTCTGACCGAAAAGCAGCTGCAAAACAGCATCATCGTTGAAGTGGGTTGCGGAAACGGCTCATTCATACGCAGATTGGTAAACGCCCCGGGAGCCAACAACCGCGGCATCGGCTTCGACCCCAGCTATAATGGTCCCGAGATTGAAGATAACGGACGCCTTCGTTTTTTCAGACGTTACTACAATGAGGATTGCCAGCAAATGGGGGCCGACGCCGTGATCTGCCGCCATGTCATCGAACATGTCCCTGACCCGCCAGCAATGCTAACGTCACTCCACCGCACCCTTGCAGATCAGGCCACTGCGCAGACTTTCTTTGAAACACCGTGTGTAGATTGGATCATTAAAAACCAAGCCCTCTACGATTTCTTCTATGAACACTGCTCATATTTCACGCAAGCCTCCCTCGCCTACGCGCTGACCAGAGCCGGCTTCAGTATCCACGGCATCAAGCATGTCTTCGGCGGCCAATACCTCTGGGCCGAGGCCTTCATTGATACAAGCGTCATCCCTGACGCCAGACCGACAAAGCCGGATCTGAGAAAATACCAGGATCTAGGCACCCAGGAATCGCTAATCATCAAACGTTGGCGCAAGGAGCTGATGAATCTCGCAAAAAAAGGGCCTCTGGCATTCTGGGGGGCCGGAGCAAAGGGTGCGACCATGGCAAATCTGACCGACCCCGAACGCGAATATGTGACCTGTGTCGTTGATCTTAATCCATCTAAGCAGGGCGGCTACATCCCCGGAACAGGCCACCCCATAATCAGTTACCACGACTTAGCCAACAACCGCATAAAAAACATCATCTTGATGAACCCCAATTACTCGGACGAAATTAATGCAATACTAAGAGAGGCCCAGATTGAAGCGAAACTCATCAACCCAACAGACTGGTGGACCAGTTAATGAAAATCAGCATTGATACCCAGACCGGCGTGGTAACAACCGAAACAGAAGACCAAACGAACCAGATCGAGCTCTATTCACGCGAGGCCTTTGAGTTGCTCTCCAAAATCTGGCTCAAGGTCGGCTGGAACGAAAAGTACTCCTACACCTTCAGCTGGCTGGGCCGGCCGGTCATCCAGAATCCGGAGGACCTGATCCGGGCTCAGGAAGTGATCTATCGCCTGAAGCCCGATGTCATCATTGAAACCGGCATAGCCCACGGCGGTTCATTGATTTATTATGCCAGCTTATGCAAGGCTCTTGGAAAAGGCCGCGTCGTGGGCATTGACGTGGAGATCCGTCCTGAGAATCGCCGCGCCATCGAAGATCACGACCTACATGATTATATCACCCTGCTCAATGGCAGCTCGATAGATCCCGCTATCCTGCAACAGGTCCAAAGCCTGATCCAGCAAGATGAACGTGTGCTAATCTTCCTTGATTCCAACCACACCAAATCACACGTCCTGGCCGAACTGGAGGCCTACCATAACCTGGTAACCCCTGGATCCTACATTGTCGCCACCGACGGTCTCATGAAGGATCTGCATGACGTCCCCAAAGGCAAACCAGAGTGGCTGACGGACAACCCAATGGATGCGGCGCTTGATTTCGCACATGCGCACCCCGAATTCATTCTGGAACAACCCGAATGGATCTTCAACGAAAGCGGACTGCAGGCAAACATCACCTATTGGCCCTGCGCCTGGCTAAGGCGGGTGGAATAATGGCCGGCAAGAAAATTTTTATGCAGGACAACATGTGCACCATCTACAAGCTCCTGTTCCATAAAATGCAGGACCATCTGGTAAAAAACGAATACGAGATTGTAGACACTCCAGAAAAGGCCGACATCTGCCTCGCAGGAGTCTGCGCAGCCTTCCTGGCTGATGAGAAGCGCTCTCTGGCCATCCTTGAACAGATGAAAGCAACTGGACATCCGACCTATGTCTATGGCTGCATGACCCAGGTCAGCCCAGACAGGATCGCCTCGCCTCTCCAGTTCGCGTCATGGCGCGCTGACCTGCTCATGCGCGAACTCACCGGCGCAGTCCCTGACACTTGGCACACTGAACCATTGCCCACCACATTCCGTTGCCGCAGTGATTACAGAATCCATAATCCACGCAAAATCTTCATCGGCATCAGCACTGGCTGCTCTTTTCAATGCTCTTATTGTCCTCACCAGAAGGGCTCCGGTAGCATCGTCAGTCTCGCCCCTGACGATATTATCGCCCAAATCAAGACGATCTCGAAAAAAGACATAGATACAGTCATACTTACCGGCATCGACACCGCCTGCTACGGCAGCGACATCGGCAGCTCGTTTGGCGCCCTGCTTGAACAGATTCTTACAATTCTGGACGAAGACATTGATATCCATATAGCGCAATTCAATCCGGAAGGGTTGCTCCTTGGCGATAGAACCTCAAGTGACAGGCTATTAACCCTATTCAGCGACCCACGCATCAGGGACATCCAGCTTCCGATCCAGACCGCCAGTAAGCGGCTGCTGGGGCTGATGAACAGATCTTATCCTCTTAAAAAATTGGAGATTTTCCTAAAACGCCTGAAACGGGCAAATCCCGCCGTCCTGCTAAGGACCGACCTATTGGTTGGTTTCCCAACCGAGACCCTGGCCGAGCTTGACAAAAGCATCGCCTATGCATGCCAGTTTTACGGCGAGATCGCCGTCTACGCCTTCGAGATGAAACCGGGTACGCCCCTGGCGGCCATGGGGCTAGATCCGATCCCAGCCAAAGAGATCGAACGCCGGCGGCGCTACGCCCTCGATAAAATCCACGCAGCCGGCCTGCTGGCGCACAGCGGCGGACAACGAATAGAATCACTAAGGGACAACGACATCATCAAAGAAACAATCAGGAGAAAATAATTATGAAAAGCCGGGAGAAAACCAACCAGTCGACAAACGATCTACAGCAATTCGAAGCGATCGCAGAATGCTTTAACGCCGATCCCATCGACCTGATCGAAAAAATCGACGGTTTCCCCAAGTACGCCAGTCGCCAGAGCCTAGCCAAGTTTCTAACCAAATATGAAATATTCCAGCACATCCTGCAGGTCAATGGTTCAATCGTCGAATGCGGAGTGCTTCACGGCGCCGGTCTGATGGCCTGGGCCAAGCTGAGCAGCATTCTGGAGCCCGTAAATCATCCCCGCAAGATTATCGGATTCGACACCTTTGAAGGCTTCCCTCATCTGCATGAAGCGGACACCCGAACCGGAACATCATCGCACCTGGCAACGGGCGGACTGCAAGGCTCGTCCTACGAGAGCGTGGCCAAGGCCGTTGAACTATATGATTTGAACCGACCACTCCAGCACATCCCTAAGGTCGAGTTGATCAAGGGCGACATCATGCTGACGGCAGAGTCCTACTTGAAGGACAATCCGCACCTGGTAATCAGCCTGCTCTATCTTGATCTTGATTTATATGAACCGACCAAAAAAGCCCTAGAAGTTTTCGTGCCGCGCATGCCCAAAGGTGCCGTTATCTGTTTCGACGAACTCAACGCCAAAATGTTCCCAGGTGAGACGGCCGCCGTTGACGAGATCCTTGGCCTTAATAAAATTGAGATCAAAAGATTCGCCTTCGATTCCTACGTCTCCTATGCAATCCTCTAGCGTAAACCGTGAGTCAAATACGGAGATTATAAATGCAAAATGAAAAGTTGGTAAGCATCGGCCTGCCGGTCTACAACGGCCTGCCCTACCTGCGGCGCGCGCTGGATTCCCTGCTCGCCCAGGATTACCCCAATCTGGAATTGATTATCTCCGACAACGCATCCAACGACGGATCAGAGGTTCTTTGTCAGGAATATGCCCGGAGGGATACACGCATCCGCTATTACAGAAATGAATCCAACCTGGGCGCTGAGAAAAATTTCAAGCGAGTTCTAGATCTTGCTCAGGGCGAACTTTTCATGTGGGCGGCCTGCGACGACTGGTGGCACCGCTCATTTATATCAACTCTAGCAAAAGCACTGATCGAGAATCCCGAGCATGGCGTTGCTATGAGCTCATTTGTTCGCATGAATGAAGATAACTCCGTTCATGACGCAATTCATTTCAGAAAAAACAATGACTTGACTGACATGGATCATGCTGAAATTTTCCGCCGCATGCTCAAACTGACGGCGGATAAAAGCAGCTGGCGCATCCACATGTTCATCTACGGACTGTTCAAGACCGAGCTCGTGAAATCAATCATGTCACGCCCCTTCCCCCAATGCATGGCGGGGGACAGGGTCTTGATGAGCGAAGTCGCCCTGGCAACCCACTTCTGTTCCGTGTCCGACAATCTATTCATCAAGACCATGCGGCAAAAACCCATCGCCGAACGCTATGAGCAGGAGAACCTCGGCAACCACTGGGCACATAGATACCGGTTCAACATCTATCTTGGGACCCTGCTGTACCGCCTCCTAACCTCCAGCTGCATTCCAATCAGACGCAAGTTAAGCATCCTACCAAAAATCTGGTTTGAACGCGCCTGGATGATCAGAAAGACGCTGTGGCAGGAACTGTTCAACCACCAAGACACCAATTAAATGCAGCATCAGCTTACCATGGAGAGAATTTAATGGATCGAAACCAAGCAATCGACACCCTGAACGTAATCCTGCAGGCAGATGCCAACGAATATAGCAGTGCCATCGCAAACCTTGCCGGCCGGATCGACGCTTCAATTATCCCGCTGATCGATGAAATCCTGACCGGGCCGGCGGCAGCCAGCACCCCAGAGATTGTTCCCCTGCTTCAGAATATAAAGGAGCATATCCTACGCATTCTGCCGAACCAGCAGAACCCAATCCCCCCCAGCCGCGACCTCTCTGCGATCATCAAAAATGACAATCCAACTTGGCAGCAGGCCCGATTGAACGCCTACGGCGGCCCGCGAGTGCTGATGGCCCCCAGTATGGGTGGCTATCAACACGGCGCCCTGGTTGAGAGCATCGTGGCGGCCGGGCTGACCCTCAGAGGCGCCCAGGTTGACATCCTGCTTTGCGACGGCTGTCTGAACGGCTGCCAACTCTCGGAATTGGAGAATACGAAGCCCGAGGAACTCAGGAGCCCCCAACCCCGATGTCATGCCTGCGTACCGGCCGGCCGGACCATGTTTGAACCGCTGGGTCTCAATATCCACTGGCTGGGACAGCACATTTCACCGGAGCAGCGCGCGACTGCTGCCCGTCTGGCAAACGAGACCGATCTTAAGAATATCGGTCAGTGGCGCTACGACGGCCTGGCGGTCGGCGAACATGCCCTGGCCGGGGCCCTGCGCTACTTCGCCAGCGGAGACCTGCATAACGAACCGCAAGCTGAGAGCGTGACCAGAAGTTTTCTGGAGGCCGCTTTGCTGACGGTTTTCGGTCTGCGCGCAATCTTAGAAAACCAGCACTACGATGTGGCCTGCTTCAACCACGGCATCTATGTTCCCCAGGGACTCATCGGTGAAGTCTGCCGCCAAAGCGGCCTGAGGGTCGTCACCTGGAACCCGGCCTACCGCAAGCCGTGCTTCATCTTCAGTCATGACGACACCTATCACCACACCATGATCTCGGAGCCGACAGGCCTGTGGGAAGATCTGGAGTGGACCCCTACGGTCGAAACAATAACCATGGACTACCTCAAGAGCCGCTGGCAGGGCACCCAGGACTGGATCTGGTTTCACGACCAGCCCGAGGAGGACCTACAGACCATTGCGACTGAGATCGGCCTGGACTTCGAGCGCCCCTGGATCTCGCTGCTGACCAACGTTATGTGGGACGCCCAGCTGCACTACGGCTCAAATGCCTTTCCCAACATGCTGGCCTGGGTCTTTGACACCATCGAATTTTTCAAGGAGCGGCCGGACCTGCAGCTGATCATCCGCGTACATCCGGCTGAAATCCGCGGCATGCTGCCTTCGCGGCAGCTGATGGTCGACGAAATACGCCAAGCCTACCCGGCACTGCCCGAGAATGTCTTTATCGTGGCACCCGAGAGCCAGATCAGCACATATGCCCTGGTTCAAAACAGTAACGCGGCCATCATCTACAACACCAAAACCGGCATCGAAATCAGCTCGACCGGGATACCGGTCATTGTGGCAGGTGAAGCCTGGATCAGGGACAAGGGCTTCTCGCTGGATGCCAGCTCCCCGGCTGAGTACCGCGAGCTGCTTTCGCAACTGCCCCTTGACGGCCCCCTAAATGCCGATGAGCTGGCCCGCGCCCGGCGTTATGCCTTCCATTTCTTCTTCAGACGCATGATTCCGCTGAACTTCATCGAGCAGGCGCAGAGCCGCGGGAAACTCAATGTGCGGCTCAATGACCTCACCAAGCTCGCCCCCGGCGGCAATCCGGGGCTTGATGTGATCTGCAACGGCATCCTGAATGCGACCCCCTTCATCTATCCCGCCGAAGAGACCCCAACAACACTAGACCCGGAGACTAACGGAGTCAGCCAGACATTCAAAGATGATCTCTCATGGGAAGAGAAGGCCCGCCAGAATCCCCTCTACGCCGTCATGTCAGCGGAACAATTCGCTGACAAAAATGCCGACCCCGACACCTGGAGCGCGGAAGACCTGGAGATCTTCTTCAACAAAGGCCAGCTGATGTTTGACTGTCAACTCAAACCGCTCATCCTGCGCGTCCCCCTAATTCCCGGCGAGGCATTTATTATTGAATATGGATCGGGCATGGGACGCATCCTAAAGCATATCCAAGCTGCCGGTTTTGACTGCGCCGGCATCGACATCTCGGAATCCATGCTGGAGTACAGCCGCAAGCTGGTACCAGCCGTCACCAAACTATTCGGCCTTAACAGCCAGGGGCGCTGCGCCCTGCCCGACGGCACCGCCGATCTGGTCTACTGCTACGCCGTCCTGCAACACATCAATGAATTAAGCCGGGTCAGAGTCGCCCTGTTAGAAATGGCGCGCCTCTTAAAACCCGGCGGGCTGCTGAAATTCCAATTCAGAACGCTGGACAACCCCTTCGCCGAAACCCCGGTCAAGGTGGAAAACTTTGAAACCTACAGCCTCATCCAGAGTCAGTCAGCTGACCAACGAATGATAACGGAGCGCCGGGAGCACACGAACTGGATCGGCGTCCCCCTCTCAATGGACAATCTGCAGATTTTTCTGGCCGAAGGCGGTCTGCGCCTGATCGGAATTGAGGAGGATGTGGGTCCCAAGAAAAACATGCTCTGGGCGCTGGCCGGCAAGGATTAAGAGCCATGAAAATCCTATCGGTTATCGGAACCCGACCCGAAGCTATCAAAATGGCCCCGGTACTGCATGAGCTCGCCCGGCACCCCGACAGGTTGCAGTCGCTGGTATGCCTGACCGCCCAGCACCGCCAGATGCTCGACCAGATGCTGAATCTGCTGGACATAACGGCAGATTTTGATCTGGATACCATGCAACCGGATCAGACCCTCTCAACGCTGACCTCGCGCCTGCTGGAAAAACTGGATCCCATCTTTGACCGAGTCCAGCCCGACTGGATTCTGGTCCAGGGAGACACGACAAGCGTGATGGCCGCCAGCCTGGCCGCATACTATCGACAGATCAAGGTGGGGCATGTCGAAGCCGGCCTGCGCACTTATGATAAGAACTCTCCGTACCCGGAAGAGGTCAACCGTCGCATCGTCGGTTCCATAGCCGATCTGCACTTTTGCCCCAGCGCGCGGGCAAGAGAGTTGCTGCTGGCCGAAGGGGTCAGGGCACAAAACATCAAAGTCACCGGCAATACGGTCATCGACGCCCTGCTCCAGATGCGGGAAAGGGTCAAGACCGCCAAGCCGGCTCTCCCCCGAGGCCTTTGCGAGGCCATGGCCGGCCGGCGTATGATTCTAGTAACCGGACATCGGCGCGAAAATTTTGATGGCGGTCTGGAAAATATCTGCCTGGCGCTGCGAGACATTGCCGCGCAAAACCCGGATGTCCTGATATGCTATGCGGTCCATTTAAACCCGCGGGTCAGAGAAACCGTCTACCGGATCCTCTCCGGCACCGAAGGCATTATGCTGATTGAGCCCCAACCCTATGATGCCTTCATCTGGCTCATGGACAACGCCTTCATGATCCTGACCGATTCCGGCGGCGTACAGGAGGAGGCTCCAACCCTGGGCAAACCGGTTCTGGTGCTGCGCGATGTCACCGAACGACCGGAGGGCGTGGATGCCGGCAATGCTTCCATCGTCGGCACCAGCCGTGATACCATCCGCACTCACACCCAGGCTCTCCTCGATAACGAGGCGCTATACAGGCGCATGACTGCTCAGACCAATCCCTACGGTGACGGTACCGCGGCGTTTAAAATCGTCCAGGCCTTGCTTAACTACCCAGAATGATGCTTTTAATTAAGGCAGGAGGAATTAATGAAACACATTGTCTGGCTCTTTGATGGAAACCACCTTAAACATCCATTTATCCGTCTCGGAGCAGAAACCCTGACAGAGCATGACTACAAGGTGACCGTTCTTGATAAGGCGACTGAAGTCGGCGCATTAAACTACAACCATCTGGTATCAGATGTTTCCATAACCAATTCGCTGAATCAGATCTTAGAGTTGAATCCCAATATCATCATTGCAACTCTTCCAACCGCTCTATTTGTAGGCTCCATGGCAAAAACATTGATCAATGTCCGTTTGGTATACTACCCTTTTGAACTTTACGGCGAACAGCTCAGCAAATTTTCACAGAGATGGCTTGATACTGAGATTAATTTATTATCAGAGCAAGTTGATGCCATAATCACCCAGAATGATGAGCGGGCAAAAATCTACAGCGACGAGAGGCACTCCCATATTAAGCCGGCCATTGTGCACAACTACAAACCGGCACGCAGGGTTAACAAAACAGGAAAGCTGCGCTCACTCCTCGGAATCCCTGAAGACAAACGCATCGTCCTCTATGAAGGTATCCTGCATGTTGGCCGCGCCCTTGATCGACTGGTTCAAGCCGCAGCCTACCTGCCGGATGACACCATTATGGTGTTTCTGGGAGAACTGAAAGGCGGCTGGACAACAACAGTAAAGCCGTTGCTCAGCAATCCGGAACTGGCAAAGAAAATTGTGGTAGGCCCCTGTCTGAAGCAGGACGATCTCCTTGAATATATCGCAGATGCAGATGTAGGCATGATCATTTATGACCCAGTGGTTCGCAACAACATATACTGCGAACCCGGCAAACTCTCTGACTATGTTTTTGCCGGCGTACCCGTGGCGGCATCGAACCTGCCCACCCTTGGGCCGGTCATCCAAGATCACAAAATCGGGTCAACATTCGACAGCCCTGACCCACAGGCTATCGCCATGGCAATCAATGAAGTCCTGGATCTACCCAGTGACCACTGGACAGAATCCATGCAACAAGCGCAGCAGAAATTCACTTGGGAAACCCAGGTGCCTACCTTTATTGAGACTGTCACCGGCGAGCAACGAATAAACACCGAAGGCCAACCTGAACTCGTATCAAAACAGCGTAAGGATATCGAAGTACTCTGGATGGTAGAGCATATCGCCCGCGAAATGGATGTTGCCTGCGCAGTCAAGGCCCTGGCTGAATCAAGATTTGATCTCAACATTGAGATCAGAAATGTCTACCAGCACGCCGCTGAATCCCTAAGAAACCTCAATCCGAGGGTTGTTGTGCATCCATTTTTCTACTTCAAGGATGGCGCCCTGGCTACAGATGACTACGTCGAAATATGGCCGGAAGCTGTACATTTCAATCTAGCCTGGGAGGAGATCCACTATAAGGCCCATCTCAAACTTAAGGCTCCTGCAGACGACTTCACCCGCAACAATGTCATCCACCATGCCTGGGGCAACTTCTACAAACAGTACCTTATGAGTCACGGCGTACCAACGGAGCATATCTTCGTCAATGGTCAACCGGCCTACCAGCTCTACCTAGATCCATACAAAGGATACTATCAGACACGCTCTGAGCTGGCAGCAAGATACGGCCTAGACCCTGATAGCCGCTGGATATTCGTGCCGGAAAACTACCGTTGGGCCTTTCTGGGTTCCAAGATCAACCTCTTCACCAAGCTGGGCGGTGATCCCAAAGAGATGCGGGAACTGGAAGAGTTCTCAACAAAATCACTCAAAGAATTGCTGCTTTGGTGTAACGAAACAGCTAAGCATGAGCAGATAACCATCATCTATCGCCCCAGGCCGGCCATCAACTCCCGGCTGATTCTCGATTTCTTCACTGAAAACATTGGTCAGAAGCAGGCGAACCTGCACTTCATCAAGGATGAATCCGTCCGTGAATGGATCCTGGCCAGCGATGTTGTGATATCATCATACAGCACCAGTCTGATAGAAGCAGCTATCGCCGACAAACCTATCTATATGGTTGAACCAATACCGCTTCCCGAAGGACTCTGGTGTGACTGGTACGAGCATACGCCGCGCCTGCTGACTGCCGAAGACTTTGAGCGGGCCTGCCTTTCGGATGCCGAGAGTGGAAACATTGACTCCCTCAAAACCTGGGCACAGCATGAAATGCTTTCCCACGGAGATCCCATATGGAACTTGGCACGATTCATCAATGATTTGGTTTCTGAATCAAAACAAGGTCCGGCGCCACAATCAGCAACCATCGAGCTGCCCGCCAGAAATTATTTCAATCCGGACACGCACGAGAAAGACTGCTTCGACCCAGCTGATCTTAACCTTGCCATACAGTCATGGAAAAATATCTTAGATACTGTCGACTGGCAGAGCTCCGAATATGACATCACTCCAGATACCATTATCAACAAGAGCATGTCTCGTGCAGATCTCACGGCAGACGAGACCCAACCTACAATCCGTGCCCTAAATGAGTTGATAAAAACCCTCTATGACAAGGGTTTGAGCATGTCATCATGGATCGGAACTTCACCGGGACAACCACGTGAAAAAGAGGCCCTGCAGCAAGGAGTTGACCAGCGGCTGAACTACCAGCCCCTACCCGATGCTGCGGATGACCTCAGAATCCCCTGGTTCCTATACTGGGAGATCGCATGGGTAATGAAGACCGCCAGCAAATTTCTCAAACCTGGGATGCGGGTGCTGGATGCCGGCGGGACATCGTCCCTCTTCACCTTCTACCTGGCCTCATTAGGCGTCGAAGTCCACTCCGTTGACCTCAACGAGAAGCTGAAGGGCAACGGCGACAAGGTCGCAGAGGCCATGGGCTGGAACATGCACTCTTATACCATGGACCTCAGAGAGCTCTCCTTTCCGGATGGTTATTTTGACCACGCCTTCTCCATCTGCGTCTTCGAACATCTGGACTATGACATCAAACAAGCAGCCCTGGCCGAGATCTCCCGCTGTCTTAAACCGGATGGAATCTTCAGCATTACATTTGACTACCGCAATCCGGCCCCGGGCGTTGTCGGCTACGGCAAAGATCCCCGCCCCCGCAACCAGTTAAAATCAATCGCAGACATAGACCGCACTTTCCTGGCCAGCGGACACTTCGAATTGACCGGTAATCCTGATTTTAGAGACAATAATGAATCATACCTGCTGCATCCACTATTCAACAACGCCCCCTACACTTTTGGCGCGCTCTTCCTGAAAAAGAAACCTCAAACCGCATCCCCGGGAGATAAAACTAAAATATCCATTATAGTATGCACGTATAATCGTTCCGAGTTCCTTGCAATAAACCTCGAAGGCCTTGCATCGCAGAACTACCAGGGTTCTGATTATGAAATCATAGTCGTAGACAACAATTCAACCGATGACACGGCATCCATTGTTGCCAAATACCAATCACGCATCAGAAACCTGAAATATGTCAAAGAACAAAAACAGGGGCTATCACATGCACGTAACTGCGGATTTATGGCGGCCAGAGGCGAATACCTAGCATATCTTGATGATGATGCCGTTGCGCCACCCGTTTACTTAACGTCGCTGATGCAGGTTTTATCCGCACACGCGCCGGATCTCGCCGGTGGCCCAATCTATCCGATCTATATCAACAACAAGCCCTTATGGTTCCATGACAGCCTGGAAATCCGCAAGTATGCCGAAAGTTCAGGTTTTTCCACGACTGCACCCATCAGTGGCGGCAACTTTATAATCCGTAAAGATCTGCTGGCAACGCTGGGACTCTTCGACGCCGGTCTGGGCATGACCGGCGACAGAATCGGCATGCTTGAAGAACGCAAGGTCCTTGAAGTCTACCGAGCCCAGACCCCCGGGGAGCTGCAGAAGGTCTACTACTCGCTGGAGTGTGCCGTTGACCACCATGTCCTACCTGAGCGCATGCAGATACGCACAATCCTTGAACGCGCATTCGCTGCCGGGACATCGGCATGCATGCTATGGAGCGATCTGCATCAGGATGACCAGCATAATATCTGTTTCATTAAGCTTTTCGGCGGCAGCAAAATGATCAAGGCTATTATACAGAATCCTAACGCCAAGGGCGCCGCGGCTGTCGGTCTGCTGATTCCGGGACTTAAAGATCTAAGTTATGCCATCGGGTATCTAAATTCCATGCCAGAACCTCCCGCGTCACTCAGCCAACTCTTCGACTATCTGCCGGCCAAACTTGGTGAGACAGATAACCTGCTGGAACAGCTGCTAGAATATTCAGCGACGGCCACGGTCTACTACCACACCGATCTTAGAAATGGCATATTGTTCATCGCCGACACCATCACAGCCCTATTTAAGAAAACCGCAGAAAAATTCCAAACAGTCTATCCCGACTTTGATGAAAACTACTACCTAGCCAACAATGCTGAGGCCAAAACGATGGTTGAGCAGGGCTTCTTCAACTCGGGTTTTGAGCACTTCATCAAAGTCGGTCAATTTAATGCCTGTGCATATTCACCAGATCACACTCCAACACCCAACCCCATTGAGGAGATCGATGTACTCTGGCTAATCGAACATGTGGCGCGCGAACTCGATGTGGCCTGTGCGGCCTCCGTGCTGGCCATGAATCGTCACGGTCTAAGCGTAAAAATCAGAAACATGTTCCTGCACTTCAATGAATTTATCCATTGCTATGAGCCTAAAGTTGTCATCCTGCCTTACTGCTACTCCATGAATGATCCGGTCATCAAGGAGATGGCCTACTGCTGGCCGAAAACCATCTTCATCAACCTGGCCTGGGAGGAGATCTTCTACCAAGGCCACGTTAAAATCAAAGCCCCCGCGGATGAATTCTCCCGCGCTAAAGTTATCCACCTGGCCTGGGGTGACTTCTTCAAAGAGTACCTCAAGTCGCACCTGGTAAATGAACGCAACATTCTGGTAAACGGCAACCCGGCCTATCAGCTCTATCTGCCGCCCTACCGCGACTACTATGCGAAACGCCAGGCGCTGGCAGAAAAATACGGCCTTGATTCCCAGAAAACATGGGTATTGGTGCCGGAAAACTACCGCTGGGCATTCCACAGCGACGGCGTACTGGAGTGGAGGGCATCCCAGGGCATGGACCCGGACGAACTCCGAGAAATGCGCTCTTTTGCCAGACATTCACTTGCGATTCTGCTCAACTGGTGCCAGAAGAGTTGTCAGAATTCATCCATTGAGCTGATCTTCAGGCCCAAACCAGCAACCCATCTTAATGAGATGCTCACTTTCTTCAATGAAACCTCTGACGGCGAATCGCACCCCAACCTGCACTTCATCAAAGATGAATCGGTCCGCGAATGGATCCTGGCCAGCGACCTGGTCATCTCATCCTTCAGCACCTCGCTGATTGAGGCCGCCATCGCCGCCAAGCCGGTCTACATGGTCGAGCCAATCCCGATTCCGGAGTCATTCTCTGTCAAGGAAGACTCAGTGATCGAAGACTGGTATCAGTTCCTGCCACGCCTGAAAACTCACCAGGACTTCCAGGCCGCCTGCTGCAGCCCCAATTCTGACACCAGCAGCGCCCTGAGAGACTGGGCCGTGCGGACCATGCTCGCCAAGGGCGACCCGATTGAAAATCTGGCCGACATCCTGGCCGGCCTGATCAGCCACCGGACCGACTCACAAAGCGGAGATTTCACGGTCCCCGAAGCACTGATCATTCAACGCAAACGCTACTTTGAAATCAAAAGCCATGAGCATGACATCTTCAACGACCAGGATCTACAACACAAGCTCCTCTCCTGGGCAGAAGTTCTGAACGCCCCCATAGAGACTGACGGTTACCCTCAACGCCTGCCGGAGCCGCCGGCTGATTTTGTCGAGGAGACCTACCTCCAGAGAAACCCTGAAGTCAGAGAATTAATTGAAAGCGGCAAATTCATATCTGGCTGGAATCACCTCTATTCAGCCGGTCTCAATCAAAAACGTCAAGCATACCGCAGGCCGTCGCCAGCGACCAATGCACTGAACATCCTTATCGTTGTGCACAACTCCCCGGGGCGCAACCTGGCAGGAACAGAGATCTACAGCCTCATGCTGGCCAAGGAGCTGCAGCAGATGGGCCACAAGGTCAGGATAGTCTGCCCAGATCACGATCCCGACCAAAACCTGGGTTCGCTTAGTGACAGCCAGGAGATGGGGATTGACATAACCAGGATCAACGTTGCGCTGACCAATGTCCTGACCTCTTTCAAGAATGAGCAGAGTGCAAACTTCCTGGCTGAGTATGTAGCCCAAGGCAAGTTTGACCTGGTCCACTTCCAGCACCTGCTGGGTTTCTCAGGGGCGGCGCCGGCTGCAATTGCCGAACTCGGCATTCCGAGCCTGCTGACTCTGCATGATGGCTGGCTGATCTGTGAACAGTTCCACTTCGTTGGATCGGACGGATCCTTCTGTATTGGCGGCCCCGAGACGGTTACTAAATGCGTAGATTGCAAACTGGAACGCGAGCATGATCAACTGCTCTATGAACAACGCGCTGAGCTACAGAATATCTTTGAGCTCAGAAGACTCTATCTCCAGATGCAGCTCACCAAAATTGATGCCGTCCTTACACCATCCGTCTACATGCAAAAGCGCTTCGAAAAACACGGCTTCAACCATCCCAATTTTATCGTTTCACCCCTCGGTATCAAAGAGTTTACGCCACTGCCCAAAACTCATAGCGCAAAGATTCGTTTCGCCTTCCTTGGCAATATCTTCCCGACCAAAGGACTGGATATCGCCCTTGATGCATTCAGCAGCCTCAACCCGCAGAATGCCCAATTGGAGATCCACGGCAAAATAACGGACTTCGACTATTATGCACAGTGTCAGGCAAAGATTAAGCCTGATGCAGCAATACACTACCGGGGTGAATATAAACCCGATGACCTTGCCAAAATACTGGCCGCCATCGATGTCGCCATCATCCCTTCACGGGCCGAAAACTACCCCGGCATTGTCCGCGAATGCCTGCAGGGCAGAGTTCCGGTAATTGCGCCTAATCTTGGCGGAATCCCGGAAATCATAACAGACGGTTCGAACGGTCTGCTCTACCGGCCCGGCGACATTAACGACCTGGCAAGCAAGATCGATTATTTTTGCGCGGCCCCGAAGCGGATCAGTCAGTTCAGTGAAAAGATCAAGCCGCCCCTCACAATCGCTGATGAGGCAACCAGGCTGGCAAAAATCTACCAGGAGATCGTCGGCAAGATAGAGGCAAAGCAAGACCATCAGGTAGGCCAGAATGATTATTACAGCCATGACCGACCAGAGGTGCAACAGCTGGTGCCGCCAACTGCCCGGCGCATCCTTGATGTCGGCTGCGGCGCCGGGAAACTCGGCCAGGGACTCAAGGCCGGCAGCGACAGATTCGTGGCCGGCATTGAGTATGACCGACAGGCTGCGGATATGGCCAGAAGTGCGCTTGACCATGTCTATGCCGGTGATGCAACCGCAATCATCCAGACCATAGCGGACAACAGTTTTGATACGGTCATCATGGCGGACTTCATCGAACATATCCAAGACACCCAAACCATGCTCGCCGAGGTTAGGCGTGTGCTCGAACCCGGCGGCCGGCTGATCCTCTCCATCCCCAACATCCGGCACTGGTCCGTGCTCAAAGACCTCATTGAGGGTCACTTTGACTATGTAGATGCCGGCATCCTGGACCGCACTCATCTGCGTTTCTTCACCCGCGAAAGCATCAGCCGCACCCTCAATCAAAGCGGATTCACAGTTAAGCAGATCTCCGGCCTATCGATCAAGGATATCCAAGTACCCAGCGAATTCATTCAGGCGTGCGCTGAATCCGGACTCAATACATCAACCCTAACCCTCGAAGGCCAGGTCTCTCAATATCTGATTGTAGCTGAGCCGATGCATCAGAAGGCTGAAAGCACCCTGACATCCATCATCATCCTGACCTACAACCAGCTTAAATACACAAAGCTGTGTCTGCAAAGCATCGAAAACTTCACCGATGTCCCCTACGAGCTGATTATTGTCGACAACGGTTCGACTGATGGCACGGTAGAGTATCTGCAAAAATTCAAAGAGCTGCATCAAAACGTTCAACTGATCATCAATGAAGAGAACCGCGGTTTTGCGGGCGGCAACAACCAGGGCATTGAGGCCGCCCAGGGAGACTACATCCTCTTCCTCAACAATGATGTGGTCGTGACAGAAAACTGGCTCAGCCAGATGCTGAGATACATCAATCACACCCCTGAGATAGGAATGGTCGGGCCGGTCAGCAACGCTGTTTCCGGTTCTCAGTATATCCCCAATGTATCCTATCAAAAAATTGATGACATGCACGTTTTTGCCAACGCAATTGCCACCCAAAATGCGGGACAGGCCAACACTGCGGTGCGATTGGTAGGATTCTGCCTACTAGCCAAACGTGAAGTCATAGATCTGATCGGCGGTTTTGACGAGGGCTACGGTGCCGGCAACTTTGAAGATGATGACCTCTGCCTGCGCAGTGCCTTGGCGGGCTACATGGCTGTTATCGCTCAGGATGTCTTCATCCACCACTTCGGCAATATGACTTTCCGCGGCAACAACATGGACTACAACTCACATCTCAGTCAGAACAGGGATCGTTTCATCCACAAATGGCCCGGCATCATCAATTTCAATGAGGATCTGAACGGTTACGCCATCGCCATCGAGAGAACCGACCGGTCTCATTGGCTCAACCAGTGGGGCGAGGAGGCCTTTGAGGCCGGCGACCTCAACCGGGCCCTCAAACTATTTGAGCGAGCCCTAAAGCTTGATCCGGAAGACCTGAGAACACTCAATAATCTTGGCGTATTCCGGTGGCAGCTCGGCGACCAGCTGGAGGCCCAGAAACTTTTCGAGAAGATCCTGCGCCAGGATCCTTCCAATGCTGACGCCATTCACAATCTGATGGCCATCTGCAACGGAGAGCCAGACCCTGCCATCATGACTCTGATTGAGCCATATCTGGATAACCCCCAGACAATTTCAACACCTCTGGTGTCCGTCATCATGCCCACCTACAATCGGCCTGATAAACTGCCCCAGGCCATCAGAAGTGTGCTTGAGCAGAGCGAAGCAAACTTTGAGCTGATTGTAATTAATGACGGCGGCGAAGAGCCGGCCTTGGACGGATTCAATGACCCGCGCATAATCCTGATCAACCATGAGGAGAGGCGCGGCCAGGCCGCCGCCCGCAACACAGGCATCAAGGCCGCCCAGGGCCATTATATCGCCTATCTTGATGATGACGACATCTACTATCCGCAGCATCTCGAGACTCTCACCAAGGCCGCCTCGATAAGCGGTGTGGCCTACAGTGACGCCTACCGGGTATTCATAGATGATACCGGAAATGAGAAGGGCCGCGACGTGCCCTTCTGCTATGACTTTGACCGCGACCTTATGCTGGTGACCAACTACATCCCCCTGCCCTGTCTGCTGCACCGGCGTGACTGCCTTAATACGGTCGGACTATTTGATGAGGAGCTCAATGTTCTCGAAGACTGGGAACTGATAATCCGCCTGGCGATAAACTACGATTTCAGCCACATCAAAAGCTTCACCGCCGAATTCCGTAAATTCAGCCAGGCTGACTCGGTCACCAGAGCAGGCATGGACAGCAGCCTGGCGGTGACTGAGGAGATCCATAGACGCTACAGTCAATATGCGGATGAAGAGACCCGCAAAGCCCAGATACGCCGGATCGCCCTGCTGAAGGTTAAGCTGGGCGGCGAATCAGGCTACTCACTGGATGAACTCTGCAGCCAGCTGATCAATGACGGCGAAGAGTGTTTCAACGCCGGTGACCTAGACCGGGCCCGCTTCTTCTTCGAGAATGCGCTGGAGCTGCAGCCCGGCAATGCCGAAGCCCTGACCGACCTGGGAGTCCTGAGCAGTCAGCAGAGTGATCCGCACCAGGCGACCCTCTTCTTCATCCGCGCCCTGCAGAAAGACCCGGCCCACACGGACGCCCTCTTCAATCTGGTAAACCTGCTTGAACAACTGCCCCAGGCTACGGTCCCGGGGTCAATTGTCGAGAAGGTCAAAGAGGCGGCGGCTGACAGCGAGCTGATTGCCAGACTGGAAAGATTCAGGGAGAATGCATGAACTTTCTGGCCGCCACTCAGAAGGGCAACTTCTTCTATCACGGGGCCAACTACAGCCTGAATCCGCTGACACCGCCCGAGATCAATCCCGACCACATTCTGGCAGCTTCCAGCGGCCTGGAGAATGCAATTATCGACGAGCATCCCGGCATCATGCAGGCAGTCAGTTTTAAGGCCGAGAGCATACCCGGCTTCCCGCAGCCACTGCAGATGCCGCCGGAAGAGATTCCTGCCGGCAGCCACATCATACTGCTACGCGCCGGCGGTATCGGCGATCTGATCATGATGATTCCGGCTCTAAAGGAGTTCAGGCGCAGACTAAGCCCCGGCTGCCAGCTGACCCTGGCGACCTATGCCGACTATGCCGGCATTTTTGAATGCCTGACGGACCACCTCATCTCCTACCCGGTCAGGCTGACGCAGCTAATGAATAAGGTCGACTACTACGTTGAATTCAAAGATTTGCATGACCTCTTTGAAACGTCAGAGATGACCGACTTCTATCTGGACTGCCTCGGCATAGCACCGGAAAGTGTCCCCAATGAGGCCAAGCAGCCGGAGCTGCCTGCCAGCATGGCCAACGCCCCCGGCATAATAGAGGCTATCAGCACTATTGCGTTCAAGACCAAGGTCCTCTATGCCGGCAGAGCAAGTGACAAGATCCGCTACCTGCCGGACGCATTCCTGAGCCAGCTGGCTGAAAATAATCCAGACATTGCCTTCATCATCCCGGGCAACAGCGAGGTCAAGCTGGACAATATCTTTGAGATTGATACGAGCGGGGGCCTGCATGAATTTATTACCGCCATCGCCCACTGCGACGCCCTCGTCTCAACCGACAGCTCAGCCTACCACATTGCAGCCGCCTTCAATATCCCTTCTCTAGTGGTCTTCGGCGCCATAGACTCCAAGATCCGCACAACCTACTATCCGCAAGTGGTGGCCCTATGTGCCGAATACCGAGGACAAACCTGCTCTAGTCCCTGCGGCATTTCAGCCATCAGACGGCGCAACCTTCTCAAAAAACCGATTGGACAAAATCAAGTGACCACTCTTAAAAAAGGAACTGCCATCCAAACCTTTGATGGACGGAGCTTTAAATATGATCCAGAGAAGGGCTGCCCAGAAAGTTGCGCTCTCGATACCTGCATCAGTCCTTGCCTTTCACAAATCACCACAGAGAAACTGCTTAGCGGGTTCACACAGTTGCTTTCGCTTAAGAAAACCAAAGCTAATTCTAGACAAAACTTGCTGAAACCAGAGGCACTTTGCAGCAACCAGAATATGTCAACAAAGCTGAATGAAGCCGAAGTTTTTTGGCGCCAAGCAATATCTAGCGATCCGGTGAATGACCAGTACCATGTCAATCTCGGCAAAATACTCGCTCAGAAAGGCTGCATGACAGAGGCAGCAAAATCTTATCGTCAGGCAATAAAGATCAACCCCAGTGACGCCAAAAACTATGCGCTCCTCGCTTATGCCCTTTACGAAACAGGCGAAAAAGATTCAGCCTTATCATGCATGAGGTTATGTCTCAAACTTGATCCATCCCAATCAGCATACTGGGCGTTATTCACCCGGATCATCAAGTTTTTTAATTTTACCAACTATGATGATGCATCAGCTGACGCACTTATGTATTGCATGAAACTCGATCAAATAAACAAACAGTCGCTGGAAATTCCCATCGGATCACTTCTAAGTCATCATCCGAATATAAAAGACTGCCGGACAATGATCTTTGACCGGCGCCATAAAGAACTTTCAAGTTCGATCATCCATGGACAATTTTTTGAGAAACTCAATCATCCTCTGCTGCTTGATTTCCTTGAAAAAATTCTTATGACCAATCCCTTCTGGGAAAAATTTCTCTCTGAACTACGTCAGCGTATGCTGGATATCCATATCAACCATAACCTTTCGTCATTGGTAAAAGAACAAGGGTTAAACCTGATATGTGCCCTAGCCAACCAATGTTTTCTGAATGAATATATCTACCCAGTTTCAGAGATTGAGTCCTTCTGGCTAAAAAACCTGATTGAATCTATCGAGAACGATCTCCAAAATTCAAATCAAATACCGGAATTTGAAATCGCACTAATGGCGGCATACAGCCCGCCAAGCCACTTAAAAAGTGCAGACATACTCAGAAAGATTTCGCCATCCAATTTATCGCAACCGCTGGCTGACCTGATCATCAGACAAATCATAGAACCAGATATGGAATTGCAACTCCAAAATGAAATCAAGTCGCTGACGCCAATTAGAGATCACATCTCACAGTCGGTTCGCGCCCAATATGAAAAAAACCCCTACCCGCGTTGGTATGATCTGACGCATTATATTCCTCAAAACTTCCAGACATTAATGTGCTCCCAATTTTTATACTTGTCGGAAAGTGATTTCAATATTCCCCAAACACCATCAATATTAATCGCCGGCTGCGGCACCGGTCGCCAGGCCATCGAGACCGCCCTCTCCATCTCCAATTCACAGGTGCTGGCCATAGACCTGAGCCTTTCAAGCCTAGCCTATGCTATGCGTAAAACAAGAGAACTTGCGCTCTCCAATATTAAATATCTGCAGGCCGACATTCTGGAACTTAACCAACTGGGGCATGACTTCGACATCATTGAATGTGGCGGAGTGCTGCATCATCTCCGTGACCCACAGAACGGGTGGAGAATCCTGACTAATCTACTCAAACCAGGCGGATATATGAAGATTGCGCTTTACAGCGAAATCGCACGCAACTCTGTTGTTGCCGCCAGAGAATATATCGCCGGGATGAATTTTCAGCCGACAATCGAAGATATCCGTCAATGTCGACAGGAAATCCTGGACCTGCCGGCTGACTCAAAAATCAAACCGGTAACAACCTTCATAGATTTTTATGCAACTTCCGAATGCCGAGACCTGATATTCCATGTTCAGGAGCATCGTTTCACGCTACCCCTGATTGAAACCATCCTCACTGAACTCAATCTTGAATTCATAGGATTTATCAATCTTAACCCCACCACTATCCTACAGTATGATAAAATCTTCCCGGACGATCCGCACCGTACAAATCTGAACAATTGGAATACGTTTGAACTGTCCAATACAGAAACTTTTAAATCAATGTACCAATTCTGGCTCAGAAAAAAAAGTAACTGACATGATGAGAATGCTCCCCTGATGATTATTTTCAGTGCCCGACAACCCCTCACTCTAAAATATTTTGGGGAACAATATGCCCTGCAGCCCCTAACCTGGCCCGAGATCAATCTCGATCATCTGCTGGCAGCCCCGGACGGCCTCGGAATTTCAATTATCAACCGACATAAAAAACATCTGCAGGTGATCAAATTCGATCATTCCAAACTACCAGGCTTTCCGCGTCGACTTAAGACCACCCCTGGAAACCTACCGGAAGGCAGTCGCATAATCATGTTGCGAGATGCCGGTATCGGCGATGCGATTACAATGCTGCCGGTCATTGATTATCTTCAAGATCTACCTAACAATCTTTCCGTCTGCCTGGCAACCCTCAGAGACCGGCACCCACTATTCAGTGAGACTGGCCTGGCTCCTCTACCCATCAGACTTTCAGAACTTGTCGGCAAAGCCGACTACTTTGTCGAATTTCATGATCCGGGCCGCATCATAGAAAAGGTCGAGATAATAGATTTTAACTTCTCGAGCCTCAATATTGACCCCCAAGTCATTCCCGCCAAGGCAAAAATTCCTAGACTCAACAAGCAGCTGACATCCGATACCTCCATACGGCAAGAAATCAACGAACTTAGCAGAAATTATAAAATCCGAATCATGATTGCACCTGGCGCCAGCGACATACTAAGACAGCTACCGATCCAACTTCTTTCTGAGCTTGCACAAAAATATCAAGAAATTGCATTTATCTGTCCAGGGCAATCAAGTAGTGATCAAACAAACATATTCAGTATCGACACATCTAAATCACTTAACGCCTTTATAACGGCCATCGACCACTGCGATGCGCTGATATCGGCCGACTCGTCGGCCTACCACATCGCAGCTGCACTGAATAAACCTGCACTAACCATTTTCGGCCCGATACCATCAACAATACGTAGCGGATACTATCCTCAAAATATAAGTATCGACGCCGACTATAACGGTGAAACCTGCCATTCTCCCTGTTTTATACATGGACACGTCAGCCGCAATGCGGGCATTCCGATTGGTCGCGAGCAACTGAGAATACTAACTCCAGGAGCAGAAATAACTACTTTCAGCGGCCATAAATTCAATTATGACCCCAACCAAGGCTGCCCTGAGATGAACTTCTTTAAGAGCAGCAACGCGCCCTGTATACAGAACATACCTACCGCAAGAATCATTGATGGCGTTGAAAAAATACTATCTACAATAGAGAGATAAAATGAAAACCCTGACCTTTGCAATGATCGTCAAGAATGCCGCTAAGGACCTGTCTGAGATCCTGCCGGCCATGCAGTCTATCGCCGATGAGATGCTGATAGTCGACACAGGATCATCAGATGACACCATCAAAATTGCCCAACAACTTGGCGCACAAGTCCTGCACCATAAGTGGAACGACTCATTTGCCGAGGCCCGCAATGTCTATATCGAGGCCGCCACCAGTGACTGGATATTCTCCATCGATGCCGACGAGAGAGTTGCCGCCAGTGACCTCAGGCTTATCAAAGAGGCGGCCGGCAAGCCTCCCCAGGGGTTCCTGATGACCACCCGCAACTATTCCGCATCACCTGCTTCGTTGGGTTTCATTCCTTGCCGCGGCGAGTATGCTGATCTGGAGAAAGGCCAAAACGGCTGGACCCCCTCCACCAAGGTACGCATGTTCCCGAGGCTGCCAGGCGTGCGCTACTCCGGTGCGGTGCGTGAACTGCTAGAACCATCACTGGAAACAGCCGGCATCAAACTCGGTGAAATACTGGTTCCAATCCACCACTACGGCCAGGTCACCGAGGAGAAGAAGGCCTACTACCGCGACCTCCTGCAAAAAAAGGCGGCAGAGGAGCCCGATAACCCGCGCCACCTGCTGGAGTTGGCAACGGAAAACTTTCACCTCAAACAGTTTAACGACGCTGCCCAGCAGCTCGCAACGGCTATTGACCTGTATCTCAACGGCCACAAGGCCCCCTACTTTGACCTTGGCGGCGCCTATAACACCTTGGGAGTTGCCCTCATCAACCTCAATCGCAGAAAGGAGGCTCTAGATGCTTTTGATATGGGCATCAGGGCCGGCGGCAACAGCTTACAATCACTGATCAAGAACCGCGATCTGCTGCAAAGGATGGGCAAAAGCCTCGGCGTAATTATGATCGTCAAAAATGAAGAGCAGAACCTGCCCGGCATCCTGAACGACGCTAAACGCTTTGCGGACCAGATAGTGGTGGTCGATACCGGTTCCCAAGACCAAAGCGTCGAGATCGCAAAAAAGTATGGCGCCAAGATCGGCCACTTTGAATGGTGTGATGATTTTGCCGCCGCCCGCAACCGCTCAATCGAGCTGGCCGAAACCGACTACCTACTTTGGCTGGATGCCGATGACCGCATTGATGAGAGCGAACAGCGCAAACTGCAGGATCTAAAAAGCAGGCTTGACGGCGCCTACTTCCTGCGGGTTGAGAGCGCCACGGATGAGGCAGCCGCCTCGCGCGAGGGGTTTACCGCATTTTATCAGCTCAGGCTCTTCCCGCGCCGTGATGATATACGTTTCAGCGGACGCGTTCACGAGGAGCTTATCAGCTCTATCGACAAAACAGGCCTGAGCACCCGGCAACAGTCGATCACAATCCGCCATACCGGCTACCACAGGGCCGAAGATCGCATCGCCAAGGGGCGGCGCAATCTTGCAATCCAGCTCAAGGCTCTGGCCGACGGAAATGGCAGTGCCGAACAGCACTACATGATCGCCGCCAGCTATTTTGCGGTCAAGGATTATACAAAATGCCTTGAGCACATCAAGACCGCCCGGCAGATGGGCGGCGGCGGGCTCTGGCGCAAATATGCCTACCATATGGCCTGTGACTGCCACATCAACCTTGAACATCCGCAGGAGGCTCTGCAAGAACTGATAGCTGGTGCCGCCGAATATCCGGAAAGCGGGCTGATGCAATACTTCCTAGGCGCAATGTTGCTCCGTCAGCAACAGTATCTGCCGGCAATTGAAGCGTTAAAGAAGGCAGAGCAGCTCGGAGTCGAGCAGGAGAGCTTTGCAATCCCCACCGACATAGAGCAGCAGCTGCCATACTACCTTGGCCTTGCCAACCAGAAGTGCGGAAAGCTTGAAGCTGCTGAAATTGGCTACCGCAAGACTATCGGCATCGACCCGCATCACTGTCCAGCGTTGAACGCTCTCGGTATCACCCTGCTGCAGCGTGGCCAGATCTCACAGGCTGTCGAATATCTTGAGACGGCACATCAGATCTGCCCCAGCCGGGAGGTACAATCAAGCCTGGCCGGCGCCAACTATCATCTCGGCAACTATGACCAAGCCCGGAAGTACTATCAAATCGACCAGCCTGATGCTTCCAGCCTCAGCGGACTGCTACTCTGCTGCCTCAGGCTGGATGATATCGACGGACTGGTGGCCACCCTTGATCAGCTGATGCTGCTCAGCGGCCTCACAACGGACATTGAAATCCAGAGTCTGGATGAGCTGGCCGCACTCATCGCTGAAACCGGCAGCTCCCTCTTGGGAATTTGCCAGCAGACTGCTGCCGAGCGCATGGTTGAGGCGGCCGAGGCAATCAAGCCAGACTCAAGCCTGCTACTGCAAGCTGACCTTGCCGCATCGTCAACCGACAAGGCTATCGATTTACTAAAGCGAGCACTGCAGGCCGGCTTTGCCCCGGAAAAAGTTGATGCAAGGCTCAGAAGACTGGAGGAAAACAATGCATAAAGACCCAATTATTGAGGGAAGCTATACCAGAGTCAAACAGACCCGGCATGGTCTGATGCTCTACAACATCAATGACCGCTATGTGGGACGCTCACTGGACAAGTACGGCGAGTTTTCCGAGGCCGAGGCTGAGCTATTCCGCCAGATTATTCGGCCCGGCGCAACGGTTGTAGATGCCGGGGCCAATATTGGAGCCCATACGCTGCACTTTGCCCAATTAGTCGGCCCCAAGGGGCTGGTGCTGGCCTTTGAACCCCAGAGGCTGATCTTCCAGATGCTCTGCGCCAACATGGCCCTTAACGAAATTCACAACGTCCACTGCCTGCTGATGGCTCTTGGTGAATCCGCCGGGCAGGCTAACATTCCTACCCCGGATCCGCAGAGCGAACACAATTTTGGCGGCGTCAGCCTGACTGCTGAACCGATTGGGGAAGTCGTCGACCTGCTGCCCCTGGACAACATCAACTTTACCCGCCTCGACCTGCTCAAGGTTGATGTCGAAGGTTTCGAGGCCGCCGTGGTCCGCGGCGGAATGCAAACCATCCAGCAGCACCGACCAGTTCTATATCTGGAGAATGACCGGCGTGAAAAATCGGCCGAACTGATCAGCCTACTGCAGTCACTTGAATATGACCTCTACTGGCACCTGCCGCCGCTTTATAACCCCGATAATTTTTACCATGAAACCCTTAATATTTTTAAAGATATTCTTTCAGGCAATGTTTTGGGCATTCACAAAAGTATTGAAACCAACATTCAGGGCATGCGTAGGATTGAAAATCCCAGCGACTGGCCACTAAAGGGAACATCATGAAATTCCATCCATTAGTTCCGCAATATTCAATCTGCAAATGCTGCAGCAATCAGTCAATTTTATTTGGGGTGTGTGATTTTAACAAGAACTGTGAAGAACGCAACGGACTCCACCTAACACCCAGCGGTATCCCCATATATTATTACCGCTGCAATAACTGCGGATTCATCTTTTCAAATGCCTTCGACGATTTCAGCCCGGATGACTTCAAAGAACAAATCTACAATGACGACTATCAGCAGGTTGATCCAGACTATACTTTTCTGAGACCTACAAATCTGGGACAGATGATCGCTAATACATTCCATGATAATAAGGATATTTCTATTATCGACTACGGTGGGGGCAATGGCATTCTTGCGCAAACACTCAGAGACAAAGGGTTCCCAGATGTTTCTGTCTATGATCCGTTTACACCCCAATTTGCTCAAAAACCTAACAGAAAATTCAATCTACTGCTGGCCTTTGAAGTAATCGAACATGTAGCTGATATATATACAACGATTGAAGACATGATTACTTTGATTGATAAAGAGTGCGGCTTTATAATAACGTCAACACTTCTCCAGCCAAGCGACATAAATAAAACCAAAACCAACTGGTGGTATATCAGTCCACGCAATGGCCACATATCCATCCATACACAAAAAAGCCTGACAATCTCATTTAGTAAAAAGGGGCTACACCTTGAGTCCGCGAACCAAGGGCAACACTGCGCCTATTTCCAAGTCCCAGATTTCGCAAAAAGAATTTTTAATAAAACTTAGCCTACATTTTTGAATATCTCTTCTATCCGATGTGCGTAGGTATGCTCCATTAACACCCTATCCCGCGCCCGCTGGGCCAGGTTCCTGCGCTCGGTATCATTCTTCAGATAGTATCCTGTCAACTCCACAAGCTCATCTATATTGCTGTAGCTGATCAGCTCATCCTCAGCAAAAAGTTCACGCAGGGACTCCCGCTCATCGGTCAACAGAAAAGCCCCGCAGGCTGAGACGTCAAAGGGACGCTGGTTGATGGCGCTGACCAGCTGAAACTTGGATATATTCACCTGCACCGCATGCCGGTTATAGACATTCACAATCGTGTCATTAAAGTAATTGGCCAGCCCATGGTAGCGCTCACCAAAACTTTTCTGCCAGAGATCATCACCATAGACTGCCAGCTCATAATGTTCATTAAGTTCGGCCAGCATAGCCAGACGCTGCCTTAAACCGGCCTCCCGCTCAGCAAACCCCTCCAGCATATCCTGCTGAATGCCAGTCAATCGATCCCACTCCAAGTTGGCTGTAGCCAAACAAGCCTTCAGGATTGTCACCGTACTGCCTGCCGGACTGCCGATAATCAGATCTATGGTCTGGTCCAGGGCATCATAGAAGGCATCTCCCAGACTGCCCAGCTGCTGATCTAAATTCACCGCCAAGTAGTTGATCTTCTTATAGTCACTGTCACCCACGAAGGAGACTGAATTCTCGACGTTTATCCCCAGAGGTCTGAACCTGTCGGGATTGGTTGCCAGCGGCAGATAGAATGAATTGACAAAACCCAGACTTTCAAGCAGCGGCACAAAATGGCGGTCAAAACTGAAGGCCCAGGTGTTATCTGTACGATAGCGCAGCCCCATGTTGGACATACGCGGCTGGTCCACATACCAGGTGACATAGGGTATGCCGCGCTTATGCATCTCACCAGCGCAGAATCCATCATTGTCCATCCCCATGCCGTTAAAGCTGAACACCATGCCTGGCGCAAAATCTTCGAGCTGAGAGGTAAACTTTTCCGACGAGATCAGCTCCGCCAGATGACCCTCGGTTGTCTTGGTCAAATTGATCTCATCCACCAGCACATCATGGCCGGCCTTCTGCATCGAATAGATCAGATCGCGGTCCATCAGGCCATTTTTATTCATCAGGAAAAGTACTTTCATTGCGGCTCCCCTAAATAAACTCTGCTTGCACAAGCAGGTCTGCGTAACTTATTGTATTTGCAATCTACCAAATGGAGTCGATTTATGACACAGACTTTTTTCACCAGAGACCTCTACGCAGAACTGATCCAGAGACATGGCTTTGAAATCGGTGAGTTCACCTACGGCAGGCCGGCTATCCACTGGCTTGGCGAAGATGCGAAACTAATGATCGGTCGCTTTTGCTCTATCGCGGACGGAGTGCGCATCTACTTGGGCGGCAATCACCGTACCGACTGGATTACAACCTATCCTTTTCCTGCCCAACCGATCAATCAGCTCTTTCCCGGGGCCGACCAGATCAGCGGCCACCCTGCAACCAAAGGGGATGTCACCATCGGCAATGATGTCTGGCTGGCCAATCAAACTTCAATTCTTTCTGGAGTTACAATAGGCGACGGCGCAGCCGTCGGTGCCAATGCAGTGGTCACCAAGGATGTCGCCCCCTACACAATTGTTGCCGGCAATCCGGCCCGGGTTACCGGTCAACGTTTCAGCGACCAGCAGATTCAAGACCTGCTCGAGATCAGATGGTGGGATTGGGAGTTTGAAAAAATTCAGCAGTATGTTCCCCTGCTCTGCTGCAGTGACATAGATGCATTCATTGAAACAGCCCGCAAATAAGAAAAGCGGCTTTGTCATAAGACAAAGCCGCTTAAGTTTTAATGGTCGGGATGAGAGGATTCGAACCTCCGACCACTCGACCCCCAGTCGAGTGCGCTACCAGACTGCGCCACATCCCGTGAACGTTGGATTAGCTATCACAGGGTCTCACACCTGTCAAGCGGTGGATCGCGAAATTTATTGATTAAAAGCCAAGGTCTCCACCGGGTTGGAGAAATAGTAGCGAATGATCTTTCGCGAGAGGCCGTCGGCCTCAATCCAGAAATAATCTTCACGGATTATAAGAGTACCGACCGCAATTGAACGACCGGTGCGCGTATCCGTGGCATAGCCCATGAACCAGTTGCGACGACCGTCCGGATTACTGCCGTTGATGCTGCCGCTCTTGGCGCCGATCTCAAGATTGCGCAGAATGCGATCACGCTTATAGCCTCTGAAGGCCTTAGACATCGTGCCGCGATCGATGGTCCGGCGCATCATGCTCTTAAGCTCTTCAGCGCTCTCAGCACTCATGGCCTCGCGCATGACGCCCTCGGTATTCAGGCTGATACGCGGACACGCCATCTTGCCCTCATTGACTACAGCACTGGCCATCATCGCGGCATGCACCGGGGAGATCTTGGTCTCACGGTTGAACCCTGAAGAGAGCTCGGCCAGATTGTAATCACTGCGCGGAATGAAGATCTGGCTCGGCTGACTGACCACTTCGCGCAGAGGCGGCTGCCAGAAACCGTAGCGCATGGCCTGCAGCATCAGCGGGCTCTCTCCCAGATAGTTGGTGCCGATCTTGGCAAAGACCACATTATTGGAGCGCGCATAGGCATCTTTCAGAGCAACCTTGCGGGTCCAGCGGTTGCGCTTAGCATTCAGCTGCGACTTATAGAGCGTGGTTGACTTGCCATTGTACTCAAAGACCGAATCCGGTTTAATATGGCTATACTCCAAGGCCGCGGTGGCCGTGACCGTCTTAAATGTACTGGCCGCCAGATAGGTGTCAAGACAGATGGTGCTGTCCTCCTCCTGAGGGCCCTTGCCATACATTGCCAGCAGATCGCCGGTCTTGGCATCCATCACGGCAACGGCCGCAAAGTAGACCTTATGATTCTTGACCGTTTCGGCAATGTAACTCTGCAGATCCCAGTCAATGGTCAGATCATTGGCCCGGATCACCTCCGGAGTGATACGAGCCAGATCGCCCGCCTCCAGCAGATTCCGCTCAGCCACCACAATATCTTCAGTTTCATCATCACTGCTGGCAAAGGCAGTCACCAGCAGAATAAGGACCAAACCCAGCAGCGGCAGGACTATATAGCGGCCACGAATCTTGGGCTTTCGCCGCCGCGGAGTGTAGTCATATTCCCATCTGTCTCTCATCCCAGATCCTATTGCACAGCTTAGGTTCCCCTGTCAAATAACCCGTTTTTGTGCAGTGCATAAATTGAGCCCTTGACTTTTGTGCACTGCATAATTATATAAGCCCAAATCTAAAAAAACGAGCGACTTATGCGTATAATTAAAAAGTACAAAAATCGGATCATGTATGACACCCAGACCTCAAAGCCGGTCAATCTTAAACAGATTGTCGAAATGATCAGAGGTAATATAGCCGTACGCATCCTGGATAACAACTCCGGCGAAGATATTACGCGCCTGACCATTCTGCAGGCTCTGCTCGACATGGAAAAATCCGGCACAGGCATCAACCTGCCCGAGGTTCTGCTGCTGACCCTGCAGCAGAGCCGCCGAGATGTCCGTTCAGCACTTAAGAAGCTGCTCAAGAACGCCCAGCAGGATCTTTCGCTCAAACATAAATGGGCCCAGAAGCAAGCCGCTACCCTTGTAGCCACCGGGCGCATAGAATCCGAAGAGGAAGACCAGCTCGTCGAGGAGATCATCAGTAACCTGGACGAGTTTCATGAAGAGCTGATCAGCTCAATCATTGAGCGCATCAGCAGTCGGCTGGAGAACATCTCCAAGATGATTTCCAACCCAACCGATAGCAAGAACAAATAAGAATAGAGGTTTTAACATGAAAGCATTTGCCAATTTTGTTTCCCGGCATCCCAAACTGGTCCTCAGCATAGCCATGCTGCTGGCCATTCCGGCTGCCATCTCAGCGCTGAAAATGCCGATCAACTATGACATTTTCAGCTACATGCCCAGCGGCGTTGAATCCATCGAGGGCCAGCTGATCCTCAAAGAGGACTACAAGGCCGCCGGTACAGGATTTGTCCTGCTGAAAAAAGACGAGGCCCCCAAGCTGATCGAGCTCAAGGATAAGCTGGCCGCGGTTGAGGGTATCTCAGACGTGGTCTGGCTCAGCGACCTTGTGGACCCGTCAGTGCCCAACTCCTTCATTCCGGCTGAAATTCTTGGCATCTACCAGAAGGATCAGCACGTCATGTTCCACCTAACCTTCACCCATGAGGCCGCCTCTGACGAAACTCTGGCCGCCGTCAAGAACATCAAGGAGGTCCTTGCCCAAGCTGATCCCGAAGGCTTCACCGGACTGCCGGTTCTGATTCAGGAGCTGCGCGAGCTGGTCGACAAGGAGAAGGTCAGGTCCATCATTGCCGCCGTCGTCATCTCGGGTACGGTGGTTGGCATTGCGATGGGCTCCATCATCACCCCCCTGATCTTCCTCTTCTCAATCGGTATCGCTATTCTATACAACATGGGAACCAACTTCCTGCAGGGCTCCGTCTCCTATGTAACCGAGGCCGTGGCCGCAGTTATCCAGCTGGGCGTCACCTTTGACTTCTCGATCTTCCTGACGCATCGCTTCCATGAAGAGACCATGCAGGACATCGAAGAGCACGAAGCCATGGCCGACGCTATCAGCAGCACCTTCAAGGCCATCGCCCCGGCGGCCCTGACCACCATGGCCGGTTTCATGGCCCTCTGCCTGATGGAAGTCGGCATCGGCCTCGACATGGGTATCGTCATGGCCAAGGGCGTCTTCCTGGGCATGATCACCTCCATCACCCTGCTGCCGGCCCTGCTGCTGCTGACTCACAAACACATCAAGATGCGCGACATCGACGCGGTCTCCAAACGCCACAAAGGCGGTGCCACCTTCCTGACCCGTCACTCGGTGGCCCTCTTCTTCGCCTTCCTGCTGATCTTCGTACCGGCAGTCTACGGCCGCTATCACACCGAACTCTCCTACAGCGTCAAGGACATGCTGCCCCAGGACATGCCGGCCATCACCTCGATCGAGAAGATCGAACATGCCATGGGCAATATCGAACTGGCCTACACCCTGCTGCCCGAGGATACACCGCGCCAGGTGGTTGCCGAGATCAGCGAGCGCATCGCCGAGCTGGAAACCATCGACAAGTCTGTCTCCATGGCCAGCCTGGTAGACCCGTCCATCCCGGAATCATTCATTCCGGCAGAGCTGGTGACCAAGTTCAACAAGGGCGGCTACACCCAGATCATGTCGATCCTGAACGTTGACCCGGGCACCGACGAGGGCAATGCCGCCATCAGCAGCATCCGTGAAATCGTAGCCGAATACAACCTGCCCGAAAGCTATGTGGCCGGCACGGCCGCCATCAGTAAAGATATGGTTGAGCTCTCGCAGCTTGACATTCCCAAGGTTAACAAGGCCTCGCTGCTCTGCATTCTGCTGATCGTCGGTCTCGTGTTCGGCTCGGTCTCAATTCCGATCCTGCTGGTTGCCGGTATTCAGCTGGCCATCTTCATCAACCTGGGCATACCGTTCTACTTTGGCAACTCGGTACCCTTCCTGGCCTTCACGGTCATCGGCTCAATCCAGCTGGGAACCACGGTGGACTACGCCATCCTGCTGATGTCCCGCTATCGTGAGGAGCGCCGCGAATTTATGCCCAAAGAGGCCATGATCGAAACCCTGACCGGTTCAATGCCGGCCATCGCCATCTCCGGCCTGAGCCTCTTCTCAGCCACCATCGGCCTGGTCTTCATCAGCCACGTGGACACCCTGACCTCCATGGCCCTCATGATCGGGCGCGGTGCCTTGATCTCTATGCTGGTCATCACCTGCCTCGTGCCGGCCGTCATTCTGGTCTGTGACAAACTAATCCTCAACACCAGCTACGGCTGGAAAAACTCTGTAGTAAGGGAGAAATAAGTGAAACGTACAATAACCTCATTCATCTTAATTATGCTGATTGCTCTGAGCGCCAACGCTCAGACCATCAAACGCAACGAGACCGTTTATGCCAACCTGGATTCAACCGGCAAGCCCAACACCATCGAGGTGGTAACCTGGCTCAAAAATGACGGTCAGGGAGCCGCAGCAGATCGCAGCACCGTCGCCAACGTCAAGAACGTCAAGGGCCTCATCAAGCCCGAGGTGTCGGGCAACAACATCAGCTTCGATACCACGGACAGCGACGTCTTCTACCGCGGCACAACCAACAAGCAGCTGCCCATCGCAGTGGACATCGAGTACCACCTGGACGGCAGTCCCATCAGCTTCGACGGACTGGAGGGCAAGAGCGGTAAACTTGAGATCACCATCAACGTCAAGAACACCACCGAAGAGTCCCGCAACATCAGCTACATCCCGGTGGGATCCAAGACTCGCAAAAGTGTCGCCAGAGAGATCAGCGTACCCTTTGTCTCCATGATCAACTTCAGCCTGCCCATCAGCAAGTTCTCCAACATTGAGGCTCCCGAAGGCGTATCAGCCCTGATCGGCGACTCCTTCAAGATGCAGTGGATCGTCGTGCCGATGCCCGAGGCCACCATTAAACTTAAGGCAGATGCCAAGGATATCGCCATGCCCTCGATCATGATCACGGCCTCGCCCAAGATGATCCCGCTGCCCGACGAGATCAACCAGATCAAACCCAAGCTGGACGAGATCTATGATGGCGTGGACACCGTCGGCGGCTACCTGGAGCAGCTGCATGACGGATCTGTCCAGATTCTCGACGGCGTCACTCAGGTTGAAGACGGCACCGCCAAACTGCTGCTGGCCTCCGACGCCCAGGCCCAGATGACCAGCGGCGCCATCAAGATCAATGAGGAGATCATCGCCAAGACCGACAAACTCTCCTGGATCTCATCCTTCCGCAAGATCAACTCCTATCTCACCATCGAGAATGAACTGCTGACCCTGGTTACCGAGGGCGGCCCCTTCCCTGAGAGCGTACTGGAGTTCCTGGAAGAGCAGGGCAAAGAGAAACCTGAAGTTGACGAGTTCCCCGGCATCGCGGTTACCAGCGACGGCATCTCCAAGCTCAATGACGGCTCCCAGAAGCTGCAGGAGGGCGCCGAGAAGCTGGCCGAGAACCTCATCAAGGTTAAGGCCGAAGGTACTGACAAGATCAAGAGCGGCATCAAGGATGGCGCCGATGATCTGGTCATCAAACTGGCCGGTCTCGACATCGCCAAAAAGCTGGCCGCCGACTATGACCGCTACACCGGCATCGACAGTGAAATCCCCAGCTCCGTCACATTCATCATGAAAACACCCGGCGTCATGTCACACTAAGATCCCGGCGGGGCTCTCGCCCCGCCTTTTCCCCTCCCCCCTTCATCACAAATTCAGCTAAGACTCTAATTTTTTTTCCGTTCTGCCGATAGGTAAGCTCAACAATGTTTTTCGCCTAAATAAGGAGATTCTGATGAAGAAGTTTTACATCTTTCTGAGCCTGATGCTGGTCATCTGCACCTCGCTGAACGCCACCACCATCAGCCGCAACGAAACCGTCTACGTCAACCTCAGAGCTGACGGCCAGACCGAAAAGATTGAAGTCGTCACCTGGCTCAAGACCGACGGACAGGGATCCGCCAGCGACCTGAGCAGCCTCAAGCAGATCAAAAATGTCAAGGGCACCGATCAGCCGGCCATCAGCGGCAGCACGGTCAAATTTGCATCATCTCCCGGCAACATCTTTTACCGCGGCACCACCAGCCAGGCCCTGCCTCTGGGCGTCAAGATCAGCTATAAGCTCGACGGGAAGCCGATCTCAGCTCAGAAGCTGAACGGCAAAAGCGGCCAGCTCGACCTGAGCATCACGCTCAGCAATAAGACCGGTGTCACAAAGACCATCTACTTTGATGAGGTCGGCACCGGCGAGCGCATGCGCGATCAGGAGAAGGTCTACGTGCCCTTCGTCGCCACGGTCGCCATGGACCTTGATATCGAGAAATTTGAAGCCATCGATGCCCCCGGTGCGGCCTTCGCCGCAGCCGAGAGCGGCGTCCACATAGACTGGCTGACCGCGCCAATGCCCGATCAGACGATCAGGCTGAGCGCCCGGGTCAAGGATCTTAGCTTGCCCGGCATCACCATCACAGCCTATCCCAAGATGGTTCCCCTGCCCGACAAGATCATCAGCCGCATCGAATCGCTTAATCCCAAACTCAATAGCGTCTACGGCGACATCGATACCATGGGCGGCAATCTGGACAACCTCTACAACGAAGCACTCAAGCTCAGCGTCGACAACGCACTGGCCTGCGATACCCTGCTGGAATCACCGGTCATAGGCAACGCCATGCTCAAGGAACTGGAAGCCCAGGTCGAGCTGGTCGACGCATCCCTGCAGATCAACGAGAAAATCCGCAGTCGCATCAAGGGTGTCAAATATATCTCCTGCCCGCTGACCAAGATGTTCAAGGCCCTCTGGGTGCAGGATGACCTGCTGGCACGCCTGCTGGACGGCGGCGCCTTCGACGAGCAGACAATTGAATTCCTGGAGGACAGTACCGGCCAAGCGTCCGCAAACTTCTCATCCAGCATCAACTCCCTGCGCGACTCGATTATCGACTCCCAGGCAACCAAGCAGGACAAGATCGACAACCTGCTGCTGCTTAAGCAGAACGCCGTCAGCCTGGCGGACAACCTGCAGCTGGCCAAAATCGAAGGCACCGATGAGATCAAGATCGATCTGAGCAGAAATACCCGCGGTCTGGTCAAGAAACTGGCCAGCATCGACACCTACCGCAAACTGGCAGAAGATTACGACCGTTTCAGCGGTCAGCCATCCGCCATTGCCAGCTCGGTCCAGTTCATCATGAAAACTTCCACTAATCCATAATCGGTCAGCCGGCAGCTTGGAAAAGATGCCGGCTGATGTTATATCTTGCCTATGAATAGAACAACACTTTACGATTCGATCTACCGGCTGCTCAAACGCACCGCCACCGAGCTGCCCCCGGACATCGCCTTCGCCATTGAGAGCGCCTGCAGCTGCGAGGAGCAGGACTCGTCGGCGATTGAGAACCTCAACATCATCAAAGAGAGCGCCGAGATGTCGGCCTCTGACCGACTGCCGATCTGCCAGGATACCGGCAGCATGTTTGCCATCATCAAGGCCCGGCCCGACGTGGCGGTACTTGAGATCCAGGAAACCATCAAGGATGTCATCAAAGTTCTTACCGAGAAGGGCATCCTGCGCCAGAACTGCGTTGAAAGCATCAGCGGCGCCAATACCGGCAACAACCTCGGCGAACATGTGCCCCAGATCCATTTTGAACCCTGGGACGGCCCGACCCAGTTGCACGTCATGTTCAAGGGCGGCGGTTCAGAGAATGTCAGCACCCAGTATTCGCTGCCGGACGCCCGCATCAAGGCCGGGCGGGATCTTGAAGGGGTGCGCCGCTGCCTGCTGCACGCCGTGCACAAGGCCCAGGGCAAGGGCTGCGCACCCGGCATTCTGGGCGTCTGCATCGGCGGAGACCGCGCTTCCGGCTACCTGCTGGCCAAGGAGCAACTGCTGCGCAAACTTGACGACCGCAACCCCGATGAGCAGCTGGCGGCGCTCGAGAAGCGCATTCTGGATGAGGCCAACGAACTGGGCATCGGCCCCATGGGCATGGGCGGCCACACCACCCTGCTGGGGGTCAAGATCGGCTCAGCCGGCCGCCATCCGGCCAGTTACTTTGTCACGGTGAGCTACTCCTGCTGGGCCACCCGGCGTTACGCCATCCAGTTAGATAAAAAGGGACAGGTAGAAAGATGGCTCTAATCAATATCCAATCCCCCATGGACGAAAAAACAGTCCGGTCATTAAAGGCCGGCGACCGGGTCCTGATCAGCGGCCGCATTGTGACCGCCCGCGACCAGGCCCACAAATATCTGACCAGCGGCAACAAATCGCCTGTGGATCTGCACGGCGTGGTGATCTATCACTGCGGCCCGGTGACGGTGCAGGAGGAGGAAGGCTGGCGTATCACGGCAGCCGGACCGACAACCTCGATGCGTGAGGAACCCTACGAGGCCCAGGTGATTCAAGAGTACAAGCCGGGCGCCATCATGGGCAAAGGCGGCATGGGTGAAGACACCCTGCATGCCATGCAGGAGCACGGCTGCTGCTATCTGCAGGTGACCGGCGGCGCGGCCCAGTATCTCGCCGGCTGCATCAAAAAGGTAGAGGGCGTCAATCTGCTGGAATTCGGTCAGCCCGAAGCCATGTGGGTCCTGGAGGTGGAAAATCTGCCGGCCATCGTCAGCATGGACAGCCACGGCAACTCCCTGCACAAGGATATGGAGCATGCCTCGGCTGAAAAGCTGGCTGAACTGTTAAAGATTTAGCCTCTCGCCGGTGTCCAGACCCAGATAGATCTGATGGTCTGGATGCCTTTGCTCACCTGACCTGGAAATAATTCTGATAAAGATAGCGATACAGGTCTTCAGACTTAAACTGCCGCAGCTCATCTGAGAACTGATTCACAAAGCTGCGCGAAACCCGTTTCTTGCTGAATATCACATAGAGACCGTCACTCTTGATCGGTTTGTCGAGCACCGGGGAAATCTTCTTCAAATCCAGATTATTGAGCATATAGTAACCATTGCCCAATTCGGCTACTATGCAATCCACCCGCCCTTCATTCAGCTTCTTGAAATTAACCTCATCACTGACGACCTCCTCATAATTCTTGTGGCGTCTTAGAAAGTCCCAGAACTGGGGCGTGTAGCTGTAGCCGATCACCACTCCGATCCGCTTGTCCTTGAGATCATCCAGATTCTCAAACTTGAGGCCGTCCTCATCCCTGAACCAGATAACCCAGGGCGAATCAACGATAGTCTCGGCCGGATAGTAGGCGAAATCCTCACGCGACTCGGTGAAGTTGGCCGAAAAGAGCGCATCACTGTGGCCCTTCTCCAGCATGGTGATGGCACGCTTCCAGGGATAGGCTTCAATGGAGCGGACCTCAACCCCCATGCGCTTGAATACAACTTCCACAACATCTTTACTGAAACCGCCGATCTGGGCGCCGTCAATCTGGTAAGGCGGCCAGATATCACAGATCAGCTCAATTGAATCACGCGCCGCCAGATTGAACGGCAGCAGCAAGATCAAACATAGGCTCAGCAGATATCGCATGCTTATAAATTAGCCCCGCACTCCGGTCGGTCAAGTCTGCGCCTCATACCGGAACTCTTGACTCTCTTCAATCTGATCCAGGATCTCGCGGATGGCAATCAGCATGGAACGCTGGGCCACCGGCTTCATCAGCAGCCGGTCAACCTGCAACTCCACCAGCTCTTTACCTATTATTTTTTCACTGTAGCCGGTACAAAGCACCACTGGCAGACTGGGCCGCAGACGTTTAACCATCGCCGCCAGGCGATCACCGCTGACATAGGGCATTGTCATGTCCGTAATCACCAGATCAAACTTCTCAATGCCATTGCGAAGCAGCCCCATGGCTTCAATGCTGCTGGTGCAACCGACCACCTGATAACCGGCCTTCTCCAGCGTAATCCGCTGCATACTGACAATGGTCGGCTCATCATCCACCAGCAGAATGCGCTCACTGCCGCCCGACACTCCGGCCAGTTCATCCTCCTGTTGAGACTTACCCTGCTCTGATAGAATCGGCAGATAGACGCTGAATTCGGTCCCGTAACCCTCACGGCTGTCCACCTCAATATGACCGCCGTGCGTCGTCACGATTCCATGCACCACCGAGAGCCCCAAGCCGGTGCCCTTGCCCTTCTCCTTGGTGGTGAAGTAGGGATCGAAGATTGAATCCAGATATTCGGCCGGAATGCCGTGACCGCTATCCGTCACGCGCAGACACATGTATCGCCCCGGTCCGAGATCCCCCAGCGGTTCAGTCAACTCGCATGAGGCCAGAATAATTTTCATCACGCCGCCGCCGCTGTCCATGGCATGCGCAGCATTGGTAGCCAAATTGATAATCACCTGATGCAGCTGAGTCGGATCGGCATTCACCAGCAGCTGCTCTTTACAGACATCCTGGTGGATTTGAATCGAGGTTGGCAGCACCGACCGCATCATCTTGCCAGCCTCCTTGACCAGCAGATTAACCTGTACCGGACTGAACTCCTGCTTGGCCTGACGGCTGAAGGTCAAAATCTGTTTAATAAGATCACGGGCCCGCAGACCGGCATTCACAACTTCCTGCAGACTCCCGCGCAGTTCCGAATCTTTCGGCACATCATCCAGCAGAATCTCAGAATAACCCAGTACAGCCGCCAGAATATTATTAAAATCATGGGCGATGCCACCGGCAAGGGTACCGATAGCCTCCATCTTCTGTGACTGTCGCAGTTGAAGCTCAAGCTCCTGCCGCTGCAGTTCCAGCTGCCGGCGCTCGGTCACATCCATATGCACGCCCACAATACGCGTGGTCTGCCCCTGATCGTTCCAGGCCATAGCCTGCCCCATGGTAAAAACATGCCGATACTGGCCGTCCTTGCCCCGCAGCCTGATTTCCATCACATAGGGAGAACCTTCCTCCATATGCGCCCGCAGACACTCCCTGGCTTTGGGATAATCATCCGGATGAAGCAGGCCCTGCCAGGTTTCAACATCCTGGGCCAGCTCAAACGGTTCATAACCCAACATGGTAAACCAGCGCTCATTATACCGCACATCGGCATTGGTTAACGGATTGAACTCCCAGACCCCCAGATTGGCCGCATCGATCACCATCTGCAGCTCTTCTCGTTTGGAGATCAGCTCCTGTTCATAGAGTTTGCTCTGGGTAATGTCCTCAATGAAACCATCGATGATGCCCTCATCCACACAGATGCCGCGTTCACGCACCCAGCGGACCTTACCGTCCCGATGCTTGATACGGTACTCAATATTGAAATGCTGACTATTCTGACCGGCATATTGGACCGCCTGCCAGACATAGTCCTGGTCATCCTCATGGATCAGCTCACCAAAGGCCACCACATTGTTCTCAAAAAGTTCAGCCCGCGTATAACCCGTCAACGCCAGACAGCCATCACTGACGCTCTGCATCGACCAGTAGCGATCATTCTGACAACGATAGGCCATTCCGGGAAGATTGCTCAGCAAGGTGCTCAGGCGCTGATCCGATACAGATGCGGCATCCTGCTTCAGGGCGGCCAGCTCACTTTCGAGCTCCAAGATCCGGCGTTCACGACTGTCCATGGGCCACGCTCCTAAATTCATTCAATGATTACAGTATAAAGATGTATTTAAAATAAGGCAATTAAAGATAACGACGGTATAAAGTTGAAGAAGGGAAACCAGTCAGAGTGACACATTAAAGCAAGTTTGAAATGGCTGGGGGAGCGGGGCTCGAACCCACATTGGCGGAGTCAAAGTCCGATGTCCTACCAATTGAACGATCCCCCAGCATGTGCTGATCAATCAACAGCCCGGTCATTTAGCACATCATGCCTCTTTGGGCAATCCCCTCAATAAATCAAAATAACCACCAGCAGCATCACTCATTAGCCTCAATTACCCGCATATGCTTCCACTTGCCGCCCCGAAACCGCAGATAGAAGACCAGGCCCAACAAACTGATATGCAGGGCGGCAAAGAACCAGCAGATCAGAATACCGCTGTTAAAGACATTAACCGCCAGATAGCAGGGCAGAACCAGCACGCTGATGGACATAATCAAAATCATGCGCATGACAAAAGCGGTATCGCCGGCACCCTTGATGGCCGAGGCGAAGATGATGTTCATGGCGTCAAAGAGGGCGTAGATGGCCACCACCTTGATCAGGGTGCGCACCAATGAGCTGACTTCGGCAAAGTTATCGCCCGAGGCCCGTGCCTCGAAAGGTGCCAGGAAGAGCTGAGGCAACAGCAGGTATATGGCGGCCACCAGCAGCATATAGCAGGCGGCAAAACCAAAGGCTGAGTAGGTGCTGCGCTCGGCCAGGTCAGGCTCACCCCTGCCCAGATACTGACCCACCAGCACCGACGTGGCGATGCCCAGGCCGATCATAGGCATGAAGGCCAGGCCATTGATATTAAAGGTTATACTGGTAGCCGCCAGGGCCACCACGCCCAGGCGTCCGACCAGCAGCACAAACATGGTAAAGGCGGCCATATCAAAGAAAAACTGAACCCCGGACGGCAGCCCGAAACGTACCAGGCGTCTAAATAGTTCAGGATCAAAACGCCAGCCGCGGATGGATTTAAAGTCGCGGTTATGCTCAGGGGTTGCCATCAGAATCAGATAGACGATGACACTGAATATTCCCGAGGCCACAGTTGCCAGCGCTGCTCCGCGAATGCCCAGTTCAGGGAAGATGCCGTAGCCGAAGATCAGCATATAGTCCAGCACCAGATTGAGAATCGTGGCGGCCACATTGACCCAGAGCACGGGCCAGGGGTTGCCGCGGCCCGAGAAGAAGCATGAGAGGGCCGAGGCGATGATGGCCGGGGCCGAGCCCATGCAGAGGATGCTGAAATAGTCCACCTCATAGGGAATCACGGCCGCATCATGGCCGATGAAGGTAAATATCTCTTCGGCAAAGGGCACAATGCCCAGCATGATCAAGCCACCGATCAGCGCCACGTAGACGCCCTGCCAGACCGCCGGCCCGATACGCTGCAACTGACCGGCGCCATAGTACTGGGCCACAAAGGTATTGGCATAGCTGGCCGTGCCCATGAAGAGGCTGACGATTGAAAAGTTGAGCATACCGGCAGGCATGGCCGCAGCAATAGTCTCGGGCGAGTACCAGGTCAGGAACATGCGATCAACAAAGTGCTGAATCGACCAGGTGCCGGTACTCAGAATAAGGGGAAAAGCCAGCAGCAGAACCTCGCGCAAGCCCCCTGCCCCATCCCAGAGTCTATTCGTGGCGCGGTTCAACATGGACGTTGATGATGGCATTATTGCCCAGCTCATCCTTCAGGGCATCCTCGATGCGCGTGGAGATGGCATGGGCCTCAACGATATTGTGGGACGGATCAACATGGATGTGCATATCAACTGCCACCCGGTTGCCGATCCGGCGGGTCCGCAGACGGTGGGGGTTATCAGCCCCGTCGATACCGTTAATCATCGCAACAATGCGGCCCTCAACCTCTTTACCGAGAGATTTCTCAACCAGTTCATCAACACTGCTGCGCATGATGTCGACGGCCACCTTGAGAACAAAGAGGGCAATGATCAGGGCGGCTACAGGGTCCAGCACCCGCCACTTCTCGCCCAGGAAGATGGCACCGGAAATACCGGCCAGGGTTCCCAGGGATGAAAAGGCATCGCTGCGATGGTGCCAGGCATTGGCCACCAGGGCGGTCGACTCAAGACGGCGGCCGGCGCGCAGAGTATACTGATAGAGCCCCTCCTTGCAGACAATGGAGATGAACGCCACCAGCAGTGCCAAGGTACCGGGCTTCATGATTGCCTGTCCCTGGATATATGCATGAATCTGCTGCAGCCCGGCCCAACCGATGCCAAAGCCGGCAACCAGGAGCAACACGCCGATGATGGCCGCAGCCAGAGTCTCAAACTTGCCATGTCCGTAGGCGTGATTCTCATCAGTCGGGATACTGCCGATACGGATCCCCACCAGGGCCACAATATCAGTCACCAGATCAGAGAGAGAGTGAACTCCGTCAGCCACCAGGGCGGCAGAGTTGGCAAAAATACCGGCCATCAGTTTGACTCCGGAGAGTACAACGTTGAGCAGCATGCCCACCAGGATAACGACCCGAGCCTGTTTCAGTTCTAATGCGTCCATTTCATAAACCTCATGCCCAAGCCTTATAACAGTGCGACATACTTGTCAAAAGATAGGGATGCCTAACGCTTTCGCGGGATACAGCTACTGATCAGAATCGTCAGCCCGCCGGCCCCTGAGTCTGACCAGCAGCCAGATCACAAGCGCGCTGGACCAGAAGATCAGCTGACCGAAATAGGCATCATCACGCAGTTCAAACATCGATCTCTCCCAAAACCGTATTATCAATCAGGCGGGTGGCGCCAAACTTAACGGCCAGGGCCACCACACCGGCTTGATCGAGGGTATTGACGGAATTCAGATTAATTGCGTCCAGAATCTCAACATAGTCGATCTCGGCCCCGGCTGTCTTCGCCAAAATCGAGACTATGGCAGCCTTGATGACGGCCACACTGCGCTCGCCCTGGGCGTAGAGATCACGGGCCACCGCCAGCGAACGACTCAGATCAAGGGCGTTTCTGCGCTGCTCATCAGAGAGATACTTGTTGCGCGAACTCATGGCCAGCCCGTCGGCCTCGCGCACGATGGGGTGCGAAAGAATCCTGACGTTCATGTCGAGATCTCTTGCCATGCGGCGGATGACGGCCAGCTGCTGATAATCCTTCTCGCCGAAGATGGCCAGATCGGGCTCCACAATGTTGAAAAGTTTGGCCACCACCGTGGTGACACCCCTGAAGTGGGTCGGCCGCGACCGGCCGCAAAGCACGGTTGTGATGCCCTCCACATTGACAAAGGTGGCGGCGCCCTCGGGGTACATCATCTGACTGGAGGGAAAGAAGATGGCCTCCACGCCGACCGACTCGGCCAGCTCTTTATCGCGCTCAAGATCACGCGGGTAGTTATCCAGATCCTCACCCGGCGCAAACTGGGTCGGATTGACAAAGATGCTGATCACCAGATGATCGGCCAGCTCTCTGCCCATGCGCATCAGATCCAGATGCCCCTGATGCAGGTAACCCATGGTGGGCACAAAGGCAATCGTCTCACCGCTGGCTTTAATTGTGCGCACATAGGCCTTCATGGCCGCAATATCTTCAATTATCTCCATCTAAACCTCTACTTCTTGAAACTGTAATCAACATCCGGAAAGACGCCTTCGCGCACTTCCTTAGCATAGGTACCGACTGCCTCGCTGATAACTTCAGCCAGATTGGCATAATTCTTCACAAATTTAGGTCTGAACTCCTTGAACATGCCCAGCAGGTCCTGGATCACCAGCACCTGGCCGTCGCACTGACTGCCGGCGCCGATGCCGATGGTGGGGATGTCGAGCGCTGCCGTGATGTCAGCGGCAACTTCGGCCGGCACGCACTCCAGAACAATTGAAAAGACACCGGCGTCCTGCAGGGCCAGGGCATCCTCCTTCATGCGCAGAGCCGCCATATCGCTGCGCCCCTGCACCTTGTGGCCACCCAAGCTGTGCACCGACTGGGGGGTCAATCCAAGATGACCCATGACCGGAATATCGGCACTGGCAATGGCTTTGACGCGCTCAAGCATGCGGCGCCCGCCCTCAAGCTTGACGGCCTGAGCCCCAGCCTCATTCAGAAAGCGCCCGGCGTTCAGAACCGCCTGTTCACTGCTGGCCTGATATGACATGAAGGGCATGTCGCCAATGATCATGGCCTTGGGGTTGGCAGACTTGACACATCGGGTATGATAGATCATCTGATCCATATTGGCGCTCAGTGTATTCTCGCCACCGGCCATCACCACGGCCGCCGAGTCGCCGACCAGAATAATATCAACATCGGTCTCATCAATGATCCGCGCCGTGGTGAAGTCATAGGCGGTCACCATGACGATCTTTTCATTACCCTTCTTCGCCAGCACATCCAGAACACTCATCTGCTTTACCATAAGACCTCTCCTCTAAAACTATGCCTTGCACATAATAAATTGTAAGACAGCTGATTTTTTTGGTATTGTACTCCCAACAGCTGACAAAATCCAGCATCGGGAGACAGAGTTGAACAGAGTCGAAATCTACTACTCAAAAATGTGCTGGGCCTGCCATGAGGCCATGGACTATTTTGAGGAGCATGGCATCCCCTACACCAGCTATGAAGTGCGCTGGCAGGGCGAAGTGCTGGCCGATGGCGAATATGAACGCGAACTGCAAAAACGCCTCGGCCATGTTGAATTCGTCCCCCAGATCTTCATCGACGGCCAACACATCGGCGGCTGGATGCGCATGCAGGAACGAATCGAACTGGGCGAGCTGGACCACCTGCTGGCACCTTAAGGAGGAAGTTATGAACATCACTGATAAAGATCGCGAAATGGCAAAAAAGTGCGCCCAGTGCCCGGTCTGCCGCCGGGCCCGCAAGAAGCAGCGCGGACTGGCATTCCTGTTCGTTAAGAAAATTGAAGAGGATCACTGCCCCTACTGCCAGGCCTATGAGAAGGTCTACGGACGCAAGGCCCACGAGGCCCCCTGATGAGCCTCAAGGAGCGCGCCCGGGCCGGCGAACACCACCGGCCGGGCGGTTTCCGCAATATCCTGGGACCGTCGGGCAACCGTTCGCTGCTGGAGATGTTCAGATGGCAGATCTCCCCCAACCCCTATCGCCACGAATATGCGGACGAGCGGGTACGCGAGATTAACATCGACTGGCGGGCAGTTGAACAGCATCCCGCCAGCGTAACTCTGATCAGCCACGCCTGCGTCCTGATCCGCGACCACGGCTTCAACATCCTGGTCGACCCGGTGCTCTACGGGCTGACGCCCCTGATCCGCAACTTCACCCCGATCAGAACAAGCCTCAAAGAGATGCCGCAGCCCGATCAGATCCTGGTCACCCACGGCCACTACGACCACCTGGATCTGCGCAGCCTGCGGCGATTCAGAAAACGCGCCCAGATCATAACCCCGCTGGGCTACGAAAAACTGCTGCGCTGCATCGGCATCAGGAGCCATGTTGAACTGGACTGGTACGATCAACACACCACTTATGACCGCCAGATCACCCTGCTGCCCTGCCGCCACTGGACCATGCGCAACCCGCTTATCGGACCCAACCGCGCCCTGTGGGGCAGCTTTCTGATCCGCCTCTCAAGCGGATTTACAATCTATATCTCAGGCGACAGCGGCTACTTCAACGAGCTGAGTGAGATCGGCGACGAGTTCCATATCGACCTGGCCATCATCAACCTGAGCGCCTATGAACCGCGCTGGTTCATGCAGGAGTCACACATCAATCCGGCCGAGGCGCTACAAATGTTCAAGGATCTGCGGGCCAGAAAAATGCTGATAACGCACTGGGGCACCTTCAGGCTTGGCGACGACCCGGTGCACCGGCCGCCGCTGGACATGCTCAGGGTGATGCAGGAGGCCGGCCTGGAAGAGCAGCTGATTCAGCTGCAGCACGGCGAGACCCTCCCCCTGCCCTGATACTATTTTATGGCGGCAAAGCCGCGGCTGAGGTCGGCAATTATGTCGTCTGCATCTTCAATGCCCACGGCCAGACGGAAGAGCGTATCGGTGATACCGAGGGCGTAGCGCTCCTCCCGACTGTAGTCGTAATAACTGACCGAGGCCGGATGGGTGATCAAAGTTTCGACGCCGCCCAGGCTGGGGCCGATGTAGGCCAGCTCCAGGGCGTCCATGAAGTCATTGGCCTTATCAAGGTCACCCTTGGTGGTGAAGGTCACCACGCCGCCGCCGCCGCTCATCTGCTCCTTGGCGATTTTGTAGTGGCGGTGCGACTCGAGCATGGGGTAGTAGACCGTCTCCACATCCGGGTGGGCTTCCAGCCAGCGGGCAATCTTGAGGGCCGTCTGGTTCTGGCGCTCAACACGCAACGGGAAAGTTTTCAGCCCCCTGATCAAGAGATAGCAGCAGTGGGGATCGATGGTGCCGCCCATGGACTTGTGCAGACTGCGGATCTGATCCACCAGCTCATGGCGACCGACGACCATGCCGGCCAGCAGGTCGTTATGACCGGCCAGATACTTGGTGGCGCTGTGAATCTCAAGGTCGATGCCGAACTCCAGCGGACGCTGGTTGTAGGGGGTGGCGAAAGTTGCATCCACCATGGTCAGCACATTGTTGCGGTCGGCGATCTCCTTGATCAGCTTCAGATCAAAGACGTTCAGATAGGGATTGGTGGGCGACTCGGAGAAGATGAAGCGGGTATTCTCCTTGATTGAGTTCTCCAGCAGCACATAGTCACCGAAGGGCACGATGGTGCACTCGATGCCGAAACGCTGCAGATAGGAGCGGCAGAACTCGAGGGTCTTCTTATAGGAATCATCGGTGATGACGATATGGTCGCCGCTGCGCACCAGTGAAAGAATGGTGGTGGTGATGGCGCTCATACCGGAGGAAAAGAGCAGGCAGTCCTCGGCGCCGCACAGATCAGCCAGGCGCTTCTCGGCAACGTCCTCAGTCGGATTGCCGTAGCGGCCGTACTCATAGCGCGGCTTCTTATCCTTGGTATAGGCGGCAATCTCCTTTGAATCGCTAAAGGTAAAGGTGGATGTCTGGACAATGGGCGTGGTCAGGGCATCCGCATATTTCTGACGGGTCTCGCCGGCATGCACGGAGCGGGTCGCCATTGATGATTTGTTATTATCTTTTGGGCTCATTTGAATCCTCTCTTACATCCTGACACAGCAGGTAATCTATACATTAGAAGATTCAAATTAATATCAATATTGTCGGCTTAATTCAACTGCTACTTAAGACGTCCCAGCACATGATCCGCCAGCTCCCTAAACTCTTTGTGGGCCGGTGAATTTGGCGCAAAAGTCGATATGACCTGTTTGGCCAGAACCGTCTCAACCAGAGCGATGCGCTGGGATATTCCCGGCGCCACCGGTTCACCCATATCATCCAGGGCCTGGGTCAACTCACGGGTCAGAATGGTTCCGGAGATCAGCCGTGACGGAATAAGGGATATGCGCGGCATCAAGCCGCCATGCGCACTGCGGGCATCGCGGGCAATATTCACGGCATCGGCGGTGATCCAGAGATCGAGCGGCGACGGCGTAGTCGGAATCAACACCAGATCAGAGAGCTTGGCCACCTCAATGGCGTCACCCTTCATCTCGGGCGCCGTATCTATAATGACGATATCGCTCTTGGCCTGGGAAAGAAAATATTCAGCCTCGCGCCTCAACTGCAAGGCCCGGGCGGACGTTCCGCTCACCTTGACCGGATAGACATCCTTACGCAGACTGAAACCGGAAATATCTGAGCGTTCAGGGGCATTGGCAGCCCAACGGGTAGCCGACTCCTGCGGATCAAGATCGACCATAATCACGGTTTTACCCAGCTCGGCCAACGCACCGGCCAAGTTAACCGCAATAGTGGTTTTACCGCAGCCACCCTTGGGACTGATACACGAAATAACCCAACCCATACTTCACCCCCTGATCAATATGCTATCGGCACAGTCCGGACTCCAATTAAATTTTGTAAACGATAAATGTTATGCTATTAAGGGGACATAATTTCAGATTTAGGGATCGGTATGACTCAGCAAGAGACATTTGAAGAGTATGAGGTTGTCATCGACCACTCGGGAGACCTGAGTGAAAATGAATATGAACGCCTTAAGCAGACAGCGCTCTGGTGCACCCTGCGTGACCTGCAGGGCATGAGCGAATTGCCCTCAGAATAGATGCAAAATACAATCAATGAAATCTGCAACTATGCGCAGAACCACTTTCTGAACGCGCGCCACAGTCATGACTGGGATCACACCATCCGCGTCCACAATCTCTGCATGAAAATCGGCACAGCTGAGAAGGCCGACCTCGAGACCCTCTCCATTGCGGCCTACCTGCACGACATCGGGAGATCAACCCAGGACCTCTCACAGGGCAAGATCTGCCATGCCCACCAGGGCGCCGAGATGGCCAGCGATATCCTGAGCGCCTATGACCTCAAGGGCCGCTACGACAACATCATCCACTGCATCCGCAGCCACCGCTTCCGGAACGATGACCGACCCGAAACCCTGGAAGCTCGCATCCTCTTTGATGCCGACAAACTTGACGCCATCGGCGCCATCGGCGTGGCCAGGGCCTATCTCTTTGCCGGCGAGATCGGCGCGGTCCTGCACAATCCAGATATTGAACCGGAATTGGCCGAGTCATACAGCCGCAACGACACCGGCTACCGCGAATACAGAGTCAAGCTCTGCCGCATCAAGGAGCGCATGCTGACCGATGCCGGCAAACGCATGGCTGAAGAGCGCCACACATTCATGGAGAGTTTTTTTGAACGTTTCCTACTGGAGCACAGCGGTCAAATCTAAAGATACGGCTTAAGCGCTTCAGCGAAGTAAGCGGCCATAATGCTGTACCCCTGAGTGTTGGGATGGACCTGATCACTCATCAGCTCAGGCTTGCCGATGATATCGTCCAGCACATTCTTAATCAGCAAGGCGCCCTGCTCCTTTGCAACATCCCGATAAACCGAGTTGAGATCCCGCCCCAGCAGCGGAATATCGATCCCGCCCATAATCACCATGGCCCCCGCGGCCTGAATCCGCTCAACGATACGGCTGAGGTTCCGGCGGGTCTCTGCCGGCGACATCCGATGGCGCAGATCATTGGCGCCAAGGGTGAGCAAAACGTAGCCAGGCTGATGCGCGAGCACATCCGTCTCAAGGCGATTGAGCGCGCCGGCGGTTGTATCGCCTGGGATGCCGGCATTGATCACCGGCCGCCCCAGCATGCGCGAAAGCTGGACCGGGTAGCCGTTGTCACCGTCGGCGCCTGTGCCGTAGGTCAAACTGTCCCCAAAGCAGACGATTACCGCTGAAGAGGGCTGCGAATTGGTTACGGCCGGCCCGCCGTTGCAGGCGACCAGCAGCAGAATTAACAAAAGCGGCGTCAGACGTTTAAGCATACCCAATTATAACACCAGATCGATCTGCTGCACAGTGCCGGCAGCCCCCTCCTCATGCAGGAAAATGCCGCTGCGTATGATACGGCCCTGCAGCTCGTTATCCTGATCCTTGAGATCAAACTGCGACTCGCTGCTGCCCAGATGGATGGCGCCGATCCCACGCTCACGCAGGGTGCGCAGCTCCTGAGCCCCATCATTAGCGATGGTCCAGATCCGCAGACGGTCAAAGATTTGATCTGCCTCATCGATCCAGCCATTGCCGTCATCATCGTGCTGGGCCAGTTCATAAAAGCCGTGACCCGTCTCGGGCCCGAAGAGCTCATGCCCGTCATTGACCATGCCGTCAGCATTGCGGTCAAAGACCAGATAGCCGCTGCCGGCCCTGAGACCCGCCATCTGATCGAGGTCGCCGTCGGCATCCAGATCAAACTCAAAACGCACATCACTCAAGGCCGCCGCCGGACCGCCAAAATTAAGCACCAGCGGATCGGTCAGGGCCGGGTCGCCCAGGCGGATATTGAGATGGCTGCGCTGCATATACTCACGGCTCAGCTCCAGCCGCAGCCCGAATTCGATCTCGCGGCCGTCGGCGGTGCGCACCATACCCCGGGCGGCGAAGTCGACCTGTTCTTGCTCCCGGTAGATCTGCTCGTAGTCGTAGACAACGCCTAAGCCGAGCTCGACCGCCTGCGATTGAACTTCAACCTCAGGTGTTTCACTGACGTCCCGCCAGTCAAGGCGCTCAATTTTACGGCCCATGAGAATTTCAACAATCATGGCCTTAAGGTCGTAGGCATAGGCATCCTCAGGTTCAATCTCGACATTGGCCAGGTTTGCCTGAAGATCCAGCCCCAGAGCAGAGATCTCCACTGAATCCTGCTGCAGCGGGGCAACTATGATTTGCAGGCTTTCCCGGCTCTCCTCCACTTCCCTGTGGATCCGGTCAGCCCCCATGGTTACGGTTGAATCCATGATCTGCATAAGAATACATCCCTTTATTCTTATTTGTGGCTTTCAGAACTTATCGGTAAACTGTAAATTAACCTAAATCCAGCTTGACACGCCCCACCGCGAGCATTACTGCATAGTACAAATAACTTTAAGGAGCTGCCATGAGCGGATCACTGAGCCTCTTTTTCAGCATCTGGATCAAGCTTTTCTTCCTGCTGACCCCCTTCTTCGTCCTGACCATGTTTCTGAGTCTGACGGCCGACTACGACATCAAGCAGCGCCGCAAAACAGCCCTGGGACTGACCCGCGATGTCATCATCATCTGTCTGATCCTCTTTTTCGGCGGCAACGCGATCTTCAAAGTCTTCGGCATCACCCTGGACGCCTTCCGCATCGGCGCCGGCACCCTGCTCTTCCTTTCGGCCGTCGACCTGGTGCGCGGCAGCAAGTCGGTACCCCAGAAGACTGAGGGCAACATAACGGTCGTGCCGCTGGCCATTCCGATCACGGTCGGCCCGGCCACCACCGGCGCCCTGCTGGTCATGGGCGCCGAAATGACCACCAACATGGACAAACTCATCGGCTGCGCCGGCCTGCTGGCCGCCGTCCTGACGCTTGGCGTTCTGCTGCTAATGGCCGGCCTGATCAACCGCATCATCGGCAAGACCGGACTGCAGGTGCTCAGCAAACTGACCGGCCTGGTGCTCTCGGCCCTTTCGGCCCAGATCATCTTCACCGGCATCCAGAATTTCCTGGGTCTTTAAAAAAGCGGATGCAGATTTAAATTAGACATGCTATCCCGTTCAATCTTAAACTAATATCAGGAGGAGAGCCAAATGGCCGCAACAATTGAAGATATTACCATTAACTATGAAGAGGACGGGGTGCTGGTCGTCAAGGAGCTGGACAAAGTTGTCTTGAGCAAAGGCGCCTGGACCACCATCATGTTCAGATATCAGCAGTGGGAGGACAAGAAAGAGGATTACAGCGCCGACCGCTACACCATCCGCCGCTACCGCAAGATGAACGGCGAGTACCGCCAGCAGTCAAAATTCAACATCTCCAGCCCTGATCAGGCCACCAAGATCATCGAAGCCCTGCAGGGCTGGATCAACGAATAAAAAAGGGGGGGGAGAATCTCTCCCCCTACTCTCCAGCCTTAATTATAAACTGCACATCACTCTTGACCGCACTGGGCTTGCCCGCAAAACGATCATAGGCATCACCCAGCTTGCGGGCCTCATCAGCCAGAGTCAGCTGTTTCATCAGCGGACCCATGCCAAGCTTCAACTCACGCTGCATACGCTGCAGGCCCTCTTTGCGAATCTGCCCCAGACCGTCTGCACTACGACGGGTGCCGTCTGAAATCTGGACCAGGCCATCGACCGCCTGATCAAGACCGCTGCCCATCCGGCGCAGGCCGTCGGCCGAAGTATCCAGCCCCGGCATCTCGTCAACCTCGACCGTCTCGCCGCGCTCAGCCGCCATGCGCTTCATCTCGGCCGACAGTTCGCCGCCCTCATAGACCAGCTTCATCAGCTCCTGCTCGGCGTTCAGCCCCGGGATGACCTGCTTGACCACATTGCCCACGATGGGCGTCTTGCGATGCTCATTGAGTCCGGATACCATCTGGCGGTTGGCGTCCATGGCATTGCCCAACATCTCGCGGTGGCCGTCGGCCAGCTGCGAGAGGCCGCGGGCGCCGTCGGCCGCCTCCTTGATACCGGAACCAACCTGCTGCTGGCCGTCGGCCAGCTGATAGAGACCGTTCTGGACGCGCGCGATGCCGTCACTGATCTGGCCGATGCCGCTGTAGAGCTCACCCAGCTGCGAGACATCCGCATCCATGGGCAGTTCGGGCAGCCCCGGTATCAGCGAGAAGATCAGGGTCGGCGCCTTGAGGTTCTCAACATCCAGACTCAGGCTCAAAGTTTCATCCGGAGCCGGCAGCACCATCCAGTTAAAGACCATCATGCTGCCGGCCACCATCGACATGCTGCCCGGCGCCTCGATGGTGTCGAGATCCGCGATCTGATCGATGCCGAAGTTGATGGCCGCAATGGTCATGAAGGGCGTAATCAGCTCCTCCTCAATGACACTGGCCTGCTTGGCGCCCATGGGTTTAAAGCTGACCGGATAGATAGCCGCGGTATTGTTGTGCAGCTTGACCTTGATGGTCAGGCGGCCCTGCCTGCCGGCCAGTTCATCATGCCTGACGGACTGGCCGTCAAGCTCATAGCTGATATCGAAGCTGACCGGCAGCGCCCTGTCGGTATAGCCGCGGTAAAAGATATCACGGACCGGTTTATCAAACAGCAGCCGGCCATCCTCGATGCTGAGTTCACGGCCTTTTATGTTCTCCACATCCCGCAAGTCGGTCATGTCAGCGGACGGAGCCTGACCATCGGTCCTGAGCCAGGTCACAACCTCGGTGCGGTTTTGCTTACCATAGGCATCGAGGCTGACATAGACAGTCTCATTACGTCTGAGGGTCTCGGCGCCCAGCGGAAATGCCATACATAGAGTCAGAATCAGGGCAATAATGAGCTTTTTCACTTAGCTCTCCTTATACATGTTTTTCCAGCCGAAGCTGGTCTTCTTGATTATGGTGTCACACTTGACGATTACGGCCGGCAGAAAGACCACGATGGTGGCCATGGAGATCAGGGCACCGCGCCCGATCATGGCGGTCAGCGACTTGGCCACGGCCTGCTCACTGACAAAGGCGATGCCGAAGGTGGCGGCCGCCAGCGAGAAGCCGGCCGCCAAGATGGCCGGGGCGCTGTTGGTCATAGCCTCTTCCATAGCCTCCTTGGGCGGCAGGTCAACGCGATAATCGCGGTAGCGGCTCATCAGCAGGATGGCATAGTCAACCGTGCTGCCCAGCTGAATGGCCGAAATGCAGGTCACGGCAATATGCGGAATGGCCTCGCCGGTAAAGTACGGCACCGAAAGGTTGGAGAAGATCGCCAGTTCGATCCCCGCCACCAGAATCAGTGGGATGGTGGGCGAGAAGAACACCAGCGCGATGATGATGAAGATACTCAGCATGGAGGCGATGTTGACGCGCCGGATGTCGCTCTTGGAGAGATCGACCATATCCTTGGTGGAGGGCGTCGGCCCGGTAAAGATAGAGGGCTGCACCCCGTGCTTCTTCAAAATTTCGCGGGTTTGATCAACAATGGAGTTGGCCTCATGGGTGCCGGCCTCGACCGAGAGCCGCACCATGGCCAGCGACAGGTCGCCCTTGGTGAAGCCTTCGGTGGCCGCCATGGGCACAAAGGACTGAGGCAGCGCCGGGTCGCTCATGTTAACCAGCGAGATCACCTGGGTGACGCCACTAAGCTTGCCGACCTCATCCAGGGCATCCATCAACTTCCAGCGTTCAATATCCTTGGGATAGAGGATGTAGGCCATCTCTATGGAGCCCATGACCTCTTTGATCTCCTCCAGAGCCTGGATGGAAGGCATGTTCTCCGGCATCATCTCATTAATATTGTACGAGATCTCGGTATGGTTCTTGGCATAGTTGAGCGGCCAGAAACAGGCCACAAAGGCAAAGGCCAGCAGCCAGGCGTGCTTGGTGACAAACTTGGCCATTTTACGGTAACCCTTGTTCTGCTGCTTGACACCCTTAACCTTGATAAAACGCTTGAAGATCAGAATCATGGCCGGCAGCATGGTGATGGTGGCGATCAATCCCCAGAAGACACCCTTGGCCATTACCAGCCCCATGTCCAGGCCGATGCCCATCTGCATGAATGCGAGGGCCATGAAGCCGGCCATGGTGGTCAGGGCCGACGGCAGGATGGCCTTGAAGGTACCCCGGATGGTCTCGGTCATGATCTCGCGGACCACACTCAGCTCGACATCGTGCAGGCTGTCGCTCACACCGCGCCGTTCGCACTCCTCATAGAAGCGGTGAATCAGAAAGATCGAGAAGTCCAGGGTCACGCCCAGCTGAATAGCCGCCGCGATGCCGCCGGAGATGTAGGATATGGAGCCAAAGACAAAGTTGGTGCCCATGTTGAGCACGATGCCGACGCCGATGGAGAAGAGCACCACAAAGGGCAGCAGCAGCGACTTCATGGCGATGGCAATCACCACGATCGAAAGGATGGTGGCCGCCAGAATGGAGCGGTTGGTCTCCGAGTCCATCAGCTGATTCATCTCGTACATGATGACCGGCATGCCGATGAAGGAGGCGTCCTTATCCTTGAGATACTCGACGATCTCCTTGACCGCCTCGCGCGTCAGGTCGGCCGCCGCCGGCTCGGTAAAGGTCAGATTCATCATGGTGTACTCATCCTTGATGTACATGTCCTTGACCTGCCCGGGGATGAACATCTGCGGGATGGTGGGATCAACCAGGTCGTTGATCCAGGAGACGTGCTCGACACCCTCGATGGCCTGCAGCTCGCGCTGGATCTCCAGCACCTCGGCCGTCTTCTTATCCTTGAGCATCAGAAAGGCGGTGTCGGCAATCTTGAAATCTTCCTGCAGCAGCAGCTGGCCCTTGATCGATTCAACCTGGGCCGGCATGTAGGCCAGCATGTCATAGTTGATGGGGGTCTTGATGGCGGCCAAGGCAGCCGGCAGCATCAGGATCAGGCCGATAATGAAAACAGCCCAGGGGTGGGATGTTACCATGCGCGAAAAACTCTTCATCTATTTTCTCCAATAAGTAACTTCACGGTAATATTTCAATATCAACCGAAATCTGAATTTAATTCAGTATTAGAATCATCGGGGCGGCATGTCAAGGATGGGTTCGGCTTGCAAACAGCACCACAAACAGCAGCCAGGCCAGCTCGATCAAAGAATAGCTATTTATTACAATATCCTACATCACAGAACGCCAGACAATTCACCTGGAGCCTTTAAATTAGTTTTACAAATGAACCAATGTAAATTTGTGAATGCAGCATCAAATCAAGAAATCAAATTCAAACCTGGGCCTTCTCAATCAGAGCCGCCAGCTCGTCAAAGCCGACCTCCGGCTTGGTCTTGGCCATGAAGCCGCCCTTATGGGCAAAGTTGATCTTCTCATCACCGATCAGGCGCGCAAAGTCGATCACCTCAACCCCGTCAAAGCGGTAGAGCCGCCAGCCGCCGCCGCGCCTGTCCCGGCTGATGGCAATTTCAGGCTTATCCTCCAGCTCATCACGGAAACGGTGCAGCCCGGTTGAATCGTCCGTGTCACCCACAATGGCCCGTACCCTTCCGATCTTAATAATATCGCAGCCGGCCCAGAACTCAAGCTGGCGCGCCAGATGGCGGGCCTGCGCAATGACGCTCGCTCCATAGGCGCGCATGATCGGAATCAGCGGCGCAGGGTCAGCGGCGAAGGCATCGACCATGAAGGCCTCCAGCGGGCTGCCGGCCGCCACATAGTTGCCCACCTCATAATCGCGGCAGGTCTTCATCATGCCGAAACGGTCGACCGAATCCTTAAAATCCCACCAGGAGAGCAGCGCCAACTCTTCGGCAACCCCCAGCCCCTCGGCCACCAGCACAAAGCTGGCGCGCACGTCCAGGCCCTGGTGATGGTCAAAGTTCTTCAGCTCCGGCTGCAGCCGGTGGCCGATATCAACCACCCAGACATCCGCGTCATCCAGTTCCGCTGGCGTGGGGTCGCGCCGTTCAATGGCAAAATCCAGATCGGGATGGCTGGCCAGAATCAGGGAGACCGCCGTGAAATCATCAAAATGAGCTGAGCCGGGATGGGTAATGATCAAATTTTTCATAGGCTATGCCTAGCAGAGATGGGCATTATCTTCAATAGATAGAGGCTTATTAGTAACAATTTCAAATAAGCCTTGAAAAATAAGATCTGGCTTACTAAAAGATGATCGTTAATAAATTCACCAAGGAGCAATCATGCAGCAAGCTGATCTGGAGTTGAAGTCATCCGCAATCACCCTCTCTGACATGGAGATGTTCATCTTCCCGGAGCTGATCTACGCCCTGACTTTAGCCAACATCATGTCACCGGCCATCTGGCGCTGGAAAGAGGACCCCTGGTTCAAGGATATGCACAAGCTCAAGCCCTACCGCCGCATTCTGCGCCTCAAACAGTACATCATGGACCACTACAACTTCAACCTCGACCTCGACACCTGGGGCCTGACCACCAAGGAACAGGAGATGAACCGCTTCAAGGATTTCATCGACGCCGACATCCTCAAGCAGTCCAACGCCCTCTTCGGCTACGAGGGCGACAAGTACTACTTTGACATCGACATCCGCACCCACTTCGGCCTCGACAAGTATGAGGGCAACGTCATTCCCTACTGGAAAACCGAAACCGTCGAGGCCATGGACGCCTTCCACTTCAAGCCCGACTACCCCGTCGGCGCCGGCGAGTGCGTCTCGCTGGCGACCCTCTACGCCGCAGCCCTCTTCATTGTGGCCGAGATTGAGCTCAAGGATATCTACCTGATGGCCACCCCGCTGCACTCCCAGAACTTCGTCGACATCGAGGGCGGCATCCTGACCAACAACCGCCGTCTGGTGACCAAGAACATGTGGTTCAACGGCACGGCCCTCTCGGCCCAGGCCCGCCGCGCCCTGGAAAATGAGCGCGTCACCATCGTAGCCCATGAGTCGGGCGTCATCCAGACCATCTATGATGATGCAACCATCGATGAAAATGAATTCAAACGCTTCACCACCCAGCTCTCCAAATTTCTGAGCATCCCGGTCAGCCCGGACATCCTGGTCAACTTCCTGCGCCAGGACAATGAAATGCAGAAATGCTTCCAGATCCGCTATGAGGAGGCCGGCGCCCCGCGCTACATCAAGGCCGAGCGCCTCTTCGCCTACGAGCACGGCAGCCCCTTCCGCATCAACCTCGACACCCGCGCCAAGCTGCTGCACGAGGTCGAGATGGAGGAGTTCCGCAAGGAGCCCATTGAGGGCCGTCTGATCCTGAATGACTTTGAAAACCATGTAAAGAGCAACCGCGTCGACCTCTCCAACCCCGCGCACCAGCAGCTGATCAAGGAGCAGTTCACCTGCGGCTGCATCGGCGGCGCAGAGGCCATTGAGCGCCTGGGCAAATTTGCCCATACCGAACCGCGCTTCCCGGACCGCAAGACCAAGAACTTTGAAAACGACCAGGAGCCCCTGGGGCTCAAGCCGGGCATGAGCCGCGACGAGGTCATCAAGCGCCTCGAGAGCATCAAGGACAGGAACCGCATGGCCCAGCTCTCGTTCTACGCCTACCGCGACCTCAACCGCACCGAGGCCGAGCCCTTCCTCAAGGCCTCCACCCAGCGCAACCCGGTCTGCATCGAGGCCTCCAAGGAGCTCAGCTTTGAAGAGCTGGCGGCCAAGGTTGAGGCGATGCCGAACGAATCGATCTATGAGGAGAGTGGCCGCCTCTCCCAGCCCGACGAGGTCTGGAACTATGGCCGCGGCGATGGGGCCGAGAAGGCTATTCTGCTGGCTAATGTTGCCAGGAGCCGGGGCATGGGCGAGATTTCGATTGCGGTCAATGCAGATAAAGCTGTGCTGACGGTTAACGGTGATGAGTTTGCTTTTGAGTCTGGTAAGGGGCTTCGGGAGCAGAGCTGGAACATCTAACTATCCGGGGGGACATTTCAAGTCCCCCTTCTTATAATTAAGCCCAAATTGACGCCTCCCCCCCAATCTGTTAGGAGCAAATCATGAATGTACTTGATTTTTCCGACGCTGGACTGAAGGAGATTGCGGCCAAGGTATTGGCCGGCGAGCCCGTTTCTACTGACGATGCCCGCTACATGCTAGCCACCGACAACATCATGGAGCTGGGTATGATCGCCCACCATGTACGCACCCAGCTGCACGGCAACCAGACCTACTACGGCGTCAACATGAACCTAAACTACACAAACGTCTGCGAGCTGCGCTGCCCGCTCTGCGCCTTCTCCTGCGATGCGGGCGACGAGCAGGCCTACCTCTACTCCTTGGAGGAAATTAAGAACCGCGTACGCGACGCCGTATCCTTTGACATTGACGAGGTCCACATTGTGGGTGGCCTGCGCGAGGACCTGAAGCTCGACTATTTTGAAGAGATGCTCAGGACCATCAAACGTGTTGACAATAGCCTCTTCATCGTGGCCTTCACGGCCGCCGAGTATGACTACTTTGCGCGCATCAACAACCTGCCGATTGAGGAGGTCTTCAAACGGTTGATCGATGCCGGCCTGGGGGCGCTGCCCGGCGGCGGCGCCGAGATCTTCAACAAGGGGGTGCGCGACGTGATTGCCCCGGACAAGATCTCGGGCGAGCGCTGGCTGGAGGTCATGGAGATTGCCCACTCGCTGGGGCTCAGGACCAACGCCACAATGCTCTACAACCACATCGAAACCGACGAGGACATCGTCGATCACCTCGACCGCCTGCGCAATCTGCAAAGCAAGACCGGCGGATTCAAGACCTTTGTGCCGCTGGTCTACCATGATGAGAGCACTGAAATTAAGGCCAAGGTCACCACCGGTTATCAGGATATCCGCATCTTTGCCACCGCCCGCATCTTCCTGCACAACATCCCGCACATCAAGGGTCTCTGGATGTATCTGGGTGAAAAGATGGCCCAGACCCTGCTCAACTTCGGCGTGGATGACATCGGTTCAACCTACCACTATGAGAAGGTGGTCCACTCGGCCGGCGCCAAGACCGCCGACTACGGCACCGAGGCCTTCCTGATCAACCTGATCGAAGCTTCCAACATGCAGGCCGTGCGCACGGCCGCCAACTATGAGGTGTGATATGCAGCTGGGATACATCAACTACCTGAACTGTTTTCCATTCTACTATAAGATGTTTGAAGAGCCCATTGAGGGCGTCAACATCGTGCCGGGCTACCCCAGCCAGCTCAACGAGGCCATGCGCAGACGCAGCCTGGATATGAGCCCCATCTCGGCCGCGGCCTATGCCGATGTGCAGGACGACGTGATCATCCTGCCCGACTTCTGCCTGGCCAGCGTGGGCTACGTCAAAAGCGTGGTCCTGATCAGCAAGCACCCCATTGAGAATCTGCAGGGCAAGCGCATCGGCCTGACAACAGCCTCCCAGACCTCCAATGCGCTGCTGAAAACATTGCTGACCAAGTACTATGAGGTTGAGCCCGAATATGTGGAGTCGCCACCCAGCCCGTCACTCAAGGATCTTGACGGCGCCGTGGTGATCGGCAACGAGGCCATGCTGCAGGACAGCGAGGCCATCCCCTACACCTATGACCTGGGCGACCTCTGGCTGCGCAAGACCGGCTATCCGGTGGTCTTCGCCGTCTTTGCAGTCCGCAAGAGCTCACTGGAGGCTTACCCGGACCAGATCAAGGCCGTGATCAACTCCTACCACGACTCGCACAACTGCCTGACAAGCGAGAAGGAGCGCCTGATCCGACAAGCCCGCGAGCGCTATCCCGAAATCGCCTATGACATCTACAAGTACTATGACCTCTTAAAATATGAGTTTACCGGTCAGCTCAAGAAGGCCCTGGGCTTCTATCTCAAGACCGCCGGCGAGCTGGGCTATGTAAAACAGACCGAGGCCATCCAGTTTATTCCGGATGATTTCAGCCTCTCAAACATCTGATATGACAAGTTTAAGAGATAAAATTTATGACGGAGAGCGCATCAATGCAGATGAAGCGCTGGAGCTGTTCAGCTGGGATCTTGCCGAGCTTGGCAGAGCCGCCGATGCGCGCCGCAAGCTGATCCACCATGAGGAGAAGGTCGGCTTCATCATCGACCGCATCGTCAACTTCACCAACATCTGCGAGGCCAAGTGCAGCTTCTGCGCCTACCACGCCAAGGCCGGCCGCATCGACCCCTATGAACTGAGCGCAGAGAACATTCTGCAGAAGGTGGATGAGCTGGTCAAGGCCGGCGGCACCCAGGTGATGCTGCAGGGCGGCATGCACCCCGACCACAATATCGAGACCTTCGTGCACATGGTCAGGCTGGTCAAGGATAACTACCCGGATATTTACCTGCACTCCTTCTCGCCCTCCGAGCTGGTGCACATCGCCCGCAAGAGCGGCATCACTCTCGACGAGGCTGTACAACAACTGAAAGATGCCGGCGTGCAGTCGACCCCCGGCGCCTCCGACCTGCTGGTGGAGCGCATCCGCAGCCAGGTCAGCCCCAACAAGTCCACCAAGGACGAGTGGCAGGAGGCCATCCGCGCTTTAGCCCGCCACGGCCTCAAGTCATCGGCCACCATGACCTACGGCATGGGCGAGACTCTGGCCGAGCGCATTGAGCACCTGGATGTCATCCGCCAGACCCAGGACGAGACCGGCATCATCATGGCCTTCATCCCCTGGTCATTCTCGCCGGCCAACACCAAGCTGGAGCACATCGTTCCCGCCACCGGCGTCGACTATCTGCGCATGGTGGCCATCGGCCGCATCTATCTGGACAACATCAAGTTTATTCAGGCCGGCTGGCTGACCGAAGGCATGAAGCTGGCCCAGATCGCGCTGGCCATGGGCGCCAATGACATGGGCGGCGTGCTGACCGAAGAGGTTGTCGTCGGAGCCACCGGAGTGACCCAGCGCACCTCCATCGACGAGAACATCAGCCTGATCAGGGATGCCGGCAAGGTGCCCTACCTCAGGGACTCACAGTACAATGAGATCAAGGTCTATGAAGTTTGACATCGCCTACTCCACCTGCCCCAACGACACCTTCATCTTCCACGCCCTGCTGCACGGACTGATTCACTCTGAGCATGAATTTGAATCCCACCTGGGCGATGTGGAGGAGCTCAACCTGGCCGCTTTTGCCGGCGAGCATGCCATCACCAAGCTCTCGTTCCACGCCCTGCTGAAGCTCAAGAATAAGTACACCCTGCTGGATGCCGGCGCGGCGCTGGGCTTCGGCTGCGGCCCCATGCTGGTTGCATCCAATAAAGACATCAACCTAAAAACGGCCAGAATTGCGGTACCGGGCAGATATACGACGGCCCTGATGCTGCTCAAACTCTGGCAGCCGGAGATTGCAAACATTGAGGTTGTACGCTTTGACAAGATCCTGCCCGGTGTGGCCGACGGCACCTTTGATGCCGGCCTGATCATCCACGAGGGACGCTTCGTTTACGGCGAATATGGCCTGGGTATGATCGTGGACCTGGGCCACTGGTGGGAAGAGACCACCGGCTGCCCCATCCCGCTGGGCTGCATCGCCATCCGCAACGACCTGCTGGAGTACAAGGAGAGCGTCGAAGAGCTGATCGCCAAGTCGGTGCGCTACGCCTTTACCAACCCGTTAGTGTCCATGCCCTATATCAAGGAGCACGCCCAGGAGCTGGATGATGACGTGATCCGCCGGCACATTGAGCTCTACGTCAACGATTTCAGCGTATCCTTGGGCGAGACCGGCCGCCAGGCCGTGCGCAAACTGGAGGAGATGTGTCCAACGGACTTGTAATGGCCACCATGCTGGAGGCCCAGCCATTCATTGAAAAGCTAGGCCTCAGGCCGATCGACGACCTGTTTGATGTATACGGGAGCGATGATTTTGTGCTGATCATTAGCGGCATCGGCAAGGCCCATGCCGCAGCCGCTACCAGCCATATCATAACCCGATATGGCGTGAAGCAGATCTATAATCTCGGTGCGGCCGGGGCACTCGATGAAAAATTCAAACTCGGCGATATCTTCCAGATCGCATCAACCGAGGAGATCGACCGCATCGATATCCGCTCCGGCGAAACCCACAAACTGCAGGCGAATGCCGATCTTGATCTTGCATCCACCAGTCTGGTCACGGTCGACACCCCCATCAAAGACAACCGCCACCTCCACGGCCGGGGCCTGGTGGACATGGAGGGCGCCGCCGTGCTGCAGACCGCCCAGACCTACAACATACCCTGCCGGCTGATCAAATTTGTCAGCGACACCTATGCTGACCACAACATCGTCAATAACATTCAAAATTTAAGAGACGATTTCTGCAACACAGTACTTGACATCCTCGCTTGATCCATATCAATTACGTCACAATTACAATTATATAGAGATTTATTAGTTTATTCGAATATTGGAGGATTTTATGAGTAGCGCAATTTCAAGGCGTTCGTTTCTAAAAATTTCGGCCGCCGCGGCCACAACCGCCACGGCCCTGCCCAGAGTGGCGCAGGCCAGAGAGCCCAAGGGGTATATGACCATCATCGACCTCACCCTCTGTGACGGCTGCCCTGGCCGGGATATGCCGGCCTGCGTATCGGCCTGCCGCGACAGGAACCAGGCATCAGTGCCCGACCCCGAATACCCGATGCCCAAACTCTTTCCGCGCGGCAAGGAAGAGGACTGGTCCAAGAAGAAGGATGTTTCTGATCAGCTGACGCCCTACAACTGGCTCTACCTGCAAAAGGCCGAAGTGGACGGTCAGACCATCAATGTGCCGCGCCGCTGCATGCACTGCGACACACCGGCCTGCGCCGCCATCTGCCCCTGGAGCGCCAACCGCAAGAACAAAGATGGCGCGGTCATCATCGATCCCGAGACCTGCTTCGGCGGTTCCAAGTGCCGCACGGTCTGCCCCTGGTCAATTCCCCAGCGCCAGTCCGGCGTGGGCGCCTTCCTGGACTACGCCCCGGAGCTGGCCGGCAACGGTGTCATGTTCAAGTGCCACCTCTGCCATGACAGCCTGGCTGAAGGCAGGGAACCGGCCTGTGTAAGCGCCTGCCCCACCGGCGCCACCATGATCGGCCCGCGTGAAGAGATGATTGAGAAGGCCAGGGCCCGCGCCGAAGAGATCGGCGGCTACCTCTACGGCCTGGAGGAGAACGGCGGCACCGCCACCATCTACATCTCACCGGTGCCGTTTGAAAAGATCAATGAATCAATCGATAAGGGCCCGGGCAAACCGCACCTGGATTCGCCGATCGCCAGCAAGATGGCCGAGGGCAACAGCCTGGCCTTCCTGGGCATGGTGGCCCCGGTGGCCGGCATTGCCGCCGGCATAGCCGGAGCTTTTATCAGCAAGAAGAAGGAGAGCGGCGATGAAGAGTAAGATTGATTATTGCAAGGGAACCGTGAGGCGCCACTCCATCACCGAGATGGTGGTGCACTGGTCGGTGGCCATCTCCGGCCTGATCCTGATGGTCAGCGGCCTCTTCCAGCTGCCGATCGCCAAGCGCTACTACATTACCGAGCTGATGGCCTGGTCCGGCGACTTCTTCTTCACCCTCAAGCTGCACTATGCGGCCGCCATCATCTTTGTGGGCGCATCGTTTTTCCACATCGTCTACCACGCCCTGCTCAAGGAGACCGGCATGCTGCCCAAGCGCGGCGATATGCTGCAGTCGATCAAGGTGATTCTCACCTTCTTCGGCAAGGGCGAAGAGCCGCCCTTTGAGAAGTATCTGCCCGAGCAGCGCCTGGCCTACGTCGGCATGGCGGCCATCATCGGCGTGCTGATCATCTCGGGCCTGGTCAAGAGCTACAAGAACCTCTACAATCCGCAGATCGGCGACACCATCCTGAGCATCGCCACCTGGGCCCACAACATCGGCTTCCTGCTCTTCTTCCTGGCCTTCATCGCCCACATCGGGGCCCTGCTGCTCAAGCCCAACCGGCCCATGATCCGCAGCATGTTCAGCGGCAAAGTGGATCTGGAATATGCCAAAGAACGCCATCCGCTCTGGATGGATGAGATTGAGAAATAAAATTTGCGGGCCGTAAGGCCCGCATTCCTGTTGCAAGCGGACCTCCATTTGGCTATAAATTAGCCTTACTGTTTTTTTAATTAATTGACTTTAGGAGGTCTATATGTCGAATTTACACAAATACCGGTTTACTTGGATAATTTTACTGCTTACTGCACTGTTAATGGCAGCTCCGCTGCAGGCCTGGAACTGGCAGATCGATCCAGACATTCCCGGCTATGATGCCCGCTGGCAACAGCTGGCTGAGATGAACGCCAGCCGCGTCGAGGGCAAGAACATCGATGATATGCTGGCTCTGGCCCACATCCTTGAAAAAGACTATCCGGACAAGGTCGACCCCTATCTCTGGCTGGCCCGACTCTACTTCATCAAGGCCAAATTCAAGAAGAAGAACAACCTGGAGCTCTACAAAAAATCGGAAGAGTACGCCGTCAAGGCCCACCAGATCGATCCCGACAACGTGATCGCCTTCAAAATCCTGATCGACACCCTGCCCAACATCGGCGACCTGGAATACAGCCTCAGCAATCATGGCGCCTGGATCAAGCAGATGGCCCCCCTGCCCTCGGGCTATGCCGTGCCACTGATCAAAGACTCGGCCGAGTTCAATGCGGCCCTCAACCTCTGGAACCAGCGCCTGGATATCGAAAAGGGCAAGCAGGCCGTGGAGAAATTCAATGCCCTGGCCGACAGCAACCCCGACAACCCCCTGGCACTGGCGTGGGCCTGCCGGGCAAACTACGACATCGGCCAGTACCTCTCATCCCTGGGCGAACATGAGACCAAGGCCATGCCCTACTATCAAAAGGGCCTCGAGTACGGCAACAAGGCCCTGGCGATCGACCCCTACCATGAACAGGCCGCCTACTGGACCCTGCTGAACCAGGCCCGTATCATCCAGATGGAGAGCCTGCTGACCAAGGCCCAGTATATCGGCACCCTGGTCAAGTACGGCGTCTTCGGCATCCGTGAAAACGGGCTCTACAACTACTACGGCATCTCGCTGGCCCTGGCCACCATGATCACCAACGGCGGCTGGGTCACCGAGAAGGGCATGAACCTGGCCGGCATATCCTTTGACACGGTCATCAACCAGCTGGAGCTGGCACGCATCATCTATCCGGACAAGTTCTACGTGCTCTACGGCCTGGCCGACATCCATCTCTACAAGGGCAACAATGCCGAGGCCCAGAAACTGATCGATGAACTGCTGACCAAGGATCCCATGGCCAATGAATATCTACGGCTCGAGAACTCGGCCTGTATCAACTTTGCCAGGGACCTCAGGAAACAGACTGAAAGTTAGCCGCAGGCCCGGCACCTAACTGATGATGTGATACTCGCGCAAGATGTAATTCTCACAATGGGCGAGATCCAGGAATTGGTTGACGTGCCGGGCGACCTCAACCATGTGGGGGATGCACCTGAGCCAGCCGCCGAACATGCGGACCGGATTGAGCAGATCTGCATCACTGCGGTAGTGCTCCTCCACAAAGCCTTCAAACTGCGGAGATGACTCAGAGACCGGCGCCTTGGTCACATTGCGGATATAGCTCCACATGGGATGGATACGCATGGCCTTGGGCGTATGACGGCCGTGCCACTCATACATAAACTCGTCGCAGCTGAGGGCCGGATTCATCTTGAGCATAGTCAACAGAACCGCACCGGGGCTAACTTTGCCGTCATCCCAGCTCTTGATGTAGGCCAACGGCCGGGACTCTTCAACGGCGTAGCCGCTCACCTCGAGCCCGAAACGCTGAATGGCCAGCTGCCACTTCAGAGGATCAATCTCACCCCAGACCGAGAGCATGATCAGCCCGTCACGGTTAAGGGGCAGAATGGTAAAGCGCGGCAACCTATCATCGGTGAGGCTGACCTTCAGCCTCTGCGGCTCCAGCATCAGCAGCTGCGGCACCAGCTTGCTCAGGGCAAAGTCTTTAAGCCCTGTGCGCTCGCGCCTGATAAAGAAGAGATGCTTCATCACTCAGGATGCTGCCACCATGGCCACGATCCTGTCCGAATACTCCTGCGGATCAACCTTTATATATCCCTTGGAGCTGCTCTCACAGATGCTGTTCAGTGTTCCAGCCACCACCAGGGCGCCAAATTCAGGATCGATACCGGTACCATCAAGAGCTGCGCGCTGCAGCACGCCTTTCAGTACACTGGAAATCTCGCGCTGCAGCTTCTCCCAGCGCGCCAGCTGATCCGGACTGATCTCGGCCCGGTAGAAGATGTCATTGATCATATTCAGGAATTCAGGATTCGTATGCAGCCCCCAACGGAAATGGTGACTGATATAGACCGCCAGCTGATTCTGCCAGCTATCCTGCGAAGCAATCTCGGAGCGCAGCTGCTCTACCGCCGCACCGAACTGCTGCAGCATGACTTCTCCAAAAAGACTCTGCTTGGTGGGAAAGTACTTATAGAGACCGCCGATACTGAATTCAGAGCCGGCGGCGATATCAGTCATCTTACTGCCCTGATAGCCGTTCTCGGCCAGGGCCCTGGCCGCCACCTCCAGAATCTGATTGCGATTGACAACCCGGTTGCGCTCGCGCCGACTCAGCCCGTTTAAATCAATATTTTTAAGCATATCCTATGCATAGATGCACAGGAGGAATCTGTCAATCCGGGCATTAAAAAAGGCGGCGCCAACGGCACCGCCTTCTGTTATCCGAATTGATACAACTTCAGCGCGAAAAGAGCTTGCGCATCCCGGCCGGCAGGGCGCAGATCACGGCGAAGACGACAACCTTGAAGAACTGGAGCGTCTGCACGGACACAAAGCCGTCGGCCAGGGCCACGCCCCCCACCAACATGAACAGTGCCGCCAGCACTATAACTATAAATTTCATCCTCACCTCCGGTTCAGTTCTGAATGTTAAATCCCTAACACATATAATAACCGGAAGATAGGTATCCGAAAGGATACCCTGGGAATTTATTTCATCAATCAAGCCTCAGCCGCACATCCAGAGCCTGCACGCCCTCCGCGTAGACCCGCACCGGATTGATGTCGAGCTCTCGGATACGCGGATTGAGAGCCATCAGATGCGAAACCCGAACCACCAGATCCACCAGGGCATCGATATCACCGGCCTGCTGCCCGCGCGAACCCTTCAGAATCGCATAGGCCTTAAGTCCCTCAATCTTTCGGCGGATGCCCCTTGGGCTGGCCGGACAGAGCGCGCAGGTCACATCCTTGAACACCTCGATGTAGATGCCGCCCAAACCGATGAAAACCACCGGCCCGAAGGAATCATCATGCTTGGCCCCCACAAACATATCAAACCCGGCCGGAGCCATCTGCTGTACGCGCACCCCGTCGAAGCGCGCCCCCTCCTTGTACTCCGCCAGGCTCTCTTTAATCTCATTATAGGCACCGCGCAGAGCGGCAGCGTCATCAATGCCAACTTTGACCCCGCCGGCTTCGGTCTTATGCAGGGCATCCGGCGAAACAACCTTCAACACCACCGGATAGCCGATGCTTTCAGCCAGATCGAGAGCCTCTTCAATGCTGACAGCCTTGCGCGACTCTGCCACCGGGATATCAAAGGTCTCCAGCAGCGCGAAGCCATCTTCACCATAATCACCGCTGCGCCCCTCCAGCCAGTCGCGGGCCAGCTGGGTTGAGATACCGTCCGGATGACGCAGGCTGTCCAGCGGGATGCGCTCCCGGTTATAAAAATCCATCTGCGCCTTCATGGCCCGCACCAGCTCTTCGGGGCTGTCAAAAAGCGGAAAGTTGGTGCGCTTCTTGAGGTGCGACATAACCTTGCCCGGCCCGATCATGCTGATGCCCAGCGGTTTGCCCGAAGAGAGAATCGAGCCCCAGGTCTCGTTGGAGAGGTCCGTCTGGAACATGCGGTGAAAAACATCATTGCCGTGGGGCAACTCAGGCCGGAAGGTCAGAAAGAGCGCTCCATCCACCTGGTCCGAGTGCATGACCGCCGAGATAACATGGGCCGTGAAACTCGGATCATAAATATCTCCCATATCCAAAGGATTGGAAAACTTGATCACGCCCGCATTGGAAAAACTCTCGAGCGACTCGTAGAAAGCCCTCCCGGGGTCGGCAAAGCTGAAACCGGCCTTCTCACAAAGATCGGCGGCCATAACCGAAAACCCGCCGGCCGGCGACATGATCATGATGCGGTTGCCCCGCATGGGCGGCAGCTCAAAGGCTTTGCAGACCGCATAGAAGTCATGGAAATCCTTGATCCGGATGATGCCGGCCCTCTCAAAGGCCGCATCCATGATATCCTCATCATTGCTGACGGCGGCGGTATGGCTCATGGCGGCGCGCTTGCCGGCAGACGTGTTGTTGGACTTGTAGATCACGATCGGCTTATCGATGCGCTCGGCAACGCTGATCAGATCACGGCCGCGGGCGATGCTCTCCAGATAGAGCAGTATAATCTTAGTCTCCGGGTCCTGGCCGAAATACTCCAGGAAATCAACCTCATCCAGGTCCAGCTTGTTGCCGATGCTGGCAAATTTGGCCATGCCCAGATTTTCATCCTTGAAGAGGTTCTCTATGGTCAGGGCCACGCCGCCACTCTGGGAGATGACCGAGATGCCGCCGCGCGGGGGCCTGCGCATGGGAAAAAACGGCAGACAGAGCCCGTTAGCCGTATTGGCGATGGTCAGACCATTGGGCCCCACGAAACGCACCCCGTATTCGCGGGCCTTGGCCAGGGTCTGTTCGGCCAGATCGCGCCCCTCGTCGCCGAACTCGTCAAAGCCGCCGCTAGGGATGGCCAGGCGCTTAATGCCCAGCTTGCCGCAGCTCTCGACCATCTCGGGAATCAGCCGCGCCGGCAGCAGGCAGTAGGCCAGATCCGGCACCTCGGGCAGATCCTCAATGTTGCGGAACATACGGATGGCCGTCCACATAGACATTTTCATTACGCGGATTGATGCCGTAGATACGGCCGCGATAGCCCCAGCGCAGCATGTTTTCCAGCGAGAGTCGCGGGATATTGCCGGCCTTGGGTGACAACCCCACCACCGCGATTGACTCGGGGTAGAACATCTTTTTCATGACTCACCTCCCTAAATTAAAACAAAAATAAACTTTCAAAGCGTAGAAGCCGATTCACTAAATGTTAACATACTGTAATCTTTTTAATTGATTGCAGAGGGTTATGCAACTGCCCTTTTCCAAGACCCGCACCAGCAGAGGGTTTGCGGCAAAAATGAGGCAGCAAATTGTGCTAAAATATGTTAGAAACCCAGCTCACAAGGAGGAGTAGAATGAAACTGAAACATTTTACAGGCTTAGCTGCTATTTTCCTGATCCTGACCATCATCACCCCGGCGGCGGCCATGACACCCCAGGAGATCATCGACAAGACCGAAGAGCTCATGGAACAGGCCGACGATTCCAAAGGCGAAATGACCATGATCCTGGTCAACAAGAAGGGCAAGCAGCGCGTACGCCAGGTGCGTATGTATGCCAAGAAGGGTGATCCGGAAGCCAAATCTCTGATGATCTTCCTTTCTCCGGCCGACGTAAAAGGCACAAGTTTCCTCTCCTGGAACAATATTCATACCGGCGAAGACCAGCAATGGCTCTACCTACCGGCCCTGGAACGCATCCGCCAGATATCATCCAGCGGCAAGAGCGAATCATTCATGGGTACCGAGTTCACCTACAGCGACATGGCCGGCCGCGACTTCAGCAAAGACAACCTGACCCTGCTGCCTGAGCAGAAGATTGACGGCGCCGACTGCTACGTCATCGAATCATCCCCCAAGGCTGAGGCTGAAGTCTACAGCCGCACCATCACCTGGGTGCGCAAGGATATGTTCATCCCGGTCAAGACAGAATTCTACGACCTTTCCGGCAATCTGCTGAAAGTCATGACCACTGCTGACATCAAGAAGATCCAGGGCATCAACACCCCGTCAACGGTTGAGATGAGCAATGTCCAGAACGGCCGCAAGACCATTATCCGCATCGACAAGATTGAGTATAACGCCAATTTGCAGGACGACATCTTTACCCAGCGCAACATGAAGAGAGGCAAATAACAACCATGTTCAAAAAAACGGCCGCACTGCTGGCGGCCTTGCTTACGTTTACGGCATCCACGATCATGGCCTACGACATCTGCGACCTGCAGGAGGATGTTGAAAGCTCGGGCTACCTGATGACCAACGGCATCTACCGCATGGACCCGGACACCCCTGAGCAGAAGCCGACCTATGAGATGAAGCTCAACCTGGCCGCCGACCTGGCCGACTGGGGCGCCGCCAAGCTGAGCTTCCGCGTAGCCCATGACGGCACGGTCCACCACCCATCCAGCGACAATATCTTCATGGAGTATAACAAGGTCTTCCAGGACAAACGTCAGTACATCGACATCGACGAAGCCTACATGGACGTCTACCTGGACAGCGCCGATTTAAGGTTCGGCATCCAGAAGTTTGCCTGGGGACGTATTGACGGCCTTTCACCGGTCGACAACCTCAATACAATCAACTCCATGCGCGGGCCCCTGTCCGGCGAAATGGACGCCAAGATCGGCGTCCCGGCCTTCAAGGCCAACATCTTCTCCGACTGGTTCAACACCGAGCTGGCCTGGATCCCGGTCGTCATCCCGGCCCGGCTGCCCACCTATGAGGAGCGATGGTTCCCGACCATGATGCGCCTGCCCAGCCACATCGACTCCGGACCCATGGGTCTGATCCCCATGCTTACCACCTATCAGGATATCGACATGCCGGCCATCACCCTGGCCAACTCGGAGCTGGGCGTGCGCTTCTCCAAGTACATCGGCGGCTGGGACCTCGCGCTCAGCTACTACAACGGATTCGACCCCCAGCCATCTTTTGACTCGCCTACCGATATCATCGTAACCCTCAAAGACCCCCTGGCCTTTGACACCGACACCTTTGTCGTGGGCTACGCGAACCCGGTGCTGGCGCGCATGCAGGTGCTGGGCCTGGACTTCTCGACCACTGCCGGCCCCTGCACCATCCGCGGCGAACTGGCCTACCTGCACAAGAAACGCTTCAACCGTCTGATGGACGACATTATCGATGAGATGATGACGCCCCAGTTCCAGCAGGATATCCTGGACGAGTTCTTCCGCCGCTACATTGACTCCGGCGGAACTGCATTCCGGCAGTCCTTCCGGGTTGTTCCGGACGTTGGCGTCAAGTACAACGTCATGGAGTACGGCCTGGGCCTCGACTACCTGGTCGGCGACACCATGCTGAGCGTACAGGTTATCCAGGAGCGCATCCTCAACTACAACCAGTCCAAACGGGTTAACTTCAACAAGCGCGGCCAGGACACCAACATCACGGCCAACATCACCAGCATGTTCGTACAGAACACCCTGGAGCTCTCCCTGACCGGCTTGATCAACATCGAATATGAATCACTGGTCCTGAGCCCATCCATCACCTACGCCTTCACCGACAGTTTAAAGGGCACAGCCGGTTACCTGCTGATCAATGGCAAAGACAAGGACTCCCTGATCGGTCAGTTCCGCGACAACGACCAGTTCTACGCCATCATGAAGTACTCCTTCTAGGTAAAATATAATGTGACACCCTAAGGGGGCTTGTGTTAGAAATTGATCCATCCGGCAGATGCCGGGTGGATTTTATTTAAGGAGAACGTTAAATGCGTAAACTAATCACACCACTGTTAGTTGCAATATCCCTGCTGGCCGGCTGCGGCAGCGAAGATCCCGATTACATCCTGCTACCGGCCGCCCCGGTCTACACTTCGGGCTACACGACAGATGCGGCAGACGCCAATGCCAAGCCCTGTTACTGGAAGAATGATGTGCGGGTGGAGTTGAATATTCCTGATGGCAATACCGGCAAGGCCCTTGCCATGGATATTTACAACAGCAGCATCTACTTTACTGGACACCAGAACGACGGCGCAACAAACACCCCGATCTATTGGAAAAATGCAGAACGTAATATTATTCCCTACGTGACCGGATCAACTAATGCAATTGCGACTGATATCTACGCTGACACCAATGGAGTTCATGCAGTCGGTTCATACGAAGACGGCACATGGAAGCTCTTCTACTGGAACAATCAGGGCAGCGCCATCGAACTGACCGATAGCCTCTCTGCCGGAGATGCCAGAACCAAAATCTTTGCCAACGATGACACATACTATGTAGCCGGGCGCAGCAACACACCTGCTGGCGCATACTGGACCATCTCAAACGCCGGTGCGGTCAGCCACCAAGCGGCCAATTTCACCGCTGACGACTACCCCCTTCATATCACCGTCAGCAACGATAAAATCTATCTGGCCGGCTACCGCGATACCGATGCAGGCGCTGGAACTGATTTCAAAGCATGCTACTGGGAAGATGACGATGGAGACGGCAATTTCACGCCACACATCATCACCATCGCTGATGCAGATGCCGGCAACGGTGGCGCAGCCGCAACATTCATTGAGTTTACCAGCAGCATCATGTATATCAGTGGGCGTCTCGCAAAAGCTGACGGCACACTCCTGCCCTTTGCCTACACCAATGCAACCATCAGCGATCCAAGTAAAGGAACCCTGACTGTCGCCAGTGATGCACCATATGTAACAGTAACCGAAACCTTCGCCTTCCTCTACCGCTCCTCCCTGGCCATCCTGGGAGGATTCAAGGATCCGGCCGGCGGAACCAACACCCTGCCCGGCTACTGGATCGGCGGCATCCTCTGGGATGACCTCGATCTGGGAGATGCCGCCAAGGGCTATACCACCGACATGGCCATAAACTAAACCACAGGGGGGGCGATAAGCCCCCTTTTTAACTTGATCTATTCTGCCACAGCCAGCATAATCAAAGCATTAAGATGTTATGGAGGTTATCAGTGGCAGCCACTCTTGAATTCAGCCTGCATGAAGAACAACGCGGCGGCGAAGAACTCTCCAGTCTGGGGCGCTTCATCATCCTCTTCTGCCTGATCCCGATCCTCATCCTCAGACTCATCTACAATGAGATCAAACCGGAGTACGTCAGCATTGCGCTGCTCAAGTGGGGCGGCATCCTGGCCTACGCCACCCTGATTCACATCCGGCTCAAGACCCGCGAGTATGACCCGCGCCTGGGCTACCTGACCCTCTTTGTCGACTCGATGGTGGTGGCCGTCAGCCTGATGAGCCTCTCAATCTACAAGACCAGCCATATCGGCACCCTCAATGACTCGCTCTATGTGATCTTCTACATCCTGGGACTGGGCAGCGCCCTCAGATTCGACATCCGTTACTCTATCTTCAGCTGCTCCCTGGCCACCCTGCTCACGGCAGTGCTGGTCTGGTTTGATCTGCACTTCCACCAAATCCCCATCAACTACAACCTGATCGTAGACCGCATCCTCTCTCTGATCGCCCTGACTGCCGTATCGATGATCTTTGCCCGCAAATTCAAGGATATCCTGATCTCCGAACATGAACAGATGCGGCGCCACATGCACGGCATCAGCACCATCATGAAGACCGGGCGCAACATTACCGGCTCCAAGGCCCTCAAACGCACCTTGATGCGCATCACCCAGGACAGCGCCGACCTGACCCGTTCAGACTTCTCCTACCTGATGTTTGAAAAACAGATCCTGGCTCACGCCGCTCCCGATATCGCCAAACTCAAGCAGATCCCGGCCGACGGCTTCGAAGCAGAGCTGATCAAGAGCGGCAAGGCGGTCTGCATCATGGACAGGGATCAACTTTTCAACCGCTACAGCGCCGAAAGCACCTACCATCTGGAAAAGGAGCAGTGCCGCCACCTGATGGGCGTGCCCATCATGGCCGAAAAGAAGGTCCTGGGCGTACTGGTTGTCGCCAGACGCAAGGGCCGCAAGTTTGATGACTACGACCAACTGCTGCTGGGAACTATGGCCGAGCATGCCGCCCAATCGATCTCTTATGCCAACCTGTTCAATGAATTCCAGGCCGACATCACCCAGGCGGCGCCCCCCAAGAATCGGCGCTGCTTTGAGGGTATGATCGGCGCCAGTGAGGCGATGCAGGCGGTCTACCAGAATCTTGAGAAGGCCGCGCCCTATGATATCGCCGTCCTGATCCGCGGGGAGAGCGGCAGCGGCAAAGAGCTGGCCGCCCGTGCCCTGCACACCCTCAGCCCGCGCAGCCAGGCCCCCTTCATCATGGTCAACTGCGCAGCCATTCCGGAGAACCTCTTGGAGAGCGAACTCTTCGGCTACGTCAAGGGCGCTTTCAGCGGGGCCGTCCGCAGCAAGCGCGGGCGCTTTGAAATGGCCGACCACGGCACCATCTTCCTGGATGAGATCGGCGACATGAGCCCTGCCCTGCAGACCAAGCTGCTACGTGTGATCCAGGAGGGCGAACTGCAGCGCCTGGGGGCTGAGAACACCATCACGGTTGATGTTCGCATCATCACGGCCACTCACCAGAACCTTGAAGAGATGATCGCAGCGGGCCGCTTTCGCGAAGATCTCTACTTCCGCATCAACGGCCTGACCATCAGCATGCCCAGCCTGAACGACCGCCTTGACGATATCCCGCTGCTGAGCAGCAGCTTTCTGCATGACTTCGATGCCGAGCGCACATTTTCGCGCTCGGCCCAGAGCTACCTGATGCAGCGCAACTGGCCGGGCAACATCCGCGAACTGAAGAATCTGATCCAGCGCATTGTGGTCTTGAGCGACCGGGATGTTATCCGGGCCCGCGACATTGCCCAGATTGACAAACAGAAAAGCGATGCCGGCAGCCTGCGCGGCCACATCAGCCAGACCTTGAACCGCGGCTGCCAACTGAAGTCCGAGCTGGAGGAGTATGAAAAGCTGCTGATCAGCGAAGCGCTTAACAAATGCCAGGGCAATGTCCGTGAAGCATCACGTATTCTGGGCACGCCCAAGTCGACTCTTTTTGACAAAATACGGCGCCATGAACTCTGATTTTGTCCGATTTCCCGGACGCATCAGTCCGGAGTTCGGGACCAATGTCGGAACAGGTACATCTTAAGCGACTGTTATAATTCAATGTTTTGAAAATGCCGCTCTGGCACAGCCCTTGCCCTTAAGAGAATATCTTTTAAGCGCACAGCGCTGATATTGGAGGAGGCAAAATGTTTAAGAAATTAGTGTTGATCGGCTTGGCGGTTCTATTGGCCGGCAGCCTGGAGGCGGCCGATGAATGGCAACTGCGCAAGGACCATGACGGCATTCAGGTCTATGTGCGCGACACCAGCAACGAGGGTGGCCTCAAAGAGTTCAAGGGCATCTGCGTGGTCGAGGCCCGCCTGGAGACGGTAGCCGAGCTGATGCGCGATGTACCTGGCTGCACGGAGTGGATGGCCGACACAATAATTGCCAACCCCTTGGAGAAGATCGACGACTACCACTACATCGTACACAATGTAACGGCCCTGCCATGGCCCGTATCAGACCGCGAGATGGTGGTCGACATCACAGTTAAAATGGATTACCGCGCCGGCCAGGCCGACATCCACATGAACTCCATCAACGACTCCGAGCATCTGGCCAATCTGGACAGCAACCGCATCCGCATGAAAAACTCAGAGGTTATCTATACCCTAGAGTATGTTGACCGGGAGCATACCCGCATCACCTTCTTTGCCAGCCTCAACATCGGCGGCTACATCCCCCCCTCAGTCGGTAACCTGGTCATCGTCAGCATTCCCTACCGCACCCTCAAGGACATGCGCCGGCTGGTGGCTACCGAAAAATACATCGAAGCCGGCCGCAAATCGGTCGACCTGCCCATGATTGAGCAGGCCATCGCCGACGGCCATCTAAAAGCAAGCTAAACGCGCGCACCTGCGCACAACAAAATTTCTGGAGGTTTATTATGGTACAAGTGGACGTATTTTGGGCATATGGTCTGGGAGCAACGCTGGCGGCAGTCTCTGGACGCCAACTGATCAAGGAAGATTCTCCCTTCATAAACAAGTACTTTGTAGCGGCACTCTGCTTCCTGGCACTGATCTGGAACAACACCGGCGTCCTGCTGCTGCTCAGACACCCCAGCTGGGAATCCATGCAGGTCTTTGAAAACCTGTACAGCATCCCGCCATTCCTGTTCCTGGCATTCGGCATAACCAACATCACACAGGGCATTCTGGGTTTCTGGGTCTCATACAAACTGATCCAGAACGGCCGCCACTACCTGGCCAACCTCAACTGGCTGCTGGGCTACTTCTGCATGTTCTTCATCCTGATCTACGGCTGGGACGGTCACGGGCTGGACAGATTCCTCTATGACCGGGACATGTTCGGCGGTGTTGCCTGGACGCCGGGTGCCGGATTTGCTGCCGGCGCCGGACTTAAATTTGCCCTCTCATCGGTAGCCATGACGCTCTATTTTGATGCCATCTTCCTGATCCCGCCACTAGCCTACATGATCTCAAAGTGGACAGCTGAGACGACCAAACTGGATGAAAACCTTTCAGACAGCCTGCTGCCCTCCCATCCGGCGATCACAGCCGCCTGGCATATCTTCATCGTCTTCGGCATCGGCTTCACCTCCGCCGCCCTGGCCAGCTTCTGTGTCTGGATTGTCAACCCGCTGGTGGGACATATCGCCAGCTACCTGATCGGCCTGCCGCTCTTCTTCGTGCTGGCCTACTTCCTGCTCTACCGCCCCGGCATGCCGGTCTATCTGGCCTTCCGCCAAATCATTCCGGAAGAGCTGGCTAAAAAGAAGGACAACCTGCCCGACGCTGAAATCCAGGAAGCCTAAACACCAGCCCCCTTCGGGGGGCTTTCATTTATTTTCAGATATCCTTTCCTTGACTTTTGTAAATGTTTGTAAAGCATATGGTCCAAATTGTTAAAATATTATAAGCCACTAGGCGGATGTGAAACATTTTACACACTTTTTGATATAACTGTTTTCACATCTGGCCTGCAGTGAATTTAAATGTTTTAATATTTGATTAAATATCAATACATTACATGAGGCATACATATTGCTATAATCAGATTCAATATTTGAAGCAGCTTTGCCAAACCAGTGGAGGATAGTTGATGAAAATCTTGATTACCGGAACCAGTGGCTTTATCGGCCGCACTCTACTTGCCCACCTTGAAGCTCAGGGACATGAGGTCCTCGGCACCGTCCGCAGCCGCGAACCCAACGCCAACGAGATCAAATGTGACGTAACTGCCGAAAACTTCGCCGACCACATGCCCAATGAGAACTTTGATGTCATCATCCACACCATTGGCAGCGTCGACACCACCATGGGCCGCAAGGCCATGTTCCACATCAACGCCGAAGGCACCAACAAGATGCTCAAATGGGGCAAGGTGCACGGCTGCAAACACTTTATCCAGATCAGCTCCGTCTCAATCCAGGGCTTCCTCTCCCAGGGACAGTATAAGCGCGAAGACGGCTACCGCTGCCGATACATCGGCATTCCCTACATGCTCTCGAAGGCCAAGGCCGAGCGCTACATTGAAGCCAGCGGCATGAACTACACCATCCTGCGTCTGCCGGGCGTAATCGGCGAAGAGGACACCTACCTCTCCCCGGCCATCGTCCCGCGCCTGCTCAGCGGCACCCTGGACTTCGCCAGCAAGGACGACAAGTTGGTATCGGTTCTCTACGTCAAGAATCTCAATCTGATCATGGACCGCCTGATTGAACACGGCCCGCTCAACGACGCCTACAACTGCACCGACCACACCGTGACCTGGCGCACCCTGGTTAACGAGTATGCCAAGAACCTCAATGTTGATCCCGGCGACCGCTATAAGAACTTCTGGATGGCTATGCCGGCCATGTTCGCCGACAAGCACTACGGCCTGACCATCACATTCTCATGCAATGGCTGCCACTACCCCAATGACAAGCTGACCGCAGCCCTGGGCCAGCTGCCAATTAAATATGCCTGGCAGGATGGCGTGCGCGAAGGCGTCAGCCGCTTCATGGCCAAGCATAAGGACGAATTCACCAGTAATGTCAGAAAACTGAATGTAGCAAGCTAACGATCTTCCAAGATCTATTTTCACCACTTGGCGGTCCGGTTACCTCCCGGACCGCCATTTTTTTATCTTTTTCAACCTATGGATTTCACATAAAGGGAAATCTTTTCCATGTGACAATCTTTTTCCACATACATCCAAGATATACTCCAGTCTAACTGATTAATTTTCAAATGATTACTTGAACTTGCATTTGGCACCCCGATTGCTTTATACTATATACCATAATTTCAGAACTGCATTCATAAACGGAACGAGATTATTTACATTTTATTCAAAGGAGTATTTATGAAAATTCTAATCACCGGCACAACCGGCTTCATTGGCAGAACCCTCTTTGAACATCTCAAGAGCCAGGGACATGAGGTTTACGGTACCGTACGCAAGGAGCCCCGCGAAGGTGAAATCCGCTGCAACGTGACCGAGGACGACTTCGCCGAGCACCTGCCGAACACCACCTTCGACGCCATCATCCACACCGTCGGCAGCGTCGACCAGACCCTGCCCAAGAAGACCATGTTCCACATCAACGCCGGTGGTACCCAGAACATAGCCAGCTGGGCCAAAGCCCACGGCTGCAAGCATTTCATCCAGATCAGCTCAACCTCCGCCTACGGCGTCATCTGCATGGGCGAATACCGCACCGAAAGCACCCCCAGATGCCGCAACATCGGCATTCCCTACATGACATCCAAAGCCAAGGCCGAGCGGATCGTCGAAAAAGCCGCCATCCCCTACACCATTCTGCGGCTGCCCGGCGTGCTGGGCGCCGAGGACTCCTACCTCTCGCCCTCCATCGTTCCGCGCCTGCTCTCAGGCAACTTCTTCTTCTGCGGCAAAAAAGATCGCCTGGTCTCGACCCTCTACATTAAAAACTTCAACCTGATCATCGACCGCCTGCTCGAAGCCGGCCCCCTCAATGACGCCTACAACTGCACCGATTTCACAACCACCTGGCGCACCCTGATCAAAGAGTACTCCAATGTCCTCAACGTTGACCCCGGCAACCGCCGTAAAAACTTCTGGCTCTCGCTGCCGGCCATGTTTGCCGACAAACTTTTCGCCCTCACCATCACCTTTTCCAAGAGCGGCGCCCACTATCCCAATGACAAGCTGCAGGCCCGCCTGGGCAAGATCCCCCAGGTTCACGCCTGGGAAGACGGCGTCAAGGAAGCCGTCGAAGGCTTCATCAATGACAACCAGGAGGAGCTGGCCAAATACGACAACATCCGCCAGCTCAAGACCGGCAGCTAAAAACTTAACGGCGGGAGAACTCTCTCCCGCCGCCATTCAACCCCGGCTCTCTGCCGCAACTTCTAATTACATCGAACCAAACAATATAATTCTTGTCTTCAACCTCAACATCTGGCACTAAGTAAAATGTGCTGTGAATTTTTTTACACACAAATTAGACTTTTTTACATTTTAGGTAAGAATTGAGACTCTTCTCCGTTTCCCTCTACGGAAAAACAGACGGTTACAGTGGCACTCAATTTGCTAAATGTAAATTAGAATGATTTTCGGATAATGAATATTATTTCATATCTGAATATTTAATCAAAAGGAGAGGAGAATTTAGGATGAAGATTTTAATCACCGGCACCACCGGCTTCATCGGCAGGACACTGTTCAGCCACCTCAGCCAGCAGGATCACGAGGTCTACGGCACCGTACGCAGAAATCCAGGCAAGAACGAGATCCTGTGCGACATCACCCAGCCCGACTTCGCAACCAACCTGCCGCAGGGTGACTTCGACGTAATCATCCACACCGTGGGCTGCGTCGACCAGACCATCCCGCGCAAAGAGATGTTCCGCATCAATGCCGGCGGCACCCAGAACATGCTGGACTGGGGCAAGGTTCACGGCTGCAAGCATTTCATTCAGATCAGCTCAACCTCTGTCTACGGTTACACCTGCATGGGTGAGTACCGTTCAGAGAAGACCCCCAGATGCAGAGTTGCCGGCATCCCCTACATGACCTCCAAAGCCAAAGCTGAGGCCCTGATCGAAAAGAGCAGCCTGCCCTACACCACCCTGCGACTGCCCGGCGTTCTCGGCGAGGAAGACTCATACCTCTCGCCCGCCATCGTACCGCGGCTGCTGAGCGGCGACTTCACCTTCTGCGGCAGTGACGACAAACTTGTCTCAACCCTCTTCGTGGACAACTTCCTGCTCATCCTTGACAGGATCCTCGAACACGGGCCGCTCAATGAGAGCTTCAACTGCACCGACCACACCACGACCTGGCGCACCCTGATCAAAGAGTATGCCCGCATCCTGAATGTTGAGGCCGGCGACAGCCGCGTCTCATTCGTCGGCAACATCAAAAGACAGCTCGACGACAAGCACTTCGCCCTCATCACCAGCTTTTCGCGCTTCGGGGCCCACTACCCCAACGACAAGCTCAGAGCCCGCCTCGGCAGCCTGCCGCTCAAGTACAGCTGGGAAGACGGCGTTGCCACCGCCGTCAAGGGATACCTCAAGGCCAACAACATTGAGATCGGCAGCACAGAGTCACCGGAACTGAAAAAAACCGTCAACGCTTAATTTATAAAGCTATTATTCTACCCAAGGGCGCATCAAATATGATGCGCCCTTTATATTTAGAATCAGCCTGTGGTATTCTTGACCAATGAAACAGTACATCAGCCGCCATTCAGAGATTGCCGCCTATAAAACCAAGGACAGCTCCCTGATCCGCGAGCTGATCCACCCGGCAAGCCATGCGGCCCAGTCCCAGAGCCTGGCCGAAGCCACGGTGGAACCGGGCAAGACAACCGAGCTGCACCGCCACCACCAGACCGAGGAGATCTACCACGTCACCGGCGGCTGCGGCCGGATGCAGCTCGGCCAGCAGATCATTGAGCTCGGGATCGGCGACTCGGTCGTCATTGCACCGGGCACAGCGCACCGCATCAGCAACATCGGCCAGACCCCGCTTATATTTCTCTGCGCCTGCTCGCCGGCCTACTCCCACGAAGATACGGAGATCCTATGCAGATCATAGTCATGAACACCTGCCCATCTAAGGCTGAAGCCAAGACAATCGCCCGCGGCCTGGTCGAGCAGAGGCTGGCCGCCTGCGTGCAGATGATGCCCATCTCCAGCTGCTACAGCTGGCAGGGCCAGATCAACCTGGACGATGAGATCCTGCTTCTAATAAAGGCGCCAGAAGAGAACTACGCCGCCATTGAGAGCTTCATCCTTGAGCACCACTCCTACGATGTCCCGGAGATCATCAAGACCCCCATCACAGGCGGATCTTCAGCCTACCTCAGCTGGATTGAATCATCATGCCTTGATTGAACATCCCGGCAGATTATTATTCTGATATCCGCACACTAAGGAGTCAGATATGGAGATGGAAGTCAGAGGCTACGCCGTCAAAAGCACCGTCAAATTTGTCGAGCAGAACTTTCCCAATGAAATCAACCAGTGGCTGGACTCCCTCTCGCCGGTTGCGCGCATGATCATTGACACGGCCGACAACGGCTCCTGGTACCCGCTGGCCAGCGCCGTGCTGGAGCCCACCCGGGCCGTCTGCGAAATGTTCTACGACGGCCACACCCGCGGCGCCTGGGAGCTGGGGCGCGCCAGCGCCGACTATGTCTATCAGGGCATGTTCAAGATGTTCGCCAAGGTCGGCACCCCCAACTACACGCTGAACCGCTCATGTAAGATCTTTACCACCTACTATCGGCCGGTGGACATGGAGCTGATCAAGAACTCAACCCACCAGGGCATCATCCGCATCACCGACTTCTCCATGGCCGAACAGCTGCTGGAGATGCGCATGGCCGGCTGGATGGAGCGCGCCCTGGAGATCCATGGCTGCGAAGATATTAAAATTGAGATCAGCCGCTCCATGTGCGAAGGGCACAACTGCACTGAGCTGAGTGCCACCTGGAAATAAAACTGGTTATCTTTCAACGATGTATGCTAGATTGAACTAACATTATCACCAGGAGGTACTATGATCATTACCAATGTCCAAAATGTTCCGGGCAAAACCATCGTCGAACACTACGGCCTGGTCTCCGGATCAACCGTGCGCGCCAAGCATGTGGGCCGCGATATCATGGCCTCGCTCAAAAACATCGTCGGCGGCGAACTTAAGGGCTACAGCGAACTGCTCAACGAGGCCCGCATCCAGGCCACCGACCGCATGAAAGAGCAGGCCTCCCAGCTGGGCGCCAACGCCATCATCAATGTGCGTTTCTCAACCTCATCGGTGGCCCAGGGCGCATCCGAAATCTACGTCTACGGTACCGCTGTCAGAGTTGAATAATGGAAGACCTGATAGTCCTAGTAACCCTGATCGCCATCGGCTACTTCACCGGCCGTTACTTTGAGGCACGCCACTACCGCTCAATCATGGAGCGCGAAGAGCGCTACCGCCAGCTGCCCATCGTAACCATGGAGGAGATGGAAGAGGAGGGTCGCGAGATCCAGTTCGCCCGTCTGGCCAGCGGTTCGGTGGTAATCTCCATCGACTACTTCAAGCGCTTCCTCTCATCCCTGCAGAAGCTCTTCGGCGGCAATGTGACCGCCTATCAGACCCTGGTGGACCGGGCCAGACGCGAAGCCCTGCTGCGCATGATCGAAACCGCGCGCCACGCCGACATCATTGAGAACGTGCGTATCGAGACATCCGCCATCGGCCAGAGCGCCAACCGCAAAAATTCGGTCGGCTCAGTTGAGGCGCTGGCCTATGGCACCGCCATTAAATATAAACGCGATGACACCCCAATATATCCCGAAGAAGTTAAACCATAACGTCAATATCGACGAGACCTCGCCCATCAGGCAGTTCATGGTACTGCTGGGCGGTTTCCTGGGCCTGATCCTGGCCATCTACCTAATCCTGGGATTTGCGATCCAGCTGCTGGTGCCCTACTGCCCGGCCGGCATCGAGCGCGGCCTCGGCAAACTCTTCGGCCAGAGCCTCTACCAGGAGGAACTGACTGAGGAGACGGCCCGCGTCCAGCTGATTCTGGATGGCCTCACCAGCGCCCTCAGCGACGACGACCGGCGCCTCGAATACAGGGTACGGGTCGAGAACAACCCGGCGGTCAACGCCATCGCCCTGCCCGGCGGCACCATTTTAGTATACAGCGGCCTGATCAATGAGGTCGACTCGGATGACGAGCTGGCCTTTGTGCTGGGTCACGAACTGGGTCACTTCCATAACCGCGACCACCTCAAGGGGCTCGGCCGGGGCCTGGCCATGCTGATTATCAGCCTGCCCTTCGCCAGCAGCGACGGACTGATCAGCGGTTTCATCTCTGATCAGATCAGCAATCTGGAAATGCAGTTTTCCCAAAGCCAGGAGCATCAGGCCGACCTCTTCGGCCTGCGCCTGATTGCAGCCCAGGGAAAAAATCTTGATGGCGCCCTGAATTTCATGCAGGATATGGCCGATGAAAACAAAACACCCCGACTGGCCTACTACTTTGCCACCCATCCCCACCCCGAAGAGCGCCTCGATCTGCTCAAGGCCGAGGCCGAACGTTTAAGGTAAGATGCAGCGCGTAGTAATCAGCTTACACATCAGTACGGATGAATACCGCAAGTACTATCAGGGTTCCGCCACCTCGGTCAGCACCCACACCGTTGACGGCCGCACCGTGCGTTTCCCGGCCGCCATCCTGCGCCCCTTCGTCACCCACAGCGGTATCAGCGGAACCTTTGAGCTGATCTTCGATGACCGCAACAAGCTGCAGCAGATCAATAAGATCCGCTGAACAGTTTTTACTTGAACTTAAAAATGAGTTAACACATATATAGCGCTTACAAATTAAGCTAAGGAGAATTGAATGAGCCAACAACCCAAATGTCCCTGCGGATCTGGCAAGACCTACGCCAGATGCTGTAAGCCCCTGCACACCGGCAAGAAGGAGGCCGAGACCGCCGAACAGCTGATGCGCTCCAGATATGCCGCCTACGCCCAGCAGGAGCTGGACTATATCTTTGAGACCACCCACCCGGAGAGCCGCGAGGACTACGATCCCGAAAGCACCCGTGTCTGGTCCGAGAACTCCACCTGGGATCACATCGAGATCGTGCAGACCCATGAGGGCGGCGCCGAAGATGAACAGGGCCAGGTTGAATTCATCGCTCACTTCCAGGACCGCAAGGGCCGCAAGCAGATGCATCATGAGATGGCCCTCTTCGAAAAGGCCGACGGCAAGTGGTACTTCAAGGACGGTCGCTATGTGTCACCCAAACCGGTTGTGCGCGAAGCCCCCAAAGTTGGCCGTAACGAACCCTGCCCCTGCGGCAGCGGCAAAAAATTTAAGAAGTGCTGCGCTGATTAGAAATGCAAGCGGAACTGCGAAAAAAGCTTGCCGGTGAACTTGGAGAAGTTGACTGGCAAGCCCTCAAAGGACACTACAAACGCCAGGCGGTTGTCATTGTCGACAACTCGCTCGATCTGGTGGAAGTCGGCACCAAGATGGCCATGGATGACAAGCTGAGCTTCCAGCGGTGGCTCGCAACCGGGCAGGTCTATAAGCCCGACGACGGCCAGGCCGAAAATTGGCAGGAACACAACAGCCCCTTTATGTGCCTGATCATCGAACCCTTTATCCTGGCCCAGCCGATTACTTGATGCGCAAACCCGCCCTGCTGCTAATTCTGCTGCTTCTGCTGAGCGCCTGCGCCGGCGCCCCCAAACAGACCGCACCCGCTGCGCCCCAGAAACTGCAGCAGATGGGCTACACTATCCAGGCCGGGGCCTTCTCCGATGTTGACAATGCCGCCCGCCTGACCGCCAGGCTGGAAAGTTCCGGCCTCCGGCCCTACTACTTCCGCCACACCTCGGGCCTCTACAAGGTGCGCTTCGGCAACTTTGGCAGTTTTGCCGCCGCCCGCAGCCGGGCCCAGGCCCTCAAAGCCGCCGGCGTGATCGATGTCTACTACATTGTCGCCCCCGAACAGGTCGCCAGCAAGAAGAAGCGCTCAGAACGCCAGCTGCGCAAAGATCTGGTCAAAACAGCTGAACGCTACCTGGGCATACCCTACAAATGGGGCGGCACCAACTCCCGCACCGGATTTGACTGCAGCGGGCTGACCATGGCCGTCTACCACTACAACGGCCTCAACATGCCGCGGGTCTCACGGGACCAGTACCGGGCCGGCCAGAAGATCTATAAGCACCAGCTCAAAAGGGGCGATCTGGTCTTCTTTGCAACCTCCGGCGGCAAACGCGTATCCCACGTGGGCATCTATGTTGGAAACAGCAAATTCATCCACGCGCCGGGGCGCGGAAAACGCATCAAGTACAACTCCTTAGATGATAAATATTACAAAAAACACTACGTGGGAGCCCGGCGCTACATCTAAAGCATTTGCAAAATGTTCCGAGAAATGTTTAAGCGTCTTGTTAGTGAGTTACGCATACCCTATAATAGTTTCATTAACTTAACCTGGAGACCGCTGATGAAAAAGTTTTACGGCCTGCTCGCGCTGCTGCTTCTGATCCTGGGCCCGTCAACCTACTACCTGAATGCCCAGGCCGACCCGGACGCTCAGCAGGGGCTGATCCCCAGCAAAGATCAAGTCAAGGCCACCCGCACAATTGTCGGAATTATGGAGTCGGACCTCTATAACTCCTCGCGGCTTGACAACCAGAGGTCTTCTGACCTGCTGGACACCTACATCGATATCCTGGATCACTCCAGACTCTACTTCTATGCCAGCGACATTGCCGAATTTGAAACTTACCGTTTCAGCCTGGACGATGCCCTCAGAGCCGGCGACCTTTCACCGGCCTATATCATCTACGAACGCTACCGACAGCGCTCAATTGAGCGGCTGCGCCACCTGATCAAAATAGCCAATGGCGATCTGAACAAGATTGACTTCACAATCGACGAATACCTGGAGACTGACCGCAAGGATGCCGCCTGGCCCAAAGACCGCGCGAGCATGGATGAACTCTGGCGCAAACGCTTCAAAGCCGAGATCCTGAGCCAGAAGCTCTCCGACAAGGAGCTGCCGGCTATCCAGGAGACCCTGATCAACCGTTATACAAACCAGCTCAAACGTCTGGACCAGACCAAGAGTGAAGATGTGTTCCAAACCTACATCAACGCCCTGACCACAACCTACGACCCGCACAGCCAGTACTTCTCACCGCGGGTCTCCGAGAACTTCAAGATCAACATGAGCCTCAAACTGCAGGGCATCGGCGCCATGCTCAGAAGCGAGCATGAATTCACCAAGATCGTGCGCCTGATTCCGGGCGGCCCGGCTGAAAAATCGGGCCTGATAAACCCGTCCGACCGCATCACCGGGGTCGGTCAGGGCAGCCAGGGTCCGATCGAAGATGTGATCGGCTGGCGCCTGGACGATGTGGTTGACCTGATCCGCGGACCCGAGGGCAGCATTGTGCGCCTGGAGGTTATTCCGGCCACCGCCACCGATGACCACGTGCGCAAGGTGATCTCAATCACCCGCGACACGGTCAAACTGGAAGAGCAGGCCGCCAGCGGCAGTGTGATCACATCCGAGCAGGACGGCCATGAGTACAAGCTTGGTATCATCGAGATACCATCGTTCTATGCCGACTTCGAAGCCTATAAGAATGATGACCCCAACTATCGCAGCACCACCCGCGACGTGCGCCGCATCCTCGAGGAACTGGGCCCCATCGACGGCCTGATCATCGACCTGCGCAACAATGGCGGCGGATCACTGGAAGAGGTCAAGACCCTGACCGGCCTCTTCATTGAGAGCGGCCCGATCGTGCAGGTCAAACACAAGGACCGCCGAGTTCTGGGCGGCAATCCCGAGGTGAAATATGACCCCGATGTCAAGATTGTCTACAGCGGCCCCCTGGTGGTCATGACCAACCGCATGAGCGCCTCGGCCTCCGAGATTTTTGCCGGCGCCATCCAGGACTACGGCCGTGGCCTCATCGTCGGCAGCCAGACCTTCGGCAAGGGCACGGTGCAGCAGATCTACCCGCTGGTACACGGCCAGATCAAGTTCACCTCGGCCAAGTACTACCGCATATCGGGCGAGAGCACCCAGCACCGCGGCGTAATACCCGACATCACCTTCCCGCCGATCTATAACAAGGACGACATCGGCGAGAGCTCCTACCCCACAGCCCTGCCCTGGGACACCATCAGGGGCCGCGGCTATCAGAGCTTCGGTGACATCAGCCCGCTGCTGCCCGAGCTCCAGAAACGGCACCAAAGCCGCACGGCAGCGGACCCGGACTTCGTCTTCCTGAACGAACTGATCGACCAGCGCCAGCAGCAGCTGGAACGCAGCCAGATATCGCTCAATGAAGCCCAGCGCCGCAAGGAACTGGCCGATATCCAGAGCTGGCAACTTGAGACAATCAACAAACGGCGTCAGGCCAACAGCCTGCCGCCGCTCAAGGCCCTGGATGAGGAGACACCGATCATGGATCAGCTGCTGGATAATGAGGAGAACGACTTCCTGCTCAGCGAGGGCGGCCGCATCCTGATTGACTTCATCGGCCTCAGCGGCACGCCCCAGACCGCCAGCGTCAACAAATAATTGGGGAGCATCTGCTCCCCTCTTTAGATTAAACCCTCCGATTCCGATCAGTTAGTAGCTTGGAGGAGATTATGGAACTGATACTGACTGATACTGAAATCCGCATTCTGGGAGCTCTGATCGAAAAAGAGTTTACCACCCCGGAGTACTACCCCCTCTCACTGAACGCCCTGATCAACGCCTGCAACCAGAAATCCAACCGCAGCCCGGTGGTCAATCTGGATGAGAGCGAAGTTCTCAGGGCCCTGCAGACCCTGGACGAGAAACGTCTGGTCTGGCAGAGCCAGGCCGGGCGCGTCAGCAAATATGAACAGCGCATGGCCCGCAGCTTCGGCATCATCAATGCCGAGATCGCCGTGCTGGCGGTTCTGATGCTCAGAGGCCCCCAGACCGTAGGCGAAATCCGCGGGCGGTCCGAACGCATCCATAAATTTGCCGACCTGGACGAGGTTCAGCAGACCCTGGACGGGCTGCAGGATCAGGGCTATGTCATGCGCCTGGAGCGCCAGCCCGGCAGCAAGGAGCACCGCTGGTCGCACCTCTTTGCCGGAGAACCCCAGCAACTTGAGCAGCAGAGTTTCAGCGCTGACATCAACGCCCGCAACCAGCGCATCGACGAGCTGGAGCATGAAGTCAAGAGCCTGCGCCGCGACCTGGAGGAGATCAGGAATATGATCCGCAACCACCTGGAAGACCATGACTAACGTCATTCGCATTGAGAGCTTCAATGAACTCCAGGACCGTATCTTCGAGGACTCCTGGAATGATGAGCTGGGCCGTTTCCGCTCCCGCAACGCCTTTCGCGGCCTCTCGGATGACAGCTACCAGCTCGAGACGACCCTCATGCGACTGGGCGGCTCCTATGCCGGACTTGAACGTCATCTGCTGCGCAACTTCAGCAAATATGCCCACGGCGCCGCCATCGAGAATGAATCGGTCTGGAACTGGCTCTCGCTGGCCCAGCACCATGGCCTGCCGACGCGACTAATGGACTGGACCTACTCGCCCTACGTGGCCCTGCACTTCGCAACATCCAACCTGGAGCGTTTCGACAGCGACGGGGCGATCTGGGCCGTCAACTACGTCAAGGCCCACAGCCTGCTGCCGCCGAAACTGCACGAGGAGCTGGAATCCGAGGGCGCCAACGTCTTCACGGTCAAGATGCTCAGCGAAACCATCAACTCGCTCAAGGACCTGGATCAGCTGAGCAAGAGTGACTTCGTAATTTTCTTCGAACCGCCCAGCATCGATGAACGCATCGTCAACCAGTTCGCCTTTTTCTCGATCTTCTCCAATGCCCAGGCTCGCCTGGACGAATGGCTGCTCAAGCATCCGGAATGCTGGCGCAAACTGATAATTCCGGCCAAACTGAAGTGGGAGATCCGCGACAAGCTGGATCAGGCCAACATCACCGAACGCGTGCTCTTCCCCGGGCTGGACGGCCTGAGCTCATGGCTCAAGCGCCAGTACAGCCCGAAGATTTAGCTACTTCAACTCATAGGTCACGACCATTGGGAAGTGGTCCGTGGGATAGAAACCGTCAATGTTATCGTAGACCACTGCGCCTTCCAGACCCACAAAATCATCAGTGGCCATGATGTAGTCGATGCGCGAATAGGCCGGATCTGCCACGCCGCTAAACCCGTGATAGGTGCCCGGATAGGGATCCTGCGGATGAAGCTCGGCATAGGTATCTCTCAGAGCGATGGGAGAGTCGTGCTGGCCTTCAAAGTACTCTATGGCCCACTCATCATGCTCGGCATTCATGTCGCCCATCAGGATTGCCGGACCGACCTCCATGGTCGCAGCCAGCTGCACGGCGCTGCGGCTGCGGCTGTCCTCAATCAGATGATCCAGATGGGTGTTGTAGACCGTAAAGGTCTTGCCGCTCAGGCGGTCCTGCAGCTTGGCCCAGGTACAGACCCGCGGATAGGGACTGAGCCAGTTGGGTGACGGGTAGTCGGGCCAGGGCGAGAGCCAGAAGGCGTCCCAGCTCAGCAGGTTGAAACGCTCCTTACGGTAGAACAATGAGGTCTCCTCGCCCAGGATGCTCAGCCGCGGCCGGCCCAGCTGGGCATAGTCGGTGAGCTGTTCGTCCAGCCAGGTGGCCTGCCGGATCTTGTCCTCCTGCAGACCGATGATGTCGGGGTTATATTTGATGATGGTATCGCGCACCAGCTCCTTGCGGTACTCCCACTCATTATCGCCATCGCCGGAGCCGGCCTCACGCACGTTGAAGCTCATGACTGTGATGGGCTCATCCTTGCCGACCGGCGGCTGGTCAACCAGGTTGTAGACCCGCACGTAGTCAACTTCGAAGGCGTCCGGCAGGTTGGCCTCTTTGATGTCGCCGGCCCAGGTGCCGATCTCATCACTCAAGACGATCTGCAGCGGCACCTCGCAGACGCCGCCGTAGCTGTGGCGCCAGGTCTCAACCCCGTCAATATAGTAGATGTACTCCTGAGGGCTCCACCAGAGGCTGAAGGTGTGCCAGCCCTGCATGATGCCGGGGGCCACAATGTGACGTTCGGATGACTTATGCTGCTTGCCGTAACCGTCCCAGTGCAGGGTCTGCTGCACACGGTCATCCAGGCTGGTCTTCTCATAGATGTCGATCTCGGCACCGTTGCGGCCGCCCAGCCCCAGATTGCCGATGGCGTCATCGTAGAGCCAGAAGGCGCTCCAGTGGCCGACCTCACGCTGCAGTTTGATGCGCGCGGTGAAGAAACCGTAGGCGAACTTCTCTTTGGTGCTGATGCAGCCATCTATGAAGCGGCCGTCAGCCGTCCGGTCGGTGGTCATGACCAGCTGCCCCTGCCCATTGAGATTAACGGTTGAGGGGTCCCAATATCCATCACGTCTGACTCCATCAGCCACATCCCAGACCTCTGTATCAAGCTCAAGGCCGCTGAACTCATCGCTGAAGGCCAGCTGCCAGCTGCGGCCATCGGGCGCTGTCGGCAGGAAGGCCTCACGGTGCGCGGGGTTAACATCCTTGGGATTCACCATGAAGAGTGAGATTGGAATGCAGGCAGTTGCCAGCATCAAGACAAACGGACCGATGTATCTTTTCAATTTTTGCATAACTCCTCCGCAAGCTAATTAAACATTGTTATTAAACTTATAAACAATAACCTAAGTCAAGTTTAAACTTGAGTCCAAATTGATTACAGCTCTCAACCATGAGAGATCCTTTACTTATGGGCGTCAGAGTTTTATAAATGGCCCATCTTTTTTTGCAATTATCGGAGGAATTATATGAAGAGAGTTCTTGTTCCCATAGCCGACGGTTCAGAAGAGCTGGAGGCTGTCACCATCGTCAATGTATTCAGACGGGCCGGGGCAGAGGTAGTCATGGCATCCTGCTCGGCACCGGACGTTCAGATGGCCCGCGGCGTCAAGATCACGGCCGACCGGATGATTAATGACTGCCTGGCCGAAGAGTGGGATCTGATCGCCCTGCCCGGCGGCATGCCCGGCGCCCAGAACCTGGCCAACTGCAGCCCGCTGATCAGCCTGCTCAAGCAGCAACGCGCAGCCAACAGACTCTACGCCGGCATCTGCGCCGCCCCAGCCGTAGTACTCAAACCCCATGGGCTGCTGGACGGCAAACGCGCCACCTGCTTCCCGAGCATGCAGGATGAACTGGCCGACGCATCCACCTCAGCTGTGGTAGTCGACGGCAACTGCATCACGTCCCAGGGCCCCGGCACAGCCCTGGCCTTTGCCTTCAGCCTGATGGAGCTGCTGCTCGGCGAAGAGCGCATGAAAGAGGTGGCTGAACAGATGGTGGCCATCCTTTGAGCCTCTCCTGTGGCCGGAATCGCCGGCCACAGGATCAAACCTGCGCCCCGCCGTCCAGGGCACTGCGCACCACCCTGGCTATCATCTGCTTGCTGAAAGGCTTATCCATGGTGGCGCAGAAATCATCGCCGACCTCATCCATCACCAGACCGCTAAAGCCTGAAAAGAGCACAATCGGGATATCCGGCCGCACCTGGTGAACCTCACTGGCAAGCTCCCTGCCATTCATCTTAGGCATCATATAATCCGTAATTATCAGATCAAAACTATCCGGCTCTGTCCTAAAGAGCTCAAGCGCGTGCACACTATTGGTCGAGGTTGTCACAGAGTATCCCAGCTGCTCAAGCTGCTGCATACTGACCTCGATCACCTCACGCTCATCATCAACCAGCAGAATACGCTCACTGCCGACCGGGACCCCGCCCGAGCGCTCCGCCTGAGCATCCTCCCTACTCTGCACCGCATGCAGATAGACGCAGAACTCAGTTCCCTGCTCAGGACTGCTCTGCACCAGCACGTGCCCGCCCATACCATCCACAATGCCATAGACCACGGCCAACCCCATGCCGGTGCCGTCATCTTTGGTGGTAAAATAGGGATCAAAGATGCGCTCCATATTTTCAGATGCGATGCCGCAGCCGCTGTCCCTGACACTCAGCACAAGATATCCATCATGTGATGATGAACGATCCGCAGCGGCACGCTTCAGGCTGACGGCCAGCCTACCACCCTGCCCCTCCATGGCGTGCATAGCATTGGTGACGAGGTTCATAATCAGCTGATGAATCTGCGTCGGATCGCCCATCACATAGCCGGCCTCACCGTCCAGATCCTGCTGGATCTCAATATTGGAAGGCAGTGTAGCCCGCATCATCTTAAGAACCTCCTTAACAATCGGCGCGATATTCAGCGGCTTTTTCTGGGGTTCAACTTCACGGGTAAAGGTCAAAATCTGATTGACCAGCTCCTTGGCCCTCTGCCCTGAGTTGTAGATATGGGTCACACTCGAATGGCACTCGCCGCTCTCCATGGCCAGCTCCGCATAACCCAGGATCGAGGTCAGGATATTGTTGAAATCGTGGGCGATACCGCCGGCCAGGGTCCCGAGAGCCTCCATCTTGCGAGACTGCCGCAGCTTCAGCTCCACCTTCTGTTTTTCAAGCTCAAGCCGGCGATGCTCCTCAACTTCATAGCGCAGGGCCTCATTGATTTTCTGCAGCTCGGCCGTGCGTTCATTAACCCGCAGCTCCAATGTTTCGCGGGCCTGAGCCACCTCCCTCTCCGCCAGAGTGCGCAGCGTCACATCATCAAAGACACAGATGATCTCTCCGCCGGGCAGCAGACAGACATAATTCTCGATATAACGGGCATCCACCTCCTCGCGATTGAAGACAAACGGCGCAAACTCCGCTTCACCGGTCCGCCAGACCCGTTCAAAAACTTTCATCAATTCACTCTCACGGGCCGGCTCAAAAACTTCACGCAGTTCGCGACCCAGCACATCATGTTTGGAAAGGGTGCTGATACTCTCCGCTGCAGCATTAAAATCCTGAAAGATAAACTTGATCTCCCGGCCATCCTCAACATTATAGATCGCCACCCCGTTGCGCATGCAGTTAAACAGCTCTCTGAAACGCGCCTCACTGCGGCTAAGCTCAGCCTCGGTCAACAGCTTGCTGCTGTCACCGCGGGCCATCAGCAAGGTCAGCAGGCCGAGCAGCAACAACAACCCCCCGGCGCTGCAGCCCACAGCCGTCCTGAAGCTCCGCGTGACTGCCGTCAGCTGCAGCGGCGACACAAAGGAGACCAGCTTCCAATAATAGTCGCGACCGATCAGTGACTGAGTCGTACTGCCCGCCACCAGATCAAATCCACTGCTGGAATGCATCTCGCCCTGCAGGGGGTAGATGGTGGCAAAGCTAAACAGAGCGCCATCAAGAAGCTCCTGGCCACGCTCGGCGGCATTGATTACTTCCCAGGCCTCCATGAACTGATACTGGAAACGACTGGCGCTGCGCTCATCAAGCATAAAGCCCCACTCATCCTCAGCCTGAAGACCCTTAAGCCAGTAGCCAGCCGCATTCAACAGCACAAGACGTCCCGACGCGGAGATCTCATCCAGCCGCGCCAGAAGTTGCTGCGCCAGATAATTGATTATGACAACCCCTACAATCTGACCGTCATCATCCCAGATGGGCATGCCGAAACGAATCATGGGCTTGTAGGGAACTTCAATCCGGCCATGCTCGATATTCAGATCCAGGGGCGACATGTAGATCCCCTGCCCGCTGATCGTATCCTGGAAGTAGTACCGCTGCGCCTTGTTCTGCAAATCTTCAGCGGCCACGGCCCAGGGCAGCCCATCCGCATTGTTAACGCGCACCACCTCCATACCGCTGGCATCCAGCAACCTGACCTGATCGTAACTATTCCGCTCCCGGCTCAAGATCAGCATATCGCGCTCGACCTCGCGGCGCAGATGTTCATCTCTGGACTGCAGCACCTCCCCAGATTTGCCGGCAAGCAACTTAAGGTCGGTGATAACTGAGGCGATCTGGGCATCAATCAACAGCTGATGCTGCTTGAGCACGTTCCGCTCCTGGCTGCTGATAATCTGCAAACGGCTCTTGGCGTACTCACTGTAGATCAGCCACGATCCGCCTACAATCAGGATCGACAGCGGAATGAACAGCGTCAGGAAACGTCTCGAAAGCGCACGACCAAGCATGCACCAAAAGATAAGACCGACCCTCAGATTGGCAACACCTGAGTGCAATCAAATCAGCACGCCCCCTTGATTCTAAAATGCAGCATTTTATATTGAGCACATTACAGTCAGGGAGGTTTCCATGTTAAAAGTCAGAGTAGTCTTTTACAGCATGTATGGTCATGTCTACCAGCTGGCCGAAGCCGTCGCCGAGGGCGTGCGTCAAATTCCGGATGCCAAAGCGGAGCTCTTCCAGGTTCCCGAGCTGGTTCCACAGGACATCCTGATTCAGAGCGGCGCCCAGACGGCCCGCGAACGCTTCGCCCATATACCGATTGCCGAGCCGTCCACCCTGAGCGGCGCCGACGCCCTGATCTTCGGCACCCCCACGCGCTTCGGCAACATGGCCGCCCAGATGCGCAACTTCCTCGACCAGACCTCGTCGCTCTGGCAGAACGGCGAACTGGTCGGCAAGGTGGGCAGCGTCTTCGTCAGCACCGCCACCCAGCATGGCGGCCAGGAGACCACCATCAGCAGCTTCCACACCACCCTCTTCCACCACGGCATGGTCATTGTGGGCGTGCCCTACGCTGAGGCGCGCCTGATGAACATGGATGAGATCAGCGGCGGCACCCCCTACGGCGCCACCACCCTGGCCGGCACCGACGGCTCGCGCCAGCCCAGCCAGAACGAGCTGGCCATTGCGCGTTTCCAGGGGCAGCATGTGGCCACAATTGCCAAAAAATTAGCCAGTTGACACAGCTGCCAGGTGCGGTATTACTGAGCAATCAAAGTATCGAAGGAATATCGCATGTCAAACAAAGTATTTATCGACGGCCAGGCCGGCACCACCGGCCTTCTGATATATGAACGCCTCAAGGACCGCCAGGATATCGAACTGCTCGAAATCCCGGCGGCCGAGCGCAAAAACATGCAGGTCAAGCGCCAGTACCTGAACGACGCCGACCTGGTGATCCTCTGCCTACCCGACGAGGCCGCCATCGAGTCGGTCTCCATGATTGATAATGCTGAGACAAAGGTGATTGACGCCTCCACGGCGCACCGCACCGCCGAGGGCTGGGTCTACGGTCTGCCCGAGCTCAACCCGGGCCAGCGCGAGCTGATCAGGAACTCGAAGCGCATCTCCAACCCGGGCTGCTACCCCACCGGGCTGGTGCTGGCCCTCAACCCGCTCACCAGCAGCGGCCTGGTGCCGGCCGACTACCCCATCACCGTGCACGCCTTCAGCGGCTACAGCGGCGGCGGCAACAAGCTGATCGATGCTTACGAAAACCACAGCGGCAGCCAGGAGGAGATTGCGGCGCGCCCCTACGCCCTGAACCTCAACCAGAAGCATGTGCCCGAGATGCAGAAGTGGACCGGTCTTAAAAATCCGCCCATCTTCGCCCCCGCGGTCGGCAACTACTACAAAGGCATGCTGGTCTGCACCCCGCTGCACATCAACATGCTGAGCCGCAAAGTCTCCCCCGAGGATGTCTGGCAAATTTTGAGCGACTACTATGCGGGCGAGACCTTCGTCAAGGTCATGCCCTTCAATGACAGCAGCTACATGGAGGGAGCCTTCCTCTCTCCCCTGGCCTGCAACGACACCAATCTGGTCGAGCTCTTCGTCTTCGGCAATGCCGACCACATCAACCTGGTGGCCCGTCTCGACAACCTCGGCAAGGGTTCATCCGGCGCCGCCGTCCAGAGCCTCAACATCCTGCTGGGGCTGGACGAGACCACCGGCCTGATATGACCAACCTGCTGCTCTTTGCCGGAGCCTCGATCGTGCTGGCCTTTACGCCCGGGCCTGACATCATCTATGTCATGACCCGCGGCATCGCCCAGGGGCGCAGGGCGGCCCTGGCCGCCGCCGCCGGCTTCAGCCTGGGAAACATTGTGCACACCAGCTTCGCCGCCCTGGGAATCTCGGCCATCCTGGCCTCATCCGCCCAGGCCTTCCTGATAATCAAGATCCTGGGTGCCGGCTACCTGATCTATCTGGGCATCAAGATGCTGCGCGCCGGCAACGGCATCGATATGCAGCAGGAGGATGAACAGAAGAAGCCGGCCAGAATCTTCGGCCAGAGCATCATCGCCAACATCCTCAATCCCAAGGTGGCCATCTTCTTCCTGGCCTTCTTCCCCCAGTTCACTGACCCAGAGATGGGCAGCGTGCCCCTGCAGATGCTGACTCTGGGCCTGGTCTTCATCGCCATCACCTTTGTCTGCTTCTCAACTGTGGGCCTGGCCGCCGGCCAGATCGGCCACCTGCTGCAGGCCAGAACAAATCTGAGCCGCCGCATCAACCAGCTGGCCGGCTCTGTGCTGATTGCCCTTGGTCTGAGCCTGGCCTGGGCTAAAAATTAGGAGGTAAATATGGATCTGAATCAGATCACTGAGATCTTCAAATGGATGACCATCATCAACTTTGCCCTCTTCCTCTTCAGCGCCCTGCTGACCATCAGCATCAAAGATTTTGTCGCCCGCATGCACGGCAGATTCTACGGCATCAGCGAGGAGAAGGTCATGGAGGCCATCTACGGCTACTTCGGCACCTATAAGATCGCCATCATCCTGTTCAACCTTGTGCCCTATATCGCGCTGCTGATTGTTGGATGAGCCGGCTGCTTGATCTCATCAAAGCATACTGGATTGCACTGACTGCGCTGACCTTAGCTGCCATAACATTTCTGTCGCTCTGGCCCCTGCCGGAACTGCCGCCTGTGCCCGGCAGCGACAAGACCCACCACTTCATCGCCTATGCCATCCTGATGCTGCCGACAGCTTTGCGCAAACCGCAGAAGTGGCCCCTGATTGCCTTGAGCTTTGTGGCCTACAGCGGCGCCATCGAACTGATCCAGCCCTATGTCAACCGCTACGGCGAGTGGCTGGATATGCTGGCCAATACAGGTGGGATCTTGTGCGGCTTTGTTATGGCGGAACTGCTCACATTACGTTCTTCATTTGGATCAGAAAGGACGCGGTAAAGAATTGACACCAGGAATGCTTTGCTCGATAGAATATAGATAGCAGTTATGTGCACTTCTTTTGTGATGAATAATTTGATTTAAATCAAAGAAAGTCGGCATGAAATATATCCGACTATCAGGACTAAACATGGGATGGATAGCAAAACTATTTGGTGCAGCATCGAAAGATGAACTTGAAGGTCTCACCCTTGATCATAGTTGTTCGAACTGGATGATTGGTGAAACGAAAGATCTTCCTAAAGTGCTTAATGCATTGCATTACATAGTCGGGGAAAATGCTGCAATATTCATTGAAGGGTGTAATGCCAAAGGTGATTTGAAGCAGTTTATCGACGATATTGCGATCCCAGAGAAAGAGCATATTGCCAGAGGTACAGTCTGGCCAAAGCAACATGTGGTCCATTTGCCTGCGACCAAACAAAATATTGAACGTTTATCAGAGTTCAGTAAAGACGTTTCTCCACTCCAAATAGCAACTCATTTCCATGTCTATGAAGATAGTAACGTTATCATTGAGTGGTATGATGCATTTACAACCAATATATTTATATCAAAGAGCATTCCTGAAGAAAATGTTAGGAATTTCGCGGAGGCTCTTGGAGTAAAATATGAGGATGAAGGCGAAAGATAAGATATGAATGATACAGAAATCATTTGGATCAGCATGACTGAAATGTCATTGCTGGTAGATGTTCTATGAAGAAATATGGCGCGATCATTGTTTTAATATGTGTCCTCATGACAGGCATTATTGTCTTATTAATGCCAACTTCATGGCCGTCTAAATCAGACGTAGATGAAATTATAACTCAATTGCGCTTGGAGTCGGATTATGAAAGACGGGTCTTACTAACAAAAGGACTATTAGATAGACTATGCAAAGCCATGACATATGAAGATAATAACGATATCTTGCATTATGCGTTTGACGGTATAAAAACTCATTTTTTAACCGAAAAAGATGTCGCAATTTTAGAGGGAATGGACCGTTCGATAATGGATGGCGGTTTCGCCAACAATCTATCTAATTTATATTATGACCTCAAATCTGAACCTCTATTTATTGCAAGGTATAGAGAAAACCCCATTGCTCAAAAATCGCTAGCTCGGTGTGTTGGTCTCGGATGGTCTGATGTTGATTATTATGAAGTAATCGGGAAAGAATCCAAGCAGACTAGAACTGCTAAGCCATAGCGTTTTGTAGTGCATATAACTAGCCATTACCTACACTTTCAAAAACAACATATCTATTCCCGACGGGTGCCACGGGCCAAGACAAGCATCTCGATTATCTAGCTTGACGTCTTGCCCGTGCTTTCAACCCACACTGGCAAGCTGCGCTTGGCCAGTGGCACCCATATATTCTTTGACTAGCCATCACCTACACCACCCAAAATCGGCGCAACAATTCTAGCCTCTCATTTCCGGTAGAGATAGACCCTGGAGCGGTAGATGTCCTTCAGCTGCAGCACCCGGACCGGTTCCCAGCCCGGCAGGGCAAAGGTGTTCGATATGATGTAGCATCCTTCGCGAAGCTCTGTCTTAAATTTTGAAGCCAGCCTCTGCATGCTCACGGTCTCGGTATAACAGTAGACCAGTTCGGCATCGCTCAGATCAGTCTCATAGATATTCCGGCGCAGATATTTCAGGTTCGGTCTAACTCTCAGGCGGGCGCAGCTGATGGGGATGGGTGAGATCTCGATGGCTTGCACCTCAGCCTCCGGAAAGAGCTCCGCCAGTTTCACCGCCACCGTACCCCAGCCGCTGCCGAGTTCATAGATGCGCTTGACCGGCAGCTCTGCAAACTGATCCAGACCCCGCAGAAGGTGTCTGTTAGATGGCATGGGCGTGATGCCATAGCGCACGGAGTAGGCCGCAACCAGGATCAGCACCATCAGGGCCAGCAGCAAAAAAAACAAATAGAGCAGATCAAACATTTAAGCTCCCCATTAACCCTTTGACCTTTAAACCATTTATATCTATTACCATCTCCATGATCAGGGTTACAGAGCAGATTTACATCGATGAGGCCGACCTGCAGGAGAGCTTCATCCACAGCGGCGGCCCCGGCGGCCAGAACGTCAACAAGGTGGCCACGGCCGTCCAGCTGCGCTTTGACATCAGCCACCTGCCGACAGATGTGCGCCTGCGCCTGGCCGGCCGGGCCAGCAGCCGCGGCGAGCTGATCATCACGGCCCGCAACCACCGCACCCGCGAGCGCAACCGCGAAGAGGCCCGCGCGCGCCTGATCGAGATCATCCGCCTGGCCAGCATCCGCCCCAAACAGCGCCGCGCCACCCGTCCCAGCCTGGCATCCAAACGCAAACGGCTGGAGGGCAAGAAGAAACATGCCGAAAAAAAACAGCGCAGAAAAATCATGCGCGACTGATTGCATCCTTGAATTAAGCCCCCAGAATCTTTATCATGAATTTATCTTTTGAATGGAGGTTGTTATGCAAAGATTTACCGAACGCGGAATGTTGATTATCCCCAACCCGACTGTCAAAGAGGTTGATAAATACAGCAAAGCCCTGGTTATCGGCAAAGCATACTGCCACAACGGCCACGACCTGATTGATCAAAACTCATCCTTCAACGGCCACCCGGGCATCCGGCTCAAAGTGATCAAGGATGATAAGGAGGGCGTTGTGATCCTGAGCCCCTTCTACGGCGACAACACCCGCGTCACCTGCGACGTTCAGCTGCAGCAGGGCGACCACGTCAAGCTCTGTTGCCCGACCTGCGGTGAGCCGCTGCCCACCTACTCGCCCTGCGAATGCGACGGCCACCTGGTCTGCTTCTTTCCGACCCCGGTCAAAGATTTCGCCAACTCCATCGGCATCTGCGACGTGATCGACTGCTACGCGTCCCAGATCATGATCAACAATGAGGTCTACACCGTCTCCATGATCGAATCTTTCTGAGCGCCAGTGACCGCGGCGCAGATCCTGGAGCGCCTTGAGGCGCTCTCTGACTCCAAGTCCGTCAAGGGCATGGCCCGCTTCGGCATTCAGGCGCAAAAAGTTTTCGGCGTCTCGATCCCGAACCTGCGTCAAATCGCGAAGCAGAACGGCTGCGACCAGGACCTGGCCGAAGAGCTCTGGCAAAGCGGCTGGCACGAGGCCCGCATCCTGGCCAGCATGCTGGCCGACAAGCAGCAGGTCGAGCGTGAACTGATGCAGCGCTGGGTGCGTGATTTCGACTCCTGGGACCTCTGCGACCAGTGCTGCAACAACCTCTTCCGCCACTCAAAGGATGCCTGGCAGATGGCCCGCGACTGGACCGGAGCGGACCAGGAGTTCACCAAACGCGCCGGCTTCACCATGATGGCGGTACTGGCCGTGCATGACAGAACCGCCACCGACGCGGACTTCATCGAGTGCCTCGCCATCATCAAGCAGGCAGCCAGTGATGAGCGCAACTTTGTCAAAAAGGCCGTCAACTGGGCCCTGCGCCAAATAGGCAAGCGCAATCAAAACCTTAACGAGCTGGCCGTCAAGACCGCCGCAGAGATCTCGGGCTATGATTCCAAGGCCGCCCGCTGGATCGCAGCCGATGCCCTGCGCGAGCTCAGAGACCCCAAAATCCTTAACCGCATCAAGGCTTAGATCAGGCATTATAACTCTTTGCTTTTACCGGCCAATCCGGTACATAAAAAACATGTTTTCTTTTTCAGACAGTTTGCAGAAAATCAAGCGCACCCTTAAGCGGCAGACAACGGCCGACATCATCTACCTGGCGCTGGCCCTGCTGATCTACATCGTCATCGGCTTCTGTTTCGCCCTCTGGTCCAACAACAGCACCAAAAAGGACATCATGCTGGATGTTGACAAACGCCTGCTCAAGGCCTCCAAGAGCATCGAGCATGTGCTGGGCCCCGATTTCCACGACCGCACCATCAGCGCCGATGCCATCTCGCCCTATGAGGACCGCATCAACTCTATCGCCCTGGAGAACATGGCCAAGGATCTGGACCTCGCCTACATCCTGACCCTTGTGCGGATCGGCGACGCCTATCACCAGACAGCCTCAAACCTGACCAGCGCCGAGGCGCCCATCGACTACACCTACTTCAAGCAGACAACCGATCTGCCAGAACGTCTCTACTATCACACCTATGCGCCGGTCTATAATATCAAGCGTAAACACGAAAACATCTACCGCCAGATCTACATGCCGCAGATCTCAGCCAGCGGCCGCTCCTACCTGATCTGCGCCGCCTACGACATCAGCTACATGCAGAGCTCGCTGACCCGCGCCTGGATCAACTCCTCGGTCACGGTGGCCATCTTCACCCTGCTGCCGCTGAGCCTGCTGATCTTCTACCTCAGCACCTACCGCCGCATCACCAACCGGCTGCAGGCCGAAGTTGACCGCCACAAGCAGGAGGAGACCATCCTGCGCGACGCCGAAGCGATCCTGCAGTCGGTCAGCCACGCCACCCAGCAGTTCCTGAGCCCCGGCGAATGGAACCTCAACATTCAGGAGGTTCTCAGGCACCTGGGCCAGGCCACCGGCGTCAGCCGCGTGCACATCTACAAGAACTACACAGCGGAAGACGGCCGCCTGCTGATCACCCACCGCTACGAGTGGGCCGCCAGCGACGTCAGCTCGATCCTGAATGACGGCCGTTTCAACGGCATCCCCTACCGCGAGGTCGGCCTGGCGCGCTGGGAGGAGGTCCTGGGTCACGGCCGCATCATCAGCGGCAACCTGGAGGACTTCCCCCTGCCCGAGAAGAAGGCCCTGAGCGACTACGACATCATCTCCATGATCGCCGTGCCGATCATCGCCGAGGACCAGTGGTGGGGCTTCATCAGCTTCGACGACTGCAAGCGCAAGCACAACTGGTCCGAGATGGAGATCGACGCCCTCTGCGCCGCCACCTCAACCCTCAAGGCCGCCATCGAACGCAAGCATGCCGAGGAGGCCATCCGGCTCAACGAGTCCCGCCTGGAATCGCTGCTCAAGCTGGACCAGCTGACCGGCTTCAACAAGGCCGACCTGGCCGAGTTCGCCCTCAACGAGGAGGTCAAGCTCACCAAGAGCCGCTGCGGCTACATTGTCATGCTCGATGAAAATGAACAGTTCGAAACGATCCACTTCCTGGAGAACAACCGTTTTCAGCGCGTCGAGGCCAGCGAGCTGCTGCGCCACCCCGAACTGGCCACCCCCTGGCAGGAGATCAAGCGCAGCCGCAAGGCCATCATCGCCAACAACCTCAAGATGTCCAACCAGACCTGGCTGCCCGAGAGCCGGGAACGCATCATCCGCCACATCAACATCCCGGTGCATGACGGCGAGCGTCTGGTGGCCATTGCCGGCGTCGCCAACAAGGAGAGCTCCTACAGCGACTCGGATGTCACCCAGCTGACCCTGCTGATCCAGGGGCTCTGGCGCCTGATCCAGCGCAGCCGCAGCGCCGAGGAGCGCTCACGCCTGGCCACAGCCGTCGAACAGGCTGCCGAGACCATCATCATCACCGACTTCCAGGGCATCATCGAATACGTCAACCCGGCCTTCGAGCGCATCACCGGCTACACCCGCGACGAGGCCATCGGCCAGAATGCATCCATGATCATTGCCGGCGAAGGCTCGGCAACCCTCTTCAGCACCGTCTGGCAGGCCGCCCGCAACGAGGCCTTCTGGCAGGGCCGCAACATCAACATCAAGAAGGACGGCTCCCTCTACCAGGTCGAGAACACCATCTCGCCGATCTTCGATTCAAACGGCCGCGTGATCAACTTTGTCTCGGTCCAGCGCGACGTCTCCCACGAGATCGCCCTGGAGGCCCAGCTGCGCCAGGCCCAGAAGATGGAAGCCATGGGCACCCTGGCCGGCGGCATCGCCCATGACTTCAACAACATTCTCTCGGCCATCATGGGCTACACCGAACTGGCCATGATCGACATGAACGAGCAGAGCAGCTCGCACCAGCGCCTGAACGAGGTGCTCAAGGCCGGCCGCCGCGCCACCGACCTGGTCAAGCAGATCCTGACCTTCAGCCGTCAGACCGAACATGAACGCAAGCCCATGCAGCTGCAGCCGGTCATCAAGGAGGCCCTCAAGCTGCTCAGGGGCTCGCTGCCGACCACCATCGAACTCAAATACAACATCCATCCCGACTGCGGCGCAGTCCTGGCCGACCCCACCCGCATGCACCAGGTGATCATGAACCTCTGCACCAACGCCTTCCACGCCATGCAGGGCCCGGGCGGCATCATCAACGTCACCCTGCAGCAGCAGCGGCTCTCGCCGGAGGAGGCCTCGGCCTACCTGGACCTGGAGCCCGGCAGCTACGCCTGCCTGAGCGTCTCCGACAACGGTCATGGCATGGATGAGCAGACCATTGAGCGCATCTTCGAACCCTACTTCACCACCAAGGATACCGGCAAGGGCACCGGCCTGGGTCTGGCAACCGTGCACGGCATCGTCAAAAGCCATGACGGCGACATCAAGGTTGAGAGCCAGCCCGGCAAAGGCACCCGCTTCGAGATCTTTCTGCCGATCTGTTCCCAGGCAGACAGCCAGCTTGACGAAGCCGCCGCCAGCAGCGAACTGCCCGGCGGCCATGAACACATCCTCTTCGTCGATGACGAGGATATCCTGGTAGATATGGAGCAGACCATCCTCAGCCAGCTGGGCTACAAGGTCAGCGCCTTCACCAGCAGCCAGGAGGCCCTTGATCACTTCAAGGAGGACCCCGGCCGCTTCGATCTGGTGATCACCGACCACACCATGCCCAGACTGACCGGTTCCGACCTGGCCAAAGCCATCCATGCGATCCGGCCCGAACTGCCCATCATCCTCTGCAGCGGCTTCAGCGACGTCATGACCGAAGAGGAGCTCAAGGCTGTCGGCATCCGTGAATACATCCCCAAGCCGCTGATCACCGAACAGCTGGCGCGCGCCATCAGGGCGGTGCTGAAGTAGCACAGCTCATTTATGTTGAAATCATAGGATAAATCATGTTGTATAGGGCGAAGTTCAATTTCGAGGTTCTATATGCTTATTAAAGATATTCTGGATAATACTAATATTTCATTCAGCTTTGAATTTTTTCCACCCAAAACGGAGAGCGCCTGCCAGAAGCTGGTCAAGACCGTCGAGGAGCTGATGCCGCTCAAGCCGTCCAGCGTCAGCGTGACCTACGGCGCCGGCGGTTCCACCCGCGACCTGACCAACGATTTGGTGGTCAAACTGCACAACGAGACCGACGTTACCGTCGTCTCCCACCTGACCTGCGTCAAATCCAGCCGAGATGAGATCTACAACATCCTGCAGCGCTACGATGAGAACGGCATCCACAACATCCTGGCCCTCAGGGGCGATGCGCCCCCCGGCGAGGAGTGGCAGGCGGCCGAAAACGGTTTCGAACACGCCGCCGACCTGGTGCGCTTCATCAAGGAGAAGTTTCCCCACATGGGCGTCGGCGTGGCCGGCTTTCCCGAAGGGCACCCGGCCTGCCCCAACCGCATCAAGGAGATCGAGTATCTCAAAGCCAAGGTTGATGCCGGCGCCGACTACATCGTGACCCAGCTCTTCTTTGACAACCATGAATTCTACGACTTCTGCGAACGCTGCAAGCTGGCCGGCATCAATGTGCCGATCATTGCCGGCATCATGCCGATTGCCAGCAAGGCCAACATGGTGCGCATGGCCGATCTTTCGGCCGGCACCCGCTTCCCGGCCGGCCTGATCCGGGCCGTTGAGCGCGCCTCCAGCGACGAGCAGGTCGAGAAGGTCGGCATCCACTGGGCCACCGAACAGATCCGCGACCTGATCGACAACAACGTGCGCGGCATCCACATCTACACCCTCAACAACTCCAAGGCATCCCTTGAGATCTACAACAATCTGGGAGTGAACGACTCACTAGAACTGGCCAGATGAAGGCCTGTGACCTGATAATTGTCGGCGGCGGCGCAGCCGGCCTGCTGGCCGCCGGCGAAGCCGCCAAGCAGGACCTCAAAGTCCTGCTGCTGGAAAAGATGGAGCGCCCGGGCCGCAAGCTGCGCATCACCGGCAAGGGTCGCTGCAACATCACCAACAGCGCACCCCTGCCCGAATTCATCAACCGTTTCGGCAAGGAGGGGCGCTTCCTGCGCCAGGCCTTTCACCGCTACTTCACTGCCGACCTGCTGGGTCTGCTGCACTCCATCAATGTTGAAACCGTTGAAGAGCGCGGCGGTCGCATCTTCCCGGTCAGCCAGGAGGCCCAGGATGTGGTCGACGCCCTGAGCGGCTGGGCCAAAAAATGCGGCGCCACCATCCTCACCAACCAGGACGTGCAAGAGCTGATCATTGAGGAGGGCAGACTGGGCGGCGTGCGCACCCATGATCAGGAGTTCCGCGCAACAAAAGTGCTGATCGCCACCGGCGGCGCGTCCTACCCGGGCACCGGTTCCACCGGCCAGGGCTATGAGCTGGCCCGACAGGCCGGCCACCAGATCATACCCATCCGCCCGGCCCTGATCCCGCTGATCACGGCCGGTGAAAATGCCAAGCTGCTACAGGGTTTAAGCCTGCGCAACGTGCGCACAACCCTCTGGATCGCGGGCAAAAAGAGCCAGGAGCTCTTCGGCGAGCTGATCTTCACCCACTTCGGCCTTTCGGGCCCGGTCATCCTGAGCCTCAGCCGCTACGCCGTGGATGCCCTGGATGCCGGCCAGCAGGTCAGCATCTCAATTGACCTCAAAGCCGCCCTGGACGACCAGAAGCTGGACCTGCGCCTGCAGCGTGAAGTTGACGAGCACGGCAAGCAGAAGCTCAAATCAATGCTCAAGCGCCTGCTGCCGGCCAAGCTGATCCCGCTCTGCCTGGAACTCAACCAGCTGGACGGCGACAAGCAGCTGGCTCAAGTTTCAGCCACGGAGCGCAAGCGCTTGCGCCACTGGTTAAAAGATTTCAGCTTTGATATAACGGGTTACAGGCCCCTGAGCGAGGCCATTGTGACGGCCGGCGGCGTCAACCTCAAGGAGGTTGACCCCAAGACCATGCAGTCGCGCCTGCTTGACGGGCTCTACTTTGCCGGCGAGGTCCTGGATCTGCAGGCCGAGACCGGCGGATATAACCTGCAGGCCGCCTTTTCAACCGGCTGGCTGGCCGGCAGAAGTGCCAAGGAGGATGTATGAAGAGAATCGCAGTCCTGATAACAGTCGCCCTGCTGCTCTGCGGTATGGCGCGCATGACCCCGGAACCGGCACCATCGACCAACCATGACTTTTCCATTGATCTCTACCGAACCCTGGCTGGAGGCGACGGCAACCTGATCTTTTCACCGCTCTCAATCCGCACGCCCCTGGCCATGATCTACTGCGGCGCCGAGGGCAATACCCGGGAACAGATGCAGCAGAGCCTGCACTTCAGCGCCGATCTGGACGCGCCCCAAACCCCGGCCAGCCTGTTGAAGAGCGCCCCCATCAAAAGCGTCGATCTGGCCGACGCCCTCTGGCTGCAGCATGACATGCCGGTCGAATCAGCCTTCATGCAGCGCATCAATCGCCTCTACGCCTCGCCGCTGCACAAGGTTGACTTTGCCGCCGCCCCCGACAAACAGCGCATCACCATCAACAACTGGGCCGAAAAACACACCCACGGCCTGATCAAGGAGCTGATCGCGCCCGGCATCATCAACAACATGACCCGCCTGGTGCTGACTTCGGCCATCCACTTCAAGGGCAGCTGGGCTGAAGCCTTCGATCCCAGGCTAAGCCATCAGGCACCCTTCAACAGGCTGGACGGCACTCAGGCCGAGGCCACCTTCATGTTCAGGGATGGCGAGACAAACTTCATGCAGAACGATGAGCTCAAGATGGTCGAGCTGCCCTACACCGGCGAGCGCCTGACCATGCTGGTGCTGCTGCCGGAAAATTTCAAATCCTTCGAGTCCGCACTGACCCCAGCCAAACTGAAAACCTGGCGCGACCAGCTCGTTAAGCAGGAGATCCTGCTGAGCCTGCCCAAATTCAAGCTGGAGAGCAGCCTGGACCTCAAGGGCACCCTGACCCAGCTGGGCATGGGGGACGCTTTCGGCTCCGAGGCTGATTTCTCGGGCGTTACCGGCAAGAGCGACCTCTTCATCAGCGCCGTGATCCACAAGGCGCTGATCGATGTCAATGAAGAGGGCACCGTTGCCGCCGCCGCCACCGCCGTGGTGGCCCAGGTTAAATCCATCGGCCCCATCAAGCCCAGCTTCAGAGCCGACAAACCCTTCATCTACATAATTCTGGACCAGCAGAGCGACACGATCCTTTTCATGGGCCGCATGCTGCATGCCGCTAACCTCAAGGAGCAATAATGGCACATAAAAACAGTGAACAGAAAACCCTGGCCGTCCTGATCGATGCCGACAACACCTCGCCCCAGATCGCCGAAGATCTGATCGCCGAGATCGCCAAGTATGGCGTAGCCAGCGTCAAGCGCATCTACGGCGACTGGACCTCGCCCAACCTCAAGGGCTGGAAAGATGTGCTGCTGGCCCATGCCATCCACCCGGTGCAGCAGTTTGCCTACACGGTGGGCAAGAATGCCACTGACAGCGCCATGATCATCGATGCCATGGATCTGCTCTACACCAACACCTTTGACGGTTTCTGCCTGGTCTCCAGCGACAGCGACTTCACGCGCCTGGCCTCGCGCATCCGCGAAGCCGGCCTCAGCGTCTACGGCTTCGGCCAGCGCAAGACCCCCAACGCGCTGGTGAATGCCTGCGACAAGTTCATCTATACCGAGATTCTGACTAAGCAGGACGATGATGACCAGCAAAACGAGACCTCGCCCAAATCCAAGAAGATGGACAAGAAGGAGCTCAAGGGCGACTCCAGGCTGACCAATCTGCTGCGCGGCGCCCTGGATGCCGTGGCCGACGATGACGGCTGGGCCCACCTGGGCGGTGTCGGCCAGCAGATCTCCAACCAGTCCCCCTCCTTTGACTCGCGCAACTACGGCTACAAGAAGCTGGGCGAACTGGTCAGCGCCATCGACCTCTTTGAGATTGATGAGCGCCGCATCGACGAGAAGGGCCGCAAGGCGATCTACATCAAACATAAGCCACGCAAGCCCAGGCCCACCAGAAGGCCCAAGAAAGATTAGACATGACCGACGAGCAGCGCTCAGAGATAATCGCGAAGATAGAGCATGAAATTGCGGAATTGAAACGCACCATCCCGGGCCTCAGGGAGAAGTCCCAGCCCGTGGAGCCGGACAGCGCCATCGGCCGCATCTCGCGCATGGAGGCCATCAACGACAAGAGCATCCAGGAGGCCAACCTCAGATCAAGCGAACTGCGCCTGACCAGACTGGAGCACGCTCTGAAGCGCAGCCAGACAGAGGATTTCGGCACCTGCTACATCTGTGAAGAGGAGATCCCCTTCAGGCGCCTGCTGCTGATGCCCGAAACCACCCGCTGCGTCGAATGCGCGGAGACGAAATGATTGCAATCGGTCACCGCGGCGCCAAGGGCCACCTGCCTGAAAACACCCTACCGTCCTTTGCCTGGGCCATTGAACTGGGCCTGCCCTGGATTGAGCTGGACGTGCATCTGGTCGAGGGACGGCTGGTGGTCATCCATGACGACGAGCTGGAGCGCACCACCAACGGCCAAGGCCTGATCAGGGATGCCTCGCTCAACTATCTGAGATCGCTGGATGCGGGCGGCGGCCAGATGGTGCCCTTCCTGGAAGAGGTGCTGGACCTGGTTGACCGGCGCTGCAGGGTCAACATCGAGCTCAAGGGCCGCGGCACGGCCAGAGCCACGGCCGCACTGATCAGGAAGTATCAGACCAAGGGCTGGCAGACAGACGACTTCCTGGTGTCATCGTTCAACCACCATGAGCTGCTGCGTTTCAAACGAGCCCTGCCAACGGTCAGGCGCGGACTGCTCTTCAACCATCTGCCCCGCTGCGGCGTCCTGCCGTATGCCAGGCTTTTCAGGCCCTATTCACTCAACATCAGACTAAACACGGTCAGAGCCGGTTTTGTCAGCCGCGCCCAGCGGGCCGGCTACAGGGTCTTTGTCTATACGGTCAATGAGGAGCAAGATATTGCCAGAATGAGCGAGCTGGGCGTGGACGGAGTATTCAGCGACTACCCTGAGCGGGTTGGGGTTTGAGCCCCAACTCAGACAGCGTGGTATTCGTTGATCTGTGACATCACCACATAGGTGACAAACATGGCCACAAACTGCAGCCAGAACGCCACATAAAACGGTGTATTCAAAAATATCGCGACCATCGCCACGAACATCAGCAAACTGAAAAACAAGCCGGCAAGATTTCTTTTAATTTCTGTATTAAACATGTTGTCCTCCCACAGACTGCTGTGAATTTTTTAACACTGAAGCCATAGCATCAATTTTCAAGCATAGCAACAGCTAATATGACTAATCGGCTAAAACAGAGAATCCTAGAGAGACACACAAGAATAAATTACAGCAGAGCGTTAAAAAGTAAACAGGCAAACAGAGAGAATAAAAGATCCCGGCCGGCTGGCCGGGATCCGCAAAACTAGCACTTATCGAAACTGTCTTTGGAGCAATCCATGGGCAGATCGGTGGGATATCTGCCACTGAAGCAGGCCGTACAGTAGTTCTCGGGGTTCTCGACCGTCTCAAGCATGGCCTCCACACTCAGATAGGCCAGCGAGTCGGCCCCGATGTACTCACAGGTCTCTTCCACCGTCTTGTTGGCGGCGATCAGCTGCGAACTTTCGGCGATGTCGATCCCGTAGAAACAGGGACAGATCACCGGCGGCGAGGAGATGCGCACATGCACCTCTTCGGCTCCGGCCTCACGCACCAGGCGCACCAGATTGCGCAGCGTTGTACCGCGGACAATGGAGTCGTCAACCATGACAACCTTCTTGCCCTTCAGGATACCGCTGACCGGATTAAACTTAACCTTAACATCCCGCTCGCGGCTGCCCTGCTGGGGTGCGATGAAGGTGCGGCCCACATAGTGATTCCGGATCAGACCGATCTCAAAACGGGCACCGGAGGCGTGAGCATAGCCCAGAGCCGCGGTATTGGCCGAGTCGGGCACCGCAATCACGCGGTCGGCGCCGCAGGGTGCGGTCTCGGCCAGCTTGCGGCCCAGCAGGCGCCTGACCTTGTCAACCTTCTCACCGAAGATCAGACTGTCGGGACGTGAAAAGTAGATGTGTTCAAAGATACACTGGGACTTGCGCGGCGCCGGACTCAAGAAGCTGCTCGATATGCCGTTCTTGTCGATCACCATCACCTCGCCCGCCTCAAACGAGCGGATATACTCGGCACCGATGATATCCAGGGCACAGGTCTCACTGGCCACCACATAGGCATCATTGAGCTTGCCCAGGCAGAGGGGCCTAAAGCCGTAGGGGTCACGGGCCGCAATCATCTTGTCCGGCGTGAGGAAGACGAAACAGAAGGCGCCCAGCATGCGCTCAAGGGCCTCCTTGATCATGTCTTCAATCATCGCCTGCTCTGATCTGGCGATCAGGTGCAGGACGATCTCACTGTCGGCCGTGGTCTGAAAGATGGAGCCCTTGGCCTCCATCTCGCGCCGCAGTTCAAACGCATTGACCAGGTTGCCGTTATGCACGGAGGCGATCTGGCCTACCTTGCACTGGATGGAGATGGGCTGGGCGTTCTGGATCTGGCTGGCGCCGCGGGTCGAGTAACGGTTATGACCGATGGCGGCGTGCCCCTTAAGGCGCGCCATGACCTCGGGATCGGAGAAGCAAGACGCCACCAGCCCCAGAGCCTTGTGATGGTAGATGTTGCTGCCATCGGTGGTTGCGATGCCGGAGCTCTCCTGCCCACGGTGCTGCAGGGCGTAAAGCCCCAGGTAAGTCTTATGGGCGGGCTCGGGATCGCCAAAGATCCCGAAGACACCGCACTCCTCATGCCAATCTTCGTCGAGCATAGTGTTCCTCTCTTATGCTTCGTGATAATCCTGCAGCGGGCAGACGCCCCACTCTTCTTCGCGCATGGCGCAGACGGCCTCGGCCACGGCCTTGGATGCCGCAATCGTTGTGGTGTAGGGCACCGAATATTTAATGGCCGATTTGCGGATCTTGTGCGAATCTTCAGACGCGCGGCGGCCGATGGAGGTGTTGATGATCAACTGGATCTCACCGTTCTTGATATGGTCAACCACGTTGGGACGACCCTCGCTGACCTTGAGCACAACTTCAGCATCAATGCCGTGCTCCTTGAGGTGCGCGGCGGTGCCGTCGGTGGCCTTGATCTTGAAGCCCATCTCCTTGAACTCCTTGGCCACATCAATGATGCGGTCGCGATAGTACTTGGGCACTGAGATGAAGACCGTGCCCGAGGTCGGCGGAGTAAAGCCGGAGGCCATCTGAGCCTTGGCAAAGGCCACGCCGAAGTTGACGTCGATACCCATGACCTCGCCGGTCGAACGCATCTCGGGACTCAGCACAACATCGGCCTCGGGGAAACGGTTATAGGGGAAGACCGCCTCTTTGACGGCCACATGTTCGGGCCAGATATGCTCGGTGAAGCCCAGCTCCTCGAGGCTCTTGCCCAGCATGACCTTGGTGGCCAGCTTGGCCAGCGGCGTGCCGATGGCCTTCGATACGAAGGGAACCGTACGTGACGCCCTCGGATTAACCTCGATCAGGTAGAGCTCGTCATCCTTGATGGCGTACTGGATGTTCATCAGACCCAGCACTTCCAGCTCCTTGGCGATCAGACGGGTGGTCTGCTCGATCCGCGAGAGCATATTGTCCGAAATGCTCTGGGGCGGAATACAGCAGGCCGAGTCACCGGAGTGAATACCGGCCTCCTCAATGTGCTGCATGATGCCGCCGATGACGGTCATCTGACCGTCAGAGATGGAGTCAACGTCAACCTCGACGGCATCCTCCAGGAACTTGTCGATCAGGATGGCGTTGTCCGGGAACTCCTCCAGCACGCGGGCCATGAAGCTCTCGAGGGTCTCCTCATCATAGATGATCTCCATGGAGCGGCCGCCCAGAACATAGGAGGGGCGTACCAGGACCGGATAGCCGATCTCGGCTGCGATGCGCAGAGCCTTGTCGGTTGTAAAGGCGATATCGCTCTCGGGCTGCTTCAGGTTGAGCTTGGCAACAATCTCATTAAAGCGCTCCCGGTCTTCGGCGCGGTCAATGGCGTCATAGGATGTACCCAGAATTTTGACGCCGGCATCGTGCAGGCCCTTGGCCAGCTTCAGCGGCGTCTGGCCGCCGAACTGGACGATGACGCCCTCGGGCTGCTCGGCCTCGACCACATGCAGGACATCCTCCAGGGTGACCGGCTCAAAGAAGAGCTTGTCGGAGATGTCATAGTCGGTGGAGACGGTCTCGGGGTTGGAGTTGATCATGATCGACTCGTAGCCCTCCTCTTCGAGGGCGAAGGAGGCGTGAACACAGCAGTAGTCAAACTCGATGCCCTGGCCGATGCGGTTGGGACCGCCGCCCAGGATGATAACCTTGGGCTTGTCGGACTTGCGGACCTCGGTCTCCTGCTCATAGGTGGAGTAGTAGTAGGGCGTGTGGGCCTCAAACTCGGCCGCACAGGTGTCGACCAGTTTGTAGACCGGCTTGATGCCGTGCTCATCCCGCATCTTGCGGATGTCATCCTCGGTCAGGCTCCAGAGCAGCGCCAGGCGCTTGTCCGAGAAGCCCATCTGCTTGGCCTCACGCAGAACCTCGGGGGTCGGCGTCTCATGGGCCATAACCTGCTCGGCCTTGATGATATCCTCAATCTGATAGAGGAACCAGCGGTCGATCTTGGTCATCTCAAAGACCTCTTCAACGCTGTAGCCCATCTCAAAGGCGCGGCCGATGGCGTAGAGGCGGTTGGAGTTGGGCGTGGTCAGATCATGCACGATCCGGTTCTTGTCATCTTCGGTGAAGCTCTTGGATGAACCGATGGCAAAGCGGCCGGTCTCGAGCGAACGCACGGCCTTCTGCAGGGCCTCCTTGAAGGTTCTGCCGATGGCCATGGTCTCGCCGACCGACTTCATGGAGGTGGTCAGGAAGTCATCAACCTCGGGGAACTTCTCAAAGGTCCAGCGCGGAATCTTGACCACCGTGTAGTCGATGGTGGGCTCAAAACTGGCGTAGGTCTCCTGGGTGATGTCGTTGGGGATCTCGTCCAAGGTGTAGCCGCAGGCCAGCTTGGCCGCGATCTTGGCGATCGGGAAGCCGGTGGCCTTGGAGGCCAGGGCTGACGAACGGCTGACGCGCGGGTTCATCTCGATGACGACCAGCTCGCCGTTCTCGGGATTGACCGCGAACTGCACGTTGGAGCCGCCGGTCTCAACGCCGATCTCACGCATAACTGCGATGGAGGCGTCTCTCATCTTCTGATACTCGACATCGGTCAGGGTCTGGGAGGGCGCCACCGTGATGGAGTCGCCGGTATGCACGCCCATGGCGTCCATGTTCTCGATGGAGCAGATGATGACTACGTTATCCGCCTTGTCGCGCATAACCTCCATCTCAAACTCTTTCCAGCCGATCACCGACTCCTCCAGCATGACCTCGCTGATCATACTGGCGTCGATGCCGCTGCGGCTGATGGTGCGCAGCTCTTCAATGTTGTAGGCGATGCCGCCGCCGATGCCGCCCAGGGTGAAGGCCGGACGCACAATGATCGGGAAGCCGATCTCCTCGCTGATGCGGTCGACATCCTCCATGTTGCGGGCGATGCCGCTGCGGGGGACACGCAGGTTTATCTTCTCCATGGCCGCGCGGAAGAGCTCCCGGTCCTCGGCCTTATGGATGACATCCACGTTGGCGCCAATCAGCTCGACACCATACTTCTCTAACGCGCCGGTCTCGGCAACCTCGATGGCGGTATTCAGGCCGGTCTGCCCGCCCAAGGTGGGCAGGATGGCGTCGGGACGCTCCTTTTCGATAATCTTGATTACGGCTTCTTTGGTGATGGGCTCAACATAGGTTCTGTCAGCCATCTCAGGGTCGGTCATGATGGTGGCCGGATTGGAATTGACCAATACCACTTCATAGCCCTCTTCCTTGAGCGCCTTACAGGCCTGAACACCCGAGTAGTCAAACTCACAGCCCTGGGAGATAACGATCGGACCGGAACCAATAATCAGTATCTTCTTAAGATCTTCGCGTTTCGGCATAATATTTCCTTGTTTTGGGTAGATAGTTCAGAGGGAAACTAAAAAGTTTCCCTCCAATCCCATTCAAAAACTTTTAATTAACTCTTTTCCTCATCCATCAGCGCCAGGAACTCATCAAAGAGATAGGCGGCGTCATGGGGACCGGCGGCGGCTTCAGGGTGGTACTGCACGCTGAACACTTTCTGCTCTCTGCAGCTGATGCCCTCCAAGGTGCCGTCGTTGAGGTTGACATGGGTCACCTCGACATTCTCGGGCAGGGTCTCGGTCAGAGCTGTGAAGCCGTGGTTCTGTGATGTGATTTCAACCTGGCCGGTCTTGAGGTTCTTGACCGGATGGTTGACGCCGTGGTGACCGAACTTCAACTTGCCGGTCTTGGCGCCCAGAGCCTGGGAAATCATCTGATGGCCCAGGCAGATGCCGAAGATGGGCAGCTTGCCCAGCAGAGCTTTGACGGTCTCGACCACGTAGGTCACGGGCTCGGGGTCGCCGGGTCCGTTGGAGAGCATCAGGCCGTCGGCCTTAAATTTGAGGATCTCGTCAGCGCGGGTCTTGGCCGGCACAACGATCACTTCACAGCCCAGATTCTCAAGGCAGCGCAGGATGTTGTACTTAACGCCGCAATCCAGCACCACCACGCGATACCTGCTGGCAGCCGGTTTGGCGTCCATGGTCGCGGGCTTGCCCTTGATCCAGCGGAAGGGCTTTTCAGAGGTAACATGCTGAACCAGATCCCGACCGGCCAGTCCCGGCTGGGCCTTAACCTTTTCGAGCAGTTCGGCGGTATTGTCAACATCGGTGGAGATGATGCCCTTCATGGCGCCTTCTGTCCGGATCAGACGGGTCAGAGCGCGGGTATCGATACCCTCGAGACCGATCTTGCCATGCTCCTCAAGGAACTTCTTCAAGGTCTTCTTGGCACGGTAGTTTGAGATGTTATCCTGGTATTCACGGACAATGAACCCGTCCATATGAATCCCGCCGGACTCCATATCCTCATCGTTAATGCCGTAGTTACCAATCAGCGGATAGGTCATCATAACCATCTGCCCCTTGTAGGACGGATCGGTCAAAACCTCCTGATAACCTGTCATGCCTGTGTTAAAAACAACTTCTCCAGATACCTCGCCGGAACCGGCAAAGGCGTAGCCGCGAAAAATGCTGCCGTCTTCCATTACTAAGACCGCAGCACGTCTGCTATTATCAAGACTCAAGGATGCCCCCTTCCTCAATTTTGACCCACTCTTTAGTCGAGCCCACCTAAATTGTCAACCTAAGGTTTGTAAGTCATTGTATTATAATGGGACCACCCCCAATTGGAGCGGCCCCATTAAGGTACCCTGGCAGCAGCCATGCTGCCATCTTTATACATCTATTATTATACGCCCAGCGGTTCGTTCTCCACCAGTTCCCAGATACCACAGGGACAGGCGCCCTCGCAGAAGCCGCAGCCGATGCACTTCTCGCCATCGACCACATACTCGAAGAGACCCTCGGCCAGCTCCTTGCGCGCGATGGCCTGCTGCGGACAGATGGCCTCGCACATGCCGCAGTCGCGACACTTACCGCAGGAGGCGCACTCGGTCGAACACTCATAGACATCCTCCGAGCCGGCGGCCACCGGAGCGTAGTACTCCAGCTTGACGCGGTCGTGCTCAATGGCCGGCAGATTGTCAAAATCATCCTCAAGACCCATCAGGCGCGAATGGATGATGATGGCCGCATCACGGCCGGCGCCGATGGCATCGGTCAGCAGACCGGGACGCACGCTGTCGCCCACGGCGTAGACGCCGGGCATGGATGTTTCATAGCTGTCATCCACCACGATGCAGCCGCGCTCCACCTTAATATTATCCGGGATGAAGTTGAGCTGCGGCTGGTCGCCGATGGAGACGATCACGGTATCAGCCGGAATCAGCTCGCCCTCGGTGGTCAGCAGCCCCTCGTCGGTGATGGCCTTGGTGAAGATCGGCCAGCGGAACTTGGCGCCCACATGCTCGGCCTCGTCGCGCTCCTTGCCGAAGGAGGCGGGCTCCTGCACGTCGATCAGGGTGATGTTCTTGGCGCCGAAACGGGCCGCCTCGGTGGCCACGTCGCAACCAACGTTGCCGGCACCGATGATGACCACATCCTGGCCCGGATCGGCCTGCTCGGCCTTGGCCTGGGTCAGGAACTCCAGGGCGGTCAGGGCGCGCTCCTTGCCCTCGACGGGCAGCATGCGCGGCTGCTGGGCGCCGGCGGCGATCACAACATTGTCATACTCATGCTCAATCTTGGCAAAGAGATCCAGATCTAGATCAACATCCTCGCAACGTATCAGCTGACTGGCCTGCTGCATCTCGTGCTCCAGCACCTCCTTGGGAATACGGCTGTGGGGGATCACGCTTGCAATCTTACCGCCCAGCAGGCCGCCCTTCTGGAAGATGGTCGGCTCGTCGCCCTGCAGCCAGAGCTGCCAGGCCACCGAGAGACCGGCCGGACCGCCGCCGATGATGGCCACCTTCTTGCCGGTCTCGGCGTGGCGTTCGGGCAGCCTGGCATGCAAGGAGGCCTTACCCAGGGCCGGCACATTCAGCGGCCCCAAATGGGTCAGGCCGCGGGTACACTGATCCATGCAGCGGTTGGGACAGAGATAGCCGCAGACCGTGGCCGGGAACGGCGTATAGTGCATGATCAGATCAATGGCTTCGTCATACTTGCCGTTGCGGATCAGCTCCCAGCGCTTCTGCACCGGGATGCCGGTCGGACAGCCGGCCTCGCAGGGAGGCAGGTACTTGTCGTTCTCCCACATGGGAATAAAACGGCGCAGATCGCCGCTGCAGATGGGATCGATGGGCGAACGGTCGATATCGGTCAGATCGCCGACCACGCCGCCCTTGCCCAGCTCGGCATCCCAGACATTGACGCGGAAGTCGGACATGGAACGCTTAGCCTTGGCGCGCTTGTCCTGGGGCTTCAACGCCTCCAGCAGCTGCCACTCGCCGCGGTCGCTGGTCAGAGTTTCCAGCAGCTCAGATTTGCCGATGGCGTTCAGGTAGTCCTGCATATTGTCGCAGAGCCACTGCCAGTCATCATCGCTGATGGGGATCATGCGCGCATCCCCCTGCGAGTAGCTCTTGTACTTACCCCTGAAGAAGATGCGGCCGCCCACCATGCCGACACAGGGGCGGTCTCCCAGGATATTCTCGGCATCGACCGGATCGACGCCGCAGACAACGGCCACGCCGCCGGCCATGAACTCGGCAAAGGAGTCGCCGGTGCTGCCCAGCACCCAGAGTTCAGGCAAGGAATACTTGGGGTTCTGCTTGGTCATGGTCATGCCGCGGGCACCGATGTTGCCGGCCACATAGACCTTGCCCTGGGCCATGCCGTTGCAGGCGCCGTTGGTGGCGTTGCCGTGCACGATAATCTTGGCGCCGGCATTCAGCCAGCCCACATCGTCACTGCAGGAACCCATGACCTCGATGGTGGTGTTGGGGAAACCGAGGGATCCCAGACGCTGACCAGAGGTGCCCTTAACCTTGACATAGACCTCGTCATCGCCGGCCTTCCAGAGCCGCCCGCCAATGCCGTGCTGGCCCTGGGCCTCAATCACGATGTTGCGGTGACCGTTGGCCACCGCCTCCTGGGCGCGGGACTCCAGGATGCGGGATTCGACCCGGTCGCCGTCTTCAATTCCGTTTATTATGATAGCTTCCATCTTAGACTCTCCAGCTTAAACCATGTATTTAATCTTCAGCCGTTCAGCCGCATTGAAATCCGAAATACCCAGCGCATCGCTCATGCCGATGGGCAGAGAGGTTGAACGTCCCAGCGGAGCCAGAATCTTTCTGAGCTCATCATCAAAGCTGGTGTAGACCTCCACCACGCGCTCGGCAACCTTCTCCGGATCCAGGCGACGATAGATGCGCGGATCCTGCGAGGTGATACCCTTGGGACAGAGGCCGATGTTGCAGATGTTGCAGCGGTCATTCTCCGAACCGACACAGCCGGCCGCCGCCTGCATGATGTACTTGCCGACCTGCACGCAGCTGGCACCCATCATGTAGAGGGCCGCGGCATTGGCCGCCAGGTTGCCGTTCTTGCCGACGCCGCCGCCGGCGATGATCGGCACCTCGTTCTGCATGCCGATCTTGGCCAGGTTGAGGTAGGCGTCGCGCACGTTGCTGGCGATCGGGTGGCCCATGGAGTTCATGGAGACGTTGTAGGCCGCACCGGTGCCGCCGTCCTCGCCGTCAATGGCCAGCGCCGAGGCGTAGGGGTTACGGGTCAGGTTGTTGAGCACCGCATTTGAGGTGGTCGAAGCCGAAATCTTGGGATAGACCGGCACGCGGAAGCCCCAGGCCATGGACATGGACTGGATCATCTTGGCCACACTCTCCTCGATGGAGTACTGGGTCTGATGGGTGGGCGGCGAAGGCAGGCTGACGCCGGTGGGCACGCCGCGGATGGCCGCGATCAACTTGTTGACCTTGTACCACATCAAGAGGCCGCCGTCGCCGGGCTTGGCGCCCTGGCCATACTTGATCTCGATGGCGCAGGGATCCTCCTTCATGTGCGGCAGGGCGTGGATGATCTCATCCCAGCCGAAGTAGCCCGAGGCGATCTGAATAATGGTATATTTGAGGAAGCGCGACTTGAGCAGGCGCGGAGGGCAGCCGCCCTCACCGGTACAGATGCGCACCGGCATGTTAAGCTCCTCATTGAGGTAGGCCACGCCCATCTGCAGACCCTCCCACATGTTGGGCGACATGGCGCCGAAACTCATGGAGCCGATCACCAGCGGGTAGATCTCGCGCACCGGCGGCGCCCAGCCGTTCATGGCGATGCTCTTGAGGGCATCTTCGGGCGACTGCACGCGACCCAGCAGGGTTCTGAGTTCAAACTCATGCCGTCCGGCATCCAGTGCCGGGTCAGTCAGCATCGAGATACGGGCAAACTTGATCTGATCCAGCAGGCTGTCATTGTTGTTGCGACGGCCGCCGCGACGCCGCGGGGCGCCGTCCTGATTGTTATGGAAGATCAGTTTATCCTTCTCATCGCTGGCACAGGGCATGATGGCCCGGTTCGGGCAGACCATATTGCACATGCCGCAGCCGATACAGGCGTGGGCCACATCGGTCTTCTGGCGGATGCCGTGATAGATGCTGTAGAGGTTGCCGGGGCGCTCCTCCAGGCCGACCTGTACGTTGACGGTGCGTTTGCGGTGCACGCCCAGCTCAATGGCCTTGACCGGGCAGACCGAGGTGCAGCGGCCGCACAGGGTACATTTATCTTTATCCCAAGCGATCTGCCATTTCAGATCCTTGACGCTCAGTGTTGACGGGTGCATTTTTCCCATTGGTTCCTCCTTTTTAACTCCATGCGCTGATCATCCACATAGACGATGTCATACTTCATGGGCTGGACATCCTGGCTCTTGTCACGATCCGGAATGGCTGAATCGAGACCGCACATCTCAGACGAGAAGGCGTAGACACCGGGCTTGCCGCCCACGACGCCGGGACGCAGCTTCTTGGAGTCCTGGCACATGAACATGGTCTTATCCGGCAGGCAGCCGATCACGCAGTTGGGACCGTCGATGGTCAGCGGCCGGCAGCTCTGCTTCAATGTACGCAGAAAATCTTTGTCCGGATGCTGCTCGATCTCATGATCCTTGAGCGGGGTGATGATATGCTTGTAGGCATCCAGGCCCAGGCCCAGCTGCTTGGTGGTGTAGTGCAGAATGTGGCAGAAGACCTCGGAGTCGGACTGATACCCCATGTAACCGGGATATTTACGACCCAGCAGGTACTCCTTGATCGGAATAAAGGCGGTATTCTCACCGTTGGTCATGCTGGCAACCCCCTCAACGAAGAAGGGATGGCAGGCGTAGAGGGTGATGTCATAGTTGGTGTTCTGACGACCCTGGGCCATGATGGTGCGCGCCTGGATGCTGGCGTTATCCAGCCCCAGGTAGGCTGCGATCTCCATGGGGTCCCCGACCTCCTTGATGATGACCGTGTCCCACCAGAAGGAGAAGACCATCATGGACTCGTCGGCCTCACCCATCTCACGCAGCTCAACGCGGATCTCCATCAGCTTGCGCCCGATCTCCTCCTGGCTCAGACCGTCCCACTCATCAGGGCACTCATAGGCTCTGATCAGATAGAGGTCACGCTGAGGGGTTCCCTTGGGCGGTTTCTTCTTTGTCTTAATTGAAAGTTTGTGGCGGGTTAGAAAACCCTTATTCATCATATATGTATCCAGATTGCGGATACCCTCCTGGGTGAAGACACCCGAGAGAATCGGACAATCCTTGAGCGACTCCAGCTCGCCGCCCAGATCGGTCATGTAGAGGCCCACACCGGAGCCGTCATGACCCTCTTTCATGGTATCCAGCGCGCGCAGGGCTACCATCGGCGAAAGGGGCTCGTTACTTGTAATCGAAAAAAGTCGACACATCTTTGCTCTCCTTCTAATTTTAGTCCTCGGCCATATAAGCCAGAAGCGTGCCAAGACCCCAAAAGGGGCCTGACATTATATTTTATCAATATTTTCAATAGATTTATAACTAACAACAATATCGAACAATCAAGCACTTAGCTGTTTCAGCCATCCTTCAGGAATTCAATAGGTTAACATAGTTAACCAAAACACTATCTACATTTTTGTATCGCAATCAAATCCCGGAATCAAAAAATGAAACATTTATGTATCCATCAAACCTCTGGAGCTCTGCCGGCCAATGGATCGGCACGCCAAATCCGGAATCAAAATCTATTTTTTCACAGGTTGTGCCCTGAAACGGACGCCGATCGCCTCCATCCGCCGCCGGTTGACCCCCATGTCATGGTAACCCACCCTGGAGGCGGAACGAAAATGAACCACCGAATCATCTATCAGAAACTCAACATCATCCACAAAGCGCAATATGCGGCTGCAGAATTCAACCCGAATATAACCTTCATCAGCCTGCACAACCTCAGCCCGCGGCATGTCAGCCAGAATCGCCAAAATCCGCCGCCGGGCATCAGCCACACTGCCGTCATGGGGCCAGGCCGCCATCAGCTTAGTGCGGTCATGAGTCTGGGTGGAGACACAGTTGGGACTATCCGGACATTCCGCCAATCTGCCCTCCGGCAAAACAGCAGCCATCAGCAGCGTACTCCAGCCAATCATCAGCAGCACCCCCAAAGCCTTACGCATACTCACCCCAAACCTTTTTATCGGCCCCCCAACAATCAAACCTAAACCCAATCATTTATGATGATCACTTTTCAAGAAAACCAAACCAACAACCGATTACTCAACTACCAAATACTTGGAGGGTTTCATGAAAAGAAAACTGCGTACCAAGTTCATCACTCCCGCCGGCCTGACGGTTGCAGTCGGCATACTGATCATCTGCACCCTGACCCTGGGCACATCCCGCAAAGCCTTCGTCGACCAGGTTGCCGCCTACGCAACCTATACAGCGTCCAGCACCATCCAGAATCTGGACGCCTGGATATCCGCCAACACCGTCCTGATTGAAACATGGAGCACCAACCAGATCTTCAGCCAGGCCCTCGGCGGAGACACCGCAACCGCCAACCGGCGCCTGGCGGAATACGGCCGTCACTACGACATCTTTGAAAATATCTTCCTGGCCGACAGCCGCGGCGAACTGATCGCCGGCTCCCAGACAGCGGCACTGGGCAAGATCAACATCAGCAACTTCCCGTTCTACAAGGAGGCCCGGCAGGGCAAGACCAGCATCAGCGACATCATCCCCAGCGAAGAGACCGGCAACCCGGTCTTCGTCATCGCGACACCGGTGGACGGCGGCGGCGTGTTATTTGCCCCGGTCAAACTCAGCGCCTTCAGCCAACGCTTCATCAATCCCATCAAGATCGGCCAGCACGGCTTCACCTTCATGACCAACGCCAACGGCCTGATTGTGGCCTCCAGCAACCCGGATCAGGTTCTCAAGGAGAGCATCGGCGAGAGCGAACACTTCAAGACCATCAAATCCCAGCAGAACGGCTTCCTGCGTTATGACCTTGAGGGCGTCAACATCTCAGCCGCCTTCGACACCTCCAGCCACGGCTGGATACTGATCACCAACGCCATCAGCAAAGAGGCCTACCAGGCCATGTGGCGCATCCTCAAGATGTCCATCGCAGCCCTGATCCTGACGGTGCTGACGCTCTGCGCCCTGCTCTGGTTCCTGACCGACTGGCTCATAATTACGCCCATCAAAAAAGTTTCCGACGGCCTGGCCGATGCCGCCGAAGGAGAAGGTGACCTCACCAGCCGCCTGAACTACAACAGCGGGGATGAGGTCGGCGAGCTGGCCAGCTCATTTGACAGTTTCGTAGACAAGATTGAAGAGCTCATCATCGCCACCAAGGCCTCGGCCCAGCAGGTGGACTCGGCCACCGACGAGGTGGCCTCCGGCTCCCAGGGCCTCTCCCAGGCCACCCAGGAGCAGGCCTCGGCCATCGAAGAGGTGGCCGCCACCATCGAACAGATGACCTCCTCAATCAAGCAGAACGCCCAGAATGCCGAGCAGGGGCTCGGGCAGGCCCGCCAGGCAGTGGGCATGGCCCAGCAGAGCGCCGAACTGAGCCAGAAGCTCAACCTCGCCATGACCCAGATCTCAAACTCATCCCAGCAGATCAACGCCATCATCACCACGGTCAACGAGGTGGCCTTCCAGACCAATCTGCTGGCCCTGAATGCCGCCGTCGAGGCCGCCCGCGCCGGCGAGCACGGCAAGGGCTTCGCAGTGGTGGCCGAAGAGGTCAGAAGCCTGGCCCAGAAGAGCGCCGACAGCTCCCAGCAGATCAGAACCCTGATCGAAGACACCACCGGCAAGATCAAAAACGGCGACGAGATCGTCAAACAGTCCGCCGAATCGCTGCAGGCCATCAACGACGCCATCGAGACCCTCTCGCAGACCATCGAGGAGATCGCCGCCTCCAGCGCCGAACAGGCCAGCGGCGTCGATGAAGTCAACCGCGCCGTCAGCCAGATCGACATGACCACCCAGCAGAACGCCAGCACGGTGGAGGAGCTGGCCGCCACCGCCGACCATCTCAACAATGAGTCGCGCGACCTGAGCGGCCTGGTGGGACGCTTCAAAGTCAGCCGCTAGTAGCGGTAGCGCACCAGCTCCTCCTTGATGTCGGGAACATGAAAGGTGCGCGGCAGCTCAAAGGGCCCGTGACTGCCGACAGCATATTGAAGCGGCTTGTCACGATGACTGAGGACCAGCTCAAGGTTAGCCCAGTTGCAGCGGTCAGGATCGGCGTTCCAGAACCAGGGCACAATGTTCCACTCAACATAGAAGTGCTGCTGCCGGTTATCAAAGCTGGCCAGCGAAAGATTGTTGCTGTAGCAGCCCGGGCTCGACTCACAGTCGCGCCAGCTGGTGCTCAGGGCGGCATGACGGCTCAGATAATCGTCATGACTGGTGCGCACACAGATGCTGCTGCCGCGCCAGGCCAGCACCAGCCAGTCGACCAGTTCAAGCTCCTGCGGACTTGACGCGCCGCAGATGCGAGATCCCTCACGATTAGCCGGCGTAATAAACCTGACCGCTTTATTCAGATCCAGCAGCTGAGGATTCAGATCCTCGCCGATACCGAAATCAACCTTGCGAATAAAAAGGCTCGGATCAAACGGGGTATAGAAGCTCGGATAACAGAAGAGCGAGAGCGGCGTGGCCATGATGTCCGCAAAAACTGTCGGCGCCCCGATCCCCAGGGGCGTCTTCATGCGCCAGGTGGAGCGGGCATAGAAGATCACCCGGCCGTCATACCAGGCGCGCCAGCTCAGATCGAAGTCATCTTCATTCTCCCGGATCTGACCAACCTTAAACTGCAGACAGCTATCGATGTGCAGCCGATTGTGACTGTCCACCGGCAGCCCGCCGATATGCGGGGCCGCGGCCCAGGTGCGCAGTCCCAGGGTGGGAACGATCCGGCCCTTGACCAGCCGCGGGGCGCATTGATTCATGATGAAGGGCGTGCAGGTAGTGGCCGTCTGCGGATAAAATCTGATCTCATCGAAGAGCGGCAGCGACGGCGCAGCCAAGACATAGACCCAGCCCTGCTCATCCCCGCGGGAGATTGCAACCTCCTCCACCGCCCTGACCTGCCTGAACTGATCCCTGAGCCGCTTGACGCCGATGCGGTCGCCGCAGTCGGCCGCCATGAAGATCAGATGGTCATGATGGTTGAAGATGCCGTCGCCGTCAGCCGGGTTGGCCTCCGGGCCGCAGGGCAGCACAATGCGGTTGTCCTGCGTGAACTCGAGCAGATCAAATGGAATATGGCGCAGCCGGCCCTGACGCCAGGCCACCACGGCGATCTGATCCAGGCGCCGACCGCGCAGCTGATCAAAGCAGGAGGCCTCAAGGGCCGCCAGATCCACCAGCCTGTTCAAGCTCTTGCGCCCGGGCCCGGTCTGCCGGTGCGCCTGCTCATGCCGATAGAGATCATAGCGGTTGCGAATATCAGGGCCGTACTCCTGCTGATAATGGCGGGCCTGCTCATCAATATAGAGCGGCCAGGAGCGCTCGACCGCCCGCAGATCCCGCCAGAACTCGGCCGGCAACTGCTCAAGCTCCTCATCATCCCAGCGCGAGATGGGGAAAACACTCTCAGGCCAGGGAGCCTCGCCGGCGGCAACTGCCTGCCACTGGGCGGCCGGAATCTCGCAAATGGCGTCGAGCGATCGCCGCCCTGCCCGCGGGCCGCTGTCAGCAGCACGACGCCGATGACCATCAGGAGAGAACGTCTCAGCGTATCCATGTCACCACCCTGCTGAAGGCAGCGCTGCGCAAGCCCACCCAGCCGGCCAATTTCCGGAGCGTATCCGGCACCGGCTTGGCCGCCAGCGGAGCATAGCGTTCATGCTGCTGCTGGATACGCTTAAGCTCTTTAATGGCCGCCAAGTCGATGCCGCGCTGACCAATGACATGCCAGACGCACTCGATCTGCGGATCCACAGCGCACTGCACGCCCCGGGATTTCGCGCACGGTCCCGACTCTTTTTTGAGCGGGCAGCGGCTGAGCGGACAGATCCCGCCGGTCAGGCTAAGCACACAGGCCCCGCAGCCCGAGCAGAGATCGGCAGACGCGCGCCCCTCCAGCCTGACCGGAGTGCTGCCCACCGTGTCGCAGGCCGCAATCACCGGCACGGCGCTGTTGAGGGCGGCCGCCTTGACGCCGCCGGCGCAGCTCAGGACAACGACGGCCTCGCAATTGCCGCCGTATGAATCGATGGCCTGGCGCATGATCTCCTCGGCGCAGCAGGCCACCACCACCCTTGCCCCCACCACCTGCTTGCCCATCCGCCGGAGCTCGCCCCTCATGAAGCGCAGGCCGGCATGACCGCCGGTGCCGCTCAGATTGGCGCAGACCCCGCAGGAGAAGAGCGCAACCCTGCCATAGGGTTCCAGACAGTGACTGATCTCCCCTGCCGATTTCCAGACCGTCTGCTGCATGGCTAGGCACCGATACGCGGCAGCTCGGCCTGGGGCCGCTGGGCCAGCAGGCGCGGCAGACGCCGCATGAAAGTTTTGACGATCAGCGGCAGGCGTGACTTCAAGGGCCGCTCCTGCCGGTCGCCGAAGGCCAGCAGAATCTGCTCCGGCATGTAGTGCAGCTGCTTGCCGTGCGCGAAGCTGGTGAAGCCCATGGTGATGAAGCAACCCGGACAGTTCAGGGCAATATTATCGGTGCCGCAGCTATCCACCTCGCGATACTTGCGGTTCTGCTCCTTGAGCATGGTTTTAGGCAGGTTGAGCGAACGCAGGGTGCTGACCGCACCGCAGGAGAGGTTGTCGCAGCCGCGATGCTCCAACTCGACACAGTCCAGCCCGACGCTGGTGTAGAGATTGCGCAGGGTCTCAGCAAAGCCCTCGCCCAGCTCGCTGACATAGCAGGACTCATGCACGGCGGCCTTCAAACCAAGCGGATTCCGGCAGGCCAGATCGCCGGCCTCAACCTTTTCCCAGAGCCACTCATAGAGCGAAACCACCTTAAAGGGCAGCGCCTTGCCATAGACCTTGGGCAAAATGTTGCTGAAATAGTTGTAGCAGGAGCCGCAGTAGCAGACCAGCCGCTCCAGCTCTAACTCCTCAAAGCGCTGCAGGGTCTTCTCGATGGTGTCGGCATAGGCCTGCCAGGTACCCAGACGGTAGGCCAGTTCGCCGCAGCAGAGGTCGGGCGGGGCAAACTTAGGCAAACTTTTAAGCACCTCTGAGTTCTCAATATCATAACAGTTCAGGCGCCCGACGCAGCCGATGAAGAGGGCCTCTTTAACCGGCCCCGGCGCCACTGACCACCGCTGCAATATCTGCTGTTCATCATTTTTAAGCTGGGCGTAAAGATCCGGAAAGAGCGAAATGGGCTGGCCGTTCATCAGATACTGCAGCATGGGCGGCACGCCACCGCGCTGGGCCATGAAGCGGTCCAGGATCAGCTCGTGGGGGCGCAGACCCTGCGGGCAGTAGCCATTGCAGTTAAAACAGAAGGTGCAGCTGTTGAAGACTTCCGGCACCGGCTCACCGGCGATCAGCTTATCCATGGCCACCCCGGCCGCAGCCTTATCCATTTTGATGACCGGGCAGCGGCTGAGACACTCGCCGCAGCGCGTGCACTCACTCCAATCACAACAATCCATATATGACATACCTAAACCTCCTCAACTCTTAAGCGAATTTTGGAAGCCTAGATATCAATAGCCGTGCCAGAAGAGGCAAATAGGCGCAAAGCATTTACAGGAGCCGATCTGCATGATCGTTAGATTTTCACAGAACCCCGGTGAGGGTTCAGATTTGGCAATCTGCGTTCAGGTTTTGGGACGAATGAATCAGAGCAGCCCGTGCTTGCGGATCTTATTGAAGAGGGTCGACTTGGGCACATTCAGCAGGCGGCCGGTCTCGGAAATGTTGCCGCCCGAGCGCAGCAATGCCTCATTGATCAGGCTGCGCTCAAAATGGGCGGTCTCCTCGATCAACGAACAGCTGCGGCCCAGGGCCAGCTGCAGATAGCTGTTCAGCGCACCATCGGCCGGCTGATCAGGCGTCATCATGGCAATCAGCTCCTTGAGCTGCGCCGTACGGACCAGTTCACCGTCACAGATGGCAACCATGCGCTGCACCAGGTTCTCAAGTTCGCGCACATTGCCGCGCCACGGGCGGGTCTTGAGAAACTTCATGGCCGAGCGCGAAAGATGCTGCCGGCCGCCGTAGACCACCATGAAGTGATCCACCAGCAGCGGAATGTCCTCAGGAATCATCCTGAGGGCCGGCATGAAGATGGTCAGGGTGTTGATGCGGTAGAAGAGATCCTCGCGGAAGAGCCCGGCCGCAATCTTCTGCTCCAGATCCTGATTGGTGGCGCTGATGATGCGCACATCGACCCGGATCGTACGCTTGCCGCCCAGACGCAGCAGTTCATGACTCTGCAGAAACCGGAAGAGCTTGATCTGCAGGGCGACGCTCATGTCGCCGATCTCATCTAAAAAGATTGTGCCGCCTTGCGCCAGCTCAAAGATCCCCTGCTTGAGCCGATCGGCCCCGGTGAAGGCCCCGCGCTCATGGCCGAAGAGCTCACTCTCGAGCAGGGTCTCCGGGATGGCCGCACAGTTGATGGGGATGAAGGGCCCGCTACTGCGCGCACTGGCCTGATGCAGGGCCCGGGCCACCAGCTCCTTGCCGGTGCCGCTCTCGCCGCGCAGCAGCACCGGCAGATCGGTGCGGGCCGACTTCTCAATCAGACCGAAAACCTTCTGCATGGGCGCACTGCGGCCCACAATGCCCCGATAGCCATTGCGGAGCGACTCACGGGGGGCATCATTCTCAAGTTCCTCGCAAAGCAGGGAGTTCTGAACCGTGAGCGCGGCCTGCTGGGAAAGGGCGCTGAGGAGCACCTTGTCATGCTCGCCATAGGCCTCAACGCTACGCCGGCCGGCCAGCTGAAAACCGACCCGCTTGCCCTCAATTATTATGGGCGCCGCCACCAGAGAGACAACGCCCTCCGCGCGCAGATATGCGGTCGCTTCCCGGCCAGACCGCTGCTCAAGCTCGGCCAGACTCCTGATCAAAGTCCCATCTGCTGAAAGATCGTTCTCAAGCGCCCCATCCGGCTTAAGCGATTGCTGCAAACCGCAGGCAACAAACGAATCGAGGCCCTCTTCCAAGAACCCCAGATAACAGATATCGGAATTCAAAAGATCACGGGTCTGCTCCACAATGGCCTGCAGACTCTGCTCAAGCTTGCAGCGCGGCGAGATGCCGCAGCCGATATTCATGAGCGCTGAGATCTCCTTGAAACGCTGATGCATGACCTGGTGCTCACTCTCAACAATCTTAGTGAAGAGGTTATGAAAGATAAATGAGATGATCGTGAACACGAAAAGCAGCAGCACCTTCTCAAAGATCAGCAACCCGTCAGGCCTGATGGCGAGCACCGCTGCATCAAACCAGGCCAGCACAAAAACCATCAGCGCGCAGAGCACCAGGCTGAAGAATGAGTATTTGAAATCATACTTGATGGTGCCGCTGACACTGATGATGTAGTAGATGGCAAAGAGCGGCTCCAGCAGCAGGCTGCCGGGCTTGATCAACGAGAGCAGCATCAGACAGATGCCCAGGCCGACGGCGTCACAAAGCAGAGTCAGGTAGCCGAACCAGGGGCTGAAGTACCCGCGCTTGAGCAGCAGCCTGATGCCGGCCGCATAGCCCAGCACCAGCAGCACAAGCGCCAAACCAAGATAGGCTCCATTAAGAATGATCATCATCAGGGGCACAACAGAGGCCAGCAGCACAATCACCAGCCGCAGCTGGCTGATCAGCAGTTCACCACGCTGCCTCTCCTGCATCAGGGCATCATCAAGACTTGTCATCACATCCCCCATTTCATTCAATAGAACTGACCTTAACATATCCGCCAGCAGAGAACAAATCTGCGTTTAATCAACAGACTAAATGGGATAGAAAATATTCAACCACTGGTTTATTGCTGTCCAAAATCTTTTTGCATAACCTCAATCACAATCAAACAACACACTGCCCACATAAAGTGCAGGGAAGGATTAAGCGATGACAACCGCCAAAGAGCATTATGCCAATGCACTTTCTGATATCTACTCCTGGATGTCAGGAGGATTTGAGAATGGAATCAGACGTAATCTTGAATTTATTAAGCAGCACCACCTGACCCCGAAGGGATCGGCTCTGGCGGTTGATCTTGGTGCTGGATGCGGATTTCAATCAATCCCTTTAGCCCAGAGCGGCTATTCAGTTACAGCGATTGACATCGATGCCAAGCTCTTAGCTGAATTAAATCAGAATTCTAAAGATCTTCCGATAACTGCCATCCAGGGCGACTTGGTTGAATTTGATAAATTTATTAACAACCCGCCTGAGCTGATCGTCTGCATGACCGACACCATTGCCCACCTAGACTCTCTCGAGACAGTTGCTACGCTCTGCCAGAAAGCATTTGCCGCATTGGAGCCGGAGGGAAAGTTCATCATAACCTTCCGTGATCTGACCCACGAGCTTAAGGAGTTAGACCGATTCATCCCGATCAGAAGTGATGGAAATACCATCTTCACCTGTTTCCTGGAATATGAACCCGAGACTGTAAAAGTTCATGACATCCTCTACCAAAAAATTGCCGGAAATTGGCAGCTCCATAATAGTTTCTGGTCAAGTCCCCAAAGTTCTGTAAATTACCCGGAGCATCTCCGAAACCATTATCTAGGCAGCCTTTCTGCCATCCTTATCCATCAGCGTTACCTCACCTTCGAAGGTGAGGTAACGTCGGGCCATCCATTCTTCGGACGTCTCCATTGCCAGGGCCGTCACCAGCCGCAAGCATGATCCTCTATCAGGAAAGATTCTGATGACCTTTGTCCTGCGTTTCAGCTCCTGATTGTAGCGTTCCAGCATATTGGTGGAGCGCAGTTTGGTTCTATGCGCATCAGGCAACTGGTAAACATTCAGAATCTCTTCGCCATGCTCGTCCAGAAGCTCTGTCACCTTGGGGTAGCGCTCCTCAAGTTCCTCTGCCACAACGGCAATATATTCCCGAGCAGTCTCAATAGTCTTTGCTTTTGTGATCTGCCTTATTTTCTCAGCAATTTCTGCCCTGTCTTTATATGAGACCTGCTTCAAAATATTGCTGGTAAAATGTACGGAACATCTCTGCCACATGCTGCCCTGAAAATGACGATCCAGGGCAGCTCGCATGCCTTTGTGGTTATCGCTGACCACATACTTCACGCCAGTCAGACCGCGCTGTTTGAGGTCCTTAAAGGCATCCGACCAGCTGATTTCATTCTCACTCTCGCAAACCCAGGTGCCCAGGATCTCCCGGAAACCGTCATCGTTAATGCCCACCACCAGAAAGACGCCCTGACTTAAAACCTGACGGTTGATGCGGACCTTTTCATAGCGAGCATCAATCATCAGGTAGGGATAAGATCGGCCGCTCAGGTCGCGGGTGCGCCAGTTGTTAAGCTCTTCATCCAGACCTTTGGTCAGATTGGATACCTGTGACTTGGAGATATCAAGGCCACACAGATCTTCGGTAATTTTCTTGACCTTGCGGGTCGAGACGCCTTGCAGATACATCTGCACAATTCCGAGCACCAAGGCCTTCTCACTGCGCTGATAACGCTCAAACAGTCAATCACATACTTCTGCACCTTATACTGCATGATACGCTTGGTGGTGCCGAGCATGCGGGCGGCTTCGGACTGGTTGCCGCGGGCATCCTTGAGGGCGTCCACAATCAGGGAGCGCTCATAGGCTTCGACGCTGCCCTGCAGGGTGGTCTGGCGGGCCAGGCGGGCCTCGCCGTCTTTGATCTGCAGCGAGGGCGGCAGATGGACTGACTCGATGGTGTCGCCGGTCGAGAGCAGCACGGCGCGCTCAATGCAGTTTTCCAGTTCACGCACGTTGCCGGGCCAGTGGTAGGCCAGCAGCAGATCGATGGCCGGGGTGGAGATGCGCTGGACCTTCTTGTTGAGCTCGATGGCGTACTTCTCGGTGAAGTAGTCGGCCAGCAGCACGATATCGCTGCCGCGCTCGGCCAGGCGCGGCATATAGATGGGAAAGACGTTCAAACGGTAGTAGAGGTCGGATCTGAAATCGCCGGACTGCACGCGGTCTTCAAGGTCGCGGTTGGTGGCGGCCACGATGCGCACATTGACGTTGATCATCTGGGACGAGCCCAGCAGCTGGAAGCGCTTCTCCTGCAGCACGCGCAGCAGCTTGGCCTGGGCCAGGGGCGAGAGCTCGCCGATCTCATCCAGGAAGATCGTGCCGCCGTGGGCCTCCTCAAAGCGGCCGCGGCGCCGGCTCTGGGCACCGGTAAAGGCGCCCTTCTCATGACCGAAAAGTTCACTCTCAATCAGGGTGTCGGGCATGGCGGCGCAGTTGACCTCCACGAAGGGGCCGGTCTTGCGGGCGCTGCGCCGGTGGATGGCGCGGGCGGCCAGCTCCTTGCCGGTGCCGGTCTCGCCGTTGATCAGGACGGTGGTGTTGGAATCGGCCACCTGAAAGATCTGAGCATAGACCTCCTGCATGATCTTGGAGTTGCCGATCAGCTCGGAGGACGGTGAGTGCGAACTGTGCAGCATGTCCTTGAGCTGGGCGTTCTCATCCTCGAGCCGGCGCATATGCACGGCGCGGGCGATCAGAGAGGAGACCTCCTGCAGCAGGATCAGCTCGGCGTCCAGGCGGGCATGGTCGGGCACGATCTTGTCGGCACTGAGCACTCCGACCACCTGATCGTTATAGATGATGGGCACACAGAGAAAGGCCAGATCCTTATTATGGACATCGCGTCTGGCGCCGGTACGGTCCAGAAAGAGCGGCTCATCATCGATGTTGGCAATGGCCATGGGCCGGCCGGTCTTGGCCACCTGGCCGGTGATACCCTCGCCCAGCTTGTAGCTGATCTCCATGCCATCGATCTCGATGCCGCAGGCCACGTCCAGCAGGGCGTCGCCGGTTTCGCGGTCCAGGATCGAGATCATGCCGCGTTCCATGGCCGACTCGGTCCTGAGCGTATCCAACACGGTCTGCAGCTGATCCTTGAGCGGCATGGGCTGGGCCAGCACACGGGCCACAGTACGCAATACTTTCAGTTCATTAATACCCAGTTCCGGCATATCAGGCTCCATTAAACATTCATTGTCATCATGCAGGAACAATCTACCATATTTGAAGAGCACAATGCAATATATACTTTTTTGTTACGTATTTTTTATATTTAACATTTTTGAATCACAGATTTTGAGCCATAAATAATTTATGATGTATTTACAGATATATAGCAACATGAAATCTTTGGCACGCCACTTGCCTTACCAAGGACAACAAAACAGACTTGGAGGAACAAAATGATTAACTCAGGCGACACCGCGTTCATGTTGCTGGCCACCGCGCTGGTAATGCTCATGACCCCCGGACTGGCCCTCTTCTATGGCGGCCTGGTCAGAACCAAGAATGTGCTGGGCACAATGATGCAGAGCTTCATCTGCCTCGGGCTGGTCTCAGTCATCTGGGTTCTATTCGGCTACTCACTGGCCTTCGGCCCCGACATCGGCGGCTTCATCGGCGGCCTGGACTATGTGGGCCTCAAGGGCGTCGGCATGGAACCCGGACCCATGGCCGACAACATCCCCCACCTGCTCTTCTGCGCCTTCCAGCTGATGTTTGCCATCATCACCCCGGCCCTGATCAGCGGCGCCTTTGCCGAGCGCATGAAGTTCTCGGCCTACCTGCTCTTCACCACCCTCTGGAGCATCCTGGTCTACGCCCCGGTCTGCCACTGGGTCTGGGGCGGGGGCTGGCTGGGAGAGCTGGGCGCCCTGGACTTTGCCGGCGGCACCGTCATCCACATCAACTCGGCCGCCGCGGCCCTGGCAGCCGCGCTGCTGATCGGCAAGCGCAAGGGCTTCCAGAAGGAGCCCATCTATCCCCACAACCTGACCATGACCATGCTGGGCGCCTCCCTGCTCTGGTTCGGCTGGTTCGGTTTCAACGCCGGGAGCGCCCTGGCCGCTGACGGCGTGGCTGCACTGGCCTTCTTCACCACCCAGGTGGCCACCGGCGTCGCGGCTCTGTCCTGGCTGCTGGTCGAGAAGCTGCACCGCGGCAAGCCCACCACCCTGGGCGCGGCCTCCGGCGCTTTAGCCGGCCTGGTGGCCATCACTCCGGGGGCCGGCTTCGTAACCCCCATCGCCGCCATGATCATCGGCCTGCTGGCCGGCGCCATCTGCTACGGCGGCGTGGTCCTCAAGGAGCACCTGGGTTACGACGACTCCCTGGACGTGGTCGGCATCCACGGCATGGGCGGCATCTGGGGCGCCCTGGCCACCGGCATCTTCGCCACCGTCGGCGCCGAGAGCCTCTTCACCGGCAACACCCACCAGTTCCTGGTGCAGCTCATCGGCGTGGCGGCGACGATCGCCTTCTCGGTCAGCATGTCGGTGATCCTGTTGAAAATTGTGGATAAAACCATCGGCCTCAGAGTAAGTGAAGAGGATGAGATCCGCGGCATCGACAAGAGCCAGCACGGCGAGTCCGGCTACTACCTCGCGTAAAGGAGAGTGAAATGAAAAAAATTGAAGCTATAATCAAACCGTTCAAACTGACAGAGGTCAAAGATGCCCTGCACGATCTCGGTATCACCGGCATGACCGTCAGCGAGGTGCGCGGTTTCGGCCGCCAGAAGGGCCACAAGGAGATCTACCGCGGCGCCGAGTACAACATTGACTTCGTGGCCAAGGCCAAGCTGGAGATCGTGGTCAGCGACGACATGACCGACAAGGTTATCACTGCCATCAGCGAGGCCGCCCGCACCGGCAAGATCGGCGACGGCAAGATCTTCATCTCGCCGCTGGAAGAGATCGTGCGCATCCGCACCGGCGAGACCGGCGAAGACGCGATTTAGACCGAGGAGTGGGGGACCCCTCGGGTCCCCCAATTAACAAAGTATCTCCCACAAGCAGTAAAAACTTGCTACGATAATGAAATGACCAGCAACAGATCCGGCTTCGAACTAGCCGCCACCTTAACAAACGACACAGATAATCAAATCAAAGAGTTAGCATCCGGCCTGCCGCAACAGAAGGGCTGGGCCCTGCTGGCCCTGGGCGGTTACGGCCGCCGCCAGCTCTGCCCCCACTCGGATCTGGACCTGCTGATCCTCTTCGAACGCAAGGTCAATGAGGAGCAGGCCCAGCAAATTATCGATCAGGTGATCTATCCGCTCTGGGATCTAAAAAAGGACGCCTCCCACAGCGTACGCAGCGTACGCCAAGCCCTGAGCGATCAACGCTCCGACTTCTTCCTGCGCACCGCGCTTCTGAGCGCCCGCCACATCTGCGGCAGCAAAAATGTGCACGAAAAACTGGTCCGCGGCCTCAGACGCAAACTCAGCAAACGCGAACTGGAGGCCTTCCTTAAGGAGATGCGCCACCACAACCAGGAGCGCTCGGACAACGCCGGCGACTCAACCTACCTGCTGGAGCCCAATCTCAAGGAGGGCCGCGGGGGCCTGCGCGACTATCAGAGCATCCTCTGGCTGGGGCGCACCTTTTACGGCACGGGCAGCATCCAGCGCCTGGCCCAGCAGGATCTGATCAGTCAGGCCGACGGCCAGGAGCTGACCCAGGCCGCCGACACCCTGCTCATGATCCGCCACCATCTGCACCGCCTAACCGGCCGGCGCACCGACCAGGTCTTCATCGAACATCAGGAGCCCCTGGCCGCCGCGATCTATGGCGGAGCAAGCGCCGAGAACATTGAGAAGCTGATGCAGCTGATCCACAACTGCGCCCTGACCATCCGCACCTGCGCCGACATCTTCTTCAGCCAGGCCGGCCTGAGCCTCAAATCCCGCCGCCAGCGCAAACCGCGTGCAATCGATGAGGACTTCGAGATTCTGGATGAGCAGCTCAATTTTTGCGATCCGGAATACATCCGCGAGCTGCCGGTGCTGCTCTTTGAGATCTTCCTGCAGCTGGGCATCCACAATCTGCCCCTGCACAGCGACGCGCGCCGCTTCGTGCGCGAGCATCTGGAGTGGGCCGTCGAACGGGTCAGTCAGGCCAACAAGAACCGCATCTTCCTGCAGATCCTGAGCAGCCCGCACCCCGAGATCGCCCTGGTCAGCATGCTGGAGAGCGGCATGCTGGAGGCCATGCTGCCCGAATTCAGCCACATCAAGGGCCGCACCCAGTTCGATCAGGAGCACGTATACACCATCGACCACCACAGCATCCGCACCCTGGGCGAGCTGACCAAACTTAAGCAGAGCGAGTTTTTCGCCGCCGTCAACGACAAGAGCGCCCTCTATCTGGCAGCGCTGCTGCACGACATCGGCAAGGGACGCCAGGCGGACCACTCGGAAACCGGCGCCGAAATCGTCTTTGACATTGCCCAGCGCCTGGGATTCTCTTCGGAGCGCGCGCGGCTGATCCGCCACCTGGTGCGCCACCATCTGACCATGGCCGACCGCGCCATCAACCGCGACCTGAGCGAGGAGAACACCGTGATCGACTTTGCCCAGTGCATCAAGACGCCGGAGTGGCTGGCCATGCTGCGCCTGCTGACCGAGGCCGACTCGCGCGCCACCGGCCCGGCCCTCTGGAACGACTGGAAGGAGACCCTGCTCAACGAGCTCTACTACAAGTCGCTGCACGTGCTGAGATGCGGCCTGCTCAAGGATGCCCGCAGCATCGTCAAGCTGGACGAGCGCTGGGAGGAGCTGCTGGCCAAGGCGCCGCGCCACCGCGGCCGTTTCTGGAGCCTGCCCCAGAGCTACATCCTGGCCTTCAAGGTGGATGACATCCTGCGCCACCTGGAGCTCAGCGACCAGATCGAAAATGAGAATGAACTGCGCATCGAGGTCAGCAGCGAAGATGAATTCGCCATGCTGACCATCATCAGCCGCAACCGCCCCGGGCTCTTCGCGCTGCTGAGCGGCATCCTGGCCCTCAACAATATGGACATCATCTCGGCGCGGGTCTTCTCCTGGCTCAACGGCATGGCCGTGGATGAATTCCGCGTCTGCCTGCCCTGGAAGGGCTTCCGCGAATGGGAGCGCATCCAGAGCCAGTTCCGCGACATCCTGAACGGCAAGATCAACCTGAGCGAGCGCATCAGCACCAAGCAGGCGCGCCTCAAACCGGTGCACGCCAGGACCGCCGCCCGGGTCGTGGTGGGAGTCGACAACGACACCTCCAACTTCTTCAGCCTGATCCACATCGGCGCGCCCGACCGTCTGGGGCTGCTTTACCGCATCAGCGAGGAGATCGGGCACCTGGAGTTAGGCATTCACCGCGCCTTCATCATGAGCCGCTCGGGCCGCGCCGAGGACATCTTCTATGTGGTCGATAAAGATGGTGAAAAAATCTGGGACGAGACCATGCAGATCAAAATTACAGCCACCTTAAAGCAGGCCATCGATGCGATCAGCCAATAGGAATTATTGGCAATCTCGATCTTGTGGCCCGGTGGCATAGTATGTATAAGAAACGGGGGAGGAAAAATGGCAACCAAAAAAAACACCAAGTATATATTTATCACCGGAGGAGTTCTATCCTCACTGGGTAAGGGTCTGGCCGCCGCCGCAATCGGTGCCAGCCTGGAGAGCAGAGGCCTCAAGATCACCAACATCAAGCTGGACCCCTACATCAATGTAGACCCGGGCACCATGAGCCCCTTCCAGCACGGTGAGGTTTTCGTGACTGACGACGGCGCCGAGACCGACCTCGACCTCGGCCACTACGAGCGTTTCACCTCGGCCAAACTGACCGCCAAGAACAACTTCACCACCGGTCAGATCTACGACTCCGTTATCCAGAAGGAGAGAAACGGCGACTACCTGGGCAAAACCGTTCAGGTCATCCCGCATATCACCAATGAGATCAAGAACCGCATCCAGCAGGCCGCTCAGGGCGTCGATATCGCCCTGGTAGAGATCGGCGGCACCGTGGGCGACATCGAGTCCCTGCCCTTCCTGGAAGCGATCCGCCAGATGGCCTATGATGTGGGCAAGGACAACTCGCTCTACATCCACCTGACCCTGGTGCCCTATATCCCGACGGCCGGCGAATTCAAGACCAAGCCGACCCAGCACTCGGTCCAGAAGCTGCGCGAAATCGGCATCCAGCCGCAGATCCTGCTCTGCCGCTGCGAGCAGCGCATCAATGAAGAGCTCAAGGAGAAGATCGGCCTCTTCTGTAACGTTGAGAAGGATGCCGTCATCAGCGCGGTAGACGTCGACAACATCTACAAGGTGCCGCTCGAGTACCACAGCCAGGGCATCGACGATAAGATCGTCGAGTACCTCAACATCTGGACCCGCGAGCCGCAGATGAAGGTCTGGGAGGAGCTGATCCAGCAGATGGAGGGCATCGAGCAGGAGATCAACATCGCCATCGTCGGCAAGTATGTGCAGCTGACCGAGAGCTACAAGAGCCTCAACGAGGCCCTCTCCCACGCCGGCATCGTCAACAATGTCAAGGTTAACCGCGTCTTCCTGGATGCCGACCAGCTGACCCAGAGCGAAGATATCTCAAAGTTCTTCGAAAACATCCACGGCGTACTGGTGCCCGGCGGCTTCGGCGAGCGCGGCACCGAGGGCAAGATGCTGGCCGTCCAGTATGCCCGCGAGAACAAGATCCCGTTCTTCGGCATCTGCCTCGGCATGCAGATGGCCGTGGCTGAATTCGCCCGCAACGTCTGCAACATGAAGGGCGCCAACAGCGAAGAGTTTGACGAGAACACCCCCTACCCGGTGGTCAACTTCATCCCCGAGCAGAAGAACATCAAGCGCAAGGGCGGCACCATGCGCCTGGGCGCCTACAAATGCGCGCTGGAGAAGGGCACTAACGCCTTTGAGGCCTACGGCAAGAAGACTATTTCTGAGCGTCACCGCCACCGCTACGAGTTCAACTCCGAGTTTGAGGAGCAGCTCACCGGTAACGGCCTGGTGATCAGCGGGCGCAACCCCGAATCCGGCCTGGTCGAGATCGTCGAGATCAAAGACCACCCCTGGTTCGTCGGCTGCCAGTTCCACCCCGAGTTCAAGTCCGGCCCCCTGAAGGCCCACCCGGTCTTCAGAGACTTCATCAAGGCATCCGCCAAGTATTACCACTCCAAGTAAAACTGCGGGGGAACCATTGCGGTTCCCCCTGTCTTTTCCTATTCTCTAGCCATGAAGAGAATCTTTCTAGCCCTCCTGATTACATTGCTGCCAACTGTTCTATCCGCAAATGACTATGCCTATGTGCTGAACCGATATGTAGATGAGCAGGGCCTGGTCAATTACCAAGGTCTGAAAGCCGACCGGGCTCAGCTGGACAGCTTCATCGAATCCCTGGCCACCATCAAAGGCTACCAAAACTGGGACGACAATCAGAAGATCGCCTTCTGGTGCAACGCCTACAACGCCATTACCCTGCAGGTCATCATCGACAACTATCCCATCAAGCCGACCTTCCCGGCCCGGCTCAAATATCCGGCAAACAGCATCCGTCAAATCCCGGGGGTCTGGAGCAAACTGAATTTCAACATCATGGGCCGGGATCTGACCCTGGACGACATCGAGCACAACATCCTGCGGCCGCAGTTCAAGGAGCCGCGCATCCACATGGCGATCGTCTGCGCCTCCAGGGGCTGCGCCCGGCTCAGGAACGAGCCCTACGCGGGAGACAAGCTGGAGCAGCAGCTGGCCGACCAGTGCCGCCTCTTCTTCGCTGACCCGGACAAGTTCCGCATCTCCGGTGGCGAGGTCGGCATCTCGCCCTACTTCAAGTGGTTCGGCCAAGATTTCATCGAGAAGTATGACGATCCGGCCAGGTTAAAGGATCAGCCGGCCAACATCCGCGCGGCCCTCAATCTGGCCATGGATTATACCGGCCAGGCGGACTATCTGCTGAACGGAACCTACCGGGTAATCTTCCAGGAATATGACTGGTCGCTCAACGAGCAGTAGCTAAGGCCGGTAGATGCCGGCCAGACGCGCCGGATCGGCGCCGGCCAGATAGCAGATCACCAGGGAGACGTTGCGCAGGCTGGTCAAGAGCGGCCCAAGCCTGCGGTAGCGTCTGGCCGAGGTCTGGACCGCCTCCTTCAGGATCACCGGCCGGTGGCAGAGTTTCAGGCGCCGGGCCAGCTCAAGGTCCTCCATCAGGGGCATATCCGGAAAACCGCCGAAGCGCTCAAAAATTTCGCGGCGCATGAATAACCCCTGGTCACCGTAGGGCAGACCTAAGCTGCGTGAGCGCCAGTTGGCCAAAGCCGCGATCAGCGAAAAGCGCCTGTCACTCGAACGGAACTGCAGCGAAAAGGCGCCCCACTCCCTGAACTCCAGCGTGTGACGCACCAGGGAGGCAAAATCTTCAGGCAGGATCGAATCGGCATGCACGAAGAGCAGAATCTCGCCGCCGCTGGCCTCGGCGCCGGCATTCAGCTGCTGCGCGCGACCGCGGTGGGCATGGATCAGGCGGGCCCCGCTGTCGAGCGCCAGCTGGCAGGTGCTGTCCGTGCTGCCGCCGTCAACCACCAGCACCTCGCAGGCCTCAGCCCGGGCCGCCTCAATGGCGGCCTTGATGTTTTCGGCCTCGTTGAGGGCCGGGATAATAACGCTCATAAACCTGCGTTCCTGCCAGAGATGCAGATCCGCAGGCCGGTCGACATCATCCATGATTTTCAGGCGCGCCACCCGCAGACCGGCCTTGAGGCAGTGTTCAAGGGTGCGCTTATAGACCGAGGAGTCACCCCACTTAATACCCCTGAACAGCTCCGCATGCATGGACCTCAGGCCGATCAGATAGTAACCGCCGTCCGCGGCCGGACCGATGACACAGTCGGCCGCCGCCAGCTTCATGAAGGCCTCATTAAGGATATCGGCGGTCAGCTGGGGGGCGTCGCTGCCGATCATGAGAACCTCTTCACACCCCTCGCTCAGGGCATCCCCCAGAGCCCGCTGCATGCGCTCGCCCAGATCGCCGCAGCCCTGAGGCCGGTAGTGCAAGTTGTAATGGAAAGTGTCGCGCATCTTCTGGGGGGTGCTGCCCGTGAAACGGCACTCCACCTCGCAGACCTGGGAGGCCACCCGCATGGTGTAGAGCGTCATGCGCCGCTGCAGCTCGGCCGCGCCGATCTCGCCCAGCCGGTCGACCAGCCGGGTTTTGGTGCGTCCCGGCTCCGGGTAACGGGTAAAGATGATTATGCGTCTCATATGCGTAGTAGTCTGAAATAATTTTTCAATACCACCTGCACCCGCGGGGTCAGGCGTTTGCGGTTAAAACTGTCAGCCACCTTGCGCACGGATTCAGCCTGGGTCGGATAGGGGTGGATGACATTCGCGATGGTTTTAAGGCCCAGCCCGCCCACCATGGCCAGGCTCAGCTCCGAGATCAGCTTACCGGCCTGGGGCGCCACAATGGTGGCTCCCAGAATCCTGTCACTGCCTTTTTTTACAATTACCTTTACAAAACCTGTCGGTTCACCGTCCAGCACAGCCCGATCCACATCCGCCATCTCCACCCTGATCGTCTCGATATCTATGCCGCGCGTGCGGGCCTCATGCGCATAGAGGCCCACATGCGCAACCTCGGGATCGGTATAGGTGCACCAGGGGACAGTCAGACGGCTGACGCGCCGCCGGGCGCCGAAGAGCGCATTGGCAATCACGATGCGCGCCGCTTCATCGGCTGTATGGGTGAACTTGTAGGGCAGACAGATGTCACCGGCAGCGTAGACCCGCTTGTTGGCCGTGCGCAGAAAATCGTCAACCTTGACACCGTGCTGATCATAAAGGACGCCGGCGGCTTCAAGATTAAGACCCTCAAGATTGGGACGCCGGCCGGCAGCAACCAGAATCTCATCCACGGCGACGACCCTCTCCTGGCCATCATGCTGCACGCTGACCAGCTTGCCCTGCTCACTGCGCCTGACGCTGCGGGTCTGACAGCTGAAGAGCATCTCAACCCCGTCACGGCTGAGAGCCTCGGCCAGGATGGAGGCGGCCTGCGGGTCTTCGCGCGGCAGAAACTGCGCATGGGACTGCACGATGGTCACCTTTGAGCCGAGCCGGGCAAAGGCCTGGGCCAGTTCACAGCCGAGGGGCCCGCCGCCAATCACCAGCAGCCGGGCGGGACGCTCGGTCAGATCGAAGATGGTCTCATTGGTCCTGAAGCCCGCCGCGGCAAGACCTTCAATGGCCGGCACTTGCGGCCGGGCACCCGTGGCGATCACGGCGCGCCTGTAACGCAGGCGCTGACCATCCACCACAACTGTCCCGGGATCCTCAAAGGCGCCCTCGCCCAGGAAGACATCGATGCCCAGCTCCCCGCTGAAACGCCCAACCGCATCATGCGAACTGATCTCCGAGCGCAGCCGCCTGAGGCGCTCCATGACCTTGCCAAAATCCACCTCACCCCTGGCCGTCAGACCGTAATCCCGCATCTGCTGCAACTGACGGGCGGCCCTGGCCGAGCTGATCAGGGCCTTGGAAGGTACGCAGCCCACATTCAGGCAGTCGCCGCCCAGCATGTGGCGTTCAATCAGGGCCACCCGGGCCCCCAGGCCGGCCGCAGCCGCCGCCGACACCAGCCCGGCCGTGCCGGCACCGATCACCACCAGGTTGTAGAACCTGGCCGGTTTGGGATTGCGCCAGGCGTGCGGACTGACATTGCTCATCAACTTCGCATTGTAGCGATCATTAGGCATCGGACTCATGCTTCCTCCTTCAGTTTTGAACGCGCAACCCGCACCAGCCCGAACAGCAGCAGGATTGCCAGCAGCACCACACCGATCAGCCCCGGCGAAATGCGCCCGCCCGCAAAACCGGTAAAGGCCAGATCGGCGCCGGCCACATAGAGCAGCGTGCCCGGCAGCATGCAGAGCCAGGAGAATCCCAGATAGGTCCAGAAATTTACCGCAGTCAGGCCGAAGCCGTAATTCAGGACATTAAATGGGAAAACCGGCACCAGGCGCGTGATGGCCACCATAATGCCCCCGTGCCTGTTGGTCAGATCGTCCAGCTTCCTAAACTGCTCGTTGCTGCCCAGCCAGCCCACAACCGCCTCTCGGGCAAAGTAGCGCGCCAGCAGGAAGGCCAGGCCTGCGCCGGCAGTTGAGGCGATGCTGACCCAGATGGTGCCCCAGAACACGCCGAAAACCGCCCCGGCCACAATCGTCAGCGCAAGACCGGGCACGGCGGCCAGCGTGGCCAGAATGTAGATCAGAATGAAGACCAGGGGCCCCCAGCCCCCCAGTGACGCGATCCAGTCCTTGAGTTCCGCCAGACGGTCACCCAGGCCGAAGTATTTGGCCGCCGCCATCAGGAGCAGCACCACACCCACCAAGATGAGCGGCTTCCAACGGTAAGCTTTCTGCTCGGTCAAGACCCCCACCCTCCTATTGCCTTGCGCCAGACAGTAATTAAATTAACGCTAAGGTGCTAATTTACAAGGAGGACGTGATGGACAGCTTCATGGCCAAGATCGCTCCCATCTACCCTGAAGGCCTGCCGTGCGAGGATCTTAAAACCCTGCAGGTCAATCTGGGCCGCAACTGCAACCTCAGGTGCGAACACTGCCACCTGGACTGTTCGCCGCAGCGCAGCGAGCAGATGAGCCGCAAGGTCATGCAACAGGTGGTCGCCATTGCCGACCAATTCAGTCAGGTGGACATTACCGGCGGCGCGCCCGAATGCCATCCGGACCTCGAATGGCTCATCGGCCAGCTCAGCGCCCGAGGAAATCGCCATCCAGGTGCGCACCAATCTGGCCATCCTGAGTGAGCCCAGATATCAGGCCCTGCCGGCATTCTACCGCCGGCATAACTGCCGGCTGGTGGGCTCCATGCCATGCTACCAGGAGGAGAATGTCGACGCCATGCGCGGCCACGGCGTCTACCAGCGCAGCATCAGGGCCATTCAACGACTCAACGAACTGGGCTACGGCGACCAGCTGCAGCTCAACCTGGTCTACAATCCCGGCGGCCCTTTCCTGCCGGGACCGCAAATCGAGCTGGAAGAGGCCTACCGCACAGAACTCAAGCAGCACTTCAACATCCGCTTCTCCAGCCTGCTGACAATCACCAACATGCCGATCGGCCGTTTCAAGGAGCACCTCAGCCGCGACGGCGAGCTGGACAACTACATCCACACACTTGAAGACGCCTTCAATGTACGCACTCTCGACGGACTCATGTGCCGGCATCAGGTCTGCGTGGACTGGGACGGCGCCCTCTATGACTGCGATTTCAACCTGGCCCTCGGCATACCGGTCAACCACGGAGCCCCTGACCGGATCGAAAAGTTTGACTACAGCTACCTAAGAAACCGCACGGTCCAGTGCGCCGAGCACTGCCTGGGCTGCACGGCCGGGGCCGGATCGTCCTGCGCCGGGGCCTTGGCCTAGATCACGGTTGAGTCGAACATATCGATGACTTCGCGGCTGTGACCGGGCGGCACCACCAGCCACAGACTCCTGAGACACTCCGGCGCATCCTTGAGCAGCAGCCGTCTGAGGATCGCCAGGAAGCGGCCGGTCGCCATATCGCCATAGCGCGTCCCCAGCAGTGGCAGGCCGAGGCTGCGCAGCTCGCGGCTGCGCACCTCCTCCATGATATGTTCAAGGGCCAGCTGAACCCACTCCTCGCGCCAGGTCGGCTCGCGGTCCAGATCATGCACAATGGCCAGCAGCATCAGGGGATTCTGCCCTCTGGCCAGCACCGTACCCGGTTCCACCGGGCAGAGTCCGTAGGCCTCGTTATAGATCCTAAGGGGATGATCACGAGGTTCACTCAGATCGGCATCGCCGCCCAGCACCAGAAAGGTGTCCTCCTCCCGGGCCAAGGCGTCGACCCTGAACGGCGAACTCTCCTGGGGAGCGGCAACAATCTGCAGATTTTCCAAAGAGGTGCGGCAATCAAGACCGCCCTTAATCAGTTTCAGCTGGGGTCGTCCAATGTTTCTCATACCATCACTTAAAATAAGTCTCTCAGACGCATGCGCAACACCTGCTCAACCAGCAGACGTCTCATTGGAAATGATCTCATACTCATCAATACACTGCACAAAAGCATCAATAATGTCCGGGTCAAACTGATGCCCCCTGAGTTCAAAGATCTCATTGATGGCCGCCATATGAGTCCAAGCCTCCTTGTAAGGCCGCCGGCTGCGCAGAGCATCATAGACATCGGCCACAGCCACGATGCGGGCCGAAAGCGGGATCTCCTCCCCACTCAAGCCCCGCGGATAGCCGTTGCCGTCCCAGCGTTCATGATGATAGAGGGCGATATCACTTGCCAGCGCCAGATAGCTGTCTTTGGCAAATGTTTTAACGAAGATATCATTGGCCTTGCCCAACACCTCGCCACCAATAATGGTGTGCATCTTCATCTCATTGAACTCATCATCAGTCAGCGGTCCCGGCTTGATCAAAATTTCACGGGCGATGGCGGTCTTGCCCACATCGTGCAGCACAGCGGCCAGAACGATCTCATCGCAGTAACCGGGCCTGTTCTGCAAGTAGCCGGACTTGTTGCCCAACGACAGGGTCAACAGCCGCACATAGCGTTGGATGCGATCAAGATGCTGGCCGGTGTCAACGTCAAAATACTCCGCCAACTGGGCCAGCGCCTCAATGGAGCTCTGCTGGGTGACCCTGATCTCCTTAGTGCGCTCCTTAACCTGGCGGGCCAGCTCATCCCGGCTGTGCTCAAGATTGCCGGTCGCCAAAGATGTGTTGATCATGGAGCGGCCGGCCTTGATCAGCGCCCCTGCGATCACCAGCAGCAGACCGAGCGTGATGGTCACCAGCAGGGCCGAGGCCCTGGCCAGCAGCAAGCGCTGATTGCTCACCAGCAGAGTGATATCCTGGGTGACCCCCAAGACGCCCGCGAACTGTCCCTCCCGGTAGAGCGGCACATAGAGCTCCACCAGATTTTTCTTCACATCCCCGTCAGCAGCGACCAGATTGCGCTCGGGACTGTGGCCGTCCAGCAGGGCGGCCAGGATCTCTGGTTCATCAGCCAGATGGGTCAGATCACCCGCTTTGTCAGAATAGACCACCCGGCCCTGGGCCGAAAAAAGCTTCAGATGATAGAGTTGAAAACTTTCCCGCCAATCGCCCAGCATGCGGCGCTGGTCCGGCTGCGGATCAGCAAACTGCAGCGACTCGCGGTAGATCATCCAGACGATATGATCGGCGGTCTGCCTCAGGTCATCGGCAGAACTCCTGACCAGCTCCCGGTTAAAGGAGGGGATAACGAAGATGCCGCCGTAGACCGGCAGGATGACGGCAAATACCAGGCAACCCAACAGCAGGTTGCGCAGCACCGGCGTCTGAATGATAGTAAGCAGTTCATCCTTCAAGGGCCACCCCAAAAGATTGTCTGCTTAGTTAATTAGGAGGGCAGCTAGAAAAAACAAGCTGCCAGAGTTTGCAGCGCGTCTCCCGGCCGCACAACGCCGCCCCGCAAGACACGGCAGAAGATTCCCTCCGAGGGCATGACGCAGGTGCCGGCCGCATAGTAGATGGCGCATCTGGTGTGGCACTCCTTGCCGATCTGGGTCACCTCCAGCAGCACCTCAGCGCCGACCTTGAGCTGCTGGCCGACCTTCAGGCCGGTCAGATCGATGCCCTCGGTCAGCAGATTCTCACCGAAATCACCGGGCCCGACGAGGGCGCCGGCCTGCCGCACCTTCTCGGCACTCTCATCGGCCAGCAAGCTAACCTGGCGGTGCCACTCCCCGGCATGGGCGTCGCCCTCGATGCCGAAATCCTGCAACACATTCACACTCTCAACCGGCCGCTTCTGCACGCCCTTGGTGGAGCTGGTACAGACCTTCAGGATTCTACTCATCATCATACTCCAGCAAGTCCCAGTAAGCGGGACTGACTTCCAGCCGGCGCCCCTCCCAGCGGATGATCTCCTGCTTTCTGAGCCGCTTGATCAGCCTGGAGAAGGTCTCGGGAATGGTGCCGATGGCGCCGGCCAGATCCTTCTTGCTCATCTCGATCTCATAAGAGTCCTGCCGCCCCCACTGTTCGAGCAGAAAACGGAAGAAACGCTCCTCCACATCGTAGGAGGTCAGGTAGAGAATGCGGTTGGCCAGGTAGCGCTGCTTGCGCATGATATTACCGAAGAGGGCGTCGCGCACATCCCGCTCATCCAGCAGATCAAGGAAGGAACGCCGAGCAATGGCCAGCACCCGGCAGTTCTGCATGACAACGGCGCTGACCGGATAGGTGCGGTCCTCGAAGAGGATCACCTCACCGAAGATATCACCGGGCTGAACCAAACGCACAGTCAGCTCCTGGCCGTCAGGCGCAGTCTTGAAGACCCTGACCGTGCCCTCCAGCAGCAGATAGAAGGCCTCGCCGTCACTGCCCTCCAGAAAAAGAATTTCGCCACTGCGGTGCTCGCCCAGCCGCCCAGTCTGCTGCAGCCGTTCCAGCGCCCGGCTGCCCATGCCCCTGAAGAGCTCAACCTGTTCCAACAGTTCTCGAATCTGCATGAGTGTAAAACTATCACTTTTGTAGTATATTGCAATAGGATATGCTTAGGCCTATATAATTAATTGAATGGAGAGACCATGACGGAAAAATTCCAGCAGAGTTCGTTTGCCATCCAGGGCATGTCCTGCGCCAACTGCGCCCTGAACATCGAAAAGGCCCTCAGCGAGAGGCCCGGCATTCAGGAGGCCACGGTCAACTTTGCCATTGAACGGCTGAACGTCAGACATGATGAGTCACTTGACCCCCAGGAGATCGTCGCAATGGTCAAGGCGGCCGGCTATACGGCCGAACCGCTGACCGGTCAAGCCAAGCTGGCCTTCAACATTGAGGGCATGTCGTGCGCCAACTGCGCCCTGAATATCGAGAAGGCCCTCGATAAGGTTCCCGGCCTAACCAAGGTCGCCATCAACTTCTCAATGGAGAGGGGCTTCGTCGAGTATGATGAGCAGCAGACAACCCCGGCCCAGATCCTTGATGCTGTCAGAGATGCCGGCTACAAACCAATCCCCGCAGAGGCTGAACCAGAGGTTTTCCCCGAACAGCGGCGCTTCCTGAGCGCCCTCGTCCTGACACTGCCGCTGATGATCCTGATGCACAGCATGCCATGGGGCATGAACACAACCTACCTGATCTGCCTAATCGCCACCCTGGTGCAGTTCTTCCCGGGGCGCGCCTTCTACCGCGGCGCCTACCACTCGCTCAAGGGGCGCTCGGCCAACATGGACGTGCTGATCTCCATGGGCATCTCGGCGGCCTACTTCTACAGCCTCTTCGCCCTCTTCTTCCTGGGACCTGCGACCACCCTCTTCTTTGACAGCTCGGCCATGCTGATCACCTTCATCCTGCTGGGCAAGCTGCTGGAGGCCCGCGCCAAGGGGCGCACCGGCATGGCGCTCAAGAGTCTGATCTCGCTGCAGGCCGATCACGCCCGCATCGTGCGTGACGGCCGGGAGGAGATGATCCAGGCCTCGCTGGTAAAGGTCGGCGACAGGCTGCTGGTGCGCCCGGGCGAGCAGATCCCGGTGGACGGCAAAATCATCAGCGGCAGCAGCAGCATCGATGAATCCATGCTGACCGGCGAACCCATCCCGGCCGACAAAGAGCCCGGTGACCCTGTCACCGGCGCCACCATCAACAGAAGCGGCCTGATCACCATTGAGGCCACCAAGGTTGGCAAGGACAGCATGCTGGCCCACATCATCAAGATGGTGGAGGACGCCCAGGCCGACAAGGCCCCTATCCAGCGCCTGGCCGACCGGATCTCCAACTACTTCGTGCCCATGGTGGTTCTGGCGGCGCTGCTGACCTTCCTGGGCTGGTTCCTGGTCTTTGACTTCACGCCGCCCGAGGGCAGCTCGCGCTTCCTCTTCGCCTTCCAGCTGATGATTGCTGTGCTGGTGATCGCCTGTCCCTGCGCCCTGGGGCTGGCGACGCCCACGGCCATCATGGTCGGCAGCGGCGTGGGCCTGAGACGCGGCATCCTCTTCAAGCGCGCCTCGGTGCTGGAGAACATCTCAAAACTCAACATGGTCCTCTTCGACAAGACCGGCACCATCACCGAGGGTAAGCCGGCCGTGACCGGATTATATCCGGACGATAAAGATCTGCTGCAGATTGCCGCCACGGCCGAAGCCAACTCATCGCACCCCCTGGCTGAAGCCGTAATGGCCTACGCCAGAGGCCGAGGCGTCAATCCGCAGCCCATTGACAGGGCCGAGGAGATCGGCGGTCACGGTACCCGCGTCGAGGTAAACGGTCAGATCATCCTGGCCGGCAGCCTCAAGCTGATCCAGGACAACCTGACGCCCTCCGACGAGCTGATTACGAAGGCCCATGAACTTGCCGAAAAGGGCCAGACCATCATTCACCTGGCCCGTGGCGACCGGCACATCGGCATCATCAGCCTGGCCGACAAGATCAAGAGCGACTCGCACGAGGCCATCGGCAGGCTTAAGGTGCTTGGAATCAAAACTGCCATGATCTCAGGCGACAACTACAAATCCGCCCGCAGCGTGGCCGACGAGGTCGGTATCGACGAGGTCAAGGCCGAGGTGCTGCCCGAGGAGAAGATCATGGCCGTCAGGGAGTGGCAGGCTCAGGGCTACAACGTGGGCATGGCCGGCGACGGCATCAATGACGCCCCGGCCCTGGCCCAGGCCGACATAGGCATCGCCATCGGCTCGGGCACCGACGTGGCCAAGGAGACCGGCGATGTGATCCTGGTCAACAACAGCCTGCTGGACGTTGAGAGCTCCATCCGCCTGGGCCGCCAGACCCTCAGAACCATCAAGCAGAACTTTTTCTGGGCCTTTTTCTACAACCTGCTGATGATCCCGGTCGCCGCCGGCATCCTCTACCCGTTTGGCGGCCCGACCCTGCGCCCGGAATGGGCCAGCATCGCCATGTGGCTCTCATCCCTGACCGTGGTGGGCAACTCGCTGCGCCTCAAGCGTTTCGAAAAACAGCTTACCACTTCAGACCGTTGATGAAGATCAGGAAGATGGCGATGGGCGCCACGATACGGCAGACCCAGAGCCAGAGCGTAAAGAGCGGCCGGCTGAGCCCCAGCTCGCTGCGGCCGATCTCCTTAAGACGCCAGCCGGCAAACAGGGCATAGCTCATACCGCCCAGCGGCATGATCAGGCTGGAAACGATGAAGTCCATGCAGTCCATAAAGGAGCGGCCGGCAATACTCAACTCCCCGCCCAGGGAGATGGCCGAGGGCACGCCCAGCAGAAAGATGCCGCAGCCCAGAATGAGGGCGGCCCGGCGCCGGGACCAGGCCCGCTCATCTACAAAGTATGCGCAGACAATCTCCAACATGTTGACCGAGGAGGTCAGCGAGGCGATGGCCAGCAGGCCGAAGAAGAGCACGGCAAAGAGCCCGCCCAGCGGCATCTGGCTGAAGACCGCCGGCAGGGTCACGAAGGTCAGGCCCGGACCGGCGCCCGGCTCAAAGCCGAAGGCAAAGACGGCCGGAAAGATCACCAGGCCAGCCACAAAGGCCACCAGGGTGTCCAGAACACCGATCTGCAGCGCCGAGCCGGCCAGGGGCGTCTGACGGTCCAGATAGCTGCCGTAGACCAGCACCGCACCGATGCCTAGGCTCAGGGAGAAGAAGGCCTGGCTCAAGGCGGCCAGCACCGTGTTCCAGCTGACGCTGGCAAAATCCGGCTGGAGATAGAAACTCAGGCCCGCGCCGGCGCCCGGCAGAGTCACCGAGCGCAGCACCAGCATCAGCAGCAGCACAAAGAGCAGCGGCATGGAGACCTTGCAGAAACGCTCGATGCCCTGGCCGATGCCGCGCGAAACGATCAGTACCGTGGCCGCCATGAAGAGCAGCTGATATAAAACCAGCTGCAGCGGTGACCTGGTAAAGAGCTCAAAGGCCTGGCCGGCCGCGGCCGCATCCATATGCAGCCTGCCCAGCAGCGCCATGATGGTGTAGCGCAGAGTGATGCCGCCGATGGCGCCATAGAAGCTCAGCAGGATGAAGCCCCCCACCACACCGCTCAAGCCCAGCGGCTTCCAGGCCGGGCCGCCCAGGCGCTCCAGAGCGCCCACCGCGCTGCGCTGGGTGTGACGCCCGATCAGCAGCTCGGTCAGCATGACCGGCAGACCGATCAGCAGGACCAGTGAAAAGTAGATCACGACAAAGGCTCCGCCGCCATTTTCACCGGCTACAAAGGGAAAGCGCCAGATATTGCCGAGACCGACGGCCGAGCCGACAGCCGCCAGAATGAAGCCGATACGGCTGCCAAAATGTTCGCGCTGGGACATGCAAACTCCTTTCTGACCGTTTGTCTTTCACAATCCGGCCATTATTATTTCCCCAAACGTAACTATAGGAGGATTGTCATGAAATTTACAAAAATCAAGCTGCTGACCGCCACACTGCTGATTTGCCTTGCATTGCCAATCACGCTAACAGCCCAGAGTGCCGACGATATCAAATTTGCCACCGAAATCTACCCGCCCTTCAACTTTGAACAGGACGGCCAGCTGCAGGGCATCTCAGTGGACCTGCTCGTGGCAATGCTGGCCAAAATCAACTCATCCCAGACCAGGGCGGACATTCAGCTATGGCCCTGGGCCCGCGGCTACCAGGCCGCCCTGCACAATGCCGACGCCTGCATCTTTGCCTGCACCCGCACCGCCGAGCGCGAAGATAAGTTCAAGTGGGTCGGGCCCATCGCACCCACAACCGTGGCCCTCACCGCCCGCAAGGACAGCAACATCAAGATCGACTCGCTCAACGATGTCAAGCAGTACAAAGTTGGCGTGGTCATCGATGATGTGGGCCAGCAGCTGCTGAAGGATGCGGGCCTCAAGCAGAGTCTGCAGCCCCTGGGCGGCAAAAACGCAATCATCAAATCGATCCAGAAACTGGACATTAAACGGATCGATCTGCTGGCCTACGAGGAGAACGTGGTCAAGTGGGAAGTCAAGAACAACAACCTCAATCCGGCCGACTATGAAACGGTCTACGTGCTCAAAGAGGGGGAACTATACTACGCCTTCAACAAAGATGCCGACAGTGCCCTGATCGCCCAGCTGCAGAAGGCGCTGGACGAGATCAAGGCCAGCGGCCAGTATCAGCAGATTGTGGATAAATATCTGAAATAGACGAACGATTTTTACAGACAGGCACATCATTCTGAGCTAGATATGGCGCGACCGGACCACGGTCACGCCATATTAGCGAGTGAATATGAACAGATACATCCTGACAATCGGCCTGCTGTGCTGCAGCAACATCTTCATGACCTTCGCCTGGTACGGACACCTGAAAAACCTGAGCCACCGGCCTTGGATTCTGGCCGCCATCTTGAGCTGGGGTATCGCCCTCTTCGAGTACCTGCTGCAGGTGCCGGCCAACCGCATCGGCCACAGTGTCATGAGTGTCGGTCAGCTCAAGATCATCCAGGAGGTGATCACCCTGACCATCTTCATCCCCTTTTCCTGTTTCTACCTCAAGGAGAAGATCACCCTCGACTACCTCTGGGCCGGCCTCTGCCTGCTGGGAGCGGTCTTTTTTCTCTTCCGCGGCCGCATCTTTGCGGCTTAAGCCATAGCCTCAACCATCGGTTCAGGAATAGAAGTCCGCTGGGCAATCTCCGCAATGGTTAACCCCTCAGCGAGAAAACGTTTCACGACGCAGCTCAGCGGTTCGGCGATCTCAACCATGTGACCGTCCGGATCATAGAGCCTGAAACCGCGCTGGCCCCAGGGATGCTCATGGATGGGATGGATCGTCTCGACACCGGCCGCCGCGCTATTCTGCCAGGCCTGCTCCAGCTCTTCGGTTTCAAAGTAGAGTTCAAACTCCTTCGCACCGCCAGATGCATAGTGCTGGTCAGCGCCAAAAATCATCCCATAGGCATGCTCACCCTGCCAGATAGAGAAGCCGCCGACAAAGGCCACATGCTCACCATTGTCCATCTCAACTGTCTGCCCCAAAACCTCTTCATAGAACTGCCGTGAACGCTCGACATCCCTGACCAGCACCGCCGGTGAAATAAAATTTATCTGCATAGTGTGCTCCTTTTTTCCTAAGAACTACCCGGTCTGCATGCCTCAGTCTTGAAAAAATACGACACTGCTGATCTCTTTATGCAGACAGCTGCCCGGCGTAAGGCCGGTATAGGCCTTAAACTCCCGCGTGAAGTGAGCCTGATCGCTGTAGCCGCAATCATAGGCAATTGAACTCAGGCGGCTATCCTGGTCAGGCAGCAGTCTGAGGGCCCTGCGGAACCTGACCAGCCGCGCCAGCTCCTTGGGGCTCAGACCGACCTCTCTTTGAAAGCGCCGCTCCAGCTGCCGGTTTGAAAGATTGGCACAATGGGCCAGCTCCGGCATGGCCAGCTGCCCTTCCCGCCTGTAGATCTGATCAACGCTCCAGGCCACCGCACGATCTGTCTCGCCAACGCGCAGGCCGAGCAGGTAACTGTCCAGCCAGGCGATGCGCTCAGCCGGGCCGTCACACTCCCGCAGGCCATCTTCAAACTTCCGGCAGTTCCAGACCTCGCCGAGACCGACGCGCCGGTCGGCCAGCTCAGAGATCGGCAGGTCAAGAAAGATCCCGGCCATGCCCGGCCTGAAGCTGATCCCCAGCAGATCGAGCCGTCCCTTGAGCCCGACCACAAGCGGGCGGCGCATAATGCCGGCGATGAAGGCCGGATCGTTTGCCTGAATGAAGGGATCACCCAGATTGATAATGATGTCGGTGAACCCGTCGGGCAGCACCCGGTTACAGCAGGGCGGCAGATCAGCTCCAGCTGAGCTTAAATGCCAGTAGGTGCTGACGTAGGGTCTAAGCTGCGGATGAGGATCGATCTTCTTAAATGTAACCATCAGGCAAGGATAACCTCTCCGACCTCCAGCAACGACAGACAGACCCGGTGGCCGAGACGCATGACGTCAGAGGACGGCGCAACCTGATCCGGCACCTGAATGACCTGCATGCCCGCGGCATGCGCCGAACGCACCCCGTTGTCGGAGTCCTCCAGCGCCAGACAGCTACCGCAATCAACCCCCAGCCGCTCGGCGGCCTGCATGTAGATCTCGGGATGGGGTTTGCTGTTGCCGACCTGGTCGCCGCCCACAATCAGCCTGAAATATTGAATGATGCCGGCATTCTCAAGTTTCTGCTGCGCCTTGGCATGCACGGTGGAGGTCGCCACGGCTTTAGGAATATCTCTGGTCTGATCCAGTAGCTCAAGCACTCCCGCTTTCAGGGGCACCGGCTTGTCAAAGGTCTCCTCGGCATAGCGCGCCATCCAGAACTCAAGAAAACGCTCCAGCGGAAAACCGGCTTCAGTGCCAGCGCCCAGAATCTTACGGGTGGTGGGAAAGTTGGTGCCGATGCACTGAAAATAGACTTCATTGGGGATGACTATCTCAAATTGGCGGCAGGCCACCAGAAAGGTCTCATAGCCGATACGCTCGGAGTCCAGCAGCAGGCCGTCCATGTCAAAGATGATCGCGTCATATTTCATAGGGCCAGCATAACATCGGCTTGAACTTCAGCAAACAAAAAGATCACCCCGCCGCACGACACGCAAATTCCTTGCGTTACGTCACCAGCGGCTTATTTAATTACCTCATTACTCTCACTGTCACCTAGGAGGGCACTATGATAAACAGAAAAGGTCTCAGCCTGAAGATCATGATTCCAGCTGGCATCATTGTTATCGCAACCATCGCCATAATTCTTGGAATGATCGCTTCACGCATGTACAACATATCTCAAAAAGATGCCGTCGAACTTTCAAAGGAGCTCAGCTACCGTTATGGATATCTAATCAATAAAAACATTACAGAGGCCATGGATGTGTCACGTTCCATGGCAAAGATTTTTGAAGCCAGCCAAGATTATAAAAATGAAATAAATCGTGATTTCTTTGATGCCCAACTGAACAGATTACTAAAAAGCAACGATCTCTTCTATGGCATCTGGGCAGCATTTGAGCCCAACCAGTTCGACGGGCGTGATTCCGAATTCATCAACCATAACGACAGCCATGACGACACCGGCATTTACTATCCATATTTCTATAAAGAGAATGGCAACATCATGTCAGCTACTTGCAACAACTATGGTACAGGAGATTATTATCAGAACGTCAAAAAATCGCAAATTGAGGAGATCATCAATCCATATGTTGAAACCGAAGTTGATCCTCCGGTGATGATGACAAGTGTTGCGGCCCCAATCATGAGCAAAGGCCAGTTTATCGGCGCAGTTGGTATTGATTTAATACTGGACGACTTAACTGCAGTCGCCGCAACAGTCAAACCATATGAAACCGGTTACGGTTTTTTAATAGCCAATGACGGAACATTGGTAACTCATCCCAACCATGAGCTGCTCGGTAAAAACCTGGCGCAATATCTCCCGTCCGATGAGCGCGAGACAATTATAAACGCAATCAGTCAGGGCCGACTCTACCAGGCCGAGCGCAAATCTTTAGTTGACGACCAGATTTATTTTATGACCTTTGCCCCCGTCACCATCGGCCGCACAGCTTCCCCATGGTCCTTCTGTGTAGCTATACCAAAATCGAAAGTTCTTTCTGAGGCATACAATGCTCTGATACTGGCACTCGTCTTGACAATCTTGGGCGTACTATTCCTGAATGCGGCAATCTTCTACCTGCTTCACCGAGTAATCATTAAACCAGTAAACCAAGTTTCAACTGGGCTTGAGAACATTGCCCAGGGCGATGGCGACCTGACCATGCGCCTACCCATCCACAGTCAGGATGAGATAGGCAAACTATCGGGATGGTTCAATAATTTTGTAGCCAACCTGGATAATATAATAAGCAGCATTAAAGCGACTGCCACACAGGTAAATGCCGCCACAGATGAAGTCTCCAGCGGATCCCAGGGTCTCTCCCAAGCGACCCAAGAACAGGCTTCCGCCATTGAAGAGGTTGCCGCCACAATTGAAGAGATGACCTCTGCAATTAAACAGAATGCCGAAAATGCCACTCACGGTTCAAACCAATCACGAGAAATGGTTGACCTGGCCAAGGAGGGTGGTGATATCTCGGGACAATTGGTAAATGCCATGAATGATATATCAGAAGCTTCAAAAAAAGTTAGCGCCATTACCACAACTGTCAATGATGTGGCATTCCAGACCAATCTGTTGGCCTTGAATGCAGCGGTTGAGGCTGCCCGTGCCGGAGAACACGGCAAGGGATTTGCCGTAGTAGCAGAGGAGGTGCGTAATCTGGCCCAACGTTCAGCTGAAGCATCAAAAGAGATCCAAAATCTAATTGAAGATACAATCCGGAAGGTTAATGCCGGCGACGCCATGGTTCAGAAATCAAGAGAGTCTCTACAGAATATCATCAGCCGTATCGAAGTCATCTCTCAAACCATGGACGAGATTGCCGCATCCTCTGCGGAGCAGGCAAATGGCGTTGATGAACTCAACCGGGCCGCGACACAGATTGATTCTTCCATCCAGCGGAATGCATCTACAGTAGAAGAACTGGCAAGTGTTTCAGACAGCTTAAGTATCGAAGCTAACGGATTGGCTGAAAATGTAAGCCGTTTTAATGTTTCTAAGGATCGGACTGCCTCAAAAGAGCGGCAACTCAAACCTAAGATCAGCTCTCCAACTGTCTCCGCCCCACCACCATCATCTGATTCAGATGACTTTGAGGAATTTTAGAATACTTGAGATCATTTAAACTGTGGGAGCCTTCAGACCAAAGACTCCCACGCTCGCTGACACTACTTCAAATTATAAAAAGTCTCCCGACCCCGATAGAGCGCCTTGCCCCCCAGCTCATCCTCAATACGCAGCAGCTGGTTATACTTGGCCATGCGTTCGGAACGGGCGGTGGAGCCGGTCTTGATCTGGCCGGTGGCAAAGCCCACGGCGCAGTCGGCCAGCCAGGGATCTTCGGTCTCGCCGGAGCGGTGCGACATGATGGTGGTGTAACCGGCGCGTTTGGCCATCTCGATGGTCTTGAAGGTTTCGGTCAGGGTACCGATCTGATTGACCTTGATCAGGACCGAGTTGGCGCAACCCTGCTCGATGCCCTTCTCCAGAAACTGGGAGTTGGTCACGAAGAGGTCGTCGCCCACAATCTGGATCTTGCCGGCCAGCCGGTCGGTCAGGATCTTCCAGCCATCCCAGTCCTCCTCCTCCAGACCGTCCTCAATGGAGATGATGGGGTACTTGCTGACCAGCTCTTCGTAGAAGGCAATCATCTCTTCGGCGCTCTTGGTTATGTTGCCCTCAGCCTCCAAAACATAGTTGCCGTCCTGATAGAAGGAGCTGGCCGCAGCATCGATGGCGATCGCGATGTCCTCGCCGGGCCTATAGCCGGCCTTCTCGATTGCCAGACAGATCAGGTCAAAGGGTTCGGCGTTGGACTGCATGTTGGGGGCGAAGCCGCCCTCGTCGCCGATGCCGGTGCTGTAGCCCTTCCCGACCAGGATCGAACGCAGGGCGTGGAAGGTTTCGGCGGCGTAGCGCAGGGCCTCACTGAAGGTCGGCGCGCCGATGGGCATGATCATGAACTCCTGAATATCAACATTGTTGTCGGCATGCTTGCCGCCATTCAGGATATTGAGCATTGGCACGGGCAGCTCGCGGGCGAAGGCGCCGCCCACATAGTTGTAGAACGGCTGCCCCACAAAGCTGGCCGCGGCACGGGCGACCGCTATGGAGACGCCGGTGGTGGCGTTGGCGCCCAGACGCGACTTGTTGGCGGTGCCGTCCAGCTCCAAGAGGGTATTATCGATAGCCTCCTGATCGGTGGCGTCCATACCCACCAGGGCCGCGGCCACCATTGAGTTGACGTTGTCAACGGCTTTGGTGGTGCCCTGGCCGCCGTAGCGCGCATCACCGTCGCGCAGCTCAACAGCCTCATGAATGCCGGTTGAGGCGCCGGACGGCACTGAGGCCCGGCCCATATCACAGGAACTTAAGAAGACATCCACCTCGACGGTAGGATTACCGCGTGAGTCGATAATTTCACGGCCCACCACATCAATTATTTCAGACATAACTTCCTCCTTTTATTCTAACAGACTACTTAGCATCCGTTTTTTGTTCAAGTGGATCGTTGTGACATTTAAGACAGTTCTTAAACTCAGGGTGCGTGGTGGCCGGCGCCTTATCAACCTTGCCGGCATTGTCCGGATGGTGGCAGATACGGCACTGGTCATCCTCCGTCATGCCGGCATGGATTTCAGGATACTGCTGCACGGAGGGCCCGTGAAAACCCAGATAGGCCTTGCTGAAAACGGCCACCAGAACAACGATCAACCAGCGCTTGTACCCATCCATCACGCCCTCCGACCATCTCTCAGATGCAGACTGCATGTAGCTATATTAGTAAGCTCAAGATCATGGGTGGCAACCAGGGTAAGGCGTTTTTCAGCGGCCCCGCTCTCACTCATCAGTGCAACCAGCTGCCGGGCATTTTCTGAATCAAGGCTTGCAGTCGGTTCATCGGCAATCAGCAGCTTGGGCCGGTGGGCAACGGCCCGGGCAAAGGCGACCCGCTGCAGCTCGCCGCCGGAAAGTTCATGCGGCCGGGCCGGGCCGGCCGAGGGCAGCCCGACCCGCTCCAGCAGCTCGGCAACCCGAAGTCTGATATCAGGTCCGGCTGCCCGGTTAAGATGCATGGGAAAGGCGATGTTGTCATAGACGCTCAGGTATGAGAGCAGATTGGAGCTCTGAAAGACAAAGCCCAGATTGGCTCTGACAAATCTGGCCAGGCGGCGCGGCCCCAAGGAGTGCAGTGCAACATCACAGCAGACCACCCGGCCCGCATCCGGCGCTTCAAGCCCGCCGACGCAGTAGAGCAGAGTTGTCTTGCCGGAGCCCGATTTGCCAACCACGGCCAGCGTCTCACTCTCCTCCAGGCTGACAGAAATATTATCAAGCGCCAGCACCCGGCCGCGGCCAGACAGGTAGTGTTTACTCAAACCCTCAACCTTGAGCATCAGCTGCTCCTCAATATGGCGGCCGTGCGGTAGCGCATCAGCATTATTGCGGGCCAGCTGGCTGAGAGCAGGCCGGAGATCAGCGCCAGCAGCGGCGGCAGACCGAATGAAAAGAGGCTCAGCCGCGGATAGATCACGCCGGAGACCACAAAATACTGGTTATGCGCGGTGTAGGCCCCGAGATCAATTCCCCGACCGGCAAAGAGCGCCACCAGCAGCAGACCCAGCAGACAGCCCAGGCCGGCGGCCCCCGAACACATTATCAGCACCTCGGCGTAGACCAGCCCCGCTATCTCCTGGGGCATCAGACCCATGGATTTCATGATGCCGTACTCCCGAATATGCTTGAGGATGAAGATCACAAAGATGCAGCCGACCCCGATTGACACAACCCCGAAGACCAGAATTATGACGATCAGCATGGAGTAGTAGTTGAGCTCGATCAGCTCGCTGAGGTCGGGCATCAGCTCCTGCCAGCTCTTGAGGCTGGCAGCCGGCGGAATATGGAGCCCGGCCATGACAGACTCCTCAGAGGCGCCAGCAGCAAGAAAGATGGCCGCATCCCAGGCTTGCGCCCTCTGCGGCAGCACTCCCAGCGGCAGAAAACAGAGACTCCGGTCAATACGCTCGATGCCCGTATGATAGATACCGCTGACTCTCAGTTCATGCGCGGCAGCCCCAAGCGCCGGCCGGAACATGAGCTGCCCGCCGACTCGCACACCCAGCTGCTCCGCCAACAACCGGCTTATAAAGATATCATTCTGACCGGGCCGGGGATAGGAGCCGGCGACGCTTTTCTGCCAGAGGGCGGTGTGGCGCTGCTCCTGCACCGGATCAACAGCCACAAGATCTACCAGGGCCATATTCTGAGCGACCGACAGAATTCCCCGGAAATGTTCGCGCCGCAACACGCCCCTGACATCCCGATGCTTCAGACCTGCTTCATCAAAACCGGCCGGCAGATTGAAAACCGTGATATGGCCGGACAAGATCCCGACCGAGTTGCGCACCATGGCGTCATTGACCCCGTTGGCCAGTGAAGCCAGAAAGATCAGGGCGGCGATGGCACTGACCAGCATCAGGGCCAGCGTCAGCGCCGAACGTCCTGAACGCAGCAGAAAGAGCAGTGACGTCCTGAGCAGAAAGATGCTGCGCATCGGCTAGACGTAATTCTGGGCGCCGATCTGGCGGGCCATGAATTCCCGGGCCATCCTAACCATGGAGCCGTCGTCAAAGAGGGCGCCCAGGCCCCCGCTCAGAAAATCTCCGGCCCGCCGCGACGCCGCCGCCAGCGCAGCCGGATAGTCGCTGAGCTCTACTTCAAAATGCGGATCGCGGCACCTTCCAACCAGATCCCGATACTCAGGACCAGAGTGATGCGCGATGAGCGACGCCAGATAGTTGTGCCTGCAATCGCGGATATCGGCCGCCAAATCAACCATGTCATCCATGATCTGACAGCCCAGGCCAATCCTATAGAGCGCATCCAGCATAAGAGCGGCGACCTCATGCTCAAGCTGCTCGATTTGCAGCGGCAGGGCCCAGGGCGCCTGAAACAGGAGCCCGGTCTTGTAGTGATGGATCTGTTTGAGCACCAGTTCAGGCTCCAGGCGTCCATTGACCCCCTGCTCCTCGCCGGCCTCCTGGGCGCCGCTCCTGATCAGGGCGCGCAACGATTCGGCGCAGGCGACGCCTACCGCCGCCGGCGTCACCAAACCCTTCTGGGCGGCATCGCTGAAGAGCTCAAAGAGAATCCTATCAGCAATCATAATATCCAGCACCGAGCGGAATTTGGTGCCCCCCCTGGGCAGCGTCGTATCCAGGGTCTGCTTATACTCATCGTCAAGCAGATTGTCGCAGCCGGTCACCATACCCCGCAAACACTGATTGACGGTGGCATAGAGAATCCGCCGTTCAGCGTCCAAACCGGCCCGTCTGAACGAGTAGAGAAAAAGCATCGAGAAGAAGTTACGCTCCAGATCATAGTAACCGGGCGGCTCCGGGGCAACTTCCACCCCACTGCCGGCCAGAATTGCCCCGGCCCGGTGCCAGTAATCGGCCAGCGCCTGACGCAGCTCCTGCATCAGCTCTTCCAGCAGCTGCACATCCGCCTGCTCAGGGTTCAACGCCAGTTCCATCTTGCACCTCCTTGACAGATACAAATACCGCCACATATCCCAGATAGGTTCTAAGCAGCTGCGGCTCAGCAAAGCCGGCCTCGGCAATCAGGCCGGGCAGAAGGCCGCTGATATTCTCGCCGATCTCGGGCTGCATGAAGAGCCAGCGCGCCAGATATGAGAATGCCGCCCCCAACAGACTAGTCGGGGTGTGCATGTCAGCCACGACCAGACGGCCGCCCGGCTTCAGAACCCGCCAGGCCTCGGCCAGCGCCTTCTGCTTAAGATCCAGATCAACATGGTGAAAGAAGAGGCTTGAGACCACCCCGTCGAAACTGCCATCGGCAAAGGGCAGCTCTTCAGCCGCGGCCACCTTGTAACTGCTGCGCTGGCGCTTGAGGCTGGCCTGCGCAATCATCTGGGCCGCAGCGTCAATCCCGACAGCCTGGTCCGGCGCCGCCAGCCGGGCCCCGATGCGGTCCGTCAGGCGGCCGGTGCCGCAACCGATATCGAGGATCCGGTCTGAGGGCTGCAGATTCAAGAGCTCAATCAGATAGCTGTCCAGATCATCCTGATGCCCCAGCATCACCAGCGGCTCAACAAAATCATAGACCAGCGCAGCATGATCCAGGGTACGCCCCCGGGTGACCGCTGAATGACCATGATCAGAGACTCTGTGCATATTTACTCCGGCCCCCTTCTGTGATAATCATTACCAATAACAAGAAATATTTGATAGTTGTATAATAATTCGAGGGATAAGCTAATCAATATGAATTATCTCAAAGCCAGGCTCATAAAAACACTGTACGACTTCTTTGAAAGCGACCTGCGGCGCATCAACCACGCCCTGGAGGTCATGCGCCATGCCGAGCAGATCATGACTGATTATGATGAGGCCGACCGCGAGCTGGTGCTGGCAGCAGCCCTGCTGCACGACGTGGGCATCAAGCCCTCCGAGGCCGAACTGGGCTATAATGACGGCCAGACCCAGGAGCGTTACGGCCCGCCCATCGCCCGCCAACTACTCGAACAGATTAACTTTGCCCCGGACAAGATCGAGCGGGCCTGCCAGATCATCGGCAACCACCACTCCCCCTCACGCTATCCTTACGTTGAGCTTAAGATCCTCAAGGCAGCCGACCGCATCGTCAACCGCGGGGAAGCCTCAACAGCCGAAGGAGTCTAAGAATCCGCTCACAATGCGGCTCTGGGCATCGATATCGGTCAGGAAGGAGTCATGGCCGTGGTCGCTCTCGATCTCGGCATAGGAGACCTGGGCATTCAGCCCGCTGAGCACCTTGACGATCTCACGGCCCTGCTCGGGCGGATAGAGCCAGTCCGAGCTGAATGAGATCACCAGGCCGCGCAGCCCCTTGAGGTTGATGGCCCCGGCATTGCGCACGGAGTCCAGCAGGTCAAAGTTGTCCACGGCGTGGGTCACATAAAGGTAGGTGTTGGCGTCGAAGCGCTTGACAAACTTGAGGCCCTGGTGGTCCAGATAGTGCTGCACCTCAAAAGAGGGCCTGAAGAGGTCGCGGGTGGGGGCGTCCTTGCGGCTGCGGCCGAACTTCTCCTGCATGCGCTGCTCCGAGAGATAGGTGATGTGGCCGATCATGCGCGCCACCGAGAGCCCTCCCTCGGGCACAACCTGGTTGTAGTAGTCACCGCCATTCCAGCGCGGATCGGCGATGATGGCCCGCCGGCCGACCTCATTAAAGGCGATCTGCTGAGCCGAGTGCTTGGTGGTGGTGGCGATGCAGATGAAGGAGGCCGCCCGACCGGAATAGTCGCAGATAAACTGCTGGGCCTGCATGCCGCCCATGGAGCCGCCCACAACGCTTAAAACCTTCTCAATACCGAGATGGTCCAGCAGCATAATCTGGGCCCTGACCATGTCGCGGATGGTGGTGGCCGGAAAGTCCAGGCCGTACTCCTTGCCGGTCAGCGGGTTGATGGAAGCCGGCCCGGTGGAGCCGCTGCAGCCGCCGATCACATTGGAGCAGATGATGAAGTAGCGCTGCGTATCGAAAGCACGACCCGGGCCGATCATGGAGTCCCACCAGCCGGGCTTCTTGTCGCCCGGATTGTAACCGGCGGCATGGGCATTGCCCGACAGGGCGTGCTGGATCAGAATGGCGTTACTGCGCGTGGCGTTGAGCCGGCCGTAGGTTTCATAGGCGATGCTTATCCCGGGCAGTTGCTGGCCCGATTCAAAGGTGAACCCCTCTTTGATGTTCAAGATGTTAGTATCAACAGTTGCATCCATCTTTACTCTCCAACAGGAAAATGCCCTCTTTACACAAAAGATTGACCCCGGGCAGCCGTCGGGCAGACGGCAGATCGCCGGGCAGGAAGTAGCAGGCCTGACCGATGAACACATCGTTACTGCTCAGGGAAGAGAAGAACTCCTTGAGTGAGACAAAGCGCAGATTGTCGGTATCGTTCCAGGCGGCGCCGCGGCGCGCCAGATGACTCATACGGCCGTGCAGCAGGACATCCAGACGGTTGCGCAGATAGCCGAAGTTGGACACCGAAATGATGGCGCAACAGCCAACCCGCAGCATCTCCTGAATGACGCTGTGCGGATTGCAGAGCGACTGCAGGGTCGCATTCAGAATCACATAGTCGAAGCTGCCAGCATCCCAGCGTCTGAGCTCCTTCTCAATATCGGCCTGATAGACGCTGAGACCCTTCTGCAGACAGCTGATGACCATCTCATCATCGATCTCGACCCCCACGCCACTGACATGCTTATTGTCGATCAGGCGCTTGAGCAGGGCACCGTCACCGCAGCCCAGGTCCAGGACCCGGGAGCCGCACGGTATCCACTCTTCAATAATCCGGTGGTTCTGCTTAATTACAACTGACATCTAGATCTTATCAAAGGCCTGCGTCAAGTCTGCCAGAATATCATCGATATCCTCGATGCCCACCGAGATGCGGATCATCTCGGGCGCAATGCCGCCGGCGCGCTTCTCCTCATCCGAGAGCTGCTGGTGGGTGGTGGAGGCCGGATGGATGATCAGCGACTTGGCGTCGCCGATGTTGGCCAGATGGCTCAAAATCTCAACCGAGTTGACCACCACCTTGGCCGCCTCATAGCCGCCCTTCAAACCGACAGAGATGATGGCTCCCTGCCCTGCTGGCAGATACTTCTGGCCCAGCTCATAGTCGCGGTGCGACTTCAGCCCCGGATAATTGACCCAGGCCACCTGCTCGTTGGCCTCCAGGATCTCGGCCACCCTTGCCGCATTCTCCACGTGGCGCTGCATGCGCAGGCTGAGGGTCTCGACCCCCAGCAGGATGGTGAAGGCGTTAAAGGGCGAAAGACAGGCGCCGGTGTCGCGCAGGATCACGGTCCTGAGGCGCGCAATGTAGGCCGCCGCGCCAAACTTTTCGGCAAAGACAATCCCGTGCCAGCTGTCGTCCGGCTGACTGAACTGATTGTAAGCGCTCCAGTCAAAGTGGCCGCCGTCCACCACGATGCCGCCGATGGAGACGCCGTGGCCGCCGATAAACTTGGTCAGCGAGTGCACCACGATGTCGGCCCCGTGCTCGAGCGGCCGCACCAGATAGGGCGTGGCTGCGGTGTTGTCCACGATCAGCGGCACCCCGGCCCCGTGGGCAATCTCGGCGATTGCCTCAAGATCAGCCACCTGATTGACCGGATTGCCGATGGTCTCGGTGAAGACCGCGCGCGTGTTGTCATTGATGCAGGCCTTAACGGCGGCCGCATCATTGATGTCAACCAGATGCACGGTGATACCGAAATCCTTCAGGATGCTCTCAAAGAGATGATGGGTGCCGCCATAGATGGCCTTGGACGAGATGATCTCGTCACCGACCTTGGCCAGATTCATGACCGCATAGAGGATGGCCGAGGTGCCCGAGGCTGTGGCCACGGCTGCGATGCCGCCCTCCAGCAGGGCAATGCGCTCCTCCAGCACCCCGGTGGTGGGGTTGCCGATGCGGGTGTAGATGTTGCCCGCATCGTTCAATGCAAAGAGGTCCGCCGCATGCTCGGATGAGCGGAAGTTGTAAGATGTGGTCTGATATATGGGAACCGCCCTCGAAAGGGAGGAGTCGTCCGGTGTATGTCCACCGTGCAGCTGGATTGTGTCAAATTTCATTGTTTTTCTCCTATTTCTTCTCTTCGTCGTAGAGCCAGGTAGAGAGATAACGGTCTCCGCTGTCCGGCAGAATAACGACAACTGTTTTATCCCTGTTCTCGGGCCGGGCCGCGATCTCAACGGCGGCATGCACAGCCGCGCCGGCCGAGATACCGCAGAGAATGCCCTCTTCCCGGGCCAGCCTGCGGGCCATACGGCCCGAATCCTTGCCGCTGACCGGGAAGACCTCATCGATCAGTTCACGATCAAAGACGGCCGGAATGAAACCGGCGCCGATGCCCTGGATCAGATGCTTGCCGGGCTGGCCGCCGGAAATGACGGCCGACTCGGCCGGTTCAACCACCACGGCCCTGACCTCGGGCTTGAGCTCCTTGAGCCGGCGGCTGATGCCGGTGATGGTGCCGCCGGTGCCGGCGCCGGCCACCACGATATCCACGGCGCCGTCAGTGTCCTCCCAGATCTCATAAGCGGTCGTGTTCTCATGCACCTTGGGGTTGGCCGGATTGGCAAACTGCTGCAGGATGATATGATCTTCATGCTCGGCCACCAGGGCATTGGCGTGCTCAATGGCGCCGTTCATGCCCTTGTTGCCGTCAGTCAGCACCAGTTCGGCCCCCAGGGCCTTGAGCAGCTTGCGGCGCTCCTCGCTCATGGTTTCGGGCATGGTCAGAATCAGACGGTAGCCGCGCACAGCACTGACCATGGCCAGGGCGATGCCGGTGTTGCCGCTGGTGGGCTCCACGATCACCATGCCGGGTTTGAGGCAGCCGGCCTCTTCGGCGGCATCAATCATGGCTTTGCCGATGCGGTCCTTGACGCTGGAGGTCGGATTGAAGGCCTCCAGCTTGCCAAGCAGGTTGCCCGTGGCCGCCACCTTTTTCAGGCGCACCAGGGGGGTGTTGCCGATCAGTTCAGTGATATCTTCAGCTATCTTTGGTCTCAATACTCTTTTGAATGCCATCTTCGCACTCCTTATTCAGGTTAGTCTGTCTCTCGGCCATCTCGGCCAGGCTCAAGCTGCTCAGGGTGTTGCTGATCTGATCGCTGACCTCTTTCCACAAAAGGTAGGTGGCGCAACAGTCAGTACCCTGACAGACCGAAGCCTGCTGGACACAGTCAGTCAGGGCCAGATCGCCCTCCAGGGCCGCAACCACATCCTCCATAGTAATCTCGTTTGGATCCTTGGCCAGCACAAAGCCGCCGCCGGCGCCGCGCTGACTGCGCAGCAGGCCGCTGTTCTTCAGTTCACGCAGCAGGGCATCCAGATACTTCTTGGAGAGCCCCTGGCGCTTGGCAATGTCCTTGGACATCACGGTGGCGCCTTCGCCCTGCATACAGATGTCCACCATGGCGCGCGCGCCGTATCTGACCTTGGTGGAGAGCCTCATATACCGCCTCCGTCACCAAAGACGCTGACTTCCAACTCACCCTGCATGATCTTGCTGTGGGCCGGCACACTGTGGGTCAGCCAGACATTACCGCCCACCACCGTACCGCTGCCGATGGTCACCCGGCCCAGAATGGTGGCGCCGGAGTAGATGATGCAGCCGTCCTCCACAATCGGATGCCGCGGAATGCCCTTGATGGCATGCCCCTGCTCATCCACCGGAAAACTCTTGGCGCCCAGGGTCACGCCCTGATAAATACGCACATTGCGACCGATAATGGCGGTCTCGCCAATCACGATGCCGGTACCGTGGTCCATGAAGAAACCCTCACCGATGGATGCACCAGGATGGATATCAATGCCGGTTTCGGAATGCGCCATCTCGGAGATAATGCGCGGAATGATGGGCACCTCCAGCCGGTAGAGTTCGTGGGCCACCCGGTAGTTGGTCAGGGCCTTGATGCTCGGATAGCAGAAGATGCTCTCACCGTAGCTCTTGGCCGCCGGGTCGCCCTCATAGGCCGCCACCACATCGGTGGTCAGCAGGCGCCTGATCTCGGGCAGGCGTTCGATAAAACGCTCGGCAATCTCGCGCGATTTCTCGGGACAGTCCTGATGACACACATCACAACCGTCAAAACAGAGGCCGCGCTTGATCTGCTCACAGAGCAGCCTGAAGCTGCTGTCCAGCTTGGCGCCCACATAGTAGGGAATCGAGCCCATGCTCAGTTCGGCGCTGCCGAAATAGCCCGGAAAGATAACCGCGCGCAACCCCTCCACCACCTCTTCCATGGCCTGCACCGAGGGCATGGGAATGTCGTGGGTGCTGCGGTGCGACACCAGATTGTACGACCCGGGAGAGCTAAGCTCCTGGGTGACCTTATTAATAATATCCACAGTCTCAGTCATGAAATCACCTATAAACTACAAACTTGATAGTCTTTGTACACTAGACAATATTCTCTGTCAAAGACAATCACAAATTAACCCGAAGATCAGCTCTTGAAAATAGCAGCGAAAAATTGTATTAGGCTGATCAACGACTGGCGCTTTTAGATGGAGCCTACCATCAGGGAGTTCTAACCGATTTGTCGTGCGCCTGGGCAGATCAACTAAATTTAAAAGGAGCTCTCATTATGACAAATCCGTTAGTTGATTATCTGGCCAACACCAAACCCGAAGATGTAAACCCGGCCTTCTGCGCCTACATCGCCAGCCTGCAGGAAGTAGCCAAGGTTCAGCCCACAATTGCCAAAAATATTGTCGGCGAACTGGAGTCCCAGCGTTCGCACCTCAAGCTGATCGCCAGCGAAAACTACTCATCGCTCGCCACCCAGCTGGCCATGGGCAACCTCTTAACTGACAAATATGCCGAAGGTTTCGCCTACCACCGCTTCTATGCCGGCTGCGACAATGTCGATGAGATCGAGGCTGCCGCCGTTGAAGAGGCCAAGTCCGTCTTCGGCTGCGACCACGCCTATGTGCAGCCCCACTCCGGCGCCGACGCCAACATGGTGGCCTACTGGGCCATCCTCAACACCCGCGTCGAGATCCCGGCCCTGGAGAAGATCGGTAACACCAACCCGGCCAAACTCTCCCAGGCAGAGTGGGAAAAAGTTCGCACCGAACTGGGCAACCAGCGCCTGCTCGGCCTGGACTACTACTCCGGCGGCCACCTGACCCACGGCTACCGCTTCAATGTCTCCGCCAAGATGTTTGACGCCTACACCTATGCCGTCAACAAGGAGACCGGCATCCTCGACTATGATGAGATCGAGAAGATGGCTGAAGAGATCAAGCCGCTGATCCTGCTGACCGGCTACAGCGCCTACCCGCGCGCCATCAACTTCAAACGCATGCGCGAGATCGCTGATAAAGTTGGCGCCGTCTTCATGGTTGACATGGCCCACTTTGCAGGCCTGGTTGCCGGCGGCGTCTTCGAGGGCGACTTCAACCCCATCCAACACGCCCACGTGGTCACCACCACCACCCATAAAACTCTGCGCGGACCCCGCGGCGGCATGGTGCTCTGCACCGAAGAGTTCAAAGAGGCTGTCGACAAGGGCTGCCCCATGGTTCTCGGCGGACCCCTGCCCCACGTCATGGCCGCCAAGGCCGTGGCCTTCAAAGAGGCCAACAGCGCAGCCTTCAAGGACTACGCCAAGAACATCGTGGCCAACGCAAACGCCATGGCCAAATACTGCATGCAGGAGGGCATGAAGGTTGCCACCGACGGCACCGACAACCACCTCTTCCTGATCGACGTCACCACCTTCGGCCTGACCGGCCGCCAGGCCGAGAGCGTCCTCAGAGATTGCGGCATCACCCTGAACCGCAACGCCCTGCCCTTCGACCCCGAAGGCCCCTGGTACACATCCGGCCTGCGCATCGGCACCCCGGCCACCACAACCCTGGGCATGGGCGATGCCGAGATGAAGGAGATCGCCGCCATCGTCAAGCTGGTTCTGGCCAACACCAAACCCATCCTGGCCGAAAGCGGACCCATGAAGGGCAAGATGTCCAAGGCCCAGTATGCCATCGACGAAGCCGCCAAGGCCGAGGCCCAGAGCCGTGTCAAAGCCCTGCTTGACAGGTTCCCGGTCTACCCCGAGCTCGACCTGGACTTCCTCAAGCAGGCTTTCTGCTAAAAAACCTTGAGAAACCCCTTTTTGTAAAAAGGGGTTTCTCAAACTCTTCCCTAAAAACTTTCAAAGTTTATTCGCAGGAGAAAACAAGATGAGTGCTACTGTACTGGACGGCAAGGCGCTGTCCAAAGAGATTGAGATTGAACTGGCCGCCCGGGTTGAAAAGATCAAGGCCCAGGGCCCCACTCCGATTCTGGCAACCATTCTGGTGGGCGACGATCCCGCCTCCGCCACCTATGTCAAGATGAAGGGCAACGCCTGCTCGCGCGTCGGCATGGAGTCCATCCGGGTGATTATGCCCGAAGAGACCACCACCGAGGAGCTGCTGGCCAAGATTGACGAGCTGAACGCCAACCCCGACGTGCACGGCATCCTGCTACAGCACCCGGTGCCCGACGGAATCGACGAGCGCGCCTGCTTTGACCGAATCAGCATCAAGAAGGACGTTGACGGCGTCACCACCCAGGGCTTCGGCCTCATGGCCATGGGCGAAGAGGCCTACGGCTCAGCCACCCCGGCCGGCATCATGACCATCCTCAAGCGCTACAACATCCCGTTGGCCGGCAAGAACGCCGTGGTCGTGGGCCGCAGCCCCATCCTGGGCAAGCCCATGGCGCTGATGCTGATGAACTCAGACGCCACCGTGACAATTTGCCACTCCAGAACCCAGAACCTGCCCGAAATCATCAAGCAGGCCGACATCGTGGTCGGCGCTGTGGGCCGCCCCGAATTCATCAAGGGCGACTGGATCAAGGATGGTGCGGTTGTGGTTGACGCCGGCTACCACCCCGGCGGCATCGGCGACATCGAACTGAGTGCCGTGATTGACAAGTGCGCAGCCTACACCCCGGTTCCTGGTGGTGTTGGGCCTATGACCATTGCTACGTTGATTGCTTGGCAGATACAATACTATCATCACTCTTGACTTCAAAAATAAACAGATCATTCCCACCAACCTGAGTGCATCCACGCAATTCAACGGGAGTCTCTCCTACACAATACAAATTATTATTATGCGTTATAATTTCGGACTCATAGGGAACCTTGATTGTCCATTTAGCCTTATTCGTACTCTCTTCTATTTTTCGGACAAAATAATCGCCATCCCCCCACAAACTAGTATATCCAGAAATATCTAGGCGACCAGCTATATAAATATAGCCAGCTTCATCCTTTGCAATTTTATAGCTTCCGGACACTCCACTTTCCTGTCCGATCACCACATTTCCCAACACACGGTGTGCGCCCAAATAGTCTCCGTTGTCAGCATACTTTCCCCACCACAAAGCCCTACATCCATCGGTTTTGTCTTCATCATAACCAACCCAATAAACTACATCATTCTCAGCAACAAAAAGGTCTGTGATTATTCTAATAGATTGTGCCCCAATAGATTTTTTCCACAGAACATTTCCTAATGCATCAAATTTTATCAACTGATGATCGACAGCATGACTATCAGGGTCATAACCACCGACTCCTGCACAGATAATATTTCCACTACCGTCAACTTCAATTGCATTAATCCAGTTAGAATAATCGCTTCCCAACTGAAATGGCCAATCTCTTACACGCGCGAAACCTTCATCGCCCAACTCCGCAAAAACAGTGTGATTATTTCGTGCAATTGCTTCAAGTCTGTAATAGTATGTTACCCCTAAGTCCAAGTTATTGTGTTCATAAGGCAGCATCACTTTCTCAATAACATTTGCATCTTCTACTGATGAGCTAGGAGCAGTCGACCAATAAATATTATAATACATAACATCGCTACCACCACTACGAGAAATTACTAACCCACCTCGTTCATTACTTTGTCTAACGACAGCATTGGATGGTTCAGGAGGGAGCGTAATATCATACCCGCCAATACTTCCCCAGAATGAATTTCCGGAAAATGCTCTCACAGTATAATTATAGTTTTCTCCGGGCTGCAAACCTGTATCAACAAAAAAGTTTGAATCAGGTGGCAACGTAAATGAATGAGTATATGAATTAACACCCCCACGCCTAACTATTTCATAGCGATCTTCTGATATGGCATTATCTTTCCAGGTAATCTTCACATCAGTACAAGAAAGGGCTTTTAGTTCTACATCCGAGGGATCCGAACTAACCAATGGATTTACACATGGGCTTGCTGCTGCAACATTCGACAACAACCCCTCTCCAGCTTCAGTAACAACAGCTACCCTGTAATAATACAACAGATCATTAGTTAAATTTTCATGAATATAGGATGTGGATTCACATGCGATTAAATTACCACTCGTGAGAATAGCGTCAATATCATTGCTCCAATAGAGATTATACGATAATGCATCATCTGCCAAATCCCAAGACAATATAATTGTCTTATCTTCAGGTGACGCACTCAGAATAAAAGATTCATCACCAGAAGGTGCAGCTGCATTAAATGCAAACATTGGTGGACTACTATCATCCTTACACCCAACTAACAGTAGCATAACAACAATTAACAACACTCTAGCCGTAACAATTCCGCGCATATCTTTTAAACAATTCGTCCTAATCATGGATGTCTCCTATGTAATATAGATCATCATATACACTATGATGAAACAAATAACAAGAATATCGCATGATATTGCATCGGATTATCAACTAGTTACCAACAACTCACTATTTAAAATTCGTTATTCTTATGTTATAAACGACAAATTAAATGCAATTAAGGAGAACAGATGAGCGACGAAACCCTCAACTCAGCCAGAACCATCACATCCGCGATCTATGCCCTGCAGGCGCTCTCATTCTTCTTCGGCATAACCTGCCTGATCGCCATCATCATCAACTATGTCAAAAGGGATGACGTCAGGGGCACCTGGCTGGAATCGCACTTCAGGTGGCAGATGCGCACCTTCTGGTTCGGCATTCTCTGGGGCATCATCGGCGGGCTGCTCTGCTTTGTGATGGTCGGCTTCGTGATTCTGGGCATCGAGTTCATCTGGCTGCTCTACCGCATCATCAAAGGCTGGCTCAACCTGGTAGACGGCAAGGAGATGTACGCCTAGGGCAGCTCGCGCTCGACGATGGTGAAGAGCTCCTCGACCTTGGCCCGCGGAATGGCTGACTCAAAGAAGCCCATACTCAGGGTCAGACTATCCCCATAGCCCGAGAGGCCCGGCACGACCATGGGCGGATAGCCGGCCGGCACGATCAGCTCGGCATGTTTTACCTTCAGCTCACCAAAGTCAAGCGACCTGATCGGCCCCATATTGGTCATGGAGGGCGGCACATTGCCCTTCTCAAAGAGCGTCCTGAAGAAGCGCGGTATGAGCCGCTCTTTGACGCCGAAGGGCCACGGCAGCCAGGTCAGCCAGGTGCCGAGGAAAAAGCTCAGGCCCAGCAGACCGCCGGCCTTCTGATGATCGATGCAGGCCTTGACACGCATGACCGTCTGATCAAAATTTTCGCCCAGCTCCTGCCCCAGATTGAGGTAACAGAAAGAACTGAGATTGCAGATAGCCGCAGCCTCTTCATTGGGCAGGTAACGGCGCAGATCAACCGTGCCCACCATGCGCAAGACCCCGTTCAGACCGGCCTGCTCCACATAGGCCCGCAACAGGGCTGCCACAACCATATCATTGATTGTACAGTTGTAACGCCGGCCATACTCGCGCAGGGCCGCATAGCTGGCGCCCTCAATTCGCCGCACCACAAAGCTCGGCCCTCCGGACGCCTCATCACCGCAGGGATAGGTCAGACTCTTGAGCGGCACCAGCGAGCGCTTGGTCTCGGCAAAATGATTGAGCAGGATGCGCAGCAACCTGAACGGGCCGAAGCGGCCGTAGACCTGCGCCATGCTGCGTGAGCCGCGATTGAGCGGCGGCATATAGTCGACATACTTGGTCAGCATTGAATAAATCTGCGCCAGCAGGTAACCGACCTCCTTGACCCCACCGGCATCCGCCACCTGATGGTTGACCTTGAGCACCAGCTGATCGCCGTAAAGCAAGGCCCGCAGCTGAGGCCCATTGAGGGGATCGAGCGGGGCTGCCAGGAAATCACCAAAATTGCCGGATGTCTGCAGCAGATCAATCTTATCCAGATCGTCAACCGGCCGCCAAAGGGGCCGGATGAAGCGCGGCAGATAGGCCGAGCCCAGCACCGGTTCGGCATCCAGCAGCAGCCGCAATGCACGCCGCAGGCGGTCAACATCCGGCAGGCGGTCAAACTCGATTACAAGATGGATCTCCGGCACATACTCGTGCCGCAGGATATAGTTAATATTGTCTCCGCAAACCGCCCTGACCATTCATTGACTAACGGCAGCTCGACTCAAGAGCTTAACAGATCCGCAACCTCGGCCAGGGATTCCAATATCCGGTCAGCCTGGCCAAAATCACTGCCCAGCGTAAGCTCGGATGGGATGACCCAGCACGCCAGACCGGCGGCCTTGGCGGCGATCAGCCCGCGCTCGGAGTCTTCAATGACGACAACCTCACTCGCATCAACCTCAGCCCTGTCAAGAGCCGTCAGATAGGGATCGGGATAGGGTTTAGAGCGCGCATAGTCGCCCTTGGCCAGCACAAAATTGAAGTATGGCAAAAAACCGGTCTGCTGGTGGATCTGCCGGAAGTGCTGGGGCTGGGAGCTGGTGACAACCGCCATAGGGATGCGGCCGTGCAGCTGCTGCAGAATCTCGGCGGCGCCGGGCACGGCATGGTTGGCCTGGCCGATCAGATCCGCGTAGCGCTGGCTGCGTTTTAGACGCAGAGCCTCGGTCTTCTCATGGCTATAGCCCAGCTCTTTACCGAGGGCCCGCAAACCCATGTGTGAAAGCAGAAAGTGCCTGCGGTAGGTCTCCAGATCCAGCGTGAAACCCTGCTCGGCCATGATCTCACGTGAAGCCTGATAATAGAGGCGCTCGGTATCAACCAGAACGCCGTCATTGTCCCAGAATATGTACATAATGAAAAGGGCCGCTTTGAGCGGCCCTGGTTATTAAGGTTTAGCAACCTCGGTCACGGTAGTACTATACTTATAATCCCCACCATTAACATTCATCACCCAAATACCATCCAACCTATCGGACACACCGGGGGCTCCAGCACTCTCCCATAGTTTTAGTTTGATATCATAACGAATGTCATACCCAGTAGACTGATAGTCATCTTCCTTAAAACTGCCGACCAAGACATTATTGACCAAAGCAAGTTTGATCTCATCATCTTTTCTATCAGCAATCTCATAACCCTCTGGAAGCGGGTACTTGATCGTCAACAAGAAACCACCATCGACAGCTTCTATCTTCACATCATTGACAGTAATCGCCTCATGGAATGCGCGTTTTACAGAAAATACCCAATCTTTAACAGGCACCAGCGCCACATACCGAACAGCGGTAAATGTGACAATCTCTTCAATGTTGCCGTACTCAAATTTCCAGCTGCCCTTCAGGCTGCCGTCATCTTCAAATGAGGCATTGATCTTGACGTCATACCGATCACCATCAATGGTGATCGTATCTTCGAAGCTCAGCTTTTTGCCGCTGATTCTGAGCGCAAACTCACCCTCAAACTTCTCATCAAACTCGTCATCAAAGTAGAACTCATTCTCAGACTGGTCAGTAATATTCAAGGTACAGAGGCTACCATCCTGCTCAATCAACAGCGGAACATCATCCCATCTTTTATCAACAACAGCCTTCGCACCACCGTCATCAATTGAATAACTCATGGACATCATCCACTCACCACTCAGATCAAAACCGGGAGCCGACTCTGCTGACAGCGCTACAGCCAGAGCCAAGTCCTTCTCTTCACCATCATCCTCTTCAACCAGTGAGCAGCCCGCCATAGAGAGCCACATCATCAGAATCAGTCCGCAATATTTGCCAAATCGCATCGCGTCCTCCGTAAATTTAATTGTCGGCATCATACATTGATTCGCTGCCATCAGCAAGCGGCCAAACCCTCAGCTCTCAGCCTGGATAGTAAAGTCATCATACTCAATTTCGAAGCGCAGTTTATGGCGGGCCTCTTCCTGGGCCAACGCCTCAAACAGCGCTTTCAATTCCAGCTCATCAGCCATGGACGCCAGCGAGGTGTAGAGCCTGAAGGCGGCCTTCTCCTTCTTGGCGGCCACCACCAGCGCCTCGGCATAGCTAAGGTCATCGCGCAGTTCAACATCAACCATGTAGTCGGTGATCTTCATATCAACCACCCGTTGGGACGGCAGCAGCAGAGACCTGCCCTCCATGACGGCCTGCAGCTTGCGCTTATGGCCCTCCTCCTCGCGGGCAAACTGCTCAAAGGCCTCCCGCATGGCCTCATTAGCAGCATTGGCAGCCATGCGACGATAAAAGACGACGGCGGCCTCCTCCTCTTTGATGGCAAAGTTCAAGACATCATCAACTGATTTCCAGCTAGACATAACAACCTCCACAAATGGACTGCAACCATCTTAGACCAAGATCAGCAATATTGCCACGCGATAAATTTTACTTCTATCATCACTTGACGGATCAACAGCCATTGGCACATTATTGTGTTATGCGATTCTTAAACCTGATCCCACTGCTGATTATTCTTGCCGGCTGCGCCAACCAGGCACCCTATATGCTCAACCTGATGCCGGTTCCCGACTTCTACTTCTACAGCAAGATGGATCCCTTTACCGAGATCGAGCCGATTGAGGAGACCCCCTACCAGGGCATCCTCTACGCCACCGACCGCCTGCCGGCGGATGAGAAGAACCGCTCCGAGTTCTACCTCAATCAGCGCGGCCACCTGTTGCGCCTGGGCGTTGCCAATGTGCGCGCCCTGCAGGACGACATCTCGCTCTACGAACTGGTCAAGGTTTCACTGGAGAAGAACCGCAAGGTTGACTACCCCCTGATCGTCACCGAGGTTGAGGAGTACGGCGTGCTGCATGACTCGGTCAGCATCTTCACCGACCAGGGGACGCTGGACGGTGATCCGCTGCAGCCCGGCCGTGAGTTTGCCGACGAAGTCAATGCGCGCATGCGCGACTCCGGCCAGCAGGACATCTACCTCTACATCCACGGCTACAAGGTTGTGTTTGAAAACCCGCTGCTGGTGGCCACCGAGCTCTGGCACTTTCTGGGCTATGAGGGCGCCTTCATCGCCTATGCCTGGCCCGCCACCCCCAACAAATGGGCCTACTTCTCGGACATTGAAAGCGCCGACTACACGGCCCACAACCTGCGCATCCTGCTGAAATTTCTGGCCCGCGAAACGCAGGCCGAACGCATCCACATCATCGGCTACAGCGCCGGCACCCGGGTTGTGACCGAGGCTCTGCGCCAGATCACCCTCGAAAACAAACACCTGACCCGCGACCAGATCCTGCAGAAGAGCAAGCTGGGACATGTCATCCTGGTGGGCAGCGACTACGACCCCCACATCTTTGCCAGCTATATTGCCGACGGTCTGCTGGACGTGATGCAGGACCTCAGCATCTACGTTTCAGGCATGGACAAGGCCCTCGATCTCTCCCAATGGCTGACCAAGCGCAAGCGCCTGGGCCAGATCGTCATCGACGGACAGATCCCCGGCACCGTCATCCAATACCTGCAGGAGAATCCCAACCTCTCCCTGATCGACGTCACCGATGCCCAGGGCGCCACCATCGGCAACGGCCACCACTACTTCCGCAAGAGCCCCTGGGTCAGCAGCGACATCATCCTGACCCTGACCTACAATCTCAAACCCCAGAATCGCGGCCTGATCAGAGGCGACTGTTTTCCGATCTGGACCTTCCCGGAAAACTATACCGAACTGCTGAGCATTGAGCAGCACAGCGGAGCTGAAGGCGAATAAAAAAAGGGGAGCAGAACTGCTCCCCTTTGCTGTTTTAAATCTTCCGCTTCCTAGTAGAGGAAGACGGAGTGTGAATCCGGGTTCTTGCCGAAACAGGTCAGATCATCGATCTTCTGAATCTTGTCACCCTTAAGCATGGCGTAGAGAGATCTCTCAACACCCAGGCCGCCACCGAAGGTATCCGGGAAGAGCGGCTTGCCGGCTTCATCAGCCATGGCTGCAGCGGTCAGGAAGGGACCGTAGCCGCCAATCTTCTCAATGTTGACGATGTTGCCGTCTTCGATGATCGGGCGCTCCGGAATAATGCGGTTGTCGATCAGCCGCTCAATGATCGGCTCAAAGAGCCACTCGCGGATGGCGCCGGAGAGAATCTCAAGAGCCGGAGTGTACTCATTGGTGGCGCGCAGCAGCGACTTGGCGCAAATATCATAGTTATAGATCATGTCCGAGGTGAACTCTGAGAGCGGAATCTTGCTGCCGTCAGACTTCACGTAGGGGTAGATCAGGTCGTAGTTTTCACGCATCAGACCCGTAACCCAGAAGAACTGGGAATCGGTCTCTTCACCGGCCTTGACTTCGGCGGCCTGCTTGCCGTACTTGGCGGTAATCTCATCGCAGCGGAAACGCGGCATGCCCTTCTTGGGAACATTGATGGCCACCCCCAGAGCTTTGAGATCGTCGTCATTCTTATCAGCCACGGCGCTCAGCGCTTCGATCAGCATGCCCTCGAAAAAGTCGATGGCGGTATCAAAATCCTCGCGCAGAATAGTCTTAACCCTATCGGCATCGCTCTTATAGGTTTCCAGGTCGATACCGCGGTTTCTGCGCACCTCGATGTCGATCTGAGAGAAGTCGATCAAGTACTTGCCGCGCTGCTTGCGCTGGGGGCTCTCAATCTCAAGACGGATATTGGGCGAATCAACATAGATACCCTTCACGGCCGGGTTGAAGCAGGCCAGAAACTTGCTGTAGATCATCGAGTGGGTGGCCACATAGGGCATCCCCTTGTAGGAGATGGTGGGCACATGCTCAACATCGTGGGCAAGCGGATCGGTAACGGGGCTCATCTGAACCCTTTCCAAATTGAGGAGACCATTATTAGCGAGATAATTTTGGATGGCATTCACATAGGTGGTTCTGATTGCCATGGCTGCTGGCAGGGCATCACCGACCCACTTATTGACGTAATTCTCCTTAATGTAGTCCTCAAGGCTGGTGCCGGACTGTTTTAAGGATGCCTGGAAATGAAACAAATCTTCGCTAATGTAACTCATAACTTTCTCCTCACTTTTATTTAATTGAAACGGGGAGGCTTAAGCCTCCCCGTCTCTTCTCGCTGGGCTAAACCTACAGCTTGGGCAGGTATGTGTCAATCTCGTACTGGGAAACGTGGCACCTGAAGAGATCCCACTCCTTCTTCTTGTTCTCAACGAACTTGCCGAAGATATGGTCGCCGAGGGCCTCTTTAACAACAGAGCTCTTTTCAACTTCCTGGATGGCCTCAAAGAGGTTGCCGGGCAGGCTTTCGATACCGGCCTCTTTTCTGGCCTTCTCATCCATCTCGTAGATATCCTTTTCGGTGGGGGCGCTGAACTCATATTTGTTCTTGATACCCTCAAGGCCGGCGGCAATCATAACGGCAAATGCCAGATAGGGGTTGCAGACTGGGTCCGGGGCGCGGAACTCCATACGGGTGGCCTTGGCCTTGCCGGGCTTATACATGGGAACGCGGATCATGGCAGAGCGGTTTCTGCGCGCCCAGGCGACATAAACCGGAGCTTCGAAACCGGGAACCAGGCGCTTGTAGGAGTTGATGGTCTGGTTGGTTACGCCGACGATCTCACGGGCATGCTTGGCAACACCGGCAATATAGTGACGAGCCACGTCAGAGAGGTTGTACTCGCAGTTGGCGTCATAAAAAGCGTTCTCGCCGTTAGAGAAGAGAGACTGATGCACGTGCATGCCGCTGCCGTTAACTCCATTCAGGGGCTTGGGCATGAAGGTGGCGTAGACGCCGTTCTGACGGGCGATCTCGCGCACACAGATACGGTAGGTCATAACGGTATCCGCCATTGAGAGGGCATCGTTGTACTTCAGCGCGATCTCATGCTGGGAAGGAGCAACCTCATGGTGGGAGTACTCAACTTCAATCCCCATGGCCTGCAGGGCGAACACGGTCTCCCGGCGCAGATCGCCGCCCTGATCAAGGGGCACAGCGTCGTAGTAGCCGGCGTGATCCAGGATCTCGGGATACTCGTCAGAGGCGAAGTAGAAGAACTCAAGCTCAGGTCCCATGTTGACGGTGTCAAAGCCCATCTCGGCAGCCTGCTTCAGCACCTTTTTCAGAGCATTTCTGGGGCAGCCGTCATAGGGGGTTCCATCGGGGTTCAAGATATCACAGAACATGCTGGCAACGGGCTGATCGGCCGGACGCCAGGGCAAAATTTTGAAAGTGGCAGGGTCGGGCATGGCGATCATGTCGCTCTCTTCGATGCGGCAGAAGCCCTCGATCGATGAACCGTCAAAGCCGAGACCCTCAGTCAGAGCCTCTTCCAGCATGGACGGCGTCATGGCAAAGCTCTTCATGGCTCCCAGCACATCGGTGAACCAGAGCTGCACAAAGCTTACATTCAAATCTTTTACCGCATTGAGTACATCTTCATTAGTTTTGCAATTAACCATAATATCCCTCTCAGTATTTTTTTGTAACCATTGCTGGTCAAAATCTTTTCGCAAACCGCAACTTAATCACGGTCAGCCACCTTAAAGCCAAAAGCGTGCCAGAGTTGCAGTTCAAACCGCATCAGACATCGACAATTCATCACATCTACTTGAATTGAATCAATTTATTTATTGATACATTTTTTGCCGCAACGCCTATAGCACACAACACTGGTGCATAATTGCCAATTCCATAACACAAAATTGTGTCATATGATATACAGAATACAATTTTGTCTACTTTGAATAAATTTCTAACAAAACGCTACCCGAAATGACAAATTTATGCTATTAACAACTGCTCGAGAAAATAAAAGAAAGAATAATGGAAGGTCTAAGACAGTAAATGGCTGTTGAAATAATAGTGCGAGCACCTTCCACAAAACAAATGGAGATATGAGCTATGGACAAGACAATTGTAAAGAAAATACATGAACTTGCAACTGAGCATGACAATGTATCCCCCGAGCTTATCAAAGCTAAGAATGTTAAGATGGGTTTGCGTAATCCGGATGGCAGCGGCGTTGTCGCCGGCATCACATCCAAGGGCGGCGTTATCGGCTACACCAAGGATGATGAATCAGGCAAGCTGACCCCCTGCCACGGCAAACTGCTCTACTGCGGCTACGAAGCCTGCGAGATGACCAAAAAGATCCATGCCGAAGGCCGTTTCGGTTACGATGAGATCTCCTACCTGCTGCTGACCGGCGAACTGCCCAACAAGAGCGACCTGGAGGCCTTCACCGCCGAAATCGCCCGCAGAAGATCCCTCTCCAAACAGGAACGCAGCATCCTGATCCATGAGGCTGAGAACGAAAACCAGATGCTGGCCCTGCACTCGGTGGTCTCCCACCTGAGCCGCTGCAACAACAAGGCCGACTCCGGCGACCTGATGGACGTCACCAACCAGTGTCTCGACCTGATCGCCAAGCTGCCCACCATCGTGGCCTACAACTACAATGTCATGCGCTACCACCGCAAGGGCAGCAGCCTGCGCATCATCAAACCCAACCCCGACTTCGGCACCGCCGAGAACTTCCTCTACATGCTCAGAGGCAAGCGCCCCACCGAGTTCGAGTCCTATCTCTTCGATATGGCCATGATCCTGCATGTTGAGCACGGCGGCGGTAACAACTCAACCTTTACGGTCAGAACCGTTTCATCAACCGGCGCCAACACCTACATGGCCATGTGCTCCGGCATCGCCTCCCTCTCGGGCCACCTGCACGGCGGCGCCAACGAGGCGGTTATCAGAATGATGAAAGACATCAAGAAGAACATCCGCAACTGGAAGGACAAGGATGAAATCCGCAACTACCTCTCCCTGATGCTGGACGGCAAGGTCCACGACGGCTCAGGCAAGATCTACGGCATGGGTCACGCGGTCTACACCCTCTCCGACCCGCGCGCCATCATCTTCAAGGATCAGCTTGAGAAGTATGCCCGTATCAAGGGCGGCATGGACGAGTTCCTGCTCTACAAAAATGTTGCCGAGATCGCCTCCGCCCTGCTGATGGAACGCAAGGGGCTACCGATCTCACCCAACGTCGACTTCTACTCCGGCCTGCTCTATAAGCTGATGGGCATTCCTGCAGAGCTGTTCACCCCCATCTTTGCCATGTCGCGCATCGTGGGCTGGTCAGCCCACCGCATCGAGCAGATGCATCAGAATAAGATCATCCGCCCGGCCTACATATCATCCCTGCCCGAGGAAAACACCTACATCCCACTGGACAGGCGCTAAACCAAAAGGCCGGGCAACTGCCCGGCCTTTTCTTTATGACTTCAGCCACTCCAATATCTTCTGATTAACAATTTCCGGATTGGACTGCATAAACCAGTGACCACCGGGCACCGACTCCACCTGTCCCTTCTCAAGTTCCCGGACCTTCTTCAGCCAACTTTGCCCATGGAACCAGACCTTCTTATCCTCCCCATAGATGAACAGGAAAGGCGTGGCATAGTCTTCAACCGCAAGTGATTGCGGTGCACTCTTGGTCAGGATGGAATTCCACAGGTGCCAATAGGGATAGGTCAGACGAGGCTCCGACCTCAGATCCGCGGTGGTCTTGTTGGGATCCACATCCGGGACATTCAGGATTTTATCCGCAGTATAGACCGTCAACTTTTCACCCAAGAACTCCGGCAGTGTCCAGGCCACAGCCAGCGCAAAGGTGTACTTCACATTGATCTCGGGTCGCTTATCCTCACCAAAGCTTCCGATATCAAAAAGAATAACCCTGTCGACAATCTCGTTCTTTGCCAGGTATTTGAAGGCGTAAACGGCCCCCCAATCATGAGCCAGGACGGTTACCCTCTCCTTGCCAAGCCCGGTGATAAAGGTATCGATAATGGTACGAATCTGCGGAATACTGTAGTGCGGCCGCTCACCGTTATCCTCCAGCTGGAATCCGGGAAGGGTAAACCTGACAACGGTATAATCCTCGATCAGGGCCGGCACCTGATTGTCCCACATCTCCAGACTGTCCGGATAGCCGTGAATCAGAACCAGCGTCTCATCTCCGTCACCCTCAATCTTCACCTGTAGATTCTCAACAATGGAGGGTAGCTGTTGCTGGAATTCCTCATCCGGGATAGGCCCCCGCCCGGTAAAGGCGAAAACCAGATAGAGAATAGGCGAAAACACCACCAGTACAGCTGCCGCAACAAGCCCAATCTTTTTCATAAGCATTCCTTTTGACGCTTTAGTGTACAGCCGCCACCATGCTGCAAATCTCAACGGCTGATCATAGCTTAATAGGAATGGATATCAAATAGCAAGAGAAACTTAAAACGAGCTTACGGACGACTGCACCATCTTCTTGACCTCCTGCGCCAACTCTCGCAGGGTACTGCTGTCCAGCCCGAGCAGCCTGGCCGAATCAAGCGAAGCCAGATCAAGCTCCTCATCCGCATAGAGGCTGTAGCCGATGGCACGGGTCAGCATATTGGCCAGATGCACCACCATAACCGTTTTGTCGGTATGCTCCGAGAAGGTCGGGTTCTCGTGCTGCTGAGCCACCCGCACAAACTCATCCGAGAACTCCCAGTTCTTCATCAGAGTGGCCCCCAGGTTTACATGCCCGCGCTGCAGGACCTTGATGATCACCGAATGCTCCAGCTTCTCCATGAACTTGTCACCGGCACCGCGCAGCCTGGAAATGGTCTGCAGCAGCGGCACCTTGCCGATGTCATGCACCAGGCCCATGGTAAAAAGGCGCTCCGGTTCAGGCAGTTTAAGATGTTCGGCAATGCGTTTACAGGCAAAGGCGGTGGCCAGGGAGTGGCTCCAGAGCGACTCCATCAGACCCGCCAGATTCTGGGCGTCGGTCTGATAGAGGCTGCGGTTGACAATCGCCATCACAATACTTTCGGTCTCCTTGTTGCCCAGCCGCGGCACCGCCTCGCGCACAGTCAGAACCTTCTCGCGCCCGCGATAGACCACCGAGTTGGCCACCGTGATGATGCGCACCGATATGACCGCATCCACCTCCAGCACCTTGGCCAGAGTATCGGCATTGGAGTTGGGCTGATCGATGGTGGCCCGCACCTGTTCGACAATATTGGGCAGGATGGGCAGCTCGATCTCGCCCTTCTTGTACTTGGTCAGGATGCGCTTAACCGCTTCAGTCACCACATCCGTGTCGCCATTGGCCGCACTCTCGGCCGGCGCACTGTTGGCTTTAACCACCTCGATGAAGGGGCTAATCATGCGCGGATCAAACTTGCCTTCCTGATTGCGGTTGATGACCCGCATGGCGTCGACCGCCGACAATGCCGGCCTGTTGGGCAGCGATGAAGTCATGGTATCATAGGCATCCGCCAGGGCCAGAATGCGAGCCCCAACCGGAATCCGGTCGCCCTTGAGCCGATCGGGATAACCACTGCCGTCATAGGCCTCATGATGGTGACGGATCAGCGGCAGCAGCTCCTGAAAGATACTGATCTGAGATATGATCTTCTCCGCCAGTTCCGGATGCTGTTCAAAGAGAACCCGTTCACTGTCACTGAGCTGGTCGGGCTTATGAATAATTTCGGCAGGAATGTAGACCATGCCAACATCATGCAGGCGCCCGGCCAGATAGACCTGCTCGATCTCACGTTTGGTCAATCCAAGTTTACGCGCCAGCAGAACTGAATTCCCGGCCACGCGCTCCGAGTGCCCCCTGAAGTGGACATCTTTCTCTTCAACGACCGTCACCAGGGCGGTGATCATCTCTGAGACTATCCTTGCGAAGGGTGATCCCATTTCATTCTCTCCATCTATCGCAGCATTGGTATTTCTACCAACATTTCAATCGGTTGATGGAGAGCAAAACCTAAGTGCTTTCTTCTTCAGCCTCGCTGAGCTCAACCCGGTACTCCTCGCCGTAGATGTCGATCAGGGCCAGGAAGAGCGCCGCAATCACCGGCCCTACAATGAAACCCATGACCCCGAAGAGGCCGATGCCGCCAAGCGTCGAGAAGAAGATCAACAGATCGTGCATCTTGGCGTCCCGCCCCACCAGGCGCGGCCGCAGCAGATTATCCACATTGGAGACAACCACCGTGGAGATGACCAGAATGACGATGCCCTGCCAGATATTGCCCATGGCCAGCTGGATCAGGCCGGCCGGCGCCAGCACCAGCCAGGGACCGATCATGGGAATGATGGAGAGCACGACCATCACCGCCCCCCAGACGACCCAGCTTTTGACTCCGAAAATCAGCAGGGTGACGGCACCGATGAGGCCCTGGGTCAGGCCGACCAAAAATGTACCACGCACCGTGGCCCTTGAGATCAGCACAAACTGATTGAAGATCTCCTGCTCATACTCATCCTTGAGCGGACTCAGATAGCGCAGCCGGTCCAGCAGGGCATGGCCGTCACGCAGAAAGTAGAACATGGTGAAGAAGATCACAAAGAAACTGGTCACCAGCCCGAACACGCTGGAGGCCGTCTTGTTGATCGCCGCCGAAGCAAAGGCCGCCGACTTGGCGCCCACATCCTGCATGACCGAGGGCCAGTTGACCTTATCCAGCTGCAGCATCTCGACCCAGCGGTTGCCCAGCAGCCCCTCGAACATGCCGAGCTCGCCTTCGGCCAGCATGGCCTTGATCTCGGGCGAAACCGAGTGGTGCATGTCGATGGCCTGGACCGCCACCAGGTGCACAACCGCATAGGCCGGCACCAGGATGCCCAGCATAATCACCAGACAGCAGCAGAGCGACGCCATGGACGGCTTCAGTTTGCGCGAAAATTTCTGATAGAGCGGATAGAAGAGCGACGCAATCGTGGCTGCCACAATCACCTGCACCATGAAGACCTTTACCACCTGAAAGAAGGCAAAGGCCGCCACCAGAATGGCCAGCATCAAACCCCGCAGACCAATTCTCTCCCGATTAGCCACCAGATAATCCGTCATATATCCTCCCGACAACAATTAAGGAAACTGCTTTTTAAACTGCCCCAGCTGATAGTGATAGCCGCCCCTGAACTCCGCGGCCTGCTTGAGGTGCTGGTCGGCAAACGCCAGCAGGGACGGGTCGCGCTTCCAGATAAAGTGGCGCAACTCCCCCAGGGCCAGCTCATGGGCACTGAGCTCCAGCACCAGAATATCATGCAGCAGAACCAAACCCTTGGCTGGAATTTTTAGGTTCTTAAGCATAAAGCGGACCTGGTCGACATGCGCCTCGTAGCGCTCCAGGCCCTGCCGCGAACGCCGCCGGGCGGCGCGGTTGGCAACCAGCTGCATCTCATCCGGCAGACCGGCCACCGCTTCACGGATGCGCGCCTGCTCCCGGTCCACCAGTGCCAGCTCAGCCTCGATGGCGGCCAAATCGGCCACAAACGCTTCCCAAGCCTGACGCCGGAGCTCGCGCTCAGCCGCCGTCAGCCCCAACGAAGTGATCGTTTCAATCTGAGGCAGAGGCACAGCTTTATCGGCAAAATAGACCTGAGCGTCTTGAATCCAGTAGCTGGAAACCTCAGCCTGGCCGCCTTGGTGTTTGATGAGATATCCGGCCGAGACGGGCCCGGCCGGAATTAGAATCAGAAACGCTACTGACGCAGCGTAATATTGAACTCGTCTGCGAGCTTCTTGATAATTGAATCCTGCCATTTGCTTATCTGCTTGTCAGCCAGGGTCTTCTCGCTGGACTGGTAGACCAGCCTGATGGTGATACCGCGCTTGCCCTCGGGCAGCTTATCACCTTCATAGAGATCGATAACCTCAACCTTGCGCAACTCCTCAATCTTTAAGCCTGTAATCAGCTCATTGATCTGAGCATAACTGATATTCTCATCAGCTACCAGCGAAAGATCACGGCTGGTCATGGGGAAACGGGCCAAGGACTGCATCCCGGCATAGGGCGCAGCAACCAGGGCACTCAGATCAACTTCCATCACAAAGACATCATCATCAATGTCTTCCATCTCCAGCACACTGCTGTTTAGGGCCCCCATGAATCCGACCACCCTGCCCTTAACAATGATATCGGCCTGATAGCCGGGCTTCAGGAAGTCACGGTCAGATTTCTGCAGCGCCATGTTATCGATCAGCGCTTCAGCATAACCCTTGATATCGTAGAAGTCGACCCTCTCGGAGGCCTCGCTAAAGTGACCCGGCCGGCGGCTGCCGCTCAGGGCGATGGCCAACCGTTCATCTTCAACCGGCAGCACCTCGCCCTTGGGCAGGTAACAGCGGCCGAGCTCATAGATAAAGATATCCTTGGCCTGCTGGTTGCGGTTGCGGGCCACGGTTGTGGCCAGGGCAGGAATCAGCGAGCGGCGCATTATGCTCAGCTCCTCCGAAATGGGATTTTTGAGCTCCAGCACATCCTCGCCGAAGACCGCTTTCCAGCGCGGCGAGATGAATGAATAGGTTACAATCTCACTGAGACCCATATCGGCCAGCTTACGGCGCAGATCATTCTTCTGGACCTCAACTGCAGCCAGGGGCTCCGGCACAAAGGGCGGCAGCTTGGGGGCAACACGGTCCATACCGTAGATCCGGATGTACTCTTCAAGCATGTCGGCCTCACGCTCCAGGTCATGCCTGAAGAGCGGCGCAGAGATCTCCCAGCGGCCATCAGCTGAAATCACCTTGCAGCCGAGACGCTGCATAATATCGGCAACCTCATCGACCTTGACGTTCTCGGCACCCAGAACGCGCTCCAGGTAGGACTGGCGCAAAGTAATGGCGGGCTTGTCCTGCTCGACATAGTTGACATCAATCACGCCGGGCAGAACGGTGGCGCCGGCCAGCTCGCTCATCAGATAGGCAGCCCGGTCGGCAGCCCGCACCTGGCCCTCAGGGTCGATGCCGCGTTCGAAACGGTAGGATGCCTCACTGGAGAGACTCAGGCGCTTGGCCGTCTTGCGGATGGTCACCGGTTCAAAGAAGGCACTCTCAAGCACTACCGTTGAGGTCTCATCCTTGACTTCCGAGTTTTCACCACCCATGACACCGGCCAGCGCAACGGGCTTGACTGCGTCACAGATCATCAGGTCGGTCTCACACAGTTCACGCTCCTGGGAATCCAGGGTTGTAAACTTCTCGCCGGCTGAGGCCTTCTTAACCACGATCTTAGCGCCTTCCAGCAGCGTGTAATCAAAGGCATGCATGGGCTGACCCAGCTCCAGCAGGATGTAGTTGGTGATATCAACCATATTGTTGATGGCGCGGATATCGGAGATAAAGAGCCTGCGGCGCATCGCAAAGGGCGACTTGCCGATGCTGACTCCCTCAAGCATGCGCGCGGCATATCTGGGGCAGAGATCCCTATCGATGATCTCCACAGCAAGTTTTTCATTAATGTCACTGCCGGACTCGTTGAGCTTGAATTCCGGCAGTTTGATGTCGGTGCGGTAGATGGCCGAAAGCTCGCGGGCCAGCCCCAGCACCGAGAGACAGTCACCGCGGTTGGGGGTGACATTGACTTCAAAGGCCCAGTCTTCAAGGTCCAGGGCGCGCATCAGACAGTCACCAGGCGCATGATCGCCGGTGATCTCCATGATGCCGTCGTGATCGTCAGTCAGCCCCAACTCCTTCTCTGAGAGCAGGATGCCGAAGGACTCCTCGCCGCGGATCTTGGCCTTCTTGACCTTGAACTCTTCGCTCAGCTGGGTGCCGACCGGCGCAAAGGCGCTCAGCATGCCCTCTTTCACATTGGGCGCGCCACAGACAACCCTATGGCTCTCCTGGCCGGCATCAACCTGACAAATTCTGAGCTTGTCGGCATTCGGATGGGGCGCAACCTCGGTAATACGAGCGACAACAACTTGCTCAGGAATGGTCAGATGCTCGATACCCTCAATCTCGGTGCCGCTCATGGTCAGAGCGTGGGCAACCTCATAGGCATCCTGATCGACGGAGATATATTCCTTTATCCACTTGTAGCTGATCTTCATGTCAATATCCTAGAACTGAGAGAGGAATCTCAGATCATTTTCAAAGAGGAGTCTGATGTCATTGATACCGTACTTGAGCATGGCGACACGCTCAACACCCAGACCAAAGGCAAAACCGGTATACTTCTCGGGATCCACGTCAACGTAGCCGAAGACAGCCGGGTCAACCATGCCGCAGCCCAGGATCTCAAGCCAGCCGGTATTTGAACAGACGCGGCAGCCCTTAGAGCCGCAGATGATACAGCCCATGTCAACCTCAGCCGAAGGCTCGGTGAAGGGGAAGAATGAAGGCCTGAAGCGCAGCGGAACATCCTTACCAAAGAGGGTGTGGATGAACTCGTAAAGCACGCCGCGCAGGTGAGCAAAGGTGATGCCCTCCTCTACCCAGAGTCCTTCGATCTGATGGAACATGGGCGAATGGGAAACGTCAGAGTCACAGCGGTAGACCTTGCCCGGAGAGATGATCCTGACCGGAACGCCACGATTCTCCATGGTCCTGATCTGCACGCATGAGGTCTGAGTCCTCAGCAGCACGCCCTCGTCAAAGTAGAAGGTATCCTGCATATCGCGGGCAGGATGGTGCGGCGGAAGATTAAGCGCCTCAAAGTTATGATAGTCATCCTCAACCTCGGGGCCGGAAGCGATATCAAAGCCCAGGCCCAGAAAGACCTCTTCAAGTTCACGGATAACCTGATTGATAATATGCACGCTGCCCCTGCGGATCGGACGTCCGGGCAGGGTGAAATCGATACCATCGCCCTCACTGGCGGAACTCAGCTCACGACCCTTCTCGGCCAGAGCTTCCTCCATATGGGCTTTCAACTGATTGGACAACGCACCGACCAGCGGACGCTCCTCGGCAGACAGGGAGCCCATCTGGCGCAGGATACCGGTCAGCTCACCCTTTCGTCCGAGATAGCGGACGCGCAGACCCTCAAGCTCGTCGGGGCTGCCTGCTTGCGACAGGTCAGCCCCGAATTTCTCCTTAAGAGAATCAAGTTGTTCTTTCATCACTACTTTGTGACGGTCTCAAGGATGTAGGTGAAGCCCTTGGGATCGGCAACAGCGATGTCAGCCAGCACCTTACGGTCAAGTTCAACATTAGCCTTGTTCAAAGCGCTGATGAACTTGGAGTATGTGAGGCCTCTCATTCTGGTAGCCGCATTGATTCTGGTAATCCAGAGACGTCTGAAGCTGCGCTTGCGCTGCTTCCGGTCACGGTAAGCATAGGCCATGCCCTTATTCAGGGTCTCCTGGGTCTGCCTTACCTGATTTCTGCGTCCACCCACAAAGCCCTTGGAGAGCTTGTGCAGTCTTTTTCTCTTCTTTATTCCGACTTTACCGCGTGTAATTCGCATTCTTAATACCCCTTAAATATACGGCAGCATCCTTTTGACGCTGGCAACATTAGCTGAGTCAACCAGACCTGATTTTCTCAGATTTCTCTTCTGCTTAGTGGTCTTGCAAGACATCAAATGACTTGAAAAGGCCTTATTGCGCTTAATCTTGCCACTGCCGGTTGCTTTAAAGCGCTTGGCAGCACTCCTGTTTGTCTTAATCTTCATCTCTCATAAACTCCTTTATGACTTGGGGGACATCATCATGACCATTGTACGTCCCTCCAGCTTGGGTTCATTGTCAGCCACACCGATTTCAGCCAACTCCTCCCTGACCCTTGCCAGAATTTCGATCCCCTTGTCCTTATGTACGATTTCTCTACCGCGGAAAAATATTACAACCTTGACCTTATTCTTGCCTTCAAGGAAACGCTTAATGTGTCTCAGCTTAAACTGATAGTCATGCTCGTCAGTCTTGGGCCTGAACTTGATCTCCTTGATCTGAATAACGGTCTGTTTCTTCTTGGCCTGATGTTCACGCTTGGACTTCTCATACTTATATTTGCCATACTCCATGATACGGCAAACAGGCGGCTGCGCCTTGGGAGAAACCTCCACCAGATCCATGCCGAAGCTCTTGGCTCTGTCTACGGCCACAGGCACTGTCATGATTCCAAGCTGCTCGCCCTCGGGAGAAATCACTCGAACACTATCGGCTTTGATCTTGTCATTGACCCGAATCGCATCCTTGGGCTTCACATCATTCCGGTACTTATTGTACTTAGCTATAACATCCTCCAGCGATAAAAATATTTGCGCCTATTTAACAATTGCCTTAGGCGTTGTCAATACAGATTAAATTGCCGGCTGAGCATTCTTTATCATTAAGATAAACTCATCAACTTTCAAGGTCTGCTGATCGCCGCTGCGTTCCCTGACTGTAATGGTCTGCTCTTCCTTCTCCTTATCTCCGATGACTAGCATATAGGGAACCTTCTGCAGGCGCGCCTCTCTGATTTTAAAACCAATCTTCTCATTCCTGAGATCCTGTTCAGCGCGGATCCCGGCACGCTTAAGCTGCTCCATAACGCCGATGGCATATTCGGCCTGGTCGTCGGTGATATTCATCACCACGGCCTGCACCGGCGCCAGCCAGACGGGGAAAGCGCCGGCATAGTGCTCAATCAGCACCCCCAGGAAGCGCTCGACCGACCCGAGAATAACCCGGTGCAACATGACGGGGCGGTGCTTTTCACCGTCATCGCCAATATAATGGATGTCGAAACGCTCCGGCAGCGAGAAGTCGCACTGGATAGTAGCACACTGCCACTCACGGCCGATAGCATCTTTAATTTTTACATCGATCTTTGGGCCGTAGAAGGCGCCGTCACCCTCATTTATCTCATAGGGCAGCCCCTTGTTATCCAGGGCATCCTTCAAGGCACTGGTGGCCATCTCCCAGATCGCATCATCACCAATGGCCTTATCGGGCTTGGTGGAGATCTCCATGCCGTACTCAAAACCAAAGATACCCATCACCTCGGCCACCATGTCGATGACCCCGGTGATCTCATCGCGCAGCTGATCAGGACGACAGAATATATGGGCATCATCCTGAGTGAACTGCCGCGCCCTGAGCAGACCGTGCACCACGCCGGACTTCTCATGACGGGTCACAGTACCCAACTCAAAGAGACGCATCGGCAGATCACGATAGCTGCGTACTTTGGATTTGTACATCAAAATATGCGAGACGCAGTTCATGGGCTTGATGGCATAGGACTGACCGTCAATCTCGGTGAAGTACATATTCTCGCTGTAATAGTCCATGTGACCGGAGATCTGCCAGGCGCGATCCCGGAGCATGTTGGGGCCGCCGACTATATCATAGCCGCGCTTGAAGTGGATCTGACGATCAAACTCTTCGACCAGATACCTCAACTTGCCGCCCTTGGGCAGGAAGATCGGCAGACCGGGACCAGCCTCATCGCTGAGCATGAAGAGCTCAAGCTCCTTGCCCAGTTTGCGGTGATCGCGTTTGCGCGCCTCTTCCAGCATATTCAGATAGGATTTAAGAGCCTTCTTGTCGGCAAAGGCCGTGCCGTAGATGCGCTGCAGCATCTTATTCTTCTCGTCGCCGCGCCAGTAGGCGCCGGCAACGCTCAGAAGCTTAAAGGCTTTGATTGAACCGGTTGACGGAATATGAGGCCCGCGACAGAGGTCAACGAAGCTGCCCTGCTCGTACAGAGAGACAGTCTCCTCCTCCAGCTCGCTCATGATCTCAACCTTGTAGGGCTCGCCCTGCTCCTCAAAGAAAGCCATGGCGTCCTTAATTGGCATCTCTTTGCGGGTGAAGCCCTGCTTGGATTTGATGATCTCCTGCATCTTCTTCTCAATGGCTTCCAGATCCTCGATCGAGAAAGCCTTCTCTACATCAAAGTCATAGTAAAAGCCGTCCGCCGTAGCCGGACCGATGGTCGGTTTGGCATCCGGAAAGATCGACTTAACCGCCTCAGCCATTACGTGCGCGGTTGAATGACGCAGAATATGCAGACCCTCTTCAGAATCAGCCATAACTGTCTCAACTGTCTCGCCGCCCGCTACCGTTGCAAAGAGATCCCGTGTCACGCCGTCAACTTTAGCGGCCAGAACATTGGGATTGCGGATGAAGTCCTTCAGAATGGAACCTTCGGCGGATACAGATTTACCATCAACAGATATGGTTAACTCAGACATTATGGTCTCCAAAGAAAAAGATGGTAGGCGTGAAGGGATTTGAACCCATGACCCCCACCGTGTCAAGGTGGTGCTCTCCCCCTGAGCTACACGCCTGTTTTTCGAGAGTGTGATTATCTTTACTGCCCCCTTTTGTCAACAGCTTTTTGTGAAAAAATTTAAATGCCATCCGGCAACCACATTATATATATCCTTACGTCCACGCCTGTGCTAGTTGTGAGCCCATTATGAATATCCGCCCCGACCAGATAGCCTTTGATTTTGACGGCGTCATCGCCGACACCTTCCGCCTCTTCATCGCCATGGCCCGCGAGGAACTGAACCTGGAGATCAACTATGACGATGTGCGCCAATACGAATTTGACCAGGTTCTGGAGGAACACCAGAAGGCCGGCGCCCAGCGCATCCTGGATATTCTGACCAATCAAGCCCACGAGATCAACCTGCCCCCCATCCAGGGGGCCATCAATACCCTGGAGCGCCTCAGCCGCCTTACGCCCCAGCTGATCGTGACCGCCCGCCCCATATCCGAGCCGGTACAGCTCTGGCTCCAGCAGCAGCTCCCCGAAGGCCATGACCGCATCACCATCATCGCCTCCGGCGACAGCGAACACAAACTGCCCATCCTCAAAGAACACGACGTGCGCTTCTTCATCGATGACCGGCTGGACACCTGCCATCAGCTGCATGCGGCCGGCATCACCCCGATCGTATACAACCAGCCCTGGAACTCCGAGCAGCACCCCTACGCCCAGGTCTCAAACTGGAACGAGATCAACTCTCTGATCCAGTGGCCAGATCATCCCGCTTAAACGGCAGCCGGACAATAAACACCGTGCCCCGTCCCGGACGGGAGTCAACCTCCATCTCACCGAGATGATCCTCGGTTACGATGAAGTATGACACCGACAGCCCCAGCCCCGTGCCAACCCCCTCCCCCTTGGTGGTAAAGAAGGGTTCAAAAATCCGCCGGCGCACCTCATCCGACATCCCCGGACCATTATCCTCCACCTCAAGGCGGGCCATGCCGTCGTCAGACAGCAGCCGCAACACGAAACGCGGCGACTCCACATGTCCGGCCATGGCCTGGGCACCATTCTTCAGCAGATTCAGAATCACCTGCTGTATCTTGCTGCCCTCGCACGGCACCGGCGGCAAATCAGCATACTCGCGCACAATCTCAATCTGCCTGAAATCATACTTGCGTTTAAGATCATAGTCATTGGAGACCAGCTCCACGGTACGATCCAGCAGATCCGCCAGACTTTGAGAGACAATTTCCCCCTTACTCTTGCGACTGAAGGAGAGCATATTGTCAACAACCTTGGCAGCCCGCTGCGACGCCTCCACCACCAGGCCAAACATCTTCTGCAGACCGCGGCGTTCGATATAGCAGGCGATAGCCTCCATGCTGGTGCCGCACTCTTCAGCCACCTTGCGGTTTTGCGGCATATCAACCTCCGTACGCCGCCTGATCACCTGCACATTCTGCAGGATACCTGCCAGCGGATTGTTGATCTCATGGGCCATGCCGGCCGCCAGACCGCCCACGCTCATCATCTTTTCATTCTGCACCATCATATCCTCAAGACGCTTACGCTCGGTGATATCAAAGATGGCGCCGTAAACAAGGCTATCGCCAACAGCCTGCCCCTTCTCATAGACCCGCCTAATCTCGCCATCCCGGTGCAGGACGCGATACTCGACCACATAGGGAACCGCGCGCTTGATGCTGTCCACTATCGCCCAGCAGACCCGCTCCCGGTCATCAGCATGCACGACATCATGATATGCCCGCCCCACACAGAGCTCGGCCGGAGTATAACCGGTGATTGTCTCAATCACATCGCTCACCATGCTGAGACGCCAGATATCACTGCTGTCCGCCCGGAAAACAGCCCCGGGAATATTATTCACCAGGGCCCGATACTGCTCCTCACTCTGGCGCAGAGCCTCTTCCACCTTGCGGCGATCCTCAATCTCCATACTGAGAACCTCAATGGTATCCCGCACAGAGTCGCGCACCTCGGCAAAGCTGCGCGCCAGACTGCCCAGCTCATCCTGACGCGAGACATCGATTGCCCGGTCAAGATTGCCGCCGGCCACTGATTCGAAAACAGCCATCAGATCCCGCACCGGCCTGACAACCCCGATCATGATCGCCAAAACCAATGCGACCATTATGACCAGCAGCAAGAAGACCATCTCAACAACTCGGTTGATAATAATCTCCCTGATCCTGAGATGCACAAAGTGGCTCGTCAGATAGACATCAACCTGAGCCAGCCTCTCACCATAAAAACCCACCACAAACTGCCGGGCATGCTTGGCGGCATCCGCCCCATATTCACCATCAACCACCTGCCAATTGCGATTGCGCACCTTGCTCACAATCACCTGCTCAGCAACCAGATCCGTCACAATCACAGCCGCAATCCTGCGATCAAGCATCTCGGACTCAACATAGGCCGCAACCGTTGCCACATCCAGATTCCAGACCGGCATAATCAGCGTACTGGTCAGACGGGCAGCTATCTCGACCAGTGCCGTTTCCAGCTCATCATTAAGGGCATCCCGCTCGCGCAGAACCCGATAGGCCCCAAAACCCACCAGGTTGAGTGCAACAACCAGCAGGATCACCAGGTTGATGGTGAAATTCAACGAACGCCTCATCCCATGCGCGCTCCACCAACACTCCGGCAACCAACTTTCAAGAGTCTGCAGCTCACTTATCCAAACCTCACTACCTATAATATAATCAGCCACATCTAAACTGTAACAACCTGACCCCTAATCTCAAATCAGCAGCATTCATTATCAAAAATCTATCCAGTTTATAGCTTCCAACAATGCACAAATATTGAAATTTTCAGCTTGACCTCAAAATCAATAAGTGGCAATTTGGTCTGACATTGATTCAGTTCTGAAACCAGAGGAACAAGGTCATATGTAGCCGGCCAGTTTCAACCGGAGACCGGTTTATATATGATGTGAATCAGCGAAGGTGGCAAAGCTTTGTCGGCTCTCAATACCAAGACCCACCGGCATTCTTTGCCTTACCCATCTTCGTTTCTCTTTTTTTAAACCTCCCAGCTTGACAACCTCCCTGAGCTAAGAGATAGATGTCTCTCAGGAGGAATCTATGTCAATTAACAAAGATCTACTGCACATTCTGGCCTGCCCCCAGTGCAAGGGCGACCTCAAACTTGAAGCCGACGAAACCGGTCTGATCTGCGAGAGCTGCAAACTGAAATATCCGATCAAGGACGAGATCCCCATCATGCTGATTGATGAGGCCATCAAGCTGGACTGAATATGGAGATCGAACTCAAGGCCGCCGAACGGCTGGCATCCATTGCCACCCCCGACACCGCCATCATCCTGGGCACCGGCCTGGGCATCATGGAGGAGTCGATCGAGACAATAGACGCCATCGACTACAGCGCCATCCCCGGCTTCCCGACCTCATCGGTCAGCTCCCACAGCGGCCACCTGCTCTTCGGCAAGCTGGGCGGTCACAATGTGGCCGTCATGAGCGGACGCTTCCACCTCTACGAGGGCTACAGCGCCCAGGAGGTGACTCTGCCGATCCGCGTCTTCGCCCGCATGGGCATCAAGCGCATCTTGATCTCAAACGCCGCCGGCGGCCTCAGGCCCGAACTGACGCCCGGCAGCGCCATGCTGATCACCGACCACATCAACTGCAGCGGCCACAACCCCCTCAGGGGACCCAACCCCGACGAACTGGGCCCGCGCTTCCCCGACATGACCGAGCCCTACAGCAGGAGACTGCAGCAGGCCGCCCTTCAGGCCGATTCAGAGCTCAACCGGGGCGTCTACGTGCAGGTCATGGGGCCATCCATGGAGACGGCCGCCGAGACCCGCATGCTCAAAACCATTGGCGCTGACGCCGTGGGCATGTCTACCGTCATGGAAGTCATCCAGGCCGTGCACTGCGGCATGGAAGTGATGGCCATCTCGGCCATCACCAACAACAACGACCCCGACAACTATGTCCCGGCCCCCATCGAATCAGTCATCGAACAGGCCAACATCGCCGGCCCCAAGATCGCCAAGATCTTCGAGTCCGTCCTGAATCAATAAAAAAAGGCCCGGCTGATTAGCCGGGCCTTTTAACTATTTCGCAACAGTCTTTTTCTTGGGCTTCTTCTTCTCTTCCGGCAGCAGCACCAGGTCGAGAACCTCATCCATGGTTGAGACCGGATAGAAGTTAACCTTCTTCTTGATCTGGGGCGGGATATCCTCAAGGTCTTTGACATTATCCTTAGGAATGATGATATCAAAGATCTTGTAACGATGGGCCGCCAGGGCCTTCTCCTTCAATCCGCCGATGGGCAGCACATTGCCGCGCAGGGTAATCTCACCGGTCATGGCGATATCCTTGCGCATGGGACGATTGGTCAGCGCCGAAGCCACAGCCGAGGCCATGGTGATGCCGGCGGACGGACCGTCCTTGGGAATGGCACCGGCCGGGATATGGATATGAACATCATTCTCCTTGTTAAAGGATGATGAGATGCCCAGGTCGCTGGCTCTGGAGCGGATATAGGTCATACCGGCCTGAGCCGACTCCTTCATGACATCCCCCAGCTTACCGGTCAGCACAACGCCGCCGCCCTTGCCTTCGGCGCTCGGAATGACCGAGGTCTCGATGTAGAGGATCTCGCCGCCGAACTGGGTCCAGGCCAGCCCGGTTGCAACGCCGACCTCGTGCTCCATGCGCTCCTGCTCGGGCAGGAACTTCTGCGCCCCCAGATACTTGCTGACACTGTTGGCCGTGATGCGGTAGAGCTTCTTGCGCTTCTCCTCTTTCTCGGCGATGTCGCGGGCCACCTTGCGGCAGATCGAGCCGATCTCGCGCTCAAGGTTACGCACACCGGCCTCCTTGGTGTAGTGATTAATCACATCCAGCAGGGCCTCATCCGAGAACTTGACATCCTCGGGCAGCATGCCGTTCTCCTTGACCTGACGGCCGACCAGATAGCGCTTGGCAATCTGCAGCTTCTCCTGATCCGTGTAACCCGGCAGCTCAATGACCTCCATACGGTCACGCAAAGGTCCGGGGATCGGATCAAGCAGATTGGCAGTGGTGATAAACATGACGCTCGAAAGGTCAAAGGGCACGTTCAGGTAGTGATCCTGGAAGGTGGAGTTCTGCTCCGGATCAAGCACCTCCAGCAGGGCCGATGAAGGGTCACCGCGGAAGTCGGCGCCGATCTTGTCGATCTCGTCAATCATAAAGACCGGGTTGTTGCTGCCGGCCTGCTTAAGCCCCTGAATCACCCGCCCCGGCAACGCGCCGATATAGGTCCGGCGATGACCGCGAATCTCAGCCTCGTCGCGCACACCGCCAATTGAGAGACGGTGGAACTCGCGGCCCATGGCCCGCGCAATCGATCTGCCCAGCGAAGTCTTACCGACACCGGGAGGGCCGACAAAGCAGAGAATGGCGCCCTTCTTGTCCGGATTGAGCTTGCGCACCGCCAGATACTCGAGGATGCGCTGCTTGATCTTCTCCAGACCGTAGTGGTCCTCCTCCAGAATCTTATAGGCATTCTTGATGTCCAGTTTGTCCTCGGTGGAGTTGGACCACGGAATCTCAGTCATCCAATCCAGATAGGTGCGGATAATATTGGCCTCGGCCGAATCCTGATGCATCATCTTGAGCCGGTCGAGCTGCTTCATGGCCTCTTTCTTGACCTCTTCGGTCATGCCGGCATCTTCAACCTTCTGCTGGTACTCGTCGATCTCCTTGCTCTTATCGTCAACATCACCCAGCTCCTGCTGGATGGCGCGCAACTGCTCGCGCAGATAGTACTCACGCTGGGTGCGGTTCATCTCCTCCTTGGCCTGGGACTGGATCTTAGCCTGAACCTCGGAGAGCTCCATCTCCTTGGCCAGCAGGTTATTGACAAACTCAAGGCGCTCAATGGGATCGTTGATCTCCAGAACCTCCTGGGAACCCTCAACCTTGAGCCGCAGATTGGAGGCCACCAGGTCGGCCAGCCGGCCGGGGTCGTCAATGGCCTCTAGAATCGAGAGGGCATCCGGCGAAACGATGCCGCGCAGCTGCAGAATACGTTCGGACTGCTCCTTGACGGAGCGCATCATGGCCTCAACCTCAACGGTCAGCTCTTTGAGCTCCGGTTCATCGATCTTTTCAATATCAACGGTGTAGTAGTCATCCTCGGATTTGGCAAAATTTTTGATGCGGGCCTTGGCAACTCCCTGCACCAGGATCTTTACCCGGCCATCGGGCAGCTTGAGCATGCGGATCACCATGGCCACGGTGCCCACCTGATAGATCTGATCGGGCTCGGGCTCCTCAACCGACGAGTCCTTCTGGGCCGCCAGGAAGATGTAGCGATCATTATTCAAGGCCTCATCAACCGCTTTGATCGAGAGGCTGCGCCCCACAAAGAGCGGCAGTATCATATACGGGTAAATTACAACATCCCGAATGGGCAAGAGCGGCATCTTGTCGGGTATCTCAACCGCCTGCTGGGTATCATTATCCATTGATAAATCTCCTATTCAATTTCTATACGTTTTACAACTTCAGCCTGGGCCTCGGCCCTGGCAACCCGGATGACCAAAACACCCTCATCGCTGCGAGCCGTGATCTTATCAAGGTCAAAGCGCTCGGGAATCTCAAGCTCACGGATGAAACTGCCAAAGCTGCGTTCCATGCGCACAAAGCGAACTCCCTTATTCTGCAGCGGATCCTTCTTTTTTCCGGATATCCTCAAGAGACGACCGACCACATCAACATCGACATCATCGGGCACGACGCCCGGAATCTCCACTTCAATGCAAAGCTCCTGGTCATTCTCGTAAACATCAAGCGACGGGTAGCAAACCCCCAGCCGCTCATCCGTGGCATCAGATCCTAACAGGAACCCCATCACCTCATGAAATTTAAGGTTATACATTTAGCCACCTCAACTACAATTTTTCTCCATTATTGTCTAATAGGTTATTAATTTTTCAAGTCAAGTAAACATCCGCCTAATTAAACGGCATTTCGATGACAAATATGAAATAAATCAGCAAATTTTTTTCTTATGTCCACAACCAGGGAGCGCAACGGCAAATACAGTCATCATTTGGACCACTCATTTGAGCTTTACTTGAAGAGCCAATCTGCTATTATCACAATGAATGGCCATTCATTAGGCCTGTTTTATTTGATTAAATTTTGAGGAGGATTCCATGAAGGATGTAGTAATCGTTTCCGCCTGCCGTACCGCCATCGGCGCATTCGGCGGCACCCTGAAGAATATGAACGGCGCCCAGATCGGCGCAGCCGTCATGAAAGAGGCTGTCAAGCGCGCCGGCATCGATGCCGGCATCATTGAAGATGTGCGCTTCGGCTGCTGCCTTGAGCCGGTCGACGCCCTGAATGTCAGCCGCGTCGCCGCCCTGCTGGCCGGCATTCCCGACCATGTGCCCGCCGCCACCATCAACCGGGTCTGCATCTCGGGCCTTGAAGCCGTCATCAGCTCCATGGCCATGATCCAGGCCGGCATGGCCGATGTGATCCTGGCCGGGGGCGTCGAGCATATGTCCGGCGTGCCCTATGCCTCACTGGATGCCCGCTGGGGCTGCCGCCTGCAGGACAAGGCCCTGGTGGACGTCATGATCCACGCCCTGCACTGCGGTTCGCACATCATGCCCGGACCCGAAAACGGCCCCCTCAAGGGCGGCCCGGCCATCGACGCCCTCAGAGGCAAACCCTACATCATGGGCCACACCGCCGAGTTTGTGGCCCAGCTGCATGACATCAGCCGCGAAGCCATGGATGAGGTTGCCGTACGCAGCCACAACAACGCCGAGCGCGCCAATCGCGAGGGCGATTTCAAAGAGGAGATCGTGCCCCTTGAGATCAAACAGAAACGCGGCAAACCGCCGGTCATCTTCGACACCGACGAACACTTCCGCGTCGGCTGCACCATGGACGACCTGGCCAAGCTGCCGCCGGCCTTCATCCCCGGCAGCGGCAAGGTTACCGCCGGCAACTCATCGGGTCTCAATGACGGCGCTGCCGCCCTGATCCTGATGTCGGCCGATAAGGCTAAAGAGCTGGGGATCACCCCCCTCGCCAAACTTACCGGCACCGGCCGCGGCGCCTGCCACCCGACCATCATGGGCGTCAGCCCCACCCCGGCGGTCAAGGATCTCGAGAAACGCTCGGGCCTGAAGATCAGTGATTTTGATCTGATCGAACTCAATGAGGCCTTCGCCGCCCAGTACATCGGCTGCGAAATCGAACTGGGCCTCAACCGCGAGATCGTCAACGTTAACGGCTCCGGCATCGGCCTGGGCCATCCGGTGGGCTGCACCGGCGCCCGCATCCTGGTCTCGCTGATCCACGCCCTCAGAAAGCGCGGCCAGACTAAAGGCCTGGCCACCCTCTGCGGCGGCGGCGGCGTCTCCTGCGCAGCGGCGATCGAAATAATCTAATCAACGGGGAGGCCCTCGCAAAGGCCTCCCCGCCCCCACCGCCCCTCTCAAATCACCACTGGACTGATTGGCGACAAAATGGTTTATTGCCGCAATCAGGAGAACTAAATATGCATAATGTGTTAATAATCAACGACACCATTGGCGGAACAACACAGGAAGCTGCGATGATTATCGCCGACGAACTGCGCATCCACGGCGCCGCAGTAACGGTCAGCCAACTGTCAGAAGCTTGCAATCTGGACGGGTATGACACCATCATGCTGGGCAGCTATATGCGCTACGGCCAGCCGACTGCCGCCATGCGCCGCTTCATCAAAAGGAACCTCGATGTTCTACAGAAAAAGCAGGTCCTGCTCTTCCAGACCTGCATGCACCTGGCGGTCAAGAGTGATCTGCCCGACCTGCCGCTCTACATCGACGCTGGCTTCAATATCCAGCCCGGCGCCAAACTGAACATTTCAGACAAAACCCATCTGCTGGACGACTACCTCAAGAAGCTCAGCAAAACCATCAGACCCGAACAGGCCTCAGCCATTGCCTTTTTCAAGGGGCGCATGGATTTCAAGGCCCTCGGCCTGTTCGACCGCAGCATGATGAAGATCATGGGTCTGATCATTCCCGCCGTCAAAGAGGACGACGGTTTCAACGAGATTTCCGTCCGCAGCTGGGCCGCCGAACTCATCAAATAAGACAGACAAGCGGATCGGCCACCCTGGCCGATCCACTTGTCTATATTGTCGAAATCCCATCTTCTCAATTGCCTAATTCCGGAATCGAGGATTATAATCAGCCCAATATCCAAGTAAGGAGTCGACATGCTTAAAGAAGAGTTTGCCAGCGACAACTATTCAGGAATCTGCCCCGAAGCCATGCAGGCCATTCAGGATGCCAACCAGGCCCACGCCATGGCCTATGGCGATGATGACTGGACCGCGCGAGCGGCCGACAAACTGCGCGAACTCTTCGAACATGACTGCGAGGTCTTCTTCGTCTTCAACGGCACGGCCGGCAACTCGCTGGCCCTGGCCACCCTCTGCCAGCCCTACCATGCCATCATCTGCCAGGACACGGCCCACATCGAGACCGACGAGTGCGGCGCCCCCGAATTCTTCAGCGGCGGTTCCAAACTTTTCCACGCCAAGGGCCCCCATGGCAAACTGACACCCGAAGCCATCGACACCATCGTGACCCGGCGCGACGACATCCACTATCCCAAACCCAAGGCCATCAGCCTGACTCAGAGCACGGAACTGGGCACGGTCTACACTATCGCAGAGCTCAAGGCCATCCACCGGATGGCCCAGAAGCACAGCCTCAAGATCCACATGGACGGCGCGCGCTTCGCCAACGCCGTGGCGGCCTTAAACTGCAGTCCGGCCGAGATCACCTGGCAGAGCGGCGTCGATATCTTATGTTTCGGCGGCACCAAGAACGGCATGTCCGTCGGCGAGGCCGTAATCTTCTTCAACAGGGAGCTGGCCGAAGACTTCGACCACCGCTGCAAGCAGGCCGGCCAGCTGGCCAGCAAGATGCGTTTCATCTCGGCCCAGTGGCTCGGCATGCTCGAGAATGACACCTGGCTCAGATATGCCGGCCACGCCAACGAGATGGCCGCCCTGCTTGAGAGCCAGCTGAAAGATATCCCGGGCCTTGAGCTGCTCTTTCCGCGCCAGGCCAACGCCCTCTTCGTCAATCTGCCGCCTCAGGTCATCGACACCCTGCACGAGCACGACTGGCACTTCTACACCTTCATCGGCGAGAACGGCGCCCGCTTCATGTGCTCCTGGGACATGGACCAAATTAACAGCCAGCCATTGCGAAACAACCTAATTCCATTAACTTATAAACAGTGACAGAGGGCAGCAGCAAAATATTTTTGAGGAGAATCCATGCTGAGCAAGCTTTCATCCATGCGCCTGGCCATCAGCCTGATGCTGATCATCGCCTTTGCCTGCGTTCTGGGCACCCTGATTCCGCAGCAGGAAGTTGCCGCAGTCTTAGAGCAGCACCTCTCAAGCGAAGCCTATCAGATGCTGACCATGCTTGAGCTGGACCAGGTCTACACAGCGCGCTGGTTTCTGGGCCTGATCGGCCTGCTGGGTCTCAACATCTTACTCTGCACACTCAAAAACTACAAAGAGTCGCGCTATCTAATCAGGGAAAAGACTCCACCCATTCCGGACAGGCGCAGCTACCACGCCGTCCGCAGCGACAAGCTTAACGAACTGATCGAAAAGCTTAACGCCTACTTCAATCAAGATTTTGATGCGAACCAGACAGCCATGACCTACTACCGGCGCAGCGAACAACCGCGCCACCTCTCAACCATCCTGCTGCACCTCTCAATCCTGCTGATCATCCTGGGCATGAGCCTGCGCAGCTTCGGCCTGGAAGATTTCGCCATCCTCTTCCCGGGCCAGGAGACCGACCAGCTCAGTTCCGGCACCCATGAAGCGGGCTTTACCATGCGCTGCGAGGATTTTACGGTTGAGACCTACGAGAACGGCATGCCCAAGGAGTTCCGCTCGGTATTGAGTTTCTGGGATCAGGAGAAGCTGCTGCTCAGGGATGAGCTGCTGGTCAACCACCCCATCACCTTCCGCGGACTGCGTTTCTATCAGTCGGGCTACCAGGGAGAGGCCACGGCCAGGCTCAGAATCAGCGCACCCGGCCTGCAAAAAGAGCTCAGTCTGCGCTCCGGCCAGACAAAATCCATCAATCAGAATCTCCAGCTCCATGCGATCAAGATAGCACCCAATCTGATGGAGATGGGCCCGGCCGTACAACTGGAGATTATAACCGACAAGGGCCCTGAACGCCTGATCCTCTTTCAGGAGATTGAGCTGATCAGGCAGGCACGGCCCAACATTCTGCAGATGGCGCCCAGCTTCGACCCCGACATGCTCGCGCCCTATCATTTCGAGCTGCAGGAGCTGACCCCAGTCTACTCGACCGGCATCACGGTCAGCCGCGACCCCGGCATGCCCGTGACGGCGGCCGGCGCCATCGGCCTGCTGGCCGGCATCATGCTGACCCTGCTGATGCCACGGCGCGAAACCTGGATCGAGATCAACTTCGGCAGCATCGCGGTTGCCTCAGAGCGCAACTGGCTGCCGGCCAGCCCGCCGGCCAGACTGCTGGCAATTGTCAACGAATTCATCGTGGAGGGCCTATGAACACCTTGATCCTGAGCCTGGCAACATTCTTCTATCTCGCGGCCTTCAGCATCTACCTCCTGAGCCTGATCACCGACCGTCCTGTCCTCCGCACCGTCGGCACCTGGCTGACAGTCATCACCTTCAGCCTGCACTCGGCCGGCATCATTCTGCGCTGGATCGAGTCCCACCGTCTGGGCTTCGGCCATGTGCCGCTGGCCAACTTCTATGAATCGCTGATCTTCTTCGCCTGGGCCATCATCCTGATGCACATCTATCTGGAGGCGTCCGGCCGCTCGCGCAACCTGGGCAGCTTCACCTGTCTGGGCGCCTTCCTGATGATGGCCTACGCCTCTTTCTCGCCCAACATCAGCAGTCAGATCCAGCCCCTGATCCCGGCCCTCAAGAGCAACTGGCTGACCACCCACGTGCTGACCTGCTTTCTGGGCTATGCCGCCTTCTTCATCTCGGCCATTTTGGGCATGCTCTACCTGACCAAAGAGAGCAGCCGATTCATGCCGCCCGGACAGACCCTGGATGAGCTGCTCTATCACAGCGTCACCTTCGGCTTCATCCTCTTCACCATCGGCATCATGACCGGGGCCGTCTGGGCCTATTCGGCCTGGGGCCGCTACTGGGGCTGGGACCCCAAGGAGACCTGGGCATTGATAACCTGGCTGATCTATGCGGCCCTGCTGCACCGCCGCTTCATGCCGGGCGCCCAGCGCGCCTCGGCCTGGATCTCTATCCTGGGCCTGATAAGCGTGCTCTTCACCTACTTCGGGGTCAACTATCTGCCCGGCCTGCACAGTTATCTCTAAAAACCATTGCGCACAGCCGAACCGGGTTTAATATTTGTGCATGCACCTCAAGGACAAAGTTGTCATAATCAGCGGCGCCGGGCGCGGCCTGGGCCGGTCAATCGCCCTGGCCATGGCCCTCGAGGGTGCCCGCATCGTTATGCTCAGCCGCACCAAACAGGAGCTCAAAGATGTCAAGCGGGAGATCGAGAAGTTCGGCGGCAACGCCTTAACCCTGGTCTGTGACGTGGCCGACTTTGAGCAGATCGAGAAATCCGTCAACGCCGCCATTGAGTGGCACGGCCGCATCGACATCCTGGTCAACAATGCCGCCATTATCGGACCGGCCCAGTTCCCGTCCAACGCCCGCGAGTGGCAGCTGACCATCGATACCAACCTGACCGGCAGTTTCAACCTCTGCCGCCTCTGCCTGCCCTTCATGCCGCGCGGCTCGCGCATCATCAACATCGTCTCGGGCCTGGGCCAGATGGCCTATCCACGCTTCTGCGCCTACGCCGTCAGCAAGGCCGGCCTGATCCAGCTGACCAGATCGATGGCCGAAGAGTTCAAGGATGACGACATCACCATCAACGCCATCGATCCGGGCGTCATGGACACCGCCATGCAGACCGAGATCCGGGCCCTGGGCCCGGCCCTGCTGGGGCGCGCCATCCACGACAGCTTCATCACCCTGGATAAGGAGGGCTTCCTGAAGTCCCCGGCCGACGTGGCCGAACTGGCAGTCTTCCTGGCCTCGGACAAAGCCGACCACATCAGCGGCCAGATCGGCACCCTGAGCCACTTTGAGCGCATGGGCTGGAAAAAGTAGAAACTAGAGATAACCCTTCGTGACTGCCGACTCGATCAGCTGCAGCGCATACTCCCAGAGCTCCTCCGAGCCAGAGGCGATCACCGCATTCATCTTCAGGACCTGCTCAACCTTCACCCCATGCTGCTGCCAGGCCGCGCCCTGGGTCTGATAGTTGTGCAGGAGCGGCTGCAGACGGTCCAGGGCCCCGGCAAAGCGCGCCTCCATGCTCTCTTTGGCTTCAAACTCCTCCCAGAGAGCCTTCAGCTCGGCGCCCTGCTCTGCCGGCAGCAGCCCAAAGATGCGTATCGCAGCCTGGCGCTCGCGCTGCCTGTGCTCCTCCTGCTGGCGCGCATCACCATAGAGAAAGGTGTCGCCGGCATCGATCTCAACCAGATCATGAATCAGCACCATCTTGATAACCTTGAGGATATCAACCGGGGCATTGGCATACTCGGCCAGCACCAGGGCCATCATGGCCAGATGCCAGGAGTGCTCGGCATCATTCTCCTGGCGGCTGGCATCCATCAGCAGGGTCTGACGCAGGATCTGTTTAACCTTGTCGATCTCAATGATGAAATCCAGCTGCTGCTTCAATCTATTCATGAATGGCCTCCACCGAGTCGTTCGGCAGCCAGCCGCGGCGCTCATCAAGTTTAATCAGGCTCCAGCCATCCTCTTGACGCTCCAGATCTACCATCGCTCCGGCGTGCAGCTTGAAGAGCGGCGTATCGCCACTGTCGGGCCCGGCCATGACCGTAGCCTCGGCGGCCAGAATCACGGCCCGCCTGTCATGCTCAAGCTGGTAGCCCTTCCAGGCGCCGATGCCGCCGAAAAGCAGCCAGACAATCCCGACAATCAGTGCCGCATACCAGCTCCACTCGGCACGGCTGAAACGGCGCAGGATCAGGATCGTAAAGAGCAGCAGATTGATCAGACAGAAGATGGCCAGCAGCTCGCGAGCGGTGATACTGCTCAGCCAACTATCAGAGATCTCAACCTCATCTTCCATCTGCTGGCGGGCATAATTCAAGTTATAGTTCAGATCGGCATCGCGGGGAATCTGCAGCCGCGCGCGCTCATAGTTGAGGATGGCGCGCCCCAGCTCGCCGGCTTTGAAGTAGCTGCCCGCCAGATTATAGTAGATGTCGCCGCTGGCATGACCGGCCTCGATCAGATCTTCATAAGCGGCCGCGGCCTGCTCATAGCGGCCCTCTGCATAGGCCCGGTTGGCATCCATGAAGCTCTCCGGACTCTCGGCAAACAGCAGCAGCGGAAACAGCATAAGTATCAGTAGCGCTCTCTTCATTTGAGCTCCTTTTCAAGGGCAGCCACAATCTCGAGCATATCGGAACATCCCTGCTGCTGACCGCTGTAAACGGCGGCGTTGAGCTGATTCACAAGTTCCTTCAGCGCGGTCGCATCCGGCAGATAGCGTTCAACTTCCGCCGAGGTCAAGACGCCGATCTCCAGATCGAGGCGGTCATTCAGATAGTTGCGCAGGGCCTCAAGCTGGCCGGCGGCATCCTGGCCGGGGTTGGCCTTCAGCTTGGCAAAGGCTTTGGAGGCGCGCCGGGCGCGCTGCTGCTTTTCGCTAGGACCACTGAGACGCTGCATAATCAGAATCAACAGATAGATCATTAACGGCAGAGTTATCAATGCCAGCCAGAGAGCTGTTGGGATCGGTTGTTTCAACGCCGACATGGATCTATGGAGCGGCAGAATATCGCTGCCCAGATCCTCAATGGCGTGCTTATTATCGGCAAGCGCCGGCAACTGCACAGCGGTGGCGGCACCCGGCAGCACATTGAGCAGATATGACTCGCTGCTTATAGTGCGGTAGGCCGCAGCATCCACATCAAAGAAGGCGACATCCAGCGGCGGAATCACAAAACTGCCGGCCTTCTCCGGCACCAGGGCCCACTTCATGGTCTTCGATCCCATCTCGCCCCTGATGCCGCTGACCAGTTCGGGCTGGTCGGCATAGATCTTGATGCCGGGGATCTCGGGCAGTTCCAGGTCCGGGATCTGGCGCACATTGCCCAGGCCCTTGACCTCGACTGTCAGTGAGGCGGTCTCGCCGGTCTTGAGCTCGGCCGGTTCCAAGGATGAGCTGATCTTGAAACTGCCCAGCAAGCCGCTGAAGCCGGCGGGACGACCGGCCAGGGGCAGATCGAGAACCTGCAATCTAAGGGCGTTGCCCTCGATAGTGACGGGCCGGGACATAGAGAAGAAGGAGTCGCGGGCGTCCGGATAGTAGACCAGCATGCTGATTGTCGGCTGACCCAAATCATAAGTTCCGGGTTGGGCTGCTATCACGGCATAGCGCACCTCAATTACACGATAGTTCTGGCCGTCAACGTTACTCTGATACTCAGTTGAATCTCCGAGCCGTTTAAACTCAATACCCGCAATCTCAGGCAATTGCAGATCGAGTCGATCAACCTTGTGTTGTCGATAAAACTTGATGGTGTAGACGGCCTGCTCGCCGGCATAGATGGCATCCCGGCTCAGACCGACCGTCATGAAGAGCGGCCCCTGGCCGTCAACCTTGGCCGGTTCTTTAACATTGAGCTGCACCACATTGCTGCTGACCTGGTCGCGGCCGATGCGCACATGCGCCGGACCGATTCGATAGCTGCCCGGCCTGGTGGCCTGCAGATAGTAGGTGTAGCCGATACTGCGGCTCATCTGGCCGTTTATGATCTGGGTGCTGCTGGAGGTGCCGCCGCTGCTGACGCGAAAAGCGTCAAGACCTTCAATCTGAGGCTCGCCCTTGATGCGCTCATCCACACTCAGAGTCAACCGAATGACATCGGCGGTGGTGGCCTCATCTCGATCCAGCTGCAGTGTTACGTCAGCCGCGGCCAACGCCGGCAGCAGCAGAATCATAATTGCCAATAGATATCTCTTCATTACCATGCCTTACCAGATCCTACGCCTTTGTCAGATGGAATATTGTAACGCATAAACTGCTGGCGGTCTTCCTGCATATTGTCCAGCAGGGCTTCGGCCTGTTGCTGATCAAAGGCGGCCTGCTGCTCAGGCTGCTGGCCTTCCTGCTGCTGTTCGCCAGGTTGTTCTTGCTGCTGGCCTTCCTGATTCTCGCCTTGCGACTGCGAATCTTCCTGCTCGCCGGACTGATCTTGATTCTGTTTCTCAGATTGCTGTTCCTGAGACTGATCTTGTTTATCAGAACTCTCGCCTTCCTGCTCTTGATCAGACTGCTCTTTAAGCTTCCTGAGGGCCAGTTCCAGATTGTACATCAGATCAGCATCCTGCTTAATGGCATAGGCCTGCTTATAGTACTCGATGGCACTTTTATAATCCTGCTTCTGCAAATGAATGTTGCCTAGATTATAATAACTATCAAACTTCATATCATCATCGGTAGTGCGCCTGATGGTACTCTGAAAGGCAAGCACAGCACCTTCATTATCACCCGCCTTATACGCTGCGCACCCCTGATTAAATCGATAGCGGACCTCTTTAGGATTCTCGATGCTCAACTCTGCATAGGCATCCCGCGCCTCGGCATATTTGCCATCACGGTAGAGCTGATCAGGATTCGCGTGGGCTGCACCGGCTATCAGCATAAAAATCAAAGAGAGAATTATCTTACGCACGGTCCCTCCTCTCGCGAATGGCAGCTTCGGCCATCAGCAGCACAAACGCCAGCAAGATGAAGATGTAGAAGCGTTCCTCCTGCACAAAGATCTTGCCGCCCTTAAGCTCCACATCCTTGGTGGCACTTTTGATGCCCGAGAAGTAGATCAGATCGAGATCCAGGTCGCCGGTTACCGAGCGCACATAGCGCCCGCCGGTCAGATCTGCAATTTTTTGGAGGCCCTTCTCATCCAGCCTGGATAGGATGATGTTACCCTCCCTGTCTTTCTGGAAGCCGCCGCCCTCGGCCGGCACGGGTCCGCCGGTCGGGTCGCCGATGCCGAAGATGAAGATGCGCACGCCGGCTTCGGCAGCCTTCCTGGCCGCCTCGAGGCCGCGCCCCTCGTTATCCTCGCCGTCGGTAATCAGGATGATGACCGGCTCGGCGCTCGACTCTTTGTCAAAACCTTCAATAGCCGTATCGATGGCGGCACCAATGTCGGTGCCGGCCAGCGGAATCAGGGCCGGGTTGAGCTCGGCGAGAAACATCTCGTAGGCGGCGTAGTCCAGGGTCAGCGGACACTGCAGGAAGGCCGCGCCCGAGAAGGCCACCAGGCCGATGCGGTCGCCGCGGATGTTGCGGATGAAGTCGGTCAGCTCGCGCCGGGCCTGCTCCAGGCGGTTGGGCTTGATATCCTCAACCAGCATGGATGGCGAGACGTCCACCACCAGCATGATGTCGGTGCCCATGCGGCTGACCTCTTCAAAGTGCGAGCCCCAGCGCGGACCGGCCGCCGCTACAATCAGCAGCGCAATCGCAATGATCAGCAAAGCACTCTTCAAAAAGCTCAGTCCGCGCAGCTCCTGACCCATCAGACGCTCCTGCAGATGCTCGTCCGCGAAACGCTCAAGCATCTGGCGCTTGCGGCGCTGTTTTATAATCACGGCCACAATAACCAGGGGCAGCAGCCAGAGCAGATTGAGCAAGTAGATATTGGCAAAACTCACGGGATCACCCCCAGCACGGTGGCCTTCAGGATCAGTTCGAGGGCCAGCAGCAGAAGTGCCGCCATCAGAAACCAGCGATAGAGCTCCCTATAGTTGAAGAACTCCTTGATCTTGACCTCACTCTTCTCAGCCTGATCGATGATGTCGTAAATCTCGGAGAGCTTCTGCGTGTCAGAGGCCAGGAAGTACCGCCCGCCGCTGATAGAGGCGATCTCCTTGAGGCTCTCCTCGTCCAGGCTGACCTGATAGTTCTGCACGCGCTTGCCGAAGAGCGTGTCCACCATAAAGGGCGCCTCGCCGGTTCCGCCAACGCCGATTGTGTAGATCTTGATGCCCAGCGCGGCGGCAGCCTCGGCGGCGGCTCTGGGTGACAGTTCGCCGGCGTTATTTTCTCCGTCGGTCAGGAGGATCATGATCTTGGAGGGCGCATCCAGATCCTTGAGCCGCTTGGAGCCGATGGCGATGGCCGAGCCGACAGCGGTGGCGTCACCGGCCATGCCGATCTGCATACGGTCAACCAGGTCGAGCAGCAGACCCTTGTCCATGGTGAGCGGCGCCTGGGTGAAGGCCTCCTGACCGAAGACCACCAGCGAGATGCGGTCATGCTCACGCTTCTCAATAAAGTCGCTGACCACGCTCTTGACCGCGGTCAAGCGGTCGACATGCTCGCCGTCGAGCTTGAAATCGATGGCGCGCATGGAGCCCGAAGTATCCAGGCAGATCACGATATCAACGCCGGGCGACTCGATCTCACGCGAAACGTTGTAGAACTGGGGCCGCGCCGCGCCCAACGCCAGCAGAATCAGCACGCTAGTGCGCAGGATCAGCGGCAGGCGACCGACAAAAGAGACACCGGCCAGGCGGATCATGGCGTCGGCCTGGGGGTATTCAATGGCGCGGCTCTTGCGCCGCCACATATAGAGAGACCAGAGCGCGATCAATACTAAAAGCACAATCAGGAGAGATGGATAGGCGAATCTGAAACTCATAGCTCTTCCTCAAGCGGCTTGGTGCGTTCAATGTAGTTACGGGCCTCTTCCATCTCTAAGACGCGAACAGCATCGGTGGAGCCGGCATCGGCGAACTTGACCATGTCGGCCTTTAAAAGCAGCCGGATCAGTTCGCGGTCTTCGTTTGTCGCATGCCGCCTGATCTCCTCGGTGGTCATATCAAGCGCAGTGATGCCGCGCATGGCGCCCATGTAGCGGCGCATGATCTCGGAAAAGGCGAAGTAGTAGCCCTTCTGGCTATGTTCGAATATTTGGGAGGCCTCAAGCTGCTCGAGCTCCCGCACGGCGCGTTCAACCGGCGGTTCAACCGGAGCAGCAACGGCTGCCCTCTCCCGGCGTTTCCAAAGATAGACGATCAGGGCCACCAGCGCCAGGATGACAAGCACAACGAGCGCGCCGATCAGATAGTTCAGCCAGGCCGGTCGGCCGGGGATGATGTCGCGGATCGGTTTAAGCTCAATCTTTTCCGGATCAGCCTCGAGGTTGGAAACTACCGGGATCGGCTCTGCGGCATAATTGACCACCTCGCCATTCAACTGATAACTGAACGCAAGGGGCAAACTATCCAGCCGGTCAACCAGGATCTCAACATATCCAGGCCCCTGCCCCATCACAGTCACGCCGGGGTACTCAAGCAGCTCGGCGCCATCCGGCAGAGCGAGGCGTAGGGTGTCGCCGACACTCACCTGGCGCCTATCAACCGTAACATCCTGAGCCATGAGCGGCAGCGCAAACAGCAACAGCAAAAAACAGATAATCCTACGCACCGCGCATCCTCCTGCGTTCAAAGTAGCGGGTCAGGGGTTCGACCACGTCGCTCTGGGTTGAGAGGTCGACGCGCTCGGCACCTGCGCGCAGCAGGGTCTCGTTGATCCTCTTCTCCCAAGCCAGCTGCTCATCTCGCCAGCGCTTCCTGAGGCGGCGGGTATTGATAACTGATTGCCGGCCGGTTTCAGGATCAGATACGGCCATCAGGCCAACATCGGGCAGATCGAGCTCAGCCGGATCGCTGATGCGGATGACGGTCAGATCATGCTTGCGGGCCGTGATCTGAAGGGCCTTCTCGTAGCCCTCGTCGCGGCAGTCCGAGATCAGGAAGACGATCGCGTGGCGCTTGACCACCCGGTTGAGATAGCTCAGGGCGGCCTCGATATTGGTTCCGCTGGTCTGCGGCTCATGGGTGAAGATCTCGCGGATCAGACGCCAGACATGCTTGGGGCCTTTGCGCGGCGGCAGATACTTCTCGACGCCGCCTGCAAAGAGCAGCGCGCCCACCTTGTCATTGGTGCGGATGGCCAGGTAGGCCAGCATGCCGGCCACCTCGGCCAGCTGCTCGCGCTTGAACTGCTTGCGGGTGCCGAAGTTGTGGGAGGCCGAGAGGTCGAGGAGCAGCATGACGGTCATCTCGCGCTCCTCGTGGTAGAGCTTCACGAAGGGGTGGCCGTAGCGCGCCGAAACGTTCCAGTCGATGGAACGGATGTCGTCGCCCACCTGGTACTCGCGCACCTCGGCGAACTCCATGCCCTGCCCCTTGAAGGCGCTGGAGTACTGCCCGGCGAAGACCTCGTTGGCCATGTGCCGGGTCTTGAAGTGCAGCTGCTGGATCTTCTTGAGGGTCTCGGGCGAGAGCATCAGGGCACCTCGATCCGCTCCAGGATGGTGGCGATGATGTCGTCGGGGCTCTTGCCCTCGGCCTCGGCCTCATAGTTGAGCAGGATACGGTGGCGCATGATCTCGGGGGCCATGGCCTTGACGTCCTGGGGCGTGACGTAGCCGCGGCCGTGCAGGAAGGCGTGGGCCTTGGCAGCCAGGCCGAGCCAGATGGAGGCGCGCGGCGAGACGCCGTAACTTATCAGGTTGCCGATATTAAGGCCGAACTCGGCCGGCCGGCGCGTGGCGGCGGAGAGGCGCACGATGTAGTCGCGGATCTTCTCCTCCATGTGGATCGAGTGCATGGTTTCGCGGGCCTTCTCGATGTGCAGGATGTCGGTTCTACCGGTGGCCGACTCGGTGGCGCCGGAGTAGACGCGCTCCATGATCTCCTTCTCCTCCTCCATGGAGGGGTAGTCGACTTTCAGTTTCATCATGAAACGGTCGACCTGGGCCTCGGGCAGCGGATAGGTTCCCTCCTGCTCGATGGGGTTCTGGGTGGCCAGCACCAGGAAGGGACGATCCAGCTTGAAGGTTTTTTCACCGATGGTGACCTGCTTCTCCTGCATGGCCTCCAAAAGCGCGCTCTGCACCTTGGCGGGCGCGCGGTTGATCTCGTCGGCCAGAATTATGTTGTGAAAGATGGGGCCCCTCTTGATCTCAAAGGTGCCCTGGTCGGGCCTGTAGATCTGGGTTCCCAGGATGTCGGCCGGCAGCAGGTCCGGCGTGAACTGGATGCGCTGGAAAGATGTGTTGATGGCTTGAGCCAGGGTCTTGACCGCCGTGGTCTTGGCCAGGCCGGGCAGGCCCTCCAGCAGCAGGTGGCCGTCACAGAGCAGGCCGATCAGCATCTTCTCCAGCAGATCCTTCTGACCGACGACGACCTTCTCGATCTCGGCCATGATCTGGCGCATGGCGGCGTTTTCACGCTCAACTTGCAGGGTAATCTCTTGAATATCCATCTAACTTTCCCCCTCAAATTCAATTGCTGTTTATTTATTGCCCTCAAAAATTTTTTTCAAGGATCATTTCACAGGTCGCAGGATGAATCGGGGAGGTTACACCAGCCGCCGCATTAACAACAGCCGGTCATAAAATCCAAGTTGACATCCCCGGACAACGAGGAGTAGATGTCCAGACTTGAGAATTGAGGCGCACACATGAGCAGAGCGAGGACAATATGCAACTGAACGTAAAAGAGACGGCAACCCTGCTAAACGTTTCCGAAAAAACCATCTATCGCTGGATCAAACAGAACAAGATTCCCGCCTACCGCATCCATGACCAGTACCGCTTCAACCGCATGGAGCTCATGGAGTGGGCCACCGCCGCCAAACTGCAGGTGGCACCGCAAATTTACGACGAACCCGACGAGCAGGTCATGCCCAGCCTCAGCGAAGCCCTGCAGGCCGGCGGAATCTTTTACCGCATCGAGGGACGCAGCAAGGGCAGCGTGATCACCACCGTGGTGGAGCACATGCGTCTGCCGGATGATACTGATCGCGCCTTCGTCCTGCAAGCGCTACTGGCCCGCGAAGAACTCGGCTCCACCGGCATCGGTGACGGCATCGCCATCCCCCACATCCGGAACCCCCTGATCATGAATCTTTCCCGCCCCTGCCTGACACTCTGTTTTCTGGAACACCCGGTCGATTTCGGCGCCATCGACGGCCAGCCGGTCCACACCATCTTCGCCCTGGTAAACCCGACAGTGCGCACTCACCTGCACCTGCTCGCGCGCCTGGCATTCGCGCTCAAGGATGAAAGTGTCCGGGACGTGCTCAGCCGCCAGGGCTCCCGCGAAGAGATCATCGGCGCATTCCAGCTGATCGAAAAAACTTTTCAGAACTAGGAACCGCCATTTATGAATCTGCTGCTCGCCAGTATCTGCATCATCTTTCTGGGTGGCCTCACAACCCCGCTGAGCGGGTCAAAAGGCCCGGCCGCCGCCATCATCGCGGGCTCCGTGCTGGGACTGATCCCGACAATCGCCACCCTGGCCGGCAACGCCCTGCCCGAACTTGCTTTGCCGTGGAGCTATGCCCTCGGTGAATTCAGAATCGGCCTAGATCCCCTGAGCGCCCTATTCCTACTGCCGACCTACTTCATCGCCGTCCTCCTGACAATCTATGCCCCGGCCTATCTGAAGGAGCACATCTGTCTGAGACGGCACTGGTTTTTTCTCAACCTGCTGATTGCCAGCATGATCCTGGTGCTCTGCGCCCGAGACGCAATCCTCTTTATCCTGAGCTGGGAGACCATGTCGCTCTGTCCGCTCTTCCTGATCATGACGCAAGAGCAGCGGCGGCCTTCACGCCAGGCCGCCTGGATCTACTTCGTTGCCACCCACCTGGGAGCCCTCTGCCTGCTGGCCTTCTTCATTCTGGGAAGCAGCTTCAGCAGCCAGGCCTCCGCCACGCCGGCAAACCCGGGGCTGCTCTTCATCCTGGCCCTGATCGGATTCGGCACCAAAGCCGGCATTTTCCCTTTGCACATCTGGCTGCCGGAGGCCCATCCGACCGCGCCCAGCCACATCTCGGCCTACATGTCGGGCGTTATGATCAAGATGGGCGTCTACGGCCTGCTGCGCGCCCTCACTTTTCTGGGCGCGCCGCAGCTGTGGTGGGGCGTCGTCCTGATCCTCCTGGGGCTTGCGTCAGGCCTGCTGGGCATCATCTTCGCCCTGGCCCAGCACAACCTCAAACGCATGCTGGCCTACTGCAGCATAGAAAACATCGGCATAATTTTTACCGGCCTGGGCCTCGGACTGATTGGCCAGGCCAGGGGCGACAGCGTCCTGACTGCCCTGGGCTTCGGCGGCGCCCTGCTGCATGTCATCAACCACGCCATCTTCAAGAGCCTGCTCTTCATGGGGGCCGGCTCCATCCAGCATGCCACCGGCACCCTTGACATCAACCAGCTGGGCGGTCTGCTCAAGCGCATGCCCTACAGCAGCGCCTCCTTCATGCTCGGTTCGGCTGCCATCTGCGGTCTGCCTCCCCTGAACGGCTTCATCAGCAAGTTTATGATCTACCTGGGGGCACTATACGGCCTCAGCGGTCCTGACCGGCTTTTCATGATCGGCATCATTGCCGGCCTGCCCTTCATCGGCGGCCTGGCGGCCCTGACCTTCACCAAGGCCTGCGGCATTGCCTTGCTGGGCGAGCCCCGCTCCAGCCGGGCCGCCAGGGCCCACGAAGCCCCCCCGGCCATGCTGGTTCCGCTCCTGATCCTGACCGGGATCTGCCTGACAATCGGACTCGCCGGCCATGCCGTCACCTTCCTGATCAGCCCGGTCGTAGGGGACCTCGAATTTCTAAAACCACCGCTTGACGCCATCCAGGCCGTAGGCCTGCTGCTGGTGGCCCTGACTGCCTTTTTCTGGCTGCTGCGCCGCCTGAACATACAGAGGAGGCCGCTCGGTTCAGACGAGACCTGGAGCTGCGGCTACAGCGCAACCTCCAGCCGCCTGCAGTATACCGGCTCATCATTCAGCGCCACGGCCGTCCATTTTTTCCGGCCGCTGCTCAACACCCGCGAGCGCCACGCAGATCTAAACCTCAGAACCGCCACCCCCGACATCTTCACCCGCGCCTTCTACGGTCCGCTGCTCAGGCTCATACGTAACAATCTGGCCCGCCTCAGCTTCATCCAGAGCGGTCGGGTCCATCTCTACATCCTCTATCTGGTGCTTGCACTGGTTATCTCGCTGATCTTCACCCTGGGAGGCGGACTGTGATCAATCTCAGTGCTCCACTCTGCGCCGTAGTCTGCGCCCCGCTGCTGCCGGGCATCATCAATCGCACCAAGGCTTACATGGCCGGCCGCAAAGGCGCCCCCCTGCTGCAGCTATATTATGATCTGTTCAAGCTTTTTAAAAAAGGCACCGTCTACAGCCGCACAACCGGCTGGCCCTTCCGGGCCGCCCCGCTGGTCGGCCTGGCCTGCGCCCTGTCAACCCTGCTGCTGATTCCCCTGGGACCGGCGGCGGCCGCCATCACATTCCGGGGCGACATCATTCTGACTTGCTACCTACTGGGGCTGCTGCGCTTTGCGACCGTCCTGGCCGCACTGGACACCGGCTCCAGCTTCGAAGGCCTCGGCGCCGCCCGCGAAATGTTTTTTGCCGCCCTGGCCGAACCGGCCCTGCTGATGGCCCTGGCCGCCATGACAAAGGGCAGCCTGAGCCTCAGCGGCCTAGCCCAAGCCTCCCTGCTGGAACCCTCCGTCATCCTGGCCATGGCGGCCCTCTTCCTGGTGCTGCTGACCGAGAATGCGCGCCTGCCGGTTGATGATCCAACCACCCACCTGGAGCTGACCATGATCCATGAGGTCATGATCCTGGACCATAGCGGCCCCGATCTGGGACTGCTGGAGTACAGTTCCAGTCTGAAGCTCTGGATCTCGATGGCCCTGATGGCGGCTATCATCATGCCCGCCGGACCCCTGAGCCTGCTGACCACTCCTCTGTTCTTCCTGGCCCTGGCCGTGACCATCGGCCTGCTGGAATCATCCATGGCCCGGCTGCGCATCAGCCGCATCCCGCAACTGATGGTGGCCGCCGGCGTCCTGGCCGCCCTGGCCCTGCTGCTGCAATAGGAGTTAATATGACACCCTGGATCCACTTCATCATGACCATGCTAATCATCACCAACCTGTTGCTGGTAGGCAGCAGTCGCCTCGGCCTCTGCATCAAGACCGTGGCCCTGCAGGGCATCATTCTAGGCTTCCTGCCGCTGCTGACCGAGGGCGGTTCGCCGGCCGTCGCCTTAAGCGCCTTCGTCCTCAAGGGAGTCGTCTTTCCCTGGCTGCTCCTGCGGGCCATCAGGACAACCGGCATCAAGCGCGAGGTGGAACCATACATCGGCTACGCCCCCTCGCTGATGATCGGCATCTTGAACCTGATCGCCGCAACCTTTCTCAGCAGCCGGCTCGGATTGCCCGGCAACCTGGCAATCCCGCTCTTCACCATGCTGACCGGTCTCTTCATCATCATCACCCGCAAAAAAGCCATCAGCATGGTGCTGGGCTACATTGTGCTGGAAAACGGCATCTTCGCATTCGGCACGGCCATAACCACCATCCCGCTGATCGTGGAGCTGGGGGTGCTGCTGGACGTTTTCGTGGCGGTCTTTGCCATGGGAATTGCCACCTGCCAGATCCGCCGTGAATTTGACCATGTCGACGTAGACCAGCTCGACGAGCTGAAAGGCTGAACATGCTGGCATTCGCAATCCTGATCCTGCCGCTCATCGGCAGCCTCCTCTGCCTGACCCTGAAGTCAACCCGGGCCATCCTGGCCCTGGTGGTCGCAACCGTTCTGGCATCAGCTGCGGCTGGTGCGCTGCTGACAACTGCAAACAGTCAGCCGGCCTGGCTGCGCCTCGACGCCCTGACCGTCTTCCACCTGCTGCTGATGTACCTGATCTACAGTCTGAGCTCGCTCTACGCCTTCAACTACTTCGAAGCTGACAAGCGCCGCACGGCCCGGCGTTTCGGCGCCCTCTGGCTGGCGGCCTTAAGCGCCATGACCCTGGTGCTGGTGGCGGACAACATCGGCATCATGTGGCTCGGTATGGAGACCACCACCCTGCTGACCGCTTTCATGATCTGCCTCCACCGCGGCCGCGGCGCCCTGGAGGCGATGTGGAAATATCTGCTGATCTGCTCGGTGGGCATCGCCTTTGCCTTTCTGGGAACGCTGCTGACCAGTGCCGCCAGCTCCGGCACGCTCCTCTGGAGCGCCCTGACCACCGCCCCCCTCAACCCGCAGATTTTGAAGACCGGCTTCGTCTTCGCCCTGGTTGGCTACGGCACAAAGGCCGGCCTGGCGCCCATGCACACCTGGCTGCCGGACGCCCACAGCCAGTCGCCGGCTCCGGTTTCAGCCATGTTCTCGGGCTTCATGCTCAACGCCGCCCTCTACTGCATCCTGCGCCATGCGGCGATCGTCAATGCCGCACTCGGCAGCAATCACTTCACCGCCACCCTCATCGGCGGATTCGGCATGGCATCGCTGCTGCTTGGGGCAAGCTTCATCATCTTTCAGCAAAACCTGAAACGGCTGCTGGCCTACTGCAGCGTCGAGCACATGGGCATCATCTGCCTGGGGATCGGCCTCGGCCAGCCCGCCATCGCGCTGCTGCACACGCTCAACCACTCTTTAGCCAAGTCGCTGGGCTTCTTTGCCGCCGGACGCCTGATAAAAATCTATGACAGCCATGAAATGAAAAACATCCGCGGCAGCCTGCAGCAGGCCCCCCTACTGGGCGCGGCCCTAACCGTCAGCCTGCTGGCCCTTTCAGGCACGGCGCCTTTCGCCGTTTTCCTGAGCGAATTCCTGATCATCAAGGCCGCTATCGAGGCCCAGGCGCCCTGGACGCTGGCCGTGCTGATCAGCGGCACGCTCATCGCCTTTATCGCCATCATCAAACGCCTGATCAACATGGCCTGGGGCGTTGCGCCCAGCCAGACACCCGTCAGGGCCTCCACCTGCCAGAAGATATTCTACCTGGGCATGATGGCCGCCCTGATCGTTCTGGGGATCTGGCAGCCGCAGGCCTTGCTGAGCCTGCTTGAGCAGGCCGCCCTGATCAGCGGAGGTCTTGAATGAACTATCTCAACCTGCACAACAGCCAGAGCGTCGCCCTTGAAGATCTGCCCCTGAGCAGCATGAGCAGCTTTGAGGCCGATATGAGCCAGGCCCTGCAGGCGGGGTGTCGCATCCTGGCGCTCTGCGCCGTCGAGCTGGAGTCTCCGGCCCTGATCGCGGCGCTGGGAGATCCGCAGAACGGCTGCCTGCGGCTGAGCGCAACCCGGATCGGCCCCCAATACCCGGCCCTTACCCCGCAAATTTGCCAGGCCGCAAGATTTGAACGCGAAATCTTTGAACAGAGCGGCCACATACCGCTGGGCCACCCCGACCTGATCCCGCTGCGCAACCCAGCTGCTCCGGCAGATTTCGGTAAACCCCTTGGAGCCGAGATCCACGAAGTGGGCGTCGGGCCGGTCCACGCCGGCGTCATTGAACCGGGACATTTCCGTTTCCACTGCCACGGCGAGAAAATCCTCAACCTGCAAATCGCGCTGGGCTATCAGCACCGCGGCGTCGAACGCGCCCTCAAGGGCGGGCCCGACAAACGCACCCTGAGCTATATGGAAACTTTAGCCGGCGACACCTCCATCGGCCACACATCGGCCTACGTTCAAACCATCGAGAGCCTCTCCGGCACAGCTGTCCCGCCCCGCGCGCAGGTTATCCGCGCCATCGCCCTCGAACTTGAACGCCTGGCCAACCATACCGGCGATCTGGGCGCCATGGCCGGCGACGTCGGTTACCAGCCCACCGCCGCCTACTGCGGCCGCCTGCGTGGCGAATATCTCAACCTGACCGCGCTGATCTGCGGCAACCGCTTTGGCCGCCGCCTCAACCGGCCGGGCGGCACCGCATACGACCTCGATGCAAACCTTGCCGCCGAACTGCGGACACGTCTCGCAAAAACTTTCGCCCAGACCCAGGAGGCCGTCCGGCTGCTGTGGGAGACCCCCTCGGTACTGGCCAGATTTGAAGAGACCGGCATCCTCAGTCGGGCAACGGCCCGCGAACTCGGCCTGGTGGGGCCGGCCGCGCGCGCCAGCGGACTGGAGATCGACGCCCGGTTTGATTTTCCGGCAGGAGCCTACACCTTTGCCCAACTGCCCGTCTCAACCTGGACCAGCGGCGACGTCTACGCCCGCGCCCGGGTGCGGGAGCTTGAGATCAGACGCTCGGTTGACTTCATCTACCAGCTGCTCGCCATCCTGCCCCCGGGGGCGCCATACCAGGCTCCCGCCAAGATCAGGTCCGGCCATCTCTGTGTCACGGTCGTGGAGGGCTGGCGGGGCGAAATCTGCCACATGGCCATCACCGGCGCCGACGGCAGCCTGGCCCACTACAAAATTGTCGACCCATCCTTCCACAACTGGCCGGGATTGGCCGCAGCCGTCAGAGGCGAAGCCATCATGGATTTCCCGCTCTGCAACAAAAGCTTCAATCTGTCCTACTGCGGGCACGACCTATAGAGGAGCTGCTATGATAAATGCCATCAGATCACGCTGCCGCCAGGGCAGCCACACCATCAAATACCCCGCCGGCGACGCCCCCCAGCTGCCGGAACGCTTTCTGGGTCTGCCAGTCATTGAGCCGTCCGACTGCAGCGCGGACTGCATCAGCGTCTGTCCCACAGACGCCATCCGGCTGGACTCGGCAAGCGGCCAACTCAGCCTCGATGCCGGGCGCTGCACCTTCTGCGGCCTCTGCGCCGCAATCTGTCCAGCCATAACCTTCAGCCGCAACCACGCCCTTGCCGCCAGCCGGCGCGCCGACCTGGTCATCGCCTGCGGCAGTGCCGCGCCGGCGGTCAACTCGCCGGCCGCCATCCGCAAAATGTTCGGCCGCTCGCTCAAACTCCGGCAGGTCAGCGCCGGCGGCTGCAACGCCTGCGAACTGGACACCAACGTGCTCAACACCATCGGCTGGGATCTATCACGCTTCGGCATCCAGTTTGTGGCCTCGCCGCGCCATGCAGACGGCCTGCTGGTCACCGGCCCCGTCAGCAAAAACATGGAAGAGGCTCTCCTAAAAACTTACCAGGCCCTGCCGGAGCCTAAAATCGTCATCGCCACCGGCTCCTGCGCCATCTCCGGCGGGCCCTACCGCGGCCACCCCGAAACCCTGAGCGGCATCGACGACATCCTCCCCGTCGACCTCTACATTCCCGGCTGCCCGCCCCATCCATTGACGATCTTAGACGGGCTGCTCAGACTGGTTGGCAGGATCAACAAATAACTCAGATCCGATCAATCAGTAACCATAAACTCAAGATCTGAAAAACGCGCCGGATCCGTGGCACTGGGCCTGACGCTCACATGGTGCAGGGTCGCGGTCGCCAGCCCGGCCGGCACATCGCCATTCAGCATCTTGCCATCCGCGCTGTACAATTTATTGTCGGCATCGGTGCCGTCAGTCGGCAGTTCGCCAACCTCATGAAAAATGACCATATCACCATTCTGAATACGGCCCTGGGGATCATAGATCGTAAAACCTGTGCCAACGGGCCCATTATCGGGAGTGATACTCACATCCAGCACGCCCTCTTCGATGCGGAACTTGATGGGCACGGTGCGGTTAAGATTGGCCATCCGCTGCATTCCGTCAAAATCAAGCTCAATGTAGCCAACCTCCTCTTCCATCAGCCAGACCGAGATACGGTAGATCTTGGATAGATCAAAGGTGTGCTCCTTCATCTTCCAGTTAACGATGTAGTGCTCGTCCTCCATATCGACCCGGATATGATCGCTGCCGTCGCCCATTTCAAAGCGTGCTATCTCCAGGTCATCCTCCATGATCGTAACCATGGGCTCCTGCTCATAATCAAAGAGACCGCCATATTCAGGATTGCTCACCATGGGCGGCAGGAAGTAGAAGTATTCGTTGCCATCATTGTGGGCGCCGTCAAAGACAAACATGTACTCTTCCGCCTTGACGATAGATCCACCCAGGGGCGCATCACTGCTCTTTTTACAACCAGCCAGCGGCACAAGTATCAAAAGCATGATTGTAAAGAAATAAATCAGACTCTTCATGACCAACCTCCTTCGTGCTGTTTTATGGGCATTTGGATGAGGCAGACTTCAATTGGATTCACCTTTAACAGCCTGATTTAAGGCAACTTTTCAGATTTAGTAAAGCAAATGAATTGAGAAGATGAGAGAAAACTATATAAAAAAGGCCTGCCAGACGACAGGCCTTGGCTGATCAGCGCTTGGCGTCGCGCCGCTCTTCGATCCAGTCATGACCATTCCAAACCTTGCCCTCATGAATGTACATATAGGCCGCCAAAGCCAGATCCTGCAATGTTTCAAACTGATTAACATAAGCCCACGAGCCGCAAACCCGTGAGAACTCCTGAATGTCCCTGACCTGCTGAATGGGCGAGATACCCTTTTTATCAGGCAGAGACTCAACTACCTGTAGTTTACTGTCCATCTTCAATTCCCCCGCTATAAAAATATGAATAAGTCCAACGCTGCTAACATAGGTTCACCTAAAACCTACTGCCAGCCAAGCTTAATGTCAATCAGTTATTGAACGCAGTTCAAAGCCATACAACCCAAGCACTCATTCCAGCTACTGCCTCTGGCTTTCAGAAAACTAGACGCTATTAAAGTTTCTGGAGAGTGCCATGGCAGACACGCTAATAAAAAAAACATACCTGCACATAATCAAAGTGGCCGGCCGCCTGCTGCTCGTCTTGGTCGTGCTAATCTCGTTCCCAGCGGATGCCAGCAGCGAACAGTTTAAAGCCGGCTCAGATATCTGGTCGCCCTTTATCTTGCTTGCTGACACTCAGTTCTCCGGGATCGGAATTGATATACTCAGAGAAATTGTGCAGCGTACAGGCGACAGTGTTGAAATTAAGCACTACCCCAACAAGCGGCTGCGCTACATGTTCGAAAACAACCGCATCGACATGCTGGTGCTGGATTCCCCCTTCTGGAATGATCCCAAGTCCAGGCCTACTATGGTTTTCACCGATGAAATAATGTCAGTTCAGGAATACATCTACTTCCTTGACGAAAACTACCTGGAGATAAAACATGCCACAGACATGCGCGGCAGGACCGTCGGCATAATCCGAGGCTACTATTATCCACTTTTCGAAAAATATTTTGATGAAAAAATCGTCAATAAATATGAGGTTGACTCTGAAGACCACCTCATCCGACTGCTGAGCAACAGAAGAGTCGACGCCATTTTCATGGACTCCATGGCTTTCAGATATGTCATCATCAATTCGCAGTATGAGATGAAAGATTTCAAACGGGGCCTGCAGCTCAGCGACACCTCCCTGGGAATTAAGATCAGGAGGGAGAAAGCCTCAGCGCTGCCCCGTTTCAACGCGGCGATTGAATCCATGAAGAGAGACGGCACCATTGACCGGATCATCAAAAAGTACACCGAACAAAAACAGCTGATTACCCAATAAGCTCCTGCAGACCTTCAGCTATGGACTGTTTAATGAACTTGAGCACATCCGGATGACTGAAGGGCACACCGTCCAGCTCCATGCGCAGTTCGCGGCTGTCAAAGATATACTCCCGTTCATTGAGCCTGTGACGGTAGATAAAATCCACCTCGGGGGCCTCCATGAAGAGGGCCATGATGCTGCCGGGCATGTCGCCCAGGGGCTGGCGGTCGATGTGACTGTGGCCGAAGACGGCCAGCAGCCTTGTGCCTTCGCCCTCCTTGGAGCTCAGACTGAAGCTGCCGCCGGTCAGTTCGGCGGCCTGCTTAAAGAGCGGCAGGCCCAGGCCGATACGGCGCACCTTCTTGGTCGAGAAGAAGGGATCCTGCACCTTTTGCAGCATCTCAGAATTCATGCCGCAGCCGTTGTCCTGGATCGATATGCTCAGCGTGTCGGCGATCAGGTCTTCAGCAACTGTGATCTCCACCAGGCTGGCCTCGGCGCGCACCGAGTTCTCGGCCAGGTCCAGCACATGCAGGGCCAGTTCAAGCATTGAGAATCCTCCGTCCGTCCTGTCCCCCAATGGCCAGGACCAGTTCTGCAAAGGTCGGTTCGGCCAGCTCCATCCGGGTGGTGGAACGGCCGATCTCCTCAACGAAGTGGGCATCCGATGAATAAATTACCGAGCTCGCCGGGCAATGAAACCCGGAACGGCCATGAAAGGATACTTCAAGGGCATCCAGTTTCAGATCGGGCGGAATAAAGCCGAGCTGGGCAATGATACTGTTTACCTTGCGGTCGATATGCGAGGCGATTGCCAGGCCGTTTCTAGCATGAATCTGATCCACCAGCTCCGCCAGCGAGAGGCTGGTGGCGCCGATCAGCAGGCGCGGGTTAAATCCTTCAACCACGCCCTCGGCATTTACAACCGGCTGGCAGCCGAAGAGATCCTCATCGTTCGCGCCGGCCAGATGATCATAGACCAGCTGCTGCATGCTCAGAAGATCGTCCGGATCGCCAAAGAGCCCCAGCAGGTGGACCTCCTCGCTGCTGCAGATCTCCATGCCCCCGATGATTGAAAGCGAGGTGCCCCTGGCCGCCTCAATAACATGGGGAACATTTTCAGCCGTATTGTGATCGCAGATTGCAAGCAGGTCGATGCCGCGGCTGACTGCGACGGCGACCAGATTGGCCGGATACATGTCCAGGTCGCCGCAGGGCGACAGACAGGTGTGGATATGCAGATCGCAGTTAAAAACTTTCAATTCACCAGCAGATTGAAAATCCGGCCGCTGGTTTCGAAGGCGCTCATCTGGGTTGTATAGACGGCCACGCCCTCTTCAGCAGCTTTATCCAGGGTCTGCTGCTCCGGTTCGGCACCCTGGACGATAATGATTGCCGGCAGATCCTTGAGCGCCGCCACCGCCACAATATTGGGATGCACCTGACGCGTAACCCAGACCTGGCCGGGCTCGCAGCAGCCGATCACATCGCTGAGCAGATCTCCGGTGTAACCGCCCTCCACCACCGCACTGGCATCTTCCGGGGCCACCCTCTGACTGAGCCCCAACTCTTGCGCCAAACATTCAAGCTTCATCGCTATCCTCTCTGATCATGATCTTGCTCTTGATGGTGGTGCCCTTGTCCACCACCGAACTGATGGCAAAGATATCTGAAAACTTGCGCATGTTGGGCAGGCCCATGCCGGCGCCGAAGCCCATGCTGCGCACCTCATCGTCGGCCGTCGAGAACCCCTCGGTCAGGGCCATCTCAATATCCGGGATACCCTGGCCGCGATCCTTGGCCTTGATATGGATGGCATCGTCCTCGATCCGGTATGATATCTCGCCCTCTTCAGCATAGGAGATAATATTGACCTCGGCCTCAAAGACCACCACGGCAACGCGCCTGATGACGCTGCGCGGCAACCCATCAATGCTGTTCAGGCGTTTTTTGATTTTAATGGAGACCGATCCGGCCCTATGAAAATCCCTGCCCCGCACCGCATAACTGCCAGCACTCATCTCACTCACGGCCGACCTCTTTGATGCAGCCGACCATGCCGGCGCCATAGAGGCGCCCACAGCTTTCAAACATGATGTAGCGGGTCCTGAGGATCGGCACATCCAGATCCCGGGCCATGCTGATGGTCTCCTGGCTGGGGACCTTGCCGCGACAGACCAGGATCGCCGCGATATCCAGGGCAAAGGCGGTCCGCACGGTCTGGGGCGAAATCAAGCCGGTCACCAACAGGCAGCCGGGTTTGGCCAGGGCCAGGGCATCACTCAACATATCGACCGCAAAGGCCGTGGATATTTCCAAAACCAGAGCATCCTCGCCATAGACAACCTCGGCCTTGAGAAGCTCCTTAATCTCTGCCAGACGCATAAAACTCCTTAATTCTTGTATCTCGCCAGCCGGACACCATCCAGGCCGGGCATCTCCCTGATCTTATCCAGATCGGTTTCTCCGTTCAGATTACCCAGCAGCAGCCGGCCGTAACCCTCACCCAAACTGTTCTGGAAATCATAATACATGCCCAGAACAGTTAAATTACCACTTTTAACCAGATCGGCATAACGCTCAACCGCTTGATCAACCTGATAGTCGATATTGCGCTGCACATTGGCCAGCACTGCCTCATCAAAGTCACCCTGGCCGTCATACTTTTCGAGTCCGGCACTTAAAAGATCCAGCTCATGCTGAATCGCATCACTCAGCGACGAATAGTCGCGCATGGTGGTTTTGATGGCGCCGCAATCCGGGTGCCCCAATATTATCATCACCGGCGTCTGCAGATGGCGGATACCATAGTCGATTGACCCCTGAGAGGCCGCCATCTGGTTGCCGCCATTCCTCACACAAAAAATCCGGTTAATCGGATCATCCATCAAAGTCTGCAGCTGCACCCTGGAATCCGCACAGGTCAGCAGGGTTATCTGCGGTTTCTGCCCTGTAGCATGCTCCGAGAAGTAGTTCTCATCATGTTTCGATCCAAACACATCATTTACCGCTGCCAGCTCTCCAAGTACCTTCATTAAAAACCTCCTTCAAAATGATAATCAGGCCGACCAAAGTACCGGTCTCAGAACAACTTTAACTGCTACGCGCTTATTTGCAAAGCACAAAAGGCGCTCTTATGAGCGCCCATTCAGTCTAAAAGAAAAGATCGCGCTCACCCTGCTTGATGCGCTCATAGGATTCCAGCAGCGGCTGATAGGCCTTGGGCTGCTGGGCCTGAACTTCGGCGATCTCCTTCTGGATCAGCTGCATGCCGATCTCACGGGTCTCCGCACTGGCAAAGTCATCCAGCCACTCCTGGTAGGTCAGGATGGCGTTCAGCTTACAGTACTTGCCCTCGACCCCGGTCCTGAGCAGGCCCATGATCTTGTCGCCGGTGCGGCCGCAGCGGTAGCCGGCGGTGCAGAATGAGACAATGTAGCCCATGCTTGCCAGATCGCGGATGACCTCGTCCAGGCTGCGGGTATCGCCGAGAATGAACTGCTGGCGATCCTCCTGCTGAGTTTCATAGTCGTCGGCATAGGACCCGATACCGATGCGGGTGGAGGCGTCCGTCTGGGTGATGCCCAGCGGCATGATCTCGCGGCGCATGGCCTCAGTTTCGCGGGCGGTCAGAATCATGCCGGCATAGGGGATGGCCAGGCGCAGGATGGCAATGATGCGCTTTAAGTCGCGGTCATTGACGGCGTAGGGCGAATTTTCATTATCGGCACCCTCGGCCGGCTCGATGCGCGGAAAGGAGATGGTGTGCGGCCCGATACCGAACTGCTGCTCCAGATCGATGGCATGGTAGAGCATGCCCATAACTTCGAAGCGCCAGTCATAGAGACCGAAGAGCGCGCCGATGGCCACATCGTCCACGCCGGCCTCCTGGGCGCGGTGGTGGCAGTAGAGACGCCAGCCATAGTCGCCCTTGAGGGTGTTCTTGGGGTGCATCTTGGCGTAGGTCTCGTGGTGATAGGTCTCCTGGAAGACCTGAAAGGTGCCGAGGCCGGCCTGTTTGACGCGCCTCAGATCCTCGATGGACATGGGTGCGGCATTGATGTTGATGCGGCGGATTGAGCCGGTGGCGCCGCTGGGAGTGGGCACCTTGACATCATAGATGGCTTTCATGCTCTCAATGATGTAGTCGGCATCGGTCGAGGGGTGCTCGCCGTAGACCACGATCAGGCGTTTGTGGCCGATCTCGCCGGCCAGAACCCTGATCTCGTCCTGGATGGCCTGCATCTCCAGCTTGCAGCGCTTCTGGTTGCTGTTGTCGGTCTTGAAGGCGCAGTAGGCGCAGTTGTTGACGCAGAGGTTGCTGCAGTAGAGCGGCGCAAAGGTCACGATGCGGTTATCGTAGACCTTGCGTTTGACCTCGCCGGCCGCTACAAAGATCTCCTGCCAGAGTTCCTCGTCCTGAACGTTGATCAGGGCTGCGGCCTCCGCGGGGCTGAGGGTCTCGATGCGCAGGGCCTTCTGGATGATCTCACGGATATAGGCGGGGTCCGGGTCCTTGCCGGCCTCGATCTGCTGCCAGATCAGATCATCATCGATGAAGTCCTTGCCATTCTTCTTATACTTCTCAACCTGTTCCGGCTTGATTACTTGATCCATCCACTCTTTAGCATTCATTTGTTACTCCTAACGGTTTTAAAACACGGTCCAGCACCCCCATCAGTTTGGAGATGCAGACGCCATAGTTGGTAATGGGGGTCTGGGCCTCAACGGCGCTGTCAATGCGGTTGAGCATCTGCTTGCGGTTGAGCATGCAGGCGCCGCAGTGGATCACCAGGTCATAAACGCCAATATCTTCTGCATATTCGCGCCCGGCCACCACGTCGATCTTCAGCTCGAGGCCGCTATACTCCTTCAGCCAGCGCGGAATCTTCTCACGGCCGATGTCGTCGGTCAGCGGGTGGTGCGAGCAGGCCTCGCCGATCAGGATGCGGCTGCCGTCTTTGAGCTGATCAATGGCCCGCGCGCCCCTGACCAGCTCATCCAGATCGCCCTTGAGGCGCGCAAAGAGGATCGAAAAGGTGGTGGTCGGGATATGCTCGGGCACCTCGGCGCAGACCTTGTCCACAGCCTGGGAATCGCAGACCACGATGTCGGGCGGGGTCTTCAATTTTGCCAGCGCGTTTTTGAGTTCGCTCTCCTTGACCGTGATGGCGATACCGCTGTGATCCAGCACGTCGCGGATGGTCTGAACCTGGGGCAGGATGATGCGGCCCTTGGGCGCCTCCAGGTCGATGGGCACCACCAGCAGGGCGATGCCGCCCTGAGGCATCAGATCGCCGATGATGGCCGGAGACTTCTCCTCGCCGCAGGCCTGCATGATCAGCCCCTTGAGCTCCTCGACGGCGGCGTGGCGGCGATTTTTGTCCAGGCTGGAGAGCGCCAGCAGGTGCGGGGTCTGCTCCTTAACTGTTGCTGCAAACTCAGCGCTGACCGGACATAGGTCGATCTTGTTGATCACGGCCACCACCGGGATCTTGCGCTTACCGGCCCGGGCCATGATCTCAGCTTCATAGTCGCTCCACTGGCCATTTTCCAGCACCAGCAGAATCACATCGGCGCGTTCAAAGACCTTGAGGCTCTTGTGGATGCGCTTGTCCGACAGCTTGGAGATGTCGTCCAGTCCGGCCGTGTCCAGAATGACCACCGGCCCGATGGGCAGCAGCTCCATGGTCTTCTCCACCACATCGGTGGTGGTGCCGGCCTGACTGGAGGTGATGGCCACCTCCTGGCCCGCAATCAGGTTGAGCAGTGATGACTTGCCCACATTGGTGCGGCCGAAGATGCCGATATGCAGGCGGTTCCCCTTGGGTGTTGCGTTCATATAGCTCCTCCGCGGTTGCCCGGCCCGACTCCGCGCCGGCGACCGATCTCGTTAAAGAGTTTGTCATAACCCTTGAGCTCATCTTCAAGCTGGGCGCGGCGCGCCCCCTTGCCCGGATAGATCAAGTAGTCCTGCGAATAGTTCAAAGGCGTAAAGACCGGCATGACCACGTTGCAACCGGCCTTGAGCGCCCGGATACGCGCGCCCTCTTCAATGATGCCCATGGCCGTGGTGGCCGGAATGTTGGTGTCATGGGTCAGGATGCGCGCTAAAGACATCATGCGGATGCTGGTCTCAACACTGCCGGTCGGGTGATCCTTCAGAGGCGTATCGGGGTGGGCCACAAAGGGCCCCAGGCCGATCATGTCCACATCCAGCTCCTTCAAGAGCAGCAGGTCATCGGCCAGATCCTCTTCTGTCTGACCGGGCAGACCCACCAGGCAGCCCGAGCCCACCTCATAACCCAGAACCTTGAGGTGGCGCAGGATGTTGATGCGGGTATCGAGGTCACCGTCCGGATGCATCTCGGCGTAGATCGTCGGGTTGGCGGTCTCGTGGCGCAAGAGATAACGATCAGCGCCGGCCTCCTTCAGCCGGTCATAGACAGAAAGCTCAAACTCACCCAGCGAGAGGGTGATCATGAGGCCGGTCTCGGCCTTGATGCGGCGTACCAGCTCGCAGAGCATCTCTGTCGTGTAGTGCGGATCCTCGCCGGCCTGCAGCACCACCGTAGTCAGGCCGGCAGTCTTGATCTCATGGGCCACGGCCACAATCTCATCAAGACTCATGCGGTAGCGCCTGATATTGCCGTTCTCGCATCTGAGGCCGCAGTAGAGACAGCTGCGCGTACAGTAGTTGGAAAACTCGATGATGCCGCGCATGCGGATCTCATCGCCCACGCACTCGCGGCGCACCAGATCGCCGGCCTCAAAGATGGGCGTTGACTCCTCGGCCGCCAGCAACGATACAAGCGTCTCTTTCAGATTTGAGCTGTTTCTGATTTGGTTAATCATATCTTGGTCAGGGCCGACTTGACCTCCACGCCGCTCAATGACCCCAGTCTGCCGGTCAGCGCGCCGATCTGATCGGTGCTGCCGTTGATGATCAGCGAGATGATGTGGATGGACTTGGGCTCGTAGGGAATGCCCAGGCGTCCCACGATCAGGTCGCCGAATTCGCTCAGTAGATCATTGACCTTGGCGGCGCTGTTTTTACGGTCAGTAATGATAATTGTCACTGTACCAATACGTGCCATGTTTTCTCCTAATAAAAATGGGGTGTCTGCCGGGAGCAGACACCCCATGTGTCGTTTTCATGCTCCCTTAAGGTCAGGCGAACCCTCCCCCGCAGGCGATATTTAGTTGTATTAATCCTCTTTCAGAACTCTGAACCCCCGGGGGGTGTAGTGAGTGTGCAGCAGGTCGTGGGACTTGTGGCCCAGCGGCTCGCCGAGATACTCATCGTAGAGTTTCTTGACCGACTCGTTCTGGTGCGACTGACGGATCTTCTGCACCTTAGCGTCGTCGGTGTAGAGGGCGCCGGCGCGCAGCTGGCGGATCTCATTGGTGGTCGGGATGGGCTGACCGCCGCCGGAGATACAGCCGCCGGGACAGGCCATGACCTCGATGAAGTGATAGTCGCACTCACCGGCCTTGATCTGCTCCATGAGCTTGCGGGCATTGCCCAGACCGTGGGCCACGGCAACCTTGACGTCGCCCAGCTCGCCGACCGGGATGGTGGCCTCTTTGACGCCTTCCAGGCCGCGCACCGGCAGAATGTCAAGGTTCTCGAGCTCTTCGCCGGTCACCACCGCATAGACGGTTCTGAGGGCCGCTTCCATAACACCACCGGTGGAACCGAAGATGGTACCGGCGCCGCTGTACTCGCCCAGCGGATTGTCATAGTCGGCATCCTCAAGGTTGACGAAATCGATACCGGCCTCCTTGATCATGCGGGCCAGCTCGCGGGTGGTCAGAACAAAGTCGACATCCTTGAGCTCATCCTTGCCCATCTCGGGCCGCTGGGACTCATACTTCTTGGCCGTACAGGGCATGATGGAGACAGTTACGATCTTCTTGGGATCGATACCCTGCTTCTCGGCATAGTAGCTCTTGATCAGGGCGCCCAGCATCTGGTGGGGCGACTTGCAGCTGGAGAGGTGATCCAGCTGCTCCGGGTAGAAGTGCTCACAGAACTTGATCCAGCCCGGTGAACAGGATGTGATCATGGGCAGTTTGCCACCCTCTTTAACGCGCTGCAGCAGCTCGCTACCCTCTTCCATGATGGTCAGGTCGGCGGCAAAGTTGGTATCAAAGACCTTGTCGAAGCCGAGCTTCCTAAGGGCACCGATCATCTTGCCGGTCACCAGGCTGCCGGCCGGCATGCCGAACTCTTCGCCCAGGGCGACGCGGATGGCCGGAGCCTCCTGCACCATGACGATCTTGTCGGGATCATTAATGGCATCCCAGACGCCCTTGGTGTCATCCTTCTCGTGCAGGGCGCCCACCGGGCAGGCCACCACACACTGGCCGCACATTGAACAGGCCACCTCATTCAGCGGCAGGTCAAAGGCGGTACCGATCTTGACGCCGTCGCCGCGGAAGGAGGCCGAAAGAGCGGAGACGCTCTGGACCTGCTCGCAGACGGTTACACAGCGGTAGCACTTGATGCACTTGTCGGGATCGCGCACAATTGAGGGACTGGAATCATCGATCTCATGCTTGAAATCGGGATAGTTGAATCTGATCTCGCGCAGGCCCACCTGCTCGGCCACACTCTGCAGATTGCAGTTGCCGTTGCGGATACAGAGGTTGCACTCGGTAGGGTGGTTGGCCAGCATCAGCTCAACGTTCATGCGGCGCGCCTCGCGCACCCGGTTGGTGTTGGTTCTGACGACCATGCCCTCGGCCACCGGCATTACGCAGGAGGCAGCCAGCGAGCGGCCGCCCTCGATCTCGACCACACAGACGCGGCAGGCGCCCGGCTTATGGTCGATCTCTTCGGACACACACAGAGTCGGGATCGAAATGCCAACCTGTTTGGCGGCCTGCAGCACGGTGGTGCCGGCCTCGACCTCAAGTTTAATATCATCAATAGTCAGACTAACTTTACTCATATCTATCTCCCTAAGCCACCTTGACGGCGTCAAACTTACAGGCATCCTTACAGACGCCGCACTTGATACAGTTGGCGGTATCGATGATGTGCAGCTTCTTCTTCTCACCGCTGATACACTGCTGCGGGCACTTGCGGGCGCAGGCGGTGCAGCCGATGCACTTGTCGGGGTCGATGCTGTAGACCGCCAGATCCTTACAGATGCCGGCCGGGCAGCGCTTCTCATAAATGTGGGCCTCATACTCGTCGCGGAAGTAGCGCAGAGTTGAAAGCACCGGATTGGGAGCCGTCTGTCCCAAACCGCAGAGGGCCGAATCCTTGATGGTGCGGGCCAGCTCTTCGAGCAGCTCGATGTCGCCCTCCTTGCCCAGGCCCTTGGTCATGCGGCGCAGAATCTCCAGCATGCGCTTGGTGCCTTCACGGCAGGGGGTACACTTGCCGCAGGACTCTTCCTGACAGAACTCCATGAAGAAGGCGGCGGTGTCGACCATGCAGGTGTCCTCGTCCATGACGATCAAACCGCCGGAACCCATGATGGCGCCGACCTTGATGATCTCCTCATAGTCGATGATGGTATCGAGGGCCTCCTCGGGGATGCAGCCGCCGGACGGCCCGCCCAGCTGGGCAGCCTTGAACTTCTTGCTGCCGGGCACGCCGCCGCCGATGTCGTAGATGATCTCACGGATCGAGGTGCCCATGGGCACTTCAACCAGGCCGACATTCTTGACGTCACCGGTCAGGGCGAAAACCTTGGTGCCCTTGGACTTCTCAGTGCCGATGGAGCTGTACCAGCTGCCGCCTTTGAGGATGATCTGGGCCACATTGGCGTAAGTCTCAACGTTGTTCAGCACCGACGGTTTCTGCCAGAGCCCCTTGTGGGCCGGGAAAGGCGGACGGGGACGCGGCATGCCGCGCTTGCCCTCGATGGAGTTCATCAGGGCGGTCTCTTCGCCGCAGACAAAGGCGCCGGCGCCCTGGTAGATCTCGATATCAAGGCTGTAGTCGGACTCAAGGATCTGCTCGCCCAGCAGACCGTATTCGCGGGCCTGGGCGATGGCCACTTCAAGACGCCGGATGGCCAGCGGATACTCGGCGCGGCAGTAGATATAACCCTTGGATGCGCCGATGGCGTAACCGGCAATGATCATGCCCTCAAGCACGGCATGCGGATCACCCTCGAGGATCGAACGGTCCATGAAGGCCCCTGGGTCGCCCTCGTCGGCGTTACAGAGAATATACTTCTGGTCACCCTCGGCCTGGGCAGCAAACTGCCACTTGAGACCGGTGGGGAAACCGCCGCCGCCGCGGCCGCGCATGCCGGACTTCTTCATCTCGTCGATGACCTCTTCACGGGTCATCTCGGACAAAGCCTTGGCGGCACCCATGTAGCCGTCGCGGGCGATGTAGTCGTCGATCTTTTCGGCGTCGATCAGGCCGCGGTTACGCAGCGTCACCAGCTGCTGCTTGGCAAAGAAGGGGATCTCGCCGATGCGCGGAATGGACTCCAGTGTCTCGGCGCCGGTGTACATCAGGCGCTCGACCGGGCGGCCCTTGATGATATGCTCGTCGATGACCTCGACAACATCATCAACCTTAAACTTCTGATAGAAGGTTCCGCCGGGATAGAGCACGACCACCGGACCGGCGGCGCAGAAGCCCATGCAGCCGGCATCCACAACCACGACCTCGTCGGCCATGTCGCGGGCTTCGAGCTCGCTGATAAACTTCTTGCGAATCTCTTCGCCCTTCATCGACTTGCAGCCTGTGCCACCACAGACCAGAACGTGTGCTTTAAAAATCTTCATCAGGCTTCTCCCTCCTGATCATCGCGGGCCATGACGAAGTCGCTCTGCACGAGTCCGTCGATGATGTGGCGCTGGAAGATCTGGCGCACCTTGGCCTCATTCAGTCTTTCGTAGAGGATGGTGTCTTCACCCTGAATCTCGATGGTGGCCAGGGGTTCACGGCTGCAGACACCGATACAACCGGAGGTTACCACCATGATATCGTCTCGATCGCTGTTCGCGATCTCATCCATGAAGGTCTCAGCGATCTTCTTGGCGCCCGAGGCGATGCCGCAGGTGCCCATATGGACGTTGATCTTGACGTTCTTCTCGCCGCTGCGGAAGAGATCCTCTTTTTTAACGCGTTCCTTAATCTTCTTCAGATCATCAATTGTAAGTTTAGCCATTATTGATCTCCCTATCTGTACTGATCCAGGATCTTTTCCATGTCAGCGGCCTTGACCTGCCCATGGGTATCTTCGTTGATAACCACGACCGGAGCCAGACCACAGGTGCCGACGCAGCGCACGCTCTCGACGGAGTAGCGCTTGTCAGCGGTGCAGCCGCCCGGTTCCACGTCCAGCAGGCTGCAGACCTCATCCAGGACCTGCTGAGCACCCTTGACATAACAGGCGGTTCCCATGCAGACGCGTACCACGTGGCGGCCCTTAGGCGTCATGCTGAAGAATGAGTAGAAGGTTACAACTCCGTATACATTGGCCACCGGGATGTTGAGCCCCTCGGCAATGTGCTGCTGGATGGCTGGCGGCAGATAGCCGATCACGTCCTGAACTTTCTCCAGGACCGGAATCAGCGCACCAGGCTTGTCATGGTTGTCGGTGATAATTTTATCGACCGCAGCCAACTGGGCATCACTGAAACACCCCAGGCCTTCCGACACATCTATAACACTCATAGACGACATTCTATACCCTCCATACGGGGACTTACATGTCCACCTGTTATTTTTTTAACATGCTTCGCAGATATAGACCTGCATGGCAAGCAAAAAAACCCATACCATTTTTCCGAATTCAGTTCATTGACAACTGGCTCGCTATGCTTGAAATATCTGATATACACGGACTAAACTCCTCATCGACCAGTCTGCTGCAAACATTAGTAACGATTATCATTTACCCTCCCCGCATCACATAGGACAAGGATAGTTATAGCCTAACACATGACAACCCTTTGACTCCAATCCATATTATGCTAAATATCCGACATGGACATTGACAAGCTCACCCCCCGCAATCTATGGCAATCATTCAGTAAAATCAGCAAGATCCCCCATGAATCACGCAACGAGCAACAGCTTGTTGACTTCATCCGCCAACTGGCCGCAACCAACGGCGCGCAACATGTCAGCGACCAGGCCGGCAACCTGCTGGTCAGACTGCCGGGCAACCTTGATAAACCGACGCTCATTCTGCAGAGCCATCTGGACATGGTCTGTGAAAAAAATGACAGCTCTTCACACAACTTTTACACAGACCCCCTAGAGCTGATCGTTGACGGCGAGTGGATGCGGGCCAACGGCACCACCCTGGGCGCCGACAACGGTATCGGCGTAGCCGCCATGCTCAGCCTGATTGAAGATCCGGCCATCCCGCACCCGCCCCTGGAGCTGCTCTTCACCATCGACGAGGAGACCGGCCTCAACGGCGCCTGCGGCCTTGATCCGGCCATCCTGAGCGGCCGGACCCTGCTCAACCTGGACTCCGAAGATGACGGCAAGTTCTGCATCGGCTGTGCCGGCGGCCTGGACACCCGCCTCAGCCTTGAACTGGACCGCCAAGAGCGGATCACAGACGCATGCCGGACCATCACCATCAGCGGACTGCAGGGCGGCCACTCAGGCACGGATATCGATGCCGGACTGGCCAACGCCATCAAGCTGCTGGCACGCACCTTAATGGCCCTGCCCCAGCCGTTCAGACTGATCGCGCTTGCCGGGGGCACCAAGCACAACGCCATCCCGCGCACCGCATCCGCCACAATAAGCGGCGACGAACCACTCGAGCCGCTGCTGGAGCAGCTCCAGCAGCAGTTCCGCGCCGAATTCCCCAACGACCCGCTGATCACCCTGAGCTGCAGTCAAACCTGCGGCGGCCGACCGCTGTCAGAACAGCAGAGCGCAACCATCATCAGGCTCCTGAATGAACTGCCCCACGGCGTAACCGGGCGCACCGAGATCCTGGAGCGCGACATGGTCGCCACCTCAACCAACCTGGCCATCTGCTCCATGGAGGAGAGTCTGCTGCAGATCACCACCAGTCAGCGCAGCTTCGATCGGGACTCGATCGAGGCGCTCAACCGCGAAATCATCAGGATTGCCGATGCCGCCGGGGCGCAGAGCCGCAGCGGCCAGGGCTATCCCGGCTGGCTGCCGCAGCCGGATTCAGCGATCATCAGGAGGTCCATCCAGGCCTACAGAGAGCTGCGTGGCCATGATCCCGAGATTGAGGTGATCCACGCCGGACTGGAGTGCGGCGTAATCGGCAGCAAGATACCCGACCTGGAGATGATCTCTTTCGGCCCGACCATCATGAACCCCCACTCCCCCTCCGAGCGGGTGCACATTCCGGCGGTCAAGAACTTCTGGGAGCTCCTGCTTGCAATACTGAAAAGCTGCTGAACAGGGAGGCCCCCAAGGGGGCCGGCCCTTCCCGTTCCAACAGCCAAGAGCTACGCGTTTTATCTCCGCCATCCGCACGAATCCGCAATACCTGCAGAAACACAATATTTACGTTAGTTTATCATCTACATGACCCCCGATAAATGACTTACGAAATATTATACGCGAATGTTGACTTGCGAATTAAACTTCGTATATAGCTGTTCGCGACAAGCAAAAATTAGGAGATCTTCGCATGAATGAAGCGACAAAAACGGACCAGCCGAACTGGACATTTCTGACCAACCACGCGCACGTGCTGCTCTGCCTGGTCGGCGATCCGGCGATGCGGATGCGCGACATCGCAGAGCTGGTCGGCATCACCGAACGGGCAGTCCAGCAGATCATAGCCGACCTTGACAATGCCGGCTATCTTGACCGCGAACGCAGCGGGCGCTGCAACGTCTATCAGATCCACGAAGACAAACACCTGCGCCACCCGCTGGAGGCTCACAGCAAGATCGCAGACCTGCTCACATTCCTCCTGCAAAAGGATGAGTAGGAGCGTCGCGACCAACCACTATTCAAAGACAGCACTGAACTGCTGCAGCATAAGGAGAACACATTAATGGGCATTACTGAGTCACTAGAGAAATTAGGCCTTCCGGTTGAAGTCAATGAAATTTTCCGCAAAGCTCCGTCTGTGCGCTTTGCCACGAATATTCAGGAACTTGAGCATCTCGCCTGCGGCGGTCAAGAGCGCCACTCCATGACCGTCTCCTACACCCTGCCAGACGGCCGCACCATCGATGAAGTTGATGTGGTGCGGGTCAGAAACGGCATCAGCGCCAACTACCGCGACCCCTACATGCGCCGGCGCGACGCCGACTGCATGGTGATCGCCGACGACAAGCAGAGCGACAAGACCCGCTTTAGCGAGCGCTTCGGCAAAGATTTCAGCGGCGTCAAAGCCGAAACCTTTGACTGGCTGGCCAGTCAGGATCTGGCGGTCTTCGCCTTTGAGATGGGGCAGTCCGGCATGGCCGGCGACGCCCTGGCCGTCTGCCCGGCCAACGCCGGCTTCTTCGCCTTCGGTCTGGGGCTCCTGCAGGGCATCGTTGATATCGAAAAACTTGACCGGCCCTTCAAGCCCTCCATGATCATCTATGTGGCGCCGCCCTTCAGGCACACCCATTTTGACGGCAAGCAGGTGGTGGTGCACAACCGCAACGGCATCCATGAGATCTTCTCCTACAACCTCTATCCCGGCCCCAGCGCCAAGAAGGGCGTCTACGGCGCCCTGATCGAACTGGGCGAGCAGCAGGAGTGGGTCACGGCCCACTGCTCGGCCGTCAAGGTTGTAACCCCCTACGACAACATCGTCAGCTTCATGCACGAGGGCGCCAGCGGCGGCGGCAAGAGCGAGATGCTCCAGCAGCCCCACCGCAAGTCCGACGGCCGCCTGCAGCTGGGCAGAAATTTAGTGACCGGCGAAAAGCGCTACCTGGAGATTCCGCGGACCTGCGATCTGCACCCGGTCTGCGACGACATGGGCCTCTGCCACCCCGATCTGCAGGAGAACAACGGCAAACTCTATCTGGCGGATGCCGAAGATGCCTGGTTCGTGCGGGTTGACCATATCAGCAGATACGGCACCGACCCCGACCTGGAGGCTCAGACCATCCACCCGACCGAGTCCCTGCTTTTCCTGAACATCGATGCGGTCTCGGGCGAAACCGCCCTGATCTGGAACCATGTGGAGGATGAGCCGGGCAAACCCTGCCCCAACCCGCGGGTGATCCTGCCGCGCAACCTGGTGCCCAATGTCAGCAATGAAAAAGTTCCGATCGACATCCGCTCCTTCGGCGTGCGCACCCCGCCCTGCACCCAGGATGCCCCTTCCTACGGCATCTTCGGCCTGCTGCACATTCTGCCGCCGGCCCTGGCCTGGCTCTGGCGCCTGGTGGCCCCGCGCGGCTACTCCAACCCCAGCATCGTCGGCGACGACGACATGGGCAGCGAGGGCGTCGGCAGCTACTGGCCCTTCTCGACCGGACGCAAGGTTGTGCAGGCCAACCTGCTGCTCAAGCAGATCCAGCAGTCGCAGCAGACCAGATATGTGCTGATTCCCAATCAGCATGTCGGCGCCTGGGAGACCGGCTTCATGCCCCAGTGGATCGTGCGCGACTACCTGGCCCGGCGCGGCCACGCCAGTTTCCAGTCGGACCAGATCGTGCCGTCGCGCTGCTCCCTGCTGGGCTACTCGCTGGAATCCATGCGCATTGAAGGCGTCATGATTCCGCGCTGGTTCCTGCAGGTTGACCAGCAGCCCGAGATCGGACCCCAGGCCTTTGATGAGGGCGCCCGCATGCTGACGGAATTTTTCCAGCGCGAGCTGCCCAAGTTTCTGCAGGAAGATCTCGACCCGCTGGGCCGCCGCATCATCGAGTGCTGCCTTAACGGCGGTTCCGTTGAGGATTACAGACGCCTGATGGAGGATGCGGATGTCTGATAAGCATGGGGCTATCTTCCTGGACCGCGACGGCACCCTGATTCAGGATGTCGGCGTGCTGTCCGACCCGCGCAATATCCGTTATTTTCCCGATACATTTGAGGCCCTGCGCCGCGCCGGGGACAACTACCAGCTCTTCGTGGTCACCAACCAGCCGGCGGTGGCCAAAGGCGAGCTCAGCCTGGCGCAGGTGGCGGCGGTCAACCGTGAGCTTGATGCGCGCCTTGCCGAGGAAGGTATTCAGATTAAAGAGTGGTACGTCTGCCCCCACCGCCGCGAAGAGGGCTGCGCCTGCATCAAGCCCAAGCCGGCCTTCATGCTTGAGGCCGCCGCGAAATACGGCCTCGACCTTAAGCGCTCCTTCATGATCGGCGACCATCCCCACGATGCCATGACCGGCGCAGAGACGGGCGTCTTCGGCCTCTACCTGCTGACCGGCCACGGCGGCAAGCATCTGAGCGAGCTGCCGACCGGCAAGCCGGTCTTTCACACCCTCAGCGACGCCGTCGCCTGGCTGCTTGAACATCCCGCGCCGCAGAAGGCCCTTGAACAGCAGATCGATCTCGGCGCCAGGGCCCTGCAGGAGGGCAAAACAGTTGTCTTCCCGACCGAGACCGTCTACGGCCTGGGGGCCGATGCCTTCAATGCAGACGCGGTCACAAAAATTTTCGCTATCAAACAGCGGCCCAAGAACAACCCGCTGATCGTGCACATTGCCGGACTGGACCAGCTGGACGGCATCGTCAGCGCAGTGCCCGAGAAAGCGCTTAAACTAATGAAGGCCTTCTGGCCCGGCCCTCTTACCATAGTGCTGCCCAAGAATCCGGCCATTCCCGATATAGTCACGGCCAACAATCCGACCGTAGCCGTACGGATGCCCAACCACCCCGCTGCCCTTGAGCTGATCAGACGCGCCGGCACGGGGGTGGCCGCACCCAGCGCCAACTCGTTCGGCTGCACCAGCCCGACCTCGCTGGCCCATGTGCTGGAGCAGCTCCAATGCGACGCCGCCATCGACGGCGGGGCCTGCCGCATCGGCGTCGAGTCGACGGTCATCACCCTCGTGGACGAAGTACCTGTGCTGCTCAGGCCGGGCGGCATCTCGCGCGGGGAGATCGAAGCCGTGATCGGCCCCATCCGGGTCCGCGGCGAAAAGGCTGAGGGCAAACTGGAGAGCCCGGGGCTGCTGGCCCACCACTACGCCCCCCGCACAGCGCTGGTTGTTCTGGATGAGATTCCAGAAGCATACCGCACGGCCAGCGATATCGGCTTCATGCTGCTCAGACCGGAGAGCGGCACCTTCGCCGGCCCGGTTGAAATCCTCAGCGAACAGGGCAATCAGGATGAAGCGGCCACCAACCTCTATGCCGCCCTGCGGCGGCTCGACAGCCTGGGACTGCGCCTGCTGGTCACCCAGCCCTTTCCCGATACCGGCATCGGCCAGGCCATCAATGACCGCCTCAAGAAGGCCTCCGCCGGCAGGCCCCGATAGGCCGGCTCCATACTACGACACCTTGCATTAGCCCCGCGCGGGCTTAATTTCTCAACATGAGGGGAGGCGTCACTATGGAGCGCAGAAGGCACATGCGATCAGATGCAAAATTCAGTGTTGATTACCGAACCAGCGGCTCGCAGTGGGGCGAGGGAACCACTCAGGACATCAGCATGGGGGGCATGTCGCTGGCGACCGACATGCCCATCCGCGCCGGCGAATACATCGTTGCCAACCTGAATTCCCCTGTTCTGAATGACATCATCACAGTTGAGGGGCGGGTTACCAGGGAGAGCGACGACAGTCTGGGAATCAGCTTCCTCAACGGTCAACCGAGCGAAACACTGAGAGAGGCATTGCAGCTTGATGAACTAATTCAATCCTGAAGGCCCAGCTCCTCATAGATCCGGACGGGATCGCTCTCAAGGCCCACAATGTAGTCCACGATCTTGACGCCTCTGCTGCGATAATAGTCCAGCAGGGGCATGGTGCGTTCTTTGAAAATCTTCAATTTGGCTTCAACTGCCGCCTGGGCGTCATCCACGCGCCCCTCACGGTCGCCGCCGGAGTTGCAGCTTATGCGCGCATGCACAACCTCGGGCGAACAGTCCAGATAGATCACCCTCTGGACATCGGCGATAGCATCAACGTCGGCCGCCTGCCCCACATGACGCGGCATGCCGTTCAGGATCACATAATCGTCCGCCGCCAAACCATGCGCCGCAACAAAGGCCGCCAAAACATGCCCGGCAATATAGAAGCGCTCATTTTCGAGCAGCGCTCCCGTGCGCAGGGAGTCGCGCACCACTGCCACATCGTCAGCGCTCAGGCGCACGCCCTGACCCTGGTCGATCAGGCGCAGATTTTCACCAAAATCAAAGTGGGCCGCCCGCCGGCCAGCCAGGCCCCGGCTGGCAATATATTCACCGAGGGGAGTCTTACCGGAGCCGGTCGGCCCCACAATCAGAATAGCTCGCTGCATAACATCTCCATTAAAATTTAATGCAGCGACAATACTATACGGTGTTCAGATATTCTAGAGCATTTCACGCACGCAGGCCAGCAATTCATCGCGCTCGACCGGCTTGGTCAGGGTCCTGCTCGCCCCCACATGCGCAGCCACCTCCAGGTAGGCATCCGGACCGATACGCCCGCCGCCCGACATGGCCAGAATCTTGAGCTCCGGAGCCCTGACGGCCAGCTCCCGGATAGTTTCAATGCCCTCTTTCTCGGGCATCACGATATCGGTGATCACCAGATCGATGCCACCCTGGTCGAATAGCTTAAGCCCCTCCTTGCCGTTGGCCGCCACCGTAACCACATAACCGCTACGCTCCAGCATCTGCCTGAGCATCAGCCGAACCTGTTCATCATCATCGATAACCATAATGTGTGCCATAAATCACCTCTATTCCAGCGCGAACATCAATCAGTACATTACATCATCAACAAATAGGACCAACAGATAGAGTTATCTATAACGCCATCAGGGACATTGGCAACTGCACATTACGACCCCCACTCCAGCCATGCCAACTGCAAATAAAATTCAATCATCAATTCAGGACATTACAACAAGACAATACCATACTTGATCATCAAGATCCATAGCCTACCTAAAAGATTGACACGCCAATACCCATTTGTTAGAAGTTCATCGAACTTGCTAATTCACGAAGGGGACTTTCAATTGAAAATACTAATTAGCGACGGGCTTTCCGAAAGAGGAATCTCGATCCTTAAAGAGGGTGGGTTAGATGTCGACGTTAAAACCGGCCTCAGCGCAGATGAAATCAAAGCCATCATCAAAGAGTATGACGGACTGATTGTCAGATCTGCCACCCAGGCAAACGCCGACCTGATTGAGGCCGCCGACAACCTCAAAGTTATCGGCCGCGCCGGCGCCGGCGTCGACAATATCGACAGCCAGGCCGCCAGCCAGAAGGGCATCGTGGTCATGAACACCCCCGGCGGCAACACCGTCACCACCGGTGAACATGCCATCGCCATGCTGATGAGCCTGACCCGCAACATCCCCCAGGCCAATGCCAGCAATGAAGGCCGGCAAGTGGGAGAAGAAGATCTTTGCCGGCCACGAAGTATCCAACAAAAACCTGGGCATCATCGGCATGGGCCGCGTCGGTTCCATCGTTGCCACCCGCGCCCAGGGCCTGCGCATGAATGTAATGGTCTACGATCCCTTCGTCACCCAGGAGTTTGCCGATGATCACGGCATCGAACTGGTCGAACTGGACGAGATCTACAGCCGCGCCGACTACATCACCGTGCACACCCCGCTGCTCAAAGAGACCCGGGGCATGATCAATGATGACGCCTTCGCCAAGATGAAGGATGGCGTCATGATCCTGAACTGCGCCCGCGGCGGTATCGTCGATGAGAAGGCCCTGCTGAACGCGCTCAATTCCGGCAAAGTTGCCGGCGCCGCCCTGGACGTCTTTGAGACCGAGCCGCCCCAGGACCGCTCCCTGATCGAACATGCAAACGTGATCTGCACCCCGCATCTGGGCGCTTCGACCCACGAGGCCCAGGAGAATGTGGCCGTGGCCGTGGCCGAGCAGATCGTCGACTACCTGAATAACGGCGTCATCCGTAACGCCATCAACGCGCCCTCCGTACCCCAGGAGACCCTGGCCAAAGTCAAGCCCTACATCGACCTGGCCGAAAGAATGGGCAGCTTCATGGGCAAGTTCATCTCCGGGCGCGTCAACAAGGTGTCCATCACCTTCAGCGGCGAAGCGGCCGCCAACGACACCAAACCCGTCACCATTGCCGGCATCAAGGGCTTCCTCTCCGCCGTCATGTCCGACGTCAACTACGTCAACGCCCCCATCATCATGAAGGAGCGCGGCATCAACGTGGTTGAATCCACCTCATCCAAGAACCAGGTCTTCAGCAATATGATCGAGGTCACCCTGGATGTTGAAGGCGAGACCCGCTACCTGGCCGGCTCGGTCTTCAAATCTGACGATCTGCGCTTCGTGCAGATCGACAACTACCCCATCGAAGTAATAGCCGCCGGCCACATGCTGGTAATCTATAACGAAGACAAACCCGGCACAGTTGGCAACGTAGGAATGATCCTCGGCCAGGCCGGCATCAACATCGGCAGCCTGTTCCTTGGCCGAGATAAGCAGAACGGTACCGCTATCATCATCATCGATATCGACACCGAAGTTCCCGACAGCGCCCTTCAGGGCCTGCGAGAGCTGCCCAATGTGATCTCAGTCAAGGAAGTAGCGTTATAATCTAGAGGAGACTAAAATGGCAAACTTGGTAATCGTAGGAACACAGTGGGGCGACGAAGGTAAGGGTAAGATTGTCGACCTCCTTACCGAAAAAACCGACTACATCGCACGCTTCCAGGGTGGCAACAATGCTGGCCACACACTGGTAATCGGTGACAAAAAGGTTGTCCTGCACCTGATCCCGTCAGGCATCCTGCACGAAAACAAGCTCTGCATCATCGGCTCCGGCGTAGTCCTTGATCCGGCTATCCTGCTCGAAGAGATCGAAGAGCTGCGTGAAAAGGGTCACAAGGTAACCCCGGACACCATCCTGATCTCCGACCGCGCCCACGTCATCATGCCCTATCACAAGATCATCGACCACGCCCGCGACTCTCAGCGCATCGGCACCACCGGCCGCGGCATCGGCCCCTGCTACGAGGAGAAGGCCCGCCGCACCGGCATCCGCATGATCGACCTGGTCAACAAGGAGCTGCTCAGAAAGAAGATCGACCTGATCTATGACGAGAAGAAACGCTACATCAAAGAGATCCTGGGCGCCGAGTGCCCCGGCAAAGAGGACCTCTACATCGAGTACGCCAAGCTTGGCGAACAGCTCAAAGATTTCGTCACCGACACCGCCGTCATCCTTGACGACGCCATGAAGAACGGCAAGAACGTGCTCTTCGAAGGCGCCCAGGGCGGCATGCTGGATATGGACTACGGCACCTACCCCTACGTCACATCATCCAACACCGTGGCCTCAGCTGCCTGCTCCGGCACCGGCAGCGGCCCCACCAAGCTCAATAAGGTCCTGGGCATCGCCAAGGCCTACACCACCCGGGTCGGCGAAGGCCCCTTCCCCACCCAGCTTGACGACGAAACCGGCGAGCGCCTGAGAGCCTTCGGCGGCGAGTATGGCGCAACCACCGGCCGCCCGCGCCGCTGCGGCTGGCTTGACCTGGTCGTGCTCAACCACTCGGTCCGCATCAGCGGTCTGACCGACCTCTGCATCACCAAGCTCGACGTTCTCTCCGGCTTCGAAACCATCAAGGTCTGCACCGCCTACAAATCGGGCGACACCATCCTGACGAACATTCCGGCCGATTTCGACCTCTACCCCAACCTGGAGCTGATCTACGATGAACTGCCCGGCTGGGAGGAGAATATCTCCGAGATCAAAGAGTTTGACGAACTGCCCGAGAACTGCAAGCAGTACATCGCCTACATGGAGGAGAAGACCGGCGTCAAAGCCCCCATCATCTCCGTCGGTCCGCGCAGAGATCAGACCATCATCCGCGAAGATCTCTTCGCTTAAGAGCAAACAATTTCAAACAAAAAAGGCAGGCCAATCGGCCTGCCTTTTCTTTTAGCTGAACCCTGTCTAACCGCAGCCCGAACAGCCCGAGCAGGATGAGGCGCTGCAGGAGCCGCAATCCTTGCCGGTGGCGGCCGGCTTGGAGATCATCTTCTTCAGGTCCTCGCTGCCGCAGGCCGCGCAGGCCGGTTTCTTCTGGCTACTCAGACTGACCAGCAGTTCGAACTGGGCGCCGCACTTCTGACAACAATATTCATAGAGAGGCATATCTACTCCTTAATCGTTTCTGATGCTCTTCTAGTGACATTAGGGATGTCTGTCAATCATGATGGATTCACTTCATAAATCCGGGTATACTCTCTTAAAACTCCCCGGAGGTAATGTTATGTCATTTTATAGATTGGAGAAGGAAGGCGCTCTCGCCTGGATCTATTTGAACCGTCCCGAGAAGAAGAATGCCATGGGACCGGAGGCCTGGCAGGAGCTGCCGGCCATCTTCGATGATATCCAGAGTGATGACGAGATCCGTGCTGTCGTCATAATCGGCGAGGGCAAAGATTTTTGCGCCGGCATCGACCTGCCGGGCATGGCGCCGGTGGTGCCAGCCCTCAAAGACTGGGACCAGGGGGCGCGGGCCAAGGTGGAGCTCTTCAAATACATCAAACCGATGCAGGAGTGCATCTCAAGCCCGGAGAAGTGCAGCAAGCCGGTCATCTGCGCCCTGCACGGCTTCTGCATCGGCGCCGGCCTGGACCTGGCCAGCGCCTGTGACATCCGCCTGGCCACAACCGACACCCAGATCTCGCTGCGCGAGACCGCGGTCTCATTCATCGCCGATGTGGGCAGCCTGCAACGCGTGCCCCTGATCGTAGGCCAGGGCCTTGCCCGCGAGCTGGCCTTCACCGCCAAGTACATTGATGCCCAGCGCGCCCTGCAAATCAACCTTGTCAACAGCCTCTATGATGACAAGGCTGCCCTGATTGATGCGGCACGCCAGATGGCCCAGGAGATCGCATCAAACGCGCCCCTGGCCGTCCAGGGATCCAAGGAGGTCCTCAACTACTGCCGCGACAAGAGCGTTGAGGCCGGCCTGGAGTATGTGGCCGCCCGCAGCACCATGATCCTGCCCTCCGAAGATATGATGGAAACTTTTGCCTCGTTTATGGAGAGGCGCGACCCCAATTACAAGGGCCGCTAGCCTGCGCCGGCAACCAATGTTATAAACAGGCCCACATAGGAGATTGAAATGAAAAAGATATATCTGCTGCCGATTCTGCTGCTGCTCAGCGGCTGCATCCTGGACAGCGACAGCGACTCAGGCATCGACAATCTGGTGGCCCTGCAGACCGCCACGGCCCCGGCCCAGATCCCGGCCCAGATCAACATCAAGTATCTGGACGGCTCAGAGACAACCCGTTCCATCAAGAACGAGGCCTACTATCAGAATGGCATCGTGGCCGAATCGCGGGTCTTCGCCTACACCAGCGATGTCGGCTCCAGCGGCAAAGCCTACACGGCCAAGGCCATCTTTGACATGACCGGGCAGCTGCAGCATGTGGAGTTTACCAATCACCATCTGGGGCAGAGCACGCCATCAGAGACCACCAAATCAACCTATACCTTTGATGAGAATGGCCGCGTGTCTGAAACTATCACCTATGACACTGCCGGCAACCCGTCAAAGCGGTACACATTCAGTTACAATGAACATGGAGATAAGGAGCTCGAAGTCCACTACAATGGATCAGTTGAGATCAAGCGCATCGGCTATACCCTAACCTACTCAGGACAAGAACTAGCCAAAGTTGAAGTGGATGTTGATCCTGATGGTGACGGCGATGGCGACTATTTTGAATACACCTGGGAAAACGGCCGGCTAAAGAAGGAAACTTCTTTTGATTTCAGCGAAACCAAGACACGCATCACCGAGTTCAGCTACAACGAGAATAAACCAGTGCATATGCATATTGAAGAAGAAGGCGGCGCCGACCTCTACGACATCGACATCACCTGGCAGATGACCCAGGTACCGTTAAAGGTGGTTAAATATATTGAGAATCTGGACATCCAGGCTCTGGCCGGCATGGAGACCAACCCGATGATCCCGCTGCCCTAACGGCGGCTCTGACGGCGCTCCGCGATCCAGCTGCGGCCGTTCCAGATCTTATTATGCTTTTGATACATGTGAGCCGCCATCGAGAGCTCATCCAGCGTCTTGAAGGCTCTGACGTAGCACCATGAACCGCACTCGACGGCAAACTGTTTAATCTGACGCGCCTGCTCCATCGGCGTCATACCGCCCATACTACCTGCAACCAACTGTTCAGAATTCATCCAACCTCCGCCTGAGTCTCCATTTTTATCACATTAACAGAAGTTAGCCTTTTATATAAGTATCCGAAAGGATACCTTTTGCAGAAAAAATAATTATAATCACTCTCAAGTGCGCTTAAATAAACTCTCCAGACAGCCAGGAACAGGGAGAACCAGAAGCTGTTGCCCCTGAAACTCAGGAAGACTCACGCATTATAACTACCGAGGAGGAGCTGGAAGGTTATCACATCGTCAAGGCCATCTTGCGGCAAGTCGTAGATCCCAACAGAATCATTCACAGAGATACGCAATCCTACTTCGGCATCCTTCTGGATGACAACAACCGCAAACCTATCTGTAGGCTGAGATTCAATGCATCCCAGAAGTACGTTGGAACCTTCAATAGCAGCAAAAACGAGGAGAAATTCCCCATAGCAAACCTCAACGATATCTACGGCCTCTCTGACAAACTCATTGAAAGCGTTAAAGGATATCTACCAGAACATCCTCAAGAGATGTAAGCCAAGCACACATGGGGAGGATGACAAGCAATCGGAGGCGGACTCACATTTACTTCAAAATTTTAGAGATTCATTGTAGGAGCGGCTTTCCAGCCGCGATAAATTAGAATGCGCAGGCTTTCTACCAGACTGAGCCACTTCCCGAAAAACGAGACTATCTATAGTTAAAAAGAGCCCTTCAAGTCAAGTGACAATCTCAAAGGGCTCAAATTAATTTAGCAATAAACGATCGACGCTATTTGTAGCGATCCCAATAGGTGCTCTTGCGCTCGAAGGTGATGGCCCTTTCACGCTGCACCCGGTTGGCCATCTGCTCAAACGGATTCCAGGGCGTGCTCTGCAGGTTGACGGCCAGCAGGTCGCGGCCCAACTTACGCATGGGCACGGCCACATTGACCTTCAAATAGACCTGGGTATCATCCCGGCCGCCATCCAGGGCATCACTCCGCATGCCTAGGGTGATATCCATGATCTCCAGCGGCATAAACAGCAAAGCCAGATCAACACCCTGCAGGCTGGATTCATCCTGCCCCTGATAATAGTAGAGGCCGGGGCGCACCACCAGATACTCATAGCCCGGGATCGGCACCATGGCCGAGACATCGAGGCCCGGCAGGGCCTCCTGCCCGCCCTTGCGACGGGTGAGCGGCAGATATACATTGGCATGCAGCGAGAAATCGCGATGGAAAAACTCGCCCCCCAGACCGATTCGCTGATGACTCTCAACACCGTCATAGTCATAGAAGATGCTGGCACCAGCCAGGGCCTCATCATTCATGACCGGCATACGGCCGCCGCACCCCAGACTGACGCCGGGATCGGCCCCGCGCAAGGTCAGGGCGGTCTCACTGAACGCCGTGATCCCCTCCACATCACCAAGGTGGGTGAACATGTCAAAGCTGCTCAACGGTTTGGTCTGATTGGAAATTTCCAACCCACCCCCCAGCCAGACGATCTCCGCCGCCAATGCCGGCGAGGCAAACAACAACAGCAACACAACCAAAATTCTTCGCATCAATACTCCTCCTAGACCTGCCAGTAGCGCTGCAGTCCGTCACGGACATCTTCAGGCTGCAGGATTGTCATATTCTCATTGTGCAGCATCTTCATGTAGTTGACCTGACTGGCACCAAAGGGCGGTATGCTGACCCTCGGACAGAGGCGCACATGGGTCGTGAACTCAGCCTCATCGAGCATAAAGTAGATCGCCATGTTGAAACTGTACATGTTGAGTGAATCGATATAACGCATAAAACTCAGAATTCCGCTGACCAGTTCACGGATCAGAGCCGGCTGCATATCCCTGGGCCGCCTGACTTCCGGCATCAGGCCGATCAGGTCAAAGACACCCATGGGGGCAAAGGCAACCAGCCACTGCATATGATCATTCTCGGCCACCAGGCGCTCGTCCAGCAGCCGTTCATGCTCCAGCAGCACGTCCCAGAAACCCCTTTTTTCACGCTCGCGGTAGTCCCCAAGGGCACTCAGCATCTGACGGCAGTAGGTTGTCGACAGCTCCGAGGCCGTGGCCTGCAGATGGGGATGCACCAGCGAGCCGCCGGCCAGCGGCATGTAGTTCCAGTTAATGGACTGAGAGCTGTGATCCGGATTAGCCAGACTGAGATCATCCAGATAGGTGATGCAGCAGTTGAGCGCATTGCTGATCTCATGCTCCTTAAAATCAGTCAGCCCCAGAAAATGTTCATGACTGAGCACAGCCACCGCCGCATTCTCATCATAGGGGTAGGCATTGGGAAAACAGAGCGCCTCGCCTCTGGCATAACGTTCCTGAAGACCGCTGTCCCCGATAAACTTCGGGGTCACCGTTGAAATATTCTGCGGACAGAAGGGACAGCAACTTTGGGATTTGGAAACCAACTCTTCCAGATCCGCGGGCGGCAGATCATGAATCGGCATATGCAGGATGCGCATGGAGTGGCCGGTCAGCGGATCGTAACGAACCTCAAAAAAACGCTCAACATCCCGGTAGCCATCATTCGGATTCTGAAATCGCGCAACTTTACGAACTTTAACAAATTCCATCAGACAGACCTTTACTATAGCCGATTCAACGAGGTCAAGCTCCGGCAATAAAAGGGACAGGTTCCCCTGCCCCGAATCAATCCTTAGACTTCATCAAGCAGATCATCACGCGGCGGTGGCGGCGGAGCGCTGACCTGACGATAAACACCACGCGCCAGAATCAGAGCAATCGCAAATATCAAAATAAGGGACACGATCACCACAGTGATGCTCGACTTCTGCCAACGCTCAATCTTAAGCTGAATCTCCTCAACCTTGGCCTGGGAAAGATTGTGGTACTGGTCGATATCAACCACCATGCCGATCCAGCCAAAGCCCTGGGGGCGCGCAATGGAGCCGCCGTAGTAGGGAATCGGGGCATAGGCCACAAAGAGACGCTGATCGCCCAGATTGTAGGTCTCGGAACCCGTTTTGCCGGTCAGCGCCAGGGAGTGAATCTGAGCCAGATTCTGGTCGCGCTGAGAGTTCAGGTTCATCGCCCCCTGGCCGCCGGGCATCAGATCCTGATAATTCTCGGCCGTAATGGTTGGGACGGGCCGCCCGGCATCATCCAGTCCGCCAATCAGGTAGTCATGGGGGTGCGACAGAATCGAGCCGTCAGCCGCCACCATGAAGGCATAGTTGGTGTCAGCCGCGCCAACCTCAGCAAAGATCTTACCCTCTTCGGTGGGCACGATATGATCGGTAAACTCCATCAGGTGCACAAAGTTGAGCGAAAGCGCCACCACCCCGGCAAAACCAGAAGAGTCAAATACCGGGGACGCTAGCCGGATCTGGCCGTCAAAACGCTTGCCTGAGCTGAATCCGGCCTTATCCACATGATAGCCGACCACCGGCCCCATGTAGACCTCACCCGGATTAAGCCCCCTTGCCCGCACAAAGTAGTCTTCATGGCCGAACTCCGCGTTTTGCGGATTGGAGAGATCGCGCAGCTCCTGAGCCGCGCCGGCCTTGGTAACCTTGAGAACCTCCTGGCCATGCCTATCGATGAAGGTCACCTCCCGATAGATCGGTACAGGGACGCGAACCACTCCGATGTTTGAGGCGCGCACGACCCCGCGCGTATTGGAACTCAGGAAGGTCTGATAGGCATCTTCAGATCTAGGCAGAATGGAGGCGATGCGCACATCTTTTTCGCGCTCCATGAAAAACTGCGCCACGGCCTCGGCCAGATTCTCGGCCCGGCCGGCCACAGCTGATTTCTGGGTCTCGTCAAGAACGCGCAGGTTGGCCTGGGTGGCTTCCTGACCGACTTTGACGACCCCCTGGGAAATGATAAACCCCGTGATGGTCAACGGGAAAACAATCAGGACAAAGAAACCGACAGCAATACCAGCAAAACTCAGTTTGGACTTATCTTCCTCCATACTCAACTCCTTCATGGGCCGCAAGGCGACCAAATTTCATTACAGATGTTAGAGCAGGGGGTGTCCCTGCTCAACTATCCGATAAAGTATTGTTTAAACGGATTAGCGAAAATAGCAATCAATGATACAACCAACGCATAGATGGCGATGGATTCGGTCATAGCCAGACCAACCAGCAGAGTCACCATGATCTTACCATGAGCTTCGGGGTTACGGCCGGCAGCATCAACAGCACCAGCGGTGGCAGTACCCATACCCATACCAGGTCCCAAGGCGCCTAAGCCCATGCAGAGTGCAGCACCCAAGATGGAAACGGCAAAGAAGATGGCTTTACCCCAGTCAACAAAATTTCCACTCTCAACAGCCACTACGTCTGATGCATAAACACCACTGCTCATAGCTAACATCGCAAATGCTACCAGCATAAAGACTCTATATCTTCCCATCAAATCACCCCTCAGTGTTTTTTTAATCCAGCCAGAAATGCTGAATCATTACTCAATGATTACATGATCAAATTACCTTAGGCAAGCAAAACTTGGGCAGCAACCTGCATCTTATTACACTGTAGTTCGCCTAAAAAAACACAGCATTCACGCTCTTCTGCACAATCACACTGAGCAATGAATCAGTCATTTCACATCCGCCCTTCAGCTTAATGATCCAAATGCCGATGACGCATCAACCAAGGAGATAGCATGAGCACCCTGACCATCGCCGGACTGATTGTGGCCCTGGCCCTGTTTTTCAACTTTTCAAACGGTTTCCATGATGCGGCCAATATCGTTGCCACCATCATCTCGTCACGTTCCATGAGCCTGCGGGCTTCCCTGGCAATGACCGCAGTTCTGGTCTTTGTCGGGTCCTACTTTCTGGGGACAGCTGTGGCCGAGACCATCGGCAGCGCCATCGTACGCGCCGACATCATCAATATCGAGACGGTGATTGCAGCCACCCTGGCCGCCATCATCTGGAACATCTTCACCTGGTACATCGGCCTGCCGTCATCATCATCCCACGCCCTGATCGGCGGACTGATCGGCGCGGCCCTGGCCCACACCGGCCTGCAGGCGGTCTACTGGTTCAAGCTGCTGATCATTGTGGGTGTCATCTTCACCTCGCCGCTGATCGGACTCGGGGCCGCCTACATTCTGACCAAGATCAACTTTGTGATTTTCAAGAACATGCGCCCATTCCGCGCCAACCGCCTGCTCAAGCAGCTGCAGATTCTCTCCAGCGCCACCCTGGCCCTGGCCCACGGCACCAACGACGCCCAGAAGGCCATGGGCCTGATCACCATGAGCCTGATCATGCTCTACGGAATGGACCCCGCGGCCATCTCCGCCATCTACACCCCGGCCGCCGACGGATCATTCATAGTCCCGGACTGGGTCATCCTGAGCTGCTCCCTGGCAATCTCGCTGGGCATGCTCTCGGGCGGGGAGCGCATCATCAAGACCATCGGACTCAAACTCTACAAGATCCGCCCCCACCACGGATTCGGCGCCCAGCTGTCCAGCGCCTGCGTAGTCTACTCCTGCACCCTGCTGGGCTTTCCGGTCAGCACCACCCAGATCGCCTCATCCAGCATCATGGGCGCCGGCGCGGCGCAGCGCATCAATATCGTACGCTGGGGCCTGGTCAAGGACATCATGGCGGCCTGGCTGATCACCATCCCGGCCACCATCCTGCTGGCCTATGTTACCTGCCAGATCACCATCCACCTCTTCTAGCCAAGACTCCATTTATGTTATAGTTTTGTAAACCTGAAACTTTTTGATGCACCACCGCAGCCGGGGTGCTAGGAGATTGCTGTGGAAAATCCAAAACGCTGGCCGTCGGTCACAATTTTCGTCATCATGCAGGTGGCATGGGTCACCCTGGTAACGCTCTGGTTTGCCTGGTACTCATCGCGCTGGGCCAAAGGCCACCTGGGGACCCTCGACATCGTCATCATCGTTGAGGTGTCAATCCTGCTGCTGCTGATCCTGGCCGGCATCCTGGCGCTCTTCATCCTCTTCCAGCACCTGCTGAACCTGATGCGCACCCAGATGCTGATTCTCTCATCGATCACCCACGAATTCAAAACGCCGCTGGCCACCACCCAGCTCTATCTGGAGACGCTCAAGAAACGCGACCTGCCGGATGAGACCCGCAAGGAGCTGATTGATGGCATGCTGCTTGAGAACCAGCGCCTCAAAAACCTGGTGGAAAATTTTCTGGAGAGCGCCCGCGCATCCAGCCGCCGCAAACCCTACAAACTGCTGCCGACCTCCCTCTCATCCTACCTGGATCAGTTTCTGCAGCGTCACGCAGCCCTGATCAAGGGCGTTTCGCTCAGCATCGACGTACCCGAAGATTTGAACGTGGCGCTGGACAAGAACGCCTTTGACATCGTACTCTCCAACCTGAGCACCAATGCCATCAACTACTCCACCAAGACACCCGTCATCACCATCCGGGCCTGGCGGGAGGGGCGCTGGGTCTATATCAACTTTTCCGACAGCGGCATGGGCATCCCCAAGGAGCACCGCCGTGATGTCTTCAAGATGTTCCAGCGCCTGCCCGAAGGCGTGGCCATGCTGCGCTCCGGCACCGGCATGGGTCTCTATGTAGTTAAAACCATCATCAAAGCGCATGGCGGCCGAATAGAAGTTGACGACCTGGAATCACCGGGCACAACTTTCCTGATCCGCCTGCCGGGGGTAAAACAATGAGCATTAAATGGAGAATACTGGTAATCGAAGATGATCAGGGGCTGGCCCTGGGACTCAGAATCAACCTGGAGGCCGAAGGCTACGAGGTCATCCACTGCGACTCCGCCGAGAAAGGCCTTGAGGTGCTGGACAACTCATCCATCGACCTGGTGGTGCTGGATGTAATGCTGCCGGGCATTGACGGATTTGATGCCCTGAATGCCATCCGCGACCAGGATGCCCAGCTGCCGGTGATCATGCTGACCGCCCGCTCGGCCCCCGAGGACAAGATTCAGGGCTTGAAACGCGGCGCCGACGACTATCTGGCCAAGCCATTCCACCTGGAGGAGTTTCTGCTGCGCATCAAACGCATGCTGGACCGCTATGAGTGGTATAAATCTGAAGACACTCTCAATATCGGCTCCATCCAGATCAACTTCAACACCCTTGAGGCCAATGCCGCCAATGGCGAGACGGTGCGCATCACCCCTCACGAGGCCAACCTGATCCAATATCTGGCCCAGTATCAGGAGCGCATCGTGACCCGCGGGGAACTGCTCAAGAACGTCTGGGGCCTGGATCCTGACATGGAGACCCGCACGGTTGACACCTTCATCTCGCGTATCCGCCGCTACATCGAGATCGACCCGGCCAACCCGCGGCACATCATCAGCATCCGCGGCAAGGGTTACCGTTTCGTACCCTGATCGCATAGAGCGGTTCGCCAAAAGCGCTTTAATATCAAGCCCAAGCTGCATCTTGGGCTTATTTCATTTTTTCTGCAAAAATCGTTAAAGTTTTGCATACCTGTTGTCCGAATGTAGACTTGAGATGGAAAAACGAGAGACTAGACGCAAAACCACACTGAATTGGCAGGACTTGTTTGCAGAGGCCCGCGTTGGCGACCAGAGCTTCAAGCTTCCTATCCTTGATATCTCCATTGGAGGTATGGGCGTACTCCTGACTGAAGGCTTTTCAATGCTTCAGGAGGGCACCGAGATTTCAATCGAAAAACTCGAAAAAGACAACAAGGTCATCGCCACCACCATCCATGGCCGCGTCGCCTACCTGGGGCCGGGATTCCCGTCACGGGCCGGCATCGAGTTTTCTCCGGCCGAGACTCCCATTGAAGCCTACACCGAGCTGCACAAAAACAGCGAAAAGGGCAAGGTCCTGACCGACAAGGATGAGATCGCAACCCTCTTCGCCGAGATCAAGAAGTGGTCCCGCGGCTACGGCGACATGCTGATGCTGGGTAAGCAGAGCGCCATCCCGGCCGAATTCTTCTACCTGCGCCCGGATGACAACAACATGGTTATGCGGGTGGTGCGCATGTCCGAGTTCCGCCTGCCCTTCCAGCCCGAGATCGGCAAGACCTACCCGTTCTACCTCTTCAAAGGGGTCAACGTGATGTTCTTCCAGGCCGAGGTTCAGGATATCGTCAAAAATATCATTGAAACCAGCTGGCCGGAAAAGGTTCAGTACATCAGCCGCCGCAGCGTGCTGAGATACTTTGTCACCGGACAGGAGCCCATCACCGCCGAGATCACCCATCCCATCAGCGCACAGAAGGTCCAGATGCTGATCTGGGATATCAGCATCGAAGGCATGGGCGCCGAAATCCTTAGTGAGGAGACTCCGCTAATTGAAGGCATGCACCTGCCCTCCATCAAGGTCAACCTGCCCTCAGGCAGCGTCGAGACCGCCGGCGTGGTCAGATCGGTCAGAACCGACGACGTGCTGCAGAAGACCCAGCTGGGCATTGAGTTCACCGGCAACTCGGACAGCGGCCGCGACAAGATACTTGAGTTTATCCTCAGCATGGATCTGCCATCCGAGGGACTCTTGGACGATATTCACCAGGCCTGATTTTCATCAGGCCTGTTCTTTTCACACTCCGTAGTACTCCCGGTACCACGCCACAAACTTGTTGATCCCCTCTTCAATGCCGATCTGCGGCCTGAAGTCGGTATCATTTTCCAGGTCGCTGGCATCGGCACAGGTCATCTCCACATCACCGGGCTGAATGGGCATCAAGCTTTTGCGAGCTTCGATCCCGATAGCACTTTCGAGCACGCCGATGAAATCCATCAGCTTAACCGGACTTGAGCCGCCGATATTGTAGACCCGGTAGGGCGCATAGCTGGTGCCAGGGTCGGGGTTCTCGCCGCTCCACTCAGGGTTGCCCTCGGGCACCTTGGCCATCACGCGCACTATGCCCTCCACAATATCATCCACATAGGTGAAGTCACGCTGCATGTTGCCATGATTGTAGACATCGATCGCTTCGCCGGCCAGAATAGCCTTGGTAAACTTAAAGAGCGCCATGTCCGGGCGCCCCCAGGGACCGTAGACCGTGAAGAAGCGCAGCCCGGTGCAGGGCAGGCTGTAGAGGCTGGCGTAGGTGTGCGCCATCAGCTCATTGGCCTTCTTGGTGGCCGCATAAAGCGAAATGGGATGATCAACATTGTGGTGCACGGAGAAGGGCATCTGCTTATTGGCGCCATAGACCGACGAGGAAGAGGCATAGACCAGATGGGGCATCTTGTCGGCATGGCGGCAGCCCTCAAGGATATTGATGAAACCGTTCAGATTGGAATCAATATAGACAAAGGGGTTCTCGATGCTGTAACGCACGCCGGCCTGGGCCGCCAGGTTAACCACCACATCAAACTGATGCTGGTCAAACAACCCGAGCACAGCCTCGCGCTCAGCCAGATCCAGCTCGTAGAACGAAAAAGCCTCTTCAGCCTTCAGAATTTCCAGGCGGTCAACTTTGAGCTGGAGCTCGTAGTAATCATTCAGATTATCAAGCCCCACAACCAGATGACCATCGGCCATCAGCCGCCTTGAAAGATGAAAACCGATAAACCCGGCTGCTCCTGTAACCAAAACCTTCATATCGACTCCAGATAAATATTTGCTGCCTCAATAACACAGATTAAGCTTTGACGAAACCTGTTTGCTGTGGTTTTCTAAAACAAAAATCCGGAGTTATAATGAGACTCAAACCTTACCTCCTATTGCTGTTAATGCTCCTGCCCCTGAATGCCTTTGCCCTGCAGGTCTCCACCGGCATTGAACCCATCACCTACCTGGCCGAGCAGATCGGCGGCAAACATGCCCAGGTCAGCAATCTGATTGCGGCCGGCCGCGAGCCCCACACTTTTGAGCCGACGCCCAGGCAGATCAGCCAGCTCAACCAGGCCGATCTCTACCTGACCATCCAGCTCCCATTTGAAGAGGCCCTGACCCCCAAGCTACAGGTCAAAGTTGTTGATATCAGCCGCAACATTGTCCGCCGCCCCATCAGCGATCATGAAGGCGACAACCATCATGGACACGACGAAGCGCCGGACCCCCACATCTGGCTCGGCAACGAACAGATCAAAACCCTGGCCCACAACATCCAGCACGCATTCAGCCAGGCCGACCCGGCCAACGGCGCAGCCTACCAGCTAAATCTTGAAAACTTCCTGAGCGCTCTTGACCGGATCGACAGCCAGATCCGGCAGCAGCTGCTGCCGTTCAAGGGCCAGCATTTCTTCGTCTTCCACCCCGCTTTCGGCTACTTTGCCGACAGTTACCAGCTGGAACAGGTCGCCATCGAGACCGGCGGCAAGAGCCCCTCGCCGCGCCAGATCGCCTCAATCGTCAACCGGACCCGCAAGGAAAACGTGCGCATCATCTTTGTCCAGGCCCAGTTCGACCCGCGCAGCGCAAATACGATTGCCCAGGCCACCGGCGCCGCGGTTGTCCCGCTTGACCCGCTTGCGCATGACATCCTTGCCAACCTTGACTCGATCGCAAAAGAACTTGCCAAGGCCCTGAATAAGTAATATCAGCTGCTTGTAATCCGGTTTAGCGTTGCTATTAATCTAGCGAAAGGGGTCTGAAATGAGTACGGTTGTCGATGTAACTGAGCTTTCCTTTGCCTACCAGACCCAGCCTATCCTGAGTGATGTATCTTTCTCCATCCAGCGGGGCGAATCGGTCTGCATCGTCGGCCCCAACGGCGGCGGCAAGACCACCCTGCTCAAACTGCTGCTGGGCATGCTGGAGCCTGACAGCGGCTCGATCTCAATTTTGGGCGGCCAGCCCGCCAGAATGCGCAGCCGCATCGGCTATATGCCCCAGCACCTCAGTTATGACCAGGCCTTCCCGGCCAACGTCATCGACATCGTAATAATGGGCCGCATGCGCCCCCTGGGCTTCTACTCCAAGGAGGACCGCAAGATCGCCATGAACGCCCTTGACGAGCTGGGCATCGCGGAGCTCCACAAGCGCCCCTTTGCCAGCCTCTCGGGCGGCCAGCGCCAGCGGGTTCTGATCGCCCGTGCATTGGCCAGCCGCCCCGAGCTGCTGCTGCTGGACGAACCGACGGCCAACGTCGACCCGGCCAGCGAGAGCCAGTTCTATGAGATCCTGCGCGATCTGGCCAAACGCATCACCATCCTGACCGTCTCCCACGATCTGGGCTTCGTCTCCCAGGTGGTCGACCGGGTGCTCTGCGTCAACCAGCAGGTCAAAATCCACCCCACCTCCGAGATCACCGGCGAGATCATTCAGGACATCTACGGCGGCGACCTCAAGATGATCCGCCACGACCACAGCTGCTCCGCATGGGGACATCACCATGAGTGAGTTCCTGGGCGCCCTGACCGACCCCAACCTGGTTTTCCTGCGCTACGCCCTGATTGCCGGGCTGCTGTCCAGCGTGGCCTTCGGCATCATCGGCTCCTACGTGGTGGTCAAACGCATCTCCTACATAGCCGGCGCCATCGCCCACTGCGTCCTGGGCGGCATCGGCGCAGCCATCTACCTGAACTACCACTTTGGACTTGCCTGGTGCACGCCCATGCTGGGTGCCGTTGTCGCCGCCCTGCTGGCCGCCATCATAATCGGCCTGGTCAGCATCTACTCCAGCGAGCGCGAGGACTCCATCATCGGCGCCCTCTGGGTCATGGGCATGGCCGGCGGCATCCTCTTAATCGCCAAGACCCCGGGCTACATCGACCCCATGAGCTACCTCTTCGGCAACATCCTCATGATAACCAGAAACGACATCTTGATGATTCTGGGCCTGGACATCATCGTCGCCGGCCTGGGCATAGTTTTCTACAACCAGCTGCTGGGCATCTGTTTTGACGAGGAGTTCGCCCGTCTGCGCGGCATCCCCACCAGGGGCTACTACATCTTCATGCTCTGCCTGACGGCCCTGACAATAGTCATGATGGTACGCATCGTGGGCATCGTGATGGTCATCGCCCTGATCACCCTGCCGGCAGCCGTGGCGGGCCAGTTTTCAAAACGACTCTGGCAGATGATGCTGGGCGCCACCCTCCTGAGCATGCTCTTCATCAGCGGCGGCCTGGCCTTGAGTTACGGCCCCGATCTGCCCAGCGGCTCAACAATCGTCATGCTGGCCGGAACCACCTATCTGCTGACCATCGCCGGCAAGGCTGTTCTCAGCAAGTTCAGGTAAGCACGGCCGGCAGGCTGAAGATATCCGGGATATGCAGCGCGCCGTCCACCGGCTCGCCCTCACCCACCAGAATCCCCTGCATGCCCAGCCTGACAGCTCCGGCAATGATGTCGGCCCGGTCATCGATCATAATACAGTCAGACGCATCCCGTCCCAGCGCATCCAGCACCATCCGGAATGGCTCGGGCTGAGGTTTGGGAATGAAGCCCACGCTCTCGATAGTGAAGATCCGGCTAAACAGATCGTCAATCTCAAGCTTCTTCAGAATCCGCTCCACATAGCTGCGCGATCCGTTGGAAAAGATCACCCGTTCATAGTCCAGGCTCGCGATCAGCTCGCGCAGACGCGGGTCGTACACCAGCTGCTCCTCCACCGGGATATCATGCACATCATCCAGAAACTCCTGCGGGTCAACCCCGTGGTGTTCAATCAGACCGCCCAGGGTCGAGCCGTAGCGGGCAACATAGCTGAGGCGCAGCTCATAGGCGGTCTCGGGGTCCATATCCAGCCTGCGCACCAGATAGCTCTTGATGCGCTCGGCGACCAGGGCAAAGGGCCCGCCGCCCTGCGGATAGAGGGTGTCATCAACATCAAAGAGTAAAACCTGCTTCATGAGCCGCAGCATATATCATCAGCCGGGCATTGACAACATTTCCGCGCACTCCTATGCTCACTGCATGTTAAATGAAATCATTGATAATATTGACAAATCCAAGCTTAACCTGACCGTCGAGCGGGCAGTCATCGGTCTGGGATATGTGGCCGTGCAGGTTGACGGCCATGCCGGCATCTGCGCCACCCTGGCCGACCAGCTGCCGGGCGGCTGCGGCCAGCTGGATGCCGCCGGCAGCCTGGCCGGATCAACCCTGGAGCAGATCTTCAAGCTGCCCGGCCAGCTGGGCCGGGCCCTTTCGATTGCCGCCATCAACGCCCTGCACAACCAGGGTGAGAGCAGCGGTGACATCTTCAGCAACATGGCAATCAATAAGGGAGACCGGATCGTGATGGTGGGCTGCATCGCGCCGCTCCTGAATATGTTCAGCAAACGGGACGCTGAAGTTGTTTTCTTTGATAAGCGGGAGAGCGCAAACAGTCAGCAGCGATCAGCAAATCAGATGCCGCAGTACATTGAACAGGCCGACATTATCCTGATCACGGCCACGGCCCTGCTCAACAACACCCTCAAGGAGCTCCTGGAACTTGACACAAAGGCAAGAGAGATTATTTTGATCGGCCCCAGCACGCCCATGCTGCCGCAGCTCTTTGCCGCTTACGGCGTCACCGGTCTGGGCGGCGCACAGGTGCTGGATAGCGACAAGGCCTGCCAGATCATCATGGAGGGCGGCGGCACCCAGAGCCTCTACCGCCAGGGCGCTATGCAGAAAAGCTGGACAGCCACGCCCGCAAGCGGGCAGGCGTAGCAGAATCAGACACGTCCAGCACCTGCTCAACCCAGAAGCGCCCACAAAAATCAGGCACCATCTCCGGGCGCACCACCACCAGCAGGCGCTCCTTGGGCAGACGTTCAAAGAGCGGCCAGTGGCCCTGACCGGCCATCTCCAGCGGCCCGAACTCGTCAAAGATAAATGGCATTCCAGACAATATTCTAAAGTGACGGTCGATTTCGCCGAATGCTTCTTCATAGAAATAGAAACGCCCGGTGCGGATCTCAGTTGGAAACGGTTCGGTCTTCGCCAACGGAATTATACGGCCGCCCGGCAGCAGCATCAGCTCAAGCGAGGTTATTTTACCATCCGCCATTGTCTTGAGCCCAAGGAAGCCCTGAGTGTGAACAGCCAGACTTTTCAAGAGCGTGGTCTTGCCGCTGTCGCGCGCCCCGGTCAAGACAACCATCTAAAGCCTGATCTCCACCGGATAGCCGCCGTAGAAGCGCGTGTAGAACTCGCAGGCCTCGGCTGCCATATCAAAACGCACCTGCTGCGGATAGAGCTGACTCGCCAGCCACATGATGCCCAGAATGGACTCGGGCGTCGGCAGATCCCAGCCGTCCAGATAGTTGGGAAAGACCGCTATCCGCTCCTGCTGCACGGCTCTGAGAACCTGCAGACCGTCACTCGCTTTGATGTCAGCAACTTTGAGATTTGAATAGGGCACGCCCACGATGATGTCCGGGTCCCAGGCGATCAGATGCTCCCGGCTGACCTCGATGAAGCCGCCGCGCAGAGCGCTCGCCACATTGATCCCGCCGGCCTGGCGCACCAGCGAATCCTGGTAGAAGTCACCGGCCACGGTGGTCAGCACATCGTTGGGTCCGACCAGATAGACGCGCCTGCGATCCTTGACCCTGGCGGTCTGGGTCTCAATATATTGCAATTTCTGGTGGTAATATTGGGCAATGGCTTCGGCTTCGGCAGTGCGCCCGAGCACATCGCCCATCAGTTTCAGGCCCTCCAGCATCGATGCGGGATCTTCCACCTGCAGGCAGTAGACCTTGATGCCGGCCTCACTCAGACGCTCTACCTTGGGACCCGGACGCATGAAGACGATCGAGGGCTTCAGTTTGAGAAACTCCTCGATGCTGGAGTGGCGGTTGGCAATGCCGACTTCGCTGATCGGCCCATAGAGCTGCTGCATGACCGGGGACGGCTTGGCGGCCATACCCACCAGCAGATCAGCCGCCTGCAGGGCAAAGACCATGTCCGCGGCCACCCTATAGGGCGCCAGAACGCGCTCAATCTTCTGCGGCACCTCGACTGTGCGCCCGGCCATATCGACAACTTCACGGGCCGAGAGCGGCACAGCAAGCGCCAGCAGAATCAGGCAGCTTAAAAATCTCTTCACCGGTGAACCTCCAGGGTGCCGTAGTTGTGCAGCCCCATGCAGCGGCACTCGATACTCAGGTCGGCCGGAAAGGCCATCTGGGTCATGATGCTGCGGTTGCCGACACTGATGCTGCTGGCGCCCAGCGCGGCCACATCACTGATCAGACTGTCATCAAGGAAGCTGCAGTTACGTGAGAAGGGATTCTTATGAGAGTTGTTCCGCCAGTGGGGATAGGCGAAGAAGCGCGGATAGATCTGCTGCCCGCTGCTGATGACCATGTACTGATGCTGAGATGAGACATATGGGATATCGCCAAACATGTTGTCAATCGGCGCATAATCAAAGGGAAAGTTATCGCAGCCGACGCCGTCAATAATGATCAGGGCAACCTTGCGGCCCTTTGCCACGGCTCCGGCCACAGTTTTACGGATGCCGTGGATAGTCCCAGGATTGCCGATTGAAGACCAGCTTGGCAGCTGTTTATTCATTCCGCTGACAAATTTTGTCAACCGGTTGGAGGAGCTGCTCAGCCCCAGAAGCTGATAGCCCTCCTCGGGCAGCACAAAGTAGTCCCCCAGCTCATCCAGCGCGCAGCCCGTCAGACTGCTCAGCTCGGCCTTGGTATAGACCCGCGCCACGCCATCCAGCCCGGCCACCCTGGCGGCGTCCGCGGCAGTGCAGGCGTAGAGCGCGCCGATACCCTCTTCACAGGAGGCCACGCCGCTGATCACCCGCTCCAGGTTGATGACGCCGCGATTGGGCACCAGATCTCCCAGACCCACAACCAGATAGTCATAGGCGGTCCGGTCCAGAAAACCCTCAATCTCACCCTTAACACCGGCCACCATCTCATCATAGAGTTCGGCCTTGTGGCGCCCGGCAAAACAGGGCTGGGAGTAGACCAGCACCGCCAGCTCGGGATCGCGTTTGGTAATCAGCGGCAAAGCACTCTCGGTCACCCAGCGCTCGGCGGCCAGCTGCAGGTCGCCCGGATAGGGTTTGACATCCTCCTGGGGCGCCCCCTCAACGCTCAGGCCGCTGAACATGTCAAAACCGGCCTGCCAGTTGACGGCATCGATATAGGCTTGCCGCGGATCTGGCACAATTTGAGCCTGATCTGAATCTGACGCCAGCAGGTCAAATGATTTGCCGCAAACCGGACAGCACCCCTGCTTGAGGTAGCTCTCATAGTAGTAGGCGCCGCAGCCGCCGGTCGAGAAGCGCTTGATCAGCACCTGGCCGCAGGAGCTGCAGTGGGTATCGAGCCAGAGCGAGCCCGCAAAATTTTCGAGATAGATATGGTCAAGATGGGCCGCAGCGGACTCGCGCAGCTGAAGCATATCTTCAATGGCGGTTTGAGACTGCCCCTCCAGCTTATACTCGGCCAAGAGGCGGAAGATGTGCCAGGGGATGGCGCGATCCAGCGCGCCGATGCGCTCGGCCATCGACATCATCCCTGATGCCGAAATGCTGGGCATGTAGGGGGTGGTGACCTCCACATGCACCCCGGCAGAGTGCAGGGCCTCAATGGTCCTGAAAACCCTGTCCGGGTGGCCGCCGCCGCAGACTTCGCGGTAGAACTGCTCGTCTGGCCCCTTGATGCTGATGTTGACAAAGCTGATGGCCTGGCTAACCCGTTCAAGCTGGATCTCACTGAAGAGCCCGTTGCTGGAGCAGCCGGTCATAATGCCGAGCTCGGCGGCTGCCGCCGCGATCTCCAGGAAATATTCAAAGCTGACGGCCGGCTCATTGGCGCTGAACGAGATCAGCTTGCAGCCCGCACTCTTAGCCTTCAATGCCACGGCCTCCGGTGAAAGGTCAAAGCTGTGCACCGGCTCATTCAAGAGGTGCTGGTTCATGCAGTACTTGCAGTCCAGGTTGCAGCCGCTGGTCCCGATAGTGAGGACCCGCTGGCCGGGATGGAAGTGAAAGAAGGGTATCGACTCGATCTGATTGGAGTAGATCGTAGAGAGCGGATATTTCACAGCGTATCTCCGGAGCGGACCTTCAGCAGGTAGGCGAAGAAGGGCGCGCCGATGATGGCGGTCACGATGCCGAGCGGGATCTCCTGGGAGGTCAGGCAGCGCGCCACATCATCCACCCCCAGCAGGTAGGCCGAGCCCAGCAGGGCCGAGGCCGGCAGCAGCCGCCGGTGATCGGCGCCGACCAGCATGCGGCAGAGGTGCGGTATGACCAGCCCTACCCAGCCGATGATGCCGGCAATCGAGACGATCGAGGCCGCGATCAGGGTTGAGCAGATGATCACTACCAGATAGATGCGCCTGGTATTGATTCCCAGATTGCGGGCCTCCTGGCTGCCCAGGGAGAGGATGTTGAAGCGCCAGCGCAGCATGATCAGAATGGTGATGCAGATGATGATGACCGGCCCGGTCACGATCAGGTCCGAACTCTTGATCGAGGCCAGTGAGCCCATCAGCCAGAAGACGATGGCCGGCAGCTGGGTGTAGGTGTCGGCCACATATTTAAGCATCGAGATCAGGGCCGAGAAGAATGAGCCCACCACCACCCCGGCCAGCACCAGGGCGTAGGTCGAAACATTGTAGCCGATGCGGGCGATGAAGTAGGTGATGGCCACGGCGGCCAGCCCAAAGATGAAGGCAAAGAGCTGAATCATGTAGGTCTCATTAAAGAGCAGGATGGCCAGGGCCGCGCCGAAGCCGCCGCCCGAGGAGACCCCCAGGATGTAGGGCGAGACCAGCGGGTTGCGAAAGACGCTCTGGAAGGATGCGCCGGTGATGCCCAGGCCGGCGCCCACCAGCATGGCGATCAGGATGCGCGGCAGCCGCACATCAAAGAGCACCGTCTCGACGATGCCGCCGCTGCGCCCGTCAATGGCGCCCAGGCAGGCCCGCATCACCTCGGCCGGGGCGATCTGATAGCGGCCCACAAAGAGCGAGACCACCATCACAAACAGATTCAGCAGGATAAACCAGAGCAGCCAGTAGCGTCTCATAAAACCTCCGCAATTTCGGCGTCCGTCGGGGTGTAGCCGTAGAAGCGTTCATAGAACCCGCGCATCTCGGAGGCCATATCAAACTGCACCGCTTCAGGATATAACTCACCGGCCAGCCACATGATGCCCAGCAGCGATTCAGGGGTCGGCACATCCCAGGAACCGATATAGTGCCGCGACATGTAGACCGCGCCGCTTTTGACGGCACTCAAGGAGTGCAACCGGCTATCCTGCATGAAGTTTTCAACCCGGGCCGTGCCGTAGTTGCCCATGAAAATGAAGTCAGGGTTCCAGGCCAGCAGCTGCTCCATGGAGATGCGGCTCCAGCCACCACAGTTCTCGCGGGCCACATTGATGCCGCCGGCATACTCGATCAGAAAGTGCTGGTAGAAGTCGCCGCCGGCCGTGGTCAGCATGTCGGGCCCCGCAAAGTAGACCCTTTTCTTGGGCTCGATATCGGCCGTGCGGCTGCGGATATAGTCAAGCTTATCATTGTAGTAGGCGATAATCTCGCGCGCCCGCTCCTGACGATTGAGGATCTCGCCCAGCAGCAGGAAGCCGTCCATCAGGGCCTGCGGATTCTCCAGCGCCAGGCAGACGGCCGGAATGTCGGCCTCCTTGAGATTGTTGGAGCTGCGCATGTGGGTGAAGACCACGTCCGGCTCCAGGCTCAGAAGCTCTTCAACCCCGATATCGGCGTGGCTGGCGCTGCCCAGCAGTGCAATCTGATCAAATTGAGGGGCGATGCGCTGCATGACCGGACTCAGATCATAGCTGCTGATGCCCACCAGCCGCTCAGCCGCGTCCAGCATGAAGACCATCTGGGTCGCGATCGGATAGGTGGCGGTCACGATGCGCTCCACATCAGCGGGCAGAGCCACCTCGCGGCCGATCATGTCAACAACCGTCCGCTCAGCAACAAGCGTTGCGCCAGGGCGGACCCAAAATATAAATCCCAATAAACCCAGACCAATGATCAATAAAAATTTTTTCAAGACAGCTGCTCCCTGGCCATCACGCCGCGGATGCGGCCATCTTTTACGATCTCCTCAACATCCACCCCGTAGACGGCCCGCATGGTCTCCCGGTTGATCACCTCCGAGGGCTGACCCTCGCTGAAGATCCGCCCCTCGTGCAGAATCATGACATAGTCGGCAAACTGAAGCACATGGTTGGGGTCATGGGTGGCCATCAGGGCCAGCAGGTTGCGCTCCTGCACCAGCCGCTTGATGAGATGCAGCACCAGGATCTTGTTCTTGAAGTCGAGGTGGTTGGTGGGCTCATCCAGCAGCATCACCGGCGTGTCCTGGGCCAGAGCGCGGGCGATCAGAACCATCTGGCGCTCGCCGCCCGAGATCTTGGAGAAGTAACGATTCTTAAAATCCTGCATGCCCACGTCCGCCAGGGCCTGCAGGGCCTTGGCCTTGTCATCCCTGCCCGGCAGGGCAAAAGTGTCGATGTAGGGCGCGCGGCCCATCAGGACCATATCGCCGACCCGGTAGGGAAAGGCCAGATCATTATCCTGGGCCACCATGCTCATCTGCCTGGCAATTCTGCGGCGGCTCAAATCTTTGATATCATCATTGCCTATTCGGATCTGACCGTCATATCCCGGCAGCAGGCCGGCGATAGACTTGATCAGCGTGGTCTTGCCCGAACCGTTGCCGCCCATCAGGGCACAGAGCTTGCCGGAACCAAGCCGGCAGGATATGCCGCTGAAAGTTGGCGCACAGCCCTCATAGGCGAAGGCCAAATCTCTAAGTTCAATTAAAGAGTCCATAACATCAGCACTTAGCCTTATATTTAACTTTTGACAAGCCGGGGTATGGGACGACTGCCCATACCCCGGACAGATTAGAACTTGGCAGTGAAGCTGAGCATGTAGGCCCGGCCGGGATTCTTGCCGTTGTTCTCCCAGTATTCGCGGTTGAAGACGTTGTAGACGCTGGTCTTCACGGCAAAGTTGTCGCCGTCATAGCCCAGATTTATGTCCATGACACCATACTCGTCATAACCGCCGTAACGGTTGTCAATGACGTCGGTATTGAGGGTGGTAGCGTAGCGGTCACCCATGTAGCGGTAGATCAGATCGGTGTAGAAGCCCTTGTACTCAAAGGTGCTGCCGAGGTTGAAGGTATACTTGGGCACCTCGGCGATGCGCTTGCCGCGCAGCTCGGGCTGATTGTAGGGGGCCTTGGTGATCTTGGCATCAGTGTAGGTGGCGTTACCCCAGAGCTCGACACCATCCGTGATCAGATACTCACCGAAGAGCTCATAACCGCGCGAATAGGAGCGGCCGATATTCTGATTCTGCTGACCATCGGTGCCCATCATTGAGGTATGATCAACGCGATAGATCAGATCCTTGTTGTTGTAGTAGAAGTAGGTGGCGCCCAGCTTGAGCCCCTCGATCAGGCTGCGCTCGGCTGAAACTTCAACCGAACGGGAGGTCTCGGGTTTCAGGGCCGGGTTGGGGAAGATAACCCTGTTTCTGGTCGGAATGTAGGTGTAGCTGTACATATCCCAGAGGTTGGGTGCGCGGAAGGCGTCGCCGGTGCTGAACTTCAAGACGGTCTGCTCATCGGGGCGGTAGGAGAGGCCGAGGCGCGGTGATAGGTAGTGCTCAACATTGTCCTGATGCAGCTGGTACTGGATCATCTCATCATCGACACTGCCCTTGGCATCATAGGCCAGCCAGTAGTCGTAACGCAACGAGCCGACCAGGCTCAGGTTGTCCAGCGCATCCCACTGATCCTGCATATAGACGCCCACAGTGCGCATCTTGGCCGAAATCAACTGATCACCCCACTCGGAGTCAACCATGCTCTGGGTGCTGTCGACGCCGACACTCAGAGTGTTGTTGGCGGGCAGGTAGATGTTGCTCTGCATGCCCAGGTTATACTTATGGTTGGGACGGTAGGACTCGGGCTTCCTGGTCTCAAGCGACATCTTCCAGTAGTCCTCTTTGTTGTTGACCAGCCCGCCATTAATCATCAGTTCGGCGTTATCGGAAACCATGTTGTAGTAGTCAATGGCGTAGCGGTGAGTCTCCTGCTCCTTGACGCTGCCGGAGATGTCATTACCGTCGGAGTCCTTGGCGACATCGGGAATCCACTCATACTTGGAGAAGTCATAACCGAAGGCGATATTCTGATCATCGGTCATGTCCCACTTAAAACTGGTGCTGAGATTCTTGTTGTCGGTGGCGACCCGGCGCTCACCAACCAGATAGTAGGCCTCATCATCGCCAAGGCCAATTCCACCCTCGGCATCCAAAACAATCCGGCTCACTGCCGGCGGGTCATACTTATCACCACCAATTGGCGGGTTGTTGTAGTAGTTGATAACCTCCTCACGGTGACCGTTGGAGTTCTGCGAGCGGATATCGATACGGTAGGTCAGATCACCAACCTTGTTGGAGCTACCCAGGGCGATATTCTTGGTGCCGTAGCTGCCGAAGCCCATGGAGTAGTAGAGCGGCGAGCCCTGCTCCTTGGTGATGATATTGACAACGCCGGCCACGGCGCCGCCGCCGTAGAGCGATGATGAGGGGCCGCGCACAACCTCGACGCGCTCAACAGATTCCATGGGGATGTTCCACCACTGGACCTCGCCCTCATAGTTGTTGACCGGATGACCGTTAACCAGCACCAGAACATTGTCAGCCCGGTTGAAACCACGCATGACGATGCCGCCATGCTGGTCGGAGAGTCCGGCCGGTCCGGCCGTGCGGTCATTGACCATGCCGGGCATGCGGCGGAAGGCCTCATCAATGGTGGCGGCGCCGCTGCGCTCAAGCTCCTCGCCCCTGACCACATCCACGGTGGCGGTAACCTTGGCAGGATCCTGCTCGGTCCTGGTGGCCGTAACCACCACCTCATCCAAAACAACCTCATCTGCCTGCAGGTTGCTGCCCAGAGCCAGCAAAAGCGCCAGCCCAATCAATGGTGTTCTCTTCATAGCATACTCCTCAATAAAATTTGGGCGGATTATATATTCTCAAGCATATATAAATGAGAGATGCAGAAAATATAAATCCGTCCTTTAGGTCCGATAGAAGCCGAGCCCGGCCAGCGCCAGCAGCATGCCGATCAGCAGCGGATAGAGCCCGTAGTCCCTCTTGACGGTCAGATAGGCCTGATTGGCCTCCAACCCCTTATCCATAAAACTTAGATGCAGCGAATAGCCGGCCACAAAGCGCGGCCTGAGGGCCGGGATATGGATATCCCGCCCCGCATGCGAAAGTACGGCGCTGACGTGCCGCAGCAGGCGCTTACCCTCCAACTCCTGGTAGCGCTTATCAATAGATTCAATCTGCAGTTCCAAACCGCCAACCTGCACGCTCTGACCGCTCTCAAGGGTGACGCGCTCCTGAGTGCCCACAACCTCGGTCAGGAGATGGCCGCTCAGGAAAAAGATAAAGGCCGCATGAAACAGAATCACAGCCAGGCGCCTGGAGTTGATGCTGCCCCTGGAAGCATAGTTCAGGGTGCAGAGGACGGTGTTCAGCCCCAGCAGCGCCAGCACCCCGAAGAGCATCAGCATCCAGAGATAGAGATGGGGCTGGGAAGCGTACGCACCCAGCCAGCTCAGGAAGAGCTGATCATTGAGCGCAGCGGTCTGGTCCTCAAACAGATTGGCCATGACCGCCCCGCCAAAGAGAATGACCGAGGCCGCCACCAGCAGCCAGAAGCCCAGCTTCATACTTGCCAGGCGCTTCACAGCAGAGCCCCTGCGGCACTCTTAAGCATGGAGAACGAGGTCAGATAAAACATGAAGATGCCGGCCACAATGGTCAGCACGCTCTGCTGGCGCAGAGTGATGCCGGCCGCCCGTGAATGCAGCAGGGCCGCCAGCAGGCACCAGACGGCAGCGCTGGCAATATGACGGTTGCTCCAGGAGAAGGCGTGCGTCCAGCCCAGGTAGGCCCAGATGCCCCCCGTGATCTGACTGAGGGTGAAGATGATGAAACTCAGCCGGATCAGAGCGCTCTGGTCACGGCCGTTGAAACTGCGGGCCGTTGCCACCAGCACCATCCCGGCGCTGATACTCTCACACAGGAAAAAAGCACCGGCCCAGATAAAATCAAGCTTGATGCTCGGCAGCGCCGGCTCAATCGGAGCCAGGATCATGATCAGACTGTAGAGCACCAGCAGCACTGCCACCGGCCGGTCAGGATCTCTCAGCAGCATTATTGCGATCACGATTGAAACCGTATAGTTGCCCATGATCAGCAGCTGGGCAAAGAAGTGGCCGTCCACAAAGCAGCGCGCAATCAGCGCCGCAAAGTTGAAGCCGATCCCCAGCGCGATCAGCCAGCGGCCCATGCGCTGTAAACAGAACAGCCCTCCCAGAATGTAGAGCAGCCCTCCTGCGAGCAAAAACAGTTGCAAAAAATCCATAAGCAGCCACTAACAGATTAATTATGTTTATTGCAACACATTTATTTAGTCGGCGAGCTAAGAAACATTATTGTGTGGCAGCCAGCGACACGATCAAGTATAGCCCAGCTATGAAGATCCATGAGACCCTCAAGAGCACCTTCGGCTACGACACCTTCAGGCCCTACCAGGAAGAGATCATCCAAGGCCTGGTGAACGGTGAAGATGCCTTTGTACTGATGCCCACCGGCGGCGGCAAGTCGCTCTGCTACCAGATTCCGGCCCTGCACCGCGCCGGCGTCGGCATCGTGATCTCGCCGCTGATCTCGCTGATGAAGGACCAGGTGGACGCCCTGAACGCCTGCGGCGTGCGCGCGGCCTGCTACAACTCGGCCCTCAGGGAGGATGAGGCCCGCCGGGTGCTGGCCAGGCTGCACAGCCAGGAGCTGGACATGCTCTATGTGGCGCCCGAGCGGCTCATGAGCCCCGGCTTCATGGAGCGCCTCAGCGAGATCAAGATCAGCCTCTTCGCCATCGATGAGGCCCACTGCATCTCCCAGTGGGGCCACGACTTTCGCCCCGAATACCGCCAGCTGGACCAGCTTAAACAGCGTTTTCCGGGCATCCCGCGGATCGCCCTGACCGCCACGGCCGAGACCCATACCCGCCGGGACATCATGCAGCGTCTGCAGATCGAACGCTGCTACGTCTCGGGCTTTGACCGGCCCAACATCCGCTACACGGTCATGGACAAGCACAAGCCCTTCAAGCAGCTGAGCGCATTCCTGGACTCGCGCAAGGAGGATGCCGGCATCGTCTACTGCCTGAGCCGCAAACGCGTCGAGCAGGTGAGCGAGAAACTGCTGGCCGCCGGCTTCAAGGCCGCCCCCTACCACGCCGGTCTCTCGCCCGAGCTGCGCCAATCCACCCAGGAGAGCTTCCAGCGCGACGACGTCAGTATCATCGTGGCCACCGTGGCCTTCGGCATGGGCATCGACAAGTCCAACATCCGCTATGTGGTGCACTACGACATCCCCAAGAACATCGAGAGCTACTACCAGGAGACCGGCCGCGCCGGACGCGACGGGCTGGAGTCCGAAGCCCTGCTGCTCTTCGGCTACGGCGACGTCACCGTGGCCCGCTCTCTGATCGAAAACACTTCAAACGAAGAACAAAAGAGAATAGAACTACATAAGTTGAATTCCATGGTCAGCTTCGCCGAGGCCCTCTCCTGCCGGCGCCGCATCCTGCTCAACTACTTCGACGATCAGCTTGAGGAGGACTGCGGCAACTGCGACATCTGCCTTGACCCGCCCAAACTGATCGACGTCACCCAGGACGCCCGCAAAGCCCTCTCCTGCGTCTACCGCGTGGAGCAACGCTACGGCATGCAGCACGTCATCGATGTGCTGCGCGGCTCAAGTAAGGAGCGCATCCTTGACCTGGGGCACGACAAGCTCTCAACCTACGGCATCGGCAAGGAGCAGAGCCAGGACTACTGGCAGGCGGTCCTGCGCCATCTGATCCACCAGGGCTGTCTGCTGCAGGACCTGGCCGACTTCTCGGTCCTCAAGCTGACAGAAAAGGCCAGACCGCTGCTGAGCGGCGAGACCACCCTCAAGATGGCCGAGCCGCGCACCAAGGCCAAAAAAGAGAAGCGCAGAGTCTCCGAGCTGGACTACAACCAGGAGCTCTTCGACCGCCTGCGGGCTTTACGCAAAGAGCTGGCCGACTCAGCCGGGGTGCCGCCCTTTGTCATCTTCAGCGACAAGGCCCTCAGCGAGATGGCCGCCTTCATGCCCACCAACGAGAGCGCCTTCCTGGAGATCAACGGCGTGGGCAAGCATAAGCTCAAAAGATACGGCGATGATTTCATGAATCAGATTGAACAGTTTGTGAGAGAAAACTGACCAGCTCCCATCAGGCTTGTGTCCCTTTTTATGTCATGCTATATCTCCCGCACCTAATTAACGGAGAATACAATGAATAAACTGGCTACGATCATCATAACGTCGATTTTACTCTGCAGCGCATCACCGCTGCTGGCTGAAGATAAAGCAACGGAGTCAACTTACGAAGAGTGGTACATCGGCCCCCGCTTCGGCATCTCTCCATGGACCGGATTTCTCTTGGGCATGGAGTTTCAGAAGAAGCATCACGCCATCGGGGTGGGAATACTGGCCATGGGCTATCGCTACTACTTTGAACCCTACCGCAGCTCGCCTTACGCTGGCGCATGCGTGATCACCGGTTACACAACCGAACATAAGCTTGATAATGCGGCAATTGTCGGGGGTGGTGGATACCGCTGGCGCTTCGGCTCAGGCTGGGACCTGGACCTGGGAGTCGCCGCCGGCATTGGTACGAAATACAGAAACGAATACATCACCGCACCTGACGGCCGCCGCTTCTACAAGGCCGAAGAAAAATATTACGGGCTGACCTTTGCCCCATCCATTGCATTCGGCTACTCATTCTAACCCCAGCCCACGGGCGAACACAGCTTCGCCCGTGCCACTTGATCTCCCCGCGTTTGCAAACAGTCGTTCGGGTATGCTAAAAGTTTCCCGGACTATAAATATTGGTGCAGGCACCATTACGAGGGGGACTCAACGTGAGATGTAAATTATTTAGCTACCTGTTTATTGCAATCATCCTGCTGAGCGGCTGCGCCGGACAGCAGACACCGTTGGAACCGGAAACAACCGACCGGCCCTATGAATATTTCTGGGACAGGCAGCGCCCCATCGCCTCAACCTATGAAGGCGAGACCATCAAGATCTCGGCCAACGTCTTCACACCTAAGGCCCGCTACCAGGGCCAGCAGTTTCCGGCCATCATCTTCATCAACAGCTGGTTCATGGATGAGTATGAGTACATCCAGCAGGCCAAGCTCTTTGCCAAGAAGGGCTACATCGTGCTGAGCTACTCCTGCCGCGGCTGGGGCAAGTCCGGCGGCGAGATTGAGATGTGGAACAAGTCCGACCAACACGACCTGGTGGCGGTTGTCGACTGGCTTTTAGACAACACCCCGGTGGATGAGCAGAACATCGCGGCCAGCGGCATCTCCTACGGCGGACTCGGCTCGCTCTTCGCCATCACCGTCGATGAGCGCATCAAGACCGTGGCCGCCCTGAGCCCCTGCGTGGACGCCTACCGCAGCATGTTCGACAATGACACCCCGCGCAGGATCTGGGGCGGGCTGCTGGTGGGCTTGAGCAAGGGCCGCCTGAGCGACTGGGCCCGCGCTCTCTACACCAACACCATGGCCGGCGAAAACATCGAGCAGGTCCAGCAGGACACCTATAACAGCTCGGCCATCAACTTTGTGGACCAGGTTAACAGACCAGTCTACATCAGCAGCAACATGGGCGACTACATGTTCATGCCCAACTATAGCGTTGACTACTTCAACAAGCTCAATGTACCCCACAAACAGCTGGACCTCAACCTGGGCACCCACTTCAGCCACGAGGGCACCGGCCTGCTGGGCAGCACCAACAACGAGATCTGGAAAAATGTGCACGACTGGATGGACTACTGGCTCAAGGGCATCGACACCGGCATCGTCAAGGAACAGGGCGCGGTCCTGACCATCCAGACCAAGGGCACCGGCAAGTATGAAAATGAGAGAATTGTCTATGGTCCGGACGAGCTGCTCAAGGAGGACGGCAGCTACCAGTGGCCGGCCAACTCGCTCAAGAGCCGCCAGTTCTATCTGGCACCGGGAGAGAAAAGCAACAAGGGCCGTTTGAGCGCCGAGCCCAACGCTAAGGAGCAGGTCTCACAGCTCAAATCAAAGCGCCGCACCGGCGTCAGCACCGGCACCCCGCTCATGACCGAGATGCTCGAAGATGCCGGCATGCTGCACAAGGAGCAGGCCATCTACCTGAACGGTACCCTGCTCTGGGAGAGCGAGCCCTTCAATGACGGCCTCAAAATTCGTGGTAATGCCGCCATCAATTTCAATATCTCCCTGCCCCAGCCCCAGGGACAGATCATCGTGCACCTCTTTGACGTCAGCCCCATGAACCGGGCCACCTTCATCACCCACACCTTCATGACCTGGTGGGATGCCACCCCCGATGAAGTGATGAAGACCGAGCTGGAGTTCCTGACCACAGCCTATGATCTGAAGCCGGGACACTCTCTGATGGTGATCATGGATACACGGGATGCGCTCTATGGGCAGCCTACTAAGGAAAAGTTCAGGGTTGATGTGCATCATTGGGCGGATGAGCAGATGGTGCTTTGTTTGCCTTGTGAGGAATAGTAAGATGGGGGAAACTTTCTTTGAGAGTTTTCCCCGTCTTCAAATCAACAACTAATTTCGTTTTCTGTTTTCCTGAAGTTCCTTATTATATTCGTCAATACATTTAAGATCTAACGCTATCTCATCAATTGTTGGATAAGCATCTCCAACAGCAGGAGCACTATCGTGACCACGGAAATAGGTGCTACACTTACCCATATTTACCTCAATCTTCTCAAGGTCGGCTTCAGTAATATCAATAATTCTTTTTAGTCTATTTGTTTGTATTGCACGCCCAAACCGAGTAACAACTTGATTCAAGAGTTTTTCTTCCACCAAGCGTTCCCATGCCTCTCTCAGATAACTATAAAATTCATACGCCGCTTTCCTGAACTCAGCCTCTGTCCCATTCTCATCAATACTTTTCAAATCACGAAACATTACTCGAAGCTGCTTAATTCTTTTACTAGTTGTTAAAGCATCCCAAGGAGGTGTTGATCTTACTAACCCAGCTTTCTTACGGCTACGCTCAAGACATATTTCATTCATGGTAGCCCCTCCACTTTTCTCCACCTCTTCACTCAACAATTTATAAAAGACAATATCATGAGTTAGAACGACTACCTGCCGGGATAATGATTCTTCAACAAGCCTTTTGGCTACACTTGCACTCCACCGATGGCTCAACGAATTTACCGGATCATCAAAGATCACTGCCGACTTTCTTTTATCTGCACTCACCTCTGCAAGAAAACAAGCAATTGCAATACAACGCTGCTCCCCCTCACTCGCAATCTTACCAACCAATGGTTCACCACAATCTACAATCTCTAACTTTAAAAGCTGTGCTCCTGATCTGCCACGAGTTTTTGGGCGAACATTAAACCGATCAAAACCAAATTTTCTAAGTTCACTATCGAACGAATCAATTAATGGCCTAATTACTCCGTCTTTGCAGATATCTGAGTTAAGATCGGTAACAGATTTGGTTTTACATTGAGATTTGAGAGATTTAAATTTCATCAAACTTCTCAACCTCAAAAGGTTTGATTTAATGTGATCAATATTAGTGGTAAAAATCTTCTTATCTGCAATCTCAGCTAAATTTCTTTCCTTCCTATGAAGAACATCGGTCACGTTGTCATCGTCAGAGATTTCAGCCAAAGATACATCTATTTGAATGATCTCAGACTTAAGTTGTTCAACAACATCAACAGGAAGAGCTTCGATCGTTTCCGGAATTATATCTCCAGTCAAAAAAGTTTTTCTTTCACCAAGGGCTATGATCAATGCACCAAAGCTTTGGCGAAAACCTGTATATATATCTTCCATAATTGCAATTGATGCTTCATAAGGAGCAACATTCAAATCACAATCCGATACTGTCTTCTGAGTCACATCAAATAACTCTTGTGCTTCTTGAGCTTGTAACGATGTTTGATCAGCTAAAAATTCACTAAATCCAGCCAACTTGATCGCAGAATCCTCACTAATCTCCTGCAAACATAGCGGACAATTATCGTCTTTCTGGGGAGGGAACGGACTAATCCCCTCATTTGACTTCAAAAATTCCTCGGCGGCATTCCACATCATGTGCCACTCTTTTCCTCCGACATTGGCTATTGTCATACCGGACAACAACCTATCCCTTAGTTCTTGAGCAAGTTTTAATTTATGCTTCAGATCCAAAAACTTATTTTTAACATCCTCAAAAACTTGATCACTTAAACTATTAAGAACCCCCGTAATAAATGTCTGGAGTGATACAAGTTGTAATTTCTTGGTATTTAACTCTTTTCTTATCTGCTCAGGGGATTTAGCTTTAAGATCAGCGATTTCTTTAGTTAATCCATCAACACTTTGTATTTCATCATCGGTTACAATAAACCGTTCGAGATCAGTCATAGATGTTTTATGAGATAACTTAGCAACAAATTGGCCCGTATCTGTATCTCCAAATTCAGGAAGTTCCACAACACCAACATCAGATGCAATTTCATCAGATACTTGCTGTTTGACATAGTCAATTGCAGTAACCAAATCCTCCAAAATATCTAACCCAGATGGTTTATATCCTAGCTCATCCTCACCAGACACAAAATGACTTGCAGCTGCATCATCAAAGATTCTAATAGCCTTTAAACTTGAATCTCCTGTGTAATCTAGATTCCAATCTTTATCATCAGGACACCCATCAATATCGATAGATATAACTGCTGATGACGGTTCGGCAGAGGGATTAAAAACATTACCTAAAATCTGTGGAGAATGTCCTCTGGTCAAACATGCATGCTTTAAAATTCTGGAATAACATGATTTTCCTGCACCATTATCACCATAAATGACAGATAATCCATTTCTCGGAAATTTAAGAACCTGATCTTCCGCAAGAGCACCAACATTGATTACATTCGATATACTTTCCAGTGTAACTTCAGCAACTTCTTCCTCATAGCCAGTTGTATCAATAGGCATTTTAGCCTTTTCATACTTCCCATCAACATCAAGTAAACCATGCTCCATTAACGCTACTTGATAGATATCATCTTTGCTTTCAGAAGTTAGTTCATCATCTTCCAATGAACGATGTACAGCATACTGCCACCAAATAGGTTTATCCTTTAACCAAACAACAATATCATTAACAGCTGACATAGGCGCCCCCACACATTTGAATTACGAAATCATACTACTTCACACCCAATATCACGATGATCATCACTCAAGCGACATTATAAATACAGGCAACAAAGAAATTAAATCAATAGGAGACGCCTAAAACAACTCCGACTGATCCCCAACCGGCGTAGCCCCAATCAACTTATAAGCCTTAGCATTGGCCTGCCGCCCTCTCGGAGTGCGCTTAATGTAGCCGTTCTGAATCAGATAGGGCTCATAGACATCCTCAATGGTATCCTTATCCTCGCCGATGGAGGCCGCCAGAGATTCGATGCCGACCGGTCCGCCGTCAAAGTGGTGGATCATGGTCTCGAGGATCTTGATGTCCATCTTGTCCAGGCCGGTGTTGTCGATGTGCAGGCGGCTGAGCGCGACGTCGGCAATCTTCTTGTCGATATGGCCCTCGCCCATGACTTCGGCAAAATCTCTCACACGCTTCAAGAGGCGGTTGGCGATACGGGGTGTGCCGCGCGAGCGGCGGGCCAGCTCATAGAGACCCTCTTCGTTAGCCTCGATGCCTAAGATGCCGGCCGAACGACGCACGATGCTTGTCAGCTCATTAACGTCATAGAACTCCAGGTGGCCGATGATGCCGAAGCGGTCGCGCAGGGGCGATGTGATCATGCCGGCGCGGGTGGTGGCGGCCACCAGGGTGAAGGGGTTGAGGTCGATGCGGATCGAGCGCGCGGACGGGCCCTGACCGATGACGATATCCAGCTTGAAGTCCTCCATGGCCGGATAGAGCACCTCCTCCACCACCGAGGAGAGGCGGTGAATCTCATCGATGAAGAGCACGTCGTTGGGCTCAAGGTTGGTCAGGATGGCGGCCAGATCGCCGGACTTGTCGATGGTCGGGCCGCTGGTGACCTTGAGGTTGACGTCCAGCTCTCCGGCGATGATGTAGGCCAGAGTTGTCTTGCCCAGGCCGGGCGGTCCGTAGAATAGGCAGTGGTCAAGCGGCTCCTGGCGGCCCTTGGCGGCCCGGATGAAGATATCCAGGTTGTCCTTGAGCGCCTCCTGGCCGACGTACTCGTTAAGCGAGCGCGGGCGGATGTTGTTCTCGTAGGCGCTCTCCTGCAGCCCCAGATTCTCGGCCATCAGCTCTTCATTCATTACATCAGATCCTTCAGGGCCAGTTTAATCAGGGTTTCAACGTCGTCGGCCTGATGGCCCTTGACGGCCCCGTTGGCCTGTCGCTCACTATACCCCAGGGCCATGAGGGCGGCAACCGCATCCTGGGCAATGTTGGTTGAAGGGGCGCCGGGCTTGGCTGCCGCCGACCGGTGGCCGAACTCCTTCTTGATGCGCTCCTTGAGGTCCAGGATGATGCGCTGGGCGCTCTTCTTGCCGATGCCCGGCAGGGTGCAGAGGTAGTCGACATTCTCGTTGACCACCTCGTCCAGGAACATGTGGGGCTCGATGGAGCCGATGATGTTCATGGCCGTCTTGGGGCCCACGCCGGATACGTTCAGCAGCAGGGAGAAGATCTCCTTCTGGCGCATGTCGCTGAAGCCGTAGAGGTCAAGCGAGTCCTCGCGCGTAATCATGACGGTCTGCAGCTCGATCGCCTGACCGGGCTTGTACTGCAGGTCCAGGCCGGCGGGCACGTGCACCAGAAAACCGATGCCGGACACCAGCACCGTGATGTCGCCATGGGCAGTACCGGCAACCGTGCCCTGAAGCAGGCTGATCATATGGCTAACCTCCTGATCTTTCTGGATGATGAGTGGCAGATGCCCACCGCCAGCGCGTCGCTGGCGTCATGCGAACTGATCTTGGGCATCTTGAGCAGGGCAGCCACCATGCTGCCGATCTGCTCCTTGTCGGCGCGGCCGTAGCCGCAGGTGGCCTTCTTGACCTCGGTGGGGGTGTATTCGAAGACCGGGATGTCGAGCAGGCTGGCGGCCAGCACGATCACGCCGCGGACCTGCCCCAGCTTGAGGGCGGTCTGGGCGTTCTTGGCATAAAAAGAGGTCTCCACCGCAACCTCTGCCGGTGAAAACTTCTCGAGTACTTCGGCAATGCCCAGGTGAACCGTTTTAAGACGCTGGGGCAGATCATCGCCCTTGGGGCTGATGGTGCCGTGCGCCAGGTAGCTGATCTGGTTACCCTTGATCTCAAGGAGACCGTAGCCGGTAAACCGGGTACCTGGGTCAATGCCGCAGATTATCATCTACATCTCGTCAAATTCCGCGTCGTCAATGTCGGCATTGGACGAAACGGACTGGACATCCTCCAGGTCATCCAGGTGGCTGAGCAGCTTGACGGCCTGCTTGGCGGCCTTGCCCTTCAGTTCGACGGTGTTCTCGGGGATCATGCTGACGTTGAGCTCGTCATAGGCGATACCGGCCTCTTCCAGGGCGGCGCGCAGATCTTCGATCACTTCGGGATCGGTAATAACCTCAAAGCAGTCGCCCTCATCGTTGACATCATCGGCGCCGGCGCCCAGTGCAACTTCAAAGAGCGTCTCCTCGTCGACAGCCTCTTTATCGATGGAGGCG
>CALOBW010000020.1:412500-433826 GCA_942491525.1 uncultured Thermodesulfobacteriota bacterium
TTGCCGATGTCATGCAGCAGACCGATACGCTTGGCCAGCTTCTGGTTTACCCCCAGCTCGGCGGCCAGAATGCCGCAGAGATGAGCCACCTCCAGCGAGTGCTGATAGACGTTCTGCGAGAAGCTGGTACGGTATTTCAAGCGGCCAATCAGCTTGACCAGCTCATTGTTGATACCATGCAGACCCACATCAAAAGTGGCCTGCTGACCGGCTTCAAAGATCTCCTCAGCCAGATCCTTCTGAACCTTGTCCACCACATCCTCAATGCGCGAGGGATGAATGCGGCCGTCAACCACCAGGCGCTCCAGCGACTGACGGGCAACTTCACGCTTGACCGGATCAAAACAGGATACGATCACGGCATCCGGAGTATCATCGATAATCAGATCGACGCCGGTGACAGCTTCGATGGAACGGATATTGCGCCCTTCCCGCCCGATAATGCGGCCCTTCATCTCCTCACTGGGCAGATTGACGACACTGACGGTACGCTCACTGACCACATCGGCGGCATAGCGCTGAATGGTGGTGGACAGAATCCATTTAGACTTGCGGTCAGCCTCGGCCTGGGCATCGTCGGTGATCTGCTTAATCATCTTGGCGGACTCATGCTTGGCCTCGCTGACCATGGACTCCTTCAGAGCCTCTTTGGCCGTCTCAGAATCCATACCGCTGATCTCCTCAAGACGGGCGACCTGCTGGTCATGAAGCTCCTCGATCTCAGCCCGCTTGCTCTCAATGTTGCGCTTACGGTCATTGATGGACTGTTCGAGCCCCTTGAGATCATTTTCACGCTTATCCTGCTGAGCAGAGCGTTTATCTAGGTTTTCAGCACGCTGCAGCAGGCTCTTTTCAAGGGACGCGGCCTCTTTAAGGCGCTCCTTGGACTCCCTCTCACTCTGAGTCTGAGCCGCGAAGAGCGTCTCCTTGGCCTCAAGTTTGGCTTCCGAAAGAATGCTGGATGCCTCCTTCTTGGCCTCTTCAATCATGCGGCCGGCCACGGCTTCATTCTCAGCCACATTCTGCTTGAGCAGATAGGCCTTAACCGCATAACCCGCAACGATACCAACAACAACTCCTGCCAATATTGCCAGCACAGTAGATACTGTCATTTTTCACTCCTCATTTACTTGACTTGAAAATACCTTTGTCGCTCACCAGATAATCGACCCGCTGATCCCATGGATCGTGCGGACATTCATCGACAAGCAACTCATCAAAACAGACCCCGCAGGTAGCAACATCAGCATGCTGCGCCATCAGCCTGTCATAAAACCCCTTACCGTATCCGATCCGATAGCCGCGCCTGTCAAAGGTGACGCCCGGCACCAGAATCAAATCTATATCCGTTACTGCTACCGCCTGCGAACCAGACGGCTCCATAATACCGAATGAACCTGCCTCAAAATCAAACTCAGAACAGGCGACAAAAAAGTCCAGCCGATCCCCGGCAACTTTAGGAAAAAGAGATACCTTATCAGGATCAAAGAACAAGGTTTGCAGGGAGGGTTCTCCCTTTATAGGCACATAGTAGGCTATATTCCTGGCTTCAGCATAAACATTGAATCCAGCCATATATTCGCAAAGGTTAAGCTCTTTGAGCGTGCGTCCGGCAAGCTGCTGGCGACGCCTGAGCATTTCCTGTCTGAGTGTCTGCTTTACGCTCATCAGACCATCAAGCAAAAGTTGAAGCAGTTAAACCCCCGATGGTGCCGTTCCCACATGTCTCCGGAGCCTGAAATCATCAGGCTGGCCTTGGTTTACTGTTTCAGGCTTTTCTCTACGAGGAGAACTTGCACACCGCAGCAGTGACTAGGCCAAATTTAACTCTATAGACTCAAAGAAACCATATAGGTGGCGAACACCTCAGGGGATATCCTTTTCATCGAGTCTCTCGATCATCCTACCAACTTTTTGGGTTACCGCTTCCCTTTCCCTTGCTAACTCATCGCGCAGGATGGCGACATCATCCGCCATTGAGAGCATCACAACCGCCACCAAATCCATGGTGGAGGTGGCGCCGCCGGAAGTCTGAACATCCAGCACCTTCTCATTCACATAGCGCGCTAAAGCCCGGACATAATCGGCATCATCCCCGGTCTTTACCTTATATTCTTTACCTAATATGGTTATGGCTACAGAGTTCAATTTATTTAAAATGATTCCACAAAGCCTAGTATGTGCGTCACTCTATCTTTGACCGCTTCCTTCTCCTTCAGGAGAACATCTACCTCCTGAGACAACCCTTTTGCCTCTTCCTCCTTTTCTTTTAACCTGGCGTTCAAAGCCTCATTATCTCTCCTGAGGTCATCAACCGCCTTAAGCAGGTTCATCATTTTTTCCTCAAGGATATCAAGAGATTCCACCATTGACTCCTTTCAGTTAATATTTAGTGATTATACATCGTTTATGCGACCATAAGTCAAGCACCTAATTTTCTCAAAGCAAACGGCACCAGCCGCGATATCAATTTAAACCAACAATATAAGTCACCATTTTTTTTGCCATCTACCCCCAATCATGCTAATCATTATATTAGCATTTAAAAGGAGGCGTAACATGGACACACCCTATCTGGAAAAAGCATACGAACTCTCGAAGGAACTTACCAGCGCCAAGAACTTCAAGGACCTGTTCGACACCATCGCAGACCACCTGCCCCGTATGCTGAACGCAAAATATTGCTCGCTCTTCATCCGCAACCCAGCTTCCGGTGAACTTGAGATCAAGGCCCACAACCACGAAGACATCGGCGCCGATCCATTCATCAACATCGCGTCAGAGGCCGACAGCGTCATGAATCTCGCCATCCAACGCAACAGCTCCATGATAGTCAATGACATCCAGGACGAGATCGGCATCGACAACAAGGACAAGTACTCCAGCAAATCTTTCATGTGCATCCTGCTCAAGGACAGCGAAAACATCCACGGCGTAATCAACCTGGCCGACAAGCAGAGCGGCGTCTTCCAAAAGGAGGACATGTTGATCGCCTCCATTCTGGGCGACGTACTGGGCACACTGATCCCCCGCAGCAACATCACAAAACTCTGATATTCAGGGCGCAAGCCGCTCGCTTGCGCCCATCTCGCATCACACAATAATTTATATTGACATCTCTCTATTATGGACTATAATCGGCAGCGAGTGAGTCATCGCTCACACTAAGAAAAAGACCTAGGAGGAGGCATTTATGCTGAATGAAAGCGTTTTAGCACGCATCAACCTGGACGCCGTACTTTCCAACCTGGAAATTATGGCTCAGGAAGATCCGCAGACTAAAGAACTGGCAAAAAAATGGAATGGTACGATTACTTTTAAAGTTGGTCTCAATGGACCGGTGACAACCCTGGAGATCAAGGGCGGCAACATCCGCGTATTCTCCGGCTCGGCATCAGGCATTGTACTCTTTTTCCCCTGCAACTGTCTGCTGAACAACATGTTCTCCGGCGAAGGCGTGGGCTTCCCCATCCCGGTGAAAGGCTTCACCAAGATGGCCGGGCTGCTGAACTTCATCAAGCTGGCTGAGCGCATGGAAGAGATCCTCAAGGGCGACAATCCGCCCGTCGAGCTCAAGGCCAAACTGCTGCTCAACACCGTAGCCAAGACCATGGCTATCATCGCCAACTACGACCCGAGCATGGCCGCTGAAGCCGCCGCCCTGCACGGAGTTGCCCAGCTGAGCGTGCGCGACGGTTATGCCGTCAATGTCACATTCACCGGCAGCAACGCTATCGCAGCCAACTCTGCCGCCAAGGATTTTGACCTGCTGATGGAATTCAAGGACAGCCAGTTCTTCATCGACCTGGCCGACGACAAAGTCGACACATTCGCTGCAATGTGCCTGCGCGACCTGGTTACCGAAGGCGACCTGCACATGGCTGACATCGTCAATGTATTCCTTGACAAAATCGGAACCTATCTCGCCTAAGGAGGAGCATCATGGCCTATAAATTTGATAAATCAATGGAACTGTTCAAGAGGGCTACCAAGACCATCCCCATGGGTCTCTACGGCCACTTCAACCCCGCCGTTACCATCCCCGGCTCATACCCCTACTTCATCACCCACGCCAAGGGCTCACGCTTCTGGGACGTGGACGGCAACGAGTATATCGACTACATCTGCGCCTACGGCCCCATGATTCTGGGCCACGCCAACAAGAAGGTTGACGAAGCCTTTGCCAAGCAGGCCAAGAAGAGCATCTCAACCACACCCTCTTCAGAGATCATTGTTGAACTGGCCGAGAAGATGGTTGACACCGTTGACGCTGCCGACTGGGCAATGTTCGCCAAGAACGGCGCCGACACCACCTCCTGGGCCATGTACATGGCCCGCGGCTTCCGCAATCGCGACAAGATGGTCCTGGCCGGCGGCGGCTACCACGGCACCCAGCCCTGGTCCGGCAGCAACCACTGCGGCATCGCAGCCAACGACCGCGACAACATCATCACCATCCCCTTCGGCGACCTGGCCGCCTTCGAGCGCGTCGTGGCCGAGAACAAGGATGAGATCGCCGGCGTCATGATGACACCCTATCACCATCCGACATTCGAGCACTCCGTCATTCCCGATGCCAGCTTCTGGCAGGGTATGCGCAAAATTTGCGACGCCAACGACATCGTCCTGATCATTGATGACGTCCGTGCCGGCTGGCGCCTCGATATCGCAGGCTCGCTGCACATGTTCGGCGTCAAACCCGACATCACCTGCTTCTGCAAGGCCCTGGCCAACGGCTACCCCATCAGCTCCATCGTAGGCACCGAGAAGATGCGCCAGACCGCATCAAAGGTCTTCCACACCGGCTCCTACTGGAACAACTCGGCCGAGATGGCCGCCGCCATTGCCTGTATCGACGAGATGAAAGCCATCGACGCCGTCGGCATCTGCAACGCCCGCGGCGACCAGCTCAGGAACGGTCTAGAAGCATCAGCTTCGGCCCACGGCCTGCAGTTCAAGGTCACCGGACCGTCAGCTATCCCGTTCATCGGCTTCACCAACGAGACAAACTACAAACGCTGTCAGCTCTTCTGTAAGGAGCTTTCGCTGCGCGGCGTCTACTTCCTGTGGCACCACAACATGTTTATCTCTGCGGCTCACACCGAGAAGGACATTGACGAGACACTGAACAAGGCTGACGAGTGCTTCAAGATCGTTAAAAACCAGTTCGGCTGTTAAGAATAGCTACACATCTTTTAGTTATTTGGCCGGAGTGAAAGCTCCGGCCTTTTTTATTGATCTAACCGGCGCGGCGCAAATTATTCATCCGATAGACAAAGGCCAGCACCTCAGCCACAACCTGATAGAGCTCTTCAGGAATATCCTGATTAAGCTCCAGCACATAGAGCGCCTCAACCAGAGCCTGATCATGCTGAATAGGGATATTGTTCTTGCGGGCCAGCTCCAGAATTTTACCGGCCAGAGCCCCCTGGCCCTTCGCCGTAACCTTCGGGGCAGAATCCTGACCGCGCTTGTAGCGCACGGCAACGGCCTTTTCGCGCTTTTTCATACCAGCATATCCAATCCAGGCGCCGAAGATGCCTTATGCACAACCTCCAGTCTGCCGACCCCCAGGGGCTGCAGCTTGTCATAGAGCTCGGCCAGGTTGTCACGCAGAAAATCGGCGCTGTCCCTGACCGCGGCCCTGATCTCAACGTCAATCCGTTCCCCCAGCCTGGCCGTGGCCTCAACCAGCCCCAGACGGTCGGTATCCATCTCAAAAGAGATCAGGTAACCCTCATCATCCTTTTCGACCGCCACCCTGGCCCTTCTGGAGGCCTCATCATCTATCACCGGAATGAAGAAAAGGGCCAGAGCCTGGGGGAAGTTAGTGAACTCATCAAGCAGAGCGCTCAGATAGCTGAGCGCCTGGGCATCGTTCTGCTTGACAGCCAGCTCAAAAATTTCGCGCAGATTAAAAGAGGCGATCTCGCGACTTCCCAGACGCCCCACCAGCCGATCCACAAAGGCTTCCAGATCACGCGGAACATTTGTCTGCCCCTCGACCATCTTCAAGACGATACGCGGCGAGAGGGCATCCACCTTGAGATTAAGGACCTGACCGGGCTTAAGCTCCATGGGCGTCTCAACTGCAACCCGCTTGCCAAAGAGCGAAACCAGCATCAGACCATTGGCATTCTTGCCCAGGACAGTGGCCACCACACTGCGACCGACCACCAGAAAGGGCAGACTCTCTTTGATAACAAGACTTTTAGGAGTAAGGCTGATGCCCTGAATCATTGATCCTGAGCGTCCAGGCTGACCATCAGCTGAACTTCACCGACCGGAATGCCGGTAATCTTGGAGATCTCAACATCCTGATAACCGCCGCGACTGAGCTTAAGGACGTCATCTCGGCTGTAGCTGTGCACCGAGCGCATATTCGACAGCAGGGTTTCCAGCCCCTTTGAAACCGCCCGAGCCTCATCAATCTTGGCATCCAGCAAGCTGCAACTCTCTTTGGCCAGCTCAGCCTGCTGCGCCAGCTGGGACGTAAAGCCATCCGTCACCTGGCGGGTCTCTTCAAGCAGCTGACTGAGCTGCTCCATGGCGTCCAACGAAACCTTGCGGCTGCGCTCCTTATAGATGAAGTAGACCACCATCCCCAGGAGGAACAGCTGTACAACAATTTGAAAAACTAGAAAAAATCGATCCAATCTTAAACCACCACATCAATTATATGATTGCTCTCACTGACGAGCTCATCCTTTTCAGGCTCTTCAGCCTGCCTTTTGCTACCCTTCTTCGACTCCTGCCTGCGGCGGCCACCATGGTCGCGGGTCTGAATCGCCTGCTGCTTCTCATTCTCATTAACCTGCCGGTTACGTTTCAGGCGAGCCTGAGCCTCATCCTCCGTGACCACCTGGCGATTAGCTTCGCCGTGCACAAAAGGCGACTGATTCATTTTCTCAATCCGTCCGGCCTGAGAAAGTATGGTTGAGATATCTGTTGGTCCAGCCATAGCACAACCTCTACAAGTTATTATCGGTTTATCTGGATAACCGCTTAAATTCTAAGCATTCCGGCTGCACGCGCAAGATGTCAATCAAACTACACTATCAATGTATAGACAAAAAAATTGGGGATATCAATAAGATACCCCCATAAAACAAAATTAACTCCAACTATGATTAAATCTTCAACAGATATTCATGCATGGCTGCAGCAGCCTGACGGCCCGCACCCATGGCCTGAATTACAGTAGCCGCACCGGTAACGATATCGCCACCGGCAAAAACACCGTCGCGCGATGTCCGGCCACCATCGTCAGCCATAATATTATTCCAGCGGTTAACCTCAAGTCCCGGAGTGGTGCTCTGCACCAGCGGGTTTGAAGATGAGCCGATGGCCACGACCACCGTATCCACCTCAATCTCGAAACGGCTGTCAGGCACCACAACCGGACGTCGCCGGCCGGATTCATCAGGTTCACCAAGCTCCATCTTTTCACAGACAATGCTGGTAACCCAACCGCTGTCGGTGCCATTGTAAGCAATGGGCCCAGTCAACATCTGAAACTTGATGCCCTCCTCCTCGGCATGGTGGATCTCCTCATTGCGGGCCGGCATCTCCTCCTTGGAGCGACGGTAGATCAGGTAGACATTGTCGGCCCCCAGACGCATGGCCGTGCGGGCCGAATCCATGGCCACATTGCCGCCGCCGATCACGGCCACACTCTTACCATTGACAATGGGCGTATCATATTGCGGAAACTTGTAGGCCTTCATCAGATTGGCGCGCGTCAGAAACTCGTTAGCCGAATAGATGCCGTTAAGATTCTCGCCGGCAATATTCATGAAGACCGGCAGTCCGGCCCCCGTGCCGATGAAGACGGCGTCAAAGCCCTCCTCATTGAGCAGCTCATCAACGGTCATCAGCTTACCCACCACATGCGAGGTCTCAAAATGCACGCCCATCTTCTTGAGATAATCAACCTCGGCCTCAACGATCAACTTGGGCAGTCTGAATTCGGGAATCCCGTAAACCAACACGCCGCCAGCCTGATGCAGGGCCTCAAAGACAACCACCGCATGGCCCTGCTTAATCAGATCACCGGCCACGGCCAGACCAGCCGGCCCGGAACCGACAATCGCCACCCTGCGGCCGCTGGCATCAGCCATGGCCGGTATGGATACCTCACCCTCGGAGCGTTCATAATCGGCCGCAAAACGCTCCAGACGGCCGATTGCCACCGGCTCGGACTTCTTGCCCCGCACGCAGAGACTCTCGCACTGCTCCTCCTGGGGACAGACCCGCCCGCAAACCGCCGGCAGAGCATTGGTTTCCTTAATCCTGCGGGCGGCGCCCACAAAGTCACCTTCGGCAATCAGGCCGATGAAACCCGGGATATCAATGGAGACCGGACAGCCATCCATGCAGGCCGGATTCTTACACTGGATACAGCGCAAAGCCTCAATCTGAGCCTGTTGGGGCGTATACCCCAGCGGCACCTCATCAAAGTTGCGCGCCCTGACATGCGGGTCCTGCTCCGGCATGGGAGTGCGCGGCAGCTGCATTCTCTCCTTCATCTGCATCACAGCCTCCCCCCGCATGAACACTCATGCTCCATATAGTGATCCAGATTCGCCTTCTCCTGACTGACATAGGTGCGCTGACGGTCAATCAACTCCTTGAAGTCAACCTGATGGCCGTCAAACTCCGGGCCATCGACGCAGACAAACTTGGTCTGGCCGCCAACCGAGACACGGCAGGCCCCGCACATGCCGGTGGCATCGACCATGATGGAGTTGAGCGACACCATAGTTGGGACCTCATATTTGCGGGTCGTGTCGCAGCAGGCCCGCATCATGGGGACCGGGCCGATGGCAACCACCAGATCGATCGGCACCTGATGCATGAGGTACTTGTCCTCAAGGGCGCCGTTCAGAAATCCATGATATCCATAGGATCCGTCATCGGTGGTGATTACCAGTTCGTCGGAGAACTGACGGAAATCCTCCTCCATGATGACCAGCGACTTGCTGCGGGCCCCGATAATCGAGATCACGCGGTTGCCGGCCGCCTTCATGGCCTCGGCGATCGGATGAACCGGCGCCACCCCCACACCGCCGCCGATGCAGGCCACGGTACCGAACTTCTCGATATGGGTCGGCTTGCCCAGGGGCCCCACAAGATCAGCTATTGAATCGCCGGCCTTGAGACGGGCCAGGTGCTGGGTCGATTTCCCAACCGCCTGAAAGATTACGGTAACGGTTCCGGCAGCAGCGTTGGCATCCGCGATGGTCAGGGGAAAGCGCTCGCCCTGCTCATCAATTCTGAGCATCAGAAACTGGCCGGCCTTGCGCTTGCGCGCAATGCGCGGGGCATCAAAAACCAGCTTGAAGACACTCTCCGAGAGTTGAGCATTCTCAACAATATGAGTTGCCATTTAGACCTCCTTACAAAATAAATCCATTCACAATTCAAAATATAATTCGTAATATGAATTACGTTCTAATGACTAGCATAGAGGATTATAAAAGACCAGCGGAAAAATAATTTGCGAAAGGACTGGAAATTAAAAGGCCCCGCCGATTGGCGGGGCCTGAAGTTTACTGCTCGGATCTATATCTGATGGCGGCGAATAGGCCGGTCAGGAGACCCAGGGTCAGGAAGGCTCCCGGCGGCTGGGCAAACACCGAAATGTCGGGCATGGCCTCGGGCAGCGAGAAACCGATGGAACCGCTGCCGGTCTTCCAGATGGTCAGCGACCAGCTACCCAGCAGTTCACGCACAGCGCCCAACATGGAGAGCGCCAGGGTGAAGCCAAGCCCCATGCCGAGACCGTCGGCACCGGAGGCCAGCAAACCATTCTTGGAGGCAAAGCCTTCGGCTCTGCCCAGAATGACGCAGTTAACAACGATCAACGGAATGAAGATGCCCAGCAGCTTATGCAGATCAAAGAGGTAAGCTTCCATCAGCATATCAACCAGAGTCACGAAGGTTGCAATAACCACGATGTAGGACGGGATACGCACCTTGGGCGGAATCACGTTCTTAAGCAGCGATATAACCAGACTGGAGCACACCAGAACAAAGGTGGTGGCCAGCCCCATGCCGAGACCGCCGAAGAGGGTGTTGGTAACACCCAGGGTCGGACAGAGACCCAGCAGCAGGACGAAGACAGGGTTCTCTTTCCAGATGCCCTTGATAAAGTCATTAATCATTTTTCAGTCCCCCTATTTCGCCTGGATATCTTCCAGCTTGTCAGTAAAGTCATCCAGGGCGGACTTGATGCCACCCACAGCAGCCCTTGAACTCATGGTGGCGCCACTTTCGGAGCCGACGATCTTTTCAAAGTCGCCGCCGTCGACAGTCACAGCCCAGTTGGCCCCCAGGCCCTTGCCGGCAAATCCCTGCCAGTACTCCTTGGAGTCGAAGGCCTCCTTACCGTAACCGGCGGTCTCGCCGTGGGCCAGTACCACCACGCCCTGAACCTGGGCCTCCGGGCTGATGCCGACCAGCAGTTCAACCTTGCCGCCAAAGCCCTCTTCACTGCTGCCGAAGACTGCATAACCGGTGACGTTTCCGCCCTGCTTGGCAACATAGTATTTGAGGCCGCCGACCTCGACTGCATCGGCCAGCGGATCATTATCGTAACCGCTCAGACAGGCGGCAATGTGATCCTTAGTGATCTCAACCGAGGGTCCGGGAACCTCAACCTTAGGTGCCGGCACCAGGTCGGCCATGTCGATGGTCACACCCAGAATATCCTGGCTGAAAGCCACCAGACCGTCACGGGCCGCCAATGAAACAGCGCGGCATGACATGGTGGCGCCGGAGATATGGGTGATATCGCCGCCATCCTTCTTGACCTCGATGTAAGCATTCTTGAGGTTCTTGCCCGGGAACTCGGCATAGAGTTTGGGATCATTGATGGCATCGAAGGTTTCGGCATGCTTGACCGGCGCCAGCGCAATCAGAGTCCCCTCGGGGTCACAGACAACCAGGATCTCAACTTCGCCGCTGTAACCCTTCTTGGAAGACGACTTGAAGGCGTAAGCCACAACTTCGCCGCCACTCTTGGCAACGTAGTAATCAACTTTGCCGACCTTCTGGCGATCTGCCACCGGGTCGTTATCATGCGCGGGCAGAATCGTGGCCAGCGACTCCTTGACAACCTTGAAACGGTTCTCGGTGATGCGCGCCTCGGTCATCTTGTTGACCTGGGAGAGAGCGCCGGCGGCCACAACCGCAATCACGGTCAGTACAACTACATTTTTAATTGAATCCATCATTTGACCACCCCAAACTTAACGGGTTTTGCCCAGCGGTTGATCAGCGGGACAAAGGCATTCATAAAGAGAATCGAGTAGGAGACACCCTCGGGCAGGCTGCCCCAGACGCGAATCAGAACAGTCACCAGGCCGCAGCCCAGCGCAAAGATGATCTTGCCCTTGTTGGTGATGGGCGAAGTTACCATGTCGGTCGCCATGAAGATGGCGCCCAGCATCAGACCGCCCGAGAGCACATGGAACATGGCCGGGGCGTAGAGGGTCGGGTCAATGGCGTGCAGGATGCCGGTGAAAACAGCCACGGTGGCGATGTAGATCACCGGAATGTGCCAGGAGATGATCTTGGTGGCCAGCAGGTAGCCGCCGCCGATCAGCAGCGCAATGGCGCTGACCTCGCCGATACAGCCGCCCACATTACCGACCAGCAGGTCAAAGTAGGAGATGCCGGCAACCGCATCGGCACCGCCGCTTAAGAGTCCCAGCGGGGTTGCCGCCGTAACTGCATCAGCACCGGAGAGCGGGAACGCGGCCGGCTTGGGCCAGGTGGTCATCTCCTTGCCGAAGGAGGCCATCAGGAAGACACGGGCCACCAGGGCCGGGTTGAATGGGTTGTTGCCCAGGCCGCCGAAGACCTGCTTGCCGATGCCGATGGCCACCATACAGCCGATCAGCACCATCCACCAGGGAGCACCAGACGGCAGGTTCATGGCCAGCAGCAGGCCGGTCAGGGCTGCGGAGCCGTCCTTCAACGCCTCCATATCCTTGCCCATCAGCTTCAGGCAGGCGGCCTCAACAGCCACACAGCCGCCCATGGAGAGCAGGATCACAATCAATGCGGGGATTCCAAAAAAGTAGACACCCACCAGTGCGCTCGGAATCAGGGCATAGATAACCTGCCGCATGATCCAGGCATTGTCCTCAGGGGAGTGCACATGGGGTGAAGTGGAAACAAAAAGGCTCTTCATATCATTTCCCCTCTTTCTTGGCGCTGGCCTCTCTGCTCAGCACCTTCAAATGTTTAACGTAATGCACAATCGGCCGGTATGACGGGCAGACATAGGTACAGCAGCCGCACTCAAAACAGTCGAGCAGACCTGTGTCCATGGCCTCGGCATGCATGTTCTTCTCACCATACTTGCTGAGCAGCGAAGGATTCAGGCCCATGGGGCAGGCGTCCACACAGCGACCACAGGAGATGCAGGAGCCCTCCTTGGCCTTAACAACCTCGCCCTCCTGCAGGATGGTGATGCCGGAGGTACCCTTCATGATCGGGATGTCGGTTGTGATCTGAGCCAGACCCATCATGGGGCCGCCGGCGATGATCTTGCCGGGGTTAACCAGGCCGCCGCAGTATTCGATGACCTCTTCCAGGCTGGTACCGACGCGCAGACGCAGATTCTTGGGCTCGGCAATGCCGCGGCCGGTGATGGCCGTCACGCGCTCGAAGAGCGGGATAGCCCGGGCGCAGGCGTCATAGATGGCGGCGCAGGTGCCGACGTTCTGCACGACGCAGCCCACATCCATGGGCAGCGCACCGCAGGGAACCTCGCGGCCGGTGCAGGCATAGATCAGCTGTTTCTCGGCACCCTGGGGGTACTTGACCTTAACATACTCAACCTTGATGCAGTCGGGCGCCTGCTTGCGCAGATGCTTGATGGCGTCGGGCTTGTTGGCCTCAACCGCCAGGATGGCCTCATCAAGGCCCAGGATCTTCATGACGATCTTGATGCCGGCAAAGATCTTGCCCGGCTCTTCAAGCATCATGCGGTAGTCGGGAGTCAGATAGGGCTCGCACTCGGCGCCGTTGATGATGAACTTGTCGATCACCTTATCCTTGGGCGGCGAGAGCTTGACATGGGTCGGGAAGGTTGCACCGCCCATACCGACGATGCCGGCGTCCTTGATGGCGGCCAGCAGATCCTCTTTGGACATGCGCTCGGGGTCGCGGTTCAGAGGCAGGCCCTCGGCCCACTCATCATTGCCATCAGCCTCGATCACGATGCAGGGAGCCGACATGCCGGTCACCGGATGGGTGCAGCTGCCGATCTCCTTGACCGTGCCGGAGGTCGGCGCAAATACCGGTGCCGACACAAACCCCAGAGGTTCACTCAGAACCTGGCCCTTCTTGACCAGATCTCCGGGCTCAACGATCGGCTTGGCCGGCGCACCGATGTGCTGCTGGGTCAGGACCCTGTAGGTCTTACAAAGCGGAAAATCTTCAATCGGCATATCTTTGGCCAGCGCCTTGTTGCCGGGCGGATGGATTCCACGTTTGAATGATTTCATCTCGGCACCTCCGAAAGTTTATCAACGATTGCACTGGTCGGGCAGGCAGACACACACTCACCACACTTGGTGCAGAGGGACTGATCAATCACCGCCGGACTGGTCTTGCCGGCCACGGTGATGGCGTCCACCGGACAGACCTTGACGCACTTCTTACAGCTGATGCAACCGACGCTGCAGTACTGGCGCACAAACTTGCCGGCATCTTCGGAGATACAGCCCACAACTTCCTGGGCCCCTTCCGGAATCAGTTCGATGATGTTGCGCGGACAGGCGGCCACACACTTGCCGCAGGCCACACACTTGGCGTCGATGATGTGCGGCAGGCCGTCGTCGCCCATGTACATGGCGTCGAAGGGACAGACAGTCACACAGGAGCCGAGCCCCAGACAGCCAAAGGAACAGTCCTTGGGTCCGCCGGCCACCAGCTGGGCGGCCCGGCAGTCGGTCACGCCGAGATACTGGTACTTGCTTTCCGCATTCTCGATTGAGCCGCGGCAGCGCACAAAAGCCACCAAAGGAGCACCGCCCCCCAGAGGTCTCTCCAGGATGGCCGAAAGGACCTCGAGGTCCTTCTCGTTAGCCACCGGACAGCAGAACTCCGCATCCGGGTTGGTAACCAGCTCAGTCGCATAGGCACTGCAGCCGGCAAAACCGCAGCCACCGCAGTTGGCACCCGGCAGAGCTTCGGCCACGGCCGCCTCCTTGGGGTCAACTTCTACGGCCAGCAGCTTGGCTGCAACACTCAGGATTGCAGCGGCCACCAGGCCGATACCACCAATAATCAGTAATGCGTTCATATCAGCTCACCAGTCCTGAGAATCCCATGAAGGCCAGCGCCAGAATGCCGGCCGTAATCATGGCGATCGGCGTACCCCGGAAGGCTTTGGGAATATTTGCTAACTCAAACTCCTCGCGCAGACCCGCAAAGATAATCAGCGCCAGCGAGAAGCCAAGACCGGCTCCCACGGCAAAGACCAGCGATTCAAGCAGATTGAAGCCCTCCTGCACGTTCAGCACCGCCACACCGAGCACGGCGCAGTTGGTGGTGATCAGCGGCAGGAAGATTCCCAGAGCCTGATAGAGCGGCTGCGAAACTTTCTGGATGATCATCTCAACCAGCTGAACCAGCGAGGCGATCACCAGAATAAAGGCGATAGTCTGCAGGTAGCTCAAGCCGAATGGGACCAGCAGGAAATTGCTAATCATCCAGGTAACCAGCGAGGCCAGAGTCATGACAAAGATGACCGCCATACTCATGCCGACAGCGGTATCAATTTTTTTGGAAACGCCTATAAAGGGGCAAATTCCCAAAAACCTAGACAACACAAAGTTATTAACCAGTGCTGCACCAACGATCAGTAATACATAATGCATACGACCCCCCTAAAACGAATGTGGCAAAGTAATCAAAATTATATAGGTGTGTCAAGGGCATCTTAGGCTGTGAACCGTTAATAAATTCACATACAGACGTTCACGCAAACCCGCTCAGCAGAAGAACTGAACCATATTCACTCTTAGCCCGAGACCCATTTTTCACACCCACTATAACAAAGTTTGCAATCAGCTCCAAGAGCGCTTTACAGACCCGTAAATGTATATTATTTAACCCCCTACCAAGGCTTCTTTAAGTTATAGCGCCTTTGGCTAGATCAAGCTTTCAGGAGAGATGAATGGATCCGGTTATGGCCCGCCAAACCATGGTAAAAGAGCAGCTGCAGGCCCGGGGCATCACAGACCAGTACCTGCTGGACGCCTTTCTGAAAGTACCCCGTCACATGTTCGTCGACGCCTACCTCAAATATAAGGCCTACGACGACTACCCCCTGACCATCGGCCACGGTCAAACCATCTCACAGCCCTACATGGTGGCCCTGATGACCGCCAGCCTCAGGCCCGAGCCTGATCAGCGCATCCTGGAGATCGGCACCGGCTCGGGTTACCAGTCAGCCATCCTCTCCAGACTCTACGACCAGGTCTACTCCATTGAGCGCATCCGCCAGCTGGCCGCCAAAGCCCGCAAAGTGCACGACCAGCTCGGCTACTACAACATCGTGACCCGCATCGGTGACGGCACCCGCGGCCTGCCCCAGTTCGCGCCCTACGACGGCATCCTGGTGACGGCCGGCGCGCCCGTGATCCCCGAAGCCCTCATGAGCCAGCTCAGCGACGGCGGACGCCTGATCATTCCGGTGGGCGACGAGTATATCCAGGAGCTCAAACGCATCACCCGCGAAGGCGACGAGTTCAAAGAGGAGTCCCTGGGCGGCTGCCGCTTCGTGAAACTGATCGGCGAAGCCGGCTGGAAAGAGTGACCTACTTACCGTCCCAGCGGCTGAAGTTTTCCAGAATCTGCAGACCGGGCCGGCCGCTCTTCTCGGGATGGAACTGGGTGGCAACCACATTACCGTGTCCGAGCACACAGCTGAAGGTCATGCCGTAGCTGCACTCGGCCAGAGCATCCTCAGGCCGCTGCGGCACAGTATAATAGGAGTGCACGAAGTAGAACTGGTGCTCGGAGCTCAGATTGGCCAGCACCGGGTGCTCCTGCCTGACGGTGATGTTGTTCCAGCCCATGTGCGGAATCTTCAGCTCGATCTCCTCAAACTTCTTAACCTCACCCGGCAGAATTCCGAGGCAGACGGTGTCATCCTCACTGGAATGATCCAGAATGATCTGAGACCCCAGGCAGATCCCCATGAAGGGCTTGCCGGTGGCGATGAACTCCCGCAAGGTATTATCGAGACCCCTCTCCAGAATCGTCTCCATGGCCTTGCCGGCCGCCCCGACACCGGGGAAGATCAGGCGCTCGGCGGCCATGATCTCATCATGGTCACCGGTGATGCGACAATCCAGATTCAGGTGCTGCAGAGCCCGCTCCACAGATCTCAAGTTACCGGCTTTATAGTCTACAATTGCAATCATGGACCTCTGGTTGCTACAGAACGAACATCTAGTCAAGCAACAAAAAAGGCGGCCCGAAATCGGGCCGCCTTTTTAATATGGTTAAAGTTCAATCACATGGCAATGCGGGCGCCGATGTAGGCAACGGCAAATCCAAGGAAGAGCCCCAGGGTACCGAGCCGCGCACGTTCGTCACTGCTGGTGATTTTATTCATAAAACTGAAAAACTTACCGCTGTCATCAGCCATGGGGTAGACCAGCTTGACAAAGGTCTTGCTGCCGTCACGCAGGTTTTCTGCCATATCATCCTTAATGACCATCAGCAGGCAGCTGCCAAGGATGATGAAAAAGGATACCACCACGCCATATGTTCCGAGAATAAAACCGGAAATACCCATACGGGGCTGGATATGATCAGTCGGGATCTCCATCTGCACCGGAGCTACAACTTCAACGGTCTCAGGGCCACCGCAGCCGGCTAAGACGATTAAAACAAAACAAAATATTCCAACTAGATAGAATTTACGCAAGCCAATGGCCTCCCACTTCATGATTGCAAGCTTTATATCCGCTCCGCGCAAATTTTGTCAACAATCTTTAAAGTTAGGCCTTTTCTCGTGCCGATAGCAGATTAATATAACTGCTAGGAGGAAATATGGGCGAGTTTGACGACCTGATCGAAGAATTTGTGACCGAATCTCGGGAACACATTGCAGATATCGAAGATGACCTGATTAAAATTGAAGCTGAAATGGAGAAGATCGACCCTGACGTCATCAACAGGGTTTTCAGAGCAGCCCATTCAATTAAAGGTAGTGCCAAATTTCTGGACCTGATCAACATCGGCGACCTGGCCCATGTTATGGAGGATGTCCTCAACCTGATCAGATCCGGCAAGCTGGTGGCCACCCACGATGTTGCCAGCCCTCTGCTGCAGGCCGCCGACATGCTGAAAATGATGTTTGAAGATGTCACGGCCAGCAACGAGATGGATATCTCCGAGCATGTCAGTGCCCTGAAGAACATCCTGGAGGGCCAGGGTTCAGCCAAAGCCGCCAGCGGCAAGACCAACAAAGCAGCCACGGCAATCAAGCCTTTTGACGTCGACGGCCAGCTGATCAAGACCAAGCTCTCCCAGGGACAGGTCTATGTTGTCACGGCTGAAGCCGACCAGAATGAAGCCCTGTACAAAAGCATCAGCGACATGGGCGAAATCCTTGCCAGCCAGGAAGACAGCAGCCAGGTAGCATTTCTATTCAGCAGTATCATTGAGGCCAATCTGGTACCGGCCTTCTTAAATGTTGACGAAAAAAACATTACAGGAGTAACCGAAGATATGGTTGCAAAACTTGTTAACGAAACAGCCAGCGAACCCGTCAAGGCCAAACCAACACCACCACCCCAGGCCAAACCCAAGCCGGCGGCCGCACCCCAGCCGGCAGCAAAACCCAAGGTCGAGGAGGAGGTTGAAAAGGTTGAGAGTTCATCTTTCATTACCTTTACCCTGCAGAACGAGACATATGCCGTGCCGATCCAGATGGTCGAAGAGATCATCGGCATCCAGGACATCAGTCTGCTGCCCAACGTACCCGACTTTGTCAAAGGGGTCATCAACCTGCGCGGAGACATGGTGCCGATCATGGACCTGCGGCTGAAGTTCGGCATTGCGGAGCGCCCCTGGGACACCACCACTGTCTTCCTGATTGTACGGGCCGGCGAACGCGTCATCGGCATGGTGGTTGATCAGGTGTCAGATGTTCTGGTGATCGACTACAAAGAGATTCAGAAGACCCCGGCCTTCTCGGCCGGCATCGCCACCGAGTGCATCAACGGCGTCTACAAGGATCCGCAGGGCCAGATGGTCATCCTGGTGAATGTTGACGCACTGATTAACCCTGAAGAGTGGATAGTTGAAAAGGCGGCCGTTTAACGGCCGCCTTTTTAGGCATTCAGCTTTTTTCCGTCCGGAAAGAAGAGCGTATAGATTATCAGACCGACCATCCCCCCCGAGATGTACATGTCAGCCACATTAAATGTCGGCCAGGGGTAGGTTCCAATATAAACCTGCAGAAAATCGACAACTTCCTTAAAAACAAGGCGATCGGTCAGGTTACCGGCCGCACCGGCAAACACCAGACTCAGAATAGCCTTGATAAACCAGGAGTCATCCCCGTTCTGTTTGAAGAGCACCAGCATCCCCACACAGGCCACCACCGTGATTACCAGGAAGAATCCCACGCGGACATTCTCGGGCAGATTGCGCAGGATGCCGAAGGCGGCTCCGGTATTGCGCACGTGGATGATCTCGAAAAGCTTCGGGATCACCACAAAGCCCTCTCCGATATCAAGCTGCTGACGGATGACCCACTTGGTGAGCTGATCAAGCAGATAGGCCGGGAGCACCAAAAGGAGCCCCCACTTCAAATAATCTTTCATGCCAGCTGACCCGCACAGCGCGGACAGACCTCGCTGCCCTCGCCCACCTCGATGCTGTAGTTCCAGCAGCGCGGGCACTTCTCGCCGGCGGCCTTGGCCACCTCGACCCTGAGCTCCTTAAAGCTGTCGCTCTCGATCCAGGGACCTTCGCCCTCAACCACCTCGGCAGCCGAGACGATGAAGACATGCTTCAGGTCATCGCCGATGTCCTTGATGAACTCATAGGTCTCGCCGGCGGCCACCAGACTCACCTTGGCATCCAGCGGATGACCGATGACCTTGTCGCGGCGGGCCTCCTCCATCACTTTGGAGACATCCTGACGCAGGGCCACAACCTTCTTCCACTTGGCTGACAGCTCAGCATCTCTGAAGTCTTCATTGACCACAGCCATGGATGAGAGGTGCACACTCTCCTCTTTGCCCTCAAAGTCCGGAATGACACCCCAGATCTCTTCACTGGTGAAGGCCAGAATGGGAGCGATCAGCTTGGTCAAGCTAACCAGAATCTGGAAGATTGCACTCTGAGCCGAGCGACGCTCAATGGAGTCGCGTTTATAGACATAGAGGCGATCCTTCAAAATATCGAGGTAGAAGGAGCTCATCTCAACAACACAGAAGTTATGCACCTGCTGATAGATGGCGTAGGGCTCAAAGTCTGTATAAGAGTTTGAAACTTTTTCAATCAGGTCCTGAGTCATGTGCAGAGCATAGTGATCCAGCTCGAGCATATCATCATAGGCGACCATATCTGATGCCGGATCAAAATCACTCAAATTGCCGAGCATAAAGCGGGCCGTATTTCTGATGCGGCGGTAGGTCTCGGTCATGCGCTTAATGATCTCATCTGAAACTTTGATATCAGATGTGTAGTCCTGGGCGGAGACCCAGAGACGCAGGATCTCGGCGCCGTACTTGTCGATGATCTCCTGGGGCGAGATGGTGTTGCCGATGGACTTGGACATCTTCTTGCCGTCGCCGTCCACAACAAAGCCGTGGGTCAGGACCGCCTTATAGGGCGCATGTCCGCGGGCCCCGACAGAGGCCAGCAGAGTTGACTGGAACCAGCCGCGGTGCTGGTCGGAACCCTCAAGGTAGAGATCGACCGGCAGGCCCAGGCGTTCATCCGCTTCACAGACAGCCGCGTAGGAGACACCGGAATCAAACCAGACATCCACGATATCCTCTTCCTTCTCAAAGCTGTCCTTGCCGCATTTAGGACAGGCAAAACCTTCGGGCAGCAACTCTTTCTCACTGCGTATAAACCAGGCGTCAGCACTTTCAGTATCAAATATTGACGCCACATGATTGGCAACCTTGCCGTCGGCAATGGTCTCACCGCACTCTTTGCAGTAGAAAACCGGGATCGGCACGCCCCAGGCGCGCTGGCGCGAGATGCACCAGTCAGGGCGGTTGGTGACCATGTTGTTGATGCGGTCCTTGCCCCAGCCGGGAATCCACTCCACCATCTGAATCTCTTCGAGGGCCTTGCCTCTCAGATCACCCTCATCCATGGAGATGAACCACTGGGGGGTCGAACGGAAGATGATGGGCGACTTACAGCGCCAGCAGTAGGGGTAGGAGTGACCGTACTCATCAACATTCAGCAGAGCACCGGCCTCTTTGAGCATGGCGTTGACGTCATCATTGGCCTTGAAGACAAACTTGCCGGCCAGCTCTTCGCCGACCTCCTTGGTGTAGCAGCCGTCATTGTCGACCGGCGCATAGATCTCCAGGCCGTAGGATTTGCCGACCAGATAGTCATCCTCACCGTGGCCGGGGGCGATATGCACACAGCCTGAGCCGGACTCAACCGTGACAAAGGGTGCCAGGATCAGCTGCGACTCCCGGTCATAGAGCGGATGCTTGGCGGCCATGCCCTCGAGGACGTTGCCGCGGAAGATTGTGATTGTTTCATAGCCCTCGATGCCGCACTGGGCCATGACGTCGTCCACCAGGTCGGTGACCATGATCAGCACGCCGTCGTCGGGCGTCTTGACTGCCGAGTACTCCAGATCGGGATGGGTGGCGATGGCCAGGTTGGCCGGAATGGTCCAGGGCGTGGTGGTCCAGATGACCATGGAGGCCTCACCGTTCAAACCCTCGACGCGCTCGGAGATATCAGAGGTCAGCTTAAACTTGACGAAGATGGCCGGCGTGACCTGATCATGGTACTCAACCTCGGCGTCAGCCAGGGCGGTACGGCAGTGCGCACACCAGTAGACCGGTTTCTTGGCCTTATACATGGAGCCCTGCTCCATGAACTTGCCCAGCTCGCGAGCGATGGTACCCTCATACTTATAGTTGATGGTCAGATAGGGATCATCCCAGAGGCCGAAGACACCCAGGCGTTTGAACTCCTCGCGCTGAATATCCAGAAACTCTTCGGCGTACTCACGACACTCTTTTCTGATCTCAGCCTTAGTCATACCCTTCTTGCGGTCACCAAGCTTCAATTCAACCTGA
>CALOBW010000021.1:0-6555 GCA_942491525.1 uncultured Thermodesulfobacteriota bacterium
AGTGATGATCCGGTCAAAAAAGGCATAACCCGCAAGGAGTTCATAACCTACTCCGCCCTCTCGCTCGGAACCCTGGTGGGATGCAGCTCAGTCAATCAGAACGTAATCCCGGTCAGGCCGGCGGATAGCCAGCCCGAGCAACCCCAGATCACCGACAAGGAGATCCTGGAGGCTTCCAGAACCATCCCGGTGATGGCCGAGACCGATGTCCTGGTTGTGGGCGGCGGCCCGGCAGGCATTTCTGCCGCCATTGCGGCCGCCAGAGAGGGGGTGCGCGTAATCCTGATGGAGCGCTACGGCTTTGTGGGCGGCATGGTCACCCAGGCGTCCATGGGTTCAATCACCTGGTACCGCTATGCCGAGACAGTAGATGCCGGCGGCAACATCAGGCTCTTTGAAACCAAGGCTGATGAGATGGGCGCCAGCATGGACCCCTTCACCGTCATGAAGAAGATCCCCTTCGTAACCGGCATTCTGGAAGATGAGGGGCTGATCGTTGACGGCAAGCCGACCTACAACATCCTTGACACTGAGCTCTTCAAATATGTGGCCGACACCCTGCTGATCGAGGCTGGGGTCGTATCGCTGCTGCACTGTCAGGCCGTGGACGCCATCATGGAGGGCAACACCATCAAGGGCATCGTCACCGAGAGCAAATCGGGCCGTCAGGCCATCCTGGCCAAGCGCGTCATTGACTGCACCGGCGATGCCGATATCGCCAACTTTGCCGGCGTTCCCTTCCATCAGTCGCCAACCGACAAGCTGATGGGCGTCACCACAAACTTCAGCGTCAGCGGGGTCGACCTGGTTCCATTCCTGACCGACTCGCTCAGGAATACCGGCAAGATGAAGGATTGGGGCTATCAGACCTCCGGCAAAGAGGATGAGATGGCCAGCACCGTGCTCTACAAGCCCTTCGTGGAGGCCCAAAAGGCCGGCATGATTCCCGAGGACTGGCACGTCTACGCCTATTGGGCCGGCCTCACCGAGCACGGCGAGATCCTCTCCATGAACACTGTGCATATGTACAATGTCGATCCGACAGATGTCTGGGACCTGACCGAGGCCGAGCAGGAGGGCCGCCGGCGGGCCGTCATGTTTATGGAGGCCCTGAAAAAATACGGCACCGGTTTCAAGAATGCCCGCATCAGAAATTTCCACCATGCGGTGGGCGCCAGAGAGTCACGCAAGATCCATGGGGCCTACACCATCACCGAACAGGACTGCATCTCCCAGGCCAAGTTCCCGGACACCATCGGCGTCTGCCCGGAGTTCATTGATGCCTACCATGTGCTCTACATCCCGACCACCGGCCGCTATTTCCAGGTGCCCTACGGCATCACCCTGCCACAGAAAGTTGAAAACCTGCTGGTGGCCGGCCGCTGCGTCGCCGGCGACCGGGTCTCGCACGGCGCCACGCGGCAGATCAACTGCTGCATAGTCACCGGCCAGGGAACCGGCGTGGCTGCGGCAGTTTCACTCAAGGACGGGGTGACCTGCCGCAAGGTAGACATTGCCAAGGTGCAGTCACGGCTCAAGAAACAGGGCGTCAGAATCGCCTAAGTGCAGAAGCTCGGATCGCTAAATATGGGATAAAATAGGCAAGCGCGATCAGGATCTTAAAGATGGCCATACTGAGGTAGCAGACGCGATCAAAATCTTCGCGGCTGATCCTGAAGAACCTGCTCTGCCACTTATAGACCGTGTCGCCGGCCAGGGCGATTGCCAGAAACCAGAAGAGCAGAATGGCCCAGGCGTAGAGAATAGAGCGCCCCAGAACGGCCGCAACCAGGTCCAGCCTGCTGACTGGCGTCAGGAACCGGCCCAAACCTGCTAAAATTCTGTCCATATGAACCTCCTCCCTGCATAATAAGCAAGGGGAGGCTCACTGAACAGAGGCCGGCTCAGAATCCGAACAGCCTCCTGAACCAGCTCCTGACCGGCTTGGCCGGCTTGATGACCGGCTTATCCGGCTTGCTGTTGGCCCTGATGGTGGGAGCCACCTTGGCCGGGATGCCGAAGAGCAGCTCAACGTCGCGGTATGCATCCTTGCCATAATGCCGAGCGTGCACCTCCGGCGAGCTGAAGGGATCGATAACAGACAGACGCAACGCCTCATCCTGGTCATGGGAGAGCATCTGACAAATAAGCGAACCGGTGCCGTCGCCATTATCGCGCACTGTGATGCGGCGCCACTCCTGGGGGTACTCGATCAGGGCGCAGGTGGCGATGTGCCAGTAGCCGCCCTCGGAGCCCTTCTCCGGATAGATGTAGTTGTTGTGGGTGTGCCCGCTGATGTGGGCCGCCACATTATCATAGCTGCGCAAAAGCGTTTTAAACTGGTCGCCCGAGATATTGTCTCCCATCTGCAGGAAGGAGTGCGGGCCGTGGTGCGAGAAGACCAGGCAGATCTTGTCCCGGTTCGCTTCGATCTCCTGCTGCAGCCACCTGAACTGCACCTGATCCATGCCGCCGCTGGCATAGCCGCCGATGACCTCCTCATTATGGTTGTCAAACCACTTCAGGAAATCCTCATAGATGGCGCGCAGCTCGTCCAGGTCGCGCGGTTTCCGGGCATAGGCCTCGACCCGTTTGACCAGGACGGCAAACTCGGGTTCGGCCTGGTCAAGGAAGTACTCATCCACATAGCTCTCCATCCAGTTGTTGTTGACCGTATTGAGCACGATGCAGCGCACCGTAGCGTGAGGAGTGAAGGCGTAGTAGCCGTCCTGCTCAGGCGGCATGTTGGCAAAGCCGTGACTAGCCTGCTCGTCCACCAGGCCGCCGCCGATGATCTCGATCAGGTCGTCCTGCAGGGCGATCTCAAAGTCACAGCTCTCCTCCAGGCGGGCAAAGATGGTCTTCATCAGCTTTGACGGCAGATTGCCCAGGATCATGTTGTCATGGTTGCCGATGGTCATGTACCAGGGCATATTGAGGCCGCCTGCAACCTTCTCGCCCGGATCAAAGGGCGACATCCCGTTTTCAAGGTAGTCGACGTCCAGATCCTCGCCGTCAGCCACCTGTTTGAACCAGCGCAGCTCCTCGCAGAGGGTATTGTCTACCTCGTCACCGGTGAAGATTGTGAAATCCAGCGGCTGCTCGTTGATCTTTTTGATGGCCGCATTCAGGATGCGGGCCGACATAATTTTCTGGGGCCGCCAGGTGATGGGAATCTGGGGCAGAAAGTCGTAGAAGTCCGGCAAAGTCAGCGGATTAGAACTGTCGGTGATGTGCACATCGGTCACATGGGCAAAGTCCAAAAGTTTGGCCTGGATGCCGGTGGCGGTGCCGACCTGCCCCAGGTCGCGCACCGGGGTGCTGAAGCTGAAGGGATTGGCCAGCACGGCATAGCTGCCGCCCGAGGCCTTCAAAAAAGTACGCCTTGATAGTTTCCAATCTTTCATTTTTCCTCCTCCGGATGGCCGAGACTCCACATGATTGCGCGACCATGACTGGCAGAGCCGGATACCACCACCTCATCTGCGGTGGCGATCAGCTTGATCTCGGTCCAGCGCTTATCAGCCAGATAGTCGCTAATAAATTTACCCTTGAGACCGCTGGCGCCCTCAAGCTCCGGCGGCACTTCGATGGCGCCCTGATAGAGCCGCGGCTGGGCATCCACGCCACGGGCCCGGGGCAACACCCTAATCGTATCACGGTAGTGCAGGCGCAGATCAAACTGTTCACTGCCGAGATGAATCCTGAGGGTGGCCGGCGTCTGGTAGGGGTTGAAGTCCAGCAGCTCGGCCGCCCACTCCTGGTTCATGATCCAACCGCAGCGATCGATCTCCTGCGGCAGCTCAGCATCCAGGTTGCGGGCGTAGTAGCGATCCTCACTGATTGCAACCAGATGGGCGCCCGACATGTCGTCATCAGGCCGATTATCGAGGATCTTGCCCTTAAGCGGCAGGCCGGTCTCGACAAAGCGCCAGGCCGGCTCCCGGATATCCTTCTCATAGAAACCAGTCTTGCCCTCGGCATTGCGCCCTTCGACCCGCAGGATGCGCTCAACACAGTTGCGCCCGATCTTGGTGATGCTGATACGGTCGGTGATCACGGCCTGGCCGGATGTCTTAATCTTGGGCTGCATGGCCCAATCCTCAGCCGGCATCTGGAACTTGTGATCCTCAAGCCCCCTCTGATCCTCGTAGCTGCAGGCCATGAAGACGCCGTCAAAACCGGAGATGTCAAAATCAAATAAGCGGGTGTACATGTCGCCGTAGCGGTTAATTATGAAGTGGGTCGAGCCGCTGGAGCTCAGGCTCTGGCAGATGAAGCGGCCGCGGTAGGGCGTGCCGATGCCGTAGCTGTAGTCCAGCGGCAGCCAGGGATCATTGAAACAGATGGTGTTGCCGCCATCCTCCAGCATCACGATGTGCGAGCACTTGACGTCATCGATGAGCTGAAGGTTGCCGGCCGGATCGGTCCAGCAGCCGTCCTCCAGGGGCGAGACCACCGAGAAGTTCCACAGCCTGATATCTTCACGCAGCTGCAGACCCGGGCCCTGCCAGAAGGGGAAGCCCCAGCGTTTCTGCCAGCGGAACTCGGAGATATCCTGGTTGGCCGCCCACATGGTGTAGACCTGGCGCGCGGAGTTGAGCGCAATGATGTGCTCGTCATCCATCGAGATCTCGGTCACGTCCCCGGCCAGGCCGCAGGGCAGATTATCAAGCAACTGCCACGGCCCAACTTCACCGGTACGATCCGTATTGGGCTTAACCCAGATCTCGCCATCCTGAATGGCGGCATAGTAACGTGAATTGTGCGAGCTCGTGTTGTCCCTGAAATAGACGTGTTCGGGCAGATCGCCTGCCGGAGCCGCATCCCGGCAGCCGCACATGACCAGAAGCAACAGAATCAGATATCTGACTCTCATAACGACCTCCTAATATGCTAGTCTGCCCAACGTCCGTCCTCAAAATCCCACAGGATCACGCGGCCGTGCTTGGCGATGCCGTCAATGTGGAGTTTGTCGAGGGTGGCGCTCAGGTTGACCTCGGTCCACTGCCTGTTGTCGAAGTAGTCCTCGATGAACTGGGCGGTGGGACTATCATCATTCAGGTTGCGCAGTTCAGCCGGAACCTCAAAGGCGCCCACAAACTTACGCGGGTTGTCATTCAGGCCGCGCTCGCGCTCCAGCAGGCGGATGGTGCCGCAGTAGTGCAGCTTGAGGTCGAACTCCTCGTCGGCCACAAAGAAGGTCACCCGGGCCGGCGACTGATAGCAGTTGAAATCATTGATGGAGGCGGCCCACTCCCAGTTGTAGATCCAGCGCCAGCTCCAGTTGTCGATCAACTCGGGGACCAGGTCGGCATTGCGCTCATAGATGCGATCCTCGCTCTTCTCGGCCAGATCCTCGCCGGAGGTATCGCCCTCAAGGCTCTCGATCCTGTTGCCCTGCAGCGGCCGCTTGGTGACCACAAAGGTCCAGGCATTTTCGGACTTGTCGCTCATCTTCTTCTCATAGAAACCGCTCTGGCCCTTGGCGTTCAGACCCTCAACGCGCATGATGCGCTCAACGCAGTTCTGGCCAACCTTGTGCAGACTGATGCGGTCGGTGATGCAGGCCTGACCCTTAAGCTTGATCTTGGGATGCATGGCCCACTCTTCGGCCGGCATCTGGATAACCGGTTTCTCGAGACCGCGCTGATCCTCGTAGGAGGTGGGCATGAAGCCCGAGTCGAGACCCGAGATGTCAAAGTCAAATAACCGGGTGTACATGTCGCCGTAGCGGTTGATGATGAAGTGGGTCGAGCCGCTGGATGAGACGTTCTGGGCGATGAAGGTGCCGCGCTTGGGCATGCCGATCTCATAGCTGTAGTCGCGCGGCAGCCAGGGGTCGTTGAAGGTCAGGGTGTTGCCGCCCTCATTGAGCATGATGATGTGGGAGCACTTGGCAAAACCAACCTCATGCAGGTTGCCGGCCGGGTCGGTCCAGAAGCCGTCCTCCTCGCGCGAAACAACCGAGAAGTCCCACTTGAGGATATCCTCCTTCAACTGCATGCCGGGGCCGTTCCAGAAGGGGAAACCCCAGCGCTTCTGCCAGTGAAAATCCTCGACCTGCTTGTTGGCCTTCCACATGGTGTAGATCTGGCGCTCACCGTTCAGCGCGATGATGTGTTCATCATCCATAGCCAGCTCGGTCACGTCGCCGGCCAGGCCATCGGGCAACTCCAGCTCGGTCCAGCCGCCCACTGCCAGATTGGAATCCTTGGCCTTGACCTCGATGCCGCCCTCATCGGTGATGCGGGCATAGTATACCGAGTTGAATGACGCCTGATTACCCCTGAAGAAGACCACGTCGCTCTTACAGGCCGACAAGGTCAACAGAACAAAAAGACACAATAGAAACCTACAATTACCTTTCATAACAACTCCCCCTCTAGATTTGGTTGCTACAAGTAACCTCAATGCTAAAGAATCCAATGCATAATAAAAATATAAACAAACAATTCAGATTTTCATTTCATAAAGACAAAAACGGCGACCAAAATAATCGGTCGCCGTCTAAATAACTATTCTGCTGAACTAGCCCATTCTCCGTTACCAAAT
>CALOBW010000022.1:0-4856 GCA_942491525.1 uncultured Thermodesulfobacteriota bacterium
GCAGCTTCTGATAATCGTCAATGGCGCCGGCTACATCACCGGCCCTCTTCTTCTGCTCGGCATTCCTCATGAGCAGCATCGGGTCAGGCAGAACCTCCGGCTGGACAACCCGCTCCACCGCCTGGGGCTCCACAGCCGCCGGTGCCTCCGAGGGCACAAGCATGAAGTAGATAACAATGCCCGTAATCAGAGAACTAATGGCCACGGCAGCCAAAATCACGCCCAGCGAACGACTTCTGGAAACCTGCGGCCGTGAAGCGTAGATCATGGTCTGGGCCTCAGTGCCCCCATCCTGCAGTCGTTGCAAAGCATCATAAATTGAACTCATGCCCTATAGTTCCCCAACTATGTCCAGAAGTGTCAAAGTTTCCGGCCCGGCGATTCCATCGCGGCGCAGACCGAACTCCTCTTGCAGTCTCTCAATACCTTTAGCCGTTTCTATACCATAGACACCGTCCGGTTCAATGGAAAGATAACCTAACTTTCGAAGTTTAGCCTGGACATCTTTAACAAGAGGATCACGATCATCCAGCTTGAATATGATATCCTGACGGCCCTTAAGGTAGTTGAGAATGATGTTCCAACGATAATGCTGCTGAAACTGCGCCATGGCAATCTTAACCATCTCACCCTGCGGGTTAACCAGATCAACATAGCCATCCACCACCCCGACAATAACGGAATAACCGCGATCAGACATGGCGATAAAGGGTCTCTTGATCATGCCAAGCGATTGCGGACCAGGATGCAGATTGAGCTGCTCCGGCCCATTAAAACCATCGGGCTGCTGATACAGAAGTTCAAGCGACCGGTCAAAATCTGAGATGATCCAAGCGGGCGCTGCAGCTGTCTGATCAATGGTTATCTCGGCAACCTCGGATCTGGCCGGCACAACACTCAATGCGGCCTGAACCGGCTGCGGACGATTGGCGTAACCCCAGAGTCCGGCAATGCTAATTAGAAGCAGCACAAACGTAGCACTTAACAACGGCGCCACACTCCGCCGCCGCTTGCTTACCTCTTCATACTGCCCCCTGAGCTCCCTCTTGGCGCTTTCAACAATGCGACCGTCAATCCGCTTGGTGGCGCGCAAAAAAGCCAGCAGCAGCGATCTGTCGGCCAGAGCGTTGATCTTGCGGGGATAGCCCTGCGAGTAGCCATATATCTTGCGGATAGCTGCGGCCGAAAACTTAACTTCACCATGGGAGCCCGAAACCATCAGCCGATGATTGATATAGTCAGCCGTCTCCTTTTTATTGAGCGGCCCCATATGATAGCGCAGCACTATACGATCCTCTATCTGGCGCAGGTTGGGACTGGCAAGCATCTCAGCCAGTTCGGGCTGGCCGACCAGCAGAATCTGCAGCAGTTTCTGTTTCTCGGTTTCCAGATTTGAGAGCATTCGGATCTGCTCCAATACACTGGGATCAAGGTTCTGGCCCTCATCAATGATCAGGACGGCATTCTGGTTGTTGGCGTTTACACTTAAAAGAAAATGGTAGAGCTCATCCAGCAGCGCTTTTTTAGAATCGATCTCCCAGGGGCAACCAAACTCCTGATTGACAGTCTGCAGCAGTTCAATATCGGAGAGTCCCGGGTGCAGAATCAGGGCCGTATGGGTATCCTCGGGCAGCGCCCCCAGCAGCTGACGGCAGATAGTGGTCTTGCCGGCGCCGACCTCACCGGTTATCATGACAAAGCCCATACGCTTTTCAATTCCGTAACGCAAATGCGAGAGGGCCTCATTATGAACATCGGACAGGTATAGATATTTAGGATCAGGAGTCAGGCTAAAGGGGCTTTCGTCCAGTCCAAAATATGTTTCATACATAAAGGATTCCTTTTATAGTTACTGCTGCATTAACTCAGCCAGCGGCACATCAATTGTCTGAGGTACACCGCGCCGCTCAAATTCCACCGAGACGCTGCTCTCACTCTGGAGCTCCTGATAGGCTGCCATGGCCTCCTCGGGAGTCTTGATGGAGACACCGTTAACCGTCTTAATGATATCGCCGGAGCGGATACCCAGTTCATAGATGGTGGAGCTGCGGCTAACATTGCTGACACGGAAACCATAGGGCTCCCCACCTTTGAAGTAGGGGGAAACGCGGGCCCGACCGATATGCTTGTCCAGATTCTGCATGATATTGTTCATGCCCGACATATCACTCGGGGCCGAACGCTGAGGCCTGGAGGCTGTTCTGGCAGAAGATGAACGCCCCGCCTTGGATTGGGTCTCTTTGACCACCAGCATCTGCTCCTGGCCATTGACATCAAAGACAACCTTATTTCTGAAGATAGCAACAATTTCGGCACCCTGGATGCGATCACCAATCTTATAAAGTGCCTGCTTGCCCTGTGACTCAATAATAGCACGCGCAATTTCATCAAAGCCGGCAATGGTGCCCCTGAGAGTCAGCCCCATCTCAATCAGCGGCAGCTGGACATTCTCACCATTGGGAATCTTGTTGCCGCTGCCGGCCGGCCTGGCGGCCAGATGCATCAGGTCGCGTTCAGTAATTACATCATAGTAGTCCAAACCGCGAGCTTTCTGCTCCTGCTGCGCATCACTCAACTGAGCTACACCTCTCGGTTCAGGCAGCTTGTACAGAAAATTGCCGACAACACTCAGGATTATTCCCGAGACGATCCACAGAATTACGGTAGTTATCCCCAGAACCGCGAGCCATCTAAAACGCTTCAACATAATCGTCCTTATACCCTATCAAATCCAAAAAATCTCATGTTCATACTAGCCCTACCCCTCGCAATGGAACGCAGAGCCGTCGAATAACCAAAAGTTTTAGAAAGCGGCACATAGGCCTTAATGGCCCTGAATCCCCCCTTCATCTCAACCCCCTCGATGGAGGCACCACGCGCGCCCAGATCATTGACCACATCACCAACCGACTCATCCGGTACGGCGATATCCAGCTGCATAATGGGTTCCAGCACATCAATACCAGCCTGACGCATGGCTGCATGCACGGCCATCTGAGCGGCAATCTTGGTTCCCTGCAGGGTTGCGCGTTCAGAAACATCAACTCGCTCAACCTCCACCCGCAGGTCAACGACCTCATAACCATGAATCGGATCGGCGAGGCAACCCTCAACCAAACCATCGTTAACACTACGCATTAATTCACTACCCAACTGAGGTTTTACGGTAAAAATGTTACCCTCCCCCGAACTTCCGGATGACACTCTAAGTTGCACATATCCGTAGTGATCGGTTTCCCCAATGATTTTCTCAAATTTTATCTCACCCGATGCATTATTTTTAACCGTAGAACGATAGAGCACCTGGGGCTTGCCCACAGTGATACCAACACCATAATCATCACGCAAGCGGCTGGCGGCAATTTCAAGATGCAGCTCACCCATTCCCTCCAATATAATCTGACCGGTATCAGAATCTTCACTGATGCGGATCGTCGGATCCTCTTCCATAAGCTTAGGGGTGGCCAGTTCAAGCTTCTTGGCCGCCTCCGAGTTCAGAGGCTCAATCGCCAAAGCAATCACCGGCTCATTAACCTCGATCTGCTCAAGCTCAGTTTTGCAACCCTCAACGGCGATCGTGTCACCGGTAACTGACTGCTTAAGACCAAAAACCGCCACTATATCGCCGGCAACCGCCTTATCGATACGCACGCGATCATGGGCGTGCATCTGGAAAAGCCGGGATACCCGCTCCTTAAGGTCGCGACTCACATTGTAGATCTCATCACCAACATGCAACTCTCCAGCATACAAACGCAGATAAACCATCCTACGGCCATCATCCATCTGCACCTTGAAAACATAGGCCAGCAGATTATCGGCAGACTCAACTTCAACCGGCCGCGATCGATCCAACGGCGATGGCAAATAATCAACAATCGCATCCAGCACGGGCTGAACCCCCCTGTTTTTCAGGGCCGAACCGCAAAACACGGGCACAATCTTCCGATCTACAGTCGCCTGTCGGATAACAGCCTTCACCTCTGCCGGATCAGGCTCTACACCGGCCAGATACTTCTCCAACAGATCATCGCTGAACTCGGAAATATTTTCGAGCAACTGGTCGCGATAGACCTTGATGCGCTCATCTGCTGCATCCAATTCACGGGCCTTGTAGGACTGTCCATCAGCATCACTCCACAAAATCTGCCTGCAATCCACCAGATCAAAAAGTCCCACCAGCTGGCCGTCCTCATAGATCGGCCTCTGCAGAGACAGTGGCCTGACTGCCAATTTGCTCTTAACCTGATCAACAGCGGCATCAAAATCAGCCCCCAACCGATCAAGTTTATTTACAAAAGCCAGCAGAGGAATATTGTTTCTTTTGGCCTGCAGGGCAACCGTCTCAGTCTGCGGCTCAACTCCGCCGACCGCACACAGGATCATCACGGCACCATCCAAGACACGCAGCGAGCGCTCAACTTCAATGGTAAAATCAACATGTCCGGGAGTGTCAATTATGTGTATCTCATGCCCACGCCAGGGAACATAGGTGACAGCCGAGGTAATGGTTATTCCTCGCCGCTGCTCCTCTTCCATCCAATCCATGGTGGCCTGACCATCATGAACTTCGCCAACCTTATGAATTTTACCAGTGAAGAAAAGTATGCGCTCAGTAAGCGTCGTCTTGCCGGCATCAATATGAGCGATAAACCCAATATTCCGAACATTAGATACGCCTGATTTTCCCATACCTTCTCGACTCCCCCAATAAATACAGACCCAGCAAATATGCAACAGCCGCAATAATAGCATATATGTAGATACAATGACTATCAATTTATAGCCAGCTGCGACATGCAAGCATAAAAAATCATTGGCATAACACGCCAGTCGCCAGGTATTTAGCCTTATTG
>CALOBW010000023.1:0-9324 GCA_942491525.1 uncultured Thermodesulfobacteriota bacterium
TTGAACTATAAATCATATTGGGGATTGTTAATAAGGTGATCTAACTGCTATAGTGGGGTTCTAGAACAGTTCTATTGAAGCCGGGATGCGCGTTCGCTTCAGCAGGGCTTACGTTGATTTTGACAGCATGAGGGAGGAAGATATGCCCAAACATCTGATCATGGTGCTGCTGGCAGCTGTACTGCTCTGCGGTTGTAAAGAGGAGCCTGAACCCCGACCCGAGCCGCGTGCGATCGGCAACATCGGGCCCTATGTCGAGTATACGGCGCCCGACAGGGCTGTTGTCCGCTGGCATACGGATGATGCGGTTGTCGGCAGCCTTGAGTACGGCTTTAAAAATGAGCCGGCGACAATCCTGAAGGAGAGTGTCGCCACCAGCGCGCATGAGATCACCGTGACCGGCCTCAACCCCAACACCCGCTATGAGTATCGCGTCATGCCGGCGGCTGACGGCAGCGAAAGTTCGCCAAGCTATGAGATCGACAACTTCTGCAACTACTCCCTGCCGCCGCTGCCCGAGCGCAACGTTGCCATATCAAGCGCGGCAGCCTCGGCGGCCAAGCGTATCCTGGACAACTCAGGCGTCACCAACGGCATAGCGATTCTGATCGGCGCCGCCGACGGCCAGCTGGCCTATGAGCTGGCCCGCCAGACAAGCTTGAGCGTAATCATCCTGGAGAGCGATGAAAAGGCCGCCGGCATGGCGCGCAGCTTCCTGCTTGATGCCGGCATCTACGGCCCCCGGGTCTCGCTCAGGGTTGCCTCTGACACGGCAGTGCTGCCCCAGAACATGGCCAATCTGCTGGTCTGCAACAGTGCCAGCCTCCCCGTAAGTGAGATTGAGCGTATCCTGAAGCCCGGCGGCATCGGCTATGCCAACCTGAGTGCGGATGCGCCCATCAGCGGCCCCGCCATTGAGGGCGCCGGCGAATGGACCCACCAGTACGGCGCGGCCGACAACTCGGCCTGCAGCCTGGATGAGCTGCAGGGTGTCCAGCGGACATCAGAGATGGATGCCCAGTGGCTCGGCCGCCCCGGCGCAGATGCCACCATGGACCGCAACCCGCGCAAACCGGCGCCCCTGGCCGCCGATGGCCGGGTCTTCCTGCAGGGCCTGCGGCGTATTATTGCCATGGACGCCTTTAACGGCACCATCCTCTGGAGCCGCGACATCCCGGAGCTGCTGCGGGTCAACATGCCGCGTGACTGCGGCAACTGGGTCACCGACGGCGACTATCTCTATGCGGCCATCAACAAGCACCTCTGGCGCATCGATGCCGCCAGCGGCGAGGTTGTCAGGAGTTACAGCGTGGATGACAAGGCGGAGCAGAGCGAGTTTGACTGGGGCTACATCGCCAGCGTGGACGAGCTGCTGCTGGGTTCCAAGGTGCTTGAGGGCGCCATCTACAAAGATTTCTTCGGCAGCAAATACTGGTACGACGGCACCACCGATGAGACCACCCACAAGGTCTGCAGCGAGGAGCTCTTCGCCCTTGGCAAGGCTGACGGGGCCAGAAAGTGGTCTTATGGGGCCAAGGCCATCATCAATTCGACCATCACGGTCGGCGGCGACAAGGTCTACTTTCTGGAAAACCGCAACCCCAGCCTTGTTTCCGACGGTCGGGTCGGCGACATCAGACTCTGGCAGGATCTCTATCTGGTCGGCCTGGAGCTTGAGTCCGGCGCCAAGGTGCTGGATCAGCCGGTCAACATTCCCATGGGCACGGTCATCGTCTACATGAACTATACCGACGAGCCCGAAGAGACCCTGGTGGTGACAACTTCATCCACCGGCGTCTACTTCATCAACGCCTATGGCGTGGACGGAAAGCAGCGGTGGCAGAAGTCTCACTTCTGGATGGGGGCTGACCACGGCGGCCATATGCAGCATCCGGTGCTGCTGGGCGGCAGGGTCTATCAGTATCCCTTTGCCTATAACATCAGCGACGGCGCCATCGGCGACTGGCCCATGCCCATCAAGGAGGGCTGCCCGACCTTTGCCGCCGGCAAGGATGTCTTCGTCTACCGCGGCCAGGGCCGCGAGCTGGCGCTCTGGAACAGGAAGCCGCTGGGTGACTCCATGTGGACCGACCTGCGCCCGGGCTGCTGGCTGAGCGCGGTGCCGGCGCTGGGCATGGTGCTGGCACCTGAAGGCGGCGGTGGCTGCTCCTGCGGCCGCTGGATCGAAACCTCCGTGGCCTTCAGCAAAAAGGAGTCAGAATAATGAAAATTACAGCTAAGATAGTGGCACTTCTCTGCCTGCTTATATCGACATCAGTTATGGCCGCGGACTGGCCGACCTATATGAGCGACAACCGCCGCAGCGGTATCACCGACGAGGCCCTGGATAGCGCCGCCCTGAAAGAGCTCTGGCAGATCAGATCGCAGGTGGCGCCGCTGCCGGCCTGGGCCGGCCCGGCCCGCTGGGACGCCTTCGCCACGGTTACAGATCTCAAGTCCATGCGCAACTTTGATCCGGTCTTCCACGTAACCGTTGCCGGCGACAGCCTCTTTTACGGCTCATCTTCGCAGGAGTTCGTGCGCTGCCTGGATAGCGGCAGCGGCAGCGTCAGATGGACCTTCTTTGCCAACGGTGCGGTGCGGGTCGCGCCCGCCATTGCCGACGGCAGGGTCTACTTTGGCGCGGATGACGGCTATGTCTACTGTCTGGATGCCGCAAGCGGCAAGGAGATCTGGAGGTTCAAGGCCGCTTTGAGTGATACCCTGCTGCCGAGCAACCGCAAGCTGATCTCGCGCCACCCGGTGCGCACCGGCGTGGTTGTGCAGGACGGCGTGGCCTATTTCGCCGCATCCCTGATGCCCTGGGAGCAGTCAGCCATCTATGCAGTCAATGCAGCGAACGGCGACCTGATCTACAAAAAGAGCGGCAGCGGCATGACCCTGCAGGCGCCCTTTCTGGCCTCAGACACCAGGCTCTACATGCCCCAGGGACGCAACGCACCGGCCGTATTCAATATTGCCGACGGCTCCTATGAAGGTAGTATCGCCGGCGGCAACGGCGGCGTCTACTGCCTGCTGACCGAGGATGAGAAGGTTGTGCTGGGCCACGGCAACAAGACCGGCTGGCTGGCCGAGAGCGACGCCCACTCCAAGGATGAGGTGGCCCGCGTCAACGGCGGCAACCTCATGCTGGTCAGGGACGGTATCGGCTATATGCAGAAGGGCAGCGTCCTGACCGCCATGCCGCGCAACGGCGCCTCGGCCATCTGGAGCATCCAGTGCGAGCAGCGCTGCGCCATGATCATGGCCGGTGACAGGCTCTATCTGGGGGGCGGCAATGAGGTTGTGGTCTATGATGCCGCCAGCGGCAGCGAGGTTGCCCGCCTTGATGTTGACGGCCGTGCCTATGGCCTGGCCGTTGCCGACGGCAAGCTCTTTGTCAGCACCGACAGGGGCACCATCTATGCATTTGGAGCAGCCGAGAAATAAAGATGCGTCGTTTAATGATTTTTGTGCTGCTACTCTGGCCGGGCGTGAGCCTGGCCTGTGAAATTCCGGTTTTCAGCTATGCGCTGCAGAACTGGGCGCCGGCCCCCTATGAGGTCTATGTCTTTCACTCACAGCCGCTGAGTGCGGCCGAACAGCGTGCTGTTGACCGGCTGCGGAATTCTTCTTTTGTCAGCGGTGGACAGAGCAACATCAGGCTTAATCTGATCGATCTAAAGGTGCAGCCCCATATGCGCTCATTCTATCAGGACCGGCTTGGCGCGAAGCCCGGCCGTGAGAGCCGGGTGGTGGTCTTCTATCCCGACAGAAAATTAGCCTGGGCCGGGCCGCTGACACCCGTCAATGTTGAGCGACTCGTCACTTCTCCATCCAGGGCGGAGATCGCCGCCGGAATCATGGGCGGCGATACGGCCGTCTGGTTGCTTTTAGACCAAGGGCTTGAAGGCCTGCAGTCCAGGCTGGATGCAGTGGCCGCCGAACTCAATAAGCTTGAAAAGCTAAACGACATCCGCTTCAGCATCGTGCGGGTTGACAGGGCTGATCCGGATGAGGCGATCTTCATTGAGCTGCTGCAGAACAACCGGCCGGCCGGCTCGCCGATGGCCTTCCCGGTATTCGGACGGGGCAGAGTTTTACCGGCTCTCTCTGATGCAGAGCCGGATAAACTTAAAGCGATCGGCGACTACATCACCGGCGACTGCTCCTGCGAGATCAAGGAGCAGAATCCTGGCTACGATCTGCTCATGAGCGCGGACTGGATCGCTTATGCGGCGACCCTTCCCGACCCTGAGCAGGATGAGGTGCCGGAGCTGGCCCGCATCGTGGAGTTCTCGATGGCCCCGGGGCAGCCGGAGGAGCAACCCGCTGAGGCAGCGGAGCACATCTTCCTGAGAGGCATCACGGCCGTCGGAGGCCTGCTGGCGGCCGCGTTGATTCTGGCAACTGTAGTAATAATCGGGAGAAGATCATGAAAACATGGCAACTGGTGTTCAAGGAGATCCGCTATCGCCGCCTGAGCTTCATCCTGGGTCTGATCTCGGTGGCGGTGGCCACGGCCGCCCTGAGCGGCGCCCTGACCATGCTCAAGGTCTATGACCTGCGCAGTGCCCGGATCATCGAGAGTCTTGAGCAGGAGACGGCGCAGCAGATGCAGGCCCTCAACAGGGATGTGGGCAAGGCCATGCTCAAGCTGGGCTGGAACGTGCTGATCCTGCCGGCCGCCCAGGATATGGGCGAATACTATGCCGATGATCAGGGCGAGCACTACATTCCGGAGGCCTATGTTGAAAAGCTGGCCAGCTCCGGCATCGTCACCGTAAGACACTTTCTGCCCACCATTCAGCAGAAGGTTAAGTGGCCCGAGCGCAAGCGCAAGATCATCCTGGTGGGCACCCGCGGCGAGGTTCCCAACCTGAGCAAGGATAAAAAGAAACCCCTGATCCAGCCTGTGCCTGCCGGCGCCATGGTTGTCGGCTATGAGCTGCATCAGAGCCTGGGGCTCAAGAAGGGCGATCAGGTCAGGCTCTACGGCCGTGAATTCAGCGTGCATAGGCTCAATGAGGAGCGCGGCGGCAAGGATGACATCACCGTTTGGATTCCGCTGCAGACCGCCCAGGAGATCTTCAACAAGCCCGGCCAGATCAGCGGCATCCTGGCCCTGGAGTGCAAATGCGCCTTGGGCAATGTTGGCAAGATCCGCGAGGAGATTGAAAAGGTTCTGCCCGGCACCCGCGTGATTGAGTTTAACTCCAGGGCCATCGCCCGTGCCGAGGCCCGCGAAAAGGTTGAGGCCGAAGCCAGGGCCACCATCGAACGCGAAAAGGCCCTGCGTGAAGAGCTGCGCCAGGAGCGCGAGCGGCTGGCCCTCATCATAACCATCCTGACCTCGCTGGCCGCCGGAATCTGGATCGTCTTCCTCTTCCTGAGCAATGTCCGCGAGCGCAGGAGCGAGATCGGCATCCTGCGCGCCCAGGGCTTCTCGACTGCCAGAATAATGACCCTCTTCCTGAGCCGGGCGGCCATCACCGGTCTGCTGGGCGGCATGCTAGGCGCAGCCGCCGGCATGCTGGGCGGCGGACTCTTCAGTGCAGCCATCATGACCGGCAGCCTGGTCTTCGCCCTGGTGCTGAGTCTGGGCGCCAGCTGGATTCCGGCCCTGCTGGCCGCCGGCCACGATCCGGCCGAGACCCTGAGGGAGGAGTAGGCATGCTGCAACTTAAAAACATAAGCAGAGTGTTTGAGGGTCCCGCCGGTGAAGTTGAGGCCCTCTCAGAAATATCGGTCGAGGTGGAAGGCGGCGAGATGGTTGCCGTTAAGGGTTCCAGCGGCTGCGGCAAGACCACCCTGCTGCTGATTGCCGGCGGCCTGCTGCACCCGACAAGTGGCGCTGTTCTCCTTGATGACATCGACCCCTACGCCCTGGGTGCAAACCGGCGCAGCAGATTCAGGGCTGAAAATATCGGCTTTGTCTTCCAGCAGTTTCATCTGGTGCCCTACCTGAGCGTGCTCGAAAATGTGACTGTCTCGGGCAACAGGGAGCGGGCTGTCGAGCTGCTTAAGGAGCTGCAGCTCGAGCATCGCCTGCACCACCGCCCCTCCCAGCTCAGCGTGGGCGAGAAGCAGCGCTGCGCCCTGGCCCGGGCCCTGGTCAACAACCCCAGGTTCATCCTGGCCGATGAGCCCACCGGCAACCTTGACAGCCAGAATGCGGCAATCGTCATGGGCAAACTGAGAGAGTTTGCCGATAACGGCGGCGGCGTGCTGATCGTCAGCCATGACCAGAACATTGCCGCTGACAGAACAATAAACATTTAAGAGGTGTTGCTATGAAACTTTTCCAATATGCACTGATCACGGTCCTGCTGCTTTCGGGCTGCCAGCAGGCTGCCGAGGAACCCCTGGTCTGCCATGTGGGCGGCACCATGCGCCCGGTCATGGAGGAGCTGGCCAAGCGCTACCAGGAGCAGACCGGCCAGGCGATTGAGATTAACTCCGCCGGCAGCGGCGAACTGCTGGCCCACATCGACCGCCTGAAGGAGGGCGATCTCTACGTCTGCCACGACCCCTTCATCGATATTCTGATGCAGAAGTATAGGCTGGGCGTGGACGGCTGGCTGCTGGCCGAGCTGACCCCGGTCATCGTGGTCCAGCAGGGCAACCCCAAGAACATCCAGGGCCTGGCCGATCTGACCCGCGAGGATGTCTCGCTGATCCTGACCGACTACAAGCGCTCATCCCTGGGCCGCATGCTGCCGACGATCTTCTCCAAGGCCGGCATCGACTTTGACAAACTGAATGAGGACAAGGAGATCGTCACCAACAAGTCCGGCTCCTACGCGGCCAATGTTGTCTCCCTGGGCAACGCCGATGCCGGCATGGTCTGGAACGCGGTGGCCAAGCTGCGTGAGGATAAGCTCGATTCGATCGCCATCACCGGCCAGCTGCCCGTCCCCGGAGTTGACACGATCAGCTCGGCCAGCGGTAAGGCCTACTACCTGACCCCCATGCGCGTCACGGCCGCCACCCTGAAGACCTCCAGGCAGCCGGCGGCCGCGGCCAAGTTTCTGGAATACATCGCATCTGAAGAGGCGGTCTTCGCGGAGTTCGGCTTCACCATGAGCGGCAAGCAGTTGCTCTATAAGGATGGCCAGGCCCAGACCGCAACGGTCGGCAAGCAGGCCGAGAGCCTCACGATTTTTGCCGGCGCCGGCCTGCGCAAAGCCCTCGAGCAGCTGATCGAGGCGTTCAAGGCCGAGACCGGCATCCTGGTCGAGCCCGACTATGGCGGCAGCGGCATCATCATGGCCCGCGCCCGCGAGAGCAAAAGCGCCGACCTCTTCATGCCGGGCGATGTCTGGTATGTGGACCGCCTGCACGCGATGGCCGGCAGCGTCACCAGCAGGACCCCGGTCTCCTACTTTGTGCCGGTCATCATCACCCAGAAGGGCAACCCCAAGGGAATCAGGGGCCTTGAGGATCTCAAGCGCGCCGACCTTAGTGTGGCCTTCGGCAAGGCCAAGGCCTGCCAGATCGGCCGTCTGATCACCCAGATCCTGGAGCAGAACGGTATTGAGCGCGCAGCTATCGATGCCAAGGAGTCCCTGACTGTCAACGAGCTGGGCGTCTGGGTGCAGATGAAGGATGTCGATGCGGCAATCGTCTGGGACGCCATTGCCGCCAACCTCAGGGATCATGTGGAGATCATCGACATTCCCCGGGAGCAGAACATCATCTCACAGGTTGTGGTGGCTACCCTGAATACTTCGGCCAACCCAGAGGCTGCCGCCCGCTTTGCCGAGTTTGCAGCCGGTGAGAAGGGGCGTGAAATCCTGCGGAAATTTGATTACCGGGTCGATGCTCCCTATGCGCAGTAACAACCTGCGGCCCGTCGGCAGCCGCTTCAGCCCGCTGGGGGTTGTATCCCTGGGGTCTTTGGGGCTTTTCGGCCTCCTGATCTTCATGCTGCTGGCCGCGGACATCGCCTATCTGGCCTACTGGAAGGTGGGCCCGGCTGATTTCTGGCGTCTTTTGCGGACGCCTGAAGTTGTAAGTTCAATCAGGCTGAGCCTCATAACTTCGGCCATTACCCTGGTTCTGGTGCTGCTGACGGCCGTGCCCATCGGCTACGGCTTGAGTCGCTACCGTTTTCACGGCCATGCCTTTGCCAATACGGTTGTCGATCTGCCGGTGGTGCTGCCGCCGGTGGTGATCGGCATCTCGCTGCTGGCCCTCTTCGGCACCCCCGTGGGCCTGCATGTCAAGGAGCTGCTCAAGAGTGCCGGCATCAGTCTGATCGGGCCGCTGGGCATCGTTCTCTGCCAGTATCTGGTCTCGGTCTCCTACTGCATCCGGGCCTGCAACGCCTCGTTTGACGCCGTGGACCAGCGCCTTGAGCATGTGGCCCTGACCCTGGGCTGCACCCAGCTGCAGGCCTTTTGGCGGGTGACCCTGCCGCTGGCCAAGAACGGCCTGGTGGCCGGCGCCATCATGGCTTGGGCCCGCGCCATCGGCGTCTTCGGGCCGCTGATGGTATTTGTGGGCACCGGTCCGCGCGTTCAGGTGATGCCCACCAACATGTGGCTGGAGCTGAATGTCGGCAACATTGAGGTCTCGCTGGTGGTGGCGCTGATCATGATGCTGCTGGCCGGCTCGGCCCTGGCTGTTGTGCACTGGCTGGCGCCCGGGAGGCAGTGGTCATGAGTCGGCTGGAACTGCGCGGCATCAACATCCGGGTCGGCGAATTCAAGGTGGCCGACATCAATCTGGATATCGAGGGTTATTTCGTGCTGATGGGGCATACCGGTTCGGGCAAGAGCCTGCTGGCCAAGGCCATCTGCGGCCTGCTGCAGGTGGAGAGCGGCTCGGTTCTGCTGGATGAGCGGAACCTGACCGGGCTGGAGCCGCGCCGGCGCCGCATCGGCTACGTGCCCCAGGATTCAGGCCTCTTCCCGCATCTCAACGTACATCAAAATATCTGCTTTTCACGCAACAGCGATGCGGACGAGATCATCGAGAGCCTCAAGCTTGAGCCGCTGCTGAAGCGCATGCCTGCCGGCCTGAGTGGTGGCGAGCGCCAGAAGGTGGCTCTGGCCCGGGCTCTGGTGAGCCGGCCGCAGGTGCTGATTCTGGATGAGCCAGTCAGCGCCCTGGACCGCTCCAGCCGGCGGGCAACCTGTGAACTGTTAAAGCTGATTCATGCCGAGTTTGAGCTGACAACGGTGCACATCTCCCACTCCTGGAGCGAGACCTTGCTGATGGCCCAGCAGGTTGGCGTAATGGCCGGGGGGCAGCTGCTGCAAAGCGGCACGCCGGTTGAGCTGACGGCCAGCCCGGTCAACAGCGAGGTGGCGGATATAG
>CALOBW010000024.1:0-3585 GCA_942491525.1 uncultured Thermodesulfobacteriota bacterium
GGCCAGAATGAACACCTCAGTAAAATACTGGCGGTCAAAGACAGCCTGCCCAAACTTAAGGGCATCGTCGCGGTTGAAGGCAACAGCAGTGCCGACGTTACCACCTTTGACGAGGCCCTGAGAGCCGGCGCCGCCAAGGCCGAACCCAACACTGCAGCAAGACCCAGGTGCACAAAATCGCCTTTGCCGAAGACCCGGCCACGGTGCTGGAAAACCTCAACGACGTGCGCCCCACCTTCATCATCAGCGTCCCCCGGCTCTATGAAAAGATCCACTCGGGCATCTCATCAAAAGTTGGCAACGCCCCCAGGCTGAAACAGATCATGTTCGGCTGGTCCCAGAGCGTGGCCCGGCGCTACCTACCCTACATCTGCAATGACCGCCAGCCCAGCGGACTTTTCGCACTTGAGCACAAGCTGGCCAATAAGCTGGTATTTGCCAAGCTCAGGTGAAGCCCTGGGCATGGATCAGCTGGAATTTGCCGTTTCGGGCGGCGGCCCGCTGACCCAGAGCGATGCCGAGTTCTTCCTAGGCATGGGCATCAAGGTCATGGAGGGCTTCGGCCTGACCGAGACCACCCCGGTCACCAACGTCAACCGCCCCGGCTTCATCAAGCCCGGCACCGTCGGACCGCCGCTAATGGACACCATCACGCGCATCGGCGACGAGGGCGAGCTGCAGATCAAAGGTCCCCAGGTCATGCTCGGATACTATAAGAACGAGGAGGCCACCAAGGAGGTCTTCACCGCCGACGGCTATTTCCGCACCGGCGACATCGGCGAGATCGACAATGACGGCTTCCTCAAGATTACCGGGCGCCTCAAGGATCTGATTGTAACCTCGGGCGGCAAAAACATCTCGCCCCAGAACCTGGAGAACAGCCTCAAGGCCTCCCTCTTCATTGAGCAGATCGCCATCATCGGCGACAACCGCAAATATCTGAGCGCCCTGGTGGTGCCGTCCTTCGATGAGCTTAAAATCTGGGCCGACAACAACCAGATCAGCTACAGCAATACGGATGACCTGCTGGCCAATGACAAGGTTATCGAACTCTTCGACCAGGAGATCCAGAAGCACACCGCTGATTTTGCAAGAGTTGAGCAGATCCGCAAATTCAGACTGCTCAAAGATGAGTGGTCGCAGGAAACCGAAGAGCTGACCCCCACAATGAAACTTAAACGGCGGGTGATTACCCAGAAGTACTCTCATGAAATTGAGAGCATGTACAACGTCTAGAGTGAAGGGCTGCAGCGTGTGCTGCAGCCCTATTCTTAATCTTCGTCCTGAGCCAAACCCTTAACGATCAGTTCAGCCGAAGCCACATTGGTGGCCAGCGGCACATTCTGCACGTCACAGATACGCATCAGCATCGAGATGTCCGGATCATGGGGATGCATGCCGAGCGGGTCGCGCAGAAAGATCACGGCGTCAATCAGACCATCAACCACATCCGAGGCGATCTGGGCATCGCCGCCCAGCGGACCGGACTGTTTACGATCCACCTTCAGACCAGCTCGCTCGATATGCATGCCGGTGGTGCCGGTACCGATAATATCGAAATTATCCAGAAACTGCTTATGGTCCTTAACAAAGGCTACCATTTCAGCTTTCTTGCCATCATGAGCCACCAGGGCAATTTTCTTTTTCATAAAAACCTCGCTGCATTCTAAATTTGTACGAGCATAGGATCGGTATTTGATGTTTAAAAGATAAATAAAAAGCGGCGGCCCCTGAGGACCGCCGCCGGTTAGAACTCATCAAAATCACCCTCCGGCGTGGCCAGCAGATCCGGCAGATCAAACCCGGAATACACCGGCTGTTCAGCTGCACTCGCCGCGGCCTGCGCAATGACTATTGTATCCGTGACCTTAAACCGTTCAACGTTTTCAGCCATACTCTGGGCCTGAGAGCTCAACGTCACCGAGGTATCGGCCACCTCGGTAACCAGAGCGGCATTCTTCTGCGTCATACCATCAATGGCGGCCACGGTGCGATTGAGCTCATCAACGCCGGCAGCCTGCTCCGAGGATGACGCCTCGATCTCCTCCATGGTCTGATTGAGGTCAACAATATGAGCGATGATCTCATCCAGGGACGCGGTGGTTTTCTGCACCACCTCTTCTCCGGCGGACACTTTGGCATTCGAATCGTCAATCAAGCGTCTGATCTGACTGGAGGCCTCGGCCGAGCGCTGCGCCAGGGCCCGGACCTCTTCCGCCACCACCGCAAAACCCTTACCATGCTCACCGGCGCGGGCCGCCTCAACCGCGGCATTCAGGGCCAGCAGATTGGTCTGAAAGGCCACATCATTAACGGTGGAGATTATATTGCCGATCTGCCTGGAGGCCTGCGAGATATCGTCCATGGCCGAGGAGAGGCCCTTGGACACCTCCGCCGCCTGGCTGGCCGAACTTTCGGTCATGCGGGCCTTGCTGCGACCCTCGGCGGCATTCTGGGCGTTGTGCTTAATGGAGGCGGTCATCTCTTCAATGGTAGCCGCCACCTGTTCAATAGATGCGGCCTGATCCTGGGCCGAGCCGGAGAGGTCGGCGGTGCTGCCGGAAACATCCTGAGATGCAATATCCACCTGCAGAGCCAGCTGTTTGACGTTCGAGATGACACGCTCCATGTTGTCAAGGAAGATATTGAACCAGTCCGCCATCTGGCCGATCTCATCGCCGCGATCAATATCCAGGCGCATGGTCAGATCGCCCTCGCCCTCGGCAATATCTTTGAAGCGCTCGACAATCTTGGCCAGGGGACGTGTGATCATGCGGGTCAGACCCAAGGCAATCAGAAAAACAGCAGGCATGAAGGTGGAAGCTACAACAATGGTCAAGCCTTTGGCGCCTTTGATATATGAATCCACTCCGGCTGCGGTTGCAGCTGAAAGTTTCCCGACGCTGCTTTTAAGCTGGGTGAGGCTCTTTGCGGCCGCCTCGGCCTGCACATTAAGGTTAGCCAGCTGGGCATCGTTCGGATTGACTCCCAATGATGCGGCGGTCTTTAAATAGCTGTCCAGCGCTCTATCGACACCCTCAAACTCACCGGCAATCCGACTGATATCAGAACTTTCAAGTTTTGCGGCGGCAGCCAGCTTCGCGCTGTTTTCATTGAGAATAGCAACTGCGCTGCTCATAACAGCTAATTGGCTCGCAATCTCGGCACCTTGATCCTTGACCAGCTCGGGTCTAGCGGCAATCATCCAGACATCACTCAGGATATCATCGGTTCCGGCCAATACCGGCAAGATAGCCTCACGCTGAGAATCGGTCCGCCTATGAATCTGAACCAAGTCATTGTATGATCCGACATGATTGGTAAACTCCATGACGATCAGAACCCCCAAACCAATGGCCATCTTCTTGCCGATCGAAAGGCCCTTCCACCAATTGGCAACATTTTGGAAAATTTTCATGAGTCCTCCATTGCAACATCTAATTAGCGATTATTAGAATAACTATTATTTGAATCGGGATTTGCGAGATGAGACTTAAAAAAAATTAACACGCGGTAATTAAAAAGGGGGACATGAGTCCCCCGGCATCACCTGAGCGCCATTGCCAGATCGATGGTCTCCTGCGG
>CALOBW010000025.1:0-6461 GCA_942491525.1 uncultured Thermodesulfobacteriota bacterium
ACATTTCCAGACATCAATAACCCCACCTTCATTGCAATACCCCCCACAGCAGTTACTATCTAAATATTAATTGTTGATTTGCAGGAGGTTAACCCATGCCATGCGATGTCTCACTTGAGAACGACGGCTCCAGGGTGTTTGTACGCTACTACGGCCGACTGACCACAGACGAGCTCTACGAATCCGCCCGCAAACGCTTTGCCGACCCCCAGCAGCTAGAGTCATTTGAGGTCATCATGGTCGACTACTCCGACGTGACCGAAATGGAGATCAACGACCTCAACATCAAGGTTCTGGCATCCTGCTACAGCGACGCATCCAAGCTGGTCTCCGGAGTGATCGTGGCCGTCATCTGCCCGAGCGACCTGCAATACGGCCTCGGCAGAATGTGGCAGGGCTACATTGACGATATTCACTGGGAGCACATGGTGTTCAGAACCCATGACGAAGCCAACACCTGGGTCGAAACCAAGCTGCTGCAGAAAGCCGGAGCCTGGCGAAACTAAAAGATAATGCCGGAGAAGGGACTTGAACCCCCACGTTGTCGCCAACGGCGGATTTTGAATCCGCTGCGTCTACCATTCCGCCACTCCGGCATGTGGATTTCCTAGTAGCAGAGCTTGAATTCTTTTGCAAGTGCGGGCTGGCACAAAGAAATCGAGCTGATCAGACCGCGCTGTCCAGGTCAAGACTGGTGAAGCTCTTGCGCTGCAGGGCCTGGTAGTGATTAAGGGAGACGCTCAGGGCGCGGGCGGCCTCTTCGGGCGAGAGGAAGATGGGCAGCTCATGCTCATTGCGGATCTGAATGGCGCGCTCCGTGCCGTTGGGCAGATAGATGGCCGCCGGTTTGTCGTACTTGCGACAGAGACCGACAAGCTCAATCAGAGCGTCAATGACGAAGTCCTGCCAAACACTGGGCACTGCCAGCAGCCCGTCAACCATGTTGGCCGAGAGCAGGATATCGAAGATCTTGACATAGGCCGCCGTTGAGAGCTCGGGACCGAGGTCGATGGGATTGGCTGAGTTGTAGACCTGGCCGGCCTCCTTGAGGCGCTGCTGCATCTCATCGGGAAAACGCGCCATCTGCAGCCTGTTTTCCACCAGCAGGTCGGTAACTATGCCGCCGAAGGCACCGGAGTTGGTGAAGACGGCGATGCGCTCACCCTTAAGGTGGGGCATGGCGGTGAAAATCTTGGGCAGGGCGTGCAGCTCATCGATGGTGCGGCAGCGGGTGATGCCGCCCTGGGTGCAGGCCGCGCCGAAGATGACATCATTATTGGCCAGGCCGGCGGTGTGGCTCATGGCAGCCCGGGCACCCTCGGAGGTGCGGCCGACCTTGTAGACCAGGATGGGCTTAAGGGCCTGCCGCGCGGCCTGCAGCAGCTTGCGGCCGTCGCGCACATTTTCCAGATAGATGCAGATGACACTGGTGGTTTCATCCTGCTCCAGATACTCGATCAGATCGGCCTCATCGAGATCGCCCTTGTTGCCGATGCTGATGACCTTGTTGATGCGGGCCACGTCGCGCATCAGCTCATCCATCATCAGCACGCCCACGCCGCCGCTCTGGACAATATAGGTCACCTGGCCGGGCCGCGCAAAGATATCGGCATACGAGGTGCCGCCGGCGCCGAAAAAGCAGCAGAAACGCTGCCGGGCATCCAGGACCCCCAAACAGTTGGGCCCCATGTAACGAATACCGAACTCTTTGGCCACCGCGTCAATCTCGGACTGCAGACCATGCTCGCCATCCTCGGAGAAACCGGCGCTCTCAATAATCACATGTTTGATGCCCTTGGTGCCGCAGTCACGCAGAGCCTGAGGCACATGACGCGCCGCAATGATGATGATGGCCAGCTCGACATCATCGGGAATATCTTTGACATTGACGTAGCCAGGAAAGCCGTGCACATCTTCGGCGCGCACATTAACCGCATATATCCGGGCCGAAAAAGCCAGATTTTTAAAACTCAGACAGATGGTGCCTCCCAGATTGAAGGGCGAGGCTGAAGCACCGATCACGGCAACCGACTGGGGACTGAAGAACTTCTCCACAACACATCCTTTCATTACATTAAAATCAATTTTAAAAAGATAACCCACAGCTTAAAACCTGGCAACAAAAATAAGAACCTACACTCTAATGCAAAATATCTATTGATAAAATTGTATAACAAGCTATACAACAATACTATTATATAACTTGATAACCAGCAAGTTGTATAGAATGTTAAAGAAACGAGGAGACTTGATTATGAACTACTATCTCAGAGACATTCCGCCAGACCTTTGGCGCAAAGTGCGCATCCTGGCAGCATCAGAAGGCATTTCGATCAGAAAGATGATCCTGGATCTGCTTGAGAAGCGTACAGCAAATCTGAAATTTCCCCAGTAGGGTACTGCTGCGGGCCCAGCCCGCAGTTAATCCCACCCCTTGTTCCAAGATTTACAGCTCAATATTTTTCCACGAAAACTTCAAGTTTAAGATCAACCGGCCGATAGAGTAGGTACCAGTAAAACATAATAACCTCCTCAGTTACCGGGCAACCTAGACGCCCGGTATTTTTTTACTCGGCTCATCCATCAGAATCACTAAAGCTATTACTTTTTTATTCACAACCTGTTAAAATAGATCATTATCCACCACGAACATTTGGGAGATGCGCATGGATGAGAGCATTAACGGCCTCAAGGATGAGATCAAGAGACTGACTGTGCGCTGCGCCAACCTGGAGAAGCAGATCCTCGAATCCGATCTCTCCAAGGCCCGCTACCGCAGCATTGCCGACAACTCATCGGACGGCATCTGCCGCCTTAACCGCAACTTCCAGATCCTCTTCGCCAACCGCCGCCTGGCCCAGACCCTCAACATGACCATGGACCAATACCTCGGGCGCACCCCCCGCGAGCTGGGACTGAGCGGCGCATTCTGCAATTTTGTCGAACAACAGGTTCTAAAGGCCTTTCAGAGCCGCGAAATCCAGATCTGCCAGAAGCAGGCCTTCTACCGCGAAACAAACATGCATCTGGACTGGCGCTTCATCCCGGAGTTCGACGATTACGGTCAGGTGGGCACGGTCCTGATCGTCACCCGCGACATCACCGAACAATCCATAACCGACGCCGAGCTTAAGGAGCTCAGCGACCTCTTCACCAAAGCCTTCGAGTCCAACCCATCCCCCATGGCGATCTGCGAAAACCTCAGCGGCAACTACATCCGCGTCAACCGCAGCCTGGAGGAGATGGTGGGCATCAACCAGGACGACCTGGCGGGCCACAACCCCCTGGAACTGGGGCACATGGACTCCAAGACCAAAGCTCTGATCACCCATCACATCTCGCGCCACGGCTTCCTGCGCAACCTGGAGATCAGCTACAGCATCGCCGGCAAGACGCTCTACGGCCTGCTCTCATCCGAACCGATCCAGGTCAACAACCAGCGCTGCAACCTCTTTGTCTTCAGCGATATCACCGACCAGAAACAGAATCAGGAGCAGCTGGCGCGCCTGGCCACCATTACGGCCCAGGCCGAAGAGAGCATCATGATCACCGACATCAACGGCACCATCCTGGATGTCAATCAGACCTTCGAAAGCCTCTCGGGCTTCAACCGGGTCGAGGTGCTGGGCCAGAACGCCATGCGCCTCTTCCGCATGCACAACGCCCGCCAGATCAAGACCGCCATCCGCGAGGGCCAGATCTGGCGCGCCCAGGCCAGCCGCAAGCGCAAAAACGGCCGGAGCTACGAGGTTGAGTCCAAGATTCTGCCCATCAAGGATGAACGCGGCGACATCATCAACCTGGCAATTGTCGACCACGACATGACCAAGGAGCTGGAGCTGGAGAAAAAACTGATCCAAGCCCAAAAGATGGAGGCCATCGGCACCCTGGCCGGCGGCATTGCCCACGACTTCAACAACATCCTCTCGCCCATCATCGGCTATGCCGAAATCAGCCAAACCCAGCTGAATGCCGACCACGCCATCCAGCGCAACCTGTCGCAGATCCTGAAAGCGGCCAACCGCGCCAAAGAGATGGTCAAACACATCCTGACCTTCAGCCGCCAGACCGAACAGGAGATGAAGCCGCTGCAGCTGCAGCCCATCATCAAGGAGTCCCTCAAGCTGTTGCGGGCTTCGCTGCCGTCCACCATTACATTTGAACAGCAGATCGACGCGGGCTGCGGCCCGGTCATGGCCGATCCCACCCAGATCCACCAGGTGGTCATGAACCTCTGCACCAACGCCTACCACGCCATGCCCCAGGGCGGGACCCTGTTTATCGGCCTCAGCAGCCTTGAACTCAGCCAACCCGACGAGGAGCTGGAACTCAAACCGGGCAACTACATCTGCTTTAAGGTCAGCGATACCGGTCACGGCATGTCAGCCGAAATCATGGAGCGCATCTTCGACCCCTACTACACAACCAAAGTCTCGGGTAAAGGCACCGGACTGGGCCTCTCAGTGGTCCACGGCATCATTTCGCGCAGCCACGGCCAGATCCGGGTCAAGAGCGAACTTGACCAGGGCACAACCTTCTCCATCTATCTGCCAGTCCTCGATGTGGAGGACAATGACCATGAGGAGCAGGCCGCCCATGCCGCGCCCCACGGCTCAGGAACCATCCTGCTGGTGGATGACGACGAGATGCTGCTGATCATGATGCAGGAGCTGCTGGAACATCTGGGCTATCAGGTTGTCGCCCACCTCAGCAGCGTCGAAGCCCTGGAGCACTTCCGTGAAATGCCCGACGACTTTGACCTGCTCATCAGCGACATGACCATGCCGCACATGACCGGCGAGGAGTTGATCCAAAACATCAAGGAAATCAGGCACGAAATTCCAATCATCCTCTCCACCGGCTATAGCGATGTACTCTCCGACGAGCGCATCAGAAACCTTGACATCCAGGCCGTGGCCATGAAACCGGTGGTCATGGATGAACTGGCTCAGACCATCACCAACCTCCTCGGCCAGCATGACTGAAATCTTTTTCCGCAAATAATATGACGGCACCACATACAAAATCCACATCTTCGCATAAGCCTTATTTTACAGCATCTTTTTGGCTTAGTATCATTCACAAACGGCAATTTACGTTTTGCTGTAATTTTAAAAGCAGAAAAATTAAAAATTTTTAAATTTGATAACTCAATGTTTTTACTCATAATATCTCTGAATGACAAATTCCCGCGACACACATGTCCCTTTTTTTGTCAAGTTTATTTTTGCGGATGACGAGTACTCTCTTGCTGCAGCAAACAACTCAAAAAAACACGCAATTACAAGGAGACTCAAATGAAAAAGATTTTGGTGATTTGTGCAACAGCCTGTATGGTTCTCGGTTTTAGCGCCTCTCTGATGGCAGACGACTCTGATACAACTACGGTCAACTACTCTGTGGCCGCCCTTGACAGCATCAACATCGATGATGCCGCAGTTACCCTCGACCTGACCACCGACGAAGGCGACGGCACCTTCACCGATGCATCCGCCACTGCCACCTACGACTGCAGCACCAACGCAGCCGCCATGAAGATCACCGGCGCCATTGACAGCGATATGCCCGCCGGCATGACCCTGACCGCCAATGCCGACGCCACCGGCCTCGGAACCAGCGCCGGCCCCCAGACCATCAGCGCCAGCGCTGCCGACCTGGTTACCGCCATCAGCGCCTCAGCCGCCAATGATCTCAACCTGGTTTTCAACCTCGATGCGCCCATCACTCAGGCCGCAACCTCGGGTTCCAGAACCTTTACTCTGACCCTGACCAACTCCTGATCAGCCATCCCGACGGGCGGATCACCAGATCCGCCCGATCTTAATATCAATTGACATTCAGCAACCTCACTCTTAAGATCTTGCCAGTCTACAATTCTGATTTATCATTAAGAGAGAGGTACGGATGCCCAGAAACCTGTTCACACTACTACTGCTTCTATCCCCCCTGTGCCTGCTGGCTGACGACAGTGACACCGTCCAGCTCAACTACAGCGTGGCCGGCATCAACAATATTGAGATAGATGCTGAAAATATCAACCTGTCCCTGAATACCCCCAACGGCAGCGAATACATCCCGGCCAGCAACAGCACCAGCTACACCATCACCTCCAACGCCCCCGATGACACCAAGAAGCTGACCGCAGCCATCAATCAGGATATGCCGGCCGACCTGAGACTCAGCCTGACCGCAGCCGCGCCCAGCGGCGCCACCAGCACCGGCCGCCAAAACCTCTCCACCACGGCCGCCGACCTGGTCATGAACATCGACAGCGTCAAACAGAGCAACCTCAACCTGGCCTTTGAGCTGGGCGGTCCCACCTCCGCACCCAGCAGCAGCGGCAGCCGCACCGTGACCCTGACCATCGCCGACCAGTAGCTTCCTTTATAATTCCAATTGATTAGCCTGCAAATTGTGCGAGTATAGGCTCACGCTGCAACAATTTGGAGGAGAAATGTACT
>CALOBW010000026.1:0-1578 GCA_942491525.1 uncultured Thermodesulfobacteriota bacterium
TATCCGGGTTGAATTTCGCAGCCGCATCATGCGTTTTGTGGATGATGTTGAGTTTCTGATCGAGGATTCGGTGGTTCATTTTCGTTCCGCCTCCCGGGTGGGTTACCATGATATGGGGGTCAACCGGCGGCGGATGGAGGCTATGGGGGCTTGTTTCAGGGCACAACCTGTGAAAAAATAGATTTAGATTCCGTAATTGTTGCATTTGTTGATTGGTGGCTGGTTGGCGTCGATGGTCCGTGATACATAAATGTTCCGCTTTCTGATTTTAAGCTCCGATTCTGATACAAAAATGTAGACTGGAATCTGGTTAACTATGTTAATCTATTGAATTTTAAAAAGATGACATAATCAGCTAAGTGCTTGATTGTTCGATATTGTTGTTAGTTGTGAATCTATTGAAAGCATTGGTTAAATTCAATGTCAGGCCCCATTGGGGTCTTGGCACGCTTTTGGCTAATATGGCCGAGGACTAAAATTTGAAGGAGAGCAAAGATGTGTCGACTTTTTTCGATTACAAGTAACGAGCCCCTTTCGCCGATGGTAGCCCTGCGCGCGCTGGATACCATGAAAGAGGGTCATGACGGCTCCGGTGTGGGCCTCTACATGACCGATCTGGGCGGCGAGCTGGAGTCGCTCAAGGATTGTCCGATTCTCTCGGGTGTCTTCACCCAGGAGGGTATTCGCAATCTGGATACATATATGATGAATAAGGGTTTTCTGACCCGCCATAAACTTTCAATCAAGACAAAGAAGAAACCGCCCAAGGGTACGCCCCAGCGCGATCTCTACCTGATCAGGGCCTATGAGTGTCCTGATGAGTGGGACGGCCTCTCCCAGGAGGAGATCGGGCGCAGACTGATGGAGATCCGCGTTGAGCTGCGCGAGATGGGCGAGGCTGACGAGTCCATGATGGTCTTCTCATTCTGGTGGGACACGGTCATCATCAAGGAGGTCGGCGATCCCATGGAGATCGCAGCCTACCTCGGCCTGGATAACGCCAGCGTCATGGCGCGGAGCATCATGGCTCAGGGACGGCAGAACACCAACTATGACATCACGCTCTATGCCTGCCACCCCTTCTTTGTTGAGGGGGTCGCCAGCATGACCAACGGCGAGAATACCGCCTTTATTCCGATTAAGGAGTATCTGCTGGGACGCAAATATCCCGGCTACATGGGCTACCAGTCCGACTCCGAGGTCTTCTGCCACATTCTGCACTACACCACCAAGCAGCTGGGCCTGGGCCTGGATGCCTATAAACATATCATCACCCCGCTCAAGGATCATGAGATCGAGCAGCATCCGGATAAAGATTTCCTGCGCACCCTCAAGCAGAGCTGCCGGCCGCTGACCATCGATGGTCCCAACTGCGTGATCGGCTGTCTGCCGGACAAGACCATGTTCATGTGCCAGGACTCCAAAAAGCTGCGTCCCGGCGTGGTGGGCGGCAAGCCCGGTGTCTACGCCTTCTCATCCGAGATGTGCGGTCTTGATTCGGCCATTCCGGATCGTGACAAGAGCCAGGATGTCCAGCCCATGAAGTATGACATCGTCTACGTGGATGATCAGCGCATG
>CALOBW010000027.1:0-10941 GCA_942491525.1 uncultured Thermodesulfobacteriota bacterium
GCGCAGCGTATAAGGCGGGTGATAATGAAGGTGCTGTGCTTGCCTTTCAGAGTACCATCAGGCGCACTACCGATGATGATATGAAGTTTGATAGTTATTATAATCTAGGCAACATTCATTTGCAGATGCAGGATTATAAAAGTGCTGTTGGGTATTATACAGCCGCCCTCAGGATTAATAACAAAGATAAGGCTTTGAAGAATAATTTTGAGTTGGCATTGCGATTGTTGAAGGAGCAAGAAGAGCAGGAACAGCAGTCTTCCGGAGATCAGGAGGGCGAAGATCAGCAACAGGATCAAGAACAGTCTGGAAATCAAGATCAGAGTGACTTGCCAGGACAAGACCGTGAGTCCGGTCAAAAGAATGGTGAGCAGCAGGATGGTCAGCAGGAGGAGCCCCAACAGCAGACAGAAGGCGGCCAACCCCGGCAGCCTGAACAACAGGAAGCAGCATTTGACCAGCAGCAGGCCGAAGCCCTGCTGGATAATATGGAAGAGGACCGCCAGCAGTTTATGCGCTACAATATTCCATCTGACAAAGGCGTAGGGTCTGGTAAGGCATGGTAATGAAAAAATATCTATTGGCGCTCTGTGTTATGTTGCTGCCTGTGTTGGCGCAGGCTGAGGTTGTCCTGCAGCTTGATCGTGATCAGGCCACCACCGCCGACGTGGTCAGGCTGACCCTGAGTGTGGATGACCGCATCAAGGGCGAGCCGCAGATCGAGGGGCTGGATGGTTTTCGTATCAGCAGCGGCGGCACCTCCAGCAGCACCCAGATCATCAACGGTCAGATGAGTCGCAGCATCGGCTATACCTACTATCTGCAGGCCAGCCAGCCGGGTAGCTACGCGATCGGGCCGGCGATTGTGCGTATCGGTCGGGATGAGGTCCGCAGCAATGTGGTGCAGCTGAATATTAAGCCGCCGGCCAAAGTTGACGGGCAGGGGCCGCTCTTCATGACCGCCGAGTTGAGCCGGGATGCCATCTATGCCGGCGAGCAGGCCGTCTATACCGTCAAGTTCTATCGCCAGCTCAAGGTCGACCGTCTCAATCTGGAACTGCCTGAGGTTGAGGGTCTTGAGTTTAATCAGCTGGGTGATTCGAATGAATACCAGAGCCGCGTCGACGGGCAGAGTTACCGCGTCATTGAGGTGCGCTACGCCGTGAACGCCGCCCAGCCCGGCAGTTATAATCTCGGTCAACCTTCCATCAGCATGCTGGCCTACTATCCGGACTCCCGGGACGCCTTCTTTGCCATGTCCCGCCCCGTTACCATCGAGGGCAATCCGCTCAAACTGCAGGTGCTGCAGCTGCCGCTGGCCGGGCGTCCGGCCGGTTTCAGCGGTCTGCTGGGCAGCTTCAGGATCAGCTCCAGCCTGGATCCGGCCGAGCTTAAAGTTGGCGAGACCGCCTCGCTGACCGTCGAGGTCAAGGGCCTGGGCAATCTGCGCCAGATCCCGGACCTGGAGCTGCCCGAGATTCCCGGCATCAAGGTCTATGCCGACCAGCCGCAGCTGATCAGCGGCATCAGGGGCGAGATGGGCAGCAAAACCATGAAGTGGGCTCTGGTGCCGGAGAGGGCCGGCAGCTTTGTGATCCCGCCGCTGGAGGTTTCCTTCTTTGATGTGGATGCCGCGGCCTACCGTAGAGTCAGCAGCGAGTCATATCTGCTCAATGTTCTGCCGGGTGCGCCTCCTGCTGTGCAGTTGCCGGCGCTTGCCGATAACAGGCATGCCATCGAGGATCTGGGCAGCGATATTCTGCCGGTGCACAGGTCAATGGATTCTCTCAAACAGCCGCTTTCGATCTTTGTCTGGCTGGTGCTGACGGGCCTGCCGCTCTTGATCTGGATTCTGATTGTAGTCGTGCAGAGCCTGCGCGGCCCCAGCCAGAAACAGCAGCGTGCCCGCCGCGCCTCCAAGGCGTTCGCCAGATTGAAGGCCAACCCCGGCCAGGATGCGGCATCTCAGCTGGAGGCTCTGCGCAACTATCTGAATGACCGGCTCGACCTCAAGATCGGCGTCCTCACGTCCGCCGAAGTTGAGCATATCCCCGAGTTGAAGCAACTTGTGGATCGGCTCAACGCCGCCGTTTACAGCGGTCAGCAGCAGGCTCAATCCGATCTGGTTGAGATCGTGGCGGCCGTAGAAAAGGAGCTCAAATGAAGAGAGCGCTACTGATACTTATGCTGTTTCCGCTGCTGCTGTTTGCCGAGAGTCCGGAGAGCTTCATGGATGCCAACCGGGCCTATGCGGAGGGCAGCTATGCGCAGGCCGCGGCTGCTTATGAAGAGCTGATCGCGAATGGCCATGCCAGCGGCGACATCTACTATAATCTCGGCAGCAGCTACTTCAAGGCCGGTGAGCTGGGGCGCGCCATCCTCAACTATGAGCGGGCGCGGCTGCAGATTCCCCGCGATGCCGATCTGAATTATAATCTGAACTATGCCCGCCAGCAGATGGAAGATGATGTTGAGATCGCCGATAGCTGGCTGAGCAGTATCACCGGGCGCGAGCTGCTTATTATCTTCTGCATGGTCAACTTGCTGTTCTTTGGGATTCTGATCCTGCGCCGCTTCAGCCGCCCCGAGTGGAGCTGGTATGCGGCTCTGATTGTCGGAATTTTCTGGTTGCTGGCGGGCGGCCTCGGACTCTGGAAGCTCTACCAGCTGGAGAGTGACAGCCGGGCCGTGATCCTGGCGGCGGAGGCAACGGTTATGGCCGGGCCCGACAGCATGGATACGCCGCTCTTCAAGCTGCACGCCGGCTCCATTGTTGAAACGGATCGCAGCGAGGATGGCTGGAGCCTGATTAAACTTGATGAGCGCCGCGGCTGGCTGCCGAACAGTTCGGTGGAGGCCATTCATGAATAGATTGAAACAGCAGCTGAATTTTATCATTGAGATCGACAAGGTTAAACAGATCCTGCGTCAGACCCTGCTGATGGATGCCAGCCGCCAGGAGAATGATGCCGAGCACTCCTGGCATCTGGCCATGATGGCCCTGGTGCTGGCGGAATATGCCAATGCCCCGGTTGATATCTTCAAGGTTATCAAGATGGTGCTGATTCATGATCTGGTTGAGATCGATGCCGGCGATACCTTTCTCTATGGTGATGCGCGCCAGCAGGAGGAGCACAGGCAGCGCGAGCGCCAGGCTGCGATACGCATCTTCGGCCTGTTGCCGGCAGAGCAGGGCGCCGAGCTGAAGGTTCTCTGGGAGGAGTTTGAAGCCAAAGAGAGCATGGAGGCGCGCTTTGCCGGGGCCCTTGACCGGCTGCAGCCGCTGCTGCACAACTACCAGACCCAGGGCGCGGCCTGGCGGCAGCACGGGGTGCGCAAGGCGCAGGTCCTCAGGATGAATTCCGTGATTGCGGATGGCTCTGATGACCTCTGGGAGTATGCGCGCCAGCTGATCGAAGATGCGGTCCAGAATGATTACCTGTCAGATCAATAACTAGCTCCATAATTTGACATCCGGTCTTCCCGGCTTATTTCTAGCTGTAATTGCGGAGGAGTGGGTGGATCTTAAAAAGGAACATCGTTTTCATATCTTCTCGGGGGTGCTCGCGGGCATGCTGGTTACCCTTGTGGCCCTGGGGCTGCTCCATCTCAGTTTTCAGGTCAGCGGGCGCAACGAGTTCTGCGGGCGCTGTCACGAGATGCAGCAGTGGCTGGATGACTACAGTTTTTCAAGCCATGCGGTCAATCATGCCACGGTTGTGGCCAACTGCACCGACTGTCATCTGCCGGCCGAGGGGCTGCATCACTACACCTACAAGGCCTATGCCGGCATCCGCGATGTGGTCATGCACATCCTGCTCGACCCCGAGGAGATCGACTGGGAAGAGAAGCTCAACCATAAGGATCGTTTCCTGTTTGAAGATGCCTGTACCAGCTGCCACAGCAACCTGACGCCGCCGGGGATCAGCCGCGGTGCCTTCCTTGCGCATCGGGACTGGGAACGCGGCCGCACCACCAAGCGGTGCTGGGATTGTCACGAAACAATGGTCCACCATAACAAGAAAACAGTTTTTACGCCGTTTGAATAATGAAGCCGGGCCCCTAAAGGGCCGGGCTTGGATATGGGAGGCTGTTATGAAGAAGATGGTACTCTGTCTGGTTCTTTTGCTGGCTGGCTCTGCCTGGGCATCCACCAATGAGAGTGTGGGCTCGATGCCGCGTGAGATCAAGGTTGATCGCGGGATTTCGCAGCTGGAGAAGGACTGCATCAGCTGTCACCTGAAGGAGTCGCCCTCGATTGTGCTGGACTGGAAGAACAGTGTCATGGCGCGCGCCAATGTGACCTGTGTGGACTGCCACACGGCCAAGAAGGGCGAGATTGATGCCTTCCAGTGCAAGGGTATCAAGGGCAGCAAGAGCTACATAACGGCCATCCCGTCGCCCAAGGACTGTTCGCGCTGTCACCCGGTGGAGGCCGAGCAGTTTGCGGCCAGTGACCATAATGTGGCCTATGACTCGGTGGTAAAGCTGGAGGGCCTCTCGGTCAAACGTGAAGGCAAGGGCAGCCGGGTGGCCGAGGGCACCGGCTGTGTGGCCTGTCACGGCGGCAAGCCCGATTTCAAGGATGGCCGTCCGGTGGGGCTGCACCACCCCTCTGAAGGCATCGGCCGCATCAACCCCGACGGTTCCAAGGGCAACTGCACCTCCTGTCACACCCGCCACGTCTTCAGCATCGTGGAGGCGCGCCAGGGCGAGACCTGCGGCGCCTGCCATCTCGGCCCTGACCATCCGCAGATGGAGATCTGGGCCGAGTCCAAGCACGGCAAGCGTTATCAGGCCGAAAAGAACAGCTGGCGCTGGGACAGCGCCCCGGACGCCTGGGAGCCCGGCGACTACTCGGCGCCCACCTGCGCCACCTGCCACATGGCCGGCATCGGCAAACTGACCACCACCCATGATATCTCCCAGCGTCTCTCCTGGGAGGCCGAAAAACCGCTCTCGGTCAGGACCGAAAACTGGGAGTTCAAGCTCGGCGAGATGAAGTCGGTCTGCCTCAACTGTCACGGACCATCCTGGGTCAATGCCCACTACGTGCAGTATGATGAGGCCATCCGGCTCTACAATGAGGAGTACTATCTGCCTTCAAAAGCGATGCTGGACGAGCTCTATGCCGCCAATCTGATATCCAAGGACAACACCTGGGATGACGAGATCGAGCTGGTCTTCTACTACCTCTGGCATCATGAGGGCCGGCGGGCGCGCATGGGCGTGGCCATGATGGGGCAGGACTATGCCCATTGGCACGGCTTCTTTGAGCTGGCCGAGGATCTGGATAAGATCAAGCAGGAGTATAAGCGGATCAAGGCCGGCAAGGCCCACGAGTGACAGAGGCGGGCGCGTTCATTTTTTCCAGCCCATGCGCTCAAAGTGGCTCAGGGTGCCGATCTGTCCGCTGATGTGGTCGGCTTTGTCCGAGGCCAGGAAGACTGCCAGTTCGGCAACGTCGGCCGGTGACTTCAGGAAGCCCTCCTTGTCCAGGGTGATGAAGCTGTCGTGGATGGCGCGCCCCAGCAGGGCCGGGCCCAGGGCCCGGATCTCAGTCTGCATGGCCGTGTCCATGACGCCCGGATCGATGGCGTTGATGGTGATGTCGTCATCCTTGAACTCTTCGGCCATGGATCGGGTCAGCTGGATCAGGCCGGCCTTGCTGACGGCGTAGGCGCAGAAGCGCGGATAGGCCATCTGCCCCAGACCCGAGACGATGTTGATGATGCGCGAGCCGCGCGGCATGAAGGGCAAACAGAGGCGGCAGAGGTTGAAACAGCCCGTCAGGTTGGTGTCGATGGTCAGCTGCCACTCGCGGGCGTTGGACGGGAACTGGGCGGGGCCGATGATGGCGGCATTGTTGACCAGGATGTCGATGCGGCCGTGCCACTCGATGGCGGCGTTGACCGATTTCTCGATATGCTCAGAGTCGGCCACGTCACAGACCAGGGTCAAGGCGTTGCCGCCGAACTTTTCGATCTCTCGCTTGACATCTTTGAGTTCCTGTTTGGTGCGGCTGAGCATAACGATACGGGCACCCTCGAGGGCCATGGCCAGGGCGATTGACCGGCCCAGGCCGCGGCCGGCACCGCTGATTATGACAACTTTATCCTTAAGGTTCATGCACAAATATTAAACCCGGTTTGGCTGTGCGCAATGGTTTTTAGAGATAACTGTGCAGGCCGGGCAGATAGTTGACCCCGAAGTAGGTGAAGAGCACGCTTAGCAGGCCCAGGATAGACATCCAGGCCGAGGCGCGCTGGGCACCTGGCTGAAAGCGTTTGTGCAGCAGGGCCGCATAGATCAGCCAGGTGATCAGTGCCCAGGTCTCCTTGGGGTCCCAGCCCCAGTAGCGGCCCCAGGCCGAATAGGCCCAGACTGCCCCGGTCATGATGCCGATGGTGAAGAGGATGAAGCCGAAGGTCACGCTGTGATAGAGCAGCTCATCCAGGGTCTGGGCGGGCGGCATGAAACGGCTGCTGTCTTTTAAAAGGTAGAGCATGCCCAGAATGGCCGAGATGAAGAAGGCGGCGTAGCCCAGGAAGCAGGTCAGCACATGGGTGGTCAGCCAGTTGCTCTTGAGGGCGGGGATCAGGGGCTGGATCTGGCTGCTGATGTTGGGTGCGAAGGAGGCGTAGGCCATCATCAGGAAGGCACCCAGACAGGTGAAGCTGCCCAGGTTGCGCGCGCGGCCGGATGTTTCCAGGTAGAGGTGCATCAGGATGATGGCCCAGGCGAAGAAGATCAGTGACTCGTAGAAGTTGGCCAGCGGCACGTGGCCGAAGCCCAGACGGTAGGATTCGATCCAGCGCAGAAGGATGCCGGCCGAATGCAGGCTGAAGGTGATGGTTGTCAGCCAGAGGCCCAGTTTGCGCGGCGCGGTGCGGTCCATGATCAGACTCAGGAGGTAGAGGGTGAAGGCGCCGAGATAGAGAAATGTTGCCAGACCCAGGATGGATGTGTTCATAGGCCCTCCACGATATGGTCATTGATAATTGTCTGCAGCCTGGCCGGCGGGGTGGCCGGCAGCCAGTTGCGCTCTGAGGCAACCGCGATGCTGCCGAAGTTGATCTCGACCCAGGTTTCGCGGCGCGGCATCAGCAGGGTCAGCATGATGCCGGCCAGCAGGCCGATGGCGCCGGCGGCCGTCACGGGCATGCCGGGGTCGCGGCTGACCGTGATGCCGGTCGAGTAGACGGGAGTCAAGCCATGCAGCTCGAAGTGGTAGGGCGGGACCAGGTCAGGGTCGAAGCTGGGCGCCAGCTGCAGAATGTTGGGCCGGGCCTGCCTGATCAGCTCAATGTCCTGAAAGAGGATCAGACGCTCAGGGCTATTGTCGGTGATAATCTCCAGCTGTACGGCCGGTCCCATCTCCATCAGGTTGGGCGACATCTTGACCGCGTGGATCTGAATCCGGTCGCTGATGGTTTTGGTCTGCCCGGCGCTGATGGTGAATTCCTCCTGCAGGTTGGGGGCGCTGATTCTGAGCTGGGCCGCGGCTGCGCCCTGATAGCCCGACTGGTAGAATCGCAGCCCCCTGAATGAGATGGGGTGGTTGACCAGCAGCTCATCTTTCAGCAGCAGCTGGCCCTGGTCCCAGAAGCTTAGGACCGAGCGGAACTCCTTGGGCATGCCGTTTTCATAGGTTTCAACCGTAAAATTTTCACAGCGCATCATAAAACCCAGCTCATGAGTACCGGGGCTGAGCTGGATTGTGTTGGTCTCCTGGCCGGGGAAGATGACTGTGAAACCCTCCATGCCGAAGCTGCGCATACCCATGCCCAGGATGATCAGCAGAATTGAGAGGTGCAGCAGGATGGTCGAGAGGTGGCGCGGCTGTTCGCTGCGCTTGTAGTAGAGCATGGCTGTCTGGTCGGGATCGAACTCCTGATCAAAGTGCCGGTTTAGTTTTTCGATCAGTTCGGGCAGCTTGTCGCTGCGGACGGCGTGGTAGCTGCGCCTGCCCGGAATGGGCGGAGTCTTTTCCCTGATCAGGTAGCGCGACTCCTTGTAGTTTTTGAGCGTGCAGAGCAGGATGTTGAGGGCCAGCAGAGCCACCAGGCCCAGAAACCAGCGCGAGGTGTAGACCTGATCCAGCTCCAGCATGGTCAGGGCGCGGTAAGCGTCGGCACTTAGATGCTGTTCCAGGGCCTCCTCATGCTGTGGAATCAGGGTTCCCAGGACGCAGGCAAAGGCGATGACCAGCATCAGGCTGATGGCCAGGCGCATGGATGAAAGCTTGCTCAGCATGGAGTCTCCTCAAATAAATTCTCTGGACGCTGTCATCTGACGGTGTTTATAAGTTAATGGAATGAATGTTGTTTCGCAATGGCTGGCTGTTAATTTGGTCCAGGTGTGCTACAATTGACGCTATGTAATGTTGATAAGGAGGTCTTATGAAGGATCTGTTTTCAGTCAAGGGTAAGGTTGCCCTGGTGACCGGCGGTTCGCGCGGGATCGGGGCCATGATCGCCCGCGGATTTGTGGAGCATGGGGTCAGGACCTACATCACCTCGCGCAAGAAGGATGCCTGTGACGCCATGGCCGCCGAGCTCTCCAGCTTCGGCGAGTGCATCTCCATGCCGGCAGACCTCTCCACCCTGGAAGGCATCAATGAGCTTGTCAGCCGGTTTCCGGAAGAGAAGCTCGATATCCTGGTCAACAATGCCGGCGCCAACTGGGGATCGGCGATGGAGGATTTCCCGGAGTTCGGCTGGGACAAGGTCATGGATCTGAATGTCAAGACGGTCTTCTTCCTGAGTCGTGAGATGCTGCCAAAATTGAAGCAGTCTGCCAGCGCGGGCGATCCGGCACGCATCATCAATATCGCCTCGGTGGACGGCCTGCACGCTCCGGCCTTTGAAACCTACTCCTATTCAGCCAGCAAGGCGGCCCTGATCCACCTGACGCGCACCATGGCCAAGAAGCTGGCGCCGGATAAGATTACGGTCAATGCCGTGGCTCCCGGCCCCTTTGAGAGCAAGATGATGGAGGCCACCCTTAACAGCTTCGGTGATTTCATCAAGGCCGGCATTCCGCTGGGTCGCATCGGTGAGCCCGAGGACATGGCCGGCGTGGTCATCTACCTCTCGTCGCGGGCCGGCAACTACGTCAGCGGCGCCACCATCCCGGTGGACGGCGGGTTTATTAACTGCAGATAGTCCATGTACAGAACTTTGGCCGCAATGTTCATTCTGATTGGCATGTGTGCCCCGTTGATGGCTGCCGAAGCTGTTGAGTTTCCGCGCGCCCTGAGCAGTTATAACGATGCCGGCCTGGTCGGCGTGCGGGCCATCATCGGTCACCGCATTACCCAGGAGCCTTTTAACTTGATGGCCAGCCTGATCTTTCTGCTGGCCATCATCCACACCTTCCTGACCAGCCGCCTGCTGGAGTTGGCCCACTATCTGGATAGGCGCCAGGCAGAACGCATCGAGCGCGGGGAGGTTGCCGCGGATGCCGTCAATCTGCCGGCCGGCCTGCTGCACTTTCTGGGCGAGACCGAGGCGGTCTTCGGCATCTGGGCCGTGGCCCTGGTACTGACCATCACCTTCTTCTACGACTGGCAGACCGCCTCCAGCTATCTGAGCCATGGGGTCAGCTATATCGAGCCCATGTTTGTGATTGTGATCATGACCGTGGCCGCCAGCCGGCCCATCATCAAGTTTTCGGAGCTGCTGCTCTGGAAGATGGCCAGCCTGATCGGCGGAACCCTTAAGGCCTGGTGGCTGGTGATTCTGACCATCGGTCCGCTGATGGGCTCGCTGATAACCGAACCGGCCGCCATGACCATCTCGGCCTATCTGCTGGCCGAGAAGTTCTACGATCTAAGGCCCAGCGAGAAGTTCAGATATGCCACCATAGCCTTGCTCTTTGTCAACATCTCGGTGGGCGCCACCCTGACCAGCTTTGCCGCGCCACCGGTGCTGATGGTGGCGCGGGTCTGGCACTGGGACACAATCTTCATGTTCGGCAGCTTTGGCTGGAAGGCGCTGCTGGGCATTCTCCTGGCCAACAGCTGCTACTTCCTGCTCTTCAGACGCGAACTTGATCAGCTGGAGGAGGTCTATGATCGCAGGGTGGCTCAGGGCTACATCCTGCGCCGCTTCCTGGATCGCAAGAGCTTGATTGCGCGCCTGGATGAACTGGAGCTTAACGTCAACCGTGAGCTCGGCTTTGTGGAGCGCTTCACCAACGCCTGTGACGGAATCCGCGACGAGATCGAGTACAGGGCCATGCTCTCTCTGAGTGATGACGAGCTGGAGCGTTACCAGGTCAGGGAGCTGATCAGCAACTATTTTGAAGGGGTCAAGCGCGATGAGATGCGCAAGGCTGTGCCTGGGCTGCTGCCGGCCGGCGAGCAGCCGCCTTATCATGATCCCGACTGGGACCGGCGCGCGGACCGGGTGCCCTACTGGATGATGGTCTGGCACCTCTTCTTTCTGCTCTGGATCATCATCAACGCCCACCACCCGGTGCTCTTCATCGGTGGCTTTCTCTTCTTACTGGGATTCTCGCAGGTGACCTCGCCACTGCAGAACCGCATCAATTTGAAGCCGCCGCTGATGGTGGGTTTTTTTCTGGCCGGGCTTGTGATCCATGCCGGTCTGCAGGGCTGGTGGATTTCGCCGGTGCTCAGCAGTCTTGATGAACTGCCGCTGATGCTCGGCGGTGTCCTGCTGACGGCTTTTAATGACAACGCCGCCGTGACCTACCTCTGCACCCTGGTCAGTGGCTTCACCCCCGAGATGCGTTACGCCGTGGTGGCCGGCGCGGTGACCGGCGGCGGGCTGACCGTGATCGCCAATGCGCCCAATCCGGCCGGCCAGTCAATTTTGCGCCGCTACTTCAAACATGGCATCTCGCCGCGCAAACTGCTGATTGCCGCGCTGCCGCCGACCCTGATCGTGGGTCTCTGCTTCTTCCTGCTTTTGG
>CALOBW010000028.1:0-2223 GCA_942491525.1 uncultured Thermodesulfobacteriota bacterium
TTCCCCGTCCAATTGACGTCGGATTGGTCGTCAAGCTGCACTGGAGGGCCTTCAAATCGCGGGTCGACACCAATTCTTCCAATGCTGCAGATAGGGACGTCTACATCTGCACTTGCCATTGCAGGCAAAAAGATTAGGCTTCCCAGCACCAACATGCAAAGCAGTAGGGTCGTTGTATTTTTCTTATTCATAGCGGTTCCTCCTTTTCGTTTTGTTGTACTTTAGGTTGGTTTTCTTAGTTAACTGATTGTTTCATATGCAAATTCTTTAAATCTTGCACGGTCATATCAGGGCCTCCGTCCTCCGGATAAGGGGCGGCAAGGTCATAAGGATCTGCAGCCATTTCCGATATGTCGTCGGCCTGCTGCTCCTGGACCGTGGCCACTTCGTCCCAAGTAAGACCCGGGTAACCATCCTCAGAATCCGGGATCACGATTTGATCCCAATTTTGGACATTTTCTATATCAAGCCGTTGTTGCTTATGAAGTTCGATTAGATCCGTCCTCGTAAGACCAGCATAACCCTCCTTTAAAGCTGGGATCACGATTTCATCAAAGTCGTCCGCATTTGCTATTGCCTGTTTTTGTTGCTCATGAAGCGCCAATAGTTCCCCTAAACTAATGCTCTTGCCCCCGTCTTCGGCAGAGGCAATTACGACTGAGTTCATATTCCTGTGCATCTGTTCAATTTCCTGCCTTTGATTTGCGTGCAGTGCCCTCAACTCATTCTCCGATAGGCCAACCCCTTCAACGATGCTCTCAGTTTTCAGAGATCCTTCCGATCTTAATAGCGGGTCGGAATTTTCTTTTCCCAAAGTGCTCAGATCTTTTCTTTTTTCAGCTGATGGTAAAATTTCCTTTTCATACAACTTTTTGGGCAACATGGTATGCGATTTGTCATAAATTGTTTGGTTTTTCAAATTTTCGATTGTTTCTTTGGTTCGGTTTTCAGATTCACTGAAATTGTTAGATTGGTTGGTTGTTATCACAAGGTGCTGCCGGGCGGCGACTATGGCTTTGCCTGGATCCCCCATGGCACCAACGCCAAGGATCTGGAGTATCTGGTCGACCTGGTCGGCATGACGCCGATGGAGGCGCTGATCTCGGCCACCCGCTATGGCGGCGAGATCATGGGCCGGCCGGGCGAGCTGGGCCAGATCAAGCCCGGTTATCTGGCCGATATGCTGCTGATCGACGGCGACCCCGTGGCCAACATCCGCATCCTGCAGGATCGCGAGCGCATCCTGGCGGTGATGAAGGATGGCAGTTTTCACCGCAGCCCCGACATGCAGGCCGAGCGCGGCCGCGTGGCCATCTAGGCGGGATCTCGATGCAGGGTAAGGGGGGCAGGTGACCGCCAACGCGCGCCATATGGTCTGGGCCTTTGTCGGCCTGCTGGTCATCGGCGTGATCGCTGCCGGGGCGGTCAGTATGGACGTGCGCGCCGGCCGCGACGTGCGGCTCTTTCTGCTGACCTTCCTGAACGGCCTCACCCTGGCCGGGCTCTACTTCGTGGTGGCCAGCGGCTTCACCCTGGTCTTCGGCCTGATGCGCAACGTCAACCTGGCGCACGGCGCCATCGCGCTCCTGGGTGCCTATATCGGCTACGATGTCGTGGAGTGGAGCGGCAACTGGTTCGTCGGCGTTGCGGCGGGCTTCCTTGCCACCGCGGTCTTCGGGCTGGCGCTGCAGACCCTGGTGATGCGGCGCATGGAGGGCGAGGAGCTGCGCCAGACCCTGGTCACCATCGGCATCTCCATCGTCATGGCCGACCTCATGCTGGCGATCTGGTCCGGCACCACCTACCAGTTCGAGGTGCCCGATTTCCTCTTCGGCGCGACCCCGATGCCCTGGGTCAAGGTCTACAACTCCTACCGCCTCTTCGTGCTGCTGATCGCCGTCGTCATCGGGGTGGCGCTCTGGCTCTTCCTGAACCGCACGGCGGTGGGGATGATGATCCGCGCTGGCGTCGACGACCGGGCCATGCTGGCAGCGACCGGGGTCAACGTGCAACTCGTCTTCGCGCTCACCTTCGCCATCGGGGCGGGGCTGGCCGGGCTCGGCGGGGTGATCGGCGGCTCCTTCCTCTCGATCCCGGCGCCGGGCGAGGACGTGCGTCCCCTCCTGGCCTCGCTGGTGGTGGTGATCGTCGGCGGCATGGGCTCGATCACCAGAGCTGGCCGTAGGGCGCGCTCCTGATCGGCATGGCCGAGCAGTTCGGCCT
>CALOBW010000029.1:0-4306 GCA_942491525.1 uncultured Thermodesulfobacteriota bacterium
CGGAGCGCCCTCGGACGAAACCGTAAAGAAAGTCTATGACAACCTGGACTTCACCCGTGCGCTCGACGCCTACATGAACGGCTACCAACTGGCGTCGTTGAAGGCGATGCACAAGGGATTGCTCGAAGCGGGCGCCGAGGACAACGGCGGCTGCATCATTTGGCCGAATCTGATGGATTCCCAATCCCTCTTCCTGACCGCCAATGCCGACACCGTCTACTATATCTTCACCATCGATCTCAAAGCTGGACCGATGGTCGTCGAGACACCGCCGGATGCGCTCGGCCTTTTCGACGACTATTGGTTCCAACACGTGATCGACTTTGGCCGGCCGGGCCCGGATCGCGGGCAGGGCGGCAAGTTCTTGCTGCTGCCGCCAGGCTACGACGGCCCGCTGCCCGACAGCGGCTACCACGTGGTTCGACCACTTCAAACTTTGTCATGGCCTTCGGCCGCAGCTTCCTCACGGACAACGACCCCAAGCCCACCGTCGAGATCATCAAAGAGCGCCTCAAGATCTACCCCTACACGCCAGGCGGCTATGGCACCAGCATCGCCACGCTGCTCGAAGGCGGGGTGCAGGCTGGCAAGCCCGCGAAGATCAAACCGGTCAACTATGTCGAAGGAACGGGGCTGGCCATCAACACGCTTCCCCCCAGCGACCACACCTACTTTGACATGCTTAACGAGATCGTCCAGGAGGAACCGAGTGGCGTGATCTCGAAGGAGATCGTGGGCTCGTTCGCGGCCATCGGCATCGTGAAGGGCAAGGAGTTCAAGCCGGATAAGCGCATGCAGAAGATCCTGAAAGACGCTGCGAATGTGGCCTGCGCCACCGGACGCGCACTCAACTGGCGCTTCACCGAGAAAGACGGTTGGGGCTTCTATCCGGGCTCGGCCTGGTACAACATGCTCTGGCAGGGCGGCTACAACTATGAAACGCCGCCGCCGGCCGTGACCAAGGACGGCATCAAGCCTTATCCGCCAACCGGCTACCGCATGCTCAACGCCCGCTTTGGCTTCTTTGCCATCGCCACCGGGGTTACCCCAGCCATGTGCATGCGGCTGACCGACGTCGGCTCGCAGTACCTGATCGCCGACGTTGACAGCGACAAGAAGTACTTTGACGGCGGCAAGACCTACAAGTGCACGCTGCCGCCCAACATCCCGGAGAACAACTTCTGGTCGTTCACGGTCTATGACAACCAGACCCGCTCCATGCTGCGCGCACCGCAGCGCTACCCGCGGGCAGGCAGCCAATCGTACCCTTCACCAGCCGCAGTCCCCAACGCCAACGGCTCTTTTGACATCTACTTTGCCCCGGAGGCGCCCAAAGGCAAGGAGAGCAACTGGATCCAGACCGTGCCCGGCAAAGGTTGGTTCACAATCTTGCGTCTCTACAGCCCGCTACAGGCTTACTTTGACAAGAGCTGGCAGGTCGGAGAGATCGAGCTGGTCAAATAAAGGCATCCACCAAGTGACCCGCCGCAGACGCAAATGCGCCTACCCACCCCTATTACGCAGTTTCGCGAGCCTCACGGGTCACTCAAGGAAATATTGGAGTTTACCGCCTGACAATCGATGTTAAGTTCGTTTCAACCAATCTCAGTTCGAGATATTCAAATCAATAAAGGAGTTTTAACCATGAGTAACGATAGTGATAATGCAGCCGTATACAACATCCTGGCCTTCGTCTTCGATGGACAGGACACCGCCAAAAAGAACCTCAAGGATGCCAAATCCGCAGGTGCTTTTGAGGGCTATGAGATCGTAGCCCAGGCGATTGTCGAGCAGGACGCCAAGGGCAAAGTTCACATCCACGAACCGGGTCATGGTGTTTGGGGGGCGGTCATCGGTGGGACGGTCGGCGGCCTGCTGGGCCTGATCGGCGGCCCCGTCGGCGTGCTGGCTTTGGCCGCCAGCGGCGCTGCTGTCGGTGGCGTGGCTGGTCATTTGGACCGCGTCATCCCCAAAGATGACCTGGAAGAGATCGGCGAAGCCATGTCCCCGGATACTTCTGGCATCCTGCTGATGCTGGAAGATACCTACAGCGAAAGTGCCGTGAACAGCATGTCCGGCTACAGCGCCAACGTGGTCACCCTGACCGTGGGCGATGAGCTCTCAGGCCAGATCGCGCAGTACACCGCTGGCGCGGTGACAGATGATGCCGGCGATGTGGTTGCGGGCGAGTCTGCCGTTGCCGCTGATGCGGATGGAGACGTGGCCGCGGCAGCTGATGTCGTCGCTGGAACCACTGACGACTGAAATTAATCCAATCGGATAGAAGCGGGTGGGCACTGTTTTAACTCATCCGTTTCTGTCTATTGGACAAACAAGCTAAACAAAATTAAAGGAGATTTTTCATGACTACTTATGCTGTAGTTGCTCAAGCGCTGGCCAATGCGGGTTATCTGACGGATGCGGACCTTGAGGCTGCGGTCATCGTGCTGCAAGATGCACTGGTTGTCGATGCCGCTGAAGATGTAGAAGTCGCCGCTGTTCTGGATGAGCTCGATCAAGTGGATACGATTGAGGTGGCAGCCGAATTGGCCGATGCGGATGACATTGAAGGGGATTACGAGAGCGAAGAGGACGATTTTGAGATTATGGATGAGGCCGCCGATCTAATCGACGAGGACGAGGAAATCATCGCCGAAGCTGAAGCCGTAATTGATGCTGCTTACACGGATGCCGCGGCGGCCCTGCTGGCAGCCGAATTGATCGATGAAGCCAATGCTGAGCTGGTCGCAGCTGCCATAGCGGAAGCATGGGAAGCTGAATAGGTTTTCCTCACCGGGCAAATCGATCTGGCTGTAGCGTGGGTATCTATGCTATCCCAGACACTGAACTGTCGCATTTAACCGCGCAGCTCAATGCCTGGGTATAACTGCAGGCAAAACGAGATGAATGCTGGTATTGATTGCGGCTGAATACGAGCTGCAAACAATATTCCTACATTAATTAACCTTACCGGATGCCAATGAACCCGTTGCTCTCGCATCGTGAAATAAGACCCGCCAGGTATTTAGGAACCGAAACATGGCAGGAATGTTGATTCGAGAAATCGGTTTTGGTACACGCGAACAAAAAGAACCAACCAAAATTGGTAATGACAGCTACCCAAGGTTTTATGTATATTCGGGAAGATAACAATTTCCGTTCCAAATATTCTGTTAAAGGAGAAAGATAATGACTACAGATCCCCCCAAGATGAAAATGACGATCGATATCCCGGTTTCGATTACGGCACCGGACAAAGAGAGAGAGAGAGAGAGAGAGAGAGAGAGAGAGAGAGAGAGAGAGAGAGAGAGAGAGAGAGAGAGAGAGAGAGAGAGAGAGAGAGAGAGAGAGAGAGAGAGAGAGAGAGAGAGAGAGAGGAGAGAGAGAGAGAGAGAGAGAGAGAGAGAGAGAGAGAGAGAGAGAGAGAGAGAGAGAGAGAGAGAGAGAGAGAGAGAGAGAGAGAGAGAGAGATAAGAGGGGGCGAGGGGGGGGGGGGGGGGGGGGGGGGGAGAGAGAGAGAGAGAGAGAGAGAGAGAGAGAGAGAGAGAGAGAGAGAGAGAGAGAGAGAGAGAGAGAGAGAGAGAGAGAGAGAGAGAGAGAGAGAGAGAGAGAGAGAGAGAGAGAGAGAGAGAGAGAGAGAGAGAGAGAGAGAGAGAGAGAGAGGAGCAGAGACTTCCATCGGCACGCTCGAGTACTTCGATGGCGTACCGACAGATGAAACGGTCGCTACTGTATATGACTATCTCGACCGCTCGAGGGCGGTTGAAGCATTTATGAACTGCATCCCGGTCATGTCGATGTATTCGATCAAGGAAGGACAGATAGCCTTTGGTGTCGATGCCTGCAACAAGGTCATCATCTATGACACGCTGCTGGACTCCAAGTCGCTGTGGCTGACCGCAAATACCTCGACCATGTACGCCATGGGCTGGCTCGATCCTTAAAAGAGACGGCCCCACGGTCATCGATTTGCCGCCCCGGATGTTGGGCATCCTCGACGACATGGCCTTCCTCTACCAGACAGATCTGGGCATGGCCGGCCCCGATAAGGGCAAGGGCGGTAAGTTCCTGGTGCTGCCTCCGGGCTATGAGGGCGAGGTCCCTGATGGCTATTTTGTGGTGCAGTCGAACACCTACGGCGTGTGGGTCTTCATGCGCGGCTACCTAGACAAAGGGATCAAGGCTGCTTCGGACAACATCCGCAACAACCTCAAGTTGTACCCGCTGTCAAAAAAGGACAACCCGCCGCAGATGGTGTTCCTGAACGGCTCGGAGAAGGTTATCAACACCGTCGTGCCTAACGACT